>DOTG01000016.1 GCA_003512955.1 Marinilabiliales bacterium
TAAACTTTTTAGACAGCCTCTTTTTTTATGCTGAATATTGCATTATTCTGATACAACCTCGAAAGGCAAATCAAATTCAACCTCTTTGTGCAATTTGATTTTGGCTACATATGAACCAATCTCTTTAATGCTGTCACCTTTAACCAAGATGTTTTTGCGTTCAATCTGATAACCGGCTTTTTGCAAAGCTTCTGAAATCTGGATATTGTTCACTGAGCCAAAAATTTTACCCGTTGTACTGGTTTTGGCACCAATAGTGATTTTTACATCTTTCATATTTTCTTTCAAACCAAGAGCCTCTTGTTTGATTTTTGCTTCTTTGTGGCCACGTTGCTTTAAGTTCTCAGCCATTACTTTTTTAGCCGATTCAGTAGCTAAAATGGCCAATCCTTGAGGGATAAGGTAGTTTCTTCCATAACCATCCCTAACTTTCACCACTTCGTTCTTATATCCTAAGCTAGGAATATCTTGTTTCAATATAATCTCCATTTTTCGTCCTCCCTTTTATTTTAACATGTCAGTAACATAAGGAAGCAAAGCAATATGCCGAGCCCTTTTGATTGCCACAGAAACTTTACGTTGATATTTCAACGAGGTTCCGGTAATGCGGCGAGGAAGAATTTTTCCCTGTTCGTTTAAGAATTTTTTCAAGAATTCAGGATCCTTATAATCAATGTATTTGATTTTGTTTTTCTTGAAACGGCAATATTTCTTCTTTTTGATCTCCACTGAAGGTGGGGTCAAGTACCTGATTTCTGATTGATTTTGTGCCATGGCTTATTTCTCCTCTTGTTTACCTTGTTTTAAACTTCTTTTCTTTTCAGCATAGCTCACTGCAAATTTATCTAAACGTACAGTAAGAAAACGCATGATTCTTTCATCACGTTTAAATTCGATCTCAATCCGGTCAATTGCTTGACCTCCGGTAGTGTATTCTACCAAATAGTAGAAACCGGTTGATTTTTTTTGGATAGGATAAGCCAATTTACGCAGGCCCCAGTCTTCTTCGTGTACAATTTCGCCTCCACCAGCGGCGATAATTCCTTTGAATTTGTCAACCGCTTCCTTCATCTGTGGCGCAGACAAAACGGGATTTGCAATGAAAACGGTCTCATAATGGTTTAACATAACTTTACTTTTTAAGTTTAAACTATTTTAGGGCTGCAAAAATAGAAATAGTTCTTTGAATTTCAAATAATAGTGATTTTTTTATTAGCAACATACACACAAATTTACGATTTATGTAAAAATTCTACCATAAGCGAGACGTCTTACCTCTTTTGGATTTGAATACCAATATTATAACTTATTCTAAAATGCAAAATATTTTTTTGGGAACCATACTTTAAACCCGAAGCTGGTGGGGTAAAGTTGATAAAATTGTATCATTAAGAAATTGATAATTAAGTTTATTTTCTATTTTTGAGAAAAATTTTTCGAAAGGGACACAATTATCTTATCGTATGAAGACAATTATTCAACTATTTGAAGAAAATGTAAGTAAGTATCCTAAAAATCCTTTGTTGAAGGAGAAAAAGAAGGATCAATATCAAAACACCAGCTACAGTGAGGCTCACGGGCATGTGCAGCATTACGCAGCAGGTTTGCTGAGCATGGGGATTAAGAAGGGCGATCGATTGGCACTTTTATCCGAGGGCCGAAATGACTGGGTTTATGGGGAATTAGCCGTACTTTATATCGGTGCCATTAATGTTCCGTTGTCCATCAAATTGGAACCTATTGAAATAAAATTCCGCCTGGAACATTCCGGAACACGCATGATTATTGTTTCCAAAAGTCAGGCCGCCAAGGTTGAGGCCATTGTAAATGAATTGCCCGAACTTGAAAAAGTTATCTATTTAGACGAAAAGACTAACTATGGGACCAAAGAAATAGCCTGGGCACAGGTTTATCAAATGGGTGTCAAATTCAATCAGGAATTTCCACATGCGTTAACTGAAACTAAAAATCAAATAAAAGGCGACGATTTTGCCAATATAAGTTATACATCGGGGACTACAGCCGATCCAAAAGGGATTATCCTGAGCCACAGGAATTATACCGCCAACGTGGAACAAGCCCTCTCGTTGATGAATATTCCCGATACTTATAAGACGCTGTTAATTCTACCGTTGGACCATTGTTTTGCCCATGTGGCCGGAATTTATAGTTTTATTGCCTGCGGGGCAAGTATGGCCTTTGTTCAAATGGGCGAAACCCCATTAATGACACTTAAAAATATCCCTATCAATATAAAAGAGGTTAAACCCGATTTGTTGTTGAGCGTTCCAGCTTTGGCAAAGAACTTTAAAAAGAATATCGAGAAAGGGATTGCTGAAAAAGGGAAATTTACCGAAAAGTTGTTCAACTATGCCTTAAACGTTGCCTATAAATATAATAAAGAGGGTGATAATAAAGGACGCGGATTGAATGCACTTCGTTGGCCATTGGTGAAATTGTTTGATATTATTTTGTTTAGCAAAGTCCGGCAAGTTTTTGGCGGCGACCTGAAATTCTTTATTGGAGGAGGAGCCCTACTCGATATTGAATTGCAGCGTTTTTATTATGCGATTGGCATCCCTATGATGCAAGGTTATGGATTATCGGAAGCCACGCCGGTTATATCGTCTAATTCATTGTTTAAACATAGGCTGGGTACCAGTGGATATTTAGTAAAGCCGCTAGATCTAAAAATCTGCGATGATGATGGTAACGAACTCCCATTGGGTGAAAAAGGTGAAATTGTTGTTTCGGGAGAGAATGTGATGAAAGGCTACTGGCGGAATGAGAAATCAAGTGCTGAGGCTATTAAAAATGGTTGGTTACATACCGGCGATTTGGGTTACATGGATAAAGATGGATTTTTATATGTATTAGGCCGGTTCAAGAGTTTATTGATAAGCAACGACGGTGAGAAGTATTCTCCCGAATCTATTGAGGAAATGTTGGTTTCAAAATCCCCGTTTATTGAGCAATTGATGCTCCATAACAATCAGAACCCATACACCATTGGCCTGGTTGTTCCTAATAGCGATGCCCTGAAAAGGCATATAAGCGAGAAGGGGTTAGATATCGGCACTCCTGAAGGTAAAAAAGAAGCCTTGAAACTGCTTCAGCAGGAGATAAACCATTACAAAAAGGGAGGCAAATTTGAAGGTGAATTTCCAGAACGTTGGCTTCCTGCTGCGGTGGGAATCCTGGAAGAACCTTTTACTGAACAGAACAAATTTATTAATAGCACATTAAAAATGGTCCGTGGTAAAATTACCGAACACTACAAGGAACGGATTGATTTTCTTTACACTTCGGAAGCCAAAAATATAGTGAATGAGGTAAATATGAATGCATTAAGCAAGAATTACAAAAATTAACCATAAAAAAGCAGGTTTTGGGTCTGCTTTTTTCTTACTATCTTTTGCGATTTTCTAAATTCTGAGGGTGAAAAATTAATTGTCAAGAAATAATAACGATTTAATGGAAATAACTCAGGTCAATATTCATAGCTTCCATAAATACAGTTAAGTCATTTTCCGGCCCCATAGGTTTTGATTTGTTGATGCGCTTCACCATCGAAATTATATTCTTGTATAATGCTGGATTGTTCTCCTCAAAATGAAAAATATAGGCACCCGTTTCATTAATAGTATGAATGAATTTTTCACGGTCACCATCAATTAAAGCGGTCAACTTCTCTTCTTGTTGATGGATAAACTCGTTCGCTTGTGCTACAACCTCATTCCCTTTATGGGTTAACGACAGATACCCAAATGCCTTTAAGATAGGGATACTACCAATATAACCTGCTTTACTCAAGGGATTGTAAATCTGGTCGCCTATAAAGCCACTGGGCATCGAATACTTCCGCAACACATAATTGGTAAGTACTTTGGTTTGTACATTTTCAGTTTCCTCAAAAGGAATTAAAAAACTTTTTTCAAAGGGTTGGGGTTCATATCCCTTAAAGGCTTCTCCTTTTATAAACCGATAATACTTTTGGGTTTTCTTAGAACGGTCATTCGGAAAACTGTTGATTTTTGCAACCCGAATCACATTCCGTAACGTGAGATCGCGTAGAATAGTTGCAAATACTTCATGTACGTGTACTTTCTTGGGTGCCAGTAGATAAAAAACCTGCGCCGGAAAAAGTTCTGTGTTTAACATATGAAGTTGTTTTAGTTCATAAGTGAAAGTACCAATTTAATTAAAAAAAAAAAAATACCACCCATTTTCCTTAGTTATTTTAATTCATCCTGTTCATGTGTTTTAGAATATAGATACTCCATCTGGCTTTGCAGAACAAATATTAGGTAAGTTTTTATCTTTGTTGTAGTTCCGGTACATTACCAAATTGTGTACTACTAAACTTTTAATGTCATGGCAACTGAATTTGTTAAAAACGCTGTTGGACGTCTTGTCCCCACAACCATCAATGGAGAACTGGTTATTCCTTTTCAGGGTGTTGGTAAATACCAACCCACCGGACGCAAATATGCCCCCCCAATTGCTTCGTGTGCCAATTTCCCCAGTGATGGAAATAAATTAGTTGCTACTTTGAAAGAGGCTTTACAAAAAGCTGGGTTGAAAGATGGAATGACTATTTCAACGCACCATCATTTTAGAAATGGCGATTTAATTTCGAATGCCATATTTGATATCGCCAAAGAATTGGGGGTTAAAAACCTACGTTGGTTTCCATCAGCATCGTTTCCTTGTCATGAATACTTAATAAGATACCTCGAAGATGGCACCATTAGCCATATTGAAGGAAGTATGAACGGGCAACTGGGAAAATTCTGTACGCAGGGGAAAATGAAAAAAACCGCCGTCTTGCGTTCTCATGGTGGGAGGTATCAGGCAGTTCAGGATGGAGAAGTTAAAATTGATATTGCCGTGATAGGAGCCTCCAGTGCAGATGCGTTTGGAAACGCCAATGGATTGAATGGCCCATCGGCCAGTGGCTTGCTGGGTTTCGCGTTAGCCGATTCACAATATGCCGACAAAGTAATTGTGGTCACCGATAATTTGGTCCCGTTCCCTTGTTACCCGTGGCAGATACAAGGAAATTATGTGGATTACACTGTAAAGGTTGATAAAGTGGGGATTCCTGAAAAGATTGTTTCTGGGACTACCGAGGTGACGAAAAGCCCGGACAGGTTACTCATTGCTGAACTTACCGCCCGTTTTTGTGAAGAGGCGGGATTGATTCAGGACGGCTTCTCATTTCAGGCAGGGGCAGGGGGGACAGCTCTCTCCATTGGGAACTTTTTTGCCGATATTATGCGTAAAAAGGGAATCAAAGCCAAGTTTGCACGTGGTGGGAGTAATAAATACCTGGTTGATGCTTTAGAGGAGGGACTGATTGAATTTATCCTCGATGGTCAAACCTTTGATTTGGATGGTGTGCGGAGCATGCGCGATAACGCCAACCATGTTTGGACCAGCCCGTTTACCAGTTACAATTACCATGGGAAGGGGAACTTTGCCAGCATGGTAGATGTGGTCATCCTTGGTGCTACCGAAGTCGATTTGAATTTCAATGCCAATGTTGTAAGCCATTCCGATGGTTACTTATTGCATGGGATTGGTGGTTGGCAAAATTGTTTGTTCTCTAAAAATGTGATTCTACCCATTCCCCTTTTCCGTGATAGGATACCGGTAATAAAAGATGAAGTAACTACCATTTGCGGACCGGGCGAATTGATCGATATTATTGTTACCGAACGGGGAGTTGCCATCAACCCCTTACGGACCGACCTCATCGAAAGGATGAAAGGCTCCGGATTGCCTATAAAAACCATTCAGCAACTAAAAGAGGAGGCCGATGCCATCTGCGGCCCCAGCCAAAAACCAAATCTGGCCGATGATGTAGTGGCTGCCATAAAATGGGTTGACGGCACCGTTATTGATGTGGTGCGGAGAGTGATTGAATAATAAACTATTTCAAAAACGATGGAGTGAATTTCGGTAAATATGAATTATATTTATTGCGAAATTTTGAACCCAAATGTTACGCAAAAACTTAATTGTTTTTATATATATAGCCATTGTTGCTTATGCAGTTTATTTTGCATATAAATTCGGATTTAAACCCCATTATTACAATAACATCAATGTAACTGTTGCCGAGGATGGGGTTCTGGATTTAACTCATTTCAATTTTGATTCTACCCATTTGATACGGCTTCAAGGCGAAGCCGAGTTCTATTGGCAACAACTGCTGGAACCCAAAGATTTTTTGTCTTCCGATTCATTAAAGCCAAACTTTTTAGAGATTTTTGGAGTTTGGAATGGATACCAGTTAGGTAATCAGGCACTCAAAGGGCAGGGATACGCCACCTATCGGTTACTTATTAAAGTTCCCAAAGAAGCCGTATATGGTTTTCGTTTTCAGGAGTTTGATTGTGCCTATAAAGTCTGGATAAATGGTGGAGCCCCTTACGAGATTGGAAAAGTAGCCGCAACTAAAGAAGAAATGGTTCCGTCGTGGAAGCGCCTTGAGGCTTATGTTCCTTCAAAAGATAGTCAGATTGAACTTGTCTTGCAGGTTTCGAATTTTCACCATCGGAAAGGTGGCCCCGAAGATGCTATAATTTTTGGGTCTTCAGAGTTGGTAAAAAATTATAAAGAACAGCAATCTGCCATTGGATATGCCCTTCTGGGTATTTTGTTTATTATGGCTATTTACCATTTTGTTTTATACTTCTATCGTCCAAAGGACTTCAGTATTCTCCTTTTTGGGGTGCTGAACTTCCTAATGATGATCCGCCATGCCACTACAGGCGAAAAAATATTTCTGGAACTGTTCCCAACAATAAACTGGTTACCGGCGGTTTATATTGAGTATTGGTCATACATGCTTGCTGCTCCCGCTGCTTTAGGATTTATCTATTCACTTTACCCTAAAATTTTAAACCGGACATTTGTGTTGAGCATGGGCTGGTTTGGTGTTTTGAGTTGTATGATTATTTTTTTTACCCCCTCTACCGTTTTCAGCTATAGCCCGTTGATTTATCAGTTGGTGATAATTGTAATGGCAATTTATATTTTTTATGCTTTATTAATTGCGGTTTATCATAAATGCGAGAATTCATGGGTTATTTTGGGAGGGTATGTGTTCTTCTTTTTAGCGGTATTGAACGATATTCTATATTATAATAAATGGCTTGGTACTTCATTCATTATGCATTTGGGCTTGTTTATCATGGTATTATCGCAAGCGTTCGTTCTTTCGAAAAAAAATTCACAGGCCTTTACAGATGTGGAACAGCTTTCCATTGAATTGGAAAAGGCAAATACGGATTTGGAAGCACGCGTACAGAAAAGGACTCAAGAGGTAGTGGAGCAAAAAGGGAAAATTGAAGAACAAAAAACAGAATTGGAGGTACAGGCCGAGCAGTTGAAAGATACTAACGAAAAGTTAGTAGAATTGGATAAATTTAAAGAAGAGATGATTGGGATGTTGGTGCACGATTTGAAAAATCCATTGAATGTTGTGCTGCATCTTACAGAGAATGATATTGTTAAATATGCCGGCCGTCAGATGCTTATGCTGGTTCAGAACCTTTTGGACATTAAAAAATATCAGGATGCCCAGATGGATATCAATATTTCATTGAATCCATTGGCACAAGTTGTAGATAATGCCATTCAGCAATTGAACTTCATGATTAAAAAGAAGCAGATTGAACTCATCAACCGTATCGACACGTACGGGATGTATTATTTTGATCCTATTTTAATAGAACGTGTATTTATCAATCTGTTGTCAAACGCCGCAAAATACACTCCTGAAGGGGGATTTATACAATTGGATATATACAAGTATGATACCTACATTGAATTGTGTGTTTCCAACAATGGGTCCCCCATTCCCGATGATCAAAAAGAATTGATTTTTCTTCCTTTTGGACAATACAATCCGCAAAAGTCGGGTTACACGGGTTCTACAGGGTTGGGATTGACTTTCTGTAAGATGGCTATTACGGCTCATGGTGGTACCATTGGCGTAAAAGATCGGGAACCCATAGGCGCAACTTTTTATTTTACCTTACCAGTTAACAAAAATCAAAGCCTTTTTGTAGAAGATAAATCACCCTTTTATAATGGTTATCTTGAGGAAACCAGTCCTATCAAGCATTTGGAAAAACTTTTAACTGATTATGACAGAAACTATTTATTCATTTTTGCAGAACAACTGGCTGGCTATCAAATTTATGAAGTAAGCGCCTTAAAGAATATCCTTTTGATGATTGACGAAGATAAATCGGCAGGAATTTATTTGTGGGTCAAAAATATGAAAGAGGCTATCGTTGGAATAAAGGAAGATACTTATTTGGAGCTAATAAAGTTAGTCAAAATTTAAGGACAGTCAAATCTAACCATTATTACTTTCCTGATCGTTAGAAAGTTAGTTGCCTAAAATCCGCAAATCATCTGGGAAACCGTTGAAAGTCACGGGGTGACTCAATTTGACACAAAGAAGGCAAACAATTCAATTAGTCACTCCGTGACTTGCGGAAATAAGGAACTACATCAGAATAAAAACTCTTACCCGTATTTTTTTGTACAAATACCAAATAAAAAAGCCCTCTCGGTTGAAAGGGCTCCTTATTATTTGTGTTTGAATTACACTCTTTTTTCTTTGATTCTGGCCTTTTTACCAGTTAAATCACGTAAGTAGTAAATACGGGCTCTGCGGACATGCCCCAATTTATTTACTTCAATTTTTTCAATAAAGGGGGAATTCACAGGAAATATCCTTTCAACGCCTACGTTACCAGACATTTTACGAACAGTAAATGTTTTAGAGATGCCTGTCCCTTTTTTCTGAATCACGGTACCGCGATATTGCTGGATACGCTCCTTGTTACCCTCACGAATTTTATAGTGGACTGTGATGGTATCACCTGCATTAAACACAGGAATCTCGTTTGTTCCAGCAAATTCCTTTTCAACAACTTTCATTAAATCCATTGTGGTATCTTTTTTTATTTAACCTTATGAACGCAATGTATCAGGCTCCATGTCAACTGAAAGAGATTACGTACAAATTTGCGGCAAAAATAGTATTTTTTTGATAATAAAACAGTCTTTCCTGTGATTATAAAAAAAATTGCCGGTTTATTCCGACAATTTTTAATTGAAATATTTTGTAAAATATTAACTTAAACCAGTTTCAAGCTTCTTTTAGTGCCCTCCACCCGCCGGAACCAGAAGTTTTTCTTTGGTGTCGTCGGCTACTGATTTTTTCCATTGTTCGTTGTATCCGGGTTGCTCTAATGTTGGAGTCACGTATTTATAATTTTCAGGCACCTCTCTTTTTGTTTTAACATTGCCATCCATGTATTTCACAAAAAGGTACTCATAAAAACCTCTCCATTCATTGACCATTTTATTGGCATTGTTCACTGAAAAATCGGTCAGGAAAGCAATGGCTTTTTGCTTGTCGGCAGTCAACAGGTTTTGTGCCTCTTTGTCGATAGATTCAATGGAAGCGATGAATGCTTTTTCGGTTTCCTGTTGCTTGTTTTCAATCTCAGGGTGGATGATGCTGTAACGTGTATAGGCAAAATTGCTGATTTGGTTAAATACCCAAAATGCAGCATCCCTGGAATAGGTCATCATATCACCGTTACCAACTGCATAGGCTTCGGGAACTTTGGTGGAACAGGTGTAAACAGGAGTATATACGGAACTGGAGGCATCATCCACTCCAAACCAGAAAATTCCACCGATTTCGTCGGGAAACCATGAACGCATCTGTGCCACAAAGGAGAACCCGGTTTGTTGGGTAGCTGTAGCCCTTTCGTTGCAATAAGTTTTACCATCCACTTCCCAAGTTAAAGGGCGCCATCGGTACGGAGCACCATAGGCCCCGGCTCCGGCGTCTTTGCTCATATCCAGTTCAGTCCCTTCCAGGTGGTTACGCATGTTATTCATAACTTCATGAACGCTGATCTTACGATTGGGTTTTATCCACAAAGGCATACGGTTGTTCGCGTAATGCGTAGCTTCATCATGGGTAATATTTCCTTTGGCATATTCCCAATATTGATCCATTCCGTCGGCGATGTTGTTGAACCAGGCCCAAACGCGTATGTCGCAAAAGCGGGCACCACCAAAGTTTACAGGTGCATAAGTCTCGGAAAAATCGAAATTCTCTTTGGTCACTTTATCGTTGATATAACCTTTGGCTTTGGCAAAAGTCATTACATCTTCTGCATAAACAGTAGTCACATTTTTATCGAAAATTTTATCCAGTTGTTTGCTCGAAATCGACGAAGGATCGGTATTCCATGGGAAAGTAGTAATACGGGCTTGATTCGCGTGTCCGGCTACATAACCATCTGGAATCATGCGGGCTACCCAAACGGCTCCTTTGTTTTTGTTAACTAAAGCCGCGTTTTTTCCTTTACCCATTACCATTTCAGTTCCTTTGCCAATTATTTCGAGCATCCAAACTTCGTTGGGGTCGGCAATTGAAAATGATTCACCCGAACTGGCATAACCATAGTTTGCTACTAATTCTGCCATTACTTTGATAGCTTCGCGGGCCGTTTTAGCTCTTTGCAGGGTAATATAAATCAAGCTGCCATAATCCACAACGGCGGTGGTATCTACCAGTTCTTCACGGCCACCGTAAGTGGTTTCGCCAATAGCCAATTGATGTTCATTCATGTTTCCAACAACTTGGTAGGTATGAGCGATTTGAGGAATTTCACCCATATATTTCCCGGTATCCCATTCGTAAACTTTGAGCAGGGTATTTGGGGCATAATCGGCGGCGGCCCAAAAATACAATTCCCCGTACAGTACATGTGAATCGGCGGCATAGCTTATAAACGTAGAACCATCGGCTGATGCTCCTTTGGTAACCAAAAAGTTGGTACAAGCCATAGAAGGTACATAGGCAACCAGTACCAATACTAAAGAACATGTTAATAACTTAAACTTTTTCATCGATATGTTTGTTTTGAGTTTTAGAATTGCCCAAAAATAGCAAATAAAAGGAACCAGCAACATCGGAAATTAATGCTTTAAAAGTGATATTGAAAATTTTGGAACTTTATATCTTAGTAACAAGTAGTTTCGACCTAAGATTTCTTTAGTTAAAGGAAATTAAGTTTTTAGCCCATACTTTTATAATTATTTTTAGTATTTTTAACCAATACAAACCAGAAAAAGACTGCCCGGTCTTGGTTTAATAACTCAAAAAAATGAATTTATGAAGAGATTTACCCAACAACTCAGCTTATCAATTTTGTTGCTTGTGTTTTTATGGAACCATCATGTGAATGCAACTTCCATAATTGCAACAGATACGATTACTTATGATGCCTGGATTGCAGATACAGTATTGGTGCAAAGTAATGTGTATGTAATTGATACTTTAATTATCAATCCTGGTGTTCAGGTAATTTTTGAAGGTTTTTACCGCATCGAATTCGGAATGAATGCCGTGTTGTATGCCAACGGCAGTTCTGCCTCACCCGTGTATTTTAAACCAATGGTTGGGAACGAAGGCGTTGGATGGGGCGGTTTGGTATTTAATGCAATAAGCTATACAACCTCCAGCGGATTAAACTATTGCCATTTGTATTATGCCAAGAATGATAGCTTACGTTCCGATGGCGGGGGTATCTATGTGTCGGATCATGCCGATTTGACTTTGCAAAACTGTACGTTTAAAAACTGCGGAGCAGTTGGTTTAGGTGGAGCCATTTTTATAAATAATTCTTCGGTGGCTATTCAAAATTGTTTTTTTACTGGCGGTTTGGCAGGAAATGGTTCTGCTGTTGCTATTCAGCAATCGGATATTTCGTTGGTACAGAATATTATTGCAAATAATGATGGTGCCAACCAGATTTATGTTTATGGAGAGGGGCGTTACCTTAATATGGTTAATAACACCATTTCGAATAACTACGGAGCTCCTTTGTATTGTACTGGGATAAATGCAACATTAAAAAATAACATATTCTCGAACCACTCCCAGGGAATAACATTTAATAGTTACATAAGTTCCTTTGATTGCCAGAACAACTGCTTTTTCAACCTTCCAGACATCATTAACCCCGGATTAACTTCTTCGATGAATTATAAAAACAACCTGACCGTTGATCCCGGTTTTGTTTTGCCAACTTCGGGTTATGGTTCCTATGAAGATGGAACCAACGGCAACTGGCATTTAAATAGTTCTTCAAATTTGATAAATGCGGGGTACAGAGATACCACAGGTATGAACTTACTGGTTTGGGATTACGATTATCAAGGGCGTTTGTATAATGGGACTTATAAGCGGATTGATATGGGAGCCTATGAATACCAGGGCGATCCTCTTTCACCCCAATTGGTTTTTGATGTCCCTTTTAATGCCGATACTACTAACATTGGTTTGGCAGGACCAAATAGCGGTACACCCAGCCATACTCCAAGTTATATAACCTCACGTTTTTCAAGTCAACTGGCATTTAATTTTGATGGTACACAGTCGGTTATGTTCAGCCCTGTGGCAGCCATGCAAGGTACCAATCAGTTTACACTTTCCGCTTGGATAAGGCCACAAAGCGATAATCTTGCGGCTGAATATGTACTTATGTCATCCGTGAATTTTGGAAATGAGTGGCAGCTTTCGCTGAAAGATCACAAACTGATTTTTAAAATGTGGTCAGGGGGAACCTTACAGACTTACGAAACTTTTCAGGAGATGTTTTATAACGATGCATGGACTTTAGCCACGGTTGTTTGCGATGGCTCTTACGTCTATTTCTACAAAAACAATTACCAATATGAATACCTTATTTATACTGGGGGCACCATTGATGATTATAATTCCGATTTGACCATTGGTTCATTTGCCGGAGTCTCGAATTATTTTGTTGGGGGTATTGGTCAAGTAAAAATTTACGACAAAGCAATCGGCGCTGATATGATCAATAGTCTCGTGAATGACCGTGGTCCTCTGTATGAAAAAAGGAACCTTTACCGGGGCGTTATTTTTTATGTGAATATGGGATATTATATTCAGCAGGGATTGTTCAATCCAATGACTGAAACTGTAGATTTAGCCGGCAGTTTTAATTCCTGGGGTGGAAACCCTAAACAAATGACAGATCCCAATGGAACAGGTATTTATGAAGTTCTACTTAATAACATGGAACTCGAAATTGGAAATCTGTATGAATTCAAATTCAGGACCAACAATTCCTGGTCTGGTATTTACGATACCATGGCTTTCAACCGGAAAATTATAATATCGGACAGCACCCATGAATACTATGCTTGTATGAATGATCAGTGCATAGGTTCCGATTTGGCGTTAATATCTATTAACAACCCGGTTTCGGGCTGTAACATGTATTCGCAGCAGAATGTAGCAATTACTTATGCCAATACCGGAGCCGACACCTTGTATGGCTCCATAGAGTTTTCTTATTATACCGATTTAGGTGGATGGGTAAAAGATACAGTTGCATTGGCTCCCATTCCGCCATATTACAGATCGGAACATGTTTTTTCTTATCCAATGGAAACAATCACTTATGGGAAATATAATTTGACGGTTGCTATTAATTTCACAGGCGATTCATGGGTTAACAACGATACATTACGGACAAGTATTTATAACCAACCGTCCCAAAGTATTCCATATTTTGAAAACTTTGAAGGGACCGATTACTGGATGGTTGGCGGAAAGAATCCTTCCTGGGAAAGAGGCTATCCTTCTAATTTTGCTGCTGAAATGCCGGCTTCGGGCAGTAACTGTTGGGTTACAAGCCTGGCTGGGAACTCTAATTCCAATGAAGAATCCTATTTAACTAGCCCTTGTTATTTTGTGTCAGCCGTTCAGGCTTTGGGAGTCCGTTTCAAATATGCCATGAATACCTCTGTCAATAGTGGCGCCCTTTTGGAATATTTTAATACTATGGACTCCACTTGGTTGGAATGTTCAGATTTTTCAATGCCGGCAGAATTTAACCAGCCCATGGAAAATGTTCCCAATTCCACAGGATATTATTGGAAAGGAAGGGTGAACCAATGGAAAACCGCGGTCTTTAAAATAACAAACCCGCCCAGCGATTTGAAGCTGAGAATAAAATATGTGAACACCTCAACAGAGGCTAGCCGTGGGTTTGCTATTGATGATTTAGAAATATTCGACTGGTATAAACAAAACCTATCCATTTTGGAGACCTATCCTAAATCGGCTCCGGTTTTAGAGCAAACTCCAGGGATACGGGTTAAAAACTATGGTCTGAATCCTTTTACGGGGAACATCATCTGGCATGGCGTTTATGATGTTATGACGTCAAGTGATACTACCTATGTTTCCTTAAATCCATTCGATGAGACCACCCTTTATTCATTGACTACTCAGGATTTCGATTCCCAAATATCTATAAATGGGGCCATTTATAATCTGGATTATACCCATTATACCGATTTTGCCGATTCCATGATTGTCAACATCAATAATCTTGAGAATGTGAGCACCTATCCCTGGTTTGAGGATTTTGAAATCAACCCGGAGAACCGTTGGTATGCTCACAACGATAAAGTTGGCGATGACCCGGTTTGGAGAGTTGGTGTACCTCAGGGAGTGCATCTTTTTAGTACATACCTGGGTAGTAATTCATTGACTACCATTGGACAAAAACCAATGCCTAGCAATGTTTATGCTTTTGCCGAAAGCCCGGCCTTTGATATGTCGGTTCTCTTAAAGCCGGTTGTATCATTTTATATCAAACGCCATCTTACCGATGAAGGAAACAAAGTAGCCCTTCTGGTTAAGGAAGGACTGAATGCATGGTATTCACCGGCAGTTATTAATGATTTAAACTGGATGAAGCCTACCAATTTCATTAATTATGGAATGATTAATGGATATTCTCAGGTAGTTGATAACGATTGGGTTTTTGTTACAGCAGCCCTTCCTGACTTAGCCGGTAAAGCTGATGTACAGTTCAAATTTGTTGTTGAAACCGGTTACAACTGGACGGGAGATGAGGGTGTGAGCATCGATAACTTCAAAGTGAGCGAAAGTGCCAATACCGATTTAGCTTTGGGTAAATTGGTTAACCCTGTCCTAAGACCTTCGTTAAGTAATGAGGCAATTAGTATTGAGGTGATTAATCAAGGCATTTTAACAGTTGATTCAGCTTCTTATGCTTTATCTTATTCGGTTAATGGTGGGGCATTTGTAGTTGATTCTTCTGGTTCAGCAATATTGTTAGGTGATACATTATTATTCACTTTTGCAAGCAGTTACGATTTTTCTGCCTTGGGTAAATACAATGTCCGGGTAGCTGTTTCTATCCCCGGCGATACCATTTCTTTTAACGATTCGGCTGATTTTATATTTATTAATCAACCCATTATCAGTACATTCCCCTATCAGAATACTTTTGAGGGGACCTTAAATTGGTTTTCACCTTCGGATGTAACATTATGGCAAATTGGTTCCCCCAATGGAAATCATATCAATTCAAGTTATTCCGGGGTGAATGCCATATACACGGAATTGAGCACCCAAACGGCTCCCGTTTTAGGGGTTATTGAAAGCCCTTGGTTCAATTTTTCCGGCATAACCAATCCTTCGGCCGCATTCCGTATCTGGAAAGATGTAGGCAATACCTTTCCGGCAGCTGCCATGCTTCAGGCAACCGTTGATTCATGTAAAACCTGGTTTACTTTTGGTTCAACAGGTTATGAATGGTATAATAATTCTTCCGATATCCTGACTACCGAATTCGTTGACCCTAGCTGCTGGGCAGGCATTGATACAGCATGGCAACACACCTATAGTATTTATCATTATGGGCAGGCTATAGCCGGAATGAATGCTGTTAAATTCCGATTGGTATTTAAAGCCAACCAATTGAATGATACGTTATACAATGGCTTTGCCTTTGATGATTTCATGGTTTATAATTCGGAATACGACCTGGCCATGAACAATATCAACATTCCTGTAAGTTGGGTGTCAGGGCCAAATGAAAACATTCAGTTCGAGGTTAAAAACAGTGGCAAAAACGATGTTACCTATTTTGAGGTGGATTACTCCATCGATGGTCAGGCATGGGTTACCGATACCATATTCGGTACTGTCTTTCAGGGAGGGAATACAAATATATTTACCAGCAACAGCACGTTTGATTTATCTGCATTCGGGTTGCATACTATAAAAATGGCAGTCTCAGTTCCCGGCGATGGCAATCCGTTTAACGATACCTTGGAGGTTCAGTTTAACAAACAACTCAGAGAGGGGTTAACCGATACCTTTAGCGACAGTTCATTGGCCAATTGGTCGGGTTCTTCATATTATTTTTTGTCAGAAGGTTTTGGTGAAATGACTGTAAATGCAGCAGGAAAAATTGGCTGGGAGAATTTGTATTTCAATGTAAATCCATTGTCTATTACCAATAATCCATATTTATCAGTCCGCTTAAAAACCGATGTTGCAGTAAATGTCCGGTTTTTGTATGCCGATATTTACGATACTTATTCCGACTCTGCCTTTTTTGGTTTCAATCTTATCCCTGATGGGGTGTATCATACATATTATGTCGATTATACCAATAAATTGAAAAACGTCAACGGTGTTCAATTGGATCCGGGTTCTATCAACAATGTAGTAGTGCAGTTTAATTTTGGATATGATTTTACCGGAGTGGTTTACATGGACGATTTACGCCTTGGTGCCGATGCTGCTATAAACAGTAACCTGAGCGTAGTTAAAATTGATGCCGGAAACCGTTGCAACAACAATCCGGGCAACCCGGTGATGGTACAGTTTTTAAATATGGGGATAGATACACTCTCGAATATTGAACTCAGTTTAATGATAGATAGTGTCCCAATTGTGACTGATATTTACATGGCTCAGGTTAATCCTGGTGATACCGCGACCCATACGTTTTCATCGCTGATAGATTTTTCAAATACGGAATACAACCGCATCTTTAATATTGATGTGGATTTATATCACCCCAGCGATGAAATTGAAACGGATAATTACAAAAACCTTAAATACGGGGTTTTCGGGACCTATACCGATAAACCCGGCTGGGTTTCGAATAATACCTGCACAGGATTGGCCGACAATAATGTATGGGCTCTCGGTAAAGACTTAAACGGAGACATCTGGATGTCGGGTTTTTATGGGGTCACCAGGTTCGATGGGACCAACTTCACCCAATACCATGCAAGCGACGGGCTAATTGCCGATTATATCTGGAATATGGAGGTAGCCTCCGATGGAACCGTATGGCTGCCTTCAACCAAAGGAGGGTTCAATTCCTATAAAGATGGCGTATTTACCTCTTATTTCCCGTTTGACTCCTTAATTTTCGACGAATGTAGCTTTGAAGACACCTTAGGAAAACTTTGGTTTGGGTCCTATGTTGGAAATGGTGTAGCTGTCTTTGATGGTACATCATGGTTCCAATATGCCGATCAGGCAGGTACAGTCATTGAAGATATTGATTATGCACCCAACGGCAACTTGTTATTTGCCAATACTATAGGTGTGGTGCAGTTTGATGGTTCAACATTTAGCGCATTTGAATTTGATACTCTTGTGCGTTCAGTAAAATACGTAAATGAGGTTTTCCGCGATTCACGGAATGTTACTTGGTTTTACGGCAGTAATGTACTTACCTCCTATGACGGAACTTTGTTTACTGATTATTCGGTTGAAGTTGAACCTATTGGCAGCGTACAAGCTATTGAAGAAGATGTTAATGGGAATGTCTGGTTTGGAGGTGCCACCGGGGCTGCCTCATTTAATGGTAGCATCTGGAAGATTATTACCTCTACTGATGGGTTGATCCCAAGTTCCATCTGGTCGATAATAGGTACCGACAACGGCGATGTCTGGTTTGGGACCCGCCAAGGGGCTTCATGGCTTAAAGTTGGCCCCAAAGCTGAATTTATCTACTCATTAAATGGTATTGAGGCATCATTTACCGATTTGTCGCAAGGAGGGATAGCATCGTATCTTTATACCTTTGGAGACGGGGATTCCGCTTTTGTTGCAAACCCGGTGCATACCTTTGTGCCAGGCAGTAGCTATGATGTTTGCCTCACGGTAACCGATACAGCAAGCAATGTTGATACCTATTGTTTCATGATTTCTGTAGAAACAATTCTTTGTGAGGCTCATTTCAATTACAGTATTAACCAAAATGAGGTAACTTTTACAGATAGTTCATCAACCAACATTACCAGTTATTTATGGAATTTTGGCGATGGCGATACTTCTGTAGATATGAATCCCATCCATGTGTATCAAAACATCGGAACCTATACCGTATCCTTAACAGTGACCGATTCCACAGGATATTGTTCCAATTCTGTTTCCAAAGAGGTTGCCATCACCGAATTGTCTTCTGCAAAAGTGGTATTACAGGTAGATATGAGCTACCAAATCAGCTCCGGGTTGTTTGATCCAATGGTTGATTATGTGGATGCTGTCGGTTCTTTTGATGGCTGGACAGGAACGATGATGTTTGACACCAACAGCGATTCAATTTATGAAGTAACCCTTGGTGGATTTGCTATTGGCGATACTATTGAATATAGATTCAGGTATAACGGGGACTGGTGCCAACCCTATGAATTTATTTATAGCGGACAGACCAGAAAATATGGAATCGCAAATTTCGTTGATACCGTATTCCATATCTTCAACGATCAGCCTTATGAACCGGTTTACCGATCTTTCGATATTTCATTAGATATGAGCCGGATTACTTATTTAGGAGGTTTCAACCCAGCTACCGATTATATTAAAGCATCAGGCGGGATTATTTGCTGGACCGATCCCGTGCTGGCTGATCCTGATAGTAATCTGATTTATACCATCCACCTGGACAGTTTGTATGCCGATTTGAATGATACCTTAGAAATTCAATTTGCCATAAATGATATTATATTTGAAACGGTAGGTTTAAGGCTAGTGCCATATACCAGCATCAATAATACGGCACAGTATATTTGGAGTAACGAAACCGAACCGATAGCTGATTTTGAGTACACCATCGATAGCCTGACTGTATCTTTTGCCGATAATTCTTATGGAGCCGTTGTAAGTTACCAGTATAAGTTTGGCGATGGAAACATTTCTTCCATACCAAATCCGGTTTATACTTACAGTAAAGGAGGTATTTATGATGTCTGCCTTAACATTACCGATACTTCCGGGATAACAAATAATATATGTAAACAGATCATGGTGGGCGATTCCACACAAACCGGCTGTTATGCCATGTTCTCGTACATTGTAAGTGGTGACAGTGTCAGTTTTGTGAATGAATCGTCGGCTACAGTAAGCAACAATTTCTGGGATTTTGGCGATAATACCTACTCAACACTTAAAAGCCCAATCCATGAGTATGCTGCTGCCGGCTATTACCTGGTAACACTAACTGTTACCGATACCATAAATAGTTGTACAGATGTATATGAGACCTCGGTATTGATTGAAGGTACCGGCGATTTATGCTTGGCCGATTTTGTTTTTGAAACAAGCAGCCAGGAGGTAACTTTCATTAACACATCGAATGGTATTGTAACCGATTACCTGTGGAGCTTTGGCGATGGGACCTATTCGACCGATACATCGCCTGTTCATTTGTTCCAGCTTGGAGTGTATGAGGTATGTCTGACTATTTACAATGCGGCCAATGATTGTATGGATGACGTCTGCCAGACCGTTGTTGTAAAAGATTCAACGAGCGTGGTTTGTATTTCCGATTTTTCATTTACGGTGGATCAGGCAACGGTGAGTTTCTTTGCCCAGCCAACCGGAAATATCACAAATTATTTATGGGACTTCGGCGACAATCAATTCTCCGAAGAACAAGACCCTGTACATACCTATCTCAAACCCAATTTCTACAAAGTTAAGTTGACTGTTTTCGATAGCATAGGCAATTGCTTGAACAGCAAAACCAAAACCGTGGTGGTAAAAGTGGGAGGCGAAACCTTATGCAATGCTTCCTTCACTAGCTTTGTGAAAGATAATGAAGTCGTATTTACCAATACTTCGTCGGGCAATGCCAGCGAAATATTCTGGAGCTTTGGCGATGGGACCTATTCCTCCGATTCCGCTCCAAAACATATTTACGCGTACCCTGATTTCTACGAGGTTTGCCTATCAATTTACGACAGCATTTCAGGATGTATGGATGAATATTGCGATGTGGTTGCTGTTACCTCTTCCGGAGCATTTATCTGCAACGCCGATTTCGATTATTTCACACAAGGTAAAAGGGTAACTTTCCAACCGATGGTGACTGGAACGGTTACAAATTATTTCTGGGATTTTGGTGACGGGTACTTTACCAAGGATGTAGCACCAATTCACACCTACGAAAAACCGGGCTATTTCCCTGTCAGTTTAAAGGTTTATAACGATACCACCCAGTGTATGGACGAAAAAATGGAATTCATTATTGTCATCGATTCTTCCTACATGGCTTGTAAAGCACAATTTACCTGGCATGCCAATAACCGGAAGGTTGCTTTTGTCAACCAGTCACAGGGTGAATACACCAGCCTGTTCTGGAATATGGGCGACGGTTCTTATTTTAGCGATTCCTCGTTCACCTATTCCTATTCCAGGAGCGGTTATTATTGGGTGGAGATGACCATGTTCAATGAACTTACCGGTTGTTTGGATACTTATGCAGATTGGGTTGTAGCCATTGATAGCAATCAATATGCCTGCCAGGCAAGTTTTGGTTATTACGCCAATGGTAAAGTTGTAGAATTTAGCAACCAAAGTGCAGGTGAAATTACCGATTATTTTTGGGATTTTGGCGATGGAACCTACAGTATTGACTCCACCGCAGAGCATACCTATAATGATCCTGGCTTTTATGAAGTTATTTTAACCGTGTTCAATGCCACCAGTTATTGCCTGAATCAATACAGTGCAGTAATTAAAGTGATTGATAATTCCACAGAACTTTGCCAGGCCCAGTTTACCTATTATCCTGAAGGTAATTCTGTTACATATACCTCACAAGCCGTTGGAGCCTTCAAGCAATTATTCTGGGACTTTGGCGATGGAACCAACAGCAACCAGGCCAGTCCGGTGCACGTGTACGCTAAACCGGGTTATTATCAGGTGATGCATACCGTTATTGATACCACTAGTTCTTGTTTCGACACCAAATTTAAAGTGGTGTATGTTGCCGGAACCACACAGCCTGCAAGCGGTGTGGTCAGCGCCAACTTCAACCATTATCCGGCCAGCGACAGCCTGAAAGTGTATTTCTCCGATTTAAGTTTGGGGAATGTAACCCAGTGGTATTGGAACTTTGGCGATAATACCGAGGCTTCATTGTTGCAAAATCCGGAGCATATTTATGTCGAGAACGATTATTACCGGGTTTGTCAAACGGTAAGCAATCCTGAAAGTCAAAACACACTTTGTAAATTTATCCCGGTAGGTGACGTGAGCACCAAAAATACCGCGTTCTTTACCTATTTTGCTGATAGTGTTACCGCAACCGCTTATTTCCAGAATAAATCGCTGGGCGACATTGTCAGCTATTTCTGGGATTTTGGCGATGGAAATACTTCGGAACAGAAAAGTCCATCGCACACCTATGCCGATACAGGATATTATGCAGTCTGCCTGAGTACCATTTCATCGGTTGGGCGTGTCCGCACCTATTGTGCCGATATACGGATTGGGAATTCGATTGATAACCCGTGTTTGTACAGTTGCGTGTGGCCGGGTGATGCCAACTCCGATTTGGAAGCCAACCACTACGACCTGTTGACCATCGGTTTGAACTATGGCATGGAAGGGCCGCGACGTGAAGATGCCTCCATCAAATGGTACGGACAATTTGCCCAAAACTGGTCAACCTTCCAGTTAGATGGTACCAACAACAAACATGGCGACTGCAACGGCGACGGAATCATTGATATTTTGGATACCCTGGCCATCAACCAGAATTTTGCATACAGCCATTACTGGAACCCCGATGTGAAGGCTGCTGATTGGGAAATCATCTGCCAATGGGATGCCAACGAAAAAGCTGAAGGCAGTCGGCGAAAAGCCAAAGCCATCTTGTCTCCACCATTCAAAAAAGCCCCAGGTGAAATTTATGGAATTGGTTACGAAATCAAAGTAATGAATGGACAAGGTATTTACTGGGATTCAGTTTATGTTACTTTCGATGGAAGTTGGATGGGCACTCCCGGTGAGGAATTGATGACCTTCTATACTTTAGACCCCGAGAACTACATTATTTACGTGGCTTCAGTCCGTAACGACCATCAAAATGTATCAGGCGAAGGTATGGTAGCAACCATCTCCATGGCCTTTAAAGAGGGCTTCAGTAGCTCCGATATTTCATTCAATGTTACCACCTTGGGAGGTATTGAGGCCACAGGTATCACCGTTCAGATTGGTGGAAGCATACTCTTGAATCTGGGTCCCGATATCACCGTTTGCGAAGGTGAAACAGTTACTCTTGTTGCTCCGGAAGGTTTCGAAAATTATACCTGGAATACAGGCTCGAATGAGACCTCGATTGAAGCAACCACGGCAGGTAAATATTACTTACAGGTTTCCGATTCCCTCGGGGCTGCAGCTACCGATACTATTGAAGTAATTTGGGTACCGGTTCCTGTAGTTGACCTTGCTCCCGAAATTAATGCTCAGGACAGTGTGGAATTAGATGCCGGAGAAGGTTTTGCTTCGTATGAATGGAGTACCGGTGCAACAACACGTAAATTGATGGTGAAAACATCGGGTACCTATTGGGTGGTTGTCAGCAATGAACAGGGTTGCTTTGGTTACGACACCGTTGATGTGACCATCACCGGAATCCGTGACGGTTATCCGTTGGCATCACAAGTGAACATCTATCCAAATCCGAACACCGGTAGTTTCTGGATTATTTTCGATGGAACCGGACAAGGAACCTTCAGGTTTGAATTAACCGATGTGAAAGGAACCTTACTCGCCAACGACAAATGGACGGCAGATAGTAGGTTCCGAAGACTTGTGAAACCTGATTACTTGCCTCAGGGCGTGTATTACCTGAAATGTTATCTGAACGAAACGGTAACTATTAAAAAAGTTATTGTACAATAAAAGTTAATTTTGATAAACCGCAAAGAGCCGATGGGTATTATACTCAGCGGCTTTTTGCATTTAACCGATAAGTCTTTAGTGTCTGCTGAAAAACTCCATATATACTTTTCGAAGGAGAGAATGCTCCTTGCCAATTTCATGCAAATGGCTATGTTTCTTGTTTTCAAATTATTTTATCTTTGGTTGATAAATATTTTTCCTGTATGCAGATTCATCAAGGGCAACCCCTGTTTTTTGAAAACCAGGAACAATTCCGGGAATGGCTCTCGGAACATTCACGGACTGAAAAGGAGCTTTGGGTAGGATATTACAAGGTGGAAAGCGGAATGCCGAGTTTAACATGGCCGCAATCAGTGGATCAGGCTCTTTGTTTTGGGTGGATTGACGGCATCCGGAGGTCTATTGATAAGGATAGATATTGCATCCGTTTTACTCCCCGGAAACCAAATAGCAATTGGAGCCTGGTAAATATTGAAAAGGCGGAAAGTTTGATACTAAAAGGGCTAATGACTCCAGATGGGATGGTTTTGTTTCAAAACCGAAAGGTGGCGGACGATAAAAGTTATAGTTACGAAAACAAACCCGAACAGTTGCCGCAGCATCTGGAGCAGCTTTTTAGAAAAAATACAAAGGCCTGGGAGTTTTTCTCCAACCAGTCAAAATCTTATCAACGGACAGTTCTGTATTGGATTCTGAGTGCCAAACAGGAGGCAACCAAAACTTCACGATTAATGAAAACTATTGATCAAAGTCTGTTACAAAAGCGTATTATGTAACGTAAATCTGATGATTTACAAAAAAACTGAAAAATGATTGGTAGTGGACACATCTTGGACATGATTATTAGGATGAAAACGAATCGTTCCCTGTTGGAAAAATCCGGATTCAATAAAATGCTTTTCCCTAAAAAGCTGAAAAACATTCATCGGCTGAAACATAAAAAAACATCTGCTGAAAAGTTAGATGCCATCCATCATCAAATGGAGACTAGGAACAAAAAGGATCAGCTAAAAACCTATTGGGCAATTTTGATAACCCTTGCTATAGTTACCGTTCTGATTGCAGTTTTAGTTTAACCATGAATCACAATACATTCCTGTTGCATGTGGTTTGATAAATGGCTTTATTCCCTTTGGCATCTACAGCCACCACTTTAACCTCAAAAGCCCCTTGTTTGGGAGTGTTTTCATCCATCTCGTAACTGAGCAAATCGTTTTTAGGATCCCATTCAAACAGTACCCATTTCCCATTTATGGTTCCTTGTATGTTCTTAATTCCACTTAAATTATCGGTAATCTCAAATTGAATCTTTTTTGCAGATGTCAGGTCCTTATTTTTTGCCAACCCGTTTTTGGGTTTAATTACTGGGGCAACTGTATCTATCGACACCGCGAAAGGACCAAACCCCCTGAGCTGCGCCTCCACTTTTCCATTGACTGCTGTTCCACCCAATGCGTGAAGTTTCTCCCCATCGACAAAAACCATTAACAGTTTATCTTTCAACGTATCGGCCACCTCCTTGTAAGGTAACGATAAGTAGTATTCCTCGTGGATAGGAGTGGCTGTCCGGTGGATATTAAAAACAGGCGAAAGCAGGCCTTTGGTAAAACTATTGTCGATGCTAAATTCGAAATGAAGGGTATCATAAAGAGATTTCGATGGAAGTTTCAGGACCACACCGGAACTATCAAAACGGAACGGCTCCTGCCATGGGACAACCATTACATTTTTCTGGGTTTCAGATGCTATCTTTTTTTTGTTTCCCTCCAGATAAAATACCAGTTCCGATTTGTTTTTGTAGGCATCATAAGTCTGGACCGATATTTTTGAAACCTTGCCCGGTTTCACAAAAACAGTCCCCTGGTTTTTTGCCTGTTGATAGATAGAAAGTTTGTTGTTGGGCTCTACATAAAGCTTGTAAAGTTTGCGCTTGTTTTCCACAAATTCCTCGTAATCCATCAGGCTATTTACATACCGCGATTCCGAAAAGGAAACCCCATCGAACTGATCCATGAAATAGAGCGAATCGTCCACCAAAACTTTGAACTGATACACCCCGCACAAGTTGGTGGCGCCATCCAATAAATCGTCGGCTTTAATCCCCAGCCCAATGTTGCCGTTGGCCTGAAGGGTGTCGCCATGCCGCAATTTATACCGGTTGTTCAATTTTTGGAGGCTGAATAACTGGCTTTCGGTGCTGTTTTCCACCCAACTGCTGTTATCCTGCGGATAGACGTAAAGGTAGCTCATTTTGGGAGCCAGGTGGTCGGGAATTTTATACCCAAGGAACAACCCGTTCATGGGTTTCGATGACTTGGTTTCGCGGATTTCGAAATGCAGGTGAGGGCCGCCGCTTGATCCGCTGTTGCCACTTAATGCAACAATCTCCCCTTTTTTTACAGGCAATTCGTTGGGTTCAGGAAAAACATCCACATCAAAACTTTCGCGCTGGTACTGAACCTTACGGATGTATTTTTCCAATTGGATGTTCAATTCCTTTAGATGGGCATAAACTGAGGTGTATCCATCGGCGTGGGTAATGTAGATGCTTTTGCCATATCCGACCGGAGAAATCTTTATCCTTGAAATGTAACCATCCTGAACGGCATAAATCTTCAATCCTTCATGTCCCTGGGTTTTTATGTCGATGCCTGCATGGAAATGGTCGGCACGCAGCTCACCAAAATTACCTGTCAGTGTAATGGGAATATCCACCGGTGGACGCCAGCCCAGTGTGTCGAAACGCGGCTGGCTCATACTTTGTAACGAAAAACTCCCGAGAATTAAAACGATTAAATACCTATTAAAACCCAATTTCATTTTGTTCCTTTTTATAGGGGCAAAATAATGGAATAATCCTGAATAAGGAAAAAAACCAAAAAATTAAGTTGATTGGTACTGGTTGAAATCCCAGAATACAAAATTCTAATCTCTATTCTCAAAAATCATCTTTACTCCCCAATAATCTTTACCAGAACCCTTTTGCGGCGTTTGCCATCGAACTCGCCATAAAAAATCTGTTCCCAGGGGCCAAAATCCAACCGGCTTTCGGTAACAGCCACCACCACCTCGCGCCCCATGATGGTACGTTTCAGGTGGGCATCGGCGTTATCTTCGTAGCTATTGTGCTGGTATTGCGAATAGGGTTTTTCGGGAGCCAGTTTTTCGAGCCATTTTTCAAAATCGTTGTGCAGACCGGATTCATCGTCGTTAATAAATACACTGGCGGTAATGTGCATGGCATTCACCAGACACAAACCCTCTTTAATGCCACTTTCGGCCAGGCAACGGTTCACATCGGGTGTGATATTAATCAATTGCCGACGTTCTTTAATGTCAAACCACAATTCCTTCCGATACGATTTCATAGGTTCATTTGTTTATTAGCAAATTAGTCCATTTTCACATTAACTCATTAGCACATTAAATCCCAAGGTCTTTACAAATCGCATTCAGCTTTTCGTCTAACTCCTTTTCGGTTCTTCGGTAATCGGTAGCTGTTTTCAGTTCGGTTTTGGTGCCAATGTAGAATTTAATTTTGGGCTCGGTCCCCGAAGGGCGGACCGAAACAATGGTTCCATCGGCAGTGAGGAACTGGAGTACATTTGATTTGGGCAACCGGATGATGTCTTTGGTTCCGGTAATAAAGTTCATCTCCTTCTGCGATTGGTAATCTTTAATTTTAATAACTGCCGAACCGTTGATGAATTGTGGCGGGTTCGAGCGGTAACTGCTCATCATCTGCTGGATTTCTTCGGCTCCCGATTTTCCTTTGCGTACCAGGTTTACCAGTTTTTCTTTATAGAAGCCGTATTTCATATAAATATCCGCAAGTACATCAAAAATGGATTTTCCCTGGTCGGTAGCCCAGGCAGCAGCTTCGGCAATCAACATGCATGACATCACCGCATCTTTATCGCGCACAAAATCTGCGGCCAAATAACCATAGCTCTCTTCTCCACCACCAATAAAGGTTTTAGTTCCTTCGCTTCGTTTAATAATGTCGGCAATGTATTTAAAACCGGTCAACACATCGTGGTATTCCACCTTAAAGTCGTTGGCCATTTTAGCAATCAGTTCCGTGGTAACAATGGTTTTCACTACATATTCGCGGCCTTTGAGTTTGCCGTTCTCCTTCCATTTGGTCAACAGGTAGTAAAGCAGGAACGAACCTGTCTGGTTTCCGTTCAGCAGTTCAAATATACCCTCTTTGTTTTTTACGGCAATGCCTACGCGGTCGGCATCGGGATCGGTGGCCATTACCAAATCGGCACCGGTTTCTTTGGCTTTTTCAATAGCCATGTTCAACGCGGCTGATTCTTCGGGATTGGGTGAATGTACGGTTGGAAAATTCCCATCGGGTATATTTTGTTCGGGAACGGCAATAATATTCGTAAACCCAATAGCTTTTAAGGCCATTGGGACCAATTTTACGCCTGTTCCATGAATGGGGGTGTAAACAATTTTAAGTTGATTTTGGTTTTTGATGGCTTCCGGCGAAAGCGATAACCCTTTCAGTGCCTGAATATATACCTGATCGATATCGTCGCCAATGGTAATTATCTCGGCTTTGTTGCCTTTCCATTTCACTTCGTCCACCGAGGTAATTTTCTGCACTTCGACAATAATGTTTGTATCGTGCGGATCAATAATCTGACCCCCATCTTCCCAATACACTTTATACCCGTTGTATTCCTTTGGGTTGTGCGATGCTGTAACCACCACGCCGCTTTTGCATCCCAAGTGGCGGATGGCAAACGAAAGTTCGGGCGTAGGGCGCAAGGCATCGAACAGATAGACTTTGATGCCATTGGCCGAACAGATTTGAGCGGCGGTTTCGCAAAACAGGCGGCCATTGTTGCGGCTGTCGTGGGCAAAAGCCACACTGATTTCCTGGTTGGGGAATTGTTTTAACAGATAATTGCATAAACCCTGGGTAGCCATTCCAACAGTATAAATGTTCATCCGGTTGGTGCCCACGCCCATGATGCCACGTAAACCACCTGTTCCAAATTCCAATTCGCGGTAAAACGATTCAACCAGTTCGTTTTCATCGTTTTCCAATAAGTGGCGGATTTGTTTTTTCGATTCCTCGTCAATATTGCCATTGAGCCACTGTTGGGCTTTCCGTTTTACATCGGTTAAAATTTCGTTTTGCATAAGTTCGGGTTTGAAAATATTTAATCGGACATTATCATCTTATATTTCATGAAGCATATCTTTTAAGCTATCTACCCAATGTGGAACGGTTAAATCAAAGTCCCTTTTTATTTTGGCCTTGCTTAATACCGAAAAATGAGGCCGTTTGGCGGGTTTTGGGAATTGTTCGGTGGTAATGGGGTTTACTTTGCATTTAATTTCTTTTTGGCGGAAGATTTCACAGGCAAAGTCGAACCAACTGGCAACCCCTTCGTTGGTATAATGGTAAATCTCCTGAAAAGGATCATCAGGGTTAATTTCAACTTTTGGAATAATTTCAAGGATGACCCTGGCCAGATCACGGGCATAGGTAGGCGTTCCCACCTGGTCGTAAACCACACCGAGTGATTCTTTTTCGTTACCCAATTTGATCATGGTTTTCACAAAGTTATTCCCAAACGAGGAGTAGAGCCATGAGGTGCGGATGACCAAATAATTGATATCGGAATAAAGCAGTAGTTTTTCTCCTTCATATTTGGTATCGCCATACACGGTTTCCGGAATGGCGGCATCTTCCTCCCCATAAGGGGTATTTTTGGTGCCGTCAAAAACATAATCGGTGGAAATGTGGATTAAGCAGGCATTGATAGCTTTGGCGGCATCGGCCAGATAATCCACAGCTACGGTGTTTATTAAAAATGCATTGTCCTGATCCGTTTCTGCCCGGTCAACAGCTGTGTATGCGGCACAGTTCACGATAAAGTCAACCGGATGTGATTTCACATATTCTTCGGCCGCTCCCGATTTTATAATGTTCAACTCCTCCACATCGGTAAAATAGAATTGACAATCAGGGTACTGAGGTGCTAAAAACCGAAGTTCATTTCCGAGCTGCCCATTTGCCCCTGTTACCAATATTTTATATTTTTTTTCCATAGTTGAAATTTAAATCCGCGTTTTCAAGTGTAGGTAATACATTATCTTTTACCGAAATAATCATTTTTTGTTCAGGGATTTTCCAGTCGATATTCAGGTTTTTGTCATTAAAGTTAATTCCTCTTTCGCTTTGAGGGTGATAAAAATTGTCACATTTGTAAGAGAAAATGGCCGTTTCGGAAATTACGGAATATCCATGGGCAAATCCCCGGGGAACAAAAAATTGAAGTTTATTGGTTTCCGATAGTTCTATTCCCACCCATTCGCCAAAAGTAGGTGAACCTTCCCGTACATCAACGGCCACATCGTAAACTGAACCTTTAATGACACGTACCAGTTTTGCCTGGGAGTAGGGAGCCAATTGGTAATGCAGCCCCCGGATGACACCGTAGCCCGAAAAAGCTTCATTATCCTGAATAAAATCGGCATCAATGTCGGCATCTTTGTATTTCTGAGTGTGGAAAGTCTCAAAAAAATAACCCCGTGCATCGTTAAAAACTTTAGGTTCAATAATCAACAGTCCGGGTATTTTGGTTTCAATAATATTCATCGTTATCCGTTATTTTTTAATAAATTATCAAAATAGGAGATGGTTTTTACCAATCCTTCTCTCAAAGGTATCTTGGGTTCCCAGTTATTAAGTTTTTCCTTGGCCAACGAAATGTTGGGCTGACGTTGCGTAGGATCGTCCATGGGCGATGGCAAATAAGTTATTTTCGATTTTGAACCGGTTAATTCAATCATCAGATCGGCCAATTCTTTGATCGTAAATTCATTGGGATTGCCAATATTTACCGGGCCAATAAATCCTTTGGGTGAATTCATCATCCGGGTCATTCCTTCCAACAAATCGTCCACATACTGAAAGCTTCGGGTTTGGAGGCCACTTCCATAAATGGTGATGTCTTTATTTTGCAATGCCTGGATGATAAAATTTGAAACAACCCGGCCATCGTTGGGGTGCATTTTGGGGCCATACGTGTTAAAAATCCGGATAATTTTAATGTCCACCTGATTTTGCCAGTGGTAGTCCATAAACAAGGTTTCGGCACACCGTTTTCCTTCATCATAGCAACTGCGGATTCCAATGGGGTTCACATGCCCCCAATAGGATTCGGTTTGTGGATGAATTTCGGGGTCACCATAAACTTCACTGGTGGAAGCTTGAAGAATGGTTGCTTTAATCCTTTTTGCCAAACCCAGCATGTTAATGGCTCCCATCACTGAAGTTTTGACTGTTTTAATGGGATTGTATTGGTAATGAATGGGGGATGCAGGACAAGCCAAATTGTAAATCTGATCCACTTCGGCAAAAAAAGGTTGAGTGACATCGTGCCGTACCACTTCAAAAAAGTGGTTGTCCATTAAATGGACAATATTCCGTTTGTCGCCAGTAAAATAATTATCGATGCACAAAACTTGGTTTCCCTCGTTGAGCAATCTTTCACAAAGATGTGAACCCACAAATCCGGCACCACCGGTAACTAATACTCTTTTCATAGATAACTTTCAAATAGAACCAATCCTAAATACCACACAATCAATAACTACCTTTTGAAAGGAAGTTGATGCGGATCTTTAACATACCGTGGGCTAAATTACAATAATTCTTAAAACATTAAAGCCGGATAATGGGCACAATCAATTCACTACTGACCGACAAAAATAATTTTTAAACCCGCAATGCCTTACTATATCTCGTCCATACGGGACTTGCTAAAACTAGGGGTAACTTTTATTTCTACCAATATTTAATCCGCAAGGCGGATTGTCCCGGTAGGGACATAATATTGGTAGATAATTGGTTACATTTACAGTTTTAAGTCCCGTAGGGACGAAATAAATTTTATCGGTCAACAATGATTGTTTATTAATACATTAGCACATTATCTTGTGTCCTGTATCTCTCAATCCCGTATCTTGATACTGACTACTTGATACTAAAATATTCATTCTGCAAACTATACAACATTGAAAATAGGCTAAAAAAAGAATCACAAGGTTTGCTCATCTCGTTATAAAGCTGTTATTTTGCGCTGCATTTTTTAAAATAATGTCTAACATATTAATTTTTCAAATTATCTAAATGGAAAACAACGAAGTATTAGATGCTCAGGAAATGGAGCAGAATGAGGTTCAGGAGCAAGAGGCTGTTGAATTTAAAAAAGAGCGTGTGGTAGCTGTAAAACCCGAAGAATTCGATTGGGATGCTTACGAAAACGATTCTTTGAAAAGTGATGAACGTAGCAAAATGGAATCACTTTATGATGAGACACTTTCTTCGATTACCGAAAACGAAGTGATTGACGGTACCGTAGTTTCAATGAATAAGCGCGAAGCCCTTATCAACATTGGCTACAAGTCAGAAGGTGTAGTTAATATGAACGAATTCCGCTACAATCCTGAGCTAAAAATTGGTGACAAAGTTGAAGTGTATGTCGAAAGTCAAGAGGACCGTAGCGGTCAGTTATCGCTTTCGCATAAAAAAGCACGGGCTCTCCGCTCATGGGATAGAGTTAATCAAGCTCTGGAACAAGACGAAATCATCAAAGGTTACATCAAATGCCGTACGAAAGGCGGTATGATCGTGGATGTATTTGGCATCGAAGCCTTCCTTCCCGGTTCACAAATCGACGTGAAACCTATCCGCGATTACGATGTTTACGTGAACAAAACTATGGAATTCAAAGTGGTTAAAATTAACCATGAATTCAAAAACGTGGTTGTATCGCACAAAGCTCTTATTGAAGCTGAGCTCGAACAACAGAAAAAAGAGATTATCGCAAAACTGGAAAAAGGACAAGTTCTTGAAGGAACTGTTAAAAACATTACTTCCTACGGTGTATTCATCGACTTGGGTGGTGTTGATGGCCTTATCCACATTACTGACCTTTCATGGGGCAGGATTACACATCCGGAAGAGATCGTTCAATTGGATCAGAAACTGAATGTGGTTATCCTTGATTTTGATGATGACAAGAAACGTATTGCTTTAGGTCTGAAACAATTGACCCCTCATCCATGGGATGCTTTAGATGCTAACTTGAAAGTAGGCGACAAAGTAACCGGCAAAGTGGTTGTGATGGCCGACTATGGTGCCTTTGTTGAAATTGCAACCGGAGTTGAAGGCTTAATCCACGTTTCGGAAATGTCATGGTCACAGCATCTTCGCAGTGCCAATGAATTCCTAAAAGTAGGCGACGAAATCAATGCCGTTATCCTTACCCTCGACCGCGACGAACGCAAAATGTCATTGGGTATGAAACAATTGAAAGCCGATCCATGGGAAGCCATCGAAAAAGCTTATCCAATTGAATCGAAACATAAAGCCAAAGTACGTAACTTCACCAACTTCGGCGTATTTGTTGAAATTGAAGAAGGCGTGGATGGTTTGATCCATATCTCAGATCTTTCCTGGACAAAGAAAATCAAACACCCAGCAGAATTTACTGCCATTGGTGCCGAAATTGATGTAGTGGTTCTTGAAATCGACAAAGAAAACCGTCGTTTACGCTTGGGCCACAAACAATTGGAAGAGAACCCGTGGGATGTTTTTGAAACGTTGTTCGTCATGGATTCAATCCACGAAGGTACCATCATTGAATTGGCCGATAAAGGAGCCATAGTTTCATTGCCTTATGGTGTTGAAGGTTTCTGTACCCCAAAACATTTGGTAAAAGAAGATGGATCACAAGCCAAACTGGATGAGAAATTGGAATTCAAAGTAATTGAATTCAATAAAGAAGCTAAGAAAATCATTGTGAGCCACTCCCGGGTTTTCGAAGATGTAAAAAGAGCTGAAGAAAAAGCAAGCAAAGCGGCTGCATCAGCCACTGCTGCTCCTAAATCAGCTAAAAAAGCATCGAAAAAACCAGCAGACACTATGGAAAAGACAACCCTTGGTGACATTGCTGAATTAGCAGCACTTAAAGACGAAATGGAATCTACGGCTAAGTCGAAAAAATCGAAAGCCGCAGAAGATGCTTCACAAGAGTAAAAAAAAGTAAATAGTTTTGTGCAGTAGTGAGCAATAGTTTTATTATATTTGATAAAATTCAAATATTAACCATGTAAAAATTTCAATCCATGGAATTCAAAATCGACAAACTGGACAACTATACACAGATTCAAGTAATGATAGATAAACTTGATACGCATATTGCACCTTCTCTGAAATCAGAATTGGTGCTGATTGCAGGTAATGGTGAGAAAAATATCATTCTTGATTTGAGTAACTGCCGATATTGTGACTCTTCAGGTCTGTCGGCTATTTTAGTGGCAAACCGCCTTTGCAAAAATGCCAATGGTACTTTTGTTCTCTCAGGTTTGCAAACAGCAGTGGAGCGATTGATAACTATTTCTCAACTTGATACAGTATTGAACATTACCAATTCTGTTAAAGAAGCTGCCGATGTGATTACCAAGGAAGGAGCTTAATGGTTTTTTCCTTAACAATACTGGGGAGTAGCTCTGCATTACCTGCTCCCAACCGATTTTCAACCGCTCAGGTACTCAATGTGCTTGAGCGGTTTTTTTTAATTGATTGCGGCGAAGGAACCCAAATCCAGTTGCGGCGTTTCAAAATTAAATATACCCGGATCAATCATGTATTTATTAGTCATCTGCATGGCGATCACTTCCTGGGAATTTTTGGATTTATTTCAAGCTTGAACCTTATCAACCGAAAGGAACCTCTGCATATTTATGGCCCTTTCCTGCTAAAAGAACTGATTGACCAGTTTGTATCGACCATGGATCATGGAATGGGGTATGAAATTGTTTTCCATCCCTTGCATTATAATGGGGAAGAAATAATTTATGAAGATGACAAATTAACGGTAGAATCGTTTCCCCTCCGACACCGGATACCAACCTGCGGATTCCTTTTTAAAGAAAAACCAAGGCTGAGGCGGCTTGATGGAGCCCGAATGAAAGAACTGCAAATCCCAATAAAATGGTTGCAAGCCATTAAAGAAGGGGCCGATTTTATTTCAGAAGAAGGTGTCTGTCATACGAATGAATCACTTACATTCGATGCTATTCCCCCACGTTCCTATGCTTTTGTGAGCGATACAGCCAAACTGCCGGCAATTATACCTATAATTAATGGAGTGGATCTTTTATACCATGAGGCTACCTTTTCTGACGAGGGGAAAAAAAGGGCAAAACAGACCGGACATACTACAGCCAGCCAAGCGGCTGAAATAGCAAAATTGGCTAATGTCCAGAAATTGATTATCGGGCATTTTTCGCATCGCTATAAATCGTTGGATGGAATGTTAGATGAAGCCCGGGCAGTTTTTCCAAATACTTTTTTGTGCGAGGATGGTATGGTATTTAACGTTGAATAAAATGCAGCAAGGCTGAGAAGAACATTTTCCTATCAAAGGGTAAATTAAGCCGGAATCACATTAAAAATCTTATCTTTGCCGCAAAAATTTAGTTTTTCATTCAAAAATACCATAGCTGTGCAGGAAAAAATCCTAATTCTTGATTTTGGCTCTCAATATACACAACTGATTGCCCGAAGGGTTCGCGAGTTAAATGTATATTGCGAGATTCATCCCTACAACCATTTTGAAATTGATGCCACTACCAAAGGAGTCATCCTTTCGGGAAGTCCCTTTTCGGTCCGCGATAGCAATGCTTTAGTTCCAGATTTATCGGAAATTAAAGGTAAATTACCTTTATTGGGGGTTTGTTACGGGGCCCAGTTTTTAGCACATAATTTTGGCGGCGAGGTGTTGCCATCGGCGCACCGTGAATATGGCCGGGCAAATCTTCAGTATGTCGATACTTCCAATGCGCTGTTTAAAGGTGTTAGTCTTAATTCCCAGGTGTGGATGAGCCACGGTGATACCATTGCCCGGATTCCGGATACTTACACAATTATTGCCAGCACAGCCGATGTGAAAGTGGGGGCCTATAAAATTGAAAACGAAACTACTTTTGGTATCCAGTTTCATCCTGAGGTTTATCACAGCACCGAAGGCATGACCATGCTCAAAAATTTCGTGATAGATGTTTGTGGCTGTAAACAAAACTGGACTCCCGATTCATTTGTGGAATCGGCTATTGCAAATTTAAAGCAGAAATTAGGAAACGATAAAGTGGTTCTTGGCCTTTCTGGTGGCGTAGATTCGTCGGTTGCTGCTGTTTTGCTCCATAAAGCGATTGGTAAAAACCTGACTTGCATTTTTGTCGATAATGGACTGTTGCGGAAAAACGAGTTTCACCAAGTGCTCGAGTCATATCAGCACATGGGTTTAAATGTGATTGGTGTGGATGCTTCGGAACTTTTTTATAACGGTTTAGCGGGTATTACCGAACCCGAAGCCAAGCGTAAAAGCATTGGCAAAAACTTTATTGAGGTGTTTGATAAAGAAGCCCATAAGATTCAAGATGTGAAATGGTTGGCTCAAGGAACTATTTACCCCGATGTGATTGAATCGGTTTCGGTTAAAGGGCCCTCGGCAACCATCAAATCGCACCACAATGTGGGCGGCTTGCCCGAGAAGATGCACCTGAAAGTAGTGGAACCCTTGAACTTGTTGTTTAAAGATGAAGTGCGCCGCGTGGGGAAAAGCCTGGGGATTGTTCCAAACATTTTAGGCAGGCACCCTTTCCCGGGGCCAGGTTTAGCCATCCGGATTTTGGGCGAGATTACCCCTGAACGTGTCAGAATTCTACAGGAAGCTGATGATATCTATATTTCGGCAATGAAAGAGGATGGCTTGTATGATAAAGTGTGGCAGGCTGGTGCCATTTTGCTGAATGCCAATTCGGTGGGTGTAATGGGCGATGAACGCACCTATGAAAATGTACTGGCATTGCGTGCCGTAGCTTCTACCGATGGGATGACTGCTGATTGGGTGCATCTACCTTATGAATTTTTGGCAAAGGTTTCGAATAAAATTATCAATCAGGTTAAAGGTATCAACAGGGTTGTGTATGATATTAGTTCCAAACCACCTGCAACTATTGAATGGGAATAGATTTATTATTCAAATATTGCCTAAAATCTGCAAGTCATCTGGGAAACCGTTGAAAAAGTCACGGGGTGACTCAATTTGACACAAAGAAGGCAAACAATTGTTATTCAATGAGTCACCCCGTGACTCATGGAAATAAGATATTACAAAAATACAAAAGCCGATGATGCTCAAGAAATAAGCATTAACGGCTTTTTTTCATGAAGGAAAACTAAAACTTATTATTTTTCCATTCTAACAGATAAGCTTTCTTTAAATGATTGTACCATTTATCGGAATGGGTGTAATCCAATACTTTGAGCTTAGGTTCCAAATCCCGGTTTTTTTCTAAATCTGCTTGGGCAAGTTTGGTACCTAAAGCCTCCTGACTGAGTTTCGACCATCCGGAGTTATATTCCCTGTGGCGGAGTTCATTTAAAAGGTCCAAGGAAAAATTCAAATCCCCTAAATTTGTAAAATAGGTAACCCCATAATCAATAAACAACCCAATGGAGTGGCTCTTCACATAAACTTCTATAGGTTGGTGAACAATGCCAAACTTTTCCGGGCAGGAATCGGTAAAAAATTTTGTAAGCGATTGATAGGCCTCCAAGGCATCGTGATACTCTTTTTCATCAATGTACTGGTTAATCTTTGCCATCTCTTTTTGATAATGCGAAATGGGCTGAATGGTTTTTTGCAATTCCAACATTTCCGAAACATCCATACCGCAATCCGGATTTCCTTTGGCTAAGATCGTAGCTTTTTCCAAAGCCTGGTTGGCAAAGATATATTCCCTTTTTTCGGTGAATTTTTTACAGGCCAAAACCTGAACATTGAACTCGTGGGTGAGTTGGGCACATTTTCCCTGGCTTAGTTTTTGGTTAAGGGATTCCATGGCTTTGGCAACTTCGGCATCCTTGGTTATGGAGTGTTGATTGGCCAACTGCTGGGCTTGGGCTAATTTCTGTTGTGCCTGGTTCAGGTTCATGGCATCAATAAACGATTCGCTTTGGATGCAAAGAATAAGTACCAGATTTTTTGCACTTTGAGTAGTCTTTTCATCCAGTTCAGTGTTTTTTAAAACAGGCAGTTCACTTTCAATTACTTTTGCTTCCTGATAAAAGGCCAAAGCCTCCCTCATTTGGTTTTGACGGTAAGCTTGGTCGCCCGACTTAATTAAATCGGTGTATTTTAATTGTTTGGCATCTAAATATAATGTATCTGACAATCCGTCTTTTGGTAAGTTGTGTTGAAGTTTCACCTTTTGAGCTAATTCTAATAAGGTTAAGGCCGAATCTGCCAATTGGTCATCTATGGCCGAGCGTGTTTCAGCCAGCAGGTGCGAATAATAGGCCTGATTTGCTTGTTTTATCAGTTCGTCGAGGGTGACATCGCAAGGTACAGCTTCGTAATTGTGGCAAATGACCGATGCCTGGTTTAAGGCAAAGGAACAGGTATCGAACTGTTTGTTTTCCATGGCTATTTTCCCTTTATCGAGCCATTGGCTGTATAGATTTTTGAGAAGAACTACCTCTTTGTCAGCTTTCTGAATGTATTGCGAATTTGTTTGCCTAAACCCCATCAGGGAATCAATCTGATGTTGGGCTGCCAAAAGCTCACCATTTTGGAGTTGCCGTTCTGTTTTTTCTACCATCTGGTTATAAAAGGTCTCAAGCAGTTGCTTGTTTATTTGTTCAAACTCGCTGAAAACCTCGATGCCCGGTATTTCTTTGGAATATTTTTTACACTGCTCAAATAGGGTAACTGCAGGTGTATAATCTTTGGCTTCAATCAAACGGTTGATGGAATCAAGGTAAACATAGACGACCGATTCTGCCAGTTTTACTGCTTTGTAGCGCGTATCGGTATCAGGTTTCAAATTGTTCAGGACCTTTTTGCAACTATCAATAGCGGGTTTGTATTTTTTTTGTGCAAAATCAAACTGCGCCAGTTCAATATAGGGTGGGGCATAGGTGCCTTTACTTTGTATGGATTTAATAAAATACTCATTGGCTTTGATGGGTTGGTTCCATTTCATCCAATCCAAACCCTTTTTATAATAAGTAATGTGCATGTTGTCGCGGGCAAATTCCAGTTCTTTTTTTATGGCTTTGTTTTGTTCTTCGCTTCTACCTAAATGCGATACAAATTTTACCGGATCGTTGGCATCCAAATCCAATTTACTGGGGAAGCGCATGAATTTGAACTGGTTAATGGTTTTTTGGTTGTTCAGCGTCTGCTGGAAATAGGTTTCCAACATTTCCAGCGTGTCAGCTTTTATTAAACTCAATTCCTGCTCCATCAGATTTAACCGGGCATCGGCATTGTAGTAGGCATCTACGGTTCCCATAAATTCGTCCAGTTTTTTTACATCGCTTAAATCAAATCCGAGGGATAATTCCGACAGGTAAAGTTTGTAAGTTGAATCGCTGTAACTATCAGGGATATTGCTTTTAAAAAGATACGCGCCGTTTTTAAACTTTTCTTTTTCTGCCCGTTTAGTTTCCAATACCCGGCCTTCAACAGTTTCCCAAACATAGGTGTAGGAAATTAAACTGGGAATTAAATAGCTGTTAATGGGAAAGTTCAGGTAATTAATAACATCAGGATGGACAAAATTGCCAACAGCAACAGACAATTGCAGGCTCTGATTGTTTTTTACAATTTTCCGGTGTTCTTTAATGGTGTATGTCAATTTGGTTTGTTGCATTGGGGTAGCCATTGCCCTCGAAACCAATTCAAGCATCTGGTTGTTGGCTGCATCGTCCGCATTTTTCGATGGATGGATACTTACCTTCTTTTCGATACCCTCTTCCAATAAAGTGCTGGTTTGAGTGAACGAGAATAGCGGGATACAAATAAATATTGCTATGGCCAGTGGTTTAAACATTGCGTGGTATTTTAAAGTTTTTACGAAGGTAACCTAATTGTTCCGATGGTTTTTATTGAGTTCAATGAAGTAATTAACGAAGTTTTTAACAAATGGGGACAGGTTTTTCAGATCATTAATGAGTTTGATTCTTGCTGTTTAAAAACACGGGCTTGGGATTATGAATTTTCAGTGGGCTTTGTGATATTTGGTAAGCTTGATTTTCAACTTAAATTTTACACTCATGGGTGAAATAAAATTTGCTACAGCAGGTAATTCCGGGCCAAAAGTGAGGTCCGATTGTTTTGTACAGATCGAACTTTTAGATATTGGCGGGATACAACTGGATTTAAAAAGCAAAGTCTCCAGTTTGTATGGGGCATCCATTAAAACATTGGTTAACGATGTCTTTTCATTTTATGGGATTGCACACGCCCGCGTGGAACTGGTTGATAAAGGAGCCCTTCCGTGGGTTATTTCGGCACGGATGGAGGCTGCCATTAAGCAATTGATGCCCACTGAAAAAGAATATCTGCCTGATTTTTTACCTGAAAATAAATACCTTACTCAAAAAGAGCGGTTCCGTTTTTCACGGTTATACCTTCCGGGAAATACTCCCAGCATGTTTTTAAATGCCGGATTGCACGGACCTGATGGAATCATCCTGGATTTGGAAGATGCCGTGGCTCCATCAAAAAAGGATGAAGCCAGGATATTGGTACGAAACGCTTTGCGGGCATGTAATTTTTATGGTACCGAACGGATGGTACGCATCAACCAAGGGGAGCGTGGCATTGAGGATTTGAAGATGGTCATTCCGCATAATGTGCATGTGGTTTTGGTTCCTAAAATTGAGTCTGCCGACTACATCCATCAGGTGGTTGAAACCATTGAAACGGTTCGGAAAAAACACAAATTGGAATATCCTGTATTTTTGATGCCTATTGTGGAAAGTGCTTTAGGAGTTGAAATGGCTTATGAAATTGCCAAATCGTCGCCCAATATTGTTGCTTTGGCCATTGGTTTGGAAGATTATACGGCCGATTTAGGCGTCCGCCGGACATTGGCAGGCAGTGAATCGCTTTATGCCCGCACACGTTTAGTAAATGCCTGTCATGCGGTTAAAATTCAACCGATTGATTCCGTTTTTTCCGATGTGGGCGACATGGAAGGGCTTTTGGCAAATGTAAAAGCCAGTAAATCGTTGGGCTTTGAGGGAATGGGTTGCATCCATCCACGTCAGGTACCTGTGATAAAACAAGGATTTGCACCCGAACCCGAAGATATTGAAAAGGCAAAAAAAATTGTCTTTGCGGCTCAAAAAGCAGATGAACAAGGCTTGGGGGTGGTTTCGTTAGGGACAAAGATGATTGATCCGCCAGTAGTAAAACGCCACATGAAGAATATTGACCTAGCATTAAGGCTGGGACTGCTGCAAGAGGGTTGGGAAGCTGGAATGGAAGTAGAAACCAAAGGGGAATAAAATGTACAAGATATAAAATGAAAAAAGCCCGGATTTTGATTCCGGGCTTTTCTATAAATGAACATCAATTCTTGATTACTTTAAAAGTATCCGAGAACTTATCCATATAATTAACCTTTATGAGAAAAATCCCTTTTTTCTTGTTATCTAACGAGAATATATTGTTTTTATCAATCACAGATGCATAAACCCATAGTTTTCCGGTAGCATCATATATTTCGATAGATTTTACATTCTCAGGATGGTTCAATTCAATATGTAGGTCGGTTTCTACAGGGTTTGGAAATATATTTATACCAATATTCCTGGTTTGATCTACTCCCACAACTACATACGGAGCCGATAATCTCAAACATTCTGCTGGGTTTGATACCTCTACGGTGTAGGAACCGGGTTTTAATTCATTTTTGTAAAGGACCCATGGAATTTCTATAGTATCCATATCAATGGGGTTATTGTTGAAGTACCATTGATAAGAGTAGAACCCCAATTCAGGCATAGCATAAATTACCGTATCATTTTCCAGGATTTCAGCATCTTGCATTATTTTTACATAAGGGCCAACTCCTGAGGAATGGGGAATATTTGGGCAATATTCAGGATAACAAGTGATAGTCCATTCACCTTCTTTTTTCGCATAAATGGAATCGGTATTTGAATTGGGCTCCAATATTCCATCGCAATACCATTCCATCCTCGACCAAGTTCCCTGGAATGCCAAGTGGATGAGTGTTGAGTCACCGTTTTCGCATAATTCACTGTTGTTGTATGATGCTATGGCAGGCGACTGGAAGATCCACCCATCAATAGTTTTGTATTCTGAAATACCTGTACAAACTTTATCACCTTCCATCATGGAGTCAACCCTTACTTTATAATGCAACTTATCGTTCTCAACGCCATTAATAAAAGTATAAGTGGCGGAAGTCTGTCCTTCAATTTCTTCCCAATCGTCGGTACTGGAACTAGGATCGAAAAGTTTACCTACCCATTGAATGTTTTTATAGTTGCCGGCATTGTTCAAATTCAGATGAACCGTATCATATTTACAGAAAATCAAGTGGTTTGGATTTTGTCCGTATTGATGCCCTTCGGGTTCAACTCCAAAGCTTGGCGATACCCGATAGGAAACCACTGCCGGATATTCACTTTTTACAGGAGCCGTAGTTTCACATAGTAAGGAGGATATCAATACATCATAATTCCCGGCTTCGGTGGCTTGATAATCTTTTTGGTCGGCTCCTTCAATAGCCACACCGTTCAAATACCATTGGAATGAGACATCTTCGGAATAAATTGAAAGATTGATGGTATCACCCAGGCATAGCAAACCTTCATAAGGATCCATCGAGATATTTGGAGGGTAAAGTTTAAAAGGTTCAATGATTTTACTTCCCGAAATATCATCACAGCTATTGAATGAACATGATACCCAATAATGCCTTGCCTCTCCGGGGACATTAATCTCAAATACCGAATCGGTGGCATTTGCAATTTCAATGGCTTCATCAAAGTTGTTTATGTCGTTAAAATACCATTGATAGGAATCGTATCCGCCAACCTCGCCATTAGCTCCTTTGGTTACCTGTAAAACAACTTTTCCATCAGGACAAGGCTTGTCATTATTTTTTATGCTGATGTAGGGTTGTGTATTAAATTCCAAGGTAATGGGTTCCGATTCAAAAACCGTGTTGGGATCCGCCACTGTAGTTACTTTTACAGTGTAATTTCCTGTTCCAAATTGATAATCGGAATTGACAAGAAGGGTGGGTTTGGTCTCGTTCCAGATTTGGGAACCGTTTTTATACCATTGGTAACTGGCATAAGCCTGATTTTTAAGTTCCAAAGTTACCGATTGGTTACGGCATAAGAACTGTTGCGAGGGAACAGTAATTTCAGGTAGGGAATAGATGGAATCGTTGACCAATATCTTATCTGAGGTGGTGTGGCATCCTCCGGAGGTAATTACTGAAAGGGCATAATATTTATCAAAATCAGTAATGGTAGCGTTGTATTTGTTGGTTGTCTGGCCATCAATAGCTTCCATCTCAACTATCGTGCTTGAAGCCTGATACCATTGGTAACTGGTGTATTCCAATGAAGTTTGGAGCACCAACCGGTTGAGATCTGGTTTGAAAGTACCCGTAACGTCAGGTTTAATATAATGAAAACCAGTCGGTTGGCTTGGATAATAAATACCGGAACATTGAGTAGGGTTTGTAAGCGCTATTACCTGATAAGTTCCAGAATCCGCAATCTCCAAGCTTTCCGAGGTCTGGTTTTCAACAAGTGCGGTATTATGAAACCACTGATAGTTTCCATCCCCTAAATCGCCGGGAGTAACAGAAAGCACCAGAGACGTTCCTTCACAGAATAAAGTATCGGAATAGTTGATAGTCGGAATCTGCCCTTTCAATTGCAGATGAAATACCTGCGAGGTAACAGTGTTCCAACCTTCGGTAACGTTCACCCAAAAAAAGGCATCGCCTTCTATTCCCAATTTGAAGGTATTTATCGACATCCCAACCATTTCCCATTTTTCAGAATTGCTCCAATTCACAAAGTCAGGTTCTTCGGTGCATTTGTACCAGCTTGAAAAGCCCCACCCATCATATTCGAGCGTAAAAGTAACCGAGTCGCCATAACAGAAAGCTAATGGGTCGGGTAGGGGATTTGGGTCGGTAATACCAAACTCAAAAACTTGAGCTTGTGTTGAAACTGCAAAAAGCAGTACGAAAAATGAAGTCAAAATTTTACTCATGGTAGTATGTTTTAGTAAGTTTTAAATCGGGAGGCAATTTTGTATTTAAATCTTAGATGCTCAAATATTGACCGTGACATTGTGTGACATCAAACCGGATATCCTGTGACCGATGTTTCTGGTGTGTCATAAGCGGTAAAGGAAATAGTGAAAAAGGAAGCAACCACTTATTTGTATTGGTTGAGAAGCAGCAAAATGGATGCTTCAGATTCAACTCCAAGCTTTTCGCGCAACCGTTGCTTTCTTTTTCGGATAGAATCTGGGGAAATATTCAGGATTTGGGCAATTTCTTTGTTGTTAAGATTTATAAGTAAATAGGCACATAACCTTAAATCGCTTTGATTTAATAGAGGATGGTCGTTTTGTATTTTATCGAAAAAATTGCCGTGGACCTCTTCAAAATGCAGTTTGAAGGTTTCCCATTCTTTGTCGAGATTGGTATTGGCATTGATTAAATTTATAATGGTTTTTATTTTTGAAAGCCCCGCCTTTTCATCTGTTTCTGTAAAAGAATGTAAAAGGCTTTTAATATCTGTCAACAATTCATTTTTATTGACCATGTGCAAGGCGTTTAAGGCCAGTTCCCTGTTTTTGTGTTCAATTTCAGCTCTGAGCCATTCCTGCTTTAAAGTATTTCTTTCTTCATTGCCTTTTATTTCTTCAATTAAACATCGGTTTTCGGCCTCGGTTTTTTGAATTTTCAACAAATTGAGCTCTTTTTCTTTTTGTAACAAAATGAACTGTTGGTTTGCTTTTAAGTTTCTGACTCTAAAGGTGTACCACATGATGAATGCCGAAAGGGATAAAATCAAAAATGAAAGCGCACCTATCATCAGATACAAGTGGGTCCTTCGTTCAAGAAATTCAATTTCTTTGGCTTTTTTCTCAAATTCATATTTCATCTGAAGCTCCGAAACCCATTTTTGGGTCCGCTCAACTATTAAACTGTCTTTTAGTGAAAGTGTTTTGTCATAATAGGCTATTGCAGCATGAAATTCATTTCTCATTTGATACATTTGGGCAATTTTCGTGGCTGCTTGAATAATGTTTTCTTTGTGGCCAATGTCTTCAGCAAGTGAAAGGCTCTGTTTCAGGTAATAGAGTGATGAGTCGGAAAGGTTTAAGTAAAAATATGCTTCGCCAAGGCGGTAGGTGTAATTGCTTAAATACAATTTATCATTCTCTTTAACCATCAGATTTAATGCACTCAATTGGCAGTTTTTGGCTAGCAGGTATTTTTGTTGGCCCAAAAAGATGGTTCCCTTCAGACTGGCTATCTCTGCTAAATTTCTTTTCTGCCCGATAGCTCTGAAGAATTGTTCGGCTTCGTTAAGGAAAGCCTCGGCTTCATCATAATTCTTTAAGTCAACCTCGTGGTTACCTAGGTTCATCAGATTAATTCCTATTTTATTTGTATCGTTGAGGTTACGGCTAATTTCCAATGCTTTTAAAAAATAGCCTTTGGCTTTTTTGGGGTCGTGATTGGTTGAATAAATAATGCCGATATTATTATAAATAGAATTGAGCAAATGGTTTAGTTTGTTTTTATTGGCCAGTTCAAGTGCATTGAAATAGTAATTGAGCGCTTTTTCATTCTCTGACAAACGGAAGTACAACGCACCGATATTTAACAGAGCCAAAACCTGGAACTCTTTGTTGTTCTCTTTTTCGGCTTTCACCATTACTTGGTTTAGAGTTTCAAGTCCTAGCTTGAAGTTGCTGTTCTCAACCAATCCAATCCCTTTAATTAATTCTTTTCTGAGGAGTGTATCCGTTTCCACATTTGTTTGTGCCAACCCTTTATTTGATAACTGAAAAAGTAGAATAAATATTAATTGGGCAGTGAAAACAGTTTTTGATAGAAACCGTAACATTTGGATTGAGTAAGTATCCAAACACTTGGTTTTTTGTGGAATCAGTTTAAAATCAAATAATTTTGAGTTTTCATTCATGATGATGAAAATATTCTAAATGTAAAGTCACTGATGGATGCCAAAACAACCATTTAAAGTTGCTTCGAAACAGACTTTCTAAATTAGGAATAATTTTCAAAAAATATCAGGGCATAGGAGTGTAAAAAAGCCGCTGGTTTGAGCGGCTTTTTGTCAGTTGTTGGTGTATAAATATCTTTTGATACTCTTTTTCGGTGTTTTTATAAACTCTTCATCGTGCATTTCTATCCGCGAAATCGCCATATAGTTCGGCATCTGTTGGTTCAGTTCTTTTTGGTTTTTCTCAATGTGGGCTTTCACAGTTTCCCTGTTCAAACCATCTTGTTCTGCTTTTTCCAAGTCGGGTACAATCAGGGCATGTAACCGTCCTTCTTTTTCAATCACCAACGATTCCATTACATAAGGTAAACTATTGATGCGGGCTTCAATTTCTTCGGGATAGATATTTTGTCCTGAGGCACCTAATATCATGTTTTTGCTCCGCCCTTTGATGGTAATATACCCCTTTTTGTTCATTACCCCCAAGTCACCGGTTTTTAACCAACCTTCATCGTCAAAAGATTCTTTGGTCGCGGTAGGGTTTTTATAATAACCCATCATTACTTGGGTCCCTTTAACCAAAATTTCGCCTTCAACACTTTCCGGATCAGGGGAATCAATTTTTACCGTACATTGCCGGATGGGATAACCGCAACTGAATTTTTGGGCACTGTGCCATGGGGCATAGCTAATAATCGGGGCACATTCAGTCATTCCATATCCTACGGTGTATCGGAAACCAATTTCCCTTAAAAAGCTTTCAACCTCTTTGTTTAAAGCGGCTCCACCAATGATAACCTCAATAAAGTTACCGCCAAAAGCCTCCTCAAGTTGTTTTTTAACTTTTTTGTGAACAACTTTTTTCAACAAGGGAGCTCCCAATAAAATTTTTGGCAGTCCTTTACTAATGGCAGGTTTCACTTTGTTTCGATATACTTTTTCAATGATAAGAGGTACCAATATGACCAAACGGGGTTTTATATCTTTAAAAGCTTGAAGGATGATCTGGGGCGAAGGAATTTTCCCAAGGAATGTAATGTGACATCCCTGCATAAATTCAACCAGAAACTCAAAGGCTAAACCATAAGCATGGGCTAAAGGCAGGAACGAAACCACTTGATCGCCAGGTTTAAAGTCAATCACATCAAACCCAAATTCAATGTTGGTTGCAAAATTGCCATGGCTGAGCATCACCCCTTTGGATAGCCCGGAGGTTCCTGAAGTGTATGAAATGGATGCAAGGGCGTCATGGGGTATCTGTTCCAAATTGAAGTTTTCCGGGGTCAGGGACATGGAAAGATTCAAGCATGTATTTAAATCCTCTTTAATTTGAGCCTCCTTGGTGTAAAGGATGTCAAAATTCTCAAGTGAGATAAAGGCCCGGATGTTAGGAAATTTCTCAATATCTAATTTCTCGAAAATATAGTCGGAAATAAACATCAGTACCGAATCGGAATGATTCACAGTGTTTTCAATATCTCCCGAAGGAAAATCCTGTAATAGAGGTACTGATACGGTTCCGTAACTGATGGTGCTCAAGAAAGTAATACCCCAATTGGCATTGTTTCGCCCAATTTGAGCCACCTTGTCCCCTTTTTTGATACCTATCTTTTCATAAAACCGGTGGATTCTTTTAATAGTTAAGGCTGTTTCACCGTAAGTGAGGGTTCCCTCATTGTAGTTCGTTAAAGCGGAATAATCCCAGTGTTTTTTAACACTATCTTCAATAAATTCAACGAATGTCAACATATACCCTTTTTTTAATTTGCTAATGCGTAAATCAAAAAACCCTTCCAAAGTGGTCAAAAGTATATATTTCTAATGAAAATCAAAAAAATTGAATGTGGTTTTCGATGAACACATAACTGTTAAGAACCGATGAGAAGCCCAATTTTAAAGGATTTGTAACGTAAAAATAGTTAGCATCTATTTTTAGAAATCCGGAAACCATTAATGCTCCATATCTTTTAAAAGCTGATCTACTTCGGCTTTGGTATCCACCAATTTTTTTTTGCAGCTTTTAATCAATTGGGCTACATATTTTACCTTATCAGAAAGCTCATCCATGTTAAGAGTCTCATTCTCAATTTCATCAATAATTGTTTCAATTTCTAGGATAGCTTTTTCGTATGAAAATTTACCAGGCATATTAAGTATTTAGAGATTTATACAAAAATAGAAAGAATCGTGTTGTAGTTATATGGAAAACACAAATTGTGGTGAAACTATTTTTTTTGTTGATATAAATCATTTTACAAACTGACAATATTCATGTAAATGTTTTATATTGCAATGTAACAAATTGAAGAGCTAAATGAATTTAATTATCTGTAGATCAGGTAGGAAATGTAATATTCCTACTGATAGAAATCTGTACACACATGTTTTTTTACAACTTAAGCCACGGTGGTTGGTTTATTTTAATGTGCCGATAGTTGATTTTGACTTATTTATATAAATGTGAAGAATTGTGTATCAATCAATGTTAAAATACCCAAGTGTTATGACAAGAAATTTACTTTTCAGAGCCAAAGTAGCAGCTACTGCGGTTTTTGCATGTTTCGTATTTGAATCAAACGCTCAAAACATCGCAATAACTGATCTTGATGGTTATACACCAGCTACCAGTGCGATGCTCGATGTGTATTCAACCACAAAAGGGATGTTGGTTCCCCGGGTGGCTTTAGTTAGTACCGTGTCGCCTATTTCGGGCACAAAAACGCAAGGTTTATTGGTGTGGAATACCAGTACCAGTGGAACATATCCGCAGGTGGGCTTTTATTTTTGGAATGGTTCCGATTGGGAAATGGTGGGCAGCAACAATACCTTTTCGAACGGAATTACCAAAACGGGTACCAATGTACAATTGGGGGGAAGCCTGACCCAAAATACAACCATTACACAGGGAAGCTTTGGAATGGTTCACAACTTAAGTGGAACCGGCGATTTTGATGTTCAGGATGCAGGTGTTTCAGCGTTCTTTGTAGGCGATAATGGAAATACAGGTATTGGGACCAATAGCCCTGCGCAAAAGCTCGATGTGGCAGGAAATGTCCGGATTGGAGATAATATTATGGTAGAGGGATCGTCAACATATAAGGTTTACCGGAACATGGTGAGCTATTCAGCATCATCAGCTACCGGGGCATTTGTAATTAATACAAACCAACCCAATAGCGGATGTATGTTTGTCATTAAAGTTTCCGGATATTTTTATTCATCCACAGGACCTTATGAGTTGACAGTAAAAGGCTACGGTTCGGGTACCGTTTTTTATAATACAGGTTATTATTGTTTCGGACCCGATAATTTGAGGGTCCGGTTAGGGGTTAATGCAAGTAATGAAATTGTGTTAATTATAGGTGATGAAGCAACCAATTATTCCTATCCAAAATTTACCGTCACTCATTTTTATCAGGGTTATGCCGCAATTGACGAATCCTATGCCGATGGCTGGACTATGGGGCAGGAAACCAGTTTAGCAGCATATTCCGGGGTGGTTGATGTTACAAAATCAACTACGGTTGACCTTTCTGATTACTACAATAAAACATATATTGATAACCTGGAGACCACCTTGCAGAATAATATAACTGCCGAAGATTTATGGAACCGTTCCGGAAGCTACACATTACTTAAAAACTCCACTGATAAGGTGGGGATTGGAACAAGCACTCCTTCAGGGATTCTGCATATTAATTCCACCAATACCAACACCACAGGCACCGATGGAACTTTTCTGGATATTCAGAACTACAGTACCACTGTAAATACCATGAATGGGCTGCGTTTTAATACAGGTTCGTCCATGTATCCCAAAGGAGGAATATTTTTCCAGAATAAAACCACCTATAACAGGGGAAATTTATTGTTTGCTACAAACAATACCGCAAGTTATTCGAATGTAACAGCCGCCGATGCCGATTTAATCATCAATTACAAAGGTGATGTGGGAATAGGTATCGGTAATGCTGATCCTTCCAGCCGATTAACGGTTAAGGGTAATAGTTCCGGGCTGGTGGACGATCCTTTATTCGAAGTTAAGAACAATGCCGGACAGACGGTTTTTGCCGTTTATAACGAAGGGGTCAGGATATGGGTAAATGATGATCCTGTTGTAAAAGCTACTGGTTCCAGAGGTGGATTTGCAGTGGGCGGAATCAGTTCTTCAAAGGGTGAAACCAACGAGTTTTTGCGGGTAACCCCGGATAGCGTAAGGGTTTATGTAGAACCAGAGGCAAAAAGTGCCGGAAGCCGTGGAGGCTTTGCCGTTGGGGGCATTTCCAGCAGTAAAGGTGTTTCCGATGACTATATGAGTATAACGAAAAAGAACTATTTCATTGGTGAAAAGGCAGGAAATGTAACTACAGGTGCTTATAACATATTTTTAGGAACCTGGGCTGGTTTGAATAATACCACCGGTGCTTATAACATCTTTATGGGTTATTATTCAGGTTTATTGAATACTACTGGTAGTCAGAATACATTCCTGGGGCTTTTTTCCGGGTACCAGAATACTACAGGTAACAACAATATTTTCATGGGGGTTGGGTCAGGATTAGGTTCAACTCTGGGAAGTTATAATGTATTTATTGGTGATTATGCAGGAGCAACCAATAAATCAGGAAATTATAATACTTATATGGGTTACCAGAGTGGGCGCTATGCAGGAAATGTGGGTGTTGCAGTAAATAAAAATACGTTTATCGGTTACCAGAGTGGTTATTACAGTTACAATGGCGATAAAAATACATTTATCGGCTACAAAGCAGGTTATGCCAACAATGGAGGGTACAGCAACGTGTATATTGGCGATAGCGTGGGTATTGCTAACACATCAGGTAATTACAATACCTTTTTAGGTTCAAGTGTAGGTATTGCCAATACTACAGGATACCGGAATGTATTTATCGGTACCTTCACGGGTATTGAGAATACTACCGGAAGCCACAATACCTATATAGGTTACAATTGCGGGAAATATGGAAGCGGTGGTTCTAACAATATTTGTATTGGTCCTTACTCCGGATTATACCTGGACGAAGCCCAAAGTTCCATATACATGGGGTATGAAGCTGCCAGGAATTTTAAACAGGGTACCGAAAATATTTTTATAGGTTACCAGAGTGGTTATGGAACAACCTCCACGGTAAACGGGGGGGATTACAACGTGTTTTTGGGTAGCCAGACTGGATATAGTTTGACTACCGGCGCCAACAACGTGGCTTTTGGTACCGAAAGTGGTTATAGCATGACCACAGGTGCTTATAATGTATTGATTGGTAATTATACAGGAAGGGCTATAACTACAGGTTCACATAATGTTGCTCTTGGTTACAAAGCTGGTTATTCAAATACTACAGGTACCGATAATGTCTTTTTAGGTGATTATGCAGGGTATTATGAGACTGGTTCAGGTAAATTGTATATTGATAATTGGAGTACATCCTCTCCTTTGATTTATGGGGATTTTAGTAATGATTATTTGAAGGTGAATGGTTATATGGGTGTTAATGTGAGCCCAACATCAACTTACGGTTTGTGGGTTGACGGTGGTACCAGCACTACCTATTCGTTGAGAGTTTATAAAAGCGCCTATGCTTCAGGAAGCTTTGTTAGTGGATCGGATAATAGATGGAAGAAGGATGTTGTAACAATTGATAATGCATTGAATAAAATCATACAATTGAGGGGCGTCTATTTTAATTGGAAAACAGATGAATTTCCTAAAGAAGGATTTTCAAAAGAAAAACAGATTGGGTTTATTGCTCAAGAAGTTGAGAGTGTTATTCCAGAGTTGGTATCTACAAATGATGAAGGATTCAAAGGCATGGATTACGCTAAGTTAACTTCTGTATTAGTTGAGGCCATCAAAGAACAGCAAAAACAAATTGAGGAACTAAAAGCACAAATAGGAACCAAAGACGAACAAATAAACAGCCTCCGTACCCAGGTAGAGCGGATTAATCAGATGCAGGAACAGTTGGATAAAATCAATGAACTATTGAAAGTTAAAGAATAGAATAATGTATTTTATAATTGTTTGAGATTCAATTTTTTTGATATTAAAATTAAAAACATCCAGAAATTTCATTTTAATTGAACTGATGTTTTTACAAAATAAAATACACCATGAAAACAAAATTAGTAATTGCCGGATTGTTTTTATTTACAACTTTGAGCATTTGGGCGCAAAAGGGGGTTATTAACAACGGAGCAAAAATTATTATAACTTCCAGTGCCATTTTGGATATCAACGGTGGCACCAATGGTGATTATATTAACCAATCCTACGATGTGTCCAGCCCGGGCAAGATTGATTTGCAAGGGAAGATCAAGTTGGAGGGCGATTGGCAAAACCAGGCCACAACCGGAAATGTGTTCATCAATTCGGGTACCGATGGTGAAATTATTTTCGATGGTTCCACGTTGCAAACCATCGGTGGTACGGCAAGTACCTATTTTGAGAAGGTAACCCTAAGCAATCCGCAAGGGGTTTCGCTTTCGGCGCATACCACTTTCAAAGGAAACCTGACACTTAATTCAGGCTTGTTAAAAATGGGGGCCTATAATTTGTTACTCGATACCTCTGTGAATATTGCAGGCACTCCATCAACAACAGCTATGATTTTGGCCAATAGCACCGGAAGTGTTTACAAATACTTTAAAAATGCAGGTACATTTACATTTCCGGTTGGCGATACACTCGCCACCGATGAATATAGCCCATTTTCATTAACTTTTAATAGTGGAACTTTTGGTGCAGGTGCTTACGTCAAATTGAATGTTTTCAATCAAAAACACCCCGACAATACAAGTTCAACTGCTTATCTGAACCGTTATTGGACAACTGTTCCCTACAATATTTCCGGATACTCAGTAAATATGGCCGGGTATTACGCCAATGGCGATGTAGTTGGAACCGAAGGAAATATTTACACGGCTCAATATACTTCCCCTTATTGGGACCGACTCGATATTACCAATACCTCGCTAAATAAATTAGCAGGAACCAACCTGACTTCGTTATCCGAATTTACCGGGGCCGAGTCATCTGCGGTAATGCCAGCTATAACACTGAGTTACGATGGTTCCATTACCGAAGGAAACGAGAACAGCGAGGTAATTACCATCACATTATCCAACGACGATTTTGTGGCATCGTTAAATACTGTAAATTGGACAATCACGAACCTACCCGATGGTGTTTCAAAAGGAACCCTCGCCCGGACAGGAAATAAAACTGCTACCTTAACCCTTAGTGGCAACCGGACCAAAGATTTTGACTCCAATATCAGCAATGTAACCATAAGTGTTGCATCGGCCGAGTTTGTTCATTTAAGTTCAGGTTCGTTGAGTGCTAATTCAGGGGTTACTATTACAGCAACCAGTGATGCCGAGAGTATTACTATAGCCGATGATGGTTTAATTACCGAAGGAAGCGAGGATGGCGAGATTATTACCGCAACTGCCGTGGGAGGTACTTTTGCCACCACCATTACACCAGCAAACTGGACATTGACAAATCTGCCCACGGGTGTCAGTAAGGGATCCGTTACCCGTGTCAATGGGAATACCGTACAAATAACCTTGTCAGGGAACCGGACTGTTGATTATTCTGTTGATATTACCAATGCTACACTTAGCATCACCAATTCCGAAATTGATGAATATACAGGATCTGACTTATCCGTAGCTACAGGGGTTACCTTTACTGCTGTTGATGAAAGTTTGGATATTGTTATGGCCGGTACTTTTACCGAAGGTTCCGAAAGCTCTGGTAATATTACGGTTACCATTAACTCAAGTGGCAGCCATTCCTTCAATTCTACAATTACCCAAGCGAATTGGACATTAACAAATCTGCCGGTTGGAGTTACCAAAGGCACTGTTACCTACAACAGCCCAACCCAAGTAACCATTTCATTACTTGGTACCAGTACCAAAGATTACGACAATAACATTACAAATGTTGCCTTGCAGATAGCACCTACATCAATCATAGGTTTCAGTTCAACCGCAATTATTACATCAGGATTAACTTTTACCGCCACCGATGATGCCGAAAGTATAACTATAGCCGATAATGTCATTACCGAAGGTGCCGAAAATACTGAAATTATTACAGTGATATTAACAGGGGGAACATTTGCAAATACGCTCACTGTTGAAAACTGGGCAGTTACCAATTTACCCATGGGGGTTTCTGTTGGCAGTTTGAACAGGTTATCGGCCACATCTGTTGAACTGACCCTTTCAGGTAACAGTTGTTGCGATTTTGATGCCGATATTTCTAATGTAACAGTAAGTATTTCTCCCAATGAAATTGATGATCACACAGGTGCTGCAATTTCAGCAAATAGTGGGGTGACCATTGTGGCTGTTAACGATACCGAAGTTTTGACCATGGCCGGCGATGGTACGATTACCGAAGGCAGTGAAGATGGCGAAATCATTACGGTTTCATTAACAGGGGGTACAATTATTGATCCCATTACATCGGCCAATTGGGTATTGTCAGGTTTGCCCACTGGGGTCACTGCCGGAACAATAAGCAGGTTAAGTAGTTCAAGTGTTTCAATAACCTTGGTAGGTAATGCTACCCAGGATTATGATTCCGATTGGACTACAGCTACTTTATCAGTTTCAACCGACGAAATTAACGATACCACTGGAACTACTATGGAAGTAACTTCCGGAATCACCTTCACAGCTACCGATGAACCTGTTATGTTAACTTTAACCGATGATGGTATTACTGAAGGTTCCGAGAATGGGGAAATAATTACAGTTTCATTAAGTGAAGATACTTTTGTTGGCAGTCTGAATCCCGCCAACTGGACAATTACCAACTTACCCGCAGGTGTTACCAAAGGAAATCTCACCCGTGTTTCTGATGATACTGTTCAAATTGCGCTAACAGGAAGCCGGACACAGGATTATGATTCAGATATCACCAATGTAACTATTTCAATTGCTGGTGCTGAACTGGTTCAGCACACTCTCAATCCAATATCCCAAAACTCCGGGTTGATTTTCGATGCGGTCAACGATGGTGAATTTTTGCTTATGGCCGATGATGGTCAGATTCTGGAAGGTAATGAATCAGGTGAAATAATTACGGCCACCATTTATGGAGGTACTTTTGTGGATGTCCCCAACCTGTCAAATTGGTCATTCACCGGTTTACCAGTTGGAGTTACCATAGGGTCTTTAAATAAGATTAATGAAACCAATGTTCAGATTACGCTTTCGGGAGATGCCACCCTCGATTATGATACGGACATTACCGATGCCATATTATCAATTAGTGAAACAGAAATTGATGATTATTCCGACGTGAATTTAACAGCTAATTCAGGGGTGACATTTACAGCAGTAGCTGAAAGTATTGATATTTTAATGTCTGATGACGGCAATATTTTTGAAAGTCACGAAGATGCTGAAATCATTACTGTTTCCATCCATAACGATGTATTTACAGCCAGCTTGAATAGTAACAATTGGGCTTTAACAAATTTACCCGAGGGGGTTATTCTGGGCTCGCTCAATCGTGTAAACGATACAGTTGCTGAGATAACACTTTCTGGTTACCGGACAAAAGATTACGATTCTGATATTGTTAACCTTTCCTTATCCATTACCCCAAATGAGTTTTTGGCACAAACTACAACCGTTCAGGTGAATTCAGGTGTTTTGTTTATAGCAACCAATGACACGGAAAGTATAGTTCTTTCTGATAATGCCGACATCACTGAAGGTAATGAAAACGGAAAAGTCATAACTGTAAATCTAATTGGAGGTACCTTCTCAAATTCAGTACAACTAAGTAATTGGACTGTGACCAATCTTCCGGCAGGCGTAAGCGTAGCCAACCTGTTTAAAACAGATACCAATACGGTTGAGCTTACTTTGTCGGGAAACAGGACCACTGATTACGATGTGTCCATTACCGATTTTTCAGTATCTATTAAAGATGTTGAAGTTGATGAATTTACAGGAGCTGACCTAACTGCCAATACGGGTGTTACCTTTCAAGCTTTCAGCGAGGGACTTATCATATCACATACAGGGTTGAATGAAAGCAATCTCAATGGTGCCGAAATTGGTCTGGAATTGGTCAATGAATCATTTTTAGATGCCGCATTCGATTATAATAATTTTACTTTACAAAACGCACCCGGAGGGGTTTCTATAGGTTATATCAGTTACATGGATGCAGCCCATGCAAACCTTTATCTATATTACGACGGGACTGATTTTGATGCAGATATTACCGATTTCTATATCAACATTTCATTGAATGAATTGGTCGGTGTTGCCGATATATCGAGCAATCAAATGACAATTAGTGCCACCCTTGAAGCTACTGAAGTAACCATGTCCGATCACGGAATATACGAAGGGTCTGAGCACGGAGCCCAGATTTTTGTGGTGGTTACTCAAAACCAATTTGGTACAGCGTTGAATGAAAACAATTGGAGCCTTTCGAACCTTCCGCAAGGAACATCCATCGATTCAATCATCCGCGTGAGCGCCGATAGTGCAATAATTGTACTGGCTGGTAACCGCACCAAAGATTACGATGAAAGTATTACCAATATTATCCTGGATATTGCCGCCAATGAATTTATCAATAGTACACCTCCTGTTACGGTTTCTTCCGGAGTTATTATCTATGCAGACAATGATAACGAAGTAATTACTATTTCCGATGATGGCATTGATGAAGGGTTGGAAGATGGTGAAAAAATTTATGTGAATTTGCAGGGAGGAACTTTTGCACTGGCTTTAAATGCTTCAAATTGGGCTATAATCGGCCTGCCCGAGGGAGTTTTGTTTGGGAACATCACAAAAACAGATTCTGTTAATGCCACCATAACTCTTACCGGAAATTCAGTCATTGATTATGATGCGGACATCACAAATATTCAGGTTGTTGTTAAAGATGCCGAAGTGGACGAATATTCTGGTTCCGATTTATACTCCAATGCAGGTATTGTTTTCAGAGCGCTGAACGATGATGAGGTGCTTACCATGAACGATGATGGGAACATTAGTGAAGGGGCTGAAGATGGTGAAACGATTGATGTGTATCTTGCAGGTGGAACTTTTGTTTTGGAATTGGAGATTACAAAATGGAGTGTCTTAAATTTACCTTCCGGTGTTTCGGTTTTATCCGTCAACAGAGTAGATAACCAACATGTTACCATCACTTTAAGTGGAATTTCAACCGTAGATTATGATCAGGATATTACCGGTATGAGTTTGAGTATCAACGGTGATCAAATCAATGATTATACAGGTTTTGATCTGATGGTCGATACAGGTGTAACTTTTAAAGCAAAAACAGAAGCCGTCGACATCTTTAACGCAGGTCTGAACGAAGAGAACCTTAACGGCGCATTCGTCAGCCTTTTATTGCAACAAGAATCGTTTGCCGATACCGTTTTATTAAAAAGTAACTTCGTTTTGTCAGGGTTACCTATAGGTGTAGCTCTTGACAGTGTTTATTATATCAGTTCAACGGAAGCAAGCCTGTTGTTAAGCTTCGACGGAACCGATTTTGATACCGATCAGCAACTCTATTTAGAAATTGTTAGATCGGAGTTAACCGGTAATGCCAGCCTATTGAGTGATACACTCCTTATCTCATCTACAAATGATGATGAACTGGTTTCAATGGTTGATGATGGCCAAATCCTGGAAGGTTCTGAAAATGGCGAAGAAATAACAGTTACCTTAACAGGCGGTACTTTTGCAAATACGCTTCAATCGAACAATTGGAGTATCAACAATGCGCCATTAGGTGTTGCGGTTGCTGGCATCCAACGGAATTCAAATACTTCTGTTACCCTAACCCTGAGCGGGAATAGTTTGCAGGATTATGATGCCAATATCTATGATTTTACACTCAATGTAAGTGAGGAAGAAATAAATGATTATCAGGGTCCGGCAATAATTGTAACATCTGGGGTTACTTTTACAACAAAAGATGAACAACTTACAATCAATCATTCAGGTTTAAATGAATCAAATTTGAATGGTGCCATCGTTACTCTTGTTCTGGTAAATGAAACATTCACCGATGCTACCATCCTTAATTCCTCCATCGAAATGTTTAATACACCCGATGGTTTGTCTATTGCTTCTGTCGCCTATATTTCTGAAACCTCAGCAGAACTAATGTTCAGTTTCGATGAAACCGACTTTGACACCGATATTTCAGATTTTTTCATTTCGGTGGACGAACTGGAACTGAGTGGCGCGGGTTCAGTTGTTAGCAACAGTTTAATCATTACTGCCAACGAGGAAACTCAAACTGCTGAAATATCACATTTGGGCCTGACCGAAGAAAACCTGGATGGAGCCATTGTTACATTGAAATTGAAAGATGAGAAATTTGAAGATATTACATTGAATACTTCCAATTTCAATCTTTTAGGAGCGCCCATTGGATTATCCATCGGAACTATTGAATACCTTTCCGATACAGTAGCCTCCATAGCATTAAATTTCACTGGAACCGATTTCGATACCAATTATGAACAACTTAAAATCAGTGTTTCCGCGGCTGAATTGGTAGGTAATTCAAGTATAACTTCCAATTCATTGACAATTACCGCAACCAATGATGCTGAGGCCTTGACAATGGTTAGTGATGGGTTTATACAGGAAGGAACCGAAGATGGGGAACTAATAACATTTGATATAACCGGTGGTACTTTTAGCAATGATCTTTCGTTAGTGAATTGGTCATTTTACAACTTACCTGCGGGTGTTGCTCCAAACCTTTTAACTAGGGTCGATAATCATAAAGTAACTGTCAGTCTAATTGGGAATACTCTGGTTGATTATGATCAAGACATTACCAATCTGGTAGTCCAGGTCAATCAAACTGAAATTGATGATTATGAGGAAACACCTTATCAGATTACTTCTGGTGTAACATTTACGGCCATAGTGGAACCTGAAGTAAAAGTTTTGACAATTTCACATGCCGGGCTCACTGAAAACAACCTAAATGGAGCCCTGATTGAAGCTAAATTAACAGCTGATTATTTAACAGATTTAGACGTGAACATTCAAAACCTGGTTTTAATGAATACCCCTTTGGGGGTATCGGTTGTTTCCGTTCTGGTAACTGATTCTGTTACATTCACCATTGGTCTGGCTTTTGATGGTACCGACTTTGATTCCGATTACACCGACTTTAAAGTTACGCTTCAACCCTCTGAATTGCATGGTGCAGAAGCATTAGTTAGTAATGGTCTGGAAATTCGTGCCAATATAGAATCTCAGCAAATGGTTATCTCTAGCCTGGGTTTAACCGAAGAGAACCTACATAATTCGATAGTATATCTGGCTCTGGTTAATGATTTATTTAGAGACACTAGTCTAGAAGTTTCAAACTTCAAACTAATGAATGCTCCTAATAACACTTTCATCAGTTCGGTTACCTATGTGAATGATACGGCTGCTGAATTGACACTTTCTTTCGATAGCACTGATTTTGATACCGATATTTCCGATTTTGCCATAATTGTCCTTGGAATTGAAACTTATAGTGGAAACAGTATTCTTAGCAATAGTTTAACTATTAGTGCAACCAACGATGAGGAAGTGCTTACCATGTCCGATGATGGTGAAATTTTAGAACATCATATTAATGGTGAAATTATTATGGTTGCCATTTCAGGAGGTGATTTTGTTTCGGATTTGAACATTTCAAATTGGAATTTTGTAAACGGACTCCAAGGATTACAAATTCAAAATATCCAAAGAATAAGCAAACATCAGGCGGCATTAACATTAGGGGAATTAAATCTGGAAGATTTTGACGCCAATATTTCAGACCTGACTCTGTCCGTTGCTGCCGACGAAATTAATGATCATTCAGGCCTACCTGCCGAGGTTTCTACGGGAATTGTTTTCATTGCAACCGTCGAAAATATAATTGCCTCCCATATTGGTTTGACTGAAGCAAACCTGAATGGTTCAGTTATTGACCTATTGTTGGAAAATGAAAAATTTGCCGATACAACCTTGGATATTTCAAACATTACCATTCAAATCGGGTCTGAGGGAGCATCAATTTCGCAAATACTATATTTAACCGATTCAACGGCACAGGTAGCAGTATCTTTTGACGGTCGTGATTTCGATAGCGATCAAACCCTTAAAATTGGCATCGCTGGGAATGAATTTATTTTTGGGGATAGTTTGGAAAGCAATTCGTTGCAGGTTTTAGCCTTTAATGATGAAGAAATTTTTACTCTTGCTGACGATGGTCAGATTTTAGAAGGTCAGGAAAATGCTGAAACTATTGAATTGACTCTAAGTGGCGGAACATTTGCCACTTTATTAAACCCAGGTGTTTGGGTTTTTGAGAACCTTCCACAAGGAGTTACCGTGGGAGCCATCCAAAAAGTAGATGCACAGCATGTTAACTTTGTCCTTGAAGGAAGCACAATGGTAGATTACGATTCCGATATCACGCAGTTTGCAGTTCAAATCCCCGAAACAGAATTTGAGGATTATTCCGGAACAGCTATTGTTGTTACTGGAGGTGTTACATTTACAGCTGTGCTGGAGAATTCCTCATTATTCATAGAATATGCAGGTTTAAATGAAAGCAATCTGGACCAAGCCATTATTAACATGAAACTGGTTGATGCAAAATTTGATATAAATCAACAAGGCAATGTTTCAGGGATCACCTTAAATAATGTACCCGATGGTTTATCGGTTTCAAGTTACCAAATTGAAAACGATACTCTGGCTCTTGCGACTTTAGATTACACAGGTTCCGATTTTGATACTGATTTTGCTTCATTTAACATATCTCTTGATGCCATCATGCTCCAACCGGCGATGAATTTAACTAGCAATACCTTATTGATTCAGGCTTCTATTGAACCGGCCATTTCAGTTACCTATGATGGTCAAATCGTTGAAGGAAGTGAAAATGGTGAGGTAATATTAGTGACACTTTCTGAAGGAAAACTTATGAGTTCATTTACTACCGATAGCATTGCGACTTCTGAAATCCCGGTAGGTGTTGGTATAAGCAACCTCCAGATTTTATCCGACACTCAATTCTCCTTTGAATTATCAGGAAACCGCACCGAAGATTATGATCAAAATTATGAAACTGTTTCATGTTATTTTAGCCGGGGTATATTTCAGCAATATTTTGGTCAGGATGTTGAGGTTGTTGCCGCTTTGGTCTTTGATGCACTAAACGAAACGATGACTATTTCACATTCAGGTTTAACGGAGGGTAACCTAAATGGCGCCGTGTTGGATTTAGAGCTCACCGAAGAATATTTCATTGATGAATTGTTGTCGCCGGCAAATATTACTTTATTCAATGCTCCTCAAGGCGTTACTATTGATCAATTCACTTATAAAGATATAACCCATGCAAATATATCATTATTGTATGATGGTTCTGGTTTTACCGAGGATGTTACCGATTTTTATATTGAATTAAACCATCAGGAACTCTTTGGTTTAGCGGATTTGCAAAGTAATTCTTTAATTATTGATGAAGGTGTTGGAATTTTAGGTGAAGAAAATTTTTGGAATTTGAAAATTTTTGCTAAGTTTGCTACGGTATTTGTTACAATTGACAATATACCGCAAGAGTGGGAATCAGCTACAATAACAATATTTGATTCAAAGGGGGTTAGGGTTCTTAATTCAGATTTAAAACAAATAGAAGTTAATAAAGTTGATCTTAATGTTCTAAGTGGTTATTATTTGGTTCTTGTCAAAGTTAATGACAAAGAATTTATAAATAAACTTTTTATATTGCCTGAGTAACAGGTATTTTTTTCATGGGTTAATGGTTGCAAAACACTCGCAGATTTTCTGACGGGTGTTTTGTTTTTTATGGAGGTAATAACTATTTTTAGTTTTTTAAATTTTATTTCGCTTAGGATGAAAAAAGTTGGCTTTTTAGTAGCTGTATTATTTTTAATTTCCAATCTTCTTGCCCAGGTAAACAAATACGGGTATCCCATTTCACGGTTTTATAGCCCCACCGAGATAAACTCAAATGGTCAAAACTGGGCCATTGCAAAAGCACCCAATGGATTAATTTATGTTGCCAATAATTTAAGCGGTGTTTTGGAATACGATGGGGAATCATGGCGGACCATCCGGATAGAAGGCGAGCCTGAGGTCAGGGCTCTGGCTATTAGCAAATCAGGGGTTATTTATGTAGGTTGTTCCACAGAGTTCGGTTATTTACAACCTACAAAATCAGGTAGCTATGAATATGTAAAGATTTCGCAAGCATTACCTGATAGTGTTAAGAATTTCTCAGCCTTTCGTAATATCAATATTGTCAACGATACAGTCTTTTTTTCAAATGATAAGTTCAAAATATTTGGATATATCCCTGAGAAAGATTCATTGATAATAATAAATACTCCTAAATATACCTTTTTTACTTTTGGTTTAAATAAATCTATTTATGGAGGAAGTTATATTGAGGGAATGTTCAAGGTTTCTAAAAATGGTACAATACCTGTAAAAGGTGGTGAGTTTTATAAATTTAAAGACATATTCTCCATTTTAGATCATGGGGATTCAAAAATTGTTGTAACTGGAATTAAAGGCATTTTTGGTTTAGATGACAAGACCGGGATCTCGACCCCACTGACAACCAGTAAAACCTTGAATAAATTTAAAGATTGTCTTCTTTACTCAGCTGACAATGATCAGCAATTTATTTATACAGGAACTCTTGGAAGTGGAATTTTAGTATTTAATTATAGTGGCGAATTAATCGCCAAATTGAACAAGGAGATTGGAATTCAGGACGATGTGTGTTCATCTGTTAAGAGCTATGGAAAAGTATTATGGGGTACCATGTCTTTGGGGTTGGCAAATGTGGAGTTTAGTAATCCGATCCGTTATTTTGGAGAATCATCAGGATTAAATGGGATAGTGAATGATATTATCAATTTTGAAGGGACATTATTTGTTGGAACCGATATTGGCCTTTATTATTTAAGTTTTGATGAAAACGAACAACCTCGTTTTAAAAAAGTTTCAGGAATTGACAACCAGGTCTGGTCGTTGAGTATTATGCACCTTAGGAATTCTCAAAAGGAAATTCTATTAATTGGAACTAATTTGGGTATATATCAATTGAATGGTTTACATCAAGGTGTTATTTCAATTGAAGAAAACCTTAATGGGATTGAACAATTATTCCCGACTATTGAAAAGGATGAACTTAAATCGGTCAAATTATATACTTACAAGCTTTTTGCATCTAAAGAAACGAATATACTTTGGTGTGGGACTGCCGACCGCTTGTTAGGAATTAAATACAACGGAAACAATCAATGGAGTGCCACAAAAGCCATTTATAAATTAGGTAATAAAATATTGAGTATCACTGATGATGAGTTTGGGAATGTTTTTGCTACGGCAAATAAAAAAGGACTCGTAAAAGTTAACCCATCAACATTTTCATATCAAGTATTTGATTCAACCAATGGTTTGCCAATTATTAATGATATCAGGGCTTTTAAATATAACAATACCATAGTTGTAGCTACCCGTAAAGGGCTATTTGAATTCAATAATAATGAAGGGAAAATTGGCCTTTTTTCAAATATTCCAGAAGAATATATTAACGGCGAATTAGCAATCAATCGGTTTTTGCAATTATCGGACTCATCAATTGTTTTATCAGTCTCAGAAGGAGGTGTATCCCGAAATGATTTTTTGATTTATGAGCATAATAAGTACATTTTAGAACCTTTCAAGTTTAAACGAACTCCGAACGTCGATTCCGAAGTTTTTTATGAAAAAGATCGGCATATCTGGTTCACCAATTCTAACTTGGTGTATAATTTAGATTTAAATAAGGAATATCAATTGGATTCGACCTATAATTGCTTAATCCGAAAAGTAGAAGGTCTGGATTCAGTTTACTTTTTAGGGAATTTTTATAGCGAGACCGAACATGGGCTCCAATTATCAAGCAAACAACTGGAACATCAAAAACCTATATTGAGGTTTACCCAGAACGATTTAACCTTTCATTATGCAGCTCCTTTTTTTGAAGGGGACGAAGAAATTGTATATTCGTACAAATTGGAAGGTTTTAAAAATCAGTGGTCGAAGTGGAACAAAGAACCGAAAGCAGTTTTTACAAACCTGAATGCGGGTCAATATACATTTATGGTAAAAGCAAAAAACATTTATGATATTGAAAGCCATGTGGGTACGTATTCATTTTCTGTGCTTCCTCCTTGGTACCGTACAATTGTGGCTTATATATTCTATGGGATTCTGATTATTTTAGCCATTTGGCTTATCGTAAAACTTTATACCCGTAAGTTGAAACTTGAAAAAATCCGGCTCGAAGGAATTGTTCGGGAACGGACAGCCGAAATCCGGGAGCAGAGGGATCAAATTGCCGATCAAAAGAAAAGTATTGAAGATAGTATTTTGTATGCCAGCCGGATTCAGCGGGCCATCCTTCCATCAAAGGAAATGGCCGACTCCATTTTACCTGAATATTTTATTTTATTTAGGCCCCGAGATATCGTAAGCGGCGACTATTATTGGATGAATAAAATCGGAAACAAAACCATTGTCGTTGCTGCCGATTGCACAGGGCATGGCGTTCCAGGAGCATTCATGAGTATGCTGGGGGTTTCTTTCTTAAACGAAATTGTTTTGAAAGAAAATGTTCTTGAAGCACATATAATATTGAATCACCTCAGGGAGCGTGTCAAAAAGACCCTTAAGCAAGAGGGAAAAGAAGGCGAAAATAAGGATGGGATGGATGTTGCTTTAATTGTAATTGACGATGAGGCTAAAAAGTTATTTTTTGCAGGTGCCTACAATCCTGCCTATATTTTACGGGGCGAGGAGCTTATTGAGATTAAAGCCGATAGGATGCCTATCGGTATTTATATTAAAGAAAAGGAAAGCTTTACACTCAATGAATTTGATTACTTACCCGGAGATTCCTTTTACATATTTTCCGATGGTTACGAAGATCAGTTTGGTGGACCCGGCAAGCAAAAGTTCAGGGCAAAACAGATGCGTGAATTGTTGCTGACCATACAGGATAAATCCATGGCTGAGCAAAAAGAAATTTTGAACAAAACCATCGAGGATTGGATGGGTGATGATCAGGAGCAAATTGACGACATGGTAGTGGTTGGTGTCAGATTATCATAATTTGAGAATGTTTTATTAGTGCACATTAATTTTAACAATTTATAGATGAATAGATTATCTCTTCTTCTCATTTCTTTAACCATTTTGACTTCTTCCTGTAACGATGATTTTCCAATAAATAGTGATTGGAGTGATAATACCCTTGTAATGGGAATCCTTTGTACTTCCGATACCGCTCAGTATATAAAAATAAATAAATCATTTCTTGGTGAAGGTGATGTTTATGAAATGGCCAAAGTATCAGATTCTATCCAGTATGCTTCGGTACTTGATGTATCATTAATTGAATATTCAATCATTTCAACATCGGATTCTCCTTTCAACGAGAGTAACTGGAAACGGACTACCCGGGACACAATTAAACTTGTGCGGACAGACGAAATCAGGAAATCAGAGGTAAATCCGGAAGGTGAAGCTGGCACATTTGCCACTGATCATAATTACTTATATAAAACTACCGCACCGTTAGTAGATGGATATAAATATAAATTATACATAAAAATACCCGGAAAAATTCAACCAGTTTGGGCCGAAACGTACATGATTTCCAAATTGGTTACATCAAATCCATCGATTAATGAAAGTCGCAAGATTTTTATGAATGAAGGTTATACCATGAAATGGGAATCGGCTATTTATGCCAAGATTTATCAGCCAAAAATTCGCTTCAACTATATTGAGTTTGCAAATGGAGATACGGTGGATAAAAATATTACCATTGAATATCCGATGCAAACCGTAGATGCACTCAGGACCCCCGATCCTTATGAAACAGGAATTGATTTAAATCAATCGGTAGGAGGAAGCGATTTTTATAAAAACCTGGCCCAAAAGATTGAATCAAACCAACAGGTCAAACGCCGGTTTAAAAGCCTCGACTTCATCTTTTTGGCAGGTGGCGATGATTTCAATACCTATTTAAATGTCTCCCAAACAGAATTGAGTTACGGACAATCTACACCAGAATTCAGTAACATTCAAAATGGCAATGGCCTTTTCGATAACCGTTTCCGGTACGAGATTAAAGGAAGGATTCTGTCAGTATCTTCTATTGATAGCTTAGTTAACGGTAGTTTCACCAAACATCTTAATTTTGATGTGAACCTTGCCCAATAATGTAGATTGTATTTTAAAAAACCGAATCGGTCCTGGTTTCTGATTGACTTTTTTCTGACATTTTACAAAAAACAAACTGTCTTTCTGTCATCGTGTCAGTCATTTTTGGAAATGATACAAACCCGATTGTGTCATTATTACGGAAATTTTCCTGAAAATCTTTACGGCACAAAGATTGAAATTGGGAGCGAAAATGAATAATAAATTAATTAGCATATAAAAATGGGTAAAATTATTGGAATAGACTTAGGAACAACCAACTCATGCGTTGCCGTAATGGAGGGAAACGAACCTGTTGTAATCCCTAATAGCGAAGGAAAAAGAACCACACCTTCCATTGTAGCTTTCGTGGAAAATGGAGAACGTAAAGTAGGCGATCCCGCCAAACGTCAGGCAATTACAAATCCGCAAAAAACTGTTTCTTCCATAAAACGTTTTATGGGCGAAAAATTCGAGGGCGTTGGTAAAGAAATTGCCAGGGTTCCCTACAGTGTTATTAAAGGAGATAACAATACGCCGAGGGTTCAAATTGACGACCGTAAATTTTCACCCCAGGAGATTTCAGCCATGATTCTTCAGAAAATGAAGAAAACAGCTGAGGATTATCTGGGTCAGGAAGTTACCGAAGCTGTAATCACAGTTCCTGCTTACTTTAACGATGCACAACGTCAAGCAACCAAAGAAGCTGGTGAAATTGCCGGGTTAACCGTAAAACGGATTATCAACGAACCAACAGCAGCTTCATTGGCTTATGGCCTTGATAAAAAGGACAGGGACATGAAAATTGCTGTTTTCGACCTTGGTGGTGGAACCTTTGATATTTCCATTTTGGAATTAGGTGATGGCGTTTATGAAGTGAAATCAACCAACGGAGATACACATTTAGGAGGTGACGATTTTGACCAGGTAATCATTGATTGGCTGGCCGATGAATTTAAGACTGCCGAAGGTATTGATCTCCGTAAAGATCCCATGGCTTTGCAACGGTTGAAAGAAGCAGCCGAAAAAGCAAAAATTGAGTTATCAAGTTCCTCATCTACCGAGATTAACTTACCATATATTATGCCAGTGGACGGAATCCCAAAACACTTGGTAAAAACATTGAGCCGTGCCAAATTTGAGCAACTGGCGGATCGTTTGATTCAAGCCACATTGGAACCTTGCCGCATTGCACTTAAAGATGCAGGTATCTCAAAATCCGATATTGATGAGGTAATTCTTGTAGGTGGTTCTACACGTATCCCTGCTATTCAAAAAATTGTTGAAGATTTCTTTGGAAAAACCCCATCAAAAGGAGTAAACCCTGATGAAGTAGTAGCAGTAGGTGCTGCCATTCAAGGAGGTGTTCTTTCCGGTGAAGTAAAAGATGTTCTATTATTGGATGTTACACCGCTTTCGCTTGGAATTGAGACCCTTGGCGGGGTTATGACCAAATTGATAGAATCGAATACCACGATACCAACTAAGAAATCAGAGACTTTTACCACGGCTGCCGACAATCAACCATCGGTTGAAATTCACGTGCTGCAAGGGGAACGCCCAATGGCAAAAGATAACAAAACCATTGGAAGGTTCCACTTAGATGGGATACCACCAGCACCGCGTGGAATACCTCAAATTGAAGTAGCTTTTGATATTGATGCCAATGGAATTTTACATGTTACGGCAAAAGATCGCGGTACCGGTAAAGAACAAAAAATCCGTATTGAAGCCTCTTCAGGATTGAGCGATGCAGAAATCAACCGGATGCGTGATGAAGCCAAAGCTAATGCCGATGCCGATGCTAAAGCCAAAGAGCGGATTGAGAAAATAAATGCCGCAGATAGTTTGATCTTCCAAACCGACAAAAACCTGAAAGAGTTTGGCGATAAGATTCCATCGGATAAAAAGAAAACTATTGAAGATGCTTTAGCAAAGTTGAAAGAAGCACATAGAAATCAGGATTTGGATGCTATTGATGCAGCTTCAACTGAAGTGAATAATGCATTCCAGGCAGCATCACAAGATTTGTATAATGCCCAACAACAAACACAAAGTGGAGCCCAAACCGATGCAGGGAACCCGTCGGGTGGGAAAACCTCTAAGGATGATGAAGTAACTGATGTTGATTTTGAAGAAGTAAAATAGTCAATTCAAACCATACAATAAAAAAGCCGGTATTCGCCGGTTTTTTCTTTTTATACAAGTTTTATTTTATCTGATCGACGGACTATTGTTTTCAGTGGGTATATCGAATTAATCTGTCTGTTTTTTGCGGTTGATAAAAGGTAAGGCAATAAACGCAATGGCTCCAGCAATAAGCAGCATGAGATTCATTGACGTATGCGAAATAAGAGCAAAATCTTTTCCGTAATTCTCGGCAAGCCCATAAATTGCAAGGGTTTCAATAACCATAAAGTGCCAAGCCCCAATTCCCCCCTGTACAGGCATCAGCATAGCCAACCCACCCATAATGAATGCCGTGAGCCCTGCAATGGCAGGTACATGGTTGGTAGGTGCATAGCTAAAAAATACCACATACATCATAAAGAAATATAGCACATAAATAAGTATCGAAAGAAAGATGAACCATCCCGGGTGTTTCAGTTTTTTTATGGATTTAATTCCTTCAAAAAAGTTGAACAAAAGATCGTACAATTTTCCAATAAATGAAATTTGTTTAAGACGATGTCTAAATTTATACAAGCCAACCAGTGAAGCCATTCCAATAACAAATCCAAGAATCCAGAACCAGGCTGAAAACAAAAAACCGAAATTGTTACCAAATTGGGGATTGTTGATCATAAATTGTTCAAAGACTCCTATTTGAGAAAAGATGGTCGAAAATACGAGAATTAGTAAGAACAGGGTATCCGTTGTCCGTTCGGTAACTACAGTTCCCACTAACTTACCGAAAGGGATTTTTTCATACCTGCTTAAGACGGTACAACGTGCCAATTCGCCACCTCTAGGAATCACCAGGTTTGTGGCATATAAAACCAGAACTGATGAAAAAGTGTTTGATAATCTGGCTTTATAACCTAAAGGCTCAATAAGCATGTTCCACCGGATGGCACGTACAAAATGGCTTAATAATGCCAGCAAAAGGGAAAGAAAAACCCACCCCCATTTTAATTCCTTCAGTGTTGCAACAAAGCCTGTTAAATCATATTCCCGGTAAACCCAGGCAAATAAGAATATGCCAACGGCAAAAAAGAAAAGGTATTTTGCAATGTTTTTAAATCTATCCATATAATTTTTGAGTGAGAGGCAAAGATAATTTTTTATTGATTTGCAAGTAACGGAAAACATGAGCCATGAATTGTTCTACAGCTCATAAAAAATACTTCCTGAACAATTTGCTATTTAGGAATAGTTGGATCAACAAAAACACGCAAAGCCAAATCTTTATCAATCATAAAAAGGCCATTTCCTTTACCTTCGACCATACGCAACTGATCCAAAATAGCTTGTACATTCGATTCTTCTTCAACCTGTTCATCCACATACCATTGGAGGAAACTTTTAGCAGCATGATCGCGTTCCTCGATGGCCACATCCATCAAATGATAAATAAGTGAAGTAACTATTTGTTCGTGTTTCTGGGTGTCTTCAAAAATGTGAATAATTCCGTTCCATTCTTTTGGAACCTCGGCTATCGGCTTTAAATCAACTTTACCGCCCCGTTCGATAATATAATCGAAGAATTTTAAGGCATGGGCAATTTCCTCTTGATATTGAACCCTGAACCAATTGGCGGCCCCGGCTAAACCGATTTCGGCACAGTAAGCCGACATGGATAAATAAAAATACGCCGACCAATACTCTGCATTTACTTGCTTGTTCAGTTCATCTTCTATCCTTTTTGTTATCATAAAGCATTTTTTTAATGTGATTAATTAGTTGTATTTATTATCCATCGCGATGGGTATTGAATTATTCAAAATCTAGATTAAAAGTTTTTTGTAATTTATGAAGAAGTTCGTTCTGTTCGGCTAAAAAGTTGTATTTATCTGAATTTGTATAGACTATATTCTGTGAAGTAATTTCTTCGGCAACCGCTACTTGTATCTCCAACTGATTCAGTTCAAGTTCTGTTTTCAAAAAGCCACTGAGCTTGGAATGCAGCTTTTCCATAAAGTCTTTCTGCTGACTGGTATTATCCAATTGGATTGAAATTGTAGTTGGATTTATTTTGGATGGCAAATGTGTTAGCAATACCTGATGCATTCGTGGCATTTGCTTTTCAATACTATTGGTAAATTTTTTCCAGGCGGTTTCAAGTGCATCTGATTGGAAATCGACATTGGGATCGTTAACTGAAATATCCTCAATTTGTTTTTCCTCAGTTGGAACCGAGAATGGATTTTTAGTAGCCGAAATTCCTTTTAAAGAAGGTGATGAGGCCTGATACTCTTTATATACCGGAGCCGTTTTTGCTTTTGAACCGGGCGCAACCACTGAACTAGCCGGAACCTGAATTTTAGGCTTTGTGGCTTCTTCACCAGGAGTTACTAATTCACTTTTTTTTTTTCTGAAATAAGCTGGCTTAAATTGATAAGTGCCAATTCCACGGTTAACCGTTTATTAATGCTACTACGGTATTGAATCTCAGCTTCGTTTGAGATATTAATGGCTTGAAATAGAAACCTGGCTGTACATTTTTTAGCTTGTTCAAGATAATGTGATTTAATAGCTGCGCCTACTTCCAACAATTGAACTGTTTTGCCGTCTTGCGACACTAATAAATCCCTGAAATGTTTGCTGAGTCCGGAAAGAAAATGCTGACCCTCAAATCCCTTATCCAGAATTTCATTGTAGATGGTCAGGCAGGTACTGATATCCTCGGTAAGAAAGGCCTGGGTGAGCTTAAAAAAGTAATCGTAATCAAGGACATTCAGGTTGGCAATGGTACTTTCGTAAGTGAGTTGATTCCCCGAAAAGCTTACAATTTGGTCAAAGATAGAAAGGGCATCGCGCATGGCTCCATCTGCTTTCTGTGCAATCACGTTCAAGGCCTCGGGTTCAGCCTTTACGTTTTCATTTTTTGCCACATACGCCAGATGTTCGGCTGCATCTTCCACAGTAATCCTGCTAAAATTATAAATCTGGCACCTTGACAAAATGGTCGGTAGAATTTTATGTTTCTCGGTGGTAGCCAGAATAAAAATGGCATGAGCCGGCGGTTCTTCCAATGTCTTTAAAAAAGCATTAAAAGCTGATGCAGATAACATGTGAACCTCATCGATAATATATACACTGTATTTTCCCAATTGAGGAGGAATGCGCACTTTATCAATCAATGTCCGGATGTCGTCAACCGTATTGTTCGATGCGGCATCCAATTCATGGATGTTGTATGATCTGTCTTTATTAAACGAAACGCACGATTCGCATTCGTTGCAAGGTTCGGTTTCGCTGGAAAGATTTAAGCAGTTGATGGTTTTTGCAAAAATACGGGCACATGTTGTTTTCCCCACACCCCGAGGGCCACAGAACAGATATGCATGAGCCATATGGCTGTTTTGGATGGCATTTTTTAAGGTAGTGGTAATTGATTTTTGGCCAACTACCGAAGCAAAGGTGGAAGGTCTATATTTACGGGCCGAAACAATAAAATGATCCATATTTTTTTATTCGTGATGGCAAATATAAAAAAATTACCACATGCAATGGCAGAATGTTGCAAGTCATTTTTCAACAATTTACCATAGATCATTTTATAGATGCTTAGTTGTTAATTGATTGTGCCAAGTTATATGAAATATTCCTATCAATGGTTCAAAGTAATATAAAAATGAACTATTTTTATGGCTGACATTTTCAAAATATTGATGGCAATATTAATTTTTGAATTTTCATTTGCAATATTATTTTTGTGAACTAATTAGGTATGTGCCGATAGATGGAAACACCACAACTCATTGGAGGATTTAAGCAAAAATTTGAAAAGTTTGTTTATCTTTATAAAAAAACGAAGCAGGAAAATGAATTGCTCAGGATAGAGAACCAAAACCTGAAAGCTTTGTTAGATCAGAACGAAAAGGAGTTGGAAGAAAATAAGCACAGACTGAAAACAAACGAATTGGCAAAAACATTTTTAGCATCGGGAGGAAACGACCAGGAGGCTAAACTTAAAATAAACAGAATAGTGCGGGAGATTGATAATTGTATTGCTCTGTTAAATAGATAGGAGAGGATTTCGATGGATGACAAATTAACGATTCGGGTAAACATTGTTGACCGGTATTATCCATTGAAAATTGATAGAAAAGAGGAAGAAAAGATAAGAAAAGCGGCTAAAAAGATAAACGATACCGTAACACAGTATCAAAAATTGTATGGGAATAAAGATGGACAGGATTTTTTAGCTATGGTGGCTCTTCAGTTTGTTACCCGGTTGGTGGAGGCAGAAGAACATCATGAAATCCATCCGGTTTTGGAGGAAGTGAGACAATTTGATAAAATTTTAGCAGAAATTCTTCAGGAAGAGTAATAAACGTTCTTTAAAATAAGACCAAAAATTTTGCCCGCGCCGGTTCTTGGATAGTTTGGAAAACTCAACATTAGCAAATTTGGAGTTAAGCTCGATTTTTGTAAGACAGGCCCCATCCACCTTTGGTGGATTTCTTCGGAGACAGGGGAAGTAAGAATGAAATTGGCAGCTCCACCCATGTTTAACAGGGGTTTTTACGAAACACAGAAATTGGTGCGGGTTTTTTATTAATATATATTTAACTAAATTATGGAAAAAAGCTCTATTGTTATTGCTGTTATTTCAGTAATTGCAGGCGGCATCATCTCATATATAATCGTGAAATTAGGCCTTAGCCGAAAGAGTAAACGGATTATACATGATGCCGAAACTGAGGCTGAAATGATTAAGAAGGATAAAATCCTTCAAGCCAAAGAAAAGTTCCTGCAAATGAAAACGGAACACGAAAAGGTGATTAATGAAAGAAATAGCCGGATGGTTGCCGCAGAAAATAAACTGAAACAAAAGGAAACTGCTATTTCACAGCGCATTGAAGAATACAATCGTAAAAAAAATGAGGTAGATATTATTAAAAACAACCTCACCACTCAAATGGAGTTGGTCGAAAAGAAGACCGAAGAATTGGAACGGATGCACAAACAGCAGGTGGAGCATTTGGTTGCCATCTCAGGATTATCTGTTGAAGAAGCCAAATCACAGTTGGTAGAATCATTGAAAGCAGAAGCCCGTACCGAGGCTATGTCGTCAATTAATGAGATTATGGATGAGGCTAAAATGACCGCCAATAAAGAGGCAAAACGTATTGTGATTCAAACCATCCAAAGGGTTGCCTCAGAATATGCCGTTGAAAATTCAGTAACAGTGTTCCATATTGATAATGATGATATTAAAGGACGGATTATCGGACGCGAAGGACGTAACATCCGTGCTTTAGAAGCTGCAACCGGTGTCGAAATTATTGTTGACGATACCCCTGAAGCCATCATCCTTTCTGCTTTTGATCCCGTCCGACGCGAAGTTGCCCGTTTGGCATTACACCAATTGGTAACCGACGGCCGCATCCACCCTGCACGTATTGAAGAGGTGGTGGCCAAAACCCAAAAAATGGTGGAAGAAGAAATAGTTGAAACAGGAAAACGTACCGCTATTGACCTTGGAATTCATGGGTTGCATCCTGAATTAATCCGGTTGGTAGGTAAAATGAAATACCGTTCTTCGTATGGGCAAAATTTGTTGCAACACTCGCGCGAAGTGGCCAACTTAGCCGCAATTATGGCATCGGAATTAGGTTTAAATCCCCGCTTGGCAAAACGGGCCGGGTTATTACACGATATTGGTAAGGTTCCAGATGATGAACCAGAATTGCCGCATGCTATTTTAGGTATGAAATTGGCCGAGAAATACAAAGAAAAACCAGAAATCTGCAATGCCATTGGAGCTCACCACGATGAAGTAGAAATGAATACACTCATTGCCCCGATTATTCAGGTTTGTGATGCTATTTCTGGTGCAAGGCCAGGAGCCCGCCGTGAAGTGGTGGAATCGTACATCAAGCGGCTTAAAGATTTGGAAGAATTGGCTTTGTCGTACCCAGGAGTATTAAAGACCTATGCTATACAAGCTGGTAGGGAGTTACGTGTTATTGTGGGTAGCGAAAAAGTGAACGATAATGATGCTGAAACGCTGTCGTTCGACATTGCAAAAAAGATTCAGGACGAAATGACCTATCCGGGTCAAATCAAAATCACAGTTATCCGTGAGACCCGGGCTATCAATTATGCAAAATAGATGAATTATGTCTGTTGAAAGGCAACTAACAAATAAGCGGATTTTAATTACAGGTGGAGCCGGTTTTATCGGCTCTAATCTTATAGAGAGGTTCCTAACTCAAGGCAATCAGATTGTTTGTTTGGACAATCTTCTGACAGGTCATTATAAAAATATGGAGGGTTTTCAAGGAAACCCTCATTTCACTTTTATTGAAGGCGATATCCGCGATTTAGCAATCTGCCGAAAAGCTGTGGATGGGGTTGACTTGGTGTTGCATCAGGCTGCCTTGGGGTCGGTGCCCCGTTCCATTAACGACCCATTGACAACCAACGAAATAAATATCAATGGTTTTTTAAATATGTTGGTGGCTTCGCGTGATGCAAACGTGAAACGATTTGTATTTGCCGCCAGTTCATCGACCTATGGCGACAACTATACCTTGCCAAAAGTAGAGGAAAACATCGGGAAACCGCTCTCACCTTATGCCATTACCAAATATGTGAATGAATTGTATGCCGATGTTTTCAGTAAAATTTATGGGCTGGAAACTATTGGTTTGAGGTATTTCAATGTTTTTGGAAGGAGGCAGGATCCAAACGGAGCCTATGCGGCAGTTATTCCCAAATTTGTGAAACAGATGATTAACCACGAATCACCAGTAATTAATGGGGATGGCAGTTATTCCCGCGATTTTACCTATATAGACAATGTAATTCATGCCAATGAGATGGCTGCAACCGTTCAAGACCCATCTGCCTTGAATCAGGTTTTCAATATAGCATTTGGAGAAAATACATCGCTAAATGAATTGTTTGAAACTTTAAAATTGGAATTGTCACAGTTTGATGCAAAAATTTTTTCGGTTCAAGCCCTCTATGCACAAAATAGGGAAGGGGATATTCCTCATTCCTTAGCATCCATTGAAAAAGCAAAGAGCCGATTGAATTATCACCCCACATTTGATGTAAAGTCAGGTTTAAAAGAGGCTGTGCAATGGTATTATCAGCATCTAAAATGAAGACTTATCTATACTAAACACCATAAATTGACGTTCCGTAAGGAATTCAACTTTAACAATAAGTTATATGCAGGCAATAAGCATGGTCGATTTAAAAGGCCAATACCTGAAAATGAAGGATGAAATTGACAAATCTATCCAAACTGTAATTGAAACTACCCAGTTTATCAAAGGTCCAGAGGTAAAACACTTTCAGGAAGAGTTGCAATCCTATTTAGGTGTAAAACATGTGATTGCTTGCGGAAACGGCACTGATGCCCTGCAGATTGCAATGATGGCACTCGATTTAAAACCGGGCGATGAGGTGATAACAACAAACTTTACCTTTATTGCCACCGTTGAAGTGATTGGCTTGTTGGGTTTAAAGCCCATTTTGGTGGATGTGGATGCAAAAACATTCAACATTGATGTCTCACAAATAGAGAATGCCATTACACCAAAAACCAAAGCCATTGTTCCGGTACATTTGTTTGGGCAAACAGCTGATATGGAAGCCATCATGGAAATTGCCAATAAATACCATCTGTTTGTCATTGAAGATAATGCACAGGCTATTGGTGCTACTTACACCTTTTCAAACGGAAAATCGTTTAAAGCAGGAACTATTGGCCATATCGGTTGTACCTCTTTTTTCCCCTCAAAAAATTTGGGATGCTATGGAGATGGTGGTGCAATGATGACCGATGATGATGTGCTGGCTGAAAAAATCTCCTCTATTGTGAATCATGGGATGAAGGTCCGGTATTATCACGACCGGATTGGGGTCAATTCCCGTTTAGATACCATTCAGGCAGCTATATTGAGAGTGAAGTTGCCCCGGTTGGATTCGTATAACCAGGCGCGGCAATCGGCTGCCAACTATTATAACCAGGCTTTTCACAATATTTCTGGCTTAGAGACCCCAATTGTGGCACCTTTCACGGATCATATCTATCATCAATACACCCTAAAAGTGAAAAATGGAAAACGTGATTTGTTAAAAAAATGGCTCAATGAGCAGGGAATTCCATGCATGGTTTATTATCCGGTTCCTTTGGATCAGCAAAAGGCATTTTTGCGATACAAAACCGAAAAGCATTTTCCGGTAACTGAGGAATTGTGCCAATCGGTCATCTCATTGCCCATGCATACAGAGCTTTCTGATGAACAATTGCATTTGATTACTTCAAAAGTGAAAGAGTTTTTTAAATCGTAAAACGATGTCAGAGCCAACAAAATATTTTGTCCATCCTTCTGCTTTTATAGATGAGGGTTGTGAAATTGGTGAGGGTGTAAAAATCTGGCATTTTTCACACCTTATGTCAGGATGTAAAATTGGCGATCAATGCAATATTGGTCAAAATGTGGTGGTATCGCCGGGAGTGGTTTTAGGCCGAAATGTGAAAGTCCAAAATAATGTGTCCATTTACACCGGAGTAATCTGCGAAGATGACGTGTTTTTGGGTCCATCCATGGTATTTACCAATATTGTGAATCCCCGCAGTGCCATCATCCGCCGTGATAATTATGTGAAAACTTTGGTAAAAAAAGGTGCTTCTATTGGGGCCAATGCTACTGTGATCTGTGGTCATCAAATAGGTGAATACGCCTTAATTGGTGCCGGGGCAGTTATCACTAAAGATGTGAAACCCTATGCATTGGTGGTAGGGAATCCTGCCAGGCAGATTGGCTGGGTGAGCGAATATGGCCACCGGTTGCAATTCGATGCCAATCAAATAGCTATTTGTCCTGAAAGCGGGGAACAATATGTTCTTGAAAAGGATATGGTTAAGAAAATTTGATACAGAATGAATATTTTATAATTTCGCCCATCACAAAATTGCGCATAGATGAAGAACTTTGCATTGATTGGTGCTGCGGGTTATATTGCGGTAAGACACCTGAAAGCCATTAAAGAAACCAACCATAATTTAGTAGCTGCTCTCGATCCATTTGACAGTGTAGGAATCATTGACAGTTATTTCCCCGAAGCCGATTTTTTTACTGAATTTGAACGATTCGACAGGCATATCTATAAATTGAAACGCGAAGGGCGTGCTGTGGATTATGTAAGTATTTGTTCCCCAAATTATCTGCATGATTCGCATATCCGTTTCGCCCTGCGCCAAGGGGCTGATGCTATTTGTGAAAAACCATTGGTGTTGAATCCCTGGAATGTGGATGCGCTTAAAGAGTATGAGCAGGAAACAGGTAAAAAAGTTTATAATATCCTGCAGCTAAGGCTTCATCCGGCAATTATTGGACTTAAGAAGAAAATTGAGGAAGGTGATCCCAATAAAATTTATGATGTTGACTTGACCTACATCACCAGCCGGGGTAAGTGGTATCATTTTTCATGGAAAGGCGATGCAACCAAATCGGGCGGTGTAGCTACAAATATCGGCATCCATTTTTTTGATATGCTCACCTGGATTTTTGGAGAGGTGCAGCAGAATGTGGTTCATGAAAGGACCGATAGCCGTTCGGGCGGATTTATTCAGTTGAAAAGAGCCCGGGTTCGCTGGTTTTTAAGCGTTAATTTTGAAGATCTACCGCAACATATTAAAGATAAAGGCCAGCGTACTTACCGTTCCATTGAAATTGAAAACCGGGAGCTGGAGTTCAGTGAAGGTTTTACCGATTTGCATACCTTAAGCTATCAAGGAATATTGAATAAACAAGGCTTTGGGTTAGACGATGCTGCCACATCCATTAAAATTGCGCATGAAATTAGAAACGCTCAGGTAAAAGGGCTGGTGGGTGATTATCATCCGATATTAAAAGCTAGAAATTAGAGTTTAGATATTAGAAAACAATATTGTCCGGTAAAAAAAATGTGAATCCGCTACGCGGAACTTAATTTTTTGATATTTATTTGATTTACAATACAAGATCAGCTACACTGAATTTTTCGACGTAGGCGATTTGATTTATCTAGAAAATAAGCCCGATAGATAAATTACCTTGTAGAGATTATACAAATCAAGCAAACCGGGTTTTGTTAAAAGTTTTACCGGACAACAATGATTAGAAAATAAATAAAATAAAATAGATAATGCCAACACATTATTTTAAAAATATTATAGCTTGGCAAAAAGCCAGAGAATTAGTGCCCATCATATATAAATTAGTTAAGAAGTTCCCTGATGATGAAAAATATGCATTGGTTTCTCAAATAAAGCGTGCAACAATTTCAATTTCATCAAATATTGCAGAAGGGAGTGGTAGAAATACAAACGCAGACTTTGCTCATTTTTTTGATATGTCATTAGGAAGTTCATTTGAATTAGAAAGTGAGTTAATAATTAGTTGTGATTTAGGTTTTATTTCAGAACAACAATTTAACGAAATTCTAATAATTTTAGGAGAGGTTCAGAAGTTAATTATTGGGTTTCAAAAAAACATAAGGTAATAGTCAAGTTTCTAACTTCTAACTTCTAACTTCTAACTTCTAACTTCTAACTTCTAACTTCTAATCTCTAAATTCTAAACTCTAAACTCTAAACTCTAAACTCTAAACTCTAAACTCTAAAAATCAATTATGTACCAAAAAATAAAAAACAAACAGGAAAAAATATCCGTTATCGGATTGGGTTATGTGGGGTTGCCCATCGCCTTGGAATTTGCCAGGAAAGCATCAGTGATTGGTTTTGACATTAAACCCGAACGCATTGAGTTGATGAAAAAGGGGACTGACCCAAGCAATGAACTTGAAGCTCACGAATTCGATGGGTGCGACATCCAATTCACGGCCAATGCCGAGGATTTGAAACTGGCTAGGTTCCATATCGTGGCAGTACCAACGCCCATCGATAAACACAACCAGCCCGATTTGACCCCATTGTTGGCCGCCACACGTACTGTTGGCAGATATCTTAAAAAAGGGGATTATGTAGTTTATGAATCCACGGTGTACCCGGGCTGTACCGAAGAAGATTGTGTCCCCCTGTTAGAAGAATTGTCAGGATTAAAAATGGGCAGCGATTTTAAAGTGGGTTTCTCGCCTGAGCGGATTAACCCCGGAGATAAAGTACATACCTTGACCACCATCACCAAAGTGGTATCGGGGAACGATGCCGAGACGTTAGTGAATATTGCGCAGGTTTATGAAATGGTCATTAAGGCAGGTATCCACAGAGCACCCACCATTAAAGTGGCAGAGGCGGCAAAAATCATCGAAAATACACAGCGCGACGTGAACATAGCTTTGATGAACGAGCTCTCGCTGATTTTTAACCGGATGGGAATCAATACCTATGATGTGTTGGAAGCTGCCGGAACCAAATGGAATTTTCTGAAATTCTTCCCCGGGCTGGTTGGCGGGCATTGCATAGGGGTCGATCCTTATTATTTGCTATACAAAGCCAAAGAACTGGGGTATCATGCCAAGATGATTGATTCGGGACGGTTCATCAACGACAGCATGGGCGGCTATGTGGCCAAACAGCTGGTAAAAAAGATGATTGCAAAAGATATCAATATCAAAGGTGCCCGGGTTTTGGTCATGGGTGTCACATTTAAAGAAGATGTAAGCGATATCCGGAATTCGAAAGTGGTTGACCTGATAAATGAATTGAAACAGTACAGCATAAAAGTGGACGTGATTGACCCGCAGGCTTCGCATCACGAGATTAAAGAAGAATATGGTTTTGATATGGTAAAAACTACTACCGGGAAATATGATGGAGTTGTGGTAGCTGTTCAGCATGAAGAATATAAAAACCTTCCCGAATCGTATTTCAAAGAATTGATGAACCCGAATGCCATTTTTGTGGATTTGAAGGGTATCTACCGGAGTAAATTGAATAATCTGAATTACTGGAGTTTATAAATTAATCAGAACATAAGTATTGAGGTGCTGCCCAAAACAGGCGGCACTTTTTTTTCTCTATAATTATTGCTTATTTTGGCATTCAAATTTCTGAGTACATGAAAATTGTTGAAGCAGTCTGGGAGAAGCGGAATTTAGGAGTAGTATGTAAAGAAATTACGTTCGAAGCCCATGATTCCTTAGAAGATTTATCAGGAATTAAAGCATTGGTGGAGCATACCGAATACTTGGTGGTTAAAGTGCCCACCCTGCGATATGATTTGAATCAAGCCATTGCAGCAATGGGGCTTAGTTTTATTGAAGTGAGCATCCATTTTGAATTGATGCTTAAAAATGCACTGCTCTCTGGTTTACAAACCCGGTTGAATAACTCTATTACGTATGCTGAAATGGAGGTCAGGGATTTAGAACTTCTTTTTGATGAAATCAGGGATGGTATGTTTGCCTCCGACCGGATATTGCTTGATCCCGCTTTCACGTCAGAGCAGGCTGCAAATCGTTATATTCATTGGATTCAGGATGAAATTCAACGCGGAGCCCAGGTTTATAAGATACTGCATAAAAATCAATCCGTTGGTTTTTTTACCTTTAAAGAGATAAAGGAAGGTATTTATTATCCGTTTTTAGCTGGAATGTATAAAGCTTTTGCTGCATCGGGCCTGGGTTTTACCACCTTGCGCAAACCCATTGATGAGGCTATCCGCAGAGGTGGTCAAATGATTTCAACCTACACCTCATCGAACAATTTGCCTGTAGTTAGGGCGCACATTCAACAGGGGTTTTCAATCAGCGGCATGTATTACGTATTTATCAAACATAATTAAGAACAAAAAGAATGGAAAATCTTTCGAAATACGATCAAGTATTTATCTCCAACTTACAAGTTACACAAGGTATGCTTTCAACCCTGACTTACCAATCGGTTCCAGCATGGGATTCAGTTGGGCACATGGGTTTGATTGCTCAATTAGAAGAGGCTTTTGATATTATGATAGATACCGATGATATCATTGATTTTTCGTCGTACCAAAAAGGAAAAGAAATCATAGCAAAATATGGCATTACCCTCTAGATTGCTTGAAAATAGAACGGCTTTGGTTACTGGAAGTAACCGCGGAATTGGAAAGGCCATTGTGGAAGTTTTTGCTGCACAAGGGGCTAATATATGGGCTTGTGCCCGAAAACAGACGCCTGAGTTTGATGCGTTTATGGAGAAGACAAGTCAATTTTATCAGGTAACCATAAAGCCAATTTATTTTGATTTGATCAACGAAGAGGAACTTAAACAAGCCTTAAAACCTTTGATTATTAATCGTGAAAAATTGGATATTCTAGTCAATAATGCAGGAATAGCACATGGTGGATTCTTTCAAATGACTTCGTTGGCAAAAATAAAAGAGGTTTTTGAAATAAATTTTTTCTCTCAATTGCTACTTATCCAACAATTGGGCAAGCTTATGAAAAGGCAGGGAGCGGGGAGTATCATTAATATTGCCTCTATTGCCGGATTGGATGCCGAACCCGGTTTTGTGGCTTACGGCACCAGCAAAGCAGCACTAATATATGCCACCAAAACATTGGCACTTGAAATGGCAAACGATCATATTCGGGTAAATGCCATTGCCCCAGGTTTGACAGATACTGAAATGGCACAACAAATGGAACATAAAGCAAAAGAAAATATGGTTGGTAGGAGCTCAAACCATCGAATGGCTACTCCTTATGAGATTGCACAGACTGCGTTATATTTAGCCTCCGATATGTCGGCTTTTGTGAATGGTCAAGTGATACGTGTGGACGGAGGGATGAAATAATTTTAATATGGAAAAAAGTTTAGAACTTTCAACAATAGGATTAGCCAATAAATTACGAGTTAATTCGTTAGAGATGGCTTATGGAACAGGAAATAACGGAAGTCACTTGGGTGGTGGGCTTTCAACTATTGAAATTTTTGCTACACTTTATGGTTCTCTGGTTAAATACAATACACAAGATGCATTCAATCCTGACCGCGATCGGGTTATTGTAAGCAAAGGGCATTGTGTATTGGCATATTATTCAGCGCTGAATTATGTCGGTTTTATATCCGGTGAGGAATTAAAAACCTTTGAAGTAAATGGTTCATTCCTTCATGGCCATGCAACCCGCGATTTATCAAGAGGTATCGAATTTTCTGGCGGGAGTTTAGGAATGGGGCTTCCATATGCGGTGGGTGTGGCTATTGCAGGTAAAAAAAGAAACCGTAACTACCATGTTTACGTGATTGTTGGCGATGGGGAATGTAACGAAGGTTCGGTCTGGGAATCGTTTATGTCGGCTTCGCACAATCAGCTCGATAATTTTACGGTAATCATTGATGACAATAAACTTCAATATGATGGTGAAAGTGAAAAAGTTCTGAATTTAGGAAGTTTGCAAAATAAATTAGAGGCTTTTGGATTCTCAACCCACAATATTGATGGCCATAATGTGGCTCAACTTTACGATGCATTAACAAAAAAAGCCCAAGGTAAACCCAATGCCATCATTGCCAATACAGTAAAAGGGAAAGGGGTTTCATTTATGGAACATAAAAAAGAATGGCATCATTCCCGTTTAACCCAAGAACAATTCGACTTAGCCATATCGGAACAGCCAGTTATTAAAACTATTTCACATGCTTGAATTCACTTCGGTAAATCTTAGAACCTGGGCTAAGTTAGGTCAGCGTGGAGCTTTTTTTGGTGTGGCAGTTTTTGAATTAGCTCAGAAATATCCAAATTTGATGATTCTGACTGCTGATTTAGGATATTTATCTGGCTTGGAGCGTTTTATGAACCAACATCCTGATAAATTTTTAAATATTGGTATTGCAGAACAGAACATGATTGGTGTAAGTGCCGGTTTGGCCGATGAAGGCAATTTGGTGTATGCCACTACTTATGCAACATTTATTACCATGCGTAGTTGTGAACAAGTGCGTCATTATTTGGGATACATGCAAAGCAATGTCAGAATTGTGGGGTCTGGGGCAGGTTTGGTCATGGGTTTTTCAGGAAACACCCATTATACGATTGAAGATATTTCGATGATACGTGCCATTCCTAATATCACCATACTATCGCCTGCCGATGCTACCGAATCAGTTAAAGTGGCTTTGGCATCGGCTGCCCACAATGGGCCGGTTTACATCCGGTTAACTGGTGAATTGAGCAATCCGATGGTTTATAAAGAGGATTATGCTTTTGAAATTGGAAAAGCTGTTACCATAAAAGATACAGGTGACATAACCATTTTTGCCACAGGCAGCATGGTGTACAATGCTTTAAAAGCAACAGAACTGCTTGAACAAAAAAACATCCATTGCAGGTTGGTGAACATCCATACCATTAAACCCATTGACTTGAAATGTATCGCGCAAGCAAACCAACATTCGAAGTTGATGGTTTCAGTGGAAGAACATAACAAAATGGGTGGTTTAGGAGCAACCATAGCCGAAGAATTGACATCCATGGGGGCTAAGGCCCCACTTTTGAGGTTAGGTATTGACGATACTTTCCGGCATGTGGGCGATTATAAATACAATTTGGAACAAAACGGATTATTACCCGAGCAAATAGCCAAAAGCATTGAAAAAAGGATTCTTTCTATTTGAAATTTACCTATGATTTTTAGCGAAAACCATTTAGTTCCTTTTAACAATCATCTGGTAGCCATAACCGATGATGGATTCCGGTTTTCGTATGCAGAATTGCAGGGATGGAACAAAGAATTGTATGAACAGGTTGGGCATCGTTGTTTGGTCTTTAATTTATGTACCAATTCTATAGAATCTTTGGTGGGTTATACCACTTTTATAGGAAATGGCATTGTTCCGTTATTGCTTGATGCCGGTTTGGATAAAGAACTTCTCGATGAGTTGATCTTGCGTTATCAACCAGAATACCTTTGGATTCCAGAATCGCGTTCCAGTGAATTTTCAAACTATTCTTGTATTTATGAATTTAAAGGATATCAGCTTTTAAAAACTTCTTTCAATTGCAACTTTCAATTATATAACGAATTAGCTTTGTTGTTTGCAACCTCAGGTAGTACAGGGAGCCCAAAATTAGTACGGATAAGTTATCGAAACTTGGAAGCCAATGCACAATCCATTGCCGAATACTTGAACATCACTTCGGACGAGAGGCCTATTACTGTCCTTCCCATGAATTATTCGTTTGGGTTGTCGATTATCAACAGCCATTTATTAAAAGGAGCTACGTTATTATTGACCAACCGATCTTTAATGGAAAAAGAGTTTTGGGCTTTGATAAAAAACGAAAAAGCTACCTCGTTTAGCGGTGTTCCGTACACTTTTGAAATGTTACATAAGCTACGTTTTTTCCGGATGGATTTGCCGTACCTTCGCACGTTGACCCAGGCCGGAGGAAAACTAAACCTCCATTTGACCCAGGAATTTGCCAATTACTGCCAGCAATCAGGGAAACGATTTTTTGTAATGTACGGACAAACCGAAGCTACTGCACGGATGAGTTACTTACCAAGTGATTGGTCGGTTACTAAGGCAGGAAGTATGGGTATTGCCATCCCTGGTGGTGAGTTTCATCTGATTGATGAAAATCAAAATATTATTTGGGAACCCAACACTGTTGGTGAATTGGTATATAAAGGATCAAACGTCTCTTTGGGATATGCCATGGAAAGAACCGACCTGTTAAAAGGAGATGAAAACCAAGGTGTTTTATTTACCGGCGATTTGGCTACCCGCGATGAAGATGGGTGTTATTACATTGTGGGCCGGAAAAAACGGTTCATAAAACTGTTTGGCAATCGGGTGAATCTGGACGAAACGGAGCAGATTCTGAAGACATTGATCCATGATTGTGCTTGCGTGGGTGTTGATGACCAAATGATTATTTATATTACTGACGAAGCCCGGATGAAAGAGACGCAAGATTATATTGCTTTGAAAACAGGTATTCATCATAAAGCTTTTAAGGTCAGATGTATTGACAAGATACCTAAAAACACCTCGGGTAAAACTATTTATTCCAATTTAGAAACCGTATAGATGAACCTTGAAGAGTATATTTCCATTCCACCTTATAGCCTTGATAAATCTCAGAAGGAGGTCTTACTGAACAATTTGCTTCGTGATTTAACGCTGCATCATTACCATACATGTGTGGAATACCGCAAGATGCTTGATGCCGTTGGATTTGATCCAAATCAACCTTTTTCATACCAGCATTTACCCTTTTTGCCCGTTCGCCTTTTTAAGATGCTCGATCTGAAAAGTATTCCCGATTCAGAGGTGGCTAAAACCATGACTTCAAGCGGAACGACAGGTCAGGCGGTTTCAAAAATATATTTGGATCGTGATACAGCAGCCAGCCAAACAAAGGTTTTGACCAAAATCGTATCCTCTTTTATTGGGAAACAGCGTGTACCGATGCTAATTATCGATTCGGAGTCGGTAGTTAAGGACCGTCGGCTTTTTTCCGCGCGGGGGGCTGGCATCCTTGGATTTTCAATGTTCGGTACCCAACGGGTATTTGCTCTCAACAACCAAATGGAACTGGATGTGGAAGCTGTTGCTGCCTTTTTGTTAAAAAACCAGGGCGGACCTGTTTTTATGTTTGGCTTTACCTTTATGGTTTGGCAGCACTTTTATAAAGAATTGATAAAGCAAAATATCCATTTTGACCTTTCCAAAGCTGTTTTAATTCATGGGGGAGGTTGGAAAAAATTGGCTCACGAATCGGTTTCTTCTGAAATCTTTAAACAAAAATTGTTTGAATCCACCGGAATTCAGCATGTTCACGATTATTATGGCATGGTAGAACAGACCGGTTCCATTTACATGGAGTGCGGGGAAGGCCATCTTCACGCTCCTATCTTCTCTGATGTCATTATTCGGAGATATACCGATTTTTCGGAAGCCTCAATTGGTGAAAAGGGAATTATTCAAGTGGTATCGGTGTTACCCAAGAGCTATCCCGGTCATTCATTATTGACTGAGGATGAAGGTATTCTTTTAGGAGAAGATGATTGCCGTTGTGGCCGGAAGGGAAAATATTTTAAAATCATAGGCAGGTTAAAAAATGCCGAAATCAGAGGATGTAGCGATGTTTATGCAACCCGTTTTTAATAATATTCAGTTTCTTTTTCCAAAGGAGTTTCAACCAGATGGTTTTTTAAAACAATCGGCGGATGAGCCTTTTTCGGAACGAGTCATCGAATTTTTAAATGCATGGTCACAGCAACTCAACAAAGAGGATCAAATTCGGGATTATCCCGATGTGGCTACTTTTGCCTTTTTTTGCCGGAGGGCAAATGTTGTCCATTTAAAGAACCATCACCATAACCCACAAACCCTAAGAATAGGGCGTGGGATGGTTTTTCATATTGCACCTTCGAATGTGCCCGTAAATTTTGCTTACTCTTTGGTGGCCGGGCTATTGGCTGGTAATTTTAATGTGGTAAGGGTGCCCAGCAAAGATTTTGCTCAAGTAGATTTGATTTTAAATTCTTTGCAAAAAATTGCTGCTACGAGTGATTTCACTGATATTGTTCAAAGAATTCTACTAGTAAAATATGACAGGCAGAATCAGGCCACGGCTTATTTTTCTTTAGTTTGCGATGTACGGATTATTTGGGGCGGCGACGATACCATTGCCCAGATCCGTCAAAATCAATTACCGGCTAGGTCCTTTGATGTTACGTTTGCTGACAGGTATTCCTTTTCGGCCGTAAATGCAGATAAGTTTATTGTAGAAGATCAGCCTCTGAAAGTTGCTCAAAACTTCTATAACGATACCTATTTGTTTGATCAAAATGCTTGTTCTGCTCCTCACCTGATGGTGTGGTTAGGCAATGAAACCAATGTAGCCAAATCAAAAGAAGTTTTTTGGAAATCGTTGGAACAAGTGGTGCATCAAAAATATCACTTGCAGCCGGTAATTGCTATTGATAAACTGACTGCTTTATATTTTCAAGCCTCCCAAATGGATTCCATCCATCTGGAACCTTTCAGAGATAATAACCTTTGGAGGGTTCAATTGGATACATTACCTCAGAATATTGATGAATTCAGGTGCGCGGGAGGTTATTTCTCAGAATTTCATGCCCAAACATTGGATGAGATAATACCCATTGTGAACCGGAAATATCAAACCATGGCTTTTTATGGTTTTGATAAAGAACAACTAGAGGCTTGGATTCGGAAATCAAAACCTGTTGGAATCGACCGGATAGTGCCCATTGGGCGAACATCTGATTTTTCGTTACTTTGGGATGGATACGATTTGATTGAGACATTATCGCGCAATTGTGATATATTAGCCAAATAACTATAAAGTTTATGGAGCAACCCATTAAGATTTCTGTAGTTTCGCCTGTTTATCGTGCCGAGAAGATTATTCCGGAATTGGTTAAGCAGTTATTGGCGGAGCTCTCAAAAATTACTCCTGATTTTGAAATTATTCTGGTCGAGGATGCCTCACCTGATAATTCCTGGAATGAAATCGGGATTGCCTGCCAAATGGATAAAAGAATCAAAGGAGTTAAATTGAGCCGGAATTTTGGCCAACATAATGCTATTTCAGCAGGATTAAAATACATAAAGGGTGAGTGGGTGGTGGTAATGGACTGCGATTTACAGGACCGCCCCGATGAGATTGTCCGTTTGTATCAAAAAGCTTTGGAAGGGTTCCACATTGTGTATGCAAGGCGGGTAGTCCGCCAGGACCATTTCTTCAAACGTCTAAGTTCTAAAATCTTCTACCTGGTTTTTGATTATCTGAGCGATATAAATTCCGATAATTCCATTGCCAATTTTGGTATTTACCATTATAAAGTCATCCGGCAATTTAACCTGATGAATGAGCATAGCCGGGCATTTACCACGTTGGTGAATTTTCTGGGATTTAAAAAAACTGCCATCGAGGTACAACATGCTGAACGATTTGAAGGCAAATCGTCTTACTCATTCCGGAAACTGGTAAAATTGGCTGTTGATGCTTCCATTGCCAATTCCAATAAACCTTTGCGTTTGGCTGTAAAACTGGGCTTTATTGTTTCGTTCCTTTCTTTGATTTTAGCAGTTTACAATATTCTTGCCCATTTATCAGGCATTATAAAGGTCCCCGGTTTTACCTCCACCATTTTTTCAATTTGGTTTGTTGGGGGATTAATCCTTTTCATCATGGGAATTCTGGGCATTTATATGGGAAAAATATTCGACGAAGTGAAAGCCAGACCCCTTTTTGTTGTTGAAGAAGAGGTGAATATAAATAATGGACAATGGATAATGGACAATGTACAATGAATATAAGATGTTTTCAATATCAAGGTGATCTTAAGGCTTATCCTATGAATTATTTAAGAAATTAATAAAAATGAATATCAATAAGTTTAAAGATTCTTGCTCTTTGTCAGACAATTTTTCTTTCAATGATGGAATTTGGTATTCATCAAAATCATTGCAGGTTTCTTATCCTAAAGAAGGTTATAATGCTTGTTTTAATTTAGAAGAAAATAGTTTCTGGTTTCGACATCGAAATAATTGTATAGTTTCATTGATAGCAAAATATTCGTTAAATGATTTGTTTTTTGATATTGGTGGCGGAAATGGGTTTGTTACCAAAGCCATTGAAAATGCAGGTGCTCCGGTTGTATTAGTTGAACCAGGCCTTGAAGGCGTTTTAAATGCGAAGAGACGAAATGTTGAGAATGTTTTTTGTGGTACTTTAAACGATTTATTTGAATTGAAGGGTCAGTTACCGACAATTGGCACTTTTGATGTAATCGAGCATATCCATGATGATGATAGATTTGTTAAGGATATTCACAAAATGCTCAAAAAGGATGGGATTTTTTATGCAACTGTTCCCGCTTACAAATTCCTATGGTCTGACGAAGATACCGATGCTGGTCATTATAGAAGATACTCCCGAAGGTCGATCAAAAAATTACTTAAAAACAACAATTTTGAAATAGTTTATTCAACCTATTTATTTAGTATCCTCACAGTTCCATTATTTGTTTTAAGAACAATGTCATCAGTATTGGGAATCAGAAAGAAAACGAAAAAAGATAACAGTTCCGAACATACTCAAAATAAAGGATTTATCGGGGAAATTCTGAATTCAGTATGGAAATGGGAATTAGGTAGGATACAGAATTATAAATCAATTCCTTTTGGTACCTCTTGTTTAATTGTTGCAAAGAAAAAAGAATATGATACCCTTTAACAAACCTTATTTAACCGGGAAAGAGACTCAATATATTTTTGAGGCAGTAAACACCGGGCACATTTCAGGAAATGGCACTTTTACCAAAGAATGTCACCGGTTTTTAAAAGACTCATTTGGGTTTAAAAAAGTATTATTAACCACTTCGTGTACCGATGCCCTGGAGATGGCTGCCATGCTTATCAACATTCAGCCAGGCGATGAAGTTATCATTCCCTCGTATACCTTTGTTTCAACAGCTTTGGCTTTTGTTCGCCAGGGAGCTGACATCGTTTTTGCCGATAGTACACCCGAACATCCCAATTTGGATGCAACAAAACTGGAATCCTTGATAAATTCAAAAACAAAAGCCATTGTTCCTGTCCATTATGCCGGGGTTGCCTGCGATATGGATGCCATCATGGAGTTGGCACATAAACATCAGTTATATGTAATTGAAGATGCCGCCCAGGCCATCGATTCCTATTACAAGGGCAGGCCTCTTGGTACCATTGGGCATTTGTCGGCATTTTCGTTTCATGAAACCAAGAACATCCAATCGGGCGAAGGGGGTTTTTTGGGTATTAACGATGAAAAGTTTATCAAACGTGCCGAAATCCTTTGGGAAAAAGGGACCAATCGTGCAGAATTCTTTCGGGGTGAAGTGAATAAATACGGATGGGTAGATACAGGCTCCTCTTTTTTACCTTCCGATATTATTGCAGCCTTTTTATTTGCTCAATTAGAACATTTACATGAGATACAAAACCGCCGTAAAGAAATCTGGAATCAATATTTTAAGTCACTTAAGGAACTTGAAACAGAAGGTTATTTCAAGTTACCCGTTATTCCTGAATATGCTACCAACAATGCCCACATGTTTTATTTACTTTGCAATACAGCCGATCAGCGCAACCAATTATTGACTTTTTTGAAGCAGCATGGGGTTCATGCGGTATTCCATTACCTTAGCTTGCACAGCAGTCCTTTTTACAGCAATAAATATCGGGGGAATCCGTTACCTAATTCGGATCATTTTTCCGATACTTTGGTCCGGCTACCTTTTTATTTTGAACTCTCAGAGGAGCATCAATTGAAAGTTATCCACACGATTGAAAGATTCTTTCGTTCTTAGTAAGAGATTGTTGTAAGCCGAGGTCGGAATTCCTTGCCCATTGACATATTAAAAAGTTATTCAAAAAAAAAATATTGTATTATCTTGCGGCGCTTTAAAATAAACTTGAACAAATTTTAATTAGTCACCTAATAGCCTAACAATGAAAGGAATAATTTTAGCCGGAGGAAGTGGAACACGTCTGTATCCAATTACCAAAGGGATTTCAAAGCAAATGCTTCCCATTTACGATAAACCCATGATTTATTACCCGCTCACCACTTTGATGTTGGCGGGGATCAAAGATATTTTGGTCATTTCTACACCGGATGATTTGCCTGGGTTTAAACGTTTGTTAGGTACAGGAAAGGATTGGGGCATCAATTTGGAGTATGCCGAACAACCTTCACCCGATGGACTGGCTCAAGCCTTCATTATTGGAGATACTTTTATTGGAACCGATGATGCCTGTCTGGTTTTAGGCGACAATATTTTTTATGGTCATGGTTTACCGGAACTTTTGAAAAATGCACGGAAAAATGTAGAAGTTGATAAGCAGGCTACTGTTTTTGGCTATTACGTAAACGACCCTGAACGCTATGGTGTGGCTGAGTTTGATGAAACAGGAAAGGTTGTTTCCATTGAGGAAAAACCCAAAGAACCAAGATCGAACTATGCTGTGGTCGGGCTCTATTTTTATCCAAACAGTGTGGTGCAAATTGCCAAAACCATTAAGCCATCAACACGGGGAGAATTAGAAATTACCACGGTGAATCAGGAATATCTAAAATTGGATTCCTTAAAAGTGGAACTCATGGGCCGTGGTTTTGCCTGGCTCGATACTGGTACCCACGAAAGCCTGATTGAAGCCAGCAACTTTATTGAAACTTTGCAAAAGCGGACCGGGTTAATGGTATCGTGCCCTGAGGAGATTGCCTTTAAACGGGGATTTATTTCGAAAGAGCAGGTACAGCTTTTGGCAGGTCCGTTAAGTAAAAATGAATATGGCCAATATTTATTAAAGTTGTCAAGATAGCGTTTATTATGAAAGATATAAATAATATTTGTTGTATTGGGGCGGGTTATGTAGGTGGACCCACCATGGCAGTAATTGCCCAAAAATGCCCCGAAATTAAGGTAACTGTTGTTGATGTAAACAAACAACGTATTGCTGATTGGAATGATAAAAACCTGGAAAAACTTCCCATTTATGAGCCTGGATTAAAAGAGGTGGTGGCTGAAGCCCGTGGACGGAACCTGTTTTTTTCAACCGATGTGGATAAAGCGATTGATGAAGCCCAAATGATATTCATCTCGGTAAATACACCCACCAAAACCTATGGAAAAGGCAAAGGGATGGCTGCCGATTTGAAATACATTGAACTGTGTGCCCGTCAGATTGCCCATGTTTCGACCACCGATAAAATAGTGGTCGAAAAATCAACCTTGCCTGTGCGTACAGCCGAAACCTTACGTTCCATTCTTGACAATACCGGAAACGGAGTGAAATACCAAATCCTTTCGAATCCTGAATTTTTGGCCGAAGGAACCGCCATTAAAGATTTACACAATGCAGATCGGGTACTGATTGGTGGCGAACAAACCCCCGAAGGGAAGGAAGCCATTCATGCATTGGTAGATGTTTACGCCCATTGGTTGCCCAAAGAGCGCATCTTAACCACCAATGTTTGGTCTTCGGAGTTATCAAAGCTTACGGCCAACGCCTTTTTGGCTCAACGCGTTTCGTCTATTAACTCACTTTCGGCCCTTTGCGAAAAAACCGGGGCTAATGTGGAAGAGGTTGGCCGGGCCATTGGTGCCGATAGCCGTATCGGGTCGAAATTTCTAAAATCATCGGTAGGTTTTGGCGGTTCCTGTTTCCAGAAGGATATTTTAAACCTGGTTTATATTTGTCAAACACTAGGTTTGCAAGAGGTGGCCGATTACTGGGAACAGGTCATCATAATGAACGATTACCAAAAACGCCGCTTTGCCGATAAAATAATAACTACACTATTTAATACAGTTTCGGGCAAAAAAATAGCTTTTTTAGGATGGGCTTTTAAAAAAGATACCAACGACACCCGTGAAACACCTGCCATGTACGTTGCCAACCATTTAATGAACGATTTGGCAACCATTTCAGTTTACGATCCAAAGGTTAAGCCCCAGAATATGTTCAACGATTTGGAATATCTAAACTCTCGCAGTGAAGCCGAAAACAGGGAACTACTAAAACCAATTGCAGATCCATACGAAGCTTGCAAAGACGCTCATGCCATTGCTATTTTAACCGAATGGGACGAATTTAAAACCTACGACTGGCAAAAAATATACAATAACATGATGAAACCGGCGTTTGTGTTCGACGGAAGGAATATCCTTGAAAAAGAAAAGCTGGAAAAAATCGGGTTTAGGTATTTTGGAGTGGGAAAATAAGAATTTAATGATTTGATTACTATATCATAACATTATTATGACTAAACAAAAGATAGCATTAATTACAGGCATTACAGGTCAAGACGGAGCATATTTAGCGGAATATTTATTAAAAAAAGGTTATCTTGTACATGGATTGAAACGTCGGTCATCGCTATTCAATACTGACCGGATTGACCATCTTTATCAGGATCCGCATGTTGAGAACCGCAACTTGATGTTGCATTATGGCGATTTAACTGATTCGATGAACCTAACCCGCATTATTCAGGAAACTCAGCCGGATGAAATTTATAATCTAGCGGCAATGAGCCATGTGAAGGTTAGCTTCGATAGTCCTGAATATGTGGCTAATGCCGATGGAATTGGCACACTAAGAATTCTGGAAGCGGTTCGCCTCTTGGGATTAACCGAAAAGACCAGAATTTACCAGGCTTCTACTTCCGAGCTTTATGGCTTGGTGCAGGAAGTTCCTCAGTCGGAACGTACTCCTTTTTATCCACGCTCACCCTACGCGGTTGCAAAGATGTATGCTTATTGGATCACAGTAAATTACCGCGAAGCTTATAAAATGCATGCCAGCAATGGGATTTTGTTTAATCACGAATCGCCCATTAGAGGGGAAACTTTTGTTACCCGTAAAGTTACCCGTGCCTTGTCTCGCATTGCTTTGGGTATGCAGGATAAGGTTTTTATGGGAAACCTGTCCTCGAAGCGCGACTGGGGCCATGCCAAAGATTACATCAAGGCTATGTATTTGATTTTGCAACAAGATCAACCCGATGATTATGTAATTGCTACGGGAATAACCACGACTATTCGTGATTTTATTTGTAAAGCTGCTGCTGAAGTGGGATTAATCCTTACTTTTGAAGGAGAGGGTGTTGACGAAAAAGGCTATTTTACGGCAGTTGATAAAAGCATTTTTGTTGAAAGAGTTGGAGAATTTTATCTCGATAATATTCAAAAGAGAATTGAAAACAAAGAGGTTATTGTGGGGGTCGATCCAAAATATTTCCGCCCAACCGAGGTGGATTTGTTGATAGGCGATCCAACTAAAGCCCAAACAAAATTGGGCTGGAAGCCAGAGTACGATTTGGACGGATTGATTAAAGACATGATGCGTTCGGACATTAAGCTTATGCAGAAAGATGCATATTTGCGTAAAGGTGGGTATCAAACTTTAAAATACTTTGAATAATTGCCAGCCACTAATATACACGAATTTATACTAACGAATGTGTTGAAATTATTAGTGGTTGTATGTGCATTCGTGGCATAAAAAAATATGAATAAAGAATCAAAAATATACATTGCCGGACACAAAGGAATGGTAGGTTCGGCTATTCTGAGGGAATTGGAAAAACAAGGCTACTCGAACTTTGTTTATCGTGATTTCTCAGAACTCAATCTAACCAATCAGCAGGCTGTAGCCGATTTCTTTGCTGCAGAAAAGCCGGAATATGTGGTTTTAGCAGCGGCAAAAGTGGGTGGTATTGTTGCCAACAACACCTATCGTGCTCAGTTTATTTACGAGAACCTGATGATTCAGAATAACATCATTCACCAGGCTTATGTGCATGGAGTGAAGAAACTGTTGTTTTTAGGATCCTCATGCATTTATCCCAAAATGGCACCGCAACCGCTTAAGGAGGAATATTTGCTTACCAGCGATTTGGAATATACCAATGAACCGTATGCGATAGCTAAAATTGCGGGTATTAAAATGTGCGAATCATACAACTTGCAGTATGGAACAAATTTTATCTCGGTGATGCCGACCAATTTATATGGACCGAACGATAATTACGATTTGGAAAAAAGCCATGTTTTACCCGCATTAATTCGCAAAATGCATTTGGGTAAATGCTTAAGGAACAACGATTGGAAATCACTTCGTTCCGATTTAAATAAATTACCCATAGAGGGTGTAACCGGGGCTGACGCTGAAGATCAGATATTAGAAAAACTTGCTAAATATGGGATTAAGAAAGAAGTAAATGGAGAAGTTTCGGTTACCCTGTGGGGAACTGGAAGTCCTTATCGGGAGTTTCTTTATGTGGAAGACTTGGCAGAAGCCTGCGTTTATTGTCTGCAAAACATCGATTTTGTAAATCTTATAACTGATATCCGAAATCCTAAATCCGAAATCAAAAACACGCATATTAATATTGGTACTGGAAAAGATTTAACCATTAAAGAACTGGCTGAAAAAGTAAAAGAAATTGTTAACTTTGACGGCCAAATAATATGGGACTCAAGCAAACCCGATGGAACTCCTCGTAAACTTTTAGATGTTAGCAAAATTAATGGTTTAGGCTGGAAAGAAAAAGTGAATTTGGAAGAGGGGATCAAAAGGGTTTATCAAAATTTTATAGGTTAAAAATATTTTAAAATGTATCAAAAGATAAAAAATAAGCAAGCAAAAATTTCAGTAATAGGGTTAGGTTACGTAGGGCTACCCATTGCTTTGGAGTTTGCAAAACAAGCAAAGGTTGTTGGTTTTGATATAAAACCAGACAGGGTGGAATTGATGAAAAAGAATATTGATCCAAGCAAGGAGTTAGATAGTAAGGATTTTGAAGGATGCGATATATTGTTTACAGCCAATGTCGATGATTTAGAACAAGCACAATTTCATATAGTTGCTGTTCCTACTCCAATTGATGAACATAATCAGCCTGATTTAGGGCCTGTTTTGGCAGCAAGTCGAACTGTAGGAAAGATATTAAAAAAGGGAGATTATGTAGTATTTGAATCCACAGTTTATCCGGGTTGTACCGAGGAAGATTGTGTACCTGTTTTGGAGGAACTTTCAGGTTTGAAAATGGGTTTGGATTTTAAAGTTGGATTTTCACCAGAACGCATCAATCCTGGTGATAAAGAGCATACTTTGACTACTATAACCAAGGTGGTGTCGGGGAACGATGCTGAAGCATTACACAACATTGCCCATGTTTACGAAATGGTAATTAAAGCCGGGGTGCATCGCGCTCCCAGCATAAAAGTAGCCGAAGCAGCCAAAATAATTGAGAATACACAGCGCGATGTCAATATTGCCCTGATGAATGAACTATCGCTTATTTTTAGTCGTATGGGAATTAATACATACGATGTGTTGGAAGCGGCCGGAACCAAATGGAATTTCCTTAAGTTTTTCCCCGGATTGGTAGGTGGCCATTGCATTGGTGTTGATCCCTATTATTTACTTTACAAAGCCAAAGAGTTGGGTTACCATGCAAAGATGATTGATTCAGGCCGTTTTGTAAACGACAGCATGGGAGGCTATGTTGCCAAACAGGTGGTAAAAAAGATCATCAAGCAGGATAAAAATCCCAGAGAAGCAAGGGTGTTAATTATGGGAGTAACCTTTAAAGAGGATGTATCGGATATCCGCAACTCAAAAGTGGTGGATATTTTAAGGGAACTCGAATCATTCAGTGTAGGTGTAGATGCCATTGACCCACATGCCTCAATAGAAGAAGTACAGCATGAATACGGATACAAGATGGTGGAACACCCCTGTGGAATTTATGATGCAATAATTTTAGCCGTTCAGCATGTCGAATACAAAAACTTATCAGAGGATTATTTTAAGTCTTTGCTTTCAAGCAGTGGGTTGTTTGTCGATTTAAAAGGAATATATCGATGCAAAATAAAAGAATTAAATTATTGGAGTTTGTAATTTTAGATATTTGCAGAGATTTGTTTAGCCACTAAATAAATAAAAATTTTGTTTTTTGATTACTTTATTCTCTGTGGAATACTTCTTTTTAAAATGTAAATTAATAACTATTTTAGCGCAAATTTTTGAACTATGAGGGTTGTAGATGCTATTTGGGAAAAGCGAAATTTGGGGGTTGATTGCAAGGAGATTGTTATTGAAGATTCCGATTTCATAACCGTAGTAAAAAAAAAGGAATTATTACTGTTGAATACACCTTATGTTGTTGTAAAAGTTCCTGTCAACCGATTCGACATTAATACCTATCTCTCCAATTTAGGGTTTACCTATATTGAAGGGAGTATTAACTTTCAATTGAGACTTTTCGAAGCCAAATTGCTACCGTTGCAGGAGCGACTTAATAAGGTTGTGGAATATAGAGAAATGGAGTCGAAAGATTTAACCGGATTGTATACCGAGATTCATAATGGACTTTTTGGTACCGATCGTATAATACTTGATCCTTATTTTACTAAAGAACAAGCCGCTCAACGATATTGTAACTGGATTGCCGATGAATTGGAGCGTGGGTCACAGGCTTATAAAATAACCTACAAAACAGATACTATCGGTTTTTTCACCTTTAAACAGATTGATGAGGGAGTATTTTATCCATTTTTGGCCGGACTTTATAAAAAGTTTGAATCTTTGGGAATGGGCTTTACTACCTTACGAAAACCCATTGATGAATCTATTGCACGAGGTGGTAAAATGATATCTACTTATGCATCGACCAATAACTTACCTGTTGTCAGAAGTCATACACAACAAGGTTTTCTGTTAAACAATTTGCAATATGTTTTTGTAAAACACAATTAATTAAAATATAGTTTGGATGGATACGATTCAAAAATACAAAGAAGTTTTTATCAACCATCTTCAGGTTACTGAAGATCAATTGTCAACCTTAACCTACCAATCTGTTTCAACTTGGGATTCAGTGGGGCATATGGGGTTAATGGCAAATTTGGAAGATGCCTTTGATATAATGTTGGATACTGATGACATAATTGATTTCTCTTCATACGTAAAAGGTAAAGAGATTTTAGCAAAATACGATGTCAAGCTGTAGATTACTCGAAAACAAAGTAGCCCTTATAACAGGGGTTAATCGCGGAATTGGGCAAACGATTATGGAATTATTTGCCCAAAACGGAGCTAATATTTGGGCTTGTTACCGTACGCTAGATATCGATTTTGAAGCCAAATTAAAAAGTTTGGCCACCAATAATAAGGTTTCAATTAAGAGTTTACATTTTGATTTAGCTAACGAACAGCAGATTAAAGATAGTCTGAGGCCATTGTTAAAAAATCGTGATCGTATTGACATTTTGGTTAATAATGCTGGTGTTGCACATGGTAGTTTTTTTCAGATGACATCAATTCAACAAATACGTGATATTTTCAATATTAATTTTTTCTCTCAATTGCTCATAACCCAACTGGTTACAAAATTAATGAAAAAGCAACAATCGGGTAGTGTTATAAATCTGGCATCCATAGCAGGTATAGACCCCGAAGAGGGTTTTATTGCCTATGGCTCAAGTAAAGCAGCCCTTATTTACGCCACTAAAACACTTGCTATGGAGCTAGGTCCCGATAATATAAGGGTAAACGCGATAGCCCCGGGTTTAACTGATACAAGCATGGCTCGACAGATGGAAGTAAAAGCAAAAGAAAGGATGATAAATCAGAGTTCAATGAAGCGATTAGCGACCCCCGATGAAATAGCAAAGGTAACTTTATTTTTGGCTTCGGATAATGCACAATTTATTAATGGTCAAGTGATTCGTGTCGATGGAGGAATGTAATATGATGGAGACCAACTTAAAAATTAAAACACAACAATTGGCCATTGCATTACGAAATAGGGCGCTTAAAATGGCGCTCGATTCTGGCAGCAACGGAGCACACTTAGGAGGTGGTTTATCGGCTATTGAGATTTTTGCTACACTTTATGGAGCTGTAATGAAATACAATTCGGCCAAGCCCGATGATAAAGAACGCGATCGTTTAATTGTGAGTAAAGGACATTGTGTGTTAGCTTATTATACGGCACTCAACAGTTTCGGATTTCTTTCGGATGACGAATTATTGTTATTTGAGCAAAACGGAAGTTTTTTGCATGGACATGCTACACGGGATATATCCAAGGGAATTGAGTTTTCAGGAGGTAGTTTGGGAATGGGTGTTCCTTATGCGGTTGGGGTAGCCATTGCTGGGAAACGTGCCCGGCTTAATCATCATGTTTATGTTATTGTTGGTGATGGCGAATGCAATGAAGGCTCAGTTTGGGAGGCATTAATGTCGGCATCGCATTTCAAACTCGATAATATTACCCTAATAATTGATGATAATAAACTTCAATACGATGGTGAAAGTAAAGATGTGCTCAATGTTGGTAGTTTAGCATCAAAGCTTGATGCCTTTGGTTTTAAAACACAAAGCGTTGATGGACATAATGTTGAGGCATTATATAATGCTTTCGCTCAAAAAGCTATTGGTAAACCCAATGCTATTGTCGCCAATACGGTAAAAGGAAAGGGAGTGTCGTTTATGGAGTATAGAAAAGAATGGCATCATAGCCGTTTAACCCCGGAACAATTCCAATTAGCTATGGCCGAACAACCAACCCTTATTTTGAAGTCAGATGATTGAATTCACTTCTATAAATTTCAGAACTTGGGCCAAATTGGGCCAACGCGGTGCATTTTTTGGGGTAGCTGTATTTGATATTGCGGAGCAATATCCTAAATTAATGATTGTTACGGCTGATTTAGGTTTTTTATCGGGATTAGAGCGGTTTATGAACCAGCATCCCCAAAAATTTGTAAACGTTGGTATAGCCGAACAAAATATGATTGGTGTATCAGCAGGTTTGGCCGATGAGGGTCACATTGTGTTTGCCACCACCTATGCCACTTTTATAACCATGCGGAGTTGCGAACAGGTACGCCATTATCTGGGTTATATGCAAAGCAACGTAAAAATTGTAGGTTCGGGAGCAGGGTTGGTAATGGGTTTTTCGGGTAATACGCATTACACTATCGAGGATTTATCCATGGTGCGTGCTATTCCCAATATCACTATTTTATCTCCAGCCGATGCTACCGAGTCGGTTAAAATAGCTTTGGCTGCGGCAAATCACAATGGACCAGTTTACGTGCGGTTAACAGGTGAGCTTAATAACCCAATGGTATATAAAGAGGATTACCCGTTTGAAATAGGCAAGGCAGTTGTTTTGCGCCCATTAGGTAATGTTACTGTTTTTGCTACTGGCAGCATGGTTTACAATGCCATCAAAGCTGCCGAAATATTGGAGGCAAAAGGAATTCTGGTAAGGGTGGTTAATATACATACAATAAAACCTATTGATGAAGCCGCCATTATGGAATCAACCCAAATATCAAAACTTTTAGTTTCGGTTGAGGAACACAGTAAAATAGGAGGTTTGGGTGCGGTCGTTGCCGAGTGCATCACGCAATTTGGTGTAGCAGTACCACTTTTACGCTTAGGTATTGACGATGCGTTTAAGCATTGCGGAAACTATAAGTATAATCTCGAACAAAATGGACTCTTGCCCGAACAACTGGCAAGTGCCATCGAAAACCGATACATAGCCCTTTAATATGGTCATTATTAATGGTTTTAACCAATATTCTAATAATAAGTTAGCAATTTGCGATGATGGCCGGATACTCTATTATTCAGATTTTAATGTGTTCGACAATCAGTTTAAAGCAAAAACAAAGACTCGAAGTCTGGCGTTTTGTTTTTGTAAAAATACACCAGCCTCTTTATTTGGCTATTTAGGAATGATTTCGAACAAAGTGGTTCCCATTATGCTCGATGCCAAACTTGAGGCCCAACTTCGAACAACGTTATTTGAAATATATACTCCAACATATATTTGGTTGCCTTCTGATATGGTTGGTGAATTTAAAGCAGGCACCGAAGTTTTTTCGTGGGAATCATACACATTGTTAACATTTGATAGCAGCAATTCAAAACCCTTGCATCCCGACCTAGCATTGCTTTTTGCGACATCAGGAAGTACAGGCAGTCCCAAATTGGTTCGTATTAGTTACGAAAATTTGTTATCTAATGCCAATTCAATTGCCGAATACCTATCAATTGATGAAAATGAGCGCCCCATTACGGCTTTGCCCATGAATTATTCTTTTGGGTTATCAATAATAAACAGCCATTTAATTAAAGGTGCCACCTTGCTTCTTACCGATAAATCGGTTATGGAAAAGGGTTTCTGGGAGTTGCTTAAAAGTGGAAAAGCCACATCGCTCAGTGGAGTGCCTTATACTTTTGAAATGTTAAGTATGTTACGCTTTTTCAAAATGGAATTGCCGCATTTAAAAACACTTACTCAGGCAGGGGGTAAACTAAACTTAAAATATACAAATGAGTTTGCCGCTTTCTGCCATACTATGGGTAAACGATTTTTTGTAATGTATGGTCAAACAGAGGCCACTGCCCGAATGGCCTATTTGCCGAATGAATATGCAGTAGCAAAGGCAGGTAGTATGGGTATTGCCATACCTGGAGGCGAATTTTGGCTTATCGACCATCAGAAACAAATAATTCAAGAGCCTGAAGTTGTAGGAGAATTGGTTTATCGTGGTAAAAATGTATCAATGGGATACGCAGAAGGCATAAATGATCTTGCCAAAGCTGATGAAAACAATGGAATACTTTATACCGGCGATATGGCAAAGCGAGATGCTGAGGGATTCTATTATATTGTGGGAAGAAACAAGCGTTTTATAAAGCTTTTTGGCAATCGGGTAAATTTGGACGAAACAGAACAGATATTGAAAAATATGGTACCCGAATGTGCCTGTGTTGGTGTTGATGACCAAATGGTTATATATATTACAGAGCCTACCCAAACTGAAAATGTTATAAATTATATATCAGGTAAAACTGGAATAAATCCTAAGGCATTTTCAGTAAAATGTATTGACACAATTCCAAAAAACCCATCGGGTAAAACCCTTTATGCCCAATTAGCTAATCAATAATGGAACTAACTGACTTTTTAAACATTCCCCCTTACCATCTTAATAGTACCCAAAAAAGGGAACTGTTGAATGAATACTTAGGCCAGTTAACGCGTTATCATTATCAAAATTGCGAACCCTACAAAAAAATGTTGGATGCTTACGGATTTGATATATCGGCTAATGCTGGTTATGAGGCAATTCCGTTTTTGCCTGTTCGACTTTTCAAATTGTTCGACTTATTGAGTATTCCCAAAAGTGAGGTGGTAAAAACTATGACATCTTCGGGTACAACGGGACAACAGGTTTCAAAAATTTTTCTTGACAAGGATACAGCAGCCAACCAGACCAAAGTTTTAACCAAAATTGTATCGTCAGTAATTGGGAAACAGCGAGTTCCCATGATTATAATAGATTCAGAATCGGTCTTAAAAGACCGTAATATGTTTTCGGCAAGAGGAGCGGGTATTTTAGGTTTTTCGATGTTTGGAGCCAAACGTATTTATGCACTGAATGAAAATATGGAGTTGAATACTGATGGTATTTGCGAGTTTTTGGAAAACCACAAAGGTGAACGTATTTTTCTGTTTGGGTTTACGTTTATGATTTGGCAGCATTTTTATAAAGAACTGGTAGCAAAAAAAATAAAGCTTGATTTATCTAATGGCGTATTGATTCATGGCGGCGGATGGAAAAAATTGGCAGCAGAGTCTATCTCATCAGCAGAGTTTAAGCAAAAACTAAATCAGGTCTGCGGCATTAACAATGTGCACGACTATTATGGAATGGTGGAACAAACCGGTTCAATTTATATGGAATGTGAAGCCGGGTATTTGCACGCATCGGTTTTTTCGGATGTGGTTATCCGCCGCGCCACTGATTTTTCAATTGCAAGGGTAGGTGAAAGAGGAATAATTCAGGTTGTTTCGGTTTTGCCCAAAAGTTACCCGGGCCACTCCTTATTAACCGAGGATGAAGGAATGCTAATGGGTGAAGATAATTGCCCATGCGGACGAAAAGGAAAATATTTTAAAATTGTGGGTAGGCTACAAAATGCTGAAATAAGAGGATGCAGTGATGTTTATGCAACAAAATTTTAACGAAGTAACTTGCGTTTTTCCAAGAAAATTCGAGGAAAATCTATTATTGGCTCAAAAGGCCAGCATGCCTTTTGATAATATGGCCGTTCAATTTCTTGATGCACTTTCAAAACAATTAAATACAGATATAAATATCCGTCAGTATCCCGATGTAGCAACCTTTGCCTTTTTCTGCCGAAAGGCCAACATTTTTAACTTAAAGAAATTGTACGATACTAATGAGGGGCTTCGGTTGGGCAGAGGCATAGTCTTTCATGTAGCTCCGTCAAACGTACCAGTAAATTTTGCTTATTCGTTGATTAGTGGTATTTTATCAGGGAATATAAATATAGTGCGTGTACCATCAAAAGAATTCGAGCAGGTTCAGATGATTTGTAGAGCCATTGAAAAGGTTGCAGAAAATGACCAATTCATGGAGATGGGGAACAGGATGCTGCTTGTAAAATATCCACGCGAAAGTCAGGCCACAAAATATTTTTCATCCATCTGCGATGTACGGGTAATCTGGGGTGGCGATCAAACCATTGCTGATATCCGCCGCAACCAGCTTCCGGCGCGCTCATTTGATGTTACTTTTGCCGACCGTTATTCATTTTGTGTCATAAATGCTGACGAATTGGTGCACGGAATTAACCTCGAAAGGTTGGCACAGGGATTTTACAATGATACATACTTGTTTGATCAGAATGCATGTACAGCACCACATCTGGTAGTCTGGTTGGGTGAAAATAAGAATGTTGAAAAAGCGCGGCAAATGTTTTGGGATTCACTATCGGATTTGGTCGAAAAAAAATACAATTTTCAAGCAGTAATGGCCGTTGATAAGTTAACCGCTTTTTACAGTCAGGCTATCAAATCCGATAGAAAAATAAAAGCCGAAGGAAATTCAAATAATTTATGGCGTGTTCAAATTGATACACTGCCAGTAACAATAGATGAATTTAGGTGTACAGGAGGCTATTTTTCTGAGTATCATGCTCAATCATTAGATGAGATTGCACCCATAATAAACAGGAAATACCAAACTTTGGCATATTACGGACTGACAAAAAAGGCTATTGAAACATTTATAAAAACGGCAACACCGGTAGGGCTTGATCGTATTGTTCCAATTGGACAGACTTCAGAATTTTCACTTATTTGGGATGGTTATAATTTAATAACAACTTTTTCAAGAGACATTGACATATAAATTATTTAATTGAACTTAAAAAATTTTAGAAATGATTCCGTTTAATAAGCCTTATATCACTGGAAAAGAAGTACATTATATTTATGACGCGGTATCATCAGGTCATATATCCGGAAATGGTAAATATACAAAGCTTTGCCAGAAATATTTTGAGGAAAAATATGGATTTAAGAAGGTGCTTTTGACAACATCATGTACTGATGCACTAGAAATGTGTGCATTGCTTATTGATATAAAGCCAGGTGATGAGGTAATAATTCCTTCTTATACATTTGTATCTACAGCTCTGGCGTTTGTAAGGCAGGGTGCAACTATTGTGTTTATAGACAGTAGAGAGGATAATCCAAATTTGGATGAAAACCTAATAGAGAAGTTAATTACGGAAAAAACAAAAGCAATTGTTCCAGTTCATTATGCAGGGATAGCATGCAATATGGACAAGATTATGAGTATTGCAGAAAAGTACAATTTATTTGTAATAGAGGATGCTGCTCAAGCAATTGATTCTTATTATAACGGGAAACCATTGGGTACCATTGGTCACCTTTCGGCATTCTCTTTTCATGAAACAAAGAATATTCAAACTGGAGAGGGCGGTATGCTAGGAATTAATGACGAAAGGTTCATCAAGCGAGCCGAAATCATTTGGGAAAAAGGAACAAACAGAGCAGAATTTTTTAGAGGTGAGGTGAATAAATATGGGTGGGTTGATATTGGGTCTTCATTTTTGCCATCAGAAATAATTGCGGCCTTCCTTTATGCACAGATTGAATTTTTAGATTCTATTCAGACAAAACGAAAAGAATATTGGAATACATATTATGAAAAGTTAAAATGTCTTAAAGGAAATCACATTGATTTAATTGAAGTTCCTGATTATGCAACTGTAAACGGACATTTATTTTATATTCTAACCAAATCGGATAAGGAAAGGGATGAGTTAATTAAATTCTTAAAAGTTAAGGATATTCATAGTGTCTTTCATTATTTATCCCTCCATAAAAGTGAGTATTATAAAAATAATTCTCAGAAGCGACCGAACTTGCCAAATTCTGATAGTTATGCTGACAGATTATTACGGCTACCACTATATTATGAACTTAGATTAGAACATGTTGTTGAAATTTCAGAAGCAATAAAAGAATTTTATAATGAATAGAATTCTTCATGTGACCCCAGATGAAAAGTTTATTAATAGTGTAATCTGGCAATTTGAAAAAGTATTACCTAACGAATCTACTTATGTGGTATCAATACCTCATAGCAGCTATAATCTAAAACATGTTACTCAAAGTGAACGAGTAGATTTATTAATAGCAAATCGTAAAAAAATAAAAGAATTTGTTAAAAATATTGACAATTATTCTTTAATCTTTTTGCATGGTATGGATATTGTCAATGCTCAAATCATTCTAAATTATAGAGGAAAAGGAAAAATTATTTGGGTATTCTGGGGATGGGAAATATATGATAATCCGCAAGCTGAAGCTTCAAATGTTATTGGTAATCTCACAAAGAAAAAAGGGTTACACAAAAAAGAAAAAAAAACATTTGATAAAAAAATAAAAGAAATTTTGTATTACTTACTTTGTTTCAGATTGTTTTCATATGGGTCATTAATTTTAAAAGCTATTAAAAGAGTTAATTATGTTGGATTACTAAGTAAACAGGAGTTTGACTTTTTAGTGAAAAAAAAATACCTAAATCCCAATGCTAGGTTCTTTAGTTATACTTATTATCCCATTGAATTCATTTTTAAAGGCATTGAATTGCTAAATGTAACAAGTGACAATATTTTATTGGGTAACTCCGCTTCGGCAACAAATAATCATATTGAAGCATTTGAAATTTTGCATAAATTTAATATAGGTCATAGGAAAATAATTACGCCATTGAGTTATGGGGATACTGAATATAAATTACAAATCTTGAAGTATGGTTCTATATATTTTAAAAACAACTTTGAACCGATTAATGATTTTATGCCTCTAAAAGATTATAATTTATATCTTCAAAAATGTGGGATAGTTATTATGAATCATTATCGATCACAGGCTGTTGGTAATATTTTAGCCATGTTATGGATGGGGGCTAAAATTTATTTAGACGAAAGTAATATAATCTATAATTTACTAAAATCATGGGGTTTAAGGGTTTTCTCAATAAATAAAGATTTAACTGAAATAAATATAGAAAAATTCGATTTATTAACAGAGACTGATAGATTACACAATCGTAGAATCCTTATGGAAGTGATAGGAGAAAAAAGTGTGTTAGAAAGCCTTAAAAATCAAATTGAAGCTATTTTGAATGAATATTAAAAAGGAAGCAATAGCGGGGTTAAAATGGACAACAGTTTCTACCGTTATACTAAGTTTAGCGGCAATAATTAAAATATCATTATTAGCTAGGTATCTTGATAAATCTGATTTTGGTCTAATGGCTTTAGTTATGTTTGTTTTAGACTTTATGAATCTTTTTATGGATATGGGAATTACGACAGCTATAATTCATAAACAGTTCATTACTAAAAATGAATATTCAAGTCTTTATTGGTTAAACTTTATGTTTAGTTTAATATTGTTTATAATAATCTGGTTTCTAAGCTCGAGAATTGCAAGTTTTTATAATGAAAGGGAATTAGGCATTCTAATCCCAATTATGGCATCGAGTTTAATAATTTCTGCTGTTGGCCGACAATTTAAAACTATTAGGCAGAAGGATATGAAATTTAAAACAATATCTATTGTTGATATTGCCACAGCACCTGCCTCAGTAATTCTGGCTGTATATTTAGCTTTAAATAATTATGGTGTATATGCTTTAGTATATTCTGCGCTTTTTCAATACATAACTTCAAATATTGTTTTTCTCATAGTTGGGTTAAATGACATAGGCCTTAATTTTCATTTTAGTTTTAGAGAAACTATCCCTTTTTTGAAAATAGGAATGTATCAGGTAGGAGGGCAGGTTATAAATTATTTTAATAGAGATATTGATACTTTAATTATTGGAAAACTGCTGGGGACAGAAATACTAGGAGGTTATAGCCTAGCTAAGCAGTTAGTATTTAAACCCGTACAGATAATAAACCCGATTGTAACTAAAATTGCAGGGCCATTATTGGCAAATTTCCAAAAAGATAAAGTGGCATTGAAATATTATTATTTGAAGCTTTTAAACATGGTAGCAACCATTAATATACCCATTTATATTTTTATGGCCATTTTTGCCTCTTTTATTGTGCGAATCTTGTACGGTACAGGCTTCCAAAACATTGTTTCTCTGGTGCAAATTCTTTCAATTTATATGATATTTAGAGCAATAGGAAACCCAATAGGAAGTTTGGTGACTGCTACAGGAAGGACCGATATTGAATTTTATTGGAATATGATTATTTTGATTATTACTCCAATAGCTGTTTATTTAGGTAGTTTTATTTCAATAGAGGCTGTAGCTTTGTCTTTGTTATGCTCCATGATAGTAATGTTTATACCATCATGGAAGTTTTTAGTAAACAAATTAATTTCGGTTTCATTAGGAAGCTATATAAAGAGTAGTTTACCAAATTTTAAAATATATATCGATTATGTTAAGAATACTGTAAATAGTAATAAGTTCTAAAATGAAACCTGATTTAGTTAGCATAATAATTCCTACCTTTAAGCGACCAAGTTATTTATCTCGTGCAATCTTGAGTGCCTTAAATCAAACATATCAAAATATTGAAGTATTAGTTATTGATGATAATGATCCGGTTTCCATTTATCGGAAAGAAACTGAGTCCTTAATGTTTGACTTCGAAAATAATGCCAAAATTAAATATATTAAGCATCCTAAAAACTTAAATGGTTCGGCAGCAAGAAATACTGGAATTAAAAATTCAAAAGGTGACTTTTTAGCCTTTCTTGATGACGATGATGTTTTCTTACCAACTAAAATTGAGAAGCAATATAATAGGTTAAAACACTTAAATGAAGATTGGGGGGCATGCTATTGTTTCTATTCAATTTATTATAATAATAAAGTCCAAAAATATTATGATATTGAAGAGGAGGGAGATTTAACAGAAAGCATTTTGCTTATGGAAAATCCGGTTGCCTCTGGTTCTACTTTATTTATTAGAAAAGAGGTGGCAGTTGAATTTGGTGGCTATAATGTTTCATATCAAAGGCATCAGGATTGGGAATTTCTTCTGCGAGTTTTAACTAAGTATAAAATATGTCAAGTTAAGGAGAATTTAGTAAACATTTATTTGGAATCAAGGATCAATAAGTTGGAACCTAGATTTCTAGTAGGTACAAAACTGAAGTTTTTGAATGAATTTTCAAATATAATTAATAATCTGCCAAAATCTGCGATTATTTATAAGAATCATTATTTAGAATTGGCAAATTCGTTTGCAGAAAGAGGTTACATAATGGAAGGTATTGGGTATCTTAGAAAGGCTCATATTAAGAATTCTTTAGTTTTTCTGAATTATTATAATTTCCTATATCATTATGTGTTTTATAACATATATTATCCATTGAAACATTTCTTCAAAAGATCATGAACAAAAAGCTAAAAGTATTATGGTTTGCAGCATATCCTTATGATTTAGTTGTTGCAAAAACTAAATCTAAGTTTCACCCGGTTCCTTGGATTACCAGTTTGGCAGAACTAATCAAAAAAGATGTGGATTTAACAATTTGCAATTACCATTGGAGGATTAATAAAATAGTTAAGATCGAAAAAGATGGGATTAACTTCGTGTTTTTGCCTATTCCCAATATAATTATTGACATATTGACTTTGAAACTTATAAAAATATATAGAATAAGAAATTGGATAAAGGAAAATGAAAAGAATTTTGATTTAATACATATAAATGGCACTGAATACCAGTTTGGGAATGGTGTTGGGAAAGTTAATATTCCGGTAATAGTTTCAATTCAAGGAGTTTTGAGTGAAGTAAAAAAATATTGGAAACCAAAACTCAGTATTATTTATTTAAGTTGGTTAATAGATTCCTTTTATGAAAAGAGAGAATTAAGAAGAAGAGAGAATTTTATTTGTAGAACCCATTGGGATGAGGGAATCGTTTTAAACAATAATAAATATGCAAAAATATTCCACAATTGGGAAATTATAAGGTCTCAGTTTAATCCAATGCAGTCTAATAATTATGAGAGTTATAATTTAATTTATGTTGGAGGATTTAATCCGATTAAAGGTTATAAAGAGGCATTATTAGCATTTAAGTGTTTGCATGAATTGGATAATAGATATAAACTAATAATATGTGGGCATGCATCAGAAGAGCTTCTAATTCATTTAAAGGATAAATTAAATTTATATAATTCATATCAGAATATTTCATTAACTGGATTAATTGATGCCGAGGAAATGGTTAAATTATTTGAGCAATCATTTTGTTTATTACATCCAACTTATATTGACAATAGCCCAAATTCAGTTTGCGAGGCCCAAATCTCAGGATTACCTGTAATTGCGTCAAATGTTGGTGGGGTTTCATCTCTTATAAATGAGGGTAAAAGTGGATTGCTTGTAGAAAATAAATCAGTTGATGAAATTGTAAAATCTGTTCTTCGTCTAAAAGATGATCCAAAACTATATATGGAAATATCAAATAATGCTATTGGAATAGCACAAACAAGACATAATAAGGATATTATTGTCCATAAACTATTAAAAACTTATAAAGAGTTAGTTAATGAAAATTAATATTCTTAAGAAAAAAAGTACCAGTTTATCGTTATTTATTTTGTGGTTACTTTTATTAAACGTTGCCCCTTTTGCATTTTTTGTGTTATCATGGCATCCATACAAATTCTTGTCCTTTGGTTTGTTGTTTTTGATTTTCATCTTGATTCTTTCAAAGAAAAAAATTACTATTCTTTATAAAGAGCTTTATGTAATTTTGATAATTCAGATAATCTTTTATGGTTTCTATTTTGTTTTGCACCGTGATTTTGCATACGTTAATCTTATTATACAAGATGTCTCAATTATATTAGTTTCTATTTTTATTCTAATATATTTCGGATATGAGAGATTCATCGAGTCGTATGTGTTTCTTATGAAAGTAATGGTAGTTTTAGGAGTATTAGTTTTTTTTTATGCATTGTTTGGAGGGCGATACTTTGATACCTTTAAATATATCGATGGCCGGAATGTATACAATTATTTAATTTCTTTTGGTAGAAGCCCATTTGAAGTTGGAAATGGGACTTTAATTAGGATTAGTGGTTTTTTTGACGAACCAGGAACTTTCGGTTTTTTCTTAATTCAGGCAATTTTGCTGAATAAAATTTATTTTAACAATAGAAGAAATGAAATCATTTTAATTGTTGGTGGATTTTTTACCCTTTCAGTTGCATTCTATATATCCCTTTTTCTTTTTTTTCTTTTATTTTATTTTTCATATAGACGTTTAATGTATTTATTTATTAGCTTGTTTTTATTTATTATTCTATTCCAATTTCTGGAAAATAATAAAAACAAATCTGAAACATATTTTAAAATTCATGCACAAACAATTGGTAGAATTGAGGGGTTGTATAATAATAAAGAAAAGGGAGAAGTAATTGCAAACAATAGAAAACAGTTAGCTGAAAGGGCTTTAATTGCCTTTAAAGATGCGCCATTATTTGGTCATGGTATAACAACTGTCAATCCAAAATATGGTTATTTTGGTGCTAATATATTAGGTACTTTAGCAAATCATGGAATTTTAGGTGTTTTCTTTGTTTTTATGCCTTTTCTAATGGTTTTTATAATTTCACTTTTCATAAAGACAAGCACGTTTGGAATTAATGAAATCTTCAAGGCATGTTTAATATTATTGGTTAATTACCTGCAGCGACCAGATGTGACTGGCTTGTTAATAGTTACTTTATTAATTTCTTTTTATTTGAAAGGTAAAGAGCTTTATGTTAATAATTTAAATAGTGGAAATATTGATGAATAACTTTTTAGTTTCAATTATTACAGCAACATATAATTCTGAAAAAACACTTGAAAGATGTATATTGAGTGTTATAAATCAGTCTTATACCAATATTGAGTTTATTATTATAGACGGAAATTCAAGTGATAAGACTGTGGATATTATAAAAAAATATCAAGATAGAATTAAGTATTGGATTTCAGAGCCAGATACAGGAATTTATAATGCATGGAATAAAGGTTTACATCAAGCAACCGGGGAATGGATTGCGTTTTTGGGTTCGGATGATTATTATTTACCTGATGCTATCCAAAGCTACGTGAATTATATAAACACAAATTCAGGTAAAGAGTTTGATTTTATTTCGTCAAAAATTTCAATGATAGATTCACAAAATAATATAATAAGTACAGTTGGCCAAGCCTGGAATTGGAAAACATTCCAGCGCTTCATGAGTACTTTGCATGCAGGGATGTTTCATAATAAAGAATTATTTAAAAAACATGGAAATTTTAATGAAACATATAAAATTAGTGGAGATTATGAGTTATTGTTAAGATTGGGCTGTGATCTAAAAGCAGGATTTTTAGATAAAATTACTTTACACATGTACATTGGTGGAATAAGTAATGAGAATTTAAATAGTTTTAAAGAGGCATTTAAAGCAAAAATTAAAACGGGTGGGCGAAATTTTTTCGTAGCAGCAATTGAATTAATTTTACATATATTTTCATATAAATTAAAAAAGTGATGAATATTTTTTTTGCTGGTAATTTTCCTCCTCCTATTCATGGTGTAGCTATTATAAATAGTTTACTTTATAATGGATTAAAGAAAAGGGGCTTACGAATATATAGATTAATAACAAATACTTCAAATGATTTTCAAGATTTTAGTTATCAGGGAAGTCTGTCATTTAGAAAATTCATAATTACATCTTATCAGTCAATTAAAGGTACATTAATATTATGTATCAAGCAACCAAATGTTATATATTTAGTTCCAGGTGAGTCTTTTTTTGGTTTTTTAAGATTTATTCCATTTATTTTAATAGGTAAGGCTTTTAAGAAGAAAGTTATTTTACATTTTCACGGTGAAGTTTTTCTAAAAAATTATATTTCTTATTCGAGTTTCAAAAAAAGTATAATTGCCTATTCTTTAAGAAATGCAACTAAATTAATAGTTCTTGGACAAACTTATGTTGAAAAATTTTCGAAAACATTTGATAATTGTGAAAGTAAACTCACAATATGTATGAATGGAATTTCGAATGAATATTTAGCAAATGATTTGATAGTTAAAAGAAAAGTTAATGAGATTAAGGATGGACATGAATTGAAAATCCTTTTTTTAAGCAATTTAATGGAGTCTAAAGGGGTTTTAGATTTATTTGATTCAATTGAATATTTGAATCAGTCTGGGCTTAATTATAGGATTGATTTGTGTGGAGCAATTGAACCTGAAATTAGTGAATTGGTCAACGAAAAAATATTGAAATATTCAAAATATGTTACATATCATGGTACTGTCAACGGTTTAGTTAAAAAGAAAATCTTAGAGAACTCTCATGTGCTTTGCCTCCCTACCTATATGCCCAGTGAGGCTCAGCCTGTATCAATTATGGAGGCAATGGCTAATGGAATTGCTGTTGTTGTTACAGATGTTGGTGGAATAAGAGATATTTTTGATCAGAATGAAAACGGTTTTTTTTGTTATGTAAAAGAACCATCATCAATTGCAGAATCAATTATTAAATGTTATAACAAATATGAAAGTATCGCTCAGAACAATTATTTAAAAGCAATTGATAAATTTGAAGAAACTAAATTCATTCAAAGAGTTAATACGATTATCATTGAGTCTTAATTATAGAAAATGTTTGGGTATTCTCTAATACTTGACGATAATAAGAAGAGTTTAATTCTTTTAATAGGAGTTGTACTGTATTTTTTGAAATCCATATTTAATTACTTAGGTAGTTTCTCCTATTTTATTTTACTATTTGGAATATTGATAAATTTATCTAATTTAAATATTTCATTGGGTAAAATTTTTGTTAAATATTTTAAAACAATACTTATAGTAATTATATTATTCTTTTTCAGTTCGTTATGCTACATAGATAGTGTTTATATAATAAAAGAACTATTTCGATTAGTAGTTTTTATTATGATAGTTGTTTTTATAACTGCAAATATATCATTTAATATAGATAACATTATAAAAAGGCAATTTACGATATTCATAATTTCTTCTATTTTCATTGTTGGGTTTGCAAATCTTATAAAACTAGTACAAAATGAAAATGTTTTAATTTTTTTAAAACAAGAGCTTAAAATATCTAATTCATTCTCTTTTATAGATGATCAAAATATTTATGCGTTATATATGCTTATTGCTCTTATTCTGTCTATCAGTCAGGTAAAGGAGTGGAAGTCATCTTTGTTTTTCAATTTGATTAATCTTGTATTTATCATTAATATTTTACTATCTGGTTCAAGAAGAGCTATTTTTGTATTGCCGATAATTGGTATTGTATATGTTTATTTAAGTATTAAAAGGAAGTTGTTTTTTAATATTATTGTATTATGCTTTATTTCGATAATTACCGGTTTAATAGTTGCTGAATCAGTTAAATTACTAGAAAGAAAAGATTTAGCTTTTTATAATAAAGTAGAGGAAAGGTATAGTTCAGTGGTAGGTGAGTCGAATTTAAGAAAATTTGGGTTTATTGCTGACTATGTTAGAAATATTAATTACACTGATGAAAATTTAATTCATAACGGAGATATTAGAAAGGGTTTGAAATATTGGAGGAATTGGTCAGATGATGCAGAATTAACAATATATAAAGAGAATACAAAAAAATATCTCCATTTAAAAAGGACACAAGGGAATGGGGGAGACTGGCAATTGGTTTACAATGGTCCTGATATTGTATTTTATGCAAATCATGAGTATACATTAACATTTGATGTTAGAATTAATAATGGAGATTCTGATTCTTTTCAAGTTGGTTGGTGGATTAAGGATGGAGACTTTCCTTTAGAGCAGAATCTTTATCTAAGAAAGGAATTTATTTCTCGGAATGATGGTTTTTTGACATGTAAAGTTGAATTTAGTTTTCAACAAAATCACGTTGAGCCTTTGGGATTTATTCATTCTTTAAAAGATGGGACTGACTTGCTTATAAGAAATATCCAATTGCTTGATAACGATAATAGTCAAAAATTATCACCATATCTTTATGTTTATAGGATGGAGAAAGACATTGTTGGGGCTATTGATAAGATAAATCCACCCTTAATTAAATCGTCTTATAATAGCCAAGATTCTGAAAATAAGTTTTTGCAATTGGATGATTCCAGGTCAAGAAGATGGCAATATGCCCTCGAACTCTGGCAAACAAAATACCAATGGTACCATAAACTATTTGGGCATGGTTTTGATTATTTAGAATGGTATGGTGAAAAGTTTTTTAACGACCCCAGAAGATACGATTATCCCCATAATCCAATAATTTCATCCTTTTTATATTCCGGGTTTGTAGGGGGGCTATTTTATATTTACTTTCTGGTAATGGTATTTTATTATTATTGGAAATATCGTAAACACCATATGGTTTTCTTTTTAATGTATTTGGTAACTTTCTTTTTTATGATGTTTAGCGGAAATAGTCATTTTAGCGTTCCAATTTTTACTTTCTTATCTTTGATTCCGTTTTTAACAAGATACTATATTAAATCTGGGAAGTTAATTAATGAAAAAAATGCAATATCAGGTAACAGCAACAATAGTTACATTCAATAATGATCATAGTATATTAAGGAAAACAATTGATAGTTTTTTAGAAACGACCATGGAATGTTTTCTTTATATAGTTGATAATTCCCCCAATCGATCCATAGAGTCTTTATGTAATGATGATAAAATTGAATATATCTTCGCCGGGTGTAATAAAGGCTTTGGCTTTGGTCATAATATAATATTACGGCAAAAAGAAAAACTTGGAAAATATCATCTTATTTTAAACCCCGATATTGTAATTCCAAAAGGTGTTTTAGAAGAATTAGTAGGGTATTATGAAAATAATCCTGAAATTGGAATGCTAACACCAAGGATTTTCTTTCCGGATGATACAATTCAATATTTGCCTAAAATTTTGCCAATTCCATTAAACTTAATTATTCGATTTTTACCTTTTTTGCAACCATTTTTTAGAAAAAGAGCAGATAATTATATTTTAAAAAATGCAAAATATGATGAGCCTTTCAAAATTGGAATTCTATCAGGGTGTTTCATGTTAGTAAAAACAGATAAACTAAAAGATCATTTGTTTGATGAGCGGTTTTTCATGTATTTCGAAGATGTGGATTTTTCAAGAAGGATTGGAATGGAAAATGATTTAGTGATGTATCCCTTTGTACATGTGTACCATGATTACGGAAGGGGAGCACATCAAAGTTATTTCTTATTTAAAATTTTTTTAAATTCGTTACTCAAATATTTTAATAAATGGGGTTGGGTTTTCGATGGATACAGACGACAAAAGAATAAGAAAATTATAATGCAATTTAATGGAAAATAGAAATATTCTAATCACTGGTGCCAACTCATTTATAGGCTCCTATTTCAAAAATAACTCCCCTCAATTTCAAGTATCTGAAGTTGATTTACTTTCAAACAAGCCTGAGGAAATTGATTTTAAGGAGACTGATGTAGTTTTTCACGTGGCAGCCATTGTACACCAGGACAAAGCCATTCCGGAATCAATATACTTTGAAGTGAATTCTGACTTGGCAATTGCTGTTGCTCAAAAAGCGAAACAGGATGGAGTCAAACAATTTGTTTTTATGAGCACGGTGAAAGTTTATGGGGAAAACAGTACCGAAGAAAAACCTTGGTCTGAAGATTCAGATTGTTTTCCATCCGATGCCTATGGAAAAAGTAAATTGGATGCTGAAAAGCGAGTCCTGGATTTGGCAGATGAAACTTTTATTGTAACTATAATCCGTACACCCGTAGTTTATGGGGCAGGAGTAAAGGGAAACATCCAAAGGATAGCCAGATTGGTTAAAAAGGCAAAGGTGTTGCCTTTAAAAGGAATCGATAATAAAAGGGCAATGGTTTATATTGGTAACTTGGTAGCACTTATTCAGGAGGCTATTAACCAACAAAAAGGAGGTATTCTTTTGGCTGGTGATGGCCAATTACTCAGTACATCGGAATTTGTGAACCTGTTAATTAAAGCAGGATCCGAAAAGCGTTTTTTTATTCGCTTCCCTAAAATATTTCAATTAGTCATAAAATTGATAAAACCAGGTTTTTATAATCGATTGTTTGGAAGTATGGTTATTGACAATTCAAAAACGTTTACTATGTTGAATTATAGTCCACCCTACAAGCCCGAACAAGGTTTTAACGAAATAATGGAGTCAATTAATCAAAATATTTTATAATGTTATTGTATCTATTGATTGCCTGTTTTGTGGTTACATTTATTTTAACTGCTTTTGTCCGCCAGCTAGCCATTAAAAAAAACATTTTAGACAACCCAAACGAGCGCAGTTCACATACCGTTCCAACCCCTAGGGATGAAATTAAACATTGCATAGGTGGGGCAAGTATCGATATATTTATGATTGAATAAAGTAAATATTATTGAAACTCTTCAATTATAACTGAAGAAAATATTACATTTGCAATAAGCTTAAAGTATAATTGAATGACTGAATATATCGAAAGACCTCTATATATTGAGAGAATTAAACCCTTTATCGGAAAATCTCTGATAAAAGTATTAGTCGGTCAACGAAGAGTGGGCAAGAGCTATTTATTGATGCAGTTGAAGGATCTAATTCATACGCAATCGCCAGAAACTCAAATTGTTTATATCAATAAAGAGCAGAATGAGTTTTCTTCCATTGCAAATTCTGACGATTTATTTGCCTATTTGAAAGAAAATATAAAAGGAGAGGTTAATGTTGCTCTCTTTATTGATGAGATACAAGATATCGAATCTTTTGAAATTACGTTAAGGGATTTGGTAACGCGTAAAAACTTCGATATTTATTGTACCGGCAGCAATGCCAACTTGCTTTCGGGTGAATTGGCCACTTTTTTAAGTGGACGGTATATCGAAGTAAAAGTATTTGGTCTTAGCTATAAGGAGTATATGTTGTTTCATAATTTGAGTGATTCGGGAAGTACTTTTCAGAATTATTTAATGTTTGGGGGGCTTCCATACCTTATTAATCTGAATCATGATATTCCGATTGCCTATGAGTATTTGACTAACATATACAATACTATCCTGCTTAAAGATGTAGTAAGCCGTTTCAATGTTCGAAATGTGAAATTTTTGGAAAACTTAGTTGCTTTTTTGGCAGATAATATGAGCAATATTGTTTCCTCAAAAAAAATCAGTGAATACCTGAAATCACAAAAGATAAATATTTCTACTCAGGTGGTAATTGACTATTTGGGATATCTTGAGGCCTCATACCTGATTTTTAAAGTGAAACGGACCGGGATTGAAGGAAAAAAAGTATTTGAAATAGGAGAAAAATATTTTTTTGAAGATATTGGTATCCGAAATGCCATAGCTGGTTATAGCACAAACGATATCCATAAAATACTTGAAAATGTGGTTTACTTGCATTTGCGAATGGCAGGATATTCAGTTACGGTTGGTTTGGAGGGGAACAAGGAAGTTGATTTTATTGCACAAAAAGCAGGAGAAAAAATATATGTACAAGTCGCTTATTTACTGATCAATCAGGAAACGATTGATCGAGAATTTGGAAATCTTCTGAATATTTTCGATAACTATCCAAAATATGTAGTGACCATGGATGAATTAGCAGAAACATCGGCTTACAAAGGAATTGTACGGATGCATGTCAAAGATTTTTGTTTAAAAATGGTTAACTCGGTAAATATGGGTTTTTCAGAATTGAAGTAGAGGTAACCCTCTTTAAATGATTTTGTTTCAATAAATAAAAGATTAATAAACTATGAGTATTTTACTTTTATTTTTTTTATCATTAGGTTTAACCTATTTAGTCCGCCAACTGGCCCTCAAAAAAAATATTATTGATAATCCCAATGAGCGCAGTTCACATACCGTTCCAACCCCTAGGGGAGGTGGGGTGGCCATTGTATTAACCTGGTTCGGGGGTCTCACATACCTATTTCTGCATAAACAAATTGAAACAAATCTATTTTTTGCTTTATTGTCTGGCGTAGTTTTGGCCTTGGTCAGTTTATTGGATGATGTTTTCGATTTAAAACCGAAAGTCCGCATTTTGGCTCAAGCCATTTCAGCACTGGGAGCCCTTTATTTTTTAGGAGGTTTCCAATTTTCGCCCAATTTCCATAGCCCAATTGTGTTTTGGCTTTTAAATATTGGAGTTTTTATTGGTATCATTTGGTTTATCAACCTTTTTAATTTTTTGGATGGAATTGATGCTTATGCTTCGCAGGAAGCCATTTTGGTATCCTTGGGTATCTTTTTTATCGTTGGTCAACCCATTTTATGGGTTTTAATGGCATCGGTAGCCGGTTTTTTGGTCTGGAACTGGCCCAAAGCCAAAATATTTATGGGTGACGTGGGGAGCACCCAACTGGGGTTTGTGCTAGTTGTTTTTGGGATATATTTTCATAACCAGCAATCGTTTAATATAACTAATTGGTTGTTATTAACTTCTCTCTTTTGGTTCGATGCCACTTTAACGCTCTACCGTAGGTGGCGAAATAAAGAACGGTTAAGCGTAGCTCATCGGAAACATGCCTACCAACGGTTGGCACAAGGAGGATTTTCACATTTGAAGGTAGATTTATTGGCTATTGGAACGAATGTTTTTTTAATCGGATTGGTATTACTGAATCATTATTATCTAAAACAAGGGATTGTTCTTTTATTAATTGTAATAGGTGTCTTGTTCCTCATTAATAGCCGGATTGATAAAATTTTTCAATTTAAAAAGGATTAGTTTGTTACAATTAATTATTCGTGTAAATTCGTGTCATTAGAGGCTAAATAATCTTTCATGAGTTTAAATAAAGCATTTTTTTTTTCAGATAATAACCGGACTTTAAGCCAACTATTTCAAATTACAGTGGCCCTCTGGTTTTTCCGGATGGTGTTGCCTGGTATGATGTATCTCTTTTTACCGGTCTTTCTTTTATTGGTGGGTTTTGTATTTGTGTTTCATCGTAAAGATGTTTTTCAGAAAGCTTACTTTTTTGAATTCTTGAAAACGTTCAATCCCTTAATCATACTTGGGGTATTTTTTGTTTTTGCATTATTTAATTCTAAACAGCTATATGAAAGGGCGTTGAGGGATTTTTTTGAATATTTGGTCAACCTTTCCTTTTTAATCGTGTTTTTTGCGTTGACCTATCGTGCCCGGAAAAAGGATGGGTTCGTATTTGTTTTCAATAAAATGACACGGATTATCTGGGTTTCGGCATTCTTGGTGGCCGGGTTAGGTTTGTTGAAGCATGTGTTACAGTTGTCGGAGGTTCCCATTCCAATTCAAACCCAGTTTGGCACCACTTTTAATCAGGATAAGAATTTTTTTGCCCTTTATTCTATGCTGGGCATCATTGGGCTGATACCAAGATTGACTAAGGCCGATACATTTAATAAAGCCCTCTTCGGCCAATTTATCTTATCCATTCTGGTTTTAAATATTTTGTTCTCTTATTCCTATCGTTCCTTTCTTTTGTTGAGCTTAATTGGTGTCCTGCTTTTAGTTTTACAGATTCTAGGTTTTATTAAATCCTCTAAAGTCAATGTGGTGGCTTTATCAAGGAACCTACGGATATTTTCAATAGTTTACCTGGGAGTTACTTTCGCAGTCATTTTTGGGATAAAGAACAAAATGGCCGGTATCAACCAATTGGCGGATCGCTATCTTGAAAAAGTATCATCCGCCTCTTTTGATTCCTCCGGTGATAAACTTTCAAATGAAGCCTTTAATTTTGATAAATGGGAATATGGTTTATCGCTTATCAAAGAACGAAATACGGTTAAGCTTTTTTTTGGAGATGGGTTTAATTACCTTACCGAATTTGGGTTGATGTTCAACGGTAACCCGGCTTTACCCGATTATCCTCATAATCCGGTATTATCGGGTTTGTTGTATTCAGGTGTGGTAGGAGGGGTATTTATTTTGTTTTTTATATTGGTGGCTTTGTATTACGGAGGTATCTATTTTAAAAAGTACCCGATGTATTCTATGATGTTATTCACTTCCATGCTGTTTATTCTTTTTAGTGGGAATAGTTTATTCAGTGTCCCTATCTTTCTTTTTCTTTTTTCACTTTCATTCATGATAAGGCATCAGGAAATTTCAGAACTAAACATCATTATGAACCTGCAAAAACCCGGCGCCAAATTCATTAAAGAAACATTTGATTACTTATTGGCCTCATTGGCTATCGTTGTATTGTCACCTTTGTTGATTTTTATAAGTCTGGTGGTAGGTTTTACCATGGGTTGGCCTGTGGTTTATACCCAGGTGCGAATCGGACAAAATGGGAAACCGTTTAAACTGCATAAATTCCGCAGTATGAAGAAAATGAAGTCAGATACTAGCGTGGCAGCACGTGAGCAAAACCGTATCACCCGATTTGGGAGATGGATGCGTAATTACAAACTAGATGAATTGCCTGAATTGTGGAATATTATCCGTGGTGATATGAGTTTCGTGGGACCTCGTCCCGATGTTCCCGGGTATGCAGATACATTGGCAGGCAATGATCGGGTTATTCTTCAATTAAAGCCCGGATTAAGCGGAGCAGCATCGCTCAAATATATGCACGAGGAGGAATTGCTTTCAAAACAAGAAAACCCACAAGTTTATAATGATAAAGTAATTTTCCCCGACAAAGTATTGGTGAATAAAAAATACATGGAAAAATGGACTTTATGGCTTGATTTAAAGATTATTGTCTTAACTGCTGTTGGTAAAACCATGCACGAAGATAAATTTCTTTAACTGGGAGCCTGTTTCCTCAGGTCATTTTTATTGGTGTTAATTAGTATAATCCATGGCTTAAATCTCTCTTTTTTTCTATATTTAGCCCTCCAAATTATTGAATATGCAAGAAAAAATATGGCTTTCGCCGCCACACATGAGCGGGAACGAACAAAAATATATCCAGCTAGCCTTTGATGAAAATTATATAGCTCCGGTTGGCTCCAATTTGATCGGTTTTGAAAATGAATTGGGACAATATTTAGGTGTACCAAACGTGTTAATGTTAACATCAGGTACATCTGCCATCCATACTGCCATGATGGTTTTAGGGATAAAAGATGGTGACGAAGTGATTGCTCCCAGCTTTACCTTTGCTGCATGTGTAAACCCCATCATCTATCAAAGGGCGTTACCGATTTTGGTTGATAGTGATACTGAATCCTGGAATATGAACCCGGAATTGCTTGAAAAGGCTATTTCGGACAGAATAAAACTTGGTAAAAAACCAAAGGCCATTGTTGTGGTTCATTTATATGGGATGCCTGCAAAAATGAAATCCCTGCGTGAAATAGCCAATAAATATCAAATTCCAATTATTGAGGATGCTGCAGAAGCTTTAGGAAGTGAATTTGAAGGTCAACGATGTGGAACATTGGGCGATTTATCCATTATTTCATTTAATGGCAATAAAATCATTACCACAAGTGGAGGCGGAGCCCTTATTTCCAGGAATAAGGAATATATTGTGAGAGCAAGGTTTTTAGCTACCCAAGCCAAAGACGATGCCCCTCACTACCAGCATTCTGAAATTGGTTACAATTACCGGATGAGCAATATTGTGGCTGGCATTGGCCGTGGCCAGTTGAAAGTTATTGAAGACCGGATAAAAATACGCCGGGCAAACCATGACTATTATTGTCATAAATTGGAAAATCTACCAGGAATCAATTTATTAAAGGAACGTCCCGGAGCTTTCTCCAATTATTGGCTCACTACTATTCTTGTAAACCCTGAATTGACAGGTGGAAAAACCCGCGAGGATATCCGGCTGGTATTGGAAAAAGAAAACATTGAAAGCCGCCCGTTATGGAAACCCATGCACCTGCAACCCGTTTTTGCCCATTGTCCGGCGTATGTTGATGGTACTTCGGAGAAGCTTTTTGATACTGGTTTGTGTTTGCCATCGGGTTCAAACCTTACACAGGAGCAAAAGGAACGGATTGTTGCGGTTATTTTACAAGTCCTGAATCAATGACATTTTGTTAAGGTTTATAAGTGTCAACAAAAAAAGCCGCAAGGAAAAGATTAGAGAACATATAACGGACTGCACAGCAGAAAGTTGTTGATTTCTTAACGTTCTCTGTGTAATTCTTTGCGGTAAGAAAATTATTTTCCGCCATTAAAATTTAATCTTTGAAATTAAATAACCCTGTAAAAATTTATAATTTAAATGATCACTATTAAACGATTTATTAATAGCATATGAATCAATGGGTTCAAAGGTTGCGTTAAAGTTTATCAGATTCCTTAACGAAGCTTCCTTTTGAAAGGTTTTATTTTTTGCTTCTATCGAAATTAAACCTTTAAAATTATCGGCAACAAAATCGATCTCAGCTCCGTCCAGTGTACGGTAATAAAACAGCTTCCCGGCTTGTCCCAGTAACCGTTTTAGTTCCAGGAACACATAGTTTTCAAAAATACTGCCGTCGTTGACACCATTCATAATATTCAGGAAAGAGCCATTGATGAGGTTGCGCATACCCAAATCGGTAAAATAAACCTTTCGCATTTTGGTTATAACCTTTCGCTTGTTGCTGTAAAAGGGTTCAACCAATTTAATGATATACATTTGTTCAAGTAAAAACAGGTATTCTTCTGTTTTTTTATATGTTAACCCACAGGTATTCGATAGTTCATTAATATTAACCATGTTACCTATTTGAAAGGCCAGAATCTTCAGCAGTTTATTAAAACCTACGGCATCCTGGTAGCGGATGTAGGAACGCACATCGCGCATCAGATAAGTCCGGTATATATCGTCCAGCAATTCAATTTTTTCGTTATCGGTGTTTACTAATGAAACCCGTGGCAATCCCCCAAAAAGCAAGTACCGTTCAAAATGGTTCACAATCCTTTTATCAATAACAACCTCAGGGGTATTGACATCGTATTTTTGATATAACTGATGCAGCGACTCGTCCTGAAACAAAAGGTATTCTTCGAACGATAAGGAAAATATTTCGATAATACGTACTCTGCCTGCTAACGATTCCTCAACCTTTTGTAAAATATCAAGGCTGGAACTACCCGTACAAATGATTCTTAAGTTTAAGTTAGTATCTACTAAAAGTTTAAGCAGGGTACTCACATTCGGGATAAATTGAAATTCATCAATTAACAGGAAACCTTCCAGTCCCGGGTTCAGGTTGATTGCGAGATAAGATTGTAAGGTTGAATACTTTTGAAACAACTCAATAATTTCGGGATCCTGTCCATTTAAAATCAAGGAATCACCATTTAAAATGAGGTTTTTCATCAAAGTGGTTTTCCCCACCTGCCTGGCACCTATCAAAACTACAATAGGCACTACAGCCAGTGCTTTTTCAATTTTTTCGGTATATTGTCTTCGGCTATGGGTAACCATATTGTTAATTTTAAGCAAAGCTAATAATATTAGGCCGAATATTTTTCTAAAATGGAAAATATTCGGCCTAATATTTATTTCGTTTTGAAAAAATCAGGCATAAATATTTGAAAGCATATAACAATTAAAGTCTAATGCAATTTTACGAAAGCCTATAATATAAAAAAGCAGCTTCATCATGAAACTGCTTTTTGTGATTCCGGCGCGATTCGAACGCGCGACCCACAGCTTAGAAGGCTGTTGCTCTATCCAACTGAGCTACGGAACCATCCTAAAATTGTGGGGCAAAAGTAATAGTTTTTGTCTCCATTACCAAATGAATTTTCATCATGTCCCGTTATTTTTTATCTGTTATTATTCAATGGCATTTCGTTAAGGCCTAAAGGAGTCAAGTAAAAATTAACCGCAAAGAATCCGGAGACTGGAGACCGGAAAAATCATTAGCACATTATCTCAAATCTCGTGTCTCTTAATCTTGTGTCTTGATACTGACTACTTGATACTAATAAATTCTTTTCGGCTACCAAAACGACAATTACGTTAGTTAATACTGATCAGTTCAATATCAAAGATTAAAGTGCTGTAGGGTTGGATTGGTCCTCCGGGATGCGGGTTGGCCCCATAAGCCAGGTTCTCAGGTACATAAACCCGCCATTTGGAACCTATTTCCATTAGTTGTAATGTTTCAACCCAGCCTTTAATGACACCATTTACAGGAAATGTGGCCGGTTCTCCCCGGTTTACGGAACTATCAAATACGGTACCGTCAATTAATGTTCCGTGGTAGTGGGTTGTTACATGGTCGGTGGCTTTGGGTTTGGGACCGGAACCTTTGGCTAACACTTCGTACTGAAGACCGCTGGCTAAACTGATGACCCCTTTACGTTTTTTGTTTTCCTCCAAAAATTCTTTCCCTTGAAGGATGTTCCCTTCAAACTGTCTTTCCTGAAGCTGTTTAAAATAGGACTGTAAAATCCCAGGCACTTTATCTTCGGGGATTAATAATTTGTTTCCATTTAATAAATCGCCCAACCCTTTTGCCAAAACCTCGGCATTCATCTCGAACATGCCCTGCTGTTTCATGTTTTGGGCTATGGTTACCCCAAAGCAGTAGCTTACTTTATCCAATTCGGAATTTATCATACGTTAAATTTTTGCGCAAACATACTATTTTCAAACGATAAACAGAATTTTTGATGATAGACAAAAGTTTCTTTCCACTGGATGTTTTCTTTAGCGGATTAGTGAATAAAAAAACCACCTGCCTGGCAGCAGGTGGCATTTGCATAACAACAAACAACTATTAAAACTTAGATGCCTATTTATTGAGTTGTATCTTTAACGGTTGTTTGTATATTTTAATTTGTTTTTGTTAAGATAGCTGTCCAAACTTCACCATAAGTGGTTCCACCGGTTACAGTAATGGTATTGTCGCTATTAAAAGTAAAGTTGCCAGAAACGACTTCGCCCCACGGATCGAGGGTATTTGAAATAAAGAAAACCCCGCACACATCGTTAATAGTGCCAGGCAAATCGCCCCCGCCGTACCATTCGCCATAAAAATTATTGTAGGCCCCGAATGAAAAATCGGAAATTTCATAAACGCCATCGGTCTCTGTTTCAAAAATAGTGACAGTATGCGTGAGATCGGAGAAATCACCAAAATCGGGAAAGTTGCCACTGCAAACTGATTGATAGGTTCCTATAATTATCGAAGGATCGGATGGACAAACAATGGCCCCGGTGAAGTTAAACCCTTGCAATTGTTCTGGACTGGTTTTTAAATCATCATCGAGGTTGTTGTAACTGGCCGTATCGTTATTGAAACCTAAGGCAAAGCAGTTAAATTCGAAAAAATTCCCAAAAAGCTCTTCCACTTCAACATCAAACAAATTGGACAATGCGGTTGCATCTACCGACCATTCAGTCGGAAATTTGGTGATTGATTCCAGAAACAGATACGCTGATTCATCGGCTCCACTGTTGTAGATGCGTTTCACGTATATCTCATGCTGTTTCACATTGTTGGCAGGGGCTTTAAAAATACCCGAGATGGATGTGTTCTCCAAATCATCGGAGCTAATATTGGTAGAGATGGCTTCAAAGGTCACATAAACCCCCTTGGGAATATCATCAATATTCAGGTTGAGTTTGTCTTCGTCGCGGCATGAATAAATGAATACCGTGGAAGCAATTACTATATATTTTATCAGTTTCATACGCCTTGTATTTATTTGTTTTTTTTAAATTGATTATTGAATGATGCCTGCCGCATTGGTATCCCAAAAAACCTGAGTAGCAAAGGTTGTTTTTTGATGAATTGAAGAATTCAGGTTTACACATATAGCGGGATAGATAAAGGAACGGCAGAAATTCCCGGCGGCTTCTAAAAGCGCAGGTTGCAGGTTTGAAGGAAAAGTAGTACGGCGCACCAGGTTATAGGCTTCAACTCCATTTCCAAATAGGGCAATGTAATATTCTTTGGTTATCACTTCGAGCCGTTCCTGTTCGTTGGTAGCGTTATCGTATAAAGTTGAAACCTCGTCTAAATAAGCCGTAATCATGGCATTGGTAGGGATGTAGAGCGGATCGGCCTGAGCTGAGCCAAAATCCATTACAGTTTCAATGGAGTTTTGGACGGCTTCCATTAGCCATGTCTTGGTATCGCCGGTAGTACCCAATGTCAATGAGGCTTCGGCGAGCATAAACTTTACAAAACTTTGTGTCATGATTACTTCAATGCCGGCACCTTGCAAACCATCACCGGAATTCCCGGAAATTCCATTGTTGTTATCAAAATTGCCACCCGCCGGATATATGCCATAGAGGGTACGCCTCCGGGTATCGGGAGGAATTCCGTCATCATCCAAGTGGTCGCGGCCCCAATAGCCATCGGAAAGGGTGCAATAAGGCATTTCCGGTGAATAGTGGTTGGGTGCAGTGGTCCCATAACAGGGAAGTTCCTGGAAGTTGGTGGACGAAGTCAATGTTTGACGATAAAAGTAATAGCGGATACGTGGGTCAATATTATTTTTTTCGCCATAAAGGGTCCACATAAAATAGTTTGACATGTAGTCGTTTGCCCCATTCAAATAATTGTAAATAAAATGCGGGTTCCGGCTGTCGGGGTTCACTTCGGTAGTTGAGTACCGGAATAAAAACTCCTCATCGGGTTCATCAATAAAGTTGTTTAAGGCTATTAACGCATTAATTTGGTTTGTGCTGTTGGTTTTATCAATGAGCCTAAGATTTAGATAAAGCTTCAGTTTTAGGGTATTTGCTAAAGTAATCCATTTTGAGGCATCGCCATTGTAAAAAAGATCGTTCGATGGCACGGCCTTAGATTCTTTTTGTAAATCGGCAATGGCTTCATCTAAATAGGTAATTGCCAAGTTATAAATGGTACTTTGATTGTCGGCCACCGGATTTAAGTTTGACGCGTCAAAAGATTCGGCGAAGGGGACATCGCCAAAAAAATCGACCAAAGTAGCTAAAACATAGGCCTGTAAAACTTTGGCAATTCCTGAATGGAGGTACCATTCGTTGGCCTCATACACCGGGATAAATGTATGGGCATCCATTAACAGGCCTTCGTAGGCAAGTGTCCAAACGGCATCAAATTCGGTTGGGGTATAAGCATTTTCATAAGTTCCGCCCCAAACATTGATCATCCGGGTGGCTTCCATTCCAAATTTGTTTACTCCATTCCAGTTTGAAGGGTCCGGGTTGTTTAAAAAATCCTTGAAGTCAATCTGCATCTGGTTTAAAACATAATCGGGGTTCGCGTTTTCGGGAGCCAATTCATTTGGGTCTTTGGTAAGTTCCAAATCGAAGAAAGTGCAGGATCCCACCATAAATATTATTAGGGTGAGAGGAATATAAAATAATTTGTTTTTCATATTTCTAAATTTTAAAATGGGTGAATTATTTTGCCTCTTTTAAAAAGTTACTTTTAAACTGGCTCCGTATTTGGTTGAACTGGGTCCGGTAATAAAATCGAACCCTAACCCGTTACCAACCCCCAGGCTCAACATGTCAGTATCAAAATTCATGTATTTAGGAAAGTTCACAGCTTTAAACCAGATATTCTGGCCCAGGATGGAGAAATCAACTCTACCGAAAGGGGATTTTTCAATCCATTTTTTTGGTAACGAGTAGGAGAGCGAGATTTCGCGCAAGCGGATGGTGGTACCGTCAATCACGTTCACTTCGGAAGGGGCCTGTGAGCCAAAGTTATTGAAGTAAGCATTAGTGGCTGTAATTTGTTTGGTATTTACGGTTCCATCTTCCAGATAGCCAGGCATAACAAAAGATTGGGAGCGGTCAAAGTCGGTATCTTTACTAATTCCCCGCCCTAAAAGGGTATTTACGGTTTCGGAATAAATATCGCCCCCTTGACGATAATCCCACTGCATATTAAAAGTGAACCCTTTATATTTTAAGGTGTTGATTACCGTAAGCTCAAAATCGGGATGCGGATTGCCAATAATATCGGGTTCGTCGGACTGAAGGTAGTAACCATTCCCATCGACTAATCTTCGGCCTTGGCTATCGGTCTTGATTTTGTGCCCATACATTACTCCAAAGGGCTCTCCGGCAATGGCATAATTCCCCAAATCGGTAAAACCGTTGATGAGCACTTTATCGAGCCCGCCACCTAATTCATCGATGGTACTTTTGTACTTAGTGAAGATGGCTGAAATGGTCCAATCAAAATGGCCGGTTTTTACCGGGGTTCCATTCATTTCAAGCTCAATACCGTTATTTGACATTTTGCCGATGTTGACGTATGTACGTTGATAACCTGTTGCAGGATCAAGCGTTGCTTCGGTAATTAAGTCTTTGGTCTGTTTTGAATAGATAGTAAAATCCGCACCCAACCTATTGTTAAATAGGGCAAATTCTAACCCAAACTCAGTTTCAGCATGAAGCTCGGGAGTCAGGTTGGGGTTACCTAAAAAGTAGGAAACACTGTTTGATGGTACTACAGTCCCATCGCGCTGTACATAGGCACGCGAATTGGCCGATAGCACATTTTCGGTTACATAAAGAGGAGGGAAGCCTGCGGAAGTTCCATATCCGATACGGAATTTTAATAAATCGACTTTATAGTTAGTTTTTAAACCCTCAAATAACTGTGAGGGCAAAAACGACAAGCTGGCGCTAGGATAAAATTTACTCCGGTTATCGGGCTGTAGCGATGAGAACCAATCATTACGTGCCGATACATTGAAATATAGATAACTATTGTAACTCAGGGTTGCCTGACCAAAAAGCCCCAACGTGTTTGATTCTGAATTCTCTTGAAGAGGTAAATCGTTGAAACTGTTATAGGTACTATGGTCGGAGAAGTTTTTATGATTCATGAACCCAAAAACCAATTGATTGGTACTTTCCATTCCATCGGCTGAATACAGTTCTCGTACCGAACTACCTCCAATCATGGCATCCATAGTAAACAAACTTCCCAGATGGGCATTGTAGTTTAGCATGATGGTCTGGTCCCATGTAGTATTGAAAATCTCACGGGTACGGTAAAGTCCATTCAAGTAATTATCGTTTTGAACCGAACCTTTGTTGAGTTGGTATTCTTGTTTTTCGGCATAAAAATCGATCCCGTATTTGTAAGTTAATTTCAGGTTTTTAGGTAACTCATACGAAAGGTTTCCTGAACCAAACAGTCGGTGAACATTATCAATAGCCTTTGAATATTTGGTTGTCCAGCGCGGATTTTGAATATCGTTTCCAGCACGGTAATAAACACTTCGGTGGTCGATGGGGCTTTCAAAAGGTAAACCCATTAAATCAATTGTCCGTGGGGTGTACAACACATCGGCAAAAACCGAAATCCCGCTTCCGCCACCAATCCCGCTTCCATCGCCATAACTGATGGGAGGTGTAGCCATATCGGTTTTTACATAATTCATGGTACCGTTAAAAACTAATTTGTTGGTAAGTTTGGTGCTGCCACCAATGCCAACCGTGAACTTGTTCAGTTGGTTATTTTCCAAAAAGCCTTGTTCGTTAACCAAGCCTACATTGGCATTGAATGAAGATTTTTCGTTTCCACCCGATATATTCACCGAGGTATTTGAAATAGTCCCCGTCCTAAAAAAAGCGTTCACATTATCGTAAGCCTTTAATTCATACGTAGCATTTTGGTACTCGGGGAAAGCGGCAATCAAATCGGGATCGTTAAAGAGGGAATAAGGATGGGCCACAACTTCGGCAGGGTCTGTAATTTTTGCGCCCCAGTTACTGTAAAAAAAACCATTTTGTTGCTGAAAACCGCAACCATACGTATTTTGGAATTCAGGAAGGTTAACTTTATTCAGAAAATAGGATTGATTGACCGTGACTTCCATTTTCTGATTAATGTTCTTTTGTGAACCATTTTTGGTAGTGATAATAATTACTCCATTTCTACCTTCGGAACCATATACAGTGGTTGCACTTAACCCTTTAAGTACCGAAATGTTTTCGATGTTGTTGGGATCGATATCCAGAAACCGGCTCGAAGTAGCCTGATTTCCTTCCAGGAAACCCTGTTCATTATCGGTACCTGAGTTGGTGCTACCTGAGAACCTCACCCCATCAACAATAAACAGAGGCTGGTTGTTCCCTTTTATCGATGAATAGCCGCGGATAATAATATTGGTACCCGTTCCTGAAACCCCACTGGTTGAGGTTACTTTAACGCCAGCTGCTTTGCCGGTTAAAACCCTGGCAATATCAGTTTCGGGTTTTTGTTCAAGCTGGTCGGCATTCACTTGCGAAACCGCATAACCCAGGGCCTTTTTTTCTTTCGAGATACCAAAAGCTGTTACAACAACTTCCTCAACGCCGATGGTCTCGGGAATTAATACGGCATCAACAACAGAGCGGTTTCCTATACTTAAAACCTGGGCTTTCATACCAATGTACGAAAAGATTAATGAATCCTGATTTGGCGGAACATCAATAGTGTAAGTTCCATTTACATCGGTAATTGTACCATGTGTAGTTCCTTTAATTACAACCGAAACCCCAATTAGTACATCTCCATTGTCGGAACTGGTTACCGTTCCGCTTATTTTCCGCTGTTGCCCATTTGCCATGATACCAGCAAACAGTACAAAGCCTAATAATAGTAACTTAATTTTCATCATACTTCTGATTTTTTTGGTTAATAAATAGACATTGTATTTTACTTGCTAGCAAAATTCATAAAGCACTGTTAAATAAAAAACGAAAATTCGCCAAGTGGTTTTATAACTATGGTAAATGGTAACACAGGACTATTGAAAGGGTGAACGGTAACAATGGGAAAGCATAAAAAAAGCCTGAATCGGGTGGATTCAGGCTTAAAATATAAGATAAAATGGATTAACTATTGGCTATCGCGTTCACCAATCCTTTATGTTCAATGATTTCCATCAATTTTTCAGGTAGGGGAGGAATTTTATACACCTTGGAATTGATGGTTATCTCACCTTTCGAAAAATTTGTAGTAACCGAATCGCCTGTTTTGTAGGCCTCAACAATTTCGGGGCTTACAATGAGCAATAACCCCTGGTTGATGCACGAACGGTAAAAAATCCGGTTGACCGATTTTACAATTACAGTTTTCACGCCCGCGTGTGCCAATCCAACGGCTGGATGTTCGCGGGAACTTCCGCAACCGAAATTATCGCCGGCAATAACAATGTCACCTTCTTTCACCTTTTCGGCAAACTGGTCGTCGAAACCTTTAAAAAGGTGTGGAAGAATGGCTGGGGCATCGGAACTTAATACATTGTAGGTTAAGTTTCCGGCAAACATCTGATCGGTATTTAAATTATCCACATCGGCATAGTTCCACACCACTCCAGATTTGCGGTTATCGCCGGGTTTAATATCAACGGTAGCACTTTGAGGCCGGGCATAAGGGAATTTTTCGTTCCCGGGGATTTTCCTGGGATCGGTAATTTCGCCTTTTAAAGCCGATAATGCCACACAGGCTGGCGATGCCAGATAAATCTGTGATTCTTTGTTTCCCATCCGGCCTTTAAAATTACGGTTGGCTGTAGAAATAACCGTAGTTCCATCGGCTGGGATGCCTTGTCCGGTTCCCAAACATGGGCCGCATGAGGAGCCTAAAATAACGGCTCCAGATTTCATTAATTTCGTAATAATTCCCTCTTCAATGGCTTGTAAATAAATCTCTTTTGATGCAGGTGCTACCAATAGCTGCATTCCGGCAGGAATGGTTTTTCCATCCAATATTTCAGAGGCTATCCTCAAATCGTCTAACCGACCATTAGTGCAGGTCCCGATTAATGCCTGCTGGATTTTTATCCCTTTTACTTCGGCTACTGCCTTTACATTGTCCACGTGGTGAGGTGCTGCCACTAACGGAAAAACTTCGTCCAGATTCAGGTGAATTACCTTTTCGTAAACAGCATCTTCATCGGCCCAAACACCTTCATTCATTTCACTTCCAAGGAATTGTCCCAACACTTCATCGGGCGGAAAAACCGCATTTTTGGCCCCCATTTCAGAAGCTAAATTGGCAATGGTCATCCGTTCCGAGATAGAAAGGGATTTTACTCCACTGCCATGATATTCAATACTCATGTAATTGGCACCATCGCTGCCGATCATTCCAATAATCCATAGCGAAATATCTTTGGCATACACGCCCGGTTTGAGTTTCCCGTGCAAAACAATTTTCAGGCTTTCAGGAACGCGGAACCAGGTTTCGCCCCGGCGCCAAATTCCGGCCGATTCGGTACGGTCGATTCCCGCGGCCATGGCATTAAAAGCTCCGGCGGTAGAGGTGTGGCTGTCGCTACCAACAATTACCATCCCGGGGCGCGCGTGATTGGCCATTACCTGATGGCAGATGCCACTGCCCACATCGTAAAATTTGGTTACTTTTTGTTCAGTTACAAAGTTACGGATGGTCTGGTATTGTGTGGCTAATTTGGCATCGGTGGGTGGGGCATTGTGATCGAGGACTACCAACAGTTGATCGGGATCCACTACGTTTTTACCTCCCATTTTAGTAAAGGTACTTTTAATGCTCGAGGTATTGTCGTGTGTGAGAATCAAATCAGGTCTGTGAAATACGATACTCCCAACCGGAGCGTTAAAAATTTTTTCAACAAATGTTCTTCCCATAGTAGTATAGTTTTAACGGTGTTGCTTTACCCGAAAAGTAGGAAGAAACCTTGAGTTTCAAAAGCTATTATAAAACATTGGAAACCGGAAAATTATTTAACTGGTAGCCCATAGCTGGTAGCTGGTAGAAAAGAGAGTGGCAGGGTGAATGGTTAATTGAACTTTGAAATTTTGAATTTTTTGATAGAATGATAAATCTTACTTTAAATTCTTTTTAGCTTGGGCAAAAAATAGCTTTAGTTCGGCTTTTTCTTCGGAAGACAAATCATTGGAACGGATGCCTTTAATGGCTCCGGCAATGGCATAAAGCTCTTGGATGCAAGCCCCCGGATCGGCCGCTTGCAAGCGTAAAAAGGTATTTTCTATTCCAATATTTCTTAATTCTTCAGGAGCGTAGATCTCAACCTCCATCAATCTTTTGGCAAGTACAAAACCAATATTGGGGAGTTGTGTTAAGTTTTCAAATTGTTGTTGATTTGTCATAAATATCATTCGAGCAAATGGTTGGTTATTTAAAAATAGACCGATAGCTTTACATTAACCCTTCTGCCGGTCAGACTGTTTTCCACGGCGTATTCCTGCCCCTGAAAATCGGTGACCCATTCATGGCTGATGGTGTTCTGGCGGTCCATTAAATTTAAAACCTCCGCGCTGATCCAGGCATCTTTTACATGGTGTAAAATATGTCCTTTGGGGTATTCTTTGCCCGGCTTTTTCAGGATTTTAGAAAACCCTAAATCCACCCGCTGGTACGATTTCATGCGGGCAGTGGCCAAATACCTTTCAGAATTTGGTGGACCAAAAGGAAGTCCCGAACCAAAATTGATCTGCAGGTGCATTTTATAATCGGGGTTCCCCGGGAAATAATCCTGAAAAAACACCCCAACATTAACACGTTGGTCCGATGGACGCGGAATATAGCCCGGGTAATTCACGGTTTGGTTTCCATCGTCATCGGCAGTGATATAAGAATCGTCGCGTATATCCTCCTCGGTTTTCATGATAGAAAGGCTGAACCAGGAATCGACACCTTTCACAAATTCACCATTCACCTTCATATCGAATCCTGCAGCATACCCATCGGCATCATTTTTCCCGGAATAAATAATCCGCACATTGTCAACCGAATAAGATATTAAATCTTCTAATTTCTTATAATAGGTTTCAGCCACCAATTTAAAAGGCCGTCCCCAGGCCTTGAAATTGTAATCGGTTCCAAGGACCAGATGCAAGGATTTTTGTGATTGGATATCCTGATTTAACACCCCGTTGCGTGAACGCATCTCTTTATAAAAGGCTGGCTGGTAATAATACCCAGTAGAAAATTTAAAAACCATGTCTTGCTCCCAATCAGGTTTAAAAGCCAAATTAACCCGTGGGCTTACCAATAATTCCTGAGTATAATCCCAGTAACTTGTCCGTATTCCTGCAGTGATATTAAATTCACCATTAAAAAGAGGAACGGTGTAAGTATCTTGCAAATAGGCCGAAACACGATTGGTAGTTAACTTGTTTTTGGCTTTAAAAAAATAGGAGACACTTACAATAGAATCGGTATATGGACGGGAATAACCCGAAGAATCGTTCATTTGCCATTCCCGGAGGTTATCTTCAATATGCTCTTGTTGTGCTTTTACACCCCATTGAATAGAATTCCGTTCGCCGGAATAAAATCCTTTGTGTTCGGCACTCATGACTGTAGCATACAAGTAATTCCGGGCGTGCTCCAGGTAAGTGCCTACACCTAAATTGGCAACACTGTCGCCCAAGGTTTCGGAGCCCAATTCGGTATCAACCTGATTGATCCAATATTGTGTCTGAATATCAAATGTTTCCCGTTCGTCGGTAGAAAAAGCCGATGCAATTATACTGAGTTTTAACTGCTCCGATGCCTGATAATCGAAGGCCAACGCCCCGGTCATGGTGGTAAAGGCATCAACCTCCTGTCCCTCGAAATACATTTTTAATTGCAACGATTGCTGAATGGTGCCAAAACTGGTTACCCGATCCTGGGGCACAAATTTATAGCTGTTTTTTGCAAGGTTTCCAAGAAAGCTGACTTCCAATTTATCGGTGATGTCGTAGCCTATAAAGGTTTGAACATCTAAAAACCGGGGATCGTAGTCACCCTGGGTTTCCAAACTATTGAGTACATATCTGTTCGATTTGTAGCGGACCCCGGAGATGTGACGGAAACGGTGCGATTTGCTGTCGCCTTGTATCATGAGTGAACCGCCGAATAAACTTGCTGAAATAGCTCCGCCCCATTCGGTGGGCTTTTTGTACTTAATGTCCAAAGCCGATGACATTTTATCGCCATATCTGGCATCGAAACCACCTGCCGAAAACAGCACCGATGACACCATTTCCGAGTTAATAAAACTCAAACCTTCCTGTTGTCCGGAGCGGATTAAAAAAGGCCGGTAAATTTCAATCCCGTTTACATACACCAGGTTTTCATCGAAACTCCCGCCACGTACCGAATATTGCGAGCTCAACTCGTTGTTCGACGATACCCCCGGCAACGTTTTTATCATGGCTTCAAAATTTCCCGATGCTTCAGGTATCACGCTCATCAATCTGGGATCGAGGCGCTGCAAGGTGCTTTTACGTACCTGTTTGTCCTCTACATCAATTTGGGACAATTCCTCTGTTTTCGGCTCCAATACCACGTTCAATTCCATTTTTTGACCGTTTTTCAGAATCACCGATCGTTCGGTGAGTTGATGGTTCACGCTTGAGAAAACAACCTTGAAAGGGATGTTTGCAGGTAGTTTCAGTTGATAATCCCCCGATTCGTTGGTTGAGGTTCCCATGGGTTCCCCTTTGATGGTTACATTGATTAAGTCGAGGGAATGATTATTGGTATCAGTTACTTTTCCAAAAAGAGTTCCTTCCTGGGCGTGCATTGTCATTGATAAGAACAACATGGGGAGGACGGACAAAATCTTTATTTTCATGTAATTTCTGGTGTCAATATGATGATTGGCAAAAATACTTTTTTAATTCAATCTTTAAAACCAATAACTAAGGTCATGTAAATAAACTTGCTTTAATTTGGGATTATTGCCAAGGGTTTTAAATATTTTTGTGAGATTGATGATGTTAAGAATAATAGAATTTTTATGATCCAACAATTGGAAATCGACCTTTCAGGATATTCCAGAGGGTTTCACCTGGTTACATCCAAAATTATCAATCAATTACCGGAACTTCCTGAAAAGGGGTTGTTACACCTTTTATTAAGGCATACCAGTGCCGGATTGACATTGAACGAAAATGCCGACCCATCGGTACGCGACGATTTTGAAAAGTTTATAGGGAAGTTGATTCCTGAAAATCACCCACTTTTCACTCATATTTTGGAAGGCTCCGACGACATGCCAGCCCATATCAAATCGTCGCTTTTTGGAGCCGAGTTGACCATACCAATCACCAATCGACGGTTGAATTTGGGAACCTGGCAAGGAATTTATTTGTGCGAGTTCCGAAACCGGGGCGGGAATCGGAGATTGGTAGCCACCATCCTTAGTTAAGATAAACTTATGTCCAATGTTCAAGTATTAAATCTCACATCTCAAAGTCTTACATCTATTTTCGATTCAAAAAAACCTATTCGAAAACATAAGTACAATCAAGGATACGCAATGCTATTATCACTATTTTTGATGCGAAACGAATGATAACTGTGAGAAAGACACATTTTCCGTCCCTGTTTTATTTTGTGGTAGCCATTCAGGTAGGTTTCCTGAAACGGTTTGGTGGCCTATAAAACCAGATACTTTTTCTGGTCCCTTTCGGGAACAAACATTCAATTTTCAAGTTTTTAAATCTAAAACATTCAATATGCAAAAAGTATTATTAGGTGCCGAAGCTATTGCCCAAGGTGCTATTGATGGCGGAATGTCGGGTGTTTATGCCTACCCGGGAACCCCATCCACCGAAATTACCGAATACATTCAATCCAACAAATATGCCCGCGAACAGAAACTCCACAGCATGTGGTCAACCAATGAAAAAACTGCCATGGAGTCGGCTCTTGGGATGGCTTATGCCGGAAAACGGGCGATGGTTTGCATGAAACATGTGGGTCTGAATGTGGCTGCCGATTGTTTTATGAATGCGGCAGTAACTGGAGTAAACGGCGGTATGATTGTTACCGTGGCCGATGATCCATCCATGCATTCCAGTCAGAATGAACAGGATTCCAGATATTATGGTAGGTTTGCCCAAATTCCTATTTTGGAACCCTCCAACCAGCAAGAGGCTTACGATATGGCATACGCAGCCTTTGATTTATCTGAGGAATTTGGAGTGCCCGTAATGATACGGATTACCACCCGGTTGGCTCATTCAAGGGCTGTGGTACAACTAAGTCCTGTAAGAAGCCAGAATAGTTTGAAATTGCCTGACGATCCCCGTCAATTTGTTCTTTTACCAAATATTGCCCGCAAACAATACCGGAAGTTGCTGGCTGGTCAAAGCCTGTTCGAAGAAAAATCAAATACCAGCCCCTTTAACCAGTATCATGAGGGAACTGATAAAACCATGGGAATTATAGCCTGCGGTATCAGTATGAATTACCTGATGGAAAAATTTCCAGAAGGATGTCCCTATCCTGTGGTAAAAGTATCGCAATACCCTTTGCCCCGTAAATTGGTTACCCGGTTATCGGAAGAAACCGGATATCTTTTGGTTTTAGAAGAGGGGTACCCGATTATCGAAGAACTCATTAAAGGCTATCTTGAAAAAGAACAAGTGAAAGGAAGGCTCGATGGGACGCTTCCCCGCGATGGTGAATTAAATCCTGATCATGTTGCCAAAGCATTGGGTTTACCGGTGCATAAGGGTAATGATGTCCCTTCATTGGTAGCCAACCGTCCGCCTGCTTTATGTGTGGGGTGCAGCCATCACGATGTTTTTAAAGCATTAAACGAGGCTTTGAAAGAATTGGGTGACGGTCGTGTTTTTTCCGACATCGGCTGTTACACCATGGGAGCGTTGGAGCCATACCATTCCATCAACACTTGCGTGGATATGGGTGCATCCATTACCATGGCTAAAGGAGCTGCCGATGCAGGGTTGATTCCGGCCATTGCCCTAATTGGTGATTCCACCTTTACCCATAGTGGCATCACAGGTTTGCTCGATGCCGTGGTGGAGAATTCGCCGATAACAATTATTATTTCCGATAACGAGTCCACTTCAATGACCGGAGGCCAGGAATCATCGGCCAAAGGAAGGATTGAGGCCATTTGCGAGGGTGTTGGGGTTTTGCCCGGGCACATTCACGTGGTATTGCCCGTGAAAAAGAACCATGAATCGCTGGTAAAACTTATCAAAGATGAATTGAATTATCCCGGGGTATCTGTGATTATTCCCCGCCGGATTTGTGTTCAAAAAAACCGCCGCGATATTAAAATAAAACAAGTGGCTAAATCAATTTAGAAATCTTAAAAAGAGAATTACAAACATGAAAACAGACATCATATTAGCCGGAGTGGGGGGGCAGGGAATCCTTTCTATTGCGGCAGCCATAGGAACAGCAGCTCTAAATAATGAATTGTACATCAAACAGGCCGAAACGCATGGGATGAGCCAACGCGGTGGTGCCGTGGTTTCACATCTACGCATATCGGATAAGCCCATTTATTCCGATTTGATCTCAGAAGGGGAAGCGGACTTGATTCTGGCGGTGGAACCTCTGGAAGCCTTACGGTATTTACCTTACCTTGCTACAAAAGGGTATATTGTAACCAACACCACACCTTTTGTGAATATCCCCGATTATCCTACCGCGGAAGAAATTATGAAACAGTTGCATCAGCAAACCCATTTGGTAGCTATTGATGCTGATAAAGTGGCCGAAGATTTAGGTAACAAATTAGCCTCGAACATGGTCATGCTTGGTGCTGCAGCCCGATTCCTAAACCATATTGATCTTACTGCTTTAGAAAAAGGAATAGCCGAACTGTTTTCCCGAAAGGGTGAGGAGGTGGTAAAGGCAAACGTAGATGCCATACATGCAGGAAAAACTTTGGTAGATAAACAGTTTCAGGATTAAGCTTGGGATTTGATGGTTTGAGCCAAATCCGACCAAAGTATATGAATGGTGAAGCCTCCAAATCGGGGGTTTTTCTTTTTAGGTTAATTTGCCTATTTTTAACTTTTGATAAAAGAAGCTACATTAATCTATTAATTATGAAAACAATCGGTTTTTTACTGGCTGCCTCGCTGCTAATGAGTTTTTCGGGAACTGTGCATGCGCAATATGGAAAAGCACCGGCATCGAAGCTATCGGAAGCACTGGCACAAAAACAGGTCACACATTCTTTGAATGTTTGGGAATTGGAAGCATTAAAAAGTGATAACAAGTTTGTGGTCTTTTGTGAGGCTGTACAATACAGTTCATCCAATAAACCCGATGTATTGAAGGGTATCAGGCTGACATTCCTTTCGGAAAACGGAAATAGCGATAACAATCTGGCCAAAACAGCCAAAGTCCTTGAAGTATTTATTGATCAATCGGAATATAGTGAATTGATGGTGGCCTTAAACCAAATGCTTGCCGAATTTAAAAAGATTGAAAAGACATCACAGAAATGTGAAATGTCCTATCTTACATCAGGTGGTATCAAATTTGGATTTGTTCAGACACCTAAAAAAGTGGCCGCAACCATTGGGCTACAATACAGTGAGGCTGAAGTGGTAGCCGAATTTGCAGGGATTGAGAAATTTCTGACTGAGATGAAAGAGTATATCGACATTGCTACAAAAGACCTTTATCTCCCTGAAAACATCGAAAAACTCAAAAAAGTTAAAAAGACCAACCAAGAGGCTAAAGATGTGATCATTGATGATATTTAAGTCAGGGGGATGGTAATCCGGTAAAACATATTTTACTATTTCAAAAAGAGTAGGACCACCTGAAATAGATTGAATTATTTGTTTGAGTCAAATTTATCTGATTGCATTTTAAGTTTAAGATTATGTAGATATTGTCTTATTTTATCAATAAATGTAAAAATAAGATTAGTTAATTAATCTTATTTTTTTAGTTTTGTATAAAACTAGTAAATTGTTTTATGGCTTTATTACCATTATCTGAGGAACAGGTTCTTGACCGTTTAAAACAAGAAAACCCATGGTGGGCTACAGGTGCTGTTGACGACGATTATACAAAAATGCAAAAGCGGTTGTATTTTGATTTGTTTTTCCCGCTAGTAGAAGACATTTCAATAAAAAGAGCTGTAATATTGATGGGACCCCGCCGTGTAGGTAAAACGGTTATGATTTTCCATGCCATTGACTCTTTATTAAAAAGGGGTGTTTCCCCACATCAAATAGCATTTGTTTCGGTTGAAAACCCATTTTTTAATAAATTACCTTTAGAACAACTTTTTAAAGCCTGTATTAAAGCAACCGGTAAATCGGAACCCAAAGGTTGGTACGTTTTTTTCGATGAGATTCAATATTTGAAAGATTGGGAAGTACATTTGAAATCGCTGGTTGATAGTTATCCTCATGTGAAATTTGTTGCCAGTGGCTCAGCTGCAGCCGCACTTAAGCTTAAAAGCACGGAAAGTGGGGCTGGCCGTTTTACCGATTTTATGTTGCCTCCGTTAACTTTCAATGAGTACATTCATTTATTGCAATTACACCATTTAATTATACCTACCCAAATTGACTGGGAAGGTAATGCAACAAGTTTTTATGAAACTACCAATATTGCATTGCTCAATGAACATTTTTTAAAATACATCAATTATGGAGGGTATCCGGAGATTATTTTTTCCGAAAAATTGCAAGTAAATCCTTCACGGTTTATCAAATCCGATATTATCGACAAAGTTTTGTTAAGAGATTTACCTAGCTTATATGGTATCCAGGATGTTCAAGAGCTTAATTCACTTTTTACCAGTATAGCCTATAATTCAGGACAGGAATTTTCGCTCGAGGCGTTAAGCCAAGCATCGGGTGGGGTTGAGAAAAATACCATTAAAAGGTATATCCAATATTTAGAAGCTGCATTTTTAATAAAAATTGTTCACCGGATTGACCATAATGCAAAAAAATTTAGTAGAGCAAATTATTTTAAAATTTACTTAACAAATCCTTCACTACGGAGTGCTTTGTTTACGCCTCTACAACCAACTGATAAATTGATGGGGGCCATGGTTGAAACTGCAATATATGCCCAGTGGTTGCAAAGGGAATGGTTTGAACCCTGGTATGCACGTTGGACTGCCGGGAGAACTCAAGGTGAAGTAGATATGGTTGGGTTATCTCCCCAGAATTTTAAACCACTTTGGGCATTAGAAGTTAAATGGAGCAACCGATATTATGAAAACCCAAGTGAATTAAAATCCTTGATGAGTTTTTGCCAATCAAATAGTTTAAAGTCTGCATTGGTTACAACTATTGACAAAAGTGGGAGTAGAGCAATGAATGAAATGAAGTTACATTTTCTTCCTTCAGCATTGTATGCATATACAGTAGGAAAAAATACCATAAATCAAAAGAAAGTACGAAATATTTAACATGAATGGCAATTACTCAAAAAAAGACTTGTAGAATTCTATCTTAAAAAGTATTTACATTTAATAAAAAAAGGAGGGCTTATGCCCTCCTTTTCCTGTTTTCCGCACTTTT
>DOTG01000023.1 GCA_003512955.1 Marinilabiliales bacterium
GTGATGGTGGCGGTTATCTGCGGGTTCACCGCCGAGGTGGTTATGGTAAAAGTGGCATTACACCCGATGTCGTCGGTCACGGTGCAGTCGTAGAAAGTAGCCGAGGCAAGCCCGGTGGCCGTGGCTGTTGCGCTCCCGCTGCTCCACGAATAATTGAGCGGTGCCGTACCGCCCGATGCGGAGACCTGGGCCTCGCCGTCATCTCCGCCGCCGAAACAGTCCTTCTGCGTTTCCGAGATGGATGCGTTTATCTTCGGGTTCTGTGCCGTAGTCGAGAAAGCGGGGATAGTGGCGGTACAGCCTGCATCGTCGGTCACCGTGCAGGTATATGCGGTAAGCGGGGATAGACCGGTAGTTGTGGCAAGCGTGCTGCCGTTGCTCCACTGGTAGGAGCCGATTGTCCCTGAGCCGGGCTCGGTGGCCGAGACGGTGACCTCGGCGGTGGCGTCGCCGGTGCCGAAACAGGCCTTTTTGGTCTCCGCGATGGTGGCATTGAACTCGGGGTTCTGGGCCGTGGTGGTGATGCCGGCAGTAAAGGTACAGCCGCTGGCGTCGGTCACGGTACAGTCGTAAAAGGTACCTGGTGCAAGCCCGCTAGCCTCCGTGGCGGTACTCCCGGTGCTCCACAGGTAGGTAAGCGGTGCCACGCCCCCCGATGCGCTTATCTCGGCCGTTCCGTCGTCGGCGCCGTCAAAGCAGTCCTTTTTCGTCTCGGTGATGGTGGCGGTTATCTGCGGTGGTTGAGTGATTGTAAAACTTGTATCGAATTTACACCCATTGGCATCGGTGGCGGTTACTGTATAACTTCCGGCAGCCAGGTTCTCAATTTTACGGGTTGTAGCAACCGGAGTCCAATTATATGTGTAGCCGGAAGTTCCACCGGTTGGGAAGAGTTGGGCTGTTCCATTGTTGTCGCCAAAACATGCGTTATTGGTAGAGGCACCATCGGAGGCAAACAGTCCTTGCCATGTAATTAAATATTCATTGCCAACAGTATTGTCTTGATGATTAAATTGAATGGTAACGCTGGAAACCCCCGGATCGGTTGTTAACTCAACAAGCTGGACACTTGAATTAGTATAAATAATGGTACCTGTGCCATCGGTACCTTCTCTGATAATTAATAATTGGTTATCCTCTTGATTTATGGTAAGTTTAATTTTATTACATGCCGTTGGTGAAATGGTGAATAACCCACTGCCATTGTCGGCTCCATCTTGAGCACTGCTTGCACAATCAGTAACAGTTTGATTTCCAGAAAGGACATTATATTGTGAATAGGCATGATTTGTAACCAAAAAAAAGGTGGTTACCGATAGTAGGAGTACATATTTTTTCATGGCACAAAAATTTTCAGAAAATTACACAATTTGCAGTTTGATAGCAATTTATATTCTTAAAAACACGAAACAATTTCAGGAAATAGGTCTAATAGTTGAGGAAATCGGTTTTATTAGGGGTGAAATACCTATTCCCAATTCAGTTTCATAAGGCTAATCAGGCTTGAGCTATTAAATGAAGTGGTACCTAAAGTGATGGTTTTACCAGTAGCATCAATAACACTTTTTATGCCCAATTCATTTCTTGAACCACCAAAAGATGTTGATTGTAAGATATTTCCATCCAAATCCAGTTCGGCAATATATACATCATAGGTTGATAATTGTACATCCTGGGTTGAACCTGTGATAATCAGATGGTTTGTTTGGGAGATGGATATGTTTGTTCCCAGATCGTCATCGGCGAATCCTAATTCTTTTTGCCACGTGATATTCATTGCTGAAAGATCGAAAGTTAATTTGGCAACAAATATATCTTTTTTGCCATTTGCCCCGGAATTGCTGGTTCCACAAACATACATGTTACCATCTGTGTCTTGAGTGATGCAATTAAATGAGACTTGGGGATCAAAATCCATGGCTGCCCAGAAAGTGAAATTATTCTCTAAAATATTTATTTGAGGTTTGCTATCACTTTTACCGGTAATATAAATAAAGTCACTGTTTTCGGTATAAGATATCCCGGTAAAATCGACATCCGTAGCTGACTTTAAGATAGTGGGCGGTGTTATTTCACCTGTTGCGGTTACTTTGAAAAAAAGTTTCTGCGATGCATTAGAGGAGGATGTAGAATCGGAGGTTGCTGTTAACATTAGTTCCCCAGAATCGAATTCCATTAGGCATTTGCCCGATTCGTAATTGGCAATGTTATAGATTTTCTCGATTTTAATTTCACCATTTAAATCAAGAATGTAAAGTATCATATCAGAATAATAGGTTCCTTCATCGGTTTCTGCCGTACCAATGATGGCATATCCTTCCTGTTTTTCAAGTTTGATTAATTGGCTGGCAACGGTAGAAAAACCCTGATATGAAAGTTCTTTTTCCCAAACACGGTTCCCAAAGTCATCGGTTTTGACCACAAGAATGGAGGAGATGTCATCCTTATCGTATTGATTGCCAATTAGGACAAACGACCCGGAATCTTCAATCAAATCAATAGCTTCATTGGTATATGGACCTCCAAAAAGTTTGATGAACTGTTCTTTTTGGATGTCACTTGGACTATCTTTTTTGCAACTGTCAAATACCAGTAGATTAAAGATAAGGGCGGACAATAAACATAATCTACTTAAGGACATCATAATTGGATTTATTAGTAGGTTTTTTATGATGGATGTAAAACTCGTAATTATAACTAATAGATATGCTGATATTTGAATTTGAAAAATCATTATCAATATCCATGTATTCACTTAAGATTTGGTTGAATTCTGGGGTATAGCGGATATCGGTATCCATGACATTATTAATTCCAAATTTATATCTGATGTTAAACGCCAGGTTTCCCCGATTGATTTTCAACTTACTCCCAATCCCCATGGAACCCATTATTAAATAACTTTTACGCAAATCGGTCATGGTAATCGAAGAGCCTTCATAATCAGGGTTTTCGTTGTTTGTAAAGGTGGATGTCCCATTGTATTTTCCAGAGAGGTACATCCCATAAATGGCTCCAAGTTCTCCATAAAAACTTAAACTGTTGTATTTATAGAAAATATAACTTGTGAATATGGGAAAATCAATATAAGTCATTGATTCATTAGCCAAAGTAATGTTGTAATTGGTAACATTTTCTTCAACATGGAATGAATAGGTGGTTAAGGATGGTTCAAATATTATATCCCATTGATGATTCAGGTGAAAAGCACTACGTATCCCCATGTTGTATCCAAAGCCTTCGGCATTATATTTGGGATTAGCCGCATCAAATGAGGCGGTACCATAAGGTTCAATCAACCGGGGCATCGAACTATTTACTCCAAGCACAACACCCAATGAAAAAATAGGCGCCGTGTTAAAAGAATTATACAAACGGGTAAATTCAACAGGATCAATAGCCTGATTGGTTTTATACTCTGGGTCTTCTTTAAGCAGCCGGAGTAAGGAACTTTCAGCCTTTACTAAGTTATCATCGAACAGATATACCAAAGTTAGCAAGCGTAACGCCGCAATTTTATTTTCTTTATTAAACCCGGCTTCAATACATGAGTTTAACATTTCCGGAATCTTTTCTATTTTTCCTTCTTCGTAGAGCTTTTCGGCCTCGTTTAATTTGACTACACAGTCATCTTGAGCCTTTCCTGTCACGGAAAAACTGACCAACAAAACCAAAATCAGGAATGGGATAGCAAATCTGGATATCATAATCAGGGTAATTCTGGAATCGTTTTTTTATAATCAATGTCTTTGGCAAGGTATTGCTGCCATTCTTCAAGGGTAAAGTTCCGGTTAATCTTTACTTTCACCACGTCGGCAATCTGTTTCGAATCAATGGGCCATTTTCTGATTTTGCCGTCGGCATAACCTGACAACAGATAATCTTCGTTCGGTGTAAATTTAATACTCATCACCCAGGCCACATTGTCTTTGAGCTGGTAAGGAGCCAAGTTGAAATCTTTTTGGTTCCAAATCAATATCGACCCATCATTGCTGGCACTGGCCAAATAATTATTCTTTGGCGAAAACTCCAAACAGTTGATACGTGCTGTTTGCCCTGTGAGGCGGTATTCGAATTTATTGTTTGTTAAGTTGAAAACCATCACATTGCCATTCAAGTCGCCTAGTGCCAACAATTTATTATCGGGCGAAGTGGCCAACGAATTCAGCACCGAATGAATGTTTTCTTCGTTAATATTGGCATCCTGTAAACTGCCGGTTTTCCCATCGTTCGAGAAAACCAGTTTCTTTGTTTCATAAGTCAAAGGCTGTATAGAATTAATCTTCAGCAAATAACCACTTTTTGTCAACCCCAGATAGCCTTGTTTGTACGGGATAATCTCTTTGATCGAGAGTTTCGCTGTCCAAGGTTCAACGGTTTTTGTTTCAGGTATTATTGTTACCGTATTGCCCATATTGTCAGAGGCTATGAGCTTCTGATCTTCAGTAAAGATGGTTGTGTTTACTGCTGCTGTAAACTGATGCAAAATCTCAGGTTGAGTGACCATGTTGGTTAAATCGAATTGGAGGATTTCCCCGGTGTTCAACCCCAAAATGAGTTTCGTACCGTCGTTGTTGAGTGCTAATGTACGGTTGGTATTGTTCGAGTTATAAAAGACCTGTGGTTGGGTGTTATCATTCAATGGCCATTTGATAATGTTCCCATCACTGCCCGTGGAATAGAACACCGGTCCGTTGGGGTCCAACTGAATGGATTTTACCAAATAGGTATGCTTCAGAAAATCAGTTGCCATGTCGCCATAAAGGTATTTTTGTGCAAAATACAAACCGTTGTAAACATCCGGGTTGAATACATTTCCCAAATATTCGTGGTTCAATAAATACGATTGATAAGCCACTAATGCCCGGAGCATCGTATCAATATCAATTTGAAGCGACTTAACCGACATGGACTGCGAAATACTCAACATCCGTAACTGCATAGCGCGTTTACTAGCTTCTTCAGCTAAAACCTGCTGTTTTTTTGCCTCCTCAGCTTTTTCCACTGCAATTGACCTTTGTTCTGTTGCCTCCTGTGATTTCTGTAGAGCAATTTTTTGTTGCCGGGTTGCTTCATGTGCACTGGCCTGGGCATTGAGTTTTTCTTTATCGGCCAGCTCTTTCTGAGTTAATGCTTCCTGCTCCTTTTGCTGGGCCAGTTGTTTTTGTTCTTCGGCAATTTTTGATTGTTCTTCAGCTTTTGTCCGTTCCTGGGTGGCAATTTCCGTTTGCTGTTCGGCTTTTATTTTTTGCTTTTCAGCATCCTGTTTTGCCAAAAAAGAGTTGATCATAAAGAACAACGAAATGATGGAGGCTGTACCCAGTACAATGGCAAATATCCGTGTCCGGAGTAAGGCTCTTTTTTGTTGTTTGACTTTATTTTCTTCTTCAAGTTGATATTCTCGGTGGCTGGTTTCTAGGTAAACCATCGTGCGTTCAAACGCCGGGTTATGTCTCTTGGCCCAGGTTAGCGTAGGTTTTTGCTTTTCGCGCCAGTTAATAGCCAACATAAGATCGGGTGGACGCCACAATCCGGTTTCGCCTTGCTGGTATTTTTCAGCCGATTCAGCCAACCTTTTGTACATCTGCACGGCCTCGTACTCTTCACCCACCCAAAGAATCATTTTATCCCAAATACGCATCAAACTTTCATGCGAAATGTCAATTACCGATTCTTTATTGAGTACAACTGGAGGTTGTGGGGCAAGAAACGATCGGCCAATGATCCTGAAATGTTCTACCACATCGATAATTTCATCTTCGGTAGCATTAGCTATTTCGGCAACTTCCTTAATCACGGTGGGGCGCCGGACCCCACGATTGTCGCCCCCTTTTTCGGTCAGAGTTTTAAAAATATTTTGACAAATTTCTTTCTGGCGTTGGTTGAGCTCGTTATAGGCTTCATTGGCATGTTCCGATAGTGCCTTTTCTAACCGACCAATATTTTCATAATCTTTAATATCAATGGCATCTTCAGTATTTCCCGATTTGATCCATGAATCCCAGGTACGCATCAACGCATGTTGAAGGATGGGGAGCTGATCCGGATTATCGCCAAGGTCGTTCAATAATTGCTGAACCAGAAAGGGAGTAATTTTTCCACCACCTACGGCAATGGGTCCTTCAATGGCACTTCGGAAATCATCGCGTGTCATTTGGGGAATGAGGTAATGGCTATCGTTGATCAATTTTGTCAGTTCCTGAAACTGGGCACATTCACCAATAAAGTCGGACCGCATGGTAATTACAATGTAAACCGGGACATCTTTTTGGTGTAGCGATTCCATCAGAAGCTTGATAAATGCGATGACTTCATTGTAAGCCTCGGTGGTATTTTTTATCCTGCGGAAGCGGAAAAGTTCTTCGAATTGATCCACCAGCAATAATATGTTCTGGCCCCTTTTACGGGGGACTTGCCTTAAAACCTCGGTAAGCCCAACAGAACTTGCCGAAAGAGTGGTAAATAAATATTCCTTTTGTAATTCATTATCGCTTATTTCATCGCTTATATAAGGAACAATGGCTTCGGAAAGGTTTCTTACAGGGCTCTGGCCTGGGCGGCAGGTAATTATTTTCCAATCAACCCCGGCTTTGGTAATAAAGCCTCCTTGTAAAATTGGGATGACCCCGCAATACATCAATGAAGATTTACCACTACCTGAAGTACCCAGCAATGCAACAAAATGATTTTGGGCCAGAAATTTCAACACCTCCTGGCTTTGTCCTTCGCGGCCAAAGAACAGATGGCTTTCGTCCGTAGTAAAAGGTCGCAAACCCGGGAATGGATTGAATGAAGGTATTCCAGATTGGGTAGTAAAAGCGGATTGGGCTACAGTTGAAGTTTTCATATTGTTTTTATTTTGTTGCCAATAGCTCATGTAAAGCTAATTGTTCCATGTTTGAAGGCCCGGCGATAAAATAAATCGGGTAATTGTTCAATTTTGATAAATGGTTGGTATCAATTTTTTGGCCGCAAATGGCAATAAACCGGAATGGCATTTTGCGTCCCCAACCCGGAGCTTTAATCAAATCGCTGAGTTTGCGTTCCAACCAGTGTTGGTTTCCATGGTGGAAAATCAGGACCCCTTGTACTGTTGTGAGCTGTTTTTGATGGTAATGGAGCAATTCCAATTGATCCAGATTTACCTGTGACAATGAAAATGAAATATGGTGGTTTTTCATCCAATCTTCATATTCTTTGGATGGTGTTTCGGCTCCAGGAGGATACATAAAATAAACATCGGAAGCTTGTACCGATTCCAGTTCTTCTTGCTCTAAGGGAGCCGCCAATTCGGTAACTTTTTGCAGAATGATTTCTTTTAGTTTCTCTATCGGCGTTTGAAGCAATTCCGCATTGGTCAGGCTCTGCGCATCGCTTTTGAACTGCAATATTTTTTGGGCCACTATCTCTGGAGTTTCTGGAGTTTCAGCCGGAACGTAAATAATCCGTTGCAGGGTTTCACCTTCAGGTGAACTACAGAAATTGGCGGTAATCTGGTTTATCTGCAAAACCGGGGACATCTGTTCAGGATAGTTGGCTAACGAATTATGTCCAATAAAATGGATGGCAAAATCCGCATTCCGGAGCATCTCCAACAGATATTCCTGATTGTTGATCAAATCTTTTGCCGTGGGGTTTGAAACCTCGGGTACAATTTTAAAATTCCGGTGCAACAATTCCCGGGTAACTTTTTGGTATTCAAAAGTTGTGTTGTCATCAAAAGGTCCAATATAAATAGTCAGGTTCTCCTGGTTTTGAGGCAATTTTGTCTGTTTGATAAATAAAACCACATCGTTGATGACATCAAAAAGGTTTGAACGATTGATGTTTGTATTTATCGATTCCGATTCTTCTTCGGAAAAATTAGATTCCGATTGCATGGAGAATACCGGAAAATAATGGAGATAATCAGGAAGTTGTGATATATTCAAATCTTCGGTAACAATTAATAGCTGGTTGTTCCTAAATTCTTTTTTCACTAAAAACTGCTTGTTGGTGGCATCGTTAATTAATTGGTTTAGCACGATGTCGTCGATGAAAAGAATCAAAAAATCATCAGTTCCGAGAGTTACATTCAGACGATCAATAATCTCGGTCTGACAATCCATCTTTTTTTGTATAAAAACATATTGCAGGGTTTTTAAAATTTTCTGCGTATGTTCCTTATCGAAACCTTTGAGTAAGTATGATTTGAGTGAAGCTCCCATTCTTTAATTTTAGAATTTTATACCAATAACCAAAATGTCATCTACCTGAACTTCCTGGCCGCGCCATTTTTCAAACTCTTCGTCTATAATAGTCTGTTGTTCTTCAATCGGCAGGGTTGACACACGTACAAGCAAGTCTTTGAAATTACTGTACATGAATTTTCTTCCTTGAGGCCCACCAAACTGGTCGGCATAACCATCGGAAAAGATGTAAATCATGTCATCTTTTTCCACTTTGATCTCATGGTTGGTATATTTTTTATCGGGATATTCCCCATGGGAACCAATCGCGTTTTTGTCGGGTTTGTATGAAATAAGTTCACCCTTCCGAACCAAATACATGGGATTGTAAGCACCTGCAAATTCAACTTCGTAGGTTTTATAATCAATCATGCAAAGGGCAATATCCATTCCATCACGGATATTTGTTTTCCCCGATTCCTGCCTTAAGGCAAGTTCCACACCTTCGTTCAACGAATCGAGAATTTCAGCAGCCGTTTTGACTTTTTTCGTGTGTACAGCAAATTCCAGTTGGTTGCTACCAATTATTGACATGAAAGCTCCAGGTACACCGTGCCCGGTACAATCCACCGCGGCCACGATGGATTTGCCCTGCGATTTGTCAATCCAGTAAAAGTCGCCACTGACAATATCTTTGGGTTTGTAAAGAATGAAGCTATTGGGAACGGCCTTGTCGATAAAGTTCTTTGGTGGCAGAATAGCATTCTGAATCCGTTTGGCATACACAATACTATCGGTGATATGTTTCTTTTGTGCCTGGATTTCTTTATAGGCCTCTTCCAGGCTTTCATTTTTGTCGGCCAGCATGTTGCGTTGGTCTTCAATTGCATCGCGTTGAGAGGCAATTTCTTCTTTTTGTTGTTGAATTTCGCGGGTCCGTTCTTCTACCTTTTGTTCCAGTTCGTTGTAATAGCTTTCCAGTTCTTCAATCATTAAATTGAACTGTTTCGAGAGGGTAGTTATTTCATTGTTTCCAATTTCATCAGCCCGTTCGTTCAGGTGTCCGTGGGTTATCCGGTTAACTTTAAGCACCAGTTTTTTAATAGGATCAGTAATAACCTTGGTTTTAAAGTAGATAAGTGTGATTACCAATATCAGGGTTAAAGAAAAGATGACTATGAATTTTATCAGTTCATTTCTCAGGTATTCATGGTCCTGTGTGCGATCCGAGGTAATCCGTATCACAGATCCTTTATACAAATCGGTATTTTTGCGGTCCATATAAATGAACTGGTAATTCAACCTCCTGTGGTTGATGATGGTATCTACCGAAATGGTATCGCGGTTGGCAAAGGATTGTGACAGAATGTGTTTGTGGTTTTCTTCCAATTTCGCATTTTTATTTAGCGAAAAAGGGTTATCGGCTCCAATAAATAATTCTACATCGGAAATAGATTCTATTTTTTTCGATAACTGCGAAGTTGTATTTCGGATAAAGTCAATAATTTCGTCGGCTTCCGAAGAATAAACCCCGATCTGGATGATATATTTACTGTCAATTGTCGGGTGGTACGAGAATTTCTTAATACGCTTGGTTTTGGCTTCAATGGCAAAGCGTTCGCTATGGAAAATGCCCTCGTGAAAGATATTCAGGAGCATGTTTTTATGTTCTTCGCCAAAGCTGAAAAAGTTGAGATTCAAATCCTGCTTAAAAGTGGTATTAACAACAATTCCGTTCTGGTTGATAATATAAATATCTTCCATGATTGGGTTCATCCCAAACTTGGCCTGAATGGTGGTAAGGTCTAATGTTTCAATATCGGCGGTATTCTTGAAATTGTTACGGATATTGTTGCTCAAACCTTCCATGCGGTTATTCAGCCTCGATTCAACCAGGTTGAGGGCCACATCCTGGAATTCAAGTACCTTGATAATTTCGTCCCCAATAATGTAGTTTCGGGCAATACTTTCTTCGACAAGAATTTTACGCGTATGGTTGTAATTTAAAATCCCTAAAAGTAGAAGCGCCAGAATGGGAGGAGCCATCACATTCAAAATCAATTGTTTGAATATAGTTGTTTTGCGTCTAGCTGCCATAATAAAATCAATCATTCAAATATTTTATTAATTAGCATGAGGGAGAATGTTTTATGTGTTAGCAACATTTTGCCCATGCTCTCTTTTTTCAGTCCAATAACAAGGTTCCCGGTTATTAAATTGTTTGCTTCATGAGCTATATTTTTTCCTATATACAGGTCGATATTATCAGAACTGTTTGATTCTAGGCTTTGGTTAAAAATCAAAAATACTAAATAATTACTAAGTTGCTCCTTTGTAACGGAAAATTTCAGTGAATCAATGGTCTTTAATTCAAAATTAGAAATTACTGAAAGGTAATTGCTTGCATCGACAGAAAGAGCCTTCATAATTTTATCGGCCTGTGAAATAGGAATCATGGTCAGATCTTCAAAGGTTGCCGATGGCAATTGGTAGTCGATATTCCGCCGGTTTTTGGTCTGAATCCGGCTTTTAATCTGTGGCAAAAGGGTTGGGTTAATTTGTTTTATGACTGTTGAGGCCATCATCTGTAATTCAGGTTCTGGGCTAAACAGTTGCGCAATGATGTCGTTGGTTACCTCGGAATATTTTTTAGCATACAGGTTCAACGCTATTTTTTTTGTTGTTAATGAAATCAGGTTTGGATCGCGATTCAACAAATGGAGCAACAGTTTTTCGGGTTCGGATATCTCAACCGGGAAGAAGTTTTCTAAAAGTTTGACTTTCTCAATGTAAGGTAAATCTTCGAAAACACTTAAAATCATTGGTTTTATCTCTTCCGAAATGAACAAATCAAATAGTTCCAAAGCATAACCGACTCCTTCGGCGCTACCTCCGGTTAAATGGTCTTTAACATGCCAAACCGATTGCGCATCGTAGGTTAAAGCCAATAGTTTGAACAGCGAATTCTGGTGGTTGTAATGTTCAAATTCCAGACTTTTTGAAAGTGTTTCGTAATCGGGTATATCCGCCAGCGATGCCAAGGCCGCTATATCCCATGAAACATTGTACGAAGCGGTGGTTATGGCATGAAATAGTTTTGGATAATCTTTTTCAGAGGCTGTGAAGTTGAGTTTCAATAATCCTTCGATGGCTTTCTCGCGGATTTCTTTTTTGTGGTGCGAAATATTTTCCAGCAAAAAGGAGGTAATCTCCGGGTGTTCAATTCCACTGACGATATCAATGATAGCAAGCTGAGAAATAAGTTTGATATCGGTTTTGTAAAACACTTTCAACAGGAAAGGGAAATTTTTTTCTGCCATCTGGCCCAAGGCCAGGAATGCATCGGGAAATAGAGTTTCGGTTTCGGTAAATTCGACCAGTGTATTGCTGGTTTCAGTTTCGTTCAGTGCCCCACTCAATTGGATAGCAATACATTGCACTTTATTGTCAGGTATCCGTAATAAAGCCCAAAGCATGTTTAGCTGGGTTTTTGCTTCTTGTTTCCAAATAAACTTAATGGCACTTACATAATGGGCAGGGTCGGCCGATTTTAATAATTGGCTTAATTCTTTGATAGAATAAACTGCCTGATGTGTTTCCCATATTCTGAAAACCTGGTCCCAGGAATCTTTTGTTTTGTTCTGAAGGTGCTGAAGGTAAATCCCAATCCGGTGTTCTTTGGATATTTTTTGGAACGAATCGGTACTTAGTGAATCCGACAACAGTGCTAAATGGGCGTGGTAATGATAAGGGCTGTAACTCTTGGTATAATCGAGTTTTGAATTCAGTAATTCAATGTTTGTGTGATCGATGGCCTGAATTTCATAGCTTTCATGTAATTCATCGGGTGAATCCTGTTGCAGGGCCTCTTCAAGGCTTTTCCGGTATTCACGGTAAAGTTTAAAGGTAATGTAAGCCCAAACCAAAAGTAAGCCAAACAGGAATACCGAAAAGTGTATAAGTTTAATAAACGCCAGTAAACCCAAGGTGCTCAGTAAAATCCCTGAAATTAATGCCGCAATTTCGTTAATGGTTCCATCAATCTTGGCCTGCACATCGAAGCGTATGCTCTTTTTTAACGATTGATACAGTAACTTGAACGAAGGCACCTCCAAGGCATCTTTCAATGTTTTGTTAAACAATTTGCTGAGCGAAATAAATAGGAAGAAATAGATAAATCCGGTGGCTTCAAGCTCATAACCACTAATAAATCCTATTAAAATGGCGATTCCAGTAAAAACAACCAATAGGAGAGAGGAGAGGAGCAGGCTGATTTTTAACCCATAAGTTTTCATCAATTTGCTGTAAACAAAGGTTTTGATGATAAAGGTGAATATCATCATGGAGCCTGTGAAAAAACCTAAATATTTGGCCAAATCTTCTTCAACTTTATATTGTTCGTTGGTTACCACCAAAAAAGAATATTGTACAAAGAATGCGGTAAACATAGAGAAGATGACAAAAAGCGCCATGTAGGTGATGTACGGATTTTTAAGGAAATCGCGTAGTTTGACCTGTTCTTGCAGATGCTTTTCCTTGTCGTCAGGACTGCTTTCTTGAGAAGCATCCAGTTGGAACCTACGCGATATGATAATTTCAATCAACATGGCAGCAACAATACTACCCGCGCTGATAACCAAAAGGTTTTTGGTCCCGTTCAAATAGGCAATTATCAATGGTATGGCATAACTACTGATGATAATACCAAATACCTGACCCGAGTCGATGATACCATATAAACGTTTCCCTTGGCGGAGGCTAAATATCCGGCCGGCTGTACCCCAAAAGGAAAGAATGGCAAGGATATTTAAGGGTCCTAACAAAATGAAAACTATAAACACCGTCCATTTGGCGGCTGAAAACTCAAATAAAATCCGGACCAAGATAGTCAATAGAGTGATAAACAAAAATGTATAACTAGCCAGATTCGAGAACTTAATTTTGCTTTGGAATTTTGAAAAAGTGCTGGTCATTAAAATACCCACAATCCCCGAAATGATGTAAGCTTTTGGAATCATCGATTCGGGAAAAGTCTTTAAAAACAGGGTATGAGCCCCAATATCGAACGTACCGTAAAAGATGCCTAAAAAAATAGATTGTGTTATAAGCAAAAGCACGGGAGTAATTTCCGTGGCTTCAATATTAAGGCTTTTAAATATGTTCGTTTTTTCTCTCATGGCGAATTTGTTGCTAAATTATGAAAATATTTGGATGTTTATCTACAATTGTTACGAATTGAAAAAATAGTTATCTAATTGAATGCTAATTCCGAAACACACTCAATAAACCATTAAGGGTGATTGTCATTTTTACTACTCATATAGATGGCTAATTATCTGAAAACGAATAGTTTTACTATTAACAGAATTAACGGGGGAAAACTTTATCCACGAAAATGAGGTTAGTTGTTAGCGATGGTTTATCTAATCGAGCAAATCTTTGGCAGAGATGGTTTTTTTCTCCTTTGTGTGGGAATATTTAAAACCAACTACTAAAATATCATCAATCTGTTCGGTATTGCCTTTCCATGCTTCGAAGGTCCTGTGCAGGGTGGACGGTTGGTCCTTCAACGGCCGATGGTTGATATCGGAGATTAATTTTCTGAAGCGGCTGTAATTGAATTTTTTCTCTCCGGTTTCTTCAAATTGCGAAGTGTATCCATCGGTAAACAGGTAAACTACATCGTTTTCTTTCAATGGAATGGTAACATTGGTAAATATTTTCTGAATGTTGTCGTAATATTCCCCAATTGGATAGATGCTGCCTTTAAACGTAATGGGCGAACCTTCGCGCATTAGAATGATTGGCCGTTGCGCGCTGGCAAACTTCATCTCATGCGAATCGTTATCGATGCTGCAAACGGCGATATCCATGCCCTCGAACCTTTGTTCGTGGTGATTTTTATAGCCAAGCAAGTCGTTTATTTCGGTATCGAGCCTTGAAAGGATTAGTGCTGGATCGGTAATGTATTCATAGTTCACCAAATGGTGCAAAATGGTCATTCCTATCATACTCATAAATGCCCCGGGAACACCGTGCCCTGTGCAGTCAGAGGCAACAACAACCGTTTTGTTTTTAATTTTTGAGAACCAATAAAAATCACCGCTCACTATATCACGAGGTAAGATATACACAAAAGATTCAGCAAAAAGTTTACTAAAGTCAGTTGGATTTGGTAAAAGCGATTCCTGAATCCGGTGGGCATAATTTAAACTGGCTGTAATGTCATCCTGTTTATTTTCGAGTAGATTTTTCTGATGGTCGAGTAGTTTGTAAGCCTCATTTAGTTTCCGGTTGGCCTGGTATAAAAACTCCGACTGCTCTTCAATTTCGTTGCTCCGCTCTTCCATTTTATTTACCATCTTGTTAAAATTTCTCGACAAAATGGCAATTTCATTGTCGCCTTCCACAGTCACCCGTTCGCTGTAATTTCCGCTTGTAATGATTTTAGTTTTATCAATCAGATGATGGATGGGTTTCACAATGGCTTTGGCCCGGTTGTTAATTAACAAATACACCAATAACAGCGAAACAACCAGAACAATACTGATCTTAATCTTCTCCCGATTGATAAAATGAGTCTGGGCCGATGAGTCGTTTGAGATGCGGATGATAGTCCCGGTAAATAATCTTGGATGGGAATCAGGAATGAAGAAATATGTATATTTAATATTGTTCGAAGTGTTTTTATCATTTAACGAAAGAGTCAGCATCTTACCATTGAGCAGTTCCGGGATGATGTATTGGTGTTCTGGGATAAATTCCTTTTTAAGGTTTAGCGGGTAAGGTTTGTCGCCATAAAAGAAGATGTCAACCGATGTTAGGTTCGGTTTTTTATGTGGGATTTCATCCATGTGCCGGATGAAATAGTCGTAGATTTTATCAGCTTGTGTTGAATACAGTCCAATTTCAACAATATATTTTCCATCGTTGGTTGGGTGGTAGCTGTACTTCTTGTACCGTTTGGTTTTGTGTTCAAAAAAGAACCTCGGGCTATCAAAGCTTTTGTTTTTAAATACATTCAGTAAATATTCTTTATGAGCCTCGCCAAAACTGAAAAAATTAATGTACATATCCTCTTTGAACGTGGTATTTACCACAATGCCGTCTTGGTTGATTACATAAAGGTCAAAATCATTGGCATCCATGCCAAGTTCTTTCCGTATCGAAATCAAATCGGTGTTTTCAATATCCTGAGTCGATGCAAAATAATTGTTCACCAACAAATTGCTATAATGGTGCATCTGCAAATCCATGGGTTCCTCAATAATAGAAAGGGCCACAAATTGCAGTTCGATAAATGATTTTATCTCCTCATAAATAAAATTCCGCTCGGTTTCGGTGTTGGCATGCAGTATGGTTTTGGTATTCCGGTAACTGAAAACACCAATGATAAGTAAACCCACTATAACAGGTAATACAATATTGATAAAGAGTTGCCGATATATGGTATTAATTTTCACTAGTTTTTGTTAAGTGCACTCAAGGTGCTTTTCATTTTTGCACTAAATATACTAAAATTCATAAAACCTCAAATAGAACGAAAATTTAAAGGTGGTTGATGACCGATCTTATCTTTGTGAGCTTGATTAATAAATCTTCCAGATAATCAAGTTTTAGCATATTGGCACCATCGGAGAGGGCTTTGGAAGGATCGGGGTGGGTCTCGATAAAGATGCCATCCACGCCCACGGCAATACCGGCTTTGGCCACGGTTTCTATCAAATCGGGCCTTCCGCCGGTTACCCCTGATGCTTGGTTTGGCTGTTGCAGCGAATGGGTAATATCGAGGATCACAGGGAACCCGGTGGCTTGCATCTCAGGGATTCCCCGGTAATCGATCAATAAATCCTGATACCCAAAAGTGGTCCCTCTTTCGGTGAGCATCACCCGGGGATTTCCGGCATCGGTCACTTTTTGAGCGGCAAACTTCATGGCACCGGGAGCTAAAAACTGACCTTTTTTGATATTTACTACTTTCCCGGTTTTTGCAGCGGCTTCCAGTAAATCAGTCTGGCGGCATAAAAAAGCAGGAATCTGAAGGATATCGACATATTGGGCGGCCAGGTGTGCTTCTTCGGCTGTGTGAATATCAGTTACAATCGGGACTTTTAATTGTTGACGCACCTTAGCCAATATTTCCAAAGCTTTTTCGTCGCCAATACCCATGAATGAATCCTTTTTACTTCGGTTGGCTTTACGGTATGATGCTTTAAATACGTATGGAATGTGGAGGTTGTCGGTAATTTCAATCACCCGTTTGGCTACTTCAAAAACCAAGGGTTCGCTTTCAACCACGCATGGTCCGGCAAAAAGGAAAAAATTCCCTGAATCGGTGTTTTTTATATAAGGGATAGTAGCTATCATAATACCAATACTTTTTTTAATTAGAGTCCTCAAAAATAACAATTAATTGCATTTTGTAAGTAGGTTTTAAATTTAACCTAAATTCTACAGTTGGGATAATAATGGTTATATTTAATAGTAGTGAGGTTTCACGATGTAGCATGAAGAAGAATTGATTTAAAATATTCATTTTTCATATTAACCGTACTGCAACTTGTGGATGTAAGTTTTAATCGCATTTGTCATTCAAAAGACTTGCATCATAAAATTAATATGTCTTAAGTTACGTTGTTGTTACTTCTATCCCGAGAATCTTCGGAAATTCGTAAGATAAAGAAGGAAAGAATCCCTATTTTTGACAAGTAATTTTATACAGTCATGGGAGAAGATACCATTTGTGCCATTTCAACTTCATCGGGCAATGGGGCCATCGCGTTAGTCAGGATTAGCGGCCCTGAAACATTTTCCATTGTTTCGGAAATTTTTCATTCCACAAAAAAAGGGTTTGATTTATCGGTTCAGCAAAGCCAAACCCTCCATTTTGGCGAGATACGTGAGGGCGAAACCCTGATTGATGAAGTTCTGGTTTCGGTTTTTAAAAACCCACATACCTACACGGGTGAAGATTTGGTCGAGATTTCATGCCATGGTTCGCTATATATTCAGCAAAAAATATTGCATTTATTGGTTTCTTCGGGAGCACGCCTGGCCATGCCCGGTGAATTTACCCAGAGGGCTTATTTGAACGGAAAGATGGATTTATCGCAGGCTGAAGCTGTTGCCGATTTGATAGCCTCCTCCAATGCCGCGGCACACCAAATTGCCATGAACCAGATGCGTGGAGGCTTTTCACATGAGTTGAACGGTTTACGGGCCGATTTGCTCCAGTTCATCTCGCTTATTGAACTGGAGCTCGATTTCAGTGAGGAAGAGGTTGAATTCGCCGACCGGACGGCACTGCGTAAGTTGTTGGAAAAGATTGCCCAGGTCATTCAAAAATTAATTCAGTCATTTGAACTGGGAAATGCCATTAAGAATGGAGTTCCGGTGGCCATTATCGGAGAACCCAATGTGGGAAAATCGACCTTGTTAAATGCCCTATTGAACGAAGAAAAAGCCATAGTTTCAGAAATTGCAGGCACCACCCGCGATGCCATCGAAGATACCTTTAATTATCAGGGTATTTTGTATCGGTTCATTGATACCGCCGGTTTACGGCATACCACCGATACCATCGAAAATTTGGGTATTGAACGGACGTATCAGAAAATAAAACAGGCAAAAATTGTGTTAGCCTTGTTCAATGCCACCGATCCCGAAGAAAAAATTCAGGCATCGTTGCAACAAATTTTAGAAAAAGGGGGGGGCCAAAAAAAGATCATCCTGGTCCGGAATAAAGCCGATTTAACTGTCAATGAAGGAACACCCATAAAAAGCAACGCCATTTTTTCAGAGGTAACCATATCGGCAAAATTTCACCACTCCCTGGATAAACTTTTAAGAGCCATCAGTGATGCCACCCAATCGGACGCGTTGGAAATGGGCGATGTTATTGTTTCGAACATCCGGCATCTGGAGGCATTGAAAAATGCACTGTCCTCGCTGCAACGGGCTATGGAAGGGATGGAATCAGGGGTTACCCACGATTTTTTGGCCATGGATATCCGTGAAGTGATTCATTACCTGGCAGGCATCACCGGTTCCGAAATTACTACCGATGAGGTATTGGGGAATATCTTCGGCCAGTTTTGTATCGGTAAGTAAAATACATCGGTTTATAGGGCTTTCCTGTTTTTCCTCGCATCAATAAAGCTTTTTATAAATGCTGCCATGGCTACAATACCAGTTAGAATCATGAGTAGCACACGGATTGTTGCCGCAGGATCATTTCTTGAAATGGCACCATCGAGCGGTTTAAAAAGCGCGATTAAGGTTAAAAATGTGATTACAACCACTTTATGGGCAATGCTTTTGTTCCCAGCTTTCATCCCTTTTATAAACAGCAAAAGTACGATGCCTGCAAATACCGGTATCAAAGCAGTAATAGATGGAGTTTCGGAACCGATGTAACCAACTGAACCTACAACAATTAACGTTGCGGCATTTATTATGTAAAAATAAAAAGTGCTCATTTCGTATAAATTAAAAGTTTCCTACTTAAACCCATATTTCCACCAAAAGTTCATCGGTACAAGTGAAATAATACTTCATTTAGTAGATGTTTTTATATTTTTAATGAAATTTTAATGTGGAAAACCCGTTGACTGAGATTCTTCCTAGTGATACTTAATCATGTAGTTGTTTTAAACAAAAAAATGGAAAAACGGGTTGAAATTCATTCCATCTTTCCATTTCTTCAATAAGAGCCTGTCAGGCAATATTTTTTATTTGATGTAAATCCATGTTTCAGGGTTTTTCTCGCGCATTTTTTTCCATTCCATCAAAGCTTCATTTTTGTCGTAAACTGTTTTGTACGAAACTACATGGAACCCATTTCTGCGCATCACAATTTCCGACATGTAACCTTCATCGGTTAATTTTTTATTATAACGATCGGCATTGGAAGCAACTTTAAAACTACCTGCCACTATATAGTAGCGTTTGGCATTTGGATCGATTTTGTTTTCGGGTTCTTCAACAATCACAGGCTCGGGGGTGGTGTCGGCAACTACCAAAGTGTCGGTAATGGCAACTGCTTCCACGGGTTCCTGTATAACCTCTTTCTTTAAAAATTTTTCCGAAAATTTGCCGATGAGTTTATATTCCCAAACAGCCCAAGTGCCACCACCTAGAATGATGATAACTATAGCTGCAATAATGATGGTTTTCAAGGTATTGTTTTTCATTTTTTTTGGAGTTATAGGTTTTGATGAATATGTTCTTTGTGTTCCCGATGGCGATGCCTTTGGAGGAACCGCTTTGGGGGTGCTTGGTTCGGTTTTAACAGGTTCTTTTGGAGGTGCTATGGGAGCAGTTGGTTTAGTTTCCGTTTTTTGTTCTGCTTCTATTTCTATTTTTTTCTCTGTTTCTTTAGGTATATCCTCAGATTTTGCTTTGGGTACTTCATCGAGGACAATGGTGGGTTTTACATCGGTGGGTCTTACCTGAGCCTTTTGGGTTGTCAATTTCTCAAACCTGATATTCCCATGACTGTCTTTAACCAGGAAACCAATTCCAGCAAGCTCGTAAGGTTGACTGTTTGAGAAACTCTTTTCAACTTCCTTGATAAATTCTTTGATTTTTTCTGTCGCCTGGTTTTTGCTGGTTTTCTCTGCTTTAATAATCTGATTCACTAAAAGCCCATCGTTGAACTTCAGGAAGTCGTTAAAGGTAATCTGTTTACCTTCAGGGGTATCTTGTATCATAATAGCGCCAAAATCAGGGATAATGATCCGGTTATTATGATCTATCAGTTCTTTAAGGTAACTACTTATCATTCTAAAAATTGTTTATTTCCTGTAAATTTACAATAAAAATTAATTTTACAATGGTTCCAATAACTTTATCACAATTTCAAAATGAATATTAACATCTATTTCGCGGGGTCCATCCGGGGTGGACAAGGCTCTAAAAGTGATTACCAATGGTTGATTCAGGCATTAAAGCAATTTGGAACAGTGCTTACTGAACATATTGCCGACGACCATTTACTGAAGAATGAACAACTGTTAACCGATGCTCAAATCCACGATCGCGATTTGGCTTGGTTGAAGGAGAGCCAACTGGTGGTAGCAGAAATAACACAGCCTTCGCTGGGTGTGGGTTACGAGCTAGCTCAGGCTATGTTCCTGAAAAAACCTGTTTTGTGCCTGTTTAATACCACAAAAGGGAACCGGCCATCGGCCATGATAGCTGGACAACCCTATTACCAGCTTATCGGGTACCAGGAGGTGACCTCTACTTTAAAGTTAATAGAGGAATATATTAATAGAACTTTTGATGAACAAACCTAACATAATCTTGTTTTGAGGTAGAATTTAAAAACGATCATTATGGCTAATTTATCAACGTTATATGCAGGTTTAAACCTGAACAGCCCTATCATTGCTTCCAGTTCCGGATTAACTGATAATGTGCAAAACATTATAGAACTTGAAAAAGCTGGGGTTGGGGCAGTGGTTTTAAAATCCATTTTCGAAGAAGAAATACTTATGGAGATGGATCAGATCAAACAGCAGATGGTTGGTAAGCCTTATGTTTTTCCCGAAACAAAGGATTATTTAGACGAGGAACCCCATGAAGATTTAATCCGGGCTTACCTGCGTTTGATAAAAGAAAGCAAACAAGCGGTTCAAATCCCTATTATTGCCAGTATTAACTGCATCTCGAACCAGAAATGGACTTATTTGGCCGAAGAGATTCAGAAAGCGGGTGCCGATGCCATTGAACTGAACCTTTTCAACTTGCCCAGTAATTCGGAAATTCCGGCAGATGAGTTGGAAGAGATGTATCTGGTGTTGGTTGAAAAGATAGTTGATTTGGTAACTATTCCTGTTACTATAAAGATTAGCCAATATTATACCGCTTTTGGGCAGATGCTGGAGCGGTATTCAAAAACCGGAGTTAAAGGTATTGTATTATTCAACCGTTATTACTCTCCCGATATTGACATAAATACCCAGCAGGTTTCAGGGGCATTTATTTTAAGCAGCCCTGCCGAAATAGCCCTCCCTTTGCGGTGGATTGCCCTTTCGTCGGAGTCCATCAATGTTGATTTTGCGGCGTCTTCCGGAGTCCATTCGGGAGAAGATGTGGTAAAATTTTTATTGGCCGGAGCCTCTGCCGTTCAGGTAGCCTCGGTAATTTACAAAAAGGGAAACTCCGTAGTGACTGAAATGAACGCCTTTGTGCTTGATTGGATGAAAACGCATCAATACAAATTAATCTCCGATTTCAGAGGTAAATTGAGTTACAAATCGTTGAACAATCCGGCTTCGTGGGAACGTACCCAATTCATGCGCGAATTCCGGAATTTCCTTAAATAATTGCCTATTTTCGCACCATCTATCACAGCTGGCATGGATAAAGCGATTTATTTTGAAAAATACCGGGCATTAAGGAATGAAATTGATGATACCTGTGATAGGTTATCAAAAATGCATGTTGGAAAGATGCAGTGCCGACAAGGTTGCGATTCCTGTTGCGAGAAATTCAGTGTTTTTCCATTGGAATTCGAGGCCATTAAAGAAGTCATTCAATCGGATGGTACGTTCCAAGTTCCCCAACAGCGAAACTTTGAAAAGTTCCGTAAATCGTGTTTGTTTTTAAAAGATGGTTCTTGTAGCATGTATGAACATCGCCCGATAATTTGCCGCACCCAGGGTTTTCCGTTATTGTATCAGAGCGGAGATGGAACTGCTTACGAACTTTCGGTTTGCCGACTGAATTTTAAAGAAATTAATGTAGATACCTTCCATGATGGGAATGCGTTGTTTATGCCCCCGTTTAACAGTCGGCTCTATTTGTTGAATCAGGAGTTTGTTAAGAAATTCTATCCCAAACAATTTAAACCCAATACCCGGATCGGCCTTTCAGAATTAATTTGAAGCAATTGTTTCTATTTTGATCGAAACACCCTCAAATAATACACCATACTCACTAACCCGGTGATCAAGAAAAGGATTCCAGCCAGAACCAGTGCAGTGGTTAAACTGTAAGCATCGTTTACATACCCCAAAAAGGGTCCGACCAAAGCAAACAACAACCGGATGATAAAGTTACGGATAGAAAGCACCGTAGCCCTAAATTCTGAAGGTGTAAGCTGATTGATGTAATCTTTCAGGGTAGGAGTGGCAAAACCGCGCACCAGGTAAAAGGCAAACAAATATGTTATTCCCCAGATGCTGCGCGATTGCGCAACCATTAGATAGCCTCCGGAAATAAAAAGGGTTATCAACCAGATGGTAGTTACCCGGCCCATCCATTTTTCCATCCGGTAGGCATAAAGTGAGGTAATTCCCGCGGATAAATTGAGGGTGGTCCATAATATTCCGTACCAGTAAATGGGTACATCTACCTGTTTAAAATAGGGTTGGACGAACCAGGCCATGGTTAACGTGCTGGTTCCAATGATGGAAGAATACAAAATATTAAAGCGCAGTTCTTTATGGTCGTACAACGTGTAGCGGGTAATTTGTAAAATGTGACGGAACCGGACTTCTTTCATCTGATTATGTATGGCTGGTTCAACCAGTGTAAAAGCTGCCGGTATGGCCATAAATGCCACTCCTGCCTGGAAATAATAGGGCATCCGTAAGCTGTAGGTAGCCAGAAAACCTCCGGCAATTCCTGCCAAAGCTTCGGCAAAATTTCCAAGAGAAGTAACTCTTCCTTCCAGTTTCAGATAGTCTTTTTCCCGTTTCTGGTAAAGCAACGAATCATACAACAAGGCGGAATCGGCGCCACTTATTAAGCTTTGCCCAAACCCAAGGATGATTTCGGCAAGTAAAAAACCGATAAACCCAAACGAGAAACTGTAAACAAGGTACCCTAAGAACCCTAGCAGGCTTCCAATAAGCAGGGTCTTTTTCCGCCCAAAAACATCGGCAATATAGCCCGATGGGATTTCCAGAGCCACAATAGCCACAGAGTAGATTCCCTGTAGAAGCAAAATTTCAAATTGCTCAAGGCCATTATCGTTGTAAAACAAAACGGCAATGGGCATTACCAACATAAACCATTTGGCAACTTTGATTATATAAAGTTTATAGATATTTAATGCCATAATCCATTGTCAACAATGAAATTGCGAAATTAGCAAAATATCCCAGCCTGTTTGTATCGGTTGAGGAAATCCGGTGAACCAACTTTCAACGGATTATATTCCGTTTCATCCGATTTTGTAATTATATTGTGAACGTTTATTGAGTCTTTTCAAGACTTTGTTTATTTTAAAAATTTCATTCAATTTGAAATGGAATCTTTGCCGAATAATTCTGCACTTTTAGAAATCTTTTAAAACCTGGAATCATGAAGAGGAAGTTAATTTTATCAATTTGCATCTTAGGAATATCACTTTCAATAGTTGCTCAAACCAAAGGAACCTTAGAGGTTTCGACCACCACCAGTTCAACAGGTGGAAATTTTGCACCAAAACATATAACTGCCATTTGGGTGGAAACGGCATCGGGTACTTTTGTCAAGACCCTTTTAGCCTATGCCGATAAGAGGATAACTCATTTAAATACATGGGAAACCAGTACCTCGGATGCAGGAAGTATGTATAACCGCATAGATGCCATTACCGGTGCCACCCGGACCAGCCATGGGATAAAATCCTGTACTTGGAATGGAACGGATGTAAGTGGGACTGTTGTTGAAGATGGTGCTTATTTATTGAAGATGGAACTGACCGACAAGAACGCTACAGGAAATATCAGTAGTTTCAGCTTTGCCAAAGGGACCGCGGGCTTTTTGTCAACACCTCAGGATCAGCCCAGTTTTTCGGCCACTTCTATTAAATGGACTCCCGAGGCTACTTCTGGTGTGGCTGACCAATCGGCCAATCAACTGATTATTTATCCAAACCCCACAACGGGTTTGATACAAATTTCGGGAAGCCAAATCCAATCTATCGAGATTTTAGATTTGTTAGGGAAACGGGTTTATTCAGGAACGGGAACTTCCGTTGACCTTTCAGATCAACCCAAAGGGATTTACATGGTTATTGCCAACTTTTCTACAGAAGAATCTTTGGTTAAAAAGGTAATACTTAAATAATCTGGCATCCCTTGGATTTCTTTTTGTACCTGGAATTAAGCCTATTAGGATTAATAAGTTGATTTTTTAATAAGTCCTCATTTTTGTTACTAAAATTTCACGGCGGTATTTTGAAAGAGGCAAATCAATGCCTTTAATAGTGACTTTATCCTGCGAGAATCTCTCAAGGAACTTTAAGTTAACCATATACGACTTATGGGTTTGGAAAAAATCCTGCTCAGGAAGGTATTGTTGCATGCTTTTAAACGTGCTTCGAATAATATGTTTGTTATCCCCAAGCACATATAAAGTCAGGTAATTGCCGCCTATAGAATTGATGTAAACAATCTCTTCAAGTTTGATTTTAATAAATGAGGTGCCATCTTTTTCCTTCACAAATAGGCAATCTTTTAAAAATAATTCTTCGCCAAGGTCAGATGTTTCTAACGGAGAACTGTTTAATACCTCTCTGGATCGTTTTGATGCATTTGAAAGTGCTATTTCAATAGATGTAAAAAGACTTTCCGGTTTGAAAGGCTTTAGCAGGTAGGCATCGGGCTGAGTTTCTTTGGCCCGGGCAACAGTGTTTTTATCAGAATGGCTTGTCAGGTAAATAAATGGAATTTCTGCTTCTTCGTGAAGGAACTTTCCCAATTCAATGCCATCTTTATTTCCAGCTATATTTATATCTACCATAACGAGATCGGGTAAATCGTCCATGATGCATTCAATGGCCTCCATATAACTCACAGCCTGGCCGGTCACTTCATATCCCAGATGTATCAATTGCATACGAATATCCTCTGCAATCAGAAGCTCGTCTTCAACGATTAGAATTTTAAGCATACACTATTCCGTGACTAAGTTATTTCAGTAAAACAAATCTAACAAAAAGAATTGAAAATTTATATCTTCATTGGTTTAAGTGTTTTTTATGAGAATAAATTTAAGTTAATTAATCAGCTCCGATGAGTTCGTTCTTCGTCCTCGGTTGGCCTTGCGAAACTTTCATGTGAGAGTGCCGTTGTTTCTATTTTTTATTTATGACCTTTTGTGCTGCCACCTTTAAAATAGTTCCAGTAACATAAAAGTTTCTTCTGGAAAGTTTTTAATCTTCGGGAAGCAAAACTTACCCGAAATCCACTATGCTGTTTTATAACAGCATCTGTATTTATAAGAGTTGAGCGATATCTAAACTGGTGGAGATTCATTCCCTCATTAACAATTCAATAACAACAACTGATTATCAAAATCCATAGTTTTGCAGAGTGAAAGATGGAATGATGAAGCTACTAAAACATATTGTCTTATTTGGGGTTACAATTATTTTATTGACTGAAACCATTGGTGTCCACTTAATGTACCACCATTGTGATGTCAGCAATAGCAATTCTGTACGGTTAGCATTGAATACTGAAGTTCCGGATGCTACATGTGGGTTCTGCCAGCCGGCCGAATCCCGTCACAGTTGTTGCCAAGTGGAGCCCGTTCAAAAACCGATGGACGGGAAATGCTGCCATACCAATGCCGTTTACCTTAAAGTAGCTGAAAATTTCCTGGTATCTTCGTTTGCTTTTTCGCATGAACCCCTGCAATTTCAGCTTTTTGATTTTCAAACAAGTCCATTAGTCATTTCAGAACCAACAACTTCTGTTCAAATAACTCTGGTAAATCCACCTCCCAAACCACTGTGGGGTCATGAGTTACTACAATTTTACTGCACTTTTAAAATAGGACATTGCTAATCCTGTTTTGAGGTTTTTTTTATTGGAAACCGGTTTCTTTTCAAGAATTAGAGATGAATTCTCAATAGAACATCCTCAAAAACAAGGTCGAAGTTTTTTAAATGTCTTATTTTAAATAATTTATATGAAATATATCGTTTTTACAGGATGGTTTATATTACAATCCATCACCCTTAGTGCCATCCAATACATCGGTAAGGTATTCGAAAAACAAGGAGAGCGAGCCATTCCACTGGTGGGGGTAAATGTTTACTGGGCTGGTACTTCAATTGGAACCAGTACCAATGCCCAAGGGAAATTCTCCATCGAACAACCAAATCCTTCCATAGATATTCTGGTTTTTAGTTTTGTGGGCTATCAAACCGATTCCGTGAAGGTTTCATCGGCTACCCGTTTGGAAATAAACCTCAAGCCGGGGAAAGAATTGGAAGAAGTGAACGTGGTGGAACGGATCCGGGCTACACAAATCTCAAAAATTAATCCCATCCTGGTCCAACAGATCGGGAATAAAGAACTAAACCGTTTTGCCTGTTGCAACCTATCGGAGAGTTTTGAAAGCAACGCTTCGGTAGATGTGGCCTATACAGATGCAGTTTCAGGAGTAAAGCAGATTAAAATGCTGGGGCTTTCGGGGACTTATTCGCAGATGCTTCTGGAAAACATGCCCATTTTACGGGGTGCCGAAGGGGCTTTTGGCCTGGAATACATCCCCGGGACCTGGATGCAATCTATAGCTGTATCAAAAGGTGCGGCATCGGTAAAAAATGGGTACGAATCTATTACCGGGCAAATAAATATTCAATTCAAGGAACCCGGTGGGCTTGAAAAGCTTCATTTCTATGCCTATGGAAACCAGGATGGAAAGCTGGAAGCCAATACAGGGTTTAGCCAACCTATTGATTCTTTTTGGAACACCTCTTTGTTGGTTCATGTGGGCGGAAATTTTAGGGAATTGGATATGAACCATGATGGTTTTTTAGACAAACCCAAAGGGCAGCAAATAAATATGTTGGACCGGTGGGAATTTAAAAAGAACCACCTTTCGTGGAAAGCAGGAGTGGGATATCTTTACGATGAACGACTTGGAGGACAGGTAAATTATGACCATCAAAAACCGCAAAGCGAACAAAGTGCGTATGGGATTGACATCAACAATCACCGGATTCAGACATTTTCGAAGCTTGGAGTACTTTTTGATCGGCCAAAGACCAGTTTAGGGATTATCATTACTTATTCACTTTTCGATAGGAATTCGCAGTACGGGCTGAACCAATACGATGTAAAGCAGCATAATGGTTATATTAATTTGATTTATGAATCGTATTTAAGCACCACTGCACATGTATTTAGTACCGGAATAAGCGGTGTTTTTGATGCCAATGATGCCACCTATAATCAAATGGATATTGGTTTTCGGGAATGGGTTCCGGGAGTGTTCTTTGAATACAATTACCTCCCCTCGGAGCACCTGTCGGTTTTAGCTGGTTTGCGTTACGATTACAGTTCGTTGCACGGAGGTTTTGCCACACCCAGGATTCATGCCAAATATCACTTCCCAGCTTATGTTACTTTAAGGGGATCAGTTGGAAAAGGTTACCGGACCGCGAATGCCTTGGCTGAAAATTCAAATATTCTGGCAAGCTCGCGGATGGTTTTTTTCGAAAACAACAACATCCGTGAAGAAGCTTGGAATTTTGGTTTGAGCATGGTTAACGAAATCCCTTTAGGGGCAGATGATTTGGTTTGGGCTCTTGATTTCTTCCGGACCGATTTTAAAAAACAATTATTGGTCGATTGGGATCAAACAGCCCGCGAAGTTCATTTCTATAACTCTGAAAAAGCTTCTTTCTCCAATAGTTTTCAAACAGAATTGAGCTATACTTTGTTCGGACGGTTAGATGTAACAGCAGCCTGGCGTTACAATATGGTAAAAGCTACATTTCAGGATCAGTTGCGTCAGGTACCCTTCCGTAGCAACCACAAAGGGTTGTTTAGTGCATCGTACCGTACACGGATGGAGAAATGGCAATTTGGTACCAACCTGCAATTTTACGGTTTACAACGGATTCCCTCCACGGAGGAAAACCTGACAGAAAATCAACGGCCGGCTCAATCGGAATCCTACCTGGTGCTTATGGCTCAGGTAACCAAAAATTACCGCTTCTGGAGCTTTTATGTGGGGACCGAAAACCTGACCAATTTTACTATGCATCATCCGGTTATTGATGCCCAAAATCCCTTTGGAGACCAATTTGATGCCTCCATGGTTTGGGGACCCGTCTATGGGCAGATGTTTTACGCGGGTGTAAAATGGATTTTAGAAAAACGCGAGAAAAAACAATAACTCAAAATTCAAAAAAACACAACTATGAAAAATATCATAATGTTATCGCTCCTGATTGTTTTCGTTGCAATTAACGGAACCAAGGTTATGGCACAAGAGAAACAGGACGAACAAAAGGTGACTTTTACGGTGAACATGACCTGCAACCATTGCAAGTTGTTGATTATGAAAAATATCCCTTATGAAAAGGGGGTAAAAGATGTCTCTGTAGATTTAGATAAAAAAGAGGTGACCATCCTATTTAAGAAAAATAAAATCACTACGGATCAGTTGATTAAAGCGTTTGAAAAAATTGGTTATACAGCTGTGTTAAAGGAATCTAAAATGTAAAAAGTTTCGAGAAGATTTTGAGTGTTACTTAAAAAAACATTTGAGGATGCTACCGGAGATAGAAATAGAATGTATTTTCCACCTTTCCAAAGTTTTATTTTCAATGCTGACCGATAAAAATAATTTTTAAACCTTAGTAGCATAAGATATAACAATATGAGTAAACCTTATTAATAAAATCAAAAATAAGGTAATTTGGTATTTAATTGAATGAAACCCTCATCCAGGTTAGTGGCATAAAAGGGTATGAAAAAAACATGAGAGTCCCACGGTAATTGAAAGTACAGTTTTATATCCGATTGGCATATTGCATTGATAAACAAACGTATAACCTAATTTTATTCTAGTGTAACTAATATGCAGAAAGCATAAACAAAATCATTAAGTGATGATTTCTATTAAGATTTGTTTTGTCTCATATCTAAAAGTCTGTCAATCTATTGTCAGTCAATAATTGAAGTTGCGATATCTTCTGCCCCGGCAATATTTTTCAATAACCAAACGGTGTAGTTCATTGCTTCTTCCACAGCAGTTAACCCGTTGTAACCATTGATATTCATCAATAAATGGGTTGTTTCTAAGCGGATAGCCGTTCGTACTTCATCGCTGGTGGGTGTGCCAAAAGCCCCATGCTGGTCGCGCAATACGGGTAGGTTGTGAATATTCAATGTTCCTTTCCCTATTCCTTCATAAGGCTCATTTTCCCGTCCAATAGAAGCTTCAACTACACCTTCGATACAGTCGGCATCGAACCCACCGATAGAAAACCCTGTTTTTAACGAAACCAAATTGATTAAATCTACCAATGTGTTGATTTGATATAAATCCTGACCTTTCACAATGCGGCGCATCAAAGCTTCGGCACTGGGCCGGTAGCGGCTGGGTTCTTTACCACAAGCAGCATAAACCTTGCGTGTGGCAGCAATCTGTGGCTGATCTTTAATGGCTTCAAAAGTCAACTGCTTTCGCACCTCAAGGGTTACCTTTTCAATTTCCTGCCAAAGTTCTTTATTCTTTGGTGTGTTGGCAACACGGCACTGAATCACTCCCAGAACCATGCCTGGAGCCCGTTGCTTTAGTTCTTCTGAAATTGAGATTTTAATTGGGTTCATCGGTAGTTATCTTTGCATCAAAAATACATAATAGAAGTATGAATCTACTGCCCTGCTCATTAAAATTGCTCCTAAAATCCGCAAGTCGTAGGAAACCGTAAAGGCAAACAATTGTGTTCAATTAGTCACCCCGTGACTTGCAGAAAAAAGGTTACTACAAATGCTCTTTAAAAGAGCTCCATCCTTCGGTCCAGTTATAGGTACCAAAAGCTCCTTTATAATTCGTAACCTCAAACCAATCGTTGGAATGGGTAAATAAATCGGCACCGGTGGACTCCGTTGGAAGATAATTGAAGCCCTCCTGAGCTGTAATACCCACATCCTTCAATTGGTTATTCCCCAACTCAAAGTAAGCAGCCCAGTTTTGGGTAGTTTCACCGCTCATCCCCAACCCATTTAACTTAAAGATGCTGTCTGCCTCGTTGAACCCCACCTGGTAAAACAGATTGTTTTCAATCTTCAGTTTTCCGGTAAGCCATTGGGCATAACAATCGGTAGAAGCATTTGAATATTCAATGGTGGCTCCGATTTGCTGCTCCACAAATATCGAATTCACAATGATACCGCCTGCAAACCGGTTCAACGAAATCACTTTTCCGGCAGTAGTGTCCGGATTCCCAATCATGGTAAGGTTCGAAAGGTAAGGAACGGAATAAGGTTTTTGATACACCGGATCCGAGGCCCCACTGCCTTCAACCAGATTGCCTGTGCTACCGGCAGCCTGAACAGCAAAAACAAACTGCATTTGCCCTTGATAACCCAAATCGTAATCAATGGCATCGTCATCGGAATGAAAACTGATGATATTTTTCAGGTTTACTGTACCGCCAAAAATCTCTATGCCATCGTCGGCACTGTTGATAATCTCAATGTTCTCAATTTTTGTGGAGCTCCCTACCCCACCTAAAGTCAATCCGTTTATTTCATTGTCATGATACAATGTTGAACCCGCGTAACGAATCGAGGCAAACGACAATTCTCCGCTGTTATCATCCACCTGCGAACCGCCATATTCGCCCCGGGGTTCACTGGCAGGTATTCCCTCAATAAAATCCCTTCCGGTATCGGTGTTCAATGGAGCCCGGCCAAGAATCAAAATCCCTCCCCACAGACCGGTGGCATCCTTAGCAACCGAACCATTCAAATCATCGGCCTCGGCAGTAAAAACAATGGGTGCATCTTTGGTCCCATTGGCAATTATTTTACCCCCACGGGCAACAATTAATGCACTGGCTGTGGCTCCCTGTCCGCTTTTAAAGCGGATAACCGTTCCTGGTTCTATGGTGAGTACCTGCCCGTCATTCACAAATACAAACCCTTCCAAAACCAGATTCATCTCTTTGGTCCAGGTTACCGTTCCGGTTCCTTCCCCCTTGTCGGTAATCACTTCGGAACCATCGGGTAATTCAAAGTTGCTTTTCCGGCAACTTCCCAACATAAGAAGAATGAGCAACATCGAACCATAAAATACTCTGTGTTTCATATCCTTCTTATTAAAAGTTAAATTGAAGATTTACATACACGTAATGCAAATCGGTACCATTTTCGGCATAAGCTATCTTATCCTGGTAATTGATGGCGATTTGTGCATTTTTTATAGGAGTATATTCAATGCCTGAGATGACAGAACTTCCATCGTTGCTCAGATTCCAGGGATTTATTTCACCCTCCAGGATATTTGAGAACAAGTGATCATACCGCCCAAAGAACTTGAACTTAGAAGACAACTGATAAGTCCCAAAAAACGAATACCCATACATCTGATGGTTTTCCTTGGCCTTATTGTTCCATTGATGGTTGTACTCACCTCCTAGCGAGAATTTATCGAACTTTACCCCCACGAATCCAGCCAAGTCCGATTGGTTGTATTGGTAGGCAATCCCTGAATCATAATAAAGCCGTAAAGTCAACTGTTTAAAGGGTGTATAGGTTACTCCTATGGAAGTTTTAAAATCCTCGTCGGTCTGAATTTGGTTATAACCTTCACCATTAAGGAACGAAGCATCCAAACTAATTTTATCCGAAAAAACATAGTCAAACAAAACCCCCATATCGGCGCTGGGACCAAATTTGTTCACATCCTGAAAGCTCTGGTAGATATAGCGATATCCCCAGAATTTTTCTTGGACCTTAAATTGCTGGCAATCCGAAATCCCAACCTGGGTACTGAATTTCCCAATTTTATATTGCACATAGGCATTCTTAAAATAGGCAAACCGCTTTTTCAAAGAATATTCCGAAACATCGTCGGGGCTACCGATATCCAATTTGATGTTGGCCGAAAAATGGTCGTCAAGCTTGGTTTTATAACCCAAATAAGCTCTTTTCACTTCAAATCCCCGTTCCGTTTCCTCATTTTTCAAATCGGAATGAAAATTGGCGAAGATAACTCCAAACACGTCACCTCTATCGGCCCAGGTTTCTTTTTTTAACTCATTAACTGCTTGCGGTTTCACCTCATTGCATAATAAAACAAAGAAAACGGCAAATAAATAACACCCAATTTTTTCCATAAAAAAAGTTTGTGCAAATAAACTATTAATAAAAGGTTTCAGATGTTAAATATAAATCATTATAATGTTAACTAAACATTAAATCTATCGATCTATTGTAAATATAAACGTCCCTATTCCTATCCAAAACCTATAAGCTGAACGAAAGCCCTCCCATGAAAGTAATACATGGCATGGGATACCCGTAATTGATGGTATATGACTGATTTAACAGGTTTTCAGCTTTTATATAAAGATTTGTGCTTTCAAGAAATTGATACCCTATTTTTGCATTCAATAATTGATACGATTCCTTTAGTACCCTATTCCCAAGGTTCAGATACAAATCGCTGATTTGTTGAAATGTCAGGTTCGCGTTCCATTTCCCGGGATTATAGGCAATAGTTGCACCCAATTTATGTATGGGTGTTCCAACTACCGCTTTTTCCATATCAATATAAGTGTAATTGGCATTCCAGTACAAAGTTTCTTTTATCCGGTGGCTCAAGCTCAATTCAATTCCAACATTTCTGGCTCCCAATGTGTTTTGAAATTGTTTTGCTCCCATTTCGTTGATTACCGGTTGTATCAATTGTAAACTTTTCATCCAAAATGCGGTGACTTCCATTCGGAGCCTTCTATTTATAAGATATTGTTCCACACCACATTCGGCACTATTCAAATATTCGGGTTTTAACTTATCGTTGGGTAATGGTGGAAACGATTTAATAAACAATTCCCTGATGGTGGGGCTCCGGTAGCCTTTACTATATGAAGCTTTCAACGTAGAATTTTCAAGAATCTGGTAAGTCATCCCTACCGATGGAATCCACTCTTGACCAAAAACCGTATGGTTTTCGAGCCGGAGACTCCCATTAAAAACTAATTTTTGAAACACCTGCTGTTGAATACTCACGTAAGTCCCGATCTCATTTATTGATGTATCAATAATCTGGGAATGGAATTTTAAATTTTCAGCATTCCCGCCATAAGTTTTAATATCAATTCCTGCTGTAAGTGTATTTCCTTCAAACAGATGTACATTTTGATACACCATGATGCCCATATTGTAATCCTTGGAAAAATAACCACTGGTAATATCATGAGTTCCAAAATTGTAAAAGAAACGGAACGATCCATCGGTTTTATCAAACTGGTTATTGAGAACCACTGCGCCCATCCCTCTCAAAATATCGAGCGTATCGCCATGTTTAATTACATCCAAAGTATCATAACCAGGATCAGCACCTTTAAACTTTGCCAATGAAAAATCAACCATAGCTTTTAAATGTTTGTTAAAACGGTAACCTGCTTTTATGTACCCGTCTAAAATATTAAAATAGGATGCTTCACGGTGTCCATCGGTTTGGTCATGACTAACTCCTGTAAAAACTTCAAAACCACCGCTTTTAAATCCAATACCTGAAGCCGTTTTCAGTGTATTATACGAACCATATTCCTGCTGCAAATAAGCACTCTTCCCTTGTTTAACTTGCTCTTTGGTAATAATATTGACGACACCGCCCATAGCATTTGAACCATAAAGAGCCGATGCAGGGCCACGGATAACTTCCACTCGCTCAATATTTGCTGAACGGTAAGCATCAGACAACGGGTGCCCCATGATGCCCATGTATTGCGGGTTGCCATTCAACAACACCAATACCTGAGTAGTTGGTGAAGCTCCAATGCCACGGATTGAAATCTGGCCGGCGGAACCATTCGCGACACCAAATCCTGAGACGCCCCGCTCGGTCACAAAAAGCCCGGGGACTTGCTGGCTTAACACCGGCAACACCGACGATTCACTGCTATTTGCAATTTCACTGTTTTTTACCACTGAAAGAGTGTAAGGTACCTGATTCCGGTTTACCGACGCTTTTGTCCCGGTAACTACTACTTCGTCAATAGCAATGGTGTCTGTTACGGCTTTTAATTCATCTTGTGCAAAAGCAGTGGTTTTAACCAGAAAGAGTACGCTCACGGCGAAAAGTAAGTTTGATTTTCTCATGATTTTAGTTTATTCAATGGATGATGCCACCAGATTTCCATGGCGGATTCCTTTTATGGCTAAAAGTTTATTACTGAGTTTGGTCACTTTTTCGGCAGTTCCCCGAACGGCAATGGTTTCTATGCAGTTCTTTTCATCCAGGTGGATGTGCTGGCTCGACAGCACCATGCAATGATATTCGTGTTGAAGGGCTGCCACTTCGGCATGCAGACGTGCAATACGGTGATCGTAAACCAATACAATGGCACCAGTTACCTGTTGGTTCCCTTCAATGCTTTGTTGCGATTTGTGATCGCTTACCAAAAACCGGATAGCCCTACTCCGGTTCGGGAACCGTTGCTTTTCAACTATCTGGTCGAGTTCTGTTAAGAGTTCCTCTTCCAATGAAACCCCAAAACGTTTTAACGACATCGTGTTACTAAATTAAATTTCGTAGCACAAATATAATAAAAGGATGTTCTGGGAAAACCTGAAATTAGAATTTGTAGCAATAATTTGCTATCCATACGATCTGCAATTATCAATAATTTTCAGGAAGAAGGCCGGTGTACCAGTGTTATGTCAACTATAAAAAGTCGGGTAATATTCACCTGGTGACTTTTTGATTATAGCATTATGCCTTATATTCATGCCCGGAGTCACCGGATGAATTGATGCAAACGCATGCTTGACTTGACACTAGGAAAGGTTTTTCTTAATCTGTTCAAAATTCTCCAGATAAAGCTCTTCCACTTTTTTACGGGCCCAGAGGGTTTTACGTAAAAACTTTAAACTCGATTTAATGCTGGGGTCATTCATAAAACAATTGATAGGGATTAGCCTTCCCAACATATCCCAATCAAAATAATCAACCAACTCAGTCACGATGGTTTCGAGTTTTACACCGTGCAAAGGATTGTTTGGCTGGATAGGTTCCATGTGATCATATTTAACATTAAATCGTTATAAACAGTTATTCTAAAATTTGTTTCACTCTGCCTACCAAACCTGACATCAACCGGACCTTGATACCATGTGGATGGTTTGGGGAGTTGGTCAAAACATCTTTCACAGTTCCTTCGGTAAGTTTACCCGAGGATTGATCTTGCTTAAGAACAATAGCCACTTTGATTCCCGGCCTTATTTCCGAACGTTGATTTGGGTTCATCGCTTGCATTTTTTTCGGTTGGCAAGTTAGAATAATTCAACTAAAAGCCAATAATAAACCGCACCCTACTAAATCCAAAAACCATTCAGTTATACGGCTTTTGTTGAAGAAGATAAAAATAAAAGACGTAACTATTCTCTCTCCTTCCCCGTATGACTTTCCAATTTAGGGAGAAAGCAAATCTAATGGCTGTGGTTGATTTTGGAAAATGTCATTTCTTGTTTAATTTTGATACTATCCAATAGCAAATAACAAGTGATCAGATATGAAAAATCTTAATGTCAATACAAGAATATTATTAGCAATTACCATAAACGGACTAATTACATTGATCCTAATACTTATTATTTTGTTTTACAAAAATAAACAGGAAAAACTAATGACTACCCTGATGCAGGAGCAATTTAAAAACGAAATGATTACGTTACTTAATTTGAAACAAGAAACATATAAAGAAGTAGTCTACGATTATACGTATTGGGATGAATTTGTAGTCAATGTCAAGAATGGGGATGAAGAATGGTACCAAAATAATATATCTTCAATAATAGGGTCTTTCCATGCCAATTATGTTTGTGTGTATGATACCTCATTTAATATATTGTATGAGGATGGCAGCTCAGATTTTCGGTCAAGAAACTTTATTGCTTCAGAGGTGCTGATGGCTTTAAAAGAAAAAAAATTTGTTGACTGCTTTCTGGCGCTTCCTGAAGGAACCATAGCTCTCAATGGGGCTTCGATTCATCCAACCTCGGATCCAACCCATACAAAAACCCAGCCTGTGGGATATCTTTTTGTAGCAAGGCTTTGGGGAGATACTTTTATTGATAAGCTATCGCACATAAGCGGAGCAAACATTCAGATATTACCGCCCAATGATTCCATAATTGAGACATATCCAAATTACATAACAGTTATACATCCTTTAAGATCCTGGAATGGATACCCTGTCTCACAATTGCTTTTTTCAAAAGAATCCAGAACTATTTCTGTATTTAGGCAAATGTCGTTGGTTATCTTTATTACCCTCATGCTTTCCATTATCATCACCTGGCTTTTACTCTACTTTATTACAAAACATTGGGTCCGCAAACCCTTGAAACTGGTTTCAGAACTGCTCATCACCGAAAAACCTGAACTTATTCCCGAGTTATTAAGAGCTCCCGGTGAGTTTAAACTTATTGGGAATTTATTCAAATTGTTGTTCAAGCAAAACAGAGATCTCCAGGAAGCCAAAGAAAAGGCCGAAGAAAATGAAAAGTTAAAGACTACTTTTTTGGCCAATATGGCCCACGAGATAAGAACCCCTATGAACGGTATTTTGGGTTTTTCAGAATTGTTGAAAAATAGGAATCTTTCAAAACAAAAACAGGAAGAATTCTTAAATATTATTGAAGACAGTGGCAATAAATTACTTTACATCATTAATAACCTGATTGACATTTCAAAAATTGAAGCCGGCCAAATGAAGGTTAATACCGTGAAAACTAACATAAACGAAATTATTGATTACATCTACTATTTTTTTGGCCCCGAAACCGAAAAGTATAAAATGCAACTTATCTGTTCAAAAGGATTGGCAGATAACCAAGCCATTGTTGATACTGACCATGATAAAGTAAATGCTGTACTTATTAACCTGGTAAATAATGCCATCAAATATTCCCAAAGAGGTACTATCACCTTTGGGTATCAGAAAAAAAATGGTTTTATTGAGTTCTTTGTCAAAGATGAAGGACAGGGAATTGAAAAAAACATGCAAGAATCAATTTTTGAAAGATTCATTCAAGTAGAGAAATCTATCTTTAAAGCCAACGAGGGTTCCGGACTGGGTTTAACGATAAGTAAGTCCTATGTTGAAATGCTGGGTGGCAAAATATGGGTAGAATCAGAACCAGGCAAAGGATCCCAATTTTTCTTTAGTATCCCTTGCCAGTCCTGATAACCAATAATTTTACAAGTTCAGTTCAAAAATAAGTTCATCACAAGGAATTTAGGTAAAAACATTCCTACCAAAACACCAATAATAAAAACGGGTATCACCTTTTTATGGGGCAAATTAGCTGACAACTTGAATCCATTGTATATCCAGACTCCGCTCCAAACGGTTAAGGTTACCGTGACTAAACCAATGGCTATTACCATTAACAAATCATCAATAGGAAAAACATCCCATTGAATATTTTTAGGATCTGCTCCCATTAAGGTAGCTGTAAAGCGTTCAATACTTTTTGAAAAACCCAACAAACTGGCTGGAACAAGTGGTAGAAAAGCAAAAGCTTGTGTCCCAAAAATATCAATCAACCGCACCTTTGAACTACTCAGGATTAATCCGAAAACCGAGAACCAGATACCTAAAAAAAGCACATCCACAAAAGGCCATAAAAGATGAATGAAAATAGTGGATTCCAGGCCACTGTGAATGTTTAAAACACCATCGAAATGGGTATGCGAATAAAAACCGATAAACCCGGCAACTATCATGCCTGCCAATCCTATAGCCAAGGCTTGGAGTCCGGCTATTTTAGTGAAAGGATTAAAGATTAAATTACTTTTCATTCTCTATTGTTTTTAAATTGTTAATAATCTCATCAAGACGGTTCCGAACCGTTGGATAACTCAGCGACAAGGCTTTTGACATCTCTTTAAGGCTCCCGCTGTTCTTTACAAATTCAATAATGAACTGTTGGGTATCTTCGGGTAGAGCAGCCAGCAAAGGAAGCTTAAAATCACCTTCCACTTTGGTCTGGCAATTCCCACATTGCAATGTCTTCACTTGCAATTTGTTTTGGCAGCTTGGGCAACTAATAGGTAATTTCATATTTCATTTTATTTAGTAATTGCAAATTAAATACAAATATAATTATTATTAATATATATATTAATTTTATTTATTTTTAATTTAATATTATTTATAAATCATTTATGAAGCCGAAAATTTGTATGTTTCAACATTTCATGTTACGCAAAATTCATAAATTAGCATCAAAAACCGATGAAGAATCTTAGCCCGAAAGACATCGAGAATTTATATACGGATTACCTTATGGTTTCCACGCGGTTATGTACAGCTACGGGATTATCAAATCTAACGGATAACGCGATCAGTCACGACAAGATAACCCGTCTTTTGTCCTCGGATGTGTTTTCAAGCCAAAGCATTTGGAAAGAAGTAAAGCCTTTTGTCAGGGAAATTGAAAACAGCCAAGGGTGTATCTCCATAGACGATTCTATACAAGAGAAGCCTTATACCGACGAGAACCCATTGATTTGTCGGCATTTTGATCACACCAAAAACAGAAGTGTAAAAGGAGTAAATTTTATTACGGCACAATATTGCAGCGAACAGGCAAGCCTTCCTGTGGCCATTGATTTCATTACCAAACCGGGACAGGCCATAAACCCAAAAACCGGAAAGGTAAAGCGCAAAGGGGCGAAGACCAAAAATGCTTTATACCGGGAACTGCTAATGACAGTGCGGAACAACCATGTCAATTTCGGTTATGTCCTCAATGACATCTGGTTCTCCTCGTCAGAAAACATGGGCTTTGTGAAAGAAACGATAAAAGTTGATTTTGTCATGGCAATCAAAGGGAACAGGAAAGTGGCTTTGAGCCTTGACGACAAACTTAAAGGCAAGTATGTTAAGATTGAGGCGTTGCCACTGGAAAATGATGCCATTATCCCAGTATGGTTTGAACAGGTGGGTTTTCCTGTCTGTGCCGCCAAACAAGTCTTCAAAAACGGAGATGGAAGCCAAGGTATCCTTTATCTGGTTACAAGCGACCTCAGCTTAACATACGAACAGGTTACATCAATCTATCAAAAACGGTGGAAAGTTGAAGAGTATCACAAAAGCGTCAAAAGCAATGCCTCATTTGCCAAGTCTCCAACAAAATCTGTATCAAATAAAATAAAGTCCCTTTAGGGACGAAATAAATTTTATCGATCAACAATGTTTTTTCTTATTTTGCTTTGGCTTTTCTGAAGTTCTGTATCAACAATTGGAACTCATGTTCAAAGTTGGGGGTGAATAATCCTTTTCCCATGGATTGTTTCAGTTCTTCCAATTTCCAGAATTTTCCTCCATCCAACTCTTGGGGGTGGGGGATTAAGGTACCATCGAACCGGGTGATAAAGCAAAAAACCAGTTCCGATTCCACCTCCGATTTCCAGACATATTTCAGCACCAGTTCGGGTACAAACTGAACGATGCCGATTTCTTCCATCGTTTCGCGCTTTAAGCTATCCTCAATGCGTTCGCCCCAGCCTACATGACCACCCACGGCGGTATCCCATTTGCCGGGTTGTATTTTTTTGTGCATGGGTCGTTTTTGCAGGTACCATTCCCCCTTGGAATTTAGTACATGCAGGTGTACCACCGGATGTAGCCATTCTTTATGCAGATGTGCCTCCTCACGTGTGGCCTTTCCTACGATTTTTCCTTGTTCATCTACCAGCGGGAGCCATTCCACCGAGGCAAGTTTTTTTATCTGCCAACGTTTTTTCACAAATTCAAACAAAAACCAGGCACCTATCAATATGTATAACAATCCGCCACTGATAAACGCCCAAGCCTCCTTGGGCAAATACCAAACCGAATAGAACACCAAAACGGTATGAAAAACGGTAATATAAAACAGTATTTTAAGGCTTTGTGTAAATTGTTGCTGCTGCTGCTTGTTAAAATCCACCCCTTTCATATATCTTTTTGACATATCGAAAAGGAAATTCCGGGGACTAAACGCCGAAAACCCCAGCATCAAGCAAAAGATAACCCCAATAATCCCCGGTTTTAATTTGAAAAAGGCATCATTATCGAGAAGGATGGAAACACCACCCAAGGCAACGAGTAGTAATGTATCGAACAGGACAAACTTATCGAAACGTTTATCTTTTATCCATAAAAAGGCCAACTCCGATGCCCCAAAAGCAATAGCTACAATCAGCCCCGCTTTGGTTCCCCAAATTTCGTCAACAGCAATAAATATGAGAATCGGGAGAATCCCCGGTAGCAGTTTTAACAACAACTCTTTTTTATTCACAAGCCTTGCTTTTTTAATGTAGAATGGATTGGTGGAACAACCTGTTAAGGCAAGGGAACAATTAAGGTAGCACCATTTTTCAACGTCTGGTTGTTTTCCATTTTATTGGCTTTGATGATTAAATCGGACGAAACTTTATATTTAACCGCGATGCCTTTGAGTGTTTCACCAGAAGCCACTTTATGCAAGGCTGTCACCGGAATCTTCAGTTCCTGGCCGGCAATAAAGCTGGTAGCCTTTGTCCCATTGAGATCGATCAGCTTTTGTTGCGCCACATGGTAGCGTAACCCAATACGGTAAAGGTTTTCGCCACTTTGAATTTTATGTATGTGAAATTTCTGTTCATTGTTCGAAACCTGTTCTTTGGTAGTAGTCTGTTTTGTGTCTTTTTTAACCGGCTCTTTGGTTTTTGTCACCGTTTTATCAGTTTCCGTTTTCGATACCTTGGGTCTATCCTCTTTTTGAACAGGACTTTCAGGTTTTATTGTTTTTTGTTCCGTCCGTAATGGTTTGTTTTCAAGTTGCGATACAGCATCGTCTCCCTCTTCAACCATTGCAGTTTCATCTGTCGGATAGTTTGTGTCCTGTGACCTAACTTTATTATTTATATCCTTCGCCTCAACCGGTTCATCGCCAGGGATGGGTTGATTGACATATTTAGCGTAAATTAGGTAACCCGCGTATCCAACGACAAGTACCATGAGGGCTGCAAACAGGATTGTTAAAAAATATCTCATACTCTTTTTGGTTGTTTTTGAATTTGGTTCCGCAATTGTTGAAAACTCGATGATTTGGATGCTGGCATCACCTGATCCGTTTTTTGCGCGGACTTTCTCGGTAAGCAGCAAGCATTTATGTTCCGGCGAGGTATTTGTATCGTTCAAAATCTCATGGATTTCCTCCTCTGTCAACACATCGGTCAGGCCATCGGTACAAAGCATGAAAAGGTCGCCGGGTTGGGCAAGAATCGGGTTTTTACTTACCCCAAAGCGGATATCTTTGTTCTTCCCCAGCAAAATACTGACTTCTGAATTGGGAATATCTTCCACATTCACGACATGGTCGCGGGTCAACGGCTGCAATTCATTGTTCCGGAGCCAATAAATACGGCTATCGCCGGCATATGCATAGTAAATTTTATCGGTACGTGTAATCAGGACTGCCAGCGTACTGCCAATGCCTCTATATTTTTCATCTTTGTTCGATTGCTCGTGAAGGGTAAAGTTGGCATAAGTAATGGCATTGGTCAGTGCTTTTTCCATCTCCTGATACGACCGGTTGAAAAAATACTTTTTGATACTTTCCACCACCAATTTTGAAGCTAAGGCACCATGTCCTCCCGGGCCGTTGTGCCCATCGGCTAAAGCAAGAACATGTCCATCGAGGATGGTAAAGTCGAGCAGGGAATCGGTATTGTGTTCATTGGCAACGCCAGTTTCCGACTTAGAACCCACACTATAAAACAATTTACTTTTCATGGAATCCATCTTAAATTACAAAAATAGCCAAACCAAAACTACCACAATAACCAATGCTGGCAATAAATTGATAACTTTTATTTTGGCAATCTCCAGAATATTCAACCCCATGCCAATCAACATGAGCCCACCTACTGCCGAAAGTTCATTGATGATGGGTTCCGAGAGTTTGTCATTCAGCAAGTTGGCAAACAGTGTCAACCCGCCTTGATAGAGCATCAAGGGTACAACAGAAAAGATGACCCCCACTCCCAGGCCTGCACTTAATGCGATGGACGAGACTCCATCCATCAGCGATTTGGCAAGCAGCAGATTGGGTGAACTCCCCAATCCCTCCTCAAAAGCCCCCAGAATGGTCATGCTACCCATGCAATAGAGCAGGAAAGCGGATATCATCCCTTCGCTGAATTTATTGTTGTCGGTCTTTATTTTGGTTTTTAATTTTTCCGAAAAACGGTTGATCAATTTCTCCAAATCCATCATTGTGCCTAGAATGGCGCCAATAACCATGCTAAATACCAGAATCAGGTAATTGCTTGTTTTTAAGGCCATGGCAATTCCCACAAAAAGGGTAAACAGGCCAATGGCCTGGAAAATGATTTGAATGTATTTTTTGGGGATGTTGGAATGAAACAGCAGCCCAAGAATGCTCCCTACCACAATGGCCCCGGCATTGATAAGAGTCCCCCACATGGTTAATTACTTTTAATTACGACCGATTTCACATGGATGCCTTTTAGTTTTCCCAATTGACCTGTCAGGGAGCCCAATTCGTCGGTGGAGCCTTCAAGTACCAAAGAAATAATGCTCCGGTTTTGTTCTTTGAGCTGGATACCTTGCCGCCCAATAATAATATTGCTGTGGTTGGAGATGATTTGGTTCAGCCTTGAAACCTCATCTTTTTGTTCCACAACTATCAATACCGAACCGATTCTATCTTCCATATCAATGAATTAAGCCATTACATCCAATTCTTTATGCAAATCTAATAAAAGCAATTGTTAACAAAAGCCTGTAGCATAAATATCAGTCTCCGGTTTATAAAAAAAGTCTGATAGGTTACCCAATCAGACTTTCATGTTGAGCGGGAAATGGGAATCGAACCCACGGCCCTCAGCTTGGGAAGCTGATGCTCTACCCCTGAGCTACTCCCGCAACAGGATTGCAAAAATAATCATTTTTCTGTTTCCAAAGATTTTTATTGACAAAAAATATTGTTCCCGTTTATATAGGCATGGTTACAACGTTTTTGGTAAGTTAAAATCCGTTGCCATAATATTATGAGGTACGGTTTTTTTTTGATTTGAGAGGGGGGCTGGATTATTTGAACAATCTATTGTTTGGGTAATTGGAATAATTTTAGAAACCGATCAAACAATTACATACAAATTGGATATAATCGCAATCAGATATGAAATTATACAGTAGTTACCCACAAGCAAGAAAAAAGGAAACAAGCAATGACATTGAATTCAAATTTCTTAACTTTGTATTAAAACAAAAGAAAATGAGAACAATACAAATAAATATACCAGACAGTGTCGAAATGAGTGATTATGACTTTTCAATGATGGTTGCTGCCAAATTATATGAAGAGCAAAAACTATCATCTGGTCAAGCTGCAGAAATGGTTGGAGTTTCAAAACGAACTTTCATAGAATTATTAGGAAAGTATGGGGTTTCTGTTTTTAGCCAATCGATATCCGATCTTCATTCAGATATAGCCAATGCGTAGAGTAGTTATTTCAGATACAAGTACACTCATCCTATTTCAGAAAATTGAGGAACTTGATTTGTTGAATAAAGTCTATGGAGAACTTATTACAACGCCAGAAATTGCTAAAGAATATGGCGAAGTACTTCCAGAATGGATCAGAATTGAATCTGTTTCCGATAAAAAATATCAGGAATTTATTGAAACACAGGTTGATTGGGGAGAAGCAAGTGCGATAGCTTTAGCTAAAGAATATGAAGATGTTTTATTGTTATTGGATGATTTAAAGGCAAGAAAGCTTGCAAATCAATTGAATTTTAAAATAACAGGAGCCCTTGGAATTATTCATAAGGCGAAACAAATGGAACTGATTGATAGAGTAAAACCCTTAATTGATAAGCTTTTATTGACGGATTTTAGAATCTCAGATAAAATTATTGAAGAAATTTTGAATCTAAATGATGAGAATGCCTGTGGGTAACAATAAATATACGTAATGCGGGGCGATTTGGTAAATTTAAACTTTAAAGCTTTTAATAAACAGCGTAGCGGTTTGATAGTGAAGTGCCTAGTAATCCCGCACTACTCATATTCGAGCCGTTACTTTACCTGCTTTAACCCCAAAAACAAATGTATAAATGTAAATCAATAGAAGGTTAAGATTTTTTTCAATTTATTATTCAATGTCGTTTAATTAGCAGAAAAGAATATTTTTTACCGCAAAGTGTTATAAGCAGAGTGCCGCAAAGAAAATTAACAATTACCTGCTCTGCGGTTTTTTGCATAAATAAGAATTAGCCTCCAGATTAAATATTCGACTAATTAAACTAAAAAAGTTTATCTTGCAGCCAATCTATAATCAACCATGTCAATTGAGAAAAGTAGAAAAAGAGGGAAGAATAAGATTTCATTTCCTGATATTATACTAAGCGCTTCAGCTTTACTAATAAGTCTAAGCGCATTGTTTGTTTCAATATCACAAGTTCGATTGATGCAGAAACAGATGCATCTTTCGGTTATGCCCAGAATTGACATCTCATTTTCAAGCAATTCTCAGGAAATTATCATATCTATTACCAACAGTGGATTAGGTCCGGCGGAGATTTTGGCAACTAAAATTGAATACGACTCAATTCCTGTGAACAGTTGGGATGAATTATTCCTTTTAATGAATAGAGAGAAAACTGCAGTTGAAAATTTTACTGCATCAAAACTAAAAAACCGGATGCTTGTTCCGCAACAAATCTTTCCAATATTTACTTCAAACGGAAAAAATAACTTTGAACTAATTGAAGCAAACAAAGAGAAGATTAAAATAACCCTATTTTACAAATCACTTTATGACGATTATTTTGAAGTGTGCAGAGAAAATATGAGTGTATCTAGTTCGATAACCAACAAAAAAGTCAGTTATTGCAGTTTTAGCGAAAAAGAGTCATTCCAACGATAACATACAGGGAACCGTTTTTAGGATTTCAATTTTTATTTTCATTCCAACTATTAAAAAACAACTTGATTAGTGATTTAAAGAGAGGGTGCAGCTCATAGTTCGTAGTTCATAGCTTGTGGTTCGTGATTGGTAGCTCGTAGATTTTTGCTCAAATTTCCGGTTTGATAGGTTTCTGTGCCATTTCCCATCTTCCCAATTTCTATTTTCTAACTTCCAGCTTCTATTTTTCAATTTCCCCTATCTTTGCGCCACAAATTTTTAAAGAAAATACAACCATGGAGGCTTTTGATAATTACCTAAATACCCTGATGAACCGGAACCGCACGCAGTACGAAAAATTTGGTAAGGTAAAATGGCTCAATCCATACTTAGCCGAAGAGATGGAGGCGCAGCGATCAGTTTTGGAATCGGCCACTGGCCCTAAACTTCAATGGGGCTTTAACCGTACCAAACCCTGGATTAACCAAATCAGCAAAGGTTGTCAATTGTGCGGCAAAGGCGAATGGTCGTGCCTGTTTATTACCGGGGTATGCAATGCCAATTGCTTTTACTGCCCCACCAGCCAAACCGAGGACCATTTACCAACAACCCAGCAAATCAGTTTTGAGTATCCGGCCGATTATGCCGCTTATATCAACCGTTTTGGTTTTAAAGGTGCCAGTTTTAGCGGGGGTGAACCCTTTTTAGCCTTCGAAAAGGTAAAGGCATTTTTAACCGAATTACGGAAATCGTGTACTCCCGATTTGTATATCTGGATGTACACCAATGGATTATTGGCCACCCGTGAAAAATTTGAAACCCTTCGTGATTTAGGTTTAAACGAAGTTCGTTTCGATATTGGTGCCACCAGATTTTCATTAGATTTTGTAAAGCTGGCCAAAGGAATTATTCCCACAGTTACCATTGAAATTCCCGCGGTACCCGGAGAACTGGATAAATTGAAACAACTCTTACCCGAAATGGTGGAAGCCGGGGTGACCAACCTGAACCTGCACCAGATGCGGTTAACGCCCCACAATGCCCCAAAACTGCTGAAATACAACTACACCTACCTGAGTCTGGAGCATCCGGTAGTTTGGGAATCGGAACTGGTTGCCTTTGAATTGATGAAAGAGGTGAAAGAACAGAATCTTCCCCTCGGGGTTAATTATTGTGCCTTCCAGTTTAAAAACCGGCACCAAAAAGCCGGTTTCCGGAACCGTATTATACAGGAATTGCACCCCCAAACCGGACAAATTACCGAAAATGGGTTCATCCGCCATCTGTTTTTTGCTACAGAACCTATATGGAATCATCTGAAAAATAACCCTCAGGAATGGCCGATAGAACGGATGGACAAAGAGTTGCTGGCTCTTTCGATAGAAGAATTGGCGCAATTTAAAGATACCTTGGGTGGATTTATCTTTTGGTACCAGGGAATGGAAGTAAAAGATGGAAGCCCCGGTTCAGGTTTACAAATTGGTCATAAAACTTATGAAGTTGAAACAGCCCCGGCCACACCTCCTCTTTTTGTAAGTATTGACCAGCTAGCTGAATTAAACGAACTATTCCGGCAAAAAGGTTCAACACCACCGGTTGATGAGGTGCTGTTCCAAATCTGGCAAAAGGAATTTATTGAGGTGGGATTCAGGCGGTTGTAGAATAAAAATCTGCCCAATTTTAAAAATGAAGTATCTAAAGATTACTATTGCATATCCAATAGAAAATCTTTAATGTTCATCCATTTAACACCTTCTGTATTTGTAGAAAAACCTGTAGTATCGAGTGAAACAATCAGTTTAGGGTAATGATCCTGAATTCCCCTGAATGCGCTGTATTCGCGTTCCCAAACCTGATCACCCACTAAAGTAGTACAAACTTGTATGTACAACTTATCATTCCCACGAGAAGCAATAAAATCAATTTCTTGCTGATTATTTTTTCCGATGGTTACAATAAAACCTCGGGATAAAAGCTCAATTAAGACTATATTTTCGAGTTTCCCCGAAATCTGCGAGGGAATATTGCCTATTGTGACAAAACTGAAACCAGTGTCGCTTAAGAAATATTTCTCAAATGTTTCAAGCGTGCGTTTGTCCTGAATATCAAAGCGCTTTACCTGATGAATGAGTAAGGCATCCATCGCAAACTGAATATAATTTATTACTGTATCCGTCGATAGATTCCTGCCATGCGATTTCCAGTAATCCCTGATACTTTTTGCTGTTGTAATATTGCCGCAATTGGTTGCAATAAAATTAAAAACACGGTTTAAAATAGCTACATCCCGAATTTGATTACGGATTACCACATCTTTCAGTACAACAGTATGGTACAATGAACTTAAATATTGACGGATTACCTCCTCATCCCATACTAAGTAGTGCAAACCGGGAAAACCACCATATTTGATGTACTCCATAAAAGGATCACCACAGGTTTCAATAACATGAGTCATTTTCAGAAAATCGAGAAATTCGGCATATGCAAGTGGGTACATCCTGAATTCTACATACCGACCAGCAATAAGAGTAGCAAGGTCGGATGATAACATCCGGGCATTCGAACCACTGATAAATATATCATATTTTCCTTCGGCCAAAAATGAATTTACTGCTTTTTCCCAATCCTGGATCTCTTGAACTTCATCGATGAATAGATAACAGGTTCCTGAATCACCTGTGTTCTTTGAAGTAACATAGTGGTGTAAATCTGGATAGTTCTTGATAAAATCGAATTCAAATAACTCTTTATTGATAAAAAGAACCTTGCTTTTATCAATACCTTTTTCCAAAATGGAATCGGCTATTTGCTTTAGCAATGTACTTTTTCCGCACCTGCGGATTCCGGTGACCACTTTTATCAGTGGTTTATCAATAAACGGAGTAATACGATCCAGATACCGATGGCGAACTATCATAATTACACGTTTCTTTTATAATCGAACAAATATAATGCATTTATTTTTAATTCGATTATAATCGAATTTTATCTCAATCGTTTTAAAGCTAAAAATTAATGAAACTTTGTTCCAAATCTGGCAAAAGGAATTTATTGAGGTGGGGTTTCACAGGTTGTCGCAAGACGATAGTAGCATTATTAATAAAAAAGGGTTGCCGGTGGCAACCCTTTTCATCATTTCCTACACTAAACTACTCAACCACTACCTTGCGGGTCACAGATTGCCCATTCGACAAAATATTTAAGAAATAAACACCACTTGGTATTGTTTCAATATTCAAATTGGCTTCGGATTTATTTATCCATTCTTTTTTGATTTCCTTACCGGTAATATCAAACAAGGTTACTTTTTCAATGAACTGATTGTTCGAAACTGTCATTACGTTTTTAGCCGGAACCGGGAACACTTTCAGATCAGAGAATTGATTTTCAGCTACACCTGTACCCGATTTGATAATGCTCACATTATCGAGCTGCAAATAGGTATAGGATGAGCCGTATCCAAAATCAGCGGAATTAAAAATTTTAATTTCAGCTACCAGATTTTCACCTGCATGGGCATTACCAGTCTGAATCACATAGGTACCGGTTTGATGTGCAAATACACTCCAATTAGCAGAAGCACAATTGTATGTGAATTTCACCGAATCGAGTACGGCCCGATTGGTAGTATCGGTTCCGGTAAAAGTGCTGAAAATAATATAATAGTCAGTAATATAATCGGCCCACCAGGTATAGGTACAAGTAATATCAAAACCGATAGCATAACTTGTTTCTGTAGATGGAACGGTTCCAATCACTTGATAGATGCTTTTACTTTCATCCCATATCCAGGCAACCCCATTGTTTTCTACAAATTCGCGCCCATTTTCGTCGGCTGTGGTTGCATCGGTACACCAATTTGGTATAGAATCAATTTTAAGATATTTTGTTCCATTATCGGGTAACGAAAAATTGCCGTTTTGGATCAATTCCTGACCAACGCTGAAATAGCTGAAGGCAACCACACAAGTTAAAGAGAATAGAAGTTTTTTCATACATTTTAAGTTTAAGTTATACATTGTTTATATTAATATAGTATTCATTATCAAGACTTCAGTATTAAGATATGAGATCGGTTTCCGGTCTCCAGTTTCCGGTTTCCGGTTATACTTTTAAAAACAAAGAACGTTTATATAAAAAATAGAGCAACAGCCACTCCAAAGACAACATTCCAAGGATAATTATTACCGACTGAAAATCTCCGGACCATCCGGCGACCCCATGTAACAGAAAATCGGCTGGTGTCCAGAAATCGATGATGCGTTTGGCCATGTAAATGGTAATGGAATTTAACCCGATGACTTTGAAAACAAAACTCCATTTTTGAAACTTCCATACATCAATTACCAAATAGAAGCCTGCCAGCAATAGTAAGCTGATTCCACCTGTTAACAGATTAAACGATGAGGTCCAGACCGATTTAATGATGGGATAAAATCCACTAACTGTTAAAGCCATCAAAATAAACAACAAACCCATTGAGCTCAGCAGTACCACTTTTCGGTTGTTTGTAAATTTTGTACTCCGTAATAACTCACCTGCTAAACTTCCCAGTAGGGTTAATGCCGAGGCGGAAATAATGCAAAGCAATCCTTCCGGATCAAAGGTGCCACCATACATGGTTCCGGGCAAAAAGCGGGAATCGATAAAACTGTTGATAGAACCTTCAGGATTGAGCGCTCCGGCTCCAAATTCTGGAACCGGAATCCACAACTGAATGGCTGCATAACCAATAATGATTCCTAAAAACCAATACAACCTTGCTAAAAACGATTTTGTATTTAAAACAATCAAGGATGCAACCAGATAGGCCAATCCAATTTGTCCTAAAACACTGGCAGCACGAATGTTTTTAAAATCGAAATACAACAATCCGTTATAAACCAAACCTAACCCCACTAGAATCAACGCCCGGGTAATTATCTTTTTATAGAGTTGTTTTTTGGGGGTTCCCTTTTCAATTTTACTCAACAATGCAAATGGAATGGCTACCCCTGAAATAAACATAAACAATGGAAACACCAAATCGTAGGCATGAAAACCTTCCCAGGCCACATGATCCATTTGTTTTGCCCAGCCATCGGCCCACGTCCAATCGGTAACCTGACCTAAGGTACGGAACAATAAATCGCCCCCGATGATCCAAAACATATCGAATCCACGGAGGGCATCTAGCGATAATATTCTTTCCTGCTTCAAATTCATAATGTGAAATTAGTGCATTTATGAATTGCTGATTCCCGGCAAAAGCAGTTACGGAGGTTTGTGGTATATTCTGCTACATTCGTGTTATTTCAAAAAAGATGGAAAGGAAAAATGCAGAATATTAAATTCTCCTGTGTACCTCAGTGGTTAAAGAATTCAAACTGCATATGCAACGTGCTGCAAATAAAAAATACCTTTGTGCAGCAGTGTCTATTGCGGTTGAAAAACTTAAATCACGGGGCAGGGATAAAGTTGACAAAAAGGATAATTTTACATTAATAAAGATTGAAAGAGATGTTGATTTCAATAGTTTCAACATATTGATTCAATAGATGATTCAGTTCCACAAAACAATGTGTTTTTTGTTAAATGAATTTTGATTAATAGACAGAATCGTTCCGATTCATATTTTTGTTTTTTAAATACGGCATTCCTCAAAAATTGATAGGAAAAACATATCGAAACAAAATGATGTACGTGGATTTTAACACTAATAAAAAGGGGAACGATAAGATTTATCTTATTCAAATATTGATTATTTTAAGGACTTCAAATTTGATAAGTTTGAGTCTGATTTAATAAAATTAAAATCTAAAAACATTTAAAAAGTGCCCAGCACACAACAGGGCTCATGAAAATGTTCTTCATGGGGATTGTTTTTAACTAAATTGCATAACAAAAGCTCTAATTCTATTTTCAGTAATAAATAAAAGTGAGAATATGAAAGAATTTGTATTAATGTTCAGAATGGACATAACAACTAAGGACGCTCAGCCATCGAAAGAACAGATGAATATTTATATGCAGCAATGGATGGCGTGGATAAATAATATAGCCGGCAAGGGACAGTTGGCAGATGGAGGAAATCATTTTACCAAACAAGGAAGAGTTTTGAAACCTCATAATTCAGTTATAGAAGGACCATATGTTTCTGATAATAATTCTGTTGCCGGTTACATTATTATTATGGCAAAATCCTTAAACGATGCCACTAAGATTGCAGAGAAATGTCCAATACTTAATGGGGAAAATACAAGTGTTGAAATAAGAGAAGTTGGTAATGCAGGAGAATAAACAATGGTCCGTTAATAAATAGGACTTCGTGTGGTACGTAATGCCTAACACGACGTGAACGTTAGCGAATAACTCCAGCTTGAACTACATCAACGGAATTTTAAAGAGGTGTCATTTATTTTTTGTTTAAGAAAGAATGCCATAATTGGAATAACTATCCTGCGAGGGGTTTAGTTCAACAATGAGCATCCACTAATTATTGGACCTTCCTGACGAGAGTGAGGAAGGTTTTTGCATTTGTGAATTAGTAGTTCATAAATTTGCCGTTCCACCCTATTTTTAATAGGATAACTTTATCTAAACTTGTATGGTAAACAGTTTATGCTATTTTTATCTGGTATCCCATGAAAATCATTGGAAATTATAGATTTATAAAATCAACCGATAGTAAAAAAGCAATAGTTCATTCAAAAGTAAGAGAATTAACATGATTATTGACACCCATAACGCTGAACATTATCATTGGGGCGACCAATGTGATGGATGGCACTTTGTAAAATCGGATCGTTTATCAGTTATTAAAGAGACCATGCCAAGCATGACAATGGAAAAACGGCATTATCACGAAAAGGCACAACAGTTTTTCTATATCCTGTCGGGTTTGGCCACTTTTGAAATCAATGGACAAATTTTCACGGTAATGCCAGGCAAAGGGATTTTGATACAGCCAGGAGCAGTGCATCAGATTTTAAACAATACCGGTACCGATTTGGAATTTATCGTCGTTTCGGAACCTAAATCGCACGGCGATAGGGTTACTGTTGAATAACCAAATGTTTATACGCTAATAAAATGAAGAGAAATATGGAAACAATGAAAACGCCCATTACAGGTAACGAAGAAACTACACTGTTAAAAGATGATGAAACCAAAGCTTTATCGTTATTCTACAAGGCTTTTAATAAATGCGATTTGAAACTGATGGAAAAATCTTGGCTCAACACCGATGAAATTTCCATGGACAATCCCATAGGCGGTATCCGCCGGGGGTGGATCGAAATTTCGGAGGGCTACGACCGGATTTTTAATGGTAAGGCGCAGGTTTATGTTGAGTTTTACGATTATACAATTCACCGTACCATTAACATGTTCTTTACAACCGGAAGAGAGCGGGGATATTTCAAAACAGGAAGTGACAATATTGACTTAGCCATAAGAACAACACGGGTTTTTACTAAAACGGATGGGGTTTGGAGGCAAATCCACCATCATGGTTCCATTGATACCCCTGAGTTATTAGATAAATACCAGCGTGCCGTCCGGAAATAAAAATTGCAACCACAGCGTGGTGAAGCAAAATTTTAACATTGCTTTTGTAAGGCTACCCAATAATTCACTCAAATAGAACGACTGTAAATGATGACTGTACAAATAAATACAATCAAAAATCAAATAGACCACTTAATAAACCTGGGATTTCCGGAACTTTTAAAATTATCGGATCAGGAATATGCAAACACGTTTCGCATGATTGGAGACCCCACTTTTCCGGGATACAAAAATCGGTTTGATTTCCCGGTCGTGGTGGATCCCAGGCTTCCGGTTGCGGAATTAATAGCAAAAGCAGGAATCAACAATTATTTGAAATATAACGAAATAGCGCATCTTTCAGGCGGATTGCCGGGACCATATATTTTCTTTACCCACGATTCGAAAAGGTATGCCTCGCATTCTGCTGCATCGGCCGTAAGTAAATTTGCCCCCGATGAGGTGGGCTGTACTTTACAGGAACTCATATTTTTCTACTTGTATGAGCCTCGTTTTTTCGAAGGTATTTCTATGGATGCCATTCTTACTAATTTCCGTCAGGACGATTATCATCCCTGCATCGTAAGAGTCACAGACAGAGCAGAGATTGGGGCTCATTGGCACAACGACGTGTCGGCAGGAATGAATATCCTTTCAAAAGGGGATTGTCTGTACAAATTCGGGTTGGATGGGGGGAATTATTTCAATAAGAAAAATACAGTAGAATGATTTTTATAATTGTAACTTCATTTATCAGAAAAGGAAACTAAAATGAAAAAGCAACTGTTCTTGGCGCTACTAATCAGCACTTTCCTCTTTTATGGAGAGAAATCTATAAGTCAAATCCTTGTTGTCATTGCTCCGCACCCCGACGATGCCGAAGCATCTTGTGGCGGGTTGATTGCCAATTCCGTGGCTGCTGGCGACACCGTTATTATTCTAACAATGACCACCGGTGAAATAGGTATTGGTGGGAAAACACAAGCAGAAGCCCGGACAATCCGCACTGCGGAAGCACAAAAGGCCGCGGCGGTTAACGGGGCATCCGTTCAATTTTTTGGAGGTATTGATGGCTCACTGGCTGCCGATACGGCCAACACCCGTAAACTGGCGGAGATGCTTCTGAAAATAAATCCTGATGTGGTGACTACCTCCTGGCCCCTTGATGTTCATCCTGATCATCAAGCCACCGGATTGCTCGCGTGGCGCGTGTTTTTGGATCAACGCTTTACGTTTGATCTTTACTTTTACGAAACCACCAACAGCCCACATACCAAGACTTTTCAATTCTTCCCAACCGACTATATTGATATTACCCAAGTGATAAACAAAAAAGAGGAAGCACTGCATCAACATCAATCACAGGGGACACGTGATTGGTGGAACATGTATGAAACATTGGCCGTTGTGCGCGGTTACGAGGCCGATGTCCCGTATGCTGAAGCCTATTTAAAAGCACGGAACTATTCCGGTATTGGTGGGCGGCCCGGGGTAACAGGAAAAACATTTACCAACCGAAAATAAAGGCCCCTGGCAGATTATTTTTCCGTATGGGAAACAGGTTACTGTAGCCTGCAACAAAAACTGCCACAGATTCCACGAAAATCTTTGCGGTTATAAAACCTCAAAAACAATACCTGGCATAACTTAAAATTTAGCAAATGAACTACGAAACCAACTATTACCGGACATTGTTTTTCCTAGTAGGGGTTACAACATTGCTCTTTGTTTCTTGCAAACAAGATTTAAAGTCTATTTCAAAGGTTGAGATGAAGATGATAGCCGAAAAACAAAATAAACTTCTGGAAGCTTGTTTTTCAGATGGAGATGCAAACAAGTTGGCAAATATATATACCGATTCGGCAAAACTATCCCCAAATGGTTCCCATTTTGTAATAGGCCGCGACAGTATCAGGGCATTTTGGATGGAAGATTTTAAGACTGCTAAGGTTCTAAAAATGGAAACCAATGTGTTGATGGTTGATGGAAATGAAGATGTTATTTATGAAACGGGAATTACTGTTTCCGAAATCCTTTACAACGATTCGGTATATCGCCCACGCGTTAAATATATTAACGTGTGGCTCAAACAGCCTGATGGGACCTATCAATTAGATGTTGACTTTTGGAATAAAGATACACAATAATCAAAAAACAGGAACAGGCCAAAAACATTGGGTAATTTTAAAAACTGTCAGGTATTTATATGAGAGAGGATTACATAGAGAGAATCAATAAAATATTGATTTATATCGAAGACAACCTGGATAATTCATTATCCCTGGAAACAATATCGAAAATAGCCTTTTATTCTCCATTCCATTTACACCGGTTATTTAAAGCAATTACAAACGAAACCCTTAATGGCTATGTAACCAGAAAACGGATCGAAAAAGCAGCTTTACTTCTTTTGCACCATAAAGAATTTTCTATTACGGAACTTTCCATGCAATACGGATTTAACAGCAATTCATCTTTTACAAGGACTTTTAAAAAGTATTACGGTGTGAGCCCAAAACAATTCCGAAATTCAAACAGCAATAATTTCAGCAAGATTGGTAAAGCAGAAAGCAAGAATGGACAAGAAACCAGGGACATTGAGAAATACATTTGCAACATTATGAATCTTAAAAATTGGATGACAATGAATGCAAAAATTGAAATTAAAGAAATGCCAAAATTAGATGTGGCATTTATTACCCAGATTGGAGAAAACGGTTTAGACAAAGCGTTTGAAAAATTAGTGAAATGGGCCCGTCCCAAAGGATTGCTTGAAAGCAAGGACTTTAAAATGGCCCGGGTTTATCACGACAGTTTTAAAATAACCGAACCTGAAAAAGTAAGAATGAGTGTCTGCATCCTTTTAAAAGAACCGCTCGAAGTCAGCGGAGAAATTGGGCTAACCACTATTGAAAAAGGAAAGTTTATTGTCGGTCATTTTGAAATTGAACCAGAAGATTTTGAGAAATCCTGGAGTGGCCTTTATATCTGGATGAATGAAAATGGATTTCAAAAAGCGGAACGTAATCCCTTTGAGATATTCCACAACAATTACCACGAGCATCCCGAGAAAAAGAGTATTGTAGATTTATACATCCCGATTAAATGAAATTGATAGCCCCGTATGGCAATGCGGGGTGTGGTATCAGGGATGAAACCGGAACCCGGAAAGGGTTCAATTTAATCGGTTTCAATTATCTGACCCGCTTTGAGGTCAATATTTTATTTATGGTAAAATGCCACGGGTTCCACCCGTGGTTATTCAACTCCTCTGGAGTTTTTCAGCAGCCCCTACTTTAAAGGAACCGGGTAAATTGAGTGCCCGGCAACATTTCATGCCACAAAACGTTTTATAATCTTTAAAAACTACAACGTTTATGACAGGATTTAAGATTACTACCTCAGTCCAGCAGGAAATAAAATTCAAATCATACATTGATACAACCCCGGCAACATCACAGGAATCTGCACAAATTTTGCCCTTTACGCGCACTTTTCATCGCAAGTATCGACGCTTACAATGATGCGAAAATGGATGGGTTTGTAACAACAAAGTGAATAAATTGGGAATCAATTTGCAGAAGTTGAGGAAAGATGTCCCTGAAAATTAAAAAGAAAATTTAACTTTGATTCGCTTCGGGAGCAGTATTAACAACTGGAAACCATTGATCCAGTTAAGCATTTACAAGATAAAAACAATTTAAAAAACACATAAAATGGATAATAGCGTAAAACTTCAAGACATTATTGACTCAAAAATATTAAACGAGCGGAAAGTTTTTTTATGGGGTCAGGTGGACGATGATTCTGCAAAACATGTAATCGATCGGCTTTTGTATTTGGAAATGGTTCAACCGGGAAAAGAAATCCAATTAATTATCAATAGCCCGGGTGGGTATGTAACTTCAGGTCTCGCGATTTACGATACCATGAAGAGCATCTCAAGCCCTATATCAACTATCTGTTCTGGGCTAGCGGCCTCTATGGGGTCGATTATTTTGTCCGCGGGCGAAAAAGGACGGAGATTTGTTTTGCCCCATGCCCGGGTAATGATTCATCAACCAAGTGGTGGAGCGGACGGACCTGCCTCAGATATTGAGATACAGATAGAAGAGCTTTTAAAAACAAAGAAACTGGGGGCTGAAATTTTGGCCAAAAATTGTGGAAAAACGGTTGACGAAATCATGAAAGATTTTAATAGAGACTATTGGATGTCAGCCGGCGAATCTGTTGAATATGGTATTGTTGACGGTCAACTGGATCGGCTCGTTTAAAAATTGCATGTTGACAAGTGTTTTGCGTCATCCAGAGCGACAGGTCTTAATCGGGATTTAGTAATTGTAACAGGCTTTTAACGGGAAATTGCAGTTTTATAAAGTAAATTCAGATGCGGATGTCAAGCCCATAAACCTCGGTTACAAGTCTAAATAACCTTTTATCCATTTTAAATCTTATAAAAATGGCAGATAAAATTAAATACATCAATCCCGATTTTTTAATAGCGATTGACGCTACCGCGTTTGTGACTGACTAAATCTGGCATGATGGAATCAGCGAAACCAAATCGGAAAATGCAAAACGCCAGCTATAAATCGGTGGACGAAATGCTCGGTTTTTTGCCTGATGATGAACTTAAAATGACAATCTTTTTAAGGAAGCTTATTTTAGACTGCATTCCCGGTTGTCAGGAAAAACTTTCGTATAATGTTCCCTATTACAAGCGGCACGCCAACATTTGTTTTATCTGGCCGGCATCGGTTACCTGGGGAAATACAAAAACTTACGATGGTATAAGACTTGGTTTTACAAAAGGGTTCCTGCTCAGCGATGAACTGAATTTCCTCGACAAAGGTGATCGCAAACAGGTTTACTGGAAGGATTTTACAGATATAAAACAAATAGATGCAGACCTGATAAAAACCTACATCTTTGAAGCTGTGGTGATTGACAGCGAACTGGCAAAAAACAAAAAGGATAAAACCGTAAATCTCTTTAACAAGCTCTGAAAAATATGAACACACCAATCCTAATTGCAAATGTTTTAACGCTTCTAGCTTTAATTGTTCATGCCATATGGGGCGACAAGGATTTGAGAGTAATTGAACCATCGGGCGACAACCACACAAAACTCGAAAAATGGGTCATGGCGCGTGGTGCGTTTCACATGGTTTCAATGGATTTTTTGTTGGCAACTATTGGCCTGGTCCTGATTAATTTTACCGGGTTTTTTCAAGATGAGAATTTGATATTGACCATTCTGACGGTTTATTTTCTGGCTTATTCCATAAGCTTTTTGGTAAGCATCTTTATTTCGAGACAATTCCCGAAAAACTATTTTAAACTCGGGCAATGGATTTTGCTTTTAGTAATAAGTGGGCTAATTTATTTTGGGATTAATTAACCTACTTGATTATGCTACGGTTTGCTGGATACATTAATATACTAATCGCAATAGGGCATCTGGTTGGCCTTATTTGGGCCCACCAACTATTTGAAATAACCGGAATTGGGAAGGAGATGCAGGAACTTTCGGCAATTCATGCCTCATTGCCCTATTTGTTGACTATTTTTGTAGCCATTGCGTTCTTTGTATTTGGTCTTTATGGACTTTCTGCCGGCAACAAATTCAGGAAACTCCCATTTCAAAAGCTTGCCATATTTTCAATAGCTGGAATTTATATTTTCCGTGGAATAGGTGAATTAACTGCTGACACCCTGCAAAGCACCAATTCTGCAACAGAAACGATGTATTCAGTGGTGGCCTTATTCATTGGGTTGTTGTTCTTGTTTGGTGGATTTAAAAAATGGAAAAATAAACAACATATTTCACAAACCTGAAACTTTAAAACAGGAAGTTAAAAGTTATAAAAACGTAAAAATGATGATTGAAATTAGAATTTACAAACTCAAAAAAGGAACCAGCCAGGAGTACAAAAAAGTATTTACCCAGGAAAGCTTACCCATGTTGAGGCGGTGGAGTGTTAATGTGATTGCTTATGGTTTTTCTCTTGACGATGAAGATACTTTTTATTTAATACGTGGATACAAAGACCTTGATGACAGGCAACAAAGTCAGGATGCTTTTTATGGTAGCGATGAATGGAGGCTGGGACCCCGCGAAGCAATAATAGCCTGTATCGAAAGCTACAATGTAATGATTGTGGAAGCAGATATTGATTTGTTCAAAAAATCATTCTCATTGCTGACATAATGTTGTCACAGGACCATTTTATTTTTGTCGGAACAAATAACTTTAAAACAAAATGAAATGGAAAAATCACAAACATTACGTGGACTATCAACCATCAGTTTCTATGCAACTGACCACGAAGCAGCTAAAAAATGGTACAGCGGATTATTAGGCATTCAGCCATATTTTGAAGTTCCGGGTTATTTTGAATTTCGTATAGGCGATTTTCAGCATGAACTGGGAATTATCGACAGTCGCTATGCCCCGGAAGGTAGTCCGGCGCACCCCGGAGGAGCTGTAATATTCTGGCATGTCGATGACTTGAAAGCAACTTTTGAAAAGTTAATTTCTATGGGGGCCAAAGAGTATCAACCCATCACCGACCGAACCGAAGGATTTGTTACAGCAGCAGTTACCGACCCTTTTGGAAATATTTTGGGCATCATGTATAATCCTCATTATCTTGAAATCTTATCTTTGACCCAAACAAACTAATTTCTAATAACAACGTTGCCGTGGAGACAAATAATGGAATGGAAACTTTTTATGCCAAAGAAAGGTCGCAGTGGCGGAAATGGCTGGAGAAGAATAGCCAGTTGAAGCCATCGGTTTGTTTAATTATCTACCACAAAAAAAGCAACACAAAGAGCATTACTTACAACGAAGCCGTTGAAGAGGCTCTTTGCTTTGGTTGGATTGATTGCAAAGCCAATAACCGCGATTTTGAAAGCTATTATTTGCAATTTTCGCCTCGTAAACCAAAAAGCAATTGGAGCAAATCAAACAAGGAGCGGGTTGAACGGCTGATACAAGAGGGCTTAATGACGGAACATGGTCAAAAATTTATTGATATTGCAAAACAGATTGGCAAATGGGATTTTTAAGAAGCTGAATAAAAAATACATTAAATGGATTACCTAAATGAATTTAACTTATGAATTTACGGTTACAGTTTGATACAACAGCAATTGATTGGAACCAGGTAGTTGAAATACTAAAAAAAGTTGACATGGCTTATTATACGGGCGAAATTCATCAGATGGCTTTTACCAACAGCCATTCGGTGGTGTTTGTGTCCGATGACGAAAATCTGGTTGGTTTTGGCCGTGCTATTTCCGATGGTGCCTATCAAGCGGTTATTTATGATGTTGCAGTCCTCCCAAGTCACCAGGGCAAAGGAATTGGCAAAATGATCGTTCAAGCCCTTGTTAAAAATATCCCTCATTGCAATGTTATTTTATACGCATCACCTGGCAAGGAAGTGTTTTATGAAAAGGAGAATTTCAGGCGGATGAAAACAGGAATGGCCCTGTTTCTTGATGCAAAAAGAATGCAGGAGAATGGATTTACAGAATAAAAATAGGACTGATGGTTTGGAGTGGAGGGCAGCCATATCATCGGGATAAGTGCAAAAAACAAAGGTATTGTTTTGCTAGGAGTATTTTGGCTCAACTTTTGGTAATTTTTGCTTTTGGATCAATTGATCCGAAAACCGGAAAACCCATAAAATTTATAGGTTCCCAACTGACTGTTGTTGGCGTATAGAGGCCAACAGGTATTTTTTTCATTGAAATGGATACATTCTTGCATCAAAAACAGCCATCCTACTTGCATCCTAATTTTATTTAATTAATTTTCAATTTTAATTTTTTAGCGTAACAACTATGTCCTCACAAATTGACAGATTAATCAAACAGTCGGAAGATAATTCATTGAACCGGACTTTGGGGCCTGTAAATATCACCCTCTTAGGTATCGGGGCCGTTATTGGGGCCGGGATATTTGTGCTTACCGGCACTGCCGCAGCCAATTATGCGGGTCCCGGGATTGTTATTTCGTTTATTATTTCAGGTATTGCCTGTGGTTTTGCAGCTTTGTGTTATGCCGAATTTGCCTCTATGCTTCCCGTTGCCGGAAGTGCCTACACGTATGCCTATGCTACTATGGGTAAAACAGTAGCCTGGATCATCGGCTGGGATTTGATCCTGGAGTATCTTTTCAGTGCATCGGCTGTAGCGGTAGGATGGTCGGGTTATATGATAAGCTTTTTAAACGATTTTGGAATCCATATCCCCAAAGCGTTTTGTTCAGCCCCATTCATTCAATCGGCTGATGGGATTGTACGTTCGGGTGCTTTTTTTGACATCCCGGCCATGTTAATTGTCGGGCTTCTAACCGCCATTTTATATGTGGGAATCAAGGAATCGACCCGGTTTAATAATCTGATTGTATATGTGAAAGTGGGGGTTGTTTTGCTATTTGTTTTTGTCGGTTATAAGTACATCAACCTAGCAAATTGGACCCCTTTTATTCCTGAAAATACCGGGAAATTTGGCGAGTTTGGCTGGTCGGGGATACTACGCGGTGCCGGGGTCATCTTTTTCGCTTATATTGGTTTCGATGCCGTTTCTACCGTAGCACAGGAGGCAAAAAACCCAAAAAGGGATATGCCCATCGGCATCATACTTTCGCTTGCCATCTGTACCATATTATATATTGCGGTGGCCTTGGTGTTAACCGGTATTATTGATTATCGGCTGTTAAATGTTGCCGACCCTATCGCAGTAGGCATCAATTCGATAGGGAGCCAATTGATGTGGCTGCGCCCGATAATAAAAATCGGTGCCTTGGCGGGATTAAGCTCTGTAATTTTGGTGATGTTGCTCGGACAGCCCCGGATTTTTTATTCCATGTCGAAAGACGGATTTCTGCCCCCGGTATTTTCTAAAATTCATCCCAGATTTAAAACCCCACACATTAATACTATTATTACAGGTGTTGCTACCCTGATTATTGCAGGTTTATTGCCTATAGGTATATTAGGCGAACTGGTTTCGATTGGTACATTGCTGGCTTTTGCCATTGTCTGTGGTGGAATATTGGTAATGCGGCATACACATCCTGAATTGCCCCGTGGTTTTAGAACTCCCTGGGTTCCATTTGTACCCATTATGGGAGTCTTAACTTCGCTCGCTCAAATGGTAGCCCTCCCTTTTGATACCTGGATGCGGTTGGTCATTTGGATGGCTATTGGTATGGTTATTTATTACTTTTATAGTTTACCGAATTTAAAAAAGATGCAGGTTGAATAAGTGTTAAGATAACGTAATATCTTGTTTGATATATATGAGACGTTTCAATAAATGTGACTTCTCATTTTTTGTTGCTAACAAAACGTTGATTATCAAAAAACATCTGGTTTTAATATTGGGATTACCTTTGATGGGACTTCAGTATACTTTCCAAAGACTGATTTTTTTTTTAATTTAGCCATATTATAAGTATTCCCTTATGAAGAAATTACCCTTTGAATATCGGTTGACTTTTATTTATATTATAATTGGTGCTTTATGGATTTTGTTTTCTGATAAATTAGTTGTCGGTTTTACAAAGGATGCGGAGCGCATCCGGATGATTTCGACCTATAAAGGGTGGTTTTATGTTTTGGTGACCGGAATCATGCTTTTTTATCTCATCAAAAAAGAAATTCATCGAAGGAAGTTGTTGTACCAAGAATTGCTGGAAACTAAGAAAGAAATTGTCAACTCTGAAAGACTTAAAACAGCTTTTTTATCCAACTTATCGCATTACATCCGCTCTCCCATGAATAGTATTTTGGGTTTTGTGGAACTGCTGCAAAATAGGGAGACATCGCCCGAGAACCAGCAAATGTTTATCACTTACATCAATGAACGGAGCCAACACCTTTTGCATACCTTGAATAGCATTGTTGAAATTTCGAAGATTCAGGAGGGATTGTCGGAGGTGAGAAATGAATGGTTCAGTACGTTGGAGCTCATGCGAAGCTTAGAAGTTACAGCAAACCTTGATTTAACTGCAAAAAACAAACCTTTGTCACTTATATTAAAGATTGAAAATGGTGAACATGACAAGGATATTTATTCTGACCGGATGAAAATCTTTAACATTTTATTGAACCTGGTTTCGAATGCCATCAACTTTACGGATCACGGTGAAATTGAAATCGTATATTTGAGCAATAAGAACGCCCATATATTTAAGGTAAAAGATGCGGGTAAAGGAATTTCATCCGATAAACAGCAGTCCCTGTTTACAAAATTTATGTACACCTCCTCCGATATCCATACAAGTGGTGAAAGCGCTGGATTGGGTTTATACCTATCGGCAAAATGGGCTAAGTTGTTAGAAGGTGAACTATGGCTCGAAGAAACCAATACTAAAGGAAGCACCTTTGCTTTACGAGTCCCTAAATTGAGTCCGAACACTTAAGAACCCTCATTCTTTCTCATCCACATAATCCTGCAAATAAGCAAACTTGGGAGTAAGTTTTCCATCTTTGGTAATGGTAGCCCGCTCAATAATGCCATCCCCGTCATCGCCAAACAATGCCGGGAAAACCCTTTCGAACAGGTCGTGGCCAAAATCGCGGCTGGCATCACGGGGCAGTTCCCCAGGCAGGTTGTCCACCGACATGATGGTGATGTTCGTTGGGCGGATAAAGGCCGGTTCCTCGATGCTTAACGAAGGGTTGTACCCAAAGAACGGGTTTTCGATGGTTGTAGCCCTTAAGGTGGAATGAATAGGACCGGGCACATCGCAACTAATGTCGGCTATCACTGTAATTTTAAAATCGGGTTCCAGGTAATCCTCTTTTTCGATGAAGTGGGGTGAGCGGTTATCCCAGAAATGGCAGGCAATAAATATGTCGGTAGCTTTTGTATATGGTTTAAAAACCGATTCGTACTCTGCGGGATTGTTGATAAAGTGCAGCATATCGAACAGTTGACCATCTTTACGCTTCACATAATGGTTCGGTTCAATCAGGCAATACACGGGTTCATCAAAGGTTTCGGTCAAGTATTCTTTGGGGGTTACCCTTCTCAGGTTCAATTGGCTTAATGTTTCAATAGCCCCGCCAGCCACGCGGCCTCCACCGGTGATTAATATTTTAATAGGTTTTAAAGTAATCTTACGAAGGCCGGCAAAAAGCTCTTCCATATCGTGGCATTCATGCGCCGGTTTTAACTTGAAGTTGTTGGTGCGGTTTCCGCGGGCTCTTAATGCATTGTAAGCGCCAACAATCCCGGCCCAACGTCCAAAAGCTACTATCCGGGTTCCATCGGGCTTGGTCAAATATTCATAGTCAATGAGGGTAATTTTTTTCTCCAGAACGGCCTTTAAAAGTTCCCGGTTATGAGGTTGTTTTTTAGCTACATGAGCAAAAAAGAAGTAAGTCTTTCCGGGAATCAAGGCATCAATCTTAACCTCTTTTACACCCATCAGCAGGTCACAGGTTTCCATGTTGCATTCCAGAGGCACATCCAGATATTTGTATTCATCGTTTGTAAAACACCGGTAAGCGCTGGGTTCCACACAAACCGAAACATGTGGGTACTGGGTGTGTATGGCATCAACCTGAGCGGGTGTGATGGGCACCCGTTTATCGGGGGGTGTTTTAGTTTCACGGATAATCCCAAGACGGAAGTTTTTGTTCATAGTAGTAGTCCTTTGATCAGTTTGTAAAAAGGCAGATGAAATGAATGATTTTCAGGTGCCAGCCTGCGAAATTAAGAAAATAGCCGAATTTTAAATCGCAGGTTGATGTGATAAACAACAGAATTTGTATCTTTGCTGGCTTTCAAGAAACGGATGAACGCAGTTTTTGAAAGTATGTTCTTTAAGGGGCTGACTGGTTTTGACAGCAAGATGAGGTGGTATGTAAGCATGTCGGGGGTAGTGAAACTGACCCGTAAATCTCAGGCACACACTTTTTAAATGGCGAATCTAATTACGCTCTTGCCGCTTAATCGAATTATAGTAGATTAGCCTAATTCTGGTTCTAGGAACTGGAACAAGACATCTCCCGGAGGCCCGTGTCCTGAGGCTCGCCGATTCGGAGGTGCTACAAATTCAGGGCTTGCCAGCCATTTTCTCCGCATGGCTGGTAAGATAAAGGAGATAAGGTACAATTCGGTGGCTTTGATCCAGGTTGTACCCGAAAATCAAGTCAGAGCTAAGCATGTAGAAAGCGTATGGTCTCCTTGTTTGGACCCGGGTTCGAATCCCGGCAGCTCCACAAATCATGTAACAAATGCCTGTAAATAAATAATTTTACAGGCATTTGTTGTTTTGTGCTTGTAAATGAAAGAAAAATACAAACCGACCGGGATTATTTTGGCTGGTGGCAAAAGCAGCCGCATGGGGGTAAATAAAGCATTGGTGCTGTTTCAGAACCAGAGGATGATCGATATTGCCAGAGCAAAGCTAGCCCGGTTTGCCGATACCATTTTGGTTAGTTCCAATGAACCCATCCCGGATTTTGATGGGCAACGGGTTCCTGATGTCATTTTTGAAATCGGTCCTTTAGGTGGTTTGTTTTCCTGTTTAAACGTATCCGCCACCGAAATAAATCTGGTCATTCCGTGCGATGTTCCATTGTTACCTGCATCGCTTTATGAGCAATTGTGGCCATTGGCTTCTGCTTTTGATGTGGTGATTCCCCGGTTGCCCGATGGGAAGCTGGAACCCTTGATCGGATTTTATAAAAAGAGCACCTTGGCAGCTATGGAAGAAATGATTGCCGCCAACGATTTTAAATTATTGCATCTATTCAATAAAGTCAATACCTATTATTTTGATATTCAGGAAACCGGCATCTTTAAAAATGTAAATACCCCCAACGATTTGTTATGAAAGTATGGCCCCAATTGTTTTTAATTGCCGGAACCAACCGCAATGTTGGGAAAACCACCTTGGCTTGCCGGGTGATTGAACAAATTAGCAAAGAACAACAGGTGGTTGGTGTTAAAATTTCTCCACATTTTCATGAACTGGGTTCCACCCTCGAAATTGTACATCAATCAAAGAATTGCTTCATCACTTTTGAAACTTCACCAGTTCCTGTAAAAGATAGTTCACGGATGTTGGCAGCCGGGGCTCAACGGGTATATTATATTCAGGCCAACGATGAATCGCTACCGGAAGTGTTTGAATTTTTGCATTGGAACATTCCCGGATCCATGGCCGTTGTATGTGAGTCGGCAGCTTTACGGAGGTTTGTGGAACCAGGGATGTTTGTGATACTTTCAGGAAAAGGAGAGGTGGTAAAAAACCTCGATCTGCTTCTGTGGGCCGATGTACACGTTCAGGATTTTAATTTTGAATCCCTTAAATTCCGGTTTTCACATGGGGGATGGCAAAAATAAAAAAATCCGTTTCAAACTTCCTTTGGGAAATTCAAAACGGAATCTTTGATAATAACCTAATTCCTGCAAATGAAATATTAATGATCATGAAAATGAGATAATTATTCGCATGCAACTTTACAAAACAGCATTAAAAAACGTCATCTTCAAGATAGCCGCAGTGCGACTTGCGGATTTGAGAAAAGAATTACAGGGATTAGTCCTTTTTGGTGGTAAGTTTCAAAGGAACATACATGGGGCACCAGTTAATAAGGGCTGTAACTACAGGAACAATTCCTATCAAACCCCACCAGCTTTGGTAATAAATACCTACAGCACCAATGATTAATCCAATCACCAACCGGATGATTTTGTCTGTTTTACCTACATTACATTTCATAATCTGTCAATTTAAGTTTAACAATCTTTTTTGATATGTTTTTACAGAGGTTATTTTAAATCCAGCTTTTCGGTTTTGATGGTGGCCTCTTTTTCATCTACCCCGGTTCCACAGGTTCCCATACCCAGCAAGGCATAAATTGGGCAGCATCGGCGTAACGAGGTGGCGGCCAAAACTACCGCAATCACTATAAAGGCTGTTGTACCTAGCTTGCCATCTGCCACTTTTGTAAAATAAAGAATGGCTAATATAATTGCCACTGAAATTCTAATTATCCGGTCTATTTTTCCAACATTGTGCATAATTTTCAAGTTTTTAATTTAATGCAAAAATAGACAAATTGGTGGCCGCTCTTGGTGACTCAGGTTACAAAGGTCCCAAAACTTTTATAAAACCTCTTTCCAGAGAAACCATTCCCTGTTTCTCTAAATGCTTTAAAAGCCTTGATACCACCTCGCGGGCAGTTCCCAATTCATTTGCTAATTGTTGATGGGTTATTTCGATAATGGGACCTGAGATAGTAGTTTTTTCTTTGAGTTTTTCTATCAGCCGAAAGTCCATCTGTTTAAATGCAATATGGTCAACCAATGTCAAAACTTCGTCAATGCGTTGGTGGTAAAGCTTCATCACAAACAGCCGCCAGCTTTTATAAGTATCCATCCATTCTTTGGCCTGTTCGGCTTTCACAATCAGTAATTTTGATTGACCTACCGATAATGCCTCGGCACTGCTTTGCTTGTCGTTCAGGCACGATGTGATGGATAAAATGCAGCTTTCACCCGGTTGAATATAATAGAGTACAATCTCTTTCCCAGATGCATCGGTTCTCCGTACTTTGAGGCTCCCTTCAACCAAAATGGGAATCTCCCGGATAAAAGCCCCTTCGCGTAACACCAAATCATTAGCTTTGAGGTCAACCAGAGGGCAGTTCATGAGTTCTTTGAGCAGCCCGGGTTCAAATAGTTCGTTTAGGTTTTGCATAATTTCATTATTGTTAAAAGATACAAAATAAATACTGGATTTGTTTATGAGATGATCATTTAGTTTGAACTCATTCAATGGAATGTTTTTTATGAAATTTAAGCAAATTTTTGCTTTTTTTCGGTTTAGTTTGCGCTTATAAACATAAATTCAATAGATAGATGATAATATGTTGTACATTAATGGTTATATTTGCATGAAATGTAATTAACCTCTGGATTTTATGAATTGTATCATTATTGACGACGATCCTTTGAGCCGGAAAATTATCGAAGGATTTATTGATAAGACCGATGCCTTAAACCTTGTGGGTTCGTATGAAAGCCCAATCCCAGCATTCAAAGCTTTCGACGGAGAAGACAACATTGACTTGATCTTTTTAGATATTGAAATGCCCGAAATGTCTGGTCTTGAGTTTATCAATACCCTCGATTCCCCTCCGATGATTGTGATCGTCTCGGGTCAGGAGAAATACGCATTGGAAGCTTTTGAATACGATGTAATTGATTATTTGTTAAAACCACTCTCATTGCCAAGGTTTTATAAATCGGTAAGCAAAGCCCAAAAGCGTCATTTGGATCGGGAGAGCATCTCCAGATATCCAGAGGAGATATTTATTAAAAAGAAAAATTCCACCCTGGTACGGCTGAAATATGACGATATTCTTTGGGTTGAGGCTCTTGAGAATTATGTTACCGTGAACACCTACAAGGAGAAGTTTACCATCCATTTTACCATGAAAGCCATCGAAAACAAACTTCCGTTGGTGAAATTCAAAAGGGTCCACCGTTCCTATATTGTGAATATTCATCGCATTGAATATATCGAAGACAGCAACGTGGTGATAAAAACAGAAGCTGGCACAAAGATCATCCCCATCGGTAAATCGTACCGCGATAACCTGATGGATGAATTGAACCTCATTTCGAAATAAACCGGATATGATTTCGCAGCGAACGCTTTTCTTACAACATGTAGGACAGACTTCGCCATGCCCCATGGGTTTGGAAATCGAGAAGGCTGAAGGCATCTATCTTTTCGATACTTTGGGAAAGCGGTACATTGATTTGGTGTCGGGAGTTTCGGTTTCCAATGTGGGGCATCGTCATCCCAAAGTAGTTGAGGCCATTAAAAATCAGGTGGACAAATACATGCACCTGATGGTTTATGGCGAAATTATTCAAAAACCCCAGGTGGACTTTGCCAAAAAACTGGTGGATTGTCTCGGCCAACCTTTTGAAAGCGTGTATTTTGTCAATTCGGGCAGCGAAGCCATTGAGGGAGCCTTAAAGTTGGCCAAGCGTACCACCGGACGCCGCGAAATACTTGCTTTTAAAAACGCTTATCATGGCAGTACCCATGGAGCCTTGAGTATTTACGGAGGTGATGAATTGAACCGGGCTGTAAAACCTTTGCTACCCGGGGTTGGGTTTATGGAATTTAATTCCATCCCATCGCTGGATGCAATCACATCAAAAACAGCCTGTGTGGTGATGGAGGTAATTCAGGCCGAAGCAGGGGTGATTCAGGCAGACAGGGAATTTATTCAAGCAGTCCGCCAACGGTGCAATGAAACAGGAGCCTTGTTGATTTTTGACGAAATTCAGACCGGATTTGGCCGCACGGGTGCGTTATTTGCCTTCCAGCATTTTAACATTCAGCCCGACATTATCTGCCTGGCCAAAGGAATGGGAGGGGGGATGCCAATTGGAGCCTTTGCCTCCAGTAAAAAACTGATGGATACGCTTACCTTCAATCCGGTGTTGGGCCACATCACTACATTTGGCGGGCATCCCGTTTCGTGTGCCGCGGGATTGGCTGCACTTCAGGTAATTCTGGACGAATCGCTCGACAAAGCCGCCACCCCCAAAGGGAATTTATTTAGGGACCTTTTGAAACATGCTGCCATTATGGATATCCGGGGAAAGGGACTTTTTATGGCCGTGGAACTTGATGCTGCTTTTGATAGGGATTTGTTTTTCAAAAAATGCCTCGAAAAGGGAATCATGTACGACTATTTTCTTTTCACACAAACAGCTTTCCGTATTGCCCCACCCCTGACTATCACCGGGGAAGAAATTCATCAAACTGTAGCATTGTTGTTGGAAGCTATGGATGAAGTAAATTTTGTTCGTTCTAAAATTTAATGCCATACATTTCGTTAACTATATTTGTGAAACTTTTTCAAAAACCAAATAGCTTGGCAAAACTGCTTTCTTTATTAAGTGTTTTTTTTCTTTTCTTTTTTGTAACTCATGGACAAGAGGCTTCAACGCCATACTTTCATAATGCAGAAAATGAGATTTCGTTGCTGGCTGGCCAGATGTCCGATGTAAAATTCAACGATTCATTATTATTCCAACGGAATGACTCACTCCAGCAATTGGTTTTCAACACGCTTAAAGCAGAAAACTCATTTAGTTATCTCTTCGATAGCCTGAAACATATTGGGTGCATTAAGTCGGAGGACGGCCTGTTACGGATTTTTACATGGAACCTGGTAAAAGCTGATGGAACACATCACCATTATGGGTTTATGCAATATTATTTGAAAGCCCAAAAGGAAGTTTTATTAATTCCGCTCACCGATAAGTCCGATAGCATTGCGGAACCTGAAATCGAGGTTCTGACACCCGAGAATTGGTTTGGAGCCACCTATTATCAGGTTTTAACCAACGGGCATTCATCGGGAACTGTTTACACCCTAATCGGTTGGGACGGAAACAACCTGTACACCAATAAAAAGGTAATTGATGTGTTGCAGTTTAGCGAAAATGGGAAAGCCAAATTCGGCAAAGCCGTATTCAAAGCCGGGAAGAAAAAATTGAGACGCATTATTTTTGAATATTCGCGCATGGCTGCCATGATGATAAAATACGACCCACAATACCAAATGATTGTAATGGACCATTTAGCTCCAAGTGAGTCTGTCTATACTGGAAATTTCAGGTTCTACGGGCCCGATTTATCTTATGACGGATTGAAATTCAATGAGGATATGTGGGAATACATTCCTACCATTGATTATAAAAAGCCCAAACCCAAACGGGGGCTCTTCAAATAAGAATAACTTTAAGGATTTTTCACCGGATGATTCGATTTCTAAATTATTGATAGTCATCTGATGACTTGAGGAATTAAAGAAAATTAATTGTTAGACGACAAGCAAAATATTTTTGAGGAGCGTTAAATGATTATTTATAAATAGATTGTAGTGTCTTTTAGCAAGGAAATAAGATCAACCTAAGAAAATAATTTTGATTTCGAAAGTTGGTTTTTATAAATTAGTGGAGATTTAATGAATCGGAGCTTGATGAAAGCTTTTAATAGGAATGAATGTGAGAATTGCTAAAGATATCCGTTTGGTAATTGTGGAGGACGACCCGGTGCAGGCACAGGTGCTGCAAGATAAGCTGTTGGAATTTAACGACCGGTACAATGTGCTGTGGTACAAAAATGGCGAAGATATGATGGCTGAACTAGGCAAGATACATTTCCGCAACAAACAGATTTATATTATTTTAGATTATTTCCTACAAACCAACGAAAATTCTGAGGCATTAAATGGATTTGAGATTATCAAAGTCATGGGAGAAAAATTTCCAAAAGTCCGGATCATCCTGTTTTCATCCTATGAAAATGACGACACCACCGATTTCAAGCGGATTAAGGAAGAACCCAACGTGATTGATTTTGTTAAAAAATCGAACTTTGCCTTTGCCAGCCTCCAAAATACCATCCGTTTTCATTACAGCCAAACCACGTTGGCTATCAAGAAAAAGCGCTTCCAGTGGGCTCTCTCATTTTTTATTTTATTGATGGTTTTATCGGCGTTACATTTCGTGTTTTCGTTTATCTCGCATTAAGATACGGTTCCCTCTTTCCTTTCTCAGCATAAAACACCTTATTTCCGCAAGTCATGGGGTGACTAATTGAATAACAATTGTTTGCCTTCTTTGTGTCAAATTGAGTCACCCCGTGACTTCCAACGGTTTCCCAGATGACTTGCGGATTTTAGGAAACAACTGTCGTTTTGTCTCTTGGGATTTCCTTTTGTGACACTCTGTCCAATAGGTAGGGATGGCATCAAATTTGAAAATTGCCGCCTGTAAAAATTTAAAACATTAAACTTTAACGATATGCAAAAAGGGAAAATTGGGGTTACCAGTGAAAACATCTTCCCCATCATTAAAAAGTTTCTTTATTCCGATCATGAAATCTTCCTGCGCGAGATTGTATCCAACGCCGTAGATGCTACTCAAAAAATGGCTGCTGTTGCTGCTTCGGGTGAATATAAAGGAGAATTGGGTGATACCACGGTCCGGGTTAAGCTCGACAAAGGAAAGAAAACCATTACCGTATCGGATCACGGAATTGGTATGACCTCGGAAGAGATCGAAAAATATATCAACCAGATTGCTTTCTCCAGTGCCGGTGATTTTCTTGAAAAATACAAAGACAACATCGATGCAATCATTGGCCATTTTGGGTTGGGCTTTTATTCCTCGTTTATGGTTTCCGAAAAGGTGGAAATTGTTACCAAATCATACAAAGAGGGTGCTAAGGCTGTTAAATGGAGTTGCGACGGTAGTCCGGAATTTACCATGGATGAAACCGAAAAAGAGGATTTTGGTACCGATATCATTCTTTACATTGATGAGGAAAACAAAGATTTTCTGGAAGAATCAAAAATTACCCAGCTTTTAAACAAATATTGTAAGTTCTTGCCTGTCCCCATTGGGTTTGGGAAAGAGCAGGAATGGAAAGAGGATAAAATGGTTGATACTGGTAAGGATAAAATTATCAACAACACAAAACCTGCCTGGACCCGTAAACCTGTTGACCTGAAAGACGAGGATTACCGGGATTTTTATCATGAGTTGTATCCCGTTTACGAAGAGCCTCTGTTTTACATCCATTTGAATGTGGATTATCCGTTTAACCTGACAGGGATTCTGTACTTCCCAAAAATTAAAAACAATATCGAAATCCAGAAGAATAAAATCCAGCTTTATTGCAACCAGGTTTTTGTGACCGATAGCGTGGAAGGTATCGTCCCCGAGTTTTTGACCTTGTTGCATGGTGTTATCGACTCACCGGATATTCCGTTAAACGTCTCGCGAAGTTATTTGCAGAGCGATTCGAATGTGAAAAAAATATCGAGTCATATTACCAAAAAGGTGGCCGACCGCTTGTTCGATATCTTTAAAGAAAACCGAAAGGAATTCGAAGAAAAATGGGATAGCCTGAAACTATTCATTGAATACGGGATGCTTACCGACGAAAAATTCTACGACCGGGCCAAAGGCTTTGTATTGTTAAAAAATACCGAAGGAAAATATTTTACCCTCGAAGAGTACGAAACATTGATTAAAGAAAACCAGACCGATAAAAACAAATCACTGGTTTACCTTTATACCACCAATAGAGAGGCTCAATTCACTTATATCGAGGCAGCCAAAAATAAAGGGTACGATGTGCTGGTGATGGATGGCCAATTCGATGTTCATTGGGTGAACCACCTGGAGCAGAAGTTTGAACATTCCCGTTTTGTAAGGGTTGATGCCGATGTGATTAACAAACTGATTCCCAAAGATGAGGAAGCCGTCGTGGAACTTACTTCGGACGAACGGAATGAGTTAATCCACGTGTTTAAGGCAGTTACTCCTACAGAATCACATTTCCTGGTAGAATTTGAGAACCTGGGTGAAGATTCAAAGCCCATGGTGATTACCCAAAGCGAGTTTATGCGCCGGATGAAGGACATGGGCGGTATGAGCGGCATGAATTTTTATGGTGAGCTGCCCGATAGCTATAATCTGGTAGTGAACACCTCGCATCCGTTGGTTAAGAAAGTGCTGGCACAGGAGCAAAAGAAATTGGGTAACGATATCAAATCTATCCGTGAGGCAAAACTGCCACTCAACGATGAAAAAACCCTTCTCGAAAAAGAGAAGTCAGGGAAAAAGGACGATGAGGTTCCGCAAGCTACCAAAGATAAACTGGAGGAACTGAACAAACAGCTTACCGATTTGAGCAATCAGGAAAACCAGAAACTGGAAGCTTTTGGCAAGGAAAGCAAACTGGCCAAGCAACTGGTTGATTTGGCACTGTTGGCCAACAACATGCTCAAGGGCGAGGACCTCAACCGTTTTGTCACCCGGAGTATTGAACTGATAAAATAGAAATTAGATTTTAGAGATTTAATTTTAGAAACCAGGTATTAGGCGGTGGGTCTGGTATCTGGTTTTTTTCTGTCTTCCAATTTCTAAATTCGAACCTCTATACAGCTAAAAAAACAACTGCCTGATTTCCGATTTTAAGTAATCGAGTGCTTTTTGGGTGGGGTCGGTATCGTATTCCATCATTTTTTCCAAAACCGATTTGCTCAATTGAATGGCAGGAGCGTCGGGTTTCACCTTTATGGCATTCTGGTTGATGGTTTTAATCACATTTTCTTTGGCTGTTTTAACCATTTCCCAGGCTTTATCGCTGATGTAAAGCTGATGCGCCATGTTGTGTTCAAATTCTGACCGGATGTTTTTTAAAAGGGCATTTTGCAAATCAAGGTTGGTCATGTTCTGCTTTTGGGTCCTGATAACCAGCGATTGCGGCGAAATACGTTCCAGGAACAGCACCATCCGCTCATAGGCCTGAAGCCGTATGGGGGTAATCACTTTCTGGTTATCGAGCAACACCTGTACTTTCCGGTTTTTATTCTCATTACCGATGAATTTGTATAACACCAACCATGCAGTGGCAAATACCAGTAATGCGGGGATGGTAATCTTTAAAATATCTGGAAGCATGAATCTACTTTTTGTTTGTAATAGCTTGTTCCAACTGCAAACTCTTGAGGCGAAGATAATGATTTAAGGCTTGATTGATCAACTCTTTTTCCGAAACTCCTTCGAAAGAGGCCAACAATTTGAATTTTTCCATAACATCGTCGTTAATCACCGAAACCTCCTGAATAATCACAGGTTCGGGTGCAGCCATAGGAACAGGTTCCGGCTGTTTAATAAACTCAGCATTCGACAGCAGCGCCTGTTGGAACTGCTTCATGTCTTTCTTATTTTTTTTTGCCATAACGTTTTACAAATTCTTTAGCAAAATTCATATAATCGAAAGCTCCGCGGCTGGCGGGAGCATATTCAAACACCGACTGCCCGAATGCCGGGGCTTCCATCAAATTGATATCCTGCCTGATGTAGGCATTAAAGAGTTTGTTTTTCAGATAATTGTTTTGTGCGATATTTGAAATCACTGCCTGACCAAATTTGGTACGTGTCTGGTACTTAACAAATAAAATCCCGGCCAGTTCCAAATCCATATTCATCCGGGTTTTCACCTTTTCGGCAATTTGTAAAATACGGTCGAGACCAATAAAGGCAAAATTTTCGGCCTGCATGGGTACAATATAGTGATGGGCTGCCACCAGCGAATTGATGGAGAGTGTTCCCATACTTGGCGGGCAATCAATCAATATATAATCGAACGAATTGGTTTTGCCCAGCACCTCGCGTAGCAGGAATTCCCTGCCGGGTTCGTTGTTAATCAGGTATTCATAATCGAGCAGGTTGCTCACCGAGGGTAAAACATCCATTCCTTCGGCTTCGGTCAAGCACGCTTCAAACGGACATTTCCCGAGCAGCAATTCCCCCACATGGTTCTTAGGTTCGTTAATATGCAACGCCCTGGATAGGTTACTCTGGCCATCGAGATCGATAAGCAGCACCTTGTATTTCAGTTGTTTGAGGGCAGCACCTAAGTTTAGTACGGTGGTGGTCTTTCCTGTTCCTCCCTTGTTGTTTATAACAGAAATGATTTTTGCCATCGCCAGTTAATTTTATGGTTACGGCTAATTTAGTAATATTATTTGAAATAAATAAGTGGGGTTTTTTGAAGATGTAGTGGATGGCAAAAGCAAGCTTCCGGACGCTAAATCCGGATAAGTCAGGGGATGGCTTCAAGTTATCCCCTGACTATGCCAAGATTCCTTGCCCACGCTTTCATTTATGATTTTGCCAAAATCAATTACGTGTTTGCCAGTTTCAGTTACATTTTTACCAATTGCCAACGGGTATTTTGCATTGTTTCATGGTGGGGTAATAAAGCAATTCCAACCTCCGGAGATATTATTGGAAAGCCTTATTCAAAATCAGGAAATGCCATCCATCAGATACTGTTTAAACTCCTGATAACCGGTAGGTAACTCCTCGGTAACAAGGGTGCGTTTATCAAATCTGGCCAGGGCGGCAGGCAATGTTATCTGTTGCCCAATCACTGGTTCCACCACTTCGCGGAATTTGGCCGGGTGTGCTGTTTCTAAAAACACACCTGTTTCGTTGGCAGCCAACTGGTCGTCGAGCAGCGAGCCAAATCCGGTGGCCCCATGAGGATCGAGCAAATAGTTATTAGCCAGGTAACACGATTGAATCAGTTTCTGAATCTGTTCGTTGGTGTAAGAATAACCGGTAAGGTTTCCGGTCATTTCGGAATAATTGTTCTGGTGCAATTGCAGCAACCTTGGAAAATTGTTCGGGTGGCCCACATCCATGGCGTTGGCAATGGTTTGTACACTGGGTTTGGGAAGGTAATTGCCGCTTTTCAGGTATTTGGGCAACACATCGTTCTGGTTGCTGGCCGCAATAAACCGGTGGATGGGCAACCCGGTCTTTTGGGCTAATACCCCCGATGAAATATTCCCCACATTCCCGCTGGGAACAGCCACTACAATTTTCTTTCCTGTTTTTGCCAATTGAGCTATTGCCCAATAATAATATACCGACTGTGGAATCCACCGGGCAATGTTGATGGAATTGGCCGAGGTCAGGTTCATGGTTTGGTTGATGCCGGTATCGGAAAAGGCGGTTTTCACCAGTTGCTGGCAATCGTCGAAGGTGCCGCGTATGGCAACGGGCCTGATGTTTTGCCCTAACGTGGCAAACTGTTTTTGTTGCAGTTCGCTTACTTTGTCTTTGGGGTATAAAACAATCACTTCGGTTCCTTCAATTCCTAAAAACCCATTGGCGACAGCGCTTCCGGTATCGCCCGAGGTGGCTACCAATACCCTGATTTTCCGGTCTTTGGCAATATGTGAAAGCGTCCGGGCTAAAAAGCGGGCCCCAATGTCTTTAAAAGCTAACGTGGGGCCATGGAAAAGTTCCAGGCTGTAAATGTCCGGTTGAACTTCGACCAAAGGAATATCGAAATCAAAAACCTGTTGGGTAATTTCATGCAAAACAACTTCGGTTAAATCGGGAGTTGTGTAGGGTTTTAATACATGGAAGGCTATTTCAGGAAGCGATAATTCTGGTAGTTTCCGAAAAAAGCCGATTTCGAAACTTGGTACCTGTTCCGGAAAATACAATCCGTTTCCAGGCGCCAATCCATTGATGACTGCCTGGGTAAAACTTACAACATGTGTGGGGTCGTTCAGACTATAATAGTTCATGTTTCAGAGAATTAGAGAATTAGAGAATTAGAGAATTAGAGAATTAGAGAATTAGTACCTTTCATATTCATTTTTATTTTCGTTCTACATTCTAAACTCTACATTCTCTATTGTTCATTATTCATTGTCAATTATTCTAGCTCCTTTTTCGGCAATTTTTGATACGTAAATATCGAAGGGCAAACCCAGCAAAACGGCTTTTTCGGTAAAGGCATCGGCTACTTTTTTGGCAGTTTCGTGTCCTTTGCAAAGCGAGAACACCGACGGCCCCGAACCAGAGATTCCACAACCCAATGCACCTGCAAGCAGGGCGTTCTGGGTCAGTTCAAAATATCCTGGAATTAAACGGCTCCGGACAGGTTCAATGATGTAATCGGTAAGTGAACGGCCAATCAAATCGTAATTGCTGCTATACAACCCGGCCACCAGTCCGGCCACGTTTCCCCATTGTTTGATGGCCGTTTTCAGTTCCACCTGTTTTTTAAGGATGTTGCGCGAGAGTTCTGTACGCACTTCAATTTTTGGATGGATCACGGTGCAATACAATTCGTTGGGCACCGGGATTTTGAAAATATCCAAAGGCTCATAACTACGGACTGCCGTAAAACCTCCCATGATGGCAGGTGCCACGTTGTCGGCATGGGCGGAACCGGAGGCCAGTTTTTCGCCCAACATGGCAAATTCCACCAACTGTTTTTCGGTAAAGGGGTTGCCAAAAAGTTCATTCATGGCAAAGGCTGTCACCGCGGAACTGGCTGCGCTGCTGCCCAACCCGCTTCCGGGCAAAATCCCTTTGGTAAGCCGGATTCTTACTCCCTGATGCAAATCAAGCTTGGCCAGCATGGCTTTGGCAATCACGCCGCAGATATTTTTATCGGGATCGGTGGACAGGTTTCCGGGGCCCGTAACTGATTCTATAATCACCCCGGGATAGGAGGTGGCTTCCGCTTGAAGGGTGTCGCCCACTTTATCTATGGCAAAACCCAATACATCGAACCCGCAGGAGACATTGGCCACCGAGGCCGGAGCAAAGGCTTTTACCTTTTTTTTCAATTCGTTATTCATCCTTTTTTTATTATCGGTTGGCTAAACGCATGACATCGGCAAAAACTCCGGAAGCCGTAACCCCGGGCCCGGCACCGGCTCCTTTAACAACCAATGGTTGCTCATGATACCGGCGGGTATAAAGCAGGATGATATTGTCCATGCCATCTAAATGATAGGCCGGGTGATTAACATCTACGCTTTGAAGGCCGGTAACCGCTTTGCCATTATCGAACTCAGCCACATACCTGAGTTTCTTTCCTTCTTTAGATGCTTTGGCACGAAGGTTTTCAACGGCCGCATTATTTTTAGTCAGGTTTTTCAGCAAATCTTCGAACGATGCCGCCTTCAGTTCCTTTTCAGGGATGATTTCATTTTTGGCTACATCATCAAGTTCTAGTTGATAACCGCTGGTACGGGCCAGAATCAGGATTTTCCGGCGGACATCCAATCCGCTCAAATCAATGGAGGGGTCGGGTTCGGTGAGCCCTTTTTCCCGAGCATGGATAACTGCTTCGGAAAAAGTTACCTTTTCGCTGATAGTGTTGAAGATGAAGTTCAAACTACCTGAAAGGACGGCTTGAATCTTCAAAATTTTATCACCCGAGGCCACCAGATCTTCAATGGTCTTGAGCACTGGTAGCCCTGCAGCCACATTGGTTTCATGCAAAAATTTCAATCCCCGTTTTTTCACCTCTTTTTTAAACTCCGATACCTGTTCAAGAGGGGAGGAGGCCATAATCTTGTTTGAGGCTACAATAGGAATGTTCATTTCGGCTATTTGCTTATAAATAGCAGTAATATCCTGCGAGGCGGTGTTATCAATAAAAACGCTGTTCCGCAGGTTGAGTTCTTTTATTTTTTGAATAAAACCATTGATATTCATGGACTCCCCCTGCGAGAGCAAATCAAACTTCCAGTTATCGAGGGCGATACCTTTTGCATTGAACAGCATCTTTTTTGAATTGGCTACGCCTGCCAGTTTAATATCAATGGCATATTCTTCTTTTAAAAAAGAAGCCTGTTCTTTCAATTGTTCCAGCATGGTTCCGCCAACCGTTCCAACACCAATGTTATACAGGTGTATTTTCCGGTATTTCGAGAGGAAGAAACCGTCGTGCAGCACGTTCAGCGCCTTTTTGGTATCCTTATCGGCAATCACCATGGAGATATTCCGTTCGGTGCCTCCTTGCGCGATGGCCCGGATGTTCACGCCATTGTCGCCTAAAAGTTTGAAAGCCCTACCGGCCAGCCCGATGCTTTCCTTCATTTTGTCGCCAACCATGGCCACGATGGTCAGTCTGTCTTCGTAAGTGGCCCGGTTTACTTTCTGACGTAAAATCTCATTTTCAAATTCTTCGTCAATAAACCGGCAGGCCTCTTTAGCCCGTTGGCTTTCAACCCCGATGCAGATGGTGTGTTCCGACGACGACTGGGTAATGAACATCACGTTTACGTTGGCCAGGCTCATGGCTTTAAAAACCCGCATGGCAATGCCCTGAACCCCAACCATTCCACTGCCTGAAACGGTAATAAGTGAAATATTATCAATGGACGAAAACCCTTTCACGTTGTGCCCGTTTCCAACCGGGTTAGGACCTATCAAAGTGCCTTCATGGCCCGGTTCAAAGGTATTTTTGATGCGGATGGGGATTTTCTTTTCCAGCGCGGGTTGTATGGTAGGCGGATAAATAACTTTGGCGCCAAAATGGGAAAGTTCCATGGCCTCTTCGTAGCTCAGGGCAGGAATGGTGTAAGCCGACGATACAATTTTTGGCGAGGCGGTAAGCATCCCGTTTACATCGGTCCAGATATCAATTTGTTCCGCCTCAAGATAATTAGCCAGCAAGGCCGCGGTAAAGTCCGAGCCACCCCTTCCTAAGGTAGTCGGTTCGCTCAGTTCGTTCTTCGAAATAAATCCCGGGACAATAGCAATTCCTTCGATATCTTTAAAGGCAGTAACGGTATTTTTTTCTGAAACCGGATGATTCACCCTCCCTGAAAGGTAATTGCTGTCAGTAATGATGAGGTTCCGGGTATCGAGTAAATGGTTGCGGTGCCCCAGATGGTTTAAAGCTGAGCTTATCACACCGGCCGACATGCGTTCGCCCAGGCTTAGTAGTTTTGCTTTGGAACGGTCGGAATATTCATTCAAAATGGAAATCCCCTGGCAAATGTCTTCGGCTTCGTTGCAGAGCAATTGAATGTGAGCGGCAATCTCACTGCGGTTTTTGGGATCGACCAACTGGTTGATGATTTCAAAATGGCGATCTTCAATTTCCTTAATGATGTCAATGTATTTTTTCTGGTTCTGCAGCGCCTGTTTGCCGCATTCTTCGAGCATATTTGTGACCCCCGAAAGCGCCGAAACCACAATGGCCAGTTTTTTTGAACCTTCATACTGGCCGATAATGCCCGATATCTGCCTGATTCTTTTGGCATCGGCTACTGAGGTTCCCCCAAATTTAAGTACAATCATAATATTTGGTTACTAAATAAAACGGATGATTTTAAGGTATGCACAACGGCTGGATTTCACTATTAAAACTACCCCCAACAGGGGGGCGTAATAATAGTTGTTGTTGTTATAGTTGTTGTTGCTGGTTCAAAATAAATCAAACTTCCACCATTTGCAGTAGAGAATCTGAACTCTTGTATGTTTGTCTGTGTATTCATATCAAATCGAAACAAATATATATGTTATAATTATAAATTAAAACAAACAACGAATAAAAAATTAATAAATGTTTATTTGGTGCCGAATGTGGAATGGATATTTTGTTGGCTGATAAAGCGGTAAGTTATTTTCAGCTTGAGATTATGCATTGACTGTTTCATCAATGCTAATGGCGGTGGTGTAGTTTTAAGGTGTCATTGCTACCCTGTTGGCAAAAAAAAAGATGAATGTGATATTTACCTTTTTTTTAGTACATTGTGCTTCTTTTTATTGAGACTATGGCTGATCAAAATCATTCAAAGACACTGATTCAGGCTTTTTCGGTAGAAAACCTGAACCATATTACCTCAAAAATCATTCAGTTTCATAAGCGGAAAAACTATCCGGCACTTCAGAAAATTGCACGTATTGTCAGCGAATTTAGTCCCATAGACCCCGAAAACAAATCCCGGTTGTTCTCAAACCTGGTCATCTTGTTTCATCCCGATAAGGTGAAAACCTATCATGAAACCATCCTTCAGTTAAAAGATTCGGAAGGATTGATAAAGTTCAATTACATTACGGCAGTTTTAGCCGTAATTGATCAGATTGGGCATGAAAGCGACAGTGCACTGTTAACCCCCGACGAGTTTGAATCGGAATATGGTTGGAATTATCAACCCACTGAGGACGATTATTTTATGGTACGCGAGGAGCAGGAACCAAAAAGTTACTGGTTTGATGAAGAAAATCCCGATCAAACCCCCTATTTTGACGATTCCGATGCATCTTTTGATGCCACATTTTTATCCGCGTTAAAGCGTAAAATTTATGGACCTACATATATCGATTTCCCGGTACATCTTCTGGAAGACATGGAGGAGATTGAAATGGCCGAATATGAAATTGAAGATTTGGCAGGTATTGAGTTTTGCCGGTATGTGCGGTTTCTCGATTTGTCGCTAAACGCCATTTTTGATATTTCGTTATTGGCTCATTGTACGTATATTGAAGAATTGTATCTGGGTTCAAACCAGGTTCATTACATCGACTCGCTGCAGAATATGCCAGAGTTGAGGTTGGTCGATTTGTCGGGCAATAAAGTCAACGATATTACCCCATTGCTGGAACATAAAAAACTGGAATTTGTGAATTTAATCGGGAACCCGGTACCGGAACGGCAAATCCAGAAATTGAAAGCAAAGGGTGTTGTAGTAATTTATTGATGGGTTGCAGATAGCAGAAAGCCTACGCGCGGTACATTTTCGATAACTACTGATGGATCATCTTTCAGGTACTTCCGGAGTTTGGTAATAAAAACATCCAGACTACGGCCCGCAAAATAATCATTCTCGCCCCAAATGGTTTGCAAAAGGTCCTCACGGCGGACAAGGTTTCCCCGGTTCAGGCATAATAATTCAAACACTTTCGATTCCCGTTCGGTGAGCCGCTGTTCCTTGGTACCCAATTTTAGTAACTGGTTGGAAGGTTCAAAATGGAATTTCCCAATTTGAATAGGATCAGGTGAGGGGTTGGGAGCTTGTGCTACTCGTTTTAAAATGGCTTGAATGCGCCATAAAAGTTCATCTTCATCAAATGGTTTGGTCAGGTAATCGTCGGCGCCTAGTTCAAATCCTTTGTGTTTGTCTTCTTTTAAGTTTTTGGCCGTTAAAAACAGGATGGGAATTTTGGGGTTGATTTTCCTCAACTCTTTTGCCACCTGGTACCCGTCAATTTTTGGTAACATGATGTCCAAAATACAAATCTGAAAACTTTGTTCCATGAATGCTTTAATTCCTGATTCCCCGTCACGGCAAAGCTTGACCGCGAAATCTTCCGATTCCAGAAACTCCGAAGTGAGGAATCCCAAGTTCAGGTCATCTTCAACTAACAGGATTTGAATTTTGGGTTTTCGTGCCATGTATTTATTTTATTAGTGTCGGAATCTTTATCTTTTTACCACTGTTAAAATTAACTGTTGAAATATCAATTTTCTATCACCCTTTTTCAAAATACTTACAGTTAATCAAGGTATGGGAGCAAAATGGAGAATGTACTTCCCACTCCTTTTTTGCTATGCAGCAGCAGCTTTCCGTTATGAATGGTTACCACCTGCCATACGTACGATAAGCCCAGTCCAAATCCTTTTATATTATGGATATTCCCGGTATCAACGCGCGAAAATTCCTGAAAAATGAACTTCTGATCCGATTTGTCAATACCAATCCCTTCATCGGTGATTGAAATGACCAGCCACCGACTTTTGTTGGAGGTTTTAATCTGGATTTCAGGCGGTTCAATGGAGTATTTGCAGGCATTATCGAGCAAATTATTTAGGGCATTCAATATATGGAAACAATCCGCCCTTACCCAAAAGTGCCCCGCAGCTAAATCCAAGGTCAGATTTCCTTGCCGTTCCTCAATCATCAACCGGAATGAATCGGCCTGACGTTCAATCTGCTCATGCATATTTAACCGATCGAAATTCATGGGCATCTTACCTTTTTTCAACCTCGAAACATCCAGCAAATAATTGATGTGCGTATCCAGTTTGTCGTTTTCCTGCTTTATTATCCGGGTGTAAGCCTCCAGTTTTGAATCTGCACGGATTTCCTTCGAAATCCGGTTATTGGCCAGCCTGATTGAGGCCAGGGGTGTTTTAAATTCGTGAGTCAGGTTGTTGATGAAGTTGCGGGTATCTTGAGCCAGATTCAGCTCTTGCAAATAGTATCGGTAGATTAAAAGGAAAGCCCCAATGATAATGGCAATCAACAAAATACTTGTAAAAAACAACAAGCCCATTTGGGCCAAAATAAATTTGTTCCTGTCAGGGAAGGTAATATGGAGCCAAATACTTTCCTGGTTTTCGGTTACAAGGTTTGATTTTACACTGAAGCAATTTTTTCGGCTTTTGTTTTTTTTGTAGCCGGCATGGGGGTGTGGAACCGTGGTTAGTTGGAATTCATAATCCAACGAGATTTTGCTGATAACTAATTCAGCTTTTATAATGGAATCGATAAAATTCCACTTATCATTACTTAAATGCCGTTTCTCACAGCAGGTAAACCCTTTTTGATTGAAACAATTGGTTACTTGCGTGCACACGGCATTTTGTTTCAACAGTCCCTCGGTGGACTTGCTTAAAGCGGCAATAACGGTATATTCAAAATGGCGCTCTTGGTCGTCAGCGGCTTTAAATATCCAAATGAACTGAATAAAAATTAAAGCCATTAAGCAAAACAAGACTACCGCAATTAGATACCTTGTGCGGTTCTTCATAAAAGTTTTATAAGTTTTTTACAAAGGAACTAAAAAAATGTTCCTAAAATTCAGGTTAACAAATTATTAACATCTATTGAACTATTCGGACTAAAAAATGTTTCAGTACCATATTCTTCTTGTTGATTAGTTTTATTGTGGATATAATTAATAGTATTGAACACATTAAAAAGGTATGTCTGGATTATCAAAAAAACAGGAAAATAATAAGATGAAAACTCATCAGGATTCGGTTAGGCAATCCGAAGAAAAGCCAGGTAAAGAAATTAACCTGGATTCCTTTTTCTTGGAGGCATTGCTCCAGAACATTCCCGATTCCATTTATTTCAAAGATACCCAGAGCCGGTTTGTCAGGATTAGTCAGTCAATGCTGGAAAGGTTTCATCAGAGAGATGCTGAACAGATACTTGGGAAGACTGATTTTGATATTCAGGATGCCGAACATGCTCAACAAGCCTTTAACGATGAGCAACGGATTATAAAAACCGGACGGCCGCTCATCAATATTATTGAAAAGGAAACGCATCAGGATAAAACCATTCATTGGGTAAGCAGCACCAAACTTCCTTTAAAAGGCACAGATAATGAGATGATTGGGGTATTTGGTATTTCACGCGATATTACATCATTAATAGAGGCCAAAGAAGAATTAAAAGAAAGGAATGAAGAGCTTGCATCCGCTGAAGAGGAGTTGAGGCAAAATATTGAAGAACTAAAAACGGTTCAGGAAGAGCTGCTAAAACAGCAAAAGGCGCTTGAAACCAAAAACAGGTTGATAGTAAAACAAAACCGGGAATTGGAAAAACACCGGAATCACTTGGAACAGTTGGTTGATATGCGTACCAGCGAACTGATGCGGGCAAAAGTAAAAGCAGAAGAAAGCGATCGGTTGAAAAGCGCTTTCTTGGCAAATCTGAGCCACGAAATAAGAACACCCATGAACTCAATCGTGGGTTTTGCCAACCTTTTGCTTAACGAAGATCGTGTTTCGGACGAAATGGCCCGTTATGTCTCGTACATTAACGGCAATGCCAAAACACTGCTGTTCTTAATCAATGATATTTTGGACTTATCTATGCTTGAATCGGACCAGTTTGAGATTCATGAAGAAACTTTCGATTTGAACGGATTGGTTGCAGATGTTTTTTCTTCCATGGAAGCCATGCATGTGAATCCTGATGTTAAATTACTATGTTACAATTACCTGGATAGTGAAAACTATTTATTGAAAAGCGATCGGTTGCGGATAAAGCAGATTCTAATCAATTTATTGAGCAATGCTGAAAAATTTACATCACGGGGTGAGATTATATTTAGTGTTGTACAAAATAACCAGGCCATTGAATTTTCAGTGAAAGATACCGGAATAGGTATTCCTCAAAACGATTTAGAAAATATATTTAAGCGGTTCCAAAAATCGGAATCCAAGTTGCGGTTGTATCGTGGGGCGGGTTTAGGACTGACCATCTCAAAAAAATTAGCCAATTATTTGGGTGGAGACTTAGCTGTGAAATCAGTCCTCGATTTAGGCTCCTACTTCTATTTAACATTTCCCGACAAATTGTTAATAAAAAAGGTTCATTGCCAAGATTAACAACTTGTTAACATCACAATAACAACTAAATAACTATTTTCAGTTTTGAATTCATCTACCTTTGTTTTCATATAACTTTAAAACGAAATCATATGAAAAACTTAGTTGTAATTTTAGTAGTTACCTTCTTCTCTGGTTTAGGTGCAAACCTCTACGCTTCCACTTTGCTACTTGATAATGGAATACAAATAGTGAGTGCTAATGATGATAAAAAACCTTGCCCGGCAGGCTGCACATGTGCCGATTGTAAAGCAAAAGCGACCACTGCTGCCACTACTACAGGTGCAAGTGCTACCACTACTGATGCGAAAAAAACAGGGGACTGTTCAAAAAATTGCGATGGCAAAAAAGCGGATGCTAAAAAATCATGTTGCTCAAAATCAACAGATACTAAAAAGGAAGCTACCCCTACCGATAAAAAATAATTGAAAGCTACTACTATACGGGCCAGGATAATTTTGAGTCCTGGCTTTTTTTATCATCATAACTGAAAACTGCCTTACATCTGTAAACAAAATATTCTTCAGGAATTAAATAAGCTGTTCAGCTTGGATATGAGATTTTTCAATTCATTTTTTCTTTATTCAATCTAGTGTTATGTTAATATAGTAATGTCGGAAGTTTGAAAATTATATTCCCCCATCGCCTATCGGCAATTCCCCCAGGGGAAGACTAGACCGCTCAATCGGAGCAAGTTCTCCCTCGGGGGAGATGGCCTTTAGGCCAGAGGGGGAAAATTTATATCTGTTCCTGAATTTTTATTATGTATTTATCTACTGACCTCTGTATGTTTATTCATGAGTTAAAATTGATGTTTGAGCCCATCTAATTTGTTGTTTCCCAAAGGATATAAGACATTTTAATCATATTTTGGATCAAAGTGCTACCTTTGTAAAGGTTCAGTACAACTAATTTCAAATAGGATTTAATGTATGGTTAATCGTTCAAATATGGTGAATTTCGCACGGGTGCTAATTTTTGGAGTAGCCCTTATTGCGAGTGCAAAGGCTCAAAACCCCAATGGTTCTTTCGGAAAATTGGTTGTGAAGTTTCAACCCAATACCCAAACGGAAGAGGCAAAATCACAAGTTGAGGCATTGGTTCAGTCGGTTTCAAGAAGCAAGTCGTTTGACATGAAACCGATGTTTAAAAACCATGGAATGCTTAAAAAGGTGGATACAAAATATGATTTGAGCACCATCTATTTACTTTCATTAGCCTCCAGCGAATCCATTGAGCCTTTGATCAATAGTTTAAAAACACTTCCATCGGTGGTTTATGCCGAACCGCTTTACCCCATCGAGGTATTCGAAGTTCCCAACGATCCCCAAGTAGCCTCGCAATATTATTTGCCATTGGTTCAGGCATTCGATGCTTACCAAATAACCCATGGCGACACCAATATCGTGATTGGTATTGTAGATACCGGAACCGATTTTTTGCATGAAGATTTGCAGGCAAACTTCAAATATAATTATAACGATCCTGTAAATGGCGTAGATGACGATGGAGACGGTTTTACCGACAATTACCGGGGTTGGGATTTTGGCGAAGGCGACAATAACCCGCAGTGCGAGTACAGTAATCACGGAACAATGGTATGTGGCATGGCATCGGCAGTTACCAACAACGCGGTTGGTATTGCAAGCATTGGGTACCAAACCAGATTATTAGCCATTAAAGTAATGGATGATGCCGTTGGCGACATGAGTACAGCCTATCAGGGAATAGTTTATGCCGCCGACAATGGATGCCAGATTATTAACTGTAGTTGGGGCGGAACCGCTCAAAGTATGTTAGGAGCCGATGTGATCGATTATGCGGTAAATTTCAAAAATTGCATGGTAGTTGCTGCTGCCGGAAATAGTTCCGTTGAGCAGGCATATTATCCCGCTTCTTACAACGGGGTATTTAATGTTACTGCTACTGATATTGAAGATTTGAAGTGGACAAAATCCACATTCGGGATAGAGGTGGATATTTGTGCCCCGGGTAATAGTGTCCGTTCCACGAATCAAAACAGCACCTATTCCAATGGTTCAGGAACATCAATGGCATCGCCGTTGGTTGCAGGCGCTGCTGCTTTATTAAAAGCCATCCGCCCGGAATTAGATGCCCATCAACTAGCTGAACAGTTGCGGATTACTTCCGATATTATTGATACCATTACCGACAACCAATATTTTTACCGGAAAATGGGATTTGGCAGGTTGAATGCTTACAGGGCACTTACCATTGATTACCTGCCCTCGGTACGGATTGAAGATTTCAAAGCAACAACCAATGGTTCGGAAGCCTTATTGAGTGGGGATAAACTCACGGTCTCATTTTCTGCTACCAATCTCCTGAACCAGGTTTCGAATTGCATCATCAAAATTTCATCAAATTCCGATTACCTGATTCCCATAAATGACAACGTTTCTACAGGTTTCTTGGATACTTATGAAACCGTGAATTTCAATGAGGGTCAAATGGCATTTTCACTAAGTAGTGAATTGCCTCAGAATCAAGAGGTATTGCTTACCTTCGATTTTCAGGCACAAGTGGATGATGGTACGGTTGAAGGAGGTGTTTACCGCGACTATCAGGTTTTTAAAGTGATTTTGAATAAGACCTATATAAATATTGAAATAAATAAAATTGCAACCACTGTAACCAGTAATGGTTCTATTGGTTACGATCAACAGAAGTACCGGACCGGACAAGGTTTTATTTACAACCGTCAGGATAATATACTGAATGCCGGTGGAATCATCCTGGCTACCGACAAAGATCATGTGGTTAGTGCCCTGTTCAGCAATTTGGATTTTACAACAATAAAGCTGGTAGATACTTCTTCGGTAAATGAAAATTTGTTGGTTGCCAATGCCACTTATCAGATTGGACAGGACGGTTTGTTGCCTTTAACAATTGAGCAGAGCTCTTTTGCGTATAGAACTGGGGCGTGGGAATCTTCCATTATCCATGAATATAAAATAACAAATACAGGAAGCAATGCTATCGGGAATTTGCACATGGCACTTTTTGCCGATTGGGATATTGATAAGACCTTAAACAACAGCACGGGCTACCAACCGGACCAGCATCTGTTTTACACCAGCGCTCACGCCAACCAATTGATGTACACGGGTATTTGCCTGATAAACCAAAATACAAGCCTACCTTATGGGTTCGATATAATTTCAGGTGGAAATGGCGGAATGGATATCACTCAAACATATAGCAACGAGCAGAAATGGTTTACCATGCAAAACTCAAGACCCGTTGCTGGTAACGATGGTGATACTATAAATGTAGCCACACAGTTGACTACCGGGCCTTATGCCATCGAGACCGGGGATTCGTTGACGTTAATATGGGCGATGATTGCCGCGAAAAGCTGGTATGAACTCACTTCGATAGCCCAATCGTTGAGAGAAGATTACGTTTTATTAATACAAGTACCTGATGGGGTTGAGAGAGTAAGCATTTATCCAAATCCGGCCAATGAATTGATTTCAATTAATAACTTGAACCCAACACAAGAATATCAATTGTTGCTTTATGATGTGCAGGGGCATCAGGTGCAATACATTAAAACCAAAGGGACGTCAGCAAAAATAGATGTCGGTCATTTAAAACCGGGGATTTACTTGCTACAGGTTGATGGAAACGGTGGGAAAACAACCCACAAAATTCTCAGATTTTAATCACCTGAGAAAAAGAAAAGTTATTCTGTTGGCAATATTTATCCAGAATTAAGTCAACCTTCTTTACCGAAGCCTTAACCCATCGGTACAGAATCAATTCCTTTTCATGTTGAGGTAATTGCCACACAATGTCTGAATGCCGGAGTTGTAAATTCAGGTGGTGCAGAATGATAGCCACACTCACTGAAATGTTAAAACTTTCGGTAAACCCATACATGGGGATTTTCAGATACTCATCGGCGTGGTCAAGAATTGTTGGGCTAAGCCCGGTCAGTTCTGTTCCAAAAAACAGGGCCACTTTCCCGGCCTTTAAATCAAAATCATCTAAAGCAATACTGCCGGACCTTGGGGTGGTGGCAACTATCCGGTACCCATCGTTTCTCAGTTGGTTCAGTACGTTGAGGGAAGTTTGGGTTTGGGAATGATATTTCATCACATTCACCCATTTGTCAGAACCCATAGCCACTTCGCGATCAATGATGTAGTCGTTGCGGGTTTCGATAGTATGCAGATCGTGGATTCCAAAGCAATCGCACGACCGGACTACGGCACTGGCATTTTGCGGTTGGAAAATATCTTCCAGGGCTACCGTAATATACCGGGTACGGTTTTCCAGAATCCGTTGTAAAAGTTCAAAACGTCCGGGAGTAATAAATTCTTTAAGGTAGCTGGTAAGTTGGGGGATCATTGTTTTAAAATAAACATAAAAAAGGGAGTTAAATGATTGTACTCCCTTAGCTGAATCTTTTAATGAAGCTGACCAATTAAATCGCTCCCGGCTTTAAACCGCACTGCTTTTTTAGCAGGAATTACCAAAGCTTTGCCAGTTTGAGGGTTTCTGCCGTTTCGTTTCTTTCTTTCAGAAATAGAAAAAGAACCGAACCCAACCAACGAAAGGCGGTCGCCTTTTTTCAAAACTAAAGCAACGGTTTCAACCAATGCTTCCAATGCTTTTTTTGAATCGGCTTTGGTTAAGCCTGTCTTTGACGACATTTCATCAATCAATTGTGCTTTATTCATACTATTTATTTTATGGGTTTAAATATTTATGTACAAGCAAAACAAATATAAATCATTTCAAAGCAATATCAAATTTTCTGATTATGAAGTATTTATTTCCTGCATCATGGTCTTTTTAATTAAAGTCTTTTTAAAAGCTAAATTAATGTAACATACATATATTCAATATAATATAAAATAAATTCAAGAATTGTTTATTTTTTTAAGGTTGCCATTTGTAGAGAATAAAATTTATTCTACTTTTGCCCCCGGAGAAATGGCAGAGTGGTCGAATGCGGCGGTCTTGAAAACCGTTGTACTGCAAGGTACCGGGGGTTCGAATCCCTCTTTCTCCGCCAAAAGATGAGGCTTACTGTTACCCGGTAAGCCTTTTTTATTGGTGCCCCTCAAAGGATTGTGTTGAAACGCAACATTAAAATTATCAACACAGGAACATCTTTAAAATTAACTATATACCATCTATTTATTTCTGCATATCTTTCCTTTATTGATAATTTTAATAAAAAGTGTTTAATAAATAAACATATGGTGAATTAATAAACAATTGTCAAAAGATTTTGATAAACAATAAGATAGAATAAATTTAAAAACAGAGTGTTTAAAAATACAACACAAATAAGGGTTTTATAATCCGCATAAAAATTTTCAAGTTGCTAATAAACAGCTATTTAAAAAGGTGAAAATGTACTGGCACCATAATTGATAAATAGATATTTCAAGTATTAAAATACTGAAATGCAGCTAGTTCTATAATTTGCAAGTTAATTTTTTAAATAGTACAACTATGAAAAATCGAATTATTTATTTAATCCTGTGTTTCTTGGTCCTTGGAGGTATCAGCCAAAAGGTTCGGGGAGCCAAAACCAGCCGATGTGCTGATGGTAAGGAAAATATAAAGGTTTTCTATTCGCCAGATGTAAAAAACCTTTCAACCGTATGGTGGGCCGAGTTTAATGAACTGAGCAAAGAAAACCAGTTGGAGTTGATTGAAATTAAAGAGCCTGGAATTTCTGAAATTATAGATACCAAAACGGGTTTAGGTATTGTGTCTCGCGATTTTATCCAGCCTGAAGATTGGGAAGCCTTATGGCAAATAGTTATTGGACGGGAAATCATTGTTCCTGTCTTCAATAGTGAAAACACATGCTTTGAGGCTATTATGAAGCAAGGAATTTCTCCCGAAAAAATGAAAACCTTTTTTTCGGGGAACATCAATAAATTTAATTTGATTGATGCTAAAAATGCAAAGGAGGTCAGTCTCTATTTGAGTAATGATGCATTGGTGTTAAAATCGGTGGAGAAATTCCTTGCGATAGATAAGAATGCCATTGCCCAAAATCAAATAGTCCCATTTAAAGAATTGATTCGTCAAATCCAGAAAGATGTGAATGCCATAGGATTTTGTAAGCTTACCGATGTTTACAAAATAGATGAAAAGCAATTTGTTTCTGGTGTAAGTCTGTTGCCAATCGACTTGAATAACAATAAAAAGCTGGATTCTTTCGAAAATATCTATACCAATTTTGATGCGTTTACGCGTGGGGTATGGGTTGGTAAATATCCACAATCCTTAATAAGGAACCTGTATCTGGTTGCGGGCGGAGCCCCCAAAGGCGAAGTCCAAAAGAGTTTTGTTCAATGGGTGTTAAAGCAAGGTCAGGAGTATATGAATGAATGTGGTTTTGTGGCCCTTGTTGCCAATGAAAAGCAATTTAAATTAGATAAACTGGCTGATGGTGCTGAGATAGTTACTACTGCAACCGGAAATAATTATACCATTATAAAAGGAATTTTATTTTTTATCATAGTTATTCTCATCATTGGATTTACCATTGAAGCAGTAAGGACTCATTTTTATAAGAAAAGGTTACTTTCCAAGGATACCTTTCAAACCAATGAGATAGTAAATAATTCAAATAATCCATTACCTGCCGGATTGTATTTTGATAAGTCGCACATGTGGTCGTATATGGAAAAAAACGGAAATATACGTCTGGGTTTTGATTCCTTTTTGTCAGGAATAACAGGTGACTTAACGGGAATCATTCTTAAAAGGCCTGGCGATACCATCAAACGTGGGGAACCGATTGTATCAATTATCCAGAATGGTAAAAAACTTACTATTAAGTCACCGATTTCAGGAACGATTACCGAACCGAACCAAAAACTGGTAAAAGATCCGGCACTCATTAATATTGCGCCTTATGCTGACGGTTGGGTTTACTTGGTTGAGCCCAACAATTGGCTTCGTGAGATACAGCTAATGCTCATGGCCGATAAATTTACTTTATGGTTGAATGTGGAATATTTGCGGTTGAAAGATTTTTTTGCCCTGGTTACCCCAAAATATGAAGCTGCTCCTGTCTTAGCCATTCTACAAGAAGGGGGCGAAATTAAAAAAGGTGTTTTAACGGATTTTGGACCCAAGGAATGGGAAGAATTTCAGACACATTTTATTGATGGTACCATGTGATTTTACATCGTAGTAACAAAATATAAATGTACCCCGAAAAGTAGAGAAACTCTTAATTAGTCATCCAATGAATTCATAATTATCAGATTCTGTTTACTTGAAATTTTAGTAAAAACATTCATCGGATGCCTTTTCGGAGTGGACTCAAAATTAAGTGTTTAGAATTCGAAAAAAAACATTCATATCTATCAACCATTTAATAATAACTAATCATGGGAATTGACCGAAGAAGTTTCTTTCAACTATTAGGTGTCGCAGGTACAACCTTGGCATTAGGAAAGCAAGCCCTGGCAAAACCGTCCAACGACATCGGTGTAGAGTTTGTGGGTATGCTGATTGATACTACCCGCTGTGTAGGTTGCCAAACTTGCGAAGCGGCTTGTTCCGAATCAAATCATTTGGCCGAACAGACCGGTTCGCCAGAGCCGGGTAAAATACGCCCCCTGGATGAAACAAAATTTACAGTTGTGAATGCCTATAACACCTCAAAAGGAGAGATTTATGTAAAAAAACAGTGCATGCATTGTAGTCAGGCGGCGTGTGCTGCGGCTTGCCTGACAAAAGCCATGCACAAAACCGAAGAAGGGCCTGTGGTATGGGATGGCAAAAAATGTATGGGTTGCAGGTATTGTATGGTTTCCTGTCCGTTCGAGATACCAAAATTTGAATACCACAGCGCCAACCCAAAGATTCAGAAATGTACTATGTGTTTTGAACGGTTGGTTGAGGGCAAAATCCCAGCTTGTGCCGAAAATTGCCCTGCCGAAGCTATTCAATTTGGTACACGGCGCGAATTGCTTCATGAAGCACGGAAACGGATTGTAGAAAATCCCGATGTTTATGTGGACCATATTTATGGCGAGCACGAAGCGGGTGGAACGGGTGTCCTTTATCTTTCCTCGGTTCCATTCAATGGGCTTGGATTTAATACCTCACTTCAGAAATCATCGTACCCTGAATTATCAAAGGGTTTTCTCTATGGGGTACCCAGTGTATTTGTCCTTTGGCCTGCCTTACTGTTAGGCCTTTATGAAGCTACAAAAGATAACCATGTTAAAACTACCGAAAATGAGTAATACTGAAATCATAACTGCACAACAGCCTGCTTTCAATATTTGGAAGTTCTTAAAAGAGGAATTCAAACCTAAAGGGAAGTGGGTGACTCCATTTAACATGATTTCATTACCAATCATGTTTTTAGGACTTGTCTTAATTATTATCCGTTTTTGGAAAGGGATTGGTTCTGTGACTAACCTTACCCAGGAAGTTCCGTGGGGAATCTGGATTGGGTTTGATGTAGTAACCGGGGTAGCTTTTGCCGGCGGAGCCTACGTTCTTACTTTTATGGTGTATATCCTGAATATGAAACAATACCATTCTATTGTCAGGGTTACGGTATTAAATGGATTTTTGGCGTATGTTTTTTATGCGGGCGCTTTACTTCTCGACCTTGGCAGGCCTTGGAATGTGATTAATCCCATCATTGGTAATAGTTTTGGGACCAGTTCCGTGCTTTTTTTGGTGGCCTGGCATTTCTTGCTTTACATGATCGCGCAATTGATTGAATTTTCGCCTACCATCGCCGAATGGATTGGACACCGAAGGGCTCATAAAATCCTTTCGGGCATGACGCTAGCTGCCGTTATCTTTGGTATAACCTTATCAACCCTGCACCAATCGGGTTTGGGTGCTCTTTATCTGATGGCCAAAGATAAGATTCACCCGCTTTGGTATTCTGAGTTCTTACCCATTATGTTTTTTGTATCCAGCATTTTTGCAGGGCTGTCTATGGTCATTTTCGAAGGTTCAATCACGTACAAGGTATTTTCTGATCAGGTTACCGAAAAAAATCATCACAGCCATCATTCCATTATAACCGGGTTATCAAAAATTTGTGCGGTGGCTATGTTTGCTTACCTGTTTTTGAATGTATTAGTATTTGTTCATGGAAGGCATTTCCATTATTTGACTACGCCTATGGGGCGATGGTACTTGGTGGAGATGGTCGGATTTGTCCTTATTCCCATGTTGCTTTTCTTTAACAGTTACCGGAAAAAAAGCATTCAGCTCACAAAAATTGCAGCCGTAGTAACCATGGTAGGAATTATTGTCAACCGATTGAATGTGACTGTTATTGGATTTAAATGGGATGCTGTATCGCACTATTATCCCACGTGGATGGAAATTGTGGTAACCTTGGCCGTTATTTTTACCGAGATATGGATATTCCGGTGGGTTATCCTGCGCATGCCCGTATTAAGGGAACCGCCTACTTGGGCTCAAAATAGCCATTGATTTTGTATGTTTTAAGTTATTAATTATTTAAAAATTAAAAAGATGGATAGCTTTAGTTATTATGATATTTTCCAAACCAAAGGGATTGAATACCTGATCATCATTGCCTTTTTACTGATGCTGATTCCTTTTTGGAGAATTATTAACCGGAAAGGAAATCTGGTGGCAAAATTCCAGGAGACATTGGGATCGTTCACTTCAAGTATCTTAAATATCCCTAAAGGGGTTTTCTATTGTACGAACCACACGTGGGCTTTTATGGAGAAATCAGGAATTGCCCAAATTGGTATCGATGATTGGTTGCTGCATTTAATGGGCGAATCGGAATTGGTGTTACATAAAGCTCCGGGGGTTTCAGTCAAAAAGGGTGAATTGATGGCTGAAATTAAAAACCAAGATAAATGCCTGTCAATTTATGCTCCCATATCAGGAACCATTGTCAGTGCAATTGAACTGGCACCCAATGAACACCCAAAATCGGTTGTTCTTCAAACGGAAGGCAGACTGTTCAATATGGAACCCACCCATTGGAAGGCAGAAACAAAGTCGTTCCTTTTAGGCGATGAGGCTAAAAGCTGGATAAACAGTGAGATTCAGAGGTTAAAAGATTTTTTGGCGGCATCAATGGTACAACAGTCGGTACCTGCTCTGGTTGTGTTACAGGAAGGAGGCGAACTGAAAGAAAATCTTTTACCGGAATTGTCAGGTGAAGTTTGGCAAAATTTCCAAAAAGAATTTCTTGAAAATCAGCAAGAATAATTCATTTGGCCGATCAACTTCACCTGTATTATTTTGATAAATTGGATTCAATAAATTAATTTAATTGATAAATTATTGACAAAAAATGGCTGTCAAAAAAAAAATTAATATGATACAGAATTGCAATTACAAATGGCTGTAACGCCGAATATAATTCAATAATTTCAGAACTTTTTGGACAACCTTTTTTCAGATAGTGGTTTGTGAAAGCAATCTAACGTTACTTATAGAATCAGTTACCAATGAAATTAGAATTTAAAAAGTATTTACGTTTTAGGTCTTCCATTTATGGGCGGGTGGTATTTATTATCACCCTTTTATCGGTGGTGTTTTTTTTAATTTTTGGAACCATTTTTCAAATAGTTTACCGTGAGTACCTCAATACATCCATCTATCAGAGGGGGAATAATGTGGGTTCCATTGTGGAAGGGGCCCTTTATTATTCCATGCTTACCAACGATAAAGGCTCTTTACAAAGCACCCTCGATATTATCAATACTATTTCTGGTATTGATGAGGTGAACATGTACGACCACAAAGATAGCCTGGTCTATTCCTCATCATTTCCCGATTCAACCAACTCGGAGAATCCCAATTGCATACAGTGCCATAGCGATTTCAATACGATGTTTTCGCAGAAAGAAAAATCGTACCGGATTTTGGATGCCAAGAGTGCCTGCATCATGAACCAGACTCAAAAAGGACACCGGCAATTGCTGATAAAAAAACCAATACTAAATGAACAAACCTGTTATACCAGTGCCTGTCATGGTCACCAGCCTACCGATGAAGTGTTGGGATCGTTAATTATTAAAGTCCCGCTCACTGATCTGGATGAAGCCATTCATGAATCATCCATCAATTTCTACTTATTGGCTACCGTTATAACTATATTGCTTGTATTGTCCCTGATTTTATTCACCAAAAGTAAGATTAAAAAGCCGTTACATTCCATCATTCAAGCCAGCGAGGCCGTTTCGAACGGCGACCGGAACACGCGGATTGAAATAAAACCCACCCTTTTAGACGATATGCGGTTGGTTTCGGAAGCATTCAATAAGATGCTCGACAACTTGAATGCAGCCAATACCGAGCTAGAGAACTGGTCGCAACAATTGGAGTATAAGGTGCAACGGAAATCAGAGAAACTTATCGAGATTCAAAAAGAACTGGTTCATATCGAACGTATTGCATCGTTGGGTAAATTGTCATCGTCGGTGGCTCATGAAATTAACAACCCGCTTTCAGGTGTTTTAACATATACCAAATTAGTTTATAAATTATTAGAAAAGATGGAAGTGGAATCAGCATCTAAAGATTCGATGTTGAAATACTTGCGGATTATTGAATCGGAAACCAAACGGTGTGGCGATATTGTGAAAAGCTTGTTGGATTTTTCGCGTAAAGATGTGGAGAACTTCGAAAACAAACCCTTGCATAAAATCCTAAAAGAGGCTTATGAGCTGATGGCTCACCAGTTAAAGATTTCAAACATCCATTTTTATAACGATTTTGCTGCAGAAAAGGATATGATTCACTGCCGCGACAACCAGATCAAACAGGCGTGTATTGCCATTCTTGTTAATGCCTCAGAGGCTGTCCTTGAAAATGGCGAAATTATGATGAAAACCCTCAACCCGGATGATGAACATATCCGGATTGAGATTACCGACAACGGGATTGGCATCGATCCCGAGGACCTGCCGCACATTTTTGAACCGTTTTATTCGGCCAAACAAAAGGTGAATGGGGTAGGGCTGGGGTTGGCCATTGTACACGGAATCATACAGAACCATAAAGGAAGGATTGAGGTGGAATCGGAACTTGGAAAGAAAACCACCTTGTCAATTATATTGCCATTGGTTAAAAACTAAACGAAAAAGCTATGTCAAAGAATATTTCCATTCTTATTGTTGACGACGAAGAGTCAGTCCGCGATTCTTTGTTCAACTGGTTTGTGGTAGATGGTTACGAGGTAGCCTGTGCCGGGAATGCCAAAGAAGCTTTGTTCCAGATAGAATCAAGGCCATTTGATATTGTTTTGGCCGATATTAAAATGCCGGGCATGGATGGTTTGGAGATGCACCGTAGAATAAAAACCTTGAATAAAGATGCCATCGTTATTATCATGACTGCTTTTGCCTCCGTGGAAACGGCTGTGCAGGCCCTCAAAGATGGAGCTTACGATTATGTCACCAAACCCTTTGACCCCGATGATTTGTCGCATCTTATCCGGAATGCCACCAAGCATATTGTTCTGAAATCGGAAAATGAACTTCTCCGCGAAAAGGTGCTCTCGCTCGAAAATGTGGAAGATATTATTGGGAAAAGCGATGCTATGTTAAAGGTTCTGAAGGAGGTGGAAAGTGTGGCACAGTCCAATTCCTCAGTAATAATTACGGGCGAAAGCGGAACCGGGAAAGAGCTCATCGCCAGGGCCATCCATTTTAATTCGCCCCGGAAATATTTTCCATTAGTCAGCGTTCATTGCGGAGCCCTTACCGAAAGTTTGCTCGAAAGCGAACTGTTTGGGCATGAGAAAGGTGCATTTACGGGAGCCATGTTCAACAGGAAAGGCCGGTTCGAGATGGCCGACGGGGGTACTATTTTCCTGGACGAAATCGCGACCATTTCATCGAAAATGCAAATAGAATTGTTGCGGGTATTGGAATCGAAAAGCTTTGTGAGAGTAGGAGGGAATAAGGAGATTAAGTCCGATTTCCGCGTGATCTGTGCCACAAACAAAGATTTAAAAAAGATGGTGGAGCATGGAACCTTCCGCGAGGATCTTTATTACCGGCTGAACGTAGTCAATATCCATGTACCGCCGCTCCGCGAGCGGATTGATGATATTCCTTTGCTGGTGAATCACTTCATTAAAAAATATTGCTCCGACATGAGCAAAGATGTGCTCACCATTGAACCTGCAGCTTTAAAAAGGTTAGAGAGCCTGGAGTTCCCGGGAAATGTCCGCGAGCTTGAAAACATGATTGAACGGGCCATTGTTATTGGAAACAACAAAGAGATCCGGTTGAAGGACCTTCCTTTAGGGAGCGAGGTTTCATATACTTCGGTAGAGAGCCTGAACGATCTGGAGAAGAAACATATTCAGCAGATTTTGGCCAAATACGATTGGAACATCAGCCGATCCTCAAAAGCCCTGCAGATTGACAGGGTTACGTTGTATAACAAAATCAGGAAATATAACCTGAAACCGGAATAAGAATAACCCGGTTTTCGCTCATTGCTGTAGTAAATAGCACCGTAATATTTGTAATACAAATAGTCCCGTTTCATTGTGAATAACAAACCTATCATATTATTTGCCATTGGTCAATTCGATGAACATTGCCTGAATTCCCTTGCCCAGGATATCTCTGTCGAATATCGGTGGCCGGTTGTTGTTCAATCAGTTGAGATGGATTTGAACCCTTTTTACGACGAAAACCGGAGACAGTACGATGGGAACAAACTCTTGAAAGCAATAGAACTTATTGATACGGAAACATATTTCAAGAAAATAGGGCTTTTTCAGATAGACCTTTTTATCCCCATATTGACTTATATTTTTGGGCAAGCAGTGTTCAATGGCAATTCAGGAATTGTGTCGGCATTTCGGCTTAAAAACGAACTGTACGGGTTAAAACCTGATCATCCATTATTGTTTAAACGCTTTAAAAAAGTAATTATCCATGAATTAGGCCATTCCCTAGGGCTCATTCATTGCCAGCATCCCAAATGTGTCATGCGTTCCAGCACTTATGTGGAAGACATCGATCAGAAATCGGCTCATTTTTGCAGTTCGTGTAAATTGAAACTGGACAAACTGATTTGAGATATGTTTATTGATAAAAAAATACCCCACCACTTTGTGGTCTTAACGTTACGTCCAATTTTTCACCCAAAACTTTTTGACTGGTAGGGGCCACAGAATAAAAACTGTGGAGTCCATCTTCAATCCCTTCCAGGGTAATTGTCTGCTGGTTTTTAGAAATATTAAACGCTACCCAGATCACATCACCATTATAGGTTCTTTTATACAATAAAGTTCCATTTTTATCCTCAGTAACCAGGAATTCCAGAGTTCCATGAACTAAGGCTGGATGTTGCTTTCTGAGTTGAATCAATTCTTTTATAAATTGGAAGAGCTGGGTATCGGTTTCAACAACATCCGGTTTTCGCAATTTCCCTTGGGGATACGAAGTTTCCGGCTCGTAAGTAATGTCACCCCACACCATGGGTTTACGGGTGTCAGGGTCGTCGGCTCCCCACATACCTACCTCGTCGCCATACCAGATATGCGGGGCGCCCACAAAGGTATATTGATGGATGAGCAGCATCTTTTGAATCCATCGGGTTTCCCCGTCCGGTTTTTCGATACGGTAATTTGCATCGTCATAAGGTTTTGCCCGAAATTTATATTTGTTTTTGTTGTAAAGCGAGGTGGCTGTCCTTGGAGCATCGTGGCTTGCGGTAAGGTTCATCATCACTTGGGCGTTATACGGATTGATGCCCTCAAGAATCTGCTTCATGGAGTCGGCAAATGCTTTGGGTCCTATGGCTGGTTCTGCTTGCGAAAAGAACTGCCGGGTAGGGCGGTACCAACGGTAATTCATAACGGCATCAAACATAGTTCCTTTCAGGAAAGGACGAGGATCCATCAAATCATCTGGGTATTTCTGCCACCAGACTTCGCCCACAAGATAAGCCTCAGGGTTTATTTCGCGGACTTTGCTTCGGAATTCTGGCCAAAAACCAAGGGGAATTTCGGCTGCCACATCCAAACGGAAACCGTCAATTCCATCGGCGGGGTTTCCATCTTTATTGGGATCGAGCCAACGGGCTGCTACTGCAAAAATGTGTTCTTTTACCGATGGACTCTGAAAATTACCTTCAAATGGGAAGACGGAATCGTTACCAACAACTGCTTTTTGTATCTCGGGTAAATATTTGATGTGGTACCAACCTTTGTATTTCAGTTCGTTTTCTGGAGTCGATGGGTTGTCGAACGATTCAATAGCGTACCAATCGGCAAATGGAGAATCTTTTCCATGTTTCCGGATATCGTTCAGTGCCCAAAAGTCCATGCCGGTATGGTTCCACGAATAATCCACAATCACTTTTATCCCTCTTCGGTGACAAGCTTCCACCACTTTTAAAAACAGTTGATCAGCTTGGGTCCATTGCCAGTTTTGAGGATTGGCAGGGTCTTCGGACTGTATGATTTTTGCATCACCCTTTGGGTCGGGGCCAAAGTTCCGGTCTATGTGGTGCCAGTACCTTGGGTCGTATTTGTGGAGCGATGGTGCATCGTTTAGCGGGTTGAAGTAGATGGCCGTAATTCCCAGATCGGACAAATAATCCAGTTTGTCCAACACACCCTGCAAATCGCCTCCATAACGGCGGAGCTGTAAGTTATCCTGAAATTGTGTCAAGCCGGAATGCAAAAAATAGCCATCGGGTTTGTACCAATCCTGCGTCCAGGGGGTGATTTCCCAATCAGCCGGAATGGAATCGGGGTACGCAAACCGGATATCATCGGGAGTAGGATCATTGGTGGAATCACCATTACGGAACCGTTCCACAAAAATCTGATACCAAACAACCTCTTTGGCCCATTCGGGAACCTTCGTAAAATGTTCTGGAACGGTTTGTTGATAATCATTCTTCGGATTTTGGCAGGCAAAGCTGCAAAAGAATAGCAACACAAAAAATGGAAATACTTTTTTCATAGTGCAATGAATTTACATGGTTATCGGGGGCGGCAATTTACAAAAAAACTTTCATTGTACGAGTCATTGTGAGGATTGCTCAAAACTAAAAAAGATTTCAAATTCGCGGTAAACATTCCTAAATTGCCAATTGTATCAATGCAAAAATGAATTACTATGCAAGAAACCATTCAAACGACCTATTTAGGTCAACTACGTACCGAGGCCGTGCATGTGCGCTCCGGAAACAAGCTGATAACCGATGCACCGGTGGATAATCATGGAAAAGGCGAGACCTTTTCACCTACCGATTTATTGGCCACCTCGCTGGCCAGTTGCATACTTACCATTATGGGGATCAAAGCTGAAGCTAATGGTTTTTCCATTGACGGGGCGAAAGCCAAAACCTGGAAAATCATGAGCGAGAATCCCCGAAGGGTTGCCGAAGTAAAAATTGAATTCGATTTTACCATGTGTACACTTGCCGATAAGGACAAAAAAATATTGGAAAAACTCGTCAAAGTCAGCCCGGTACCTCTAAGTTTACATGATGAAACCAAACAAACCGTTTCCATCAAATTTTAATTACTCCAAGTACTTTAAATACTTCTTTTTCTATGGATTTAAAAATCAAAAATCAATCGTTTCTGGTTTGCGGGGCAACCAGCGGATTTGGCAAAGCCACGGCTGAGGCTCTGATGAACGACGGTGCTAAGGTTATTGGTGTGGCCCGGAACGAGGATCAATTAATGGCGATGAAAGTTATCTACGGAAACCGGTTCAGCCCCATGCAGGGCGATATTACCCAATCGGCAACCATCGACAGGGTTTTAGAGTTGGCCAGGGACAGGAATATCAGTGGAGCACTAATCAATGCTGGCGGACCTCCGGCTTTGACTTTCATTGAGACTCAGTTAAAAGATTGGGACGATGCCTACCAGAAATTGTTGCGTTGGAAAGTGGAGATTACACAAAAACTAATCCCCCTTTTCAGGCAAAATCAATATGGACGGTTGGTATATATTGAAAGTTCCTCGGTAAAGCAGCCCATTGAAAATCTTGTCTTGAGCACCTCGTTACGTTTGGCAGTGGTCGGGATGGTTAAAACGGTTTCGCAAGAGGTGAGCGGACAAAGCATCAACCTGAATATTATTGCTCCCGGTTCTCATGCCACACCTGCCATTGAGCGTTTGATAAAAAAGAAAAGTGGATTGGCTGGAATCAGTTATGAAGAAGCTCAAAAAGCATGGATCGAAAGCATTCCTGCCAAACAGATGGGCAACCCTGAATATTTGGGCTCATTGGCTGCCTGGCTGTTATCACCATTATCGGAATTTGTTACCGGGCAGGTATATGCTGTTGAAGGCGGAGCGGTAAAATCGACCTTGTAAATTTTTGGGTATCAAGATGTGAGATATGAAATAAGAGACATGAGACTATATCTCAAATCTCTTATCTAACTATGCTTTAGCGCTTTCGCAAGGCATGGCACGGTCAATTTTTTTAACCATTCCCTGCAAGGCGGTGCCAGGCCCAACTTCTGTAAATGAGGTGGCTCCATCAGCAATCATCTGTTGCACGGTTTGAGTCCATTTTACCGAAGCAGTCAACTGTTTTTTCAGGTTTTCTTTGATTATTTCGGGATTGCTGTCAGCTTTTGCGGTCACATTTTGGTAAATGGGGCAAACAGGTTCTGAGATTTGAGTCTCGTTAATAGCTTTTTCCAACTCCAAACGGGCAGGCTCCATCAATGGAGAATGGAATGCGCCGCCCACGGGTAGTTTCAATGCCCGTTTCGCGCCCAATTCGGTAAGTTTGGCACAAGCTTTATCTACTCCGGCAATGGAACCTGAAATAACCAACTGTCCGGGGGTATTGTAATTGGCTGGTACTACCAGTTCTGGAATCTCGGCACAGGTTTTTTCAACCACATCATCATCCAAACCTAATATAGCTGCCATTGTGGAAGGTTCCATTTCGCATGCTTTTTGCATGGCCAAGGCCCGCTTGCTTACCAGAATCAACCCATCTTCGAACGATAAAGCCCCAGCAGCCACCAATGCTGAAAATTCCCCCAGCGAATGTCCGGCAACCATTTCAGGTTTAAAGTTTTCGCCCATTACTTTGGCCAAAATAACTGAATGCAAAAAGATGGCCGGTTGGGTCACTTTGGTTTGTTTCAAATCTTCGTCTGTTCCTGCAAACATCAGGTCGGTGATGCGGAAACCCAGGATTTGGTTCGCCTTTTCGAATAGTTCTTTCGCCAATGCGGAATTGTCGTACAGGTCTTTGCCCATACCTACAAACTGGGCACCTTGTCCCGGAAAAACGTATGCTTTCATACCTTTCTATTTTAAAATTTCGAGGCAAAAGTAAGAAAATTCATAGTAGATAGTATAGTGTGCATATTTTTTATCGAATGTAAAATCACTTACTGCAACCTTACTAATTCAGCCTTTACAAAATCCATTAACTCGGCTATGTATTCTTCACTGAAATTGAATTGGATACCGGCAGCTTTATACACATCGGGAATGGGAGAGGTGTACCCCATTTTCAGGGCATTCTTAAATTGAGCGAGTGCCGCTTTTTTGTCCTGTTTAAAATTCTTCCAGATGGCGATGGCTCCCAGTTGGGCAAAACCATACTCAATGTAGTAAAAGGGGACTTCAAAAATATGTAGGTAGCGCATCCACTGGTGCGAGCGATAGTTTTCAATGCCGGAATAATCGACTACGCGGCTGCCAAATTCCTGCTCCAATGTTTCCCAATAAAACACTCTTTGTTCAGGTGTGTGGTTGGGGTTCTCATAAAGATAGTGTTGGAACTTGTCCACTTTGGCCACCGATGGTAAGGTGTTTAACAGGCTTTGCAGGTGTTTGCGTTTGGCTCGTTTCAGTTCCTCTTTGTCGTCAAAAAAATGGTGCCATTCGTCCATGGTAATCAATTCCATGGTCATGGATGCCAGCTCGGCTATTTCCGAGGGAACCTCTTTAAATTGCATCAACTCCAAAGGTGCCGAAAGATAGGCATGAATGGCATGCCCGCCCTCGTGGAGCATGGTAACAACATCGTCGAAACTACCGGTGGCATTCATAAAAATGAACGGGATATTGCTCTCGTGGAGCGGGTAGTTGAACCCTCCGGGGGCTTTGTTTTTTCTCGATTCCAGATCGAGATACCCCATTTTGTTCATCTCGTTTAGGAACATCCCAAATTCCGGGGCCAAATCGCGGAAACAAAACACGGTTTTCCGGATTAAGTCCTCCACCTTATCGTAAGGTTTTAACGGGGATAATAGGTCGGCATCTACCTCTAAGTCATAAGGCCTCAGTGTTTCAAGCTTGAGTTTTTCTTTCCGTTTTTTATGTAATTCTTCCATCAACGGGACTACCACTTTGGCCACTGAATCATGAAATTTCCGGCAGTCGGTCAGGTCGTAATCAAACCGCCCCAGTTCTTTAAATTTGTAGTCGCGGTAATTGGAAAAACCAGCATTCAGGGCTATTTGTTGCCTGATTTTTATTTGTTCTGTCAACAGGTTTTGAAGGGTGCCAGCATCTTGCAACCTCCGATTCTGGATGAGATGGTACACGGTTTCCCGGATGTTCCGGTCGGTTTCTTTTAAAAAGTTGGCAGCTTTTGGCAATGTAAATTCCTGGTCATGGTACCAAACCATCATTTTTGAGACGATTTGCCCATATTCCTGTTCTTTAAGCTGAAGTTCAGCTTCCAGAGGAACATTCGCTTCGCGGAAGAGTTCTAAATCTTTCCGTATTTCCCGAATGACCGTGAATAGTTTTGATTTATCAACTAGCAACTGTGTTTCGGGAGTATTGAATTTCTGATTGAGCCGATGGTTAACCAGCGAAATTTGAGGTTCAATCTCGGTCACAAATTTTTCAAACCGTGAGGCCAAATGGTCATCACTTGTATCACAGTTCATACGGATGTACCGCCAGCCCATCTCTTCGTTCAATATGCTTTCAAGTTCGCTCCAATCGAGCATCCATTGCCAAACGCTTTTGGGTGAATCGAGAGGCCGTTCCAACAGGTTATCAAAATAGGGTTTGATATCTTCAAACGAATCTAGAATTAAATCAATATCTACAAAATTCCGTTTCAGTTTTGTTGCCATATAAGTATTATGTTATTTTTATATCCTGCTTATTGTCAGGATCTTTGTAAATTCAGGTTAGGTGTCTGACGTATCAAAATTGGTAAATAAAACTATTAGGTAATTTATGAAAAGATGGTGGAATAACCATCGGTTGCTGTGTTATTATCTATCATTAAATGATTTTCTACTGATCTCTAAATATGAAAAAAGCATGGGTCCCGCCATGCTTTTTCCGATTGGATTTATTCCCATAGTTATTTAGTTTCTTCGGCTTCATTTTTTGCTTCTGGTTCCTGATCCAACAGGCCGAGCATGTTTTGTTTTTGCAGGATGTTGTACCATTGAAAAACCTTTTTCATATCGGAAACATACACACGATCCTGGTCATAATTTGGCATGATGGTTTCAAAATAGGCTTTGAGCTTGGTATTATCTGCTTTGGCATCAATGGCAGCTCCCCCATTTTCCTTTTCACGGATACTTTTGAAAAGATTCGACAACGGGTTGTCGTCACCGTCCTGGGTGTAAATGGCAATGTCTTCAAGGGCACTTACCTTTGCAGTAGAATAGGAGGGCATGCGCTTGCCGGTTTCTATATTTTCAACAATGATTCCATTTTTGGTACTCGAAATCAATTTATAAAGCCCGGGTTGCCCTGAAATGGCTAAAATATCTTTTAACATAACCTTTGTTTTTGTAGTTAGGCCGCAAATATAATTAATTGATTGAAAAATCCATGAAAGAAATGTGGGTTCAGAAACATGTTTGATGTTTTATGATACTAAAATCTGTGAGTATTAATTGGAATAAATAGATTATAAATCATGCAAAGCCCCGTTGTTTTTTTATGGATTCATAGGCTTCGTTTATTTTCTGGAATTTTTCTTTGGCTGTGTGCTGCACGTCGTCACCCAAATAGGCCACCTTGTCGGGATGGTATTCCACGGCCATTTTGCGGTACGCTTTTTTAATCTCCTCATCGCTCGATTCGGGTGTTACCCCAAGAATGCTGTAAGCCACCTGGGTATCACTATAAAACATCGATTTTATAGAATTGAAATCCGATGGGTTGATGCTCATGTAGGAGGAGATCATCTGAATCAGTTCCACTTCGCTCCGGTGGGTTTGCCCATCGGCACTTGAGATGCCAAACAGGTAATGCAACAATTGCAGTTTTGAAGAATAATCGAGGTTTTGCCCGATTTGCCGGCTCACCTCCTGCACCGGAATCTCTTGTTTTACAATATCACGGAGCATCCGGATGGCATCTGTAGCAGCATCTTTACCAAAAGCCCTGAGTAAATATTGTTTCACAAAATCCAGTTCGGCTTTTTTTACATTTCCATCCACTTTCATCACGGCAGCCGTCAGCACCAGAAGGCTGACCATAAAATCACCACGGGTGGTTACCGTGGGGCCTGTCTGTCCGGAAGTCAGCTTTGGGGAATCAGAAACTTCAAAAGCGGTTCCAACCAGAAAACCTACAATTCCTCCAATGGGGCCAAAAAAAGCCCAACCTAGTCCTCCTGCAATCCATTTACCTAAGCTCATGCTTCAATTTATTTTATTGATGTTTGTATATTTTGTTTTGGCTTTTATGGTCTGTAACAATTGGTCAATCTGAGGTTCAACCTCGGCGAGTCCATCGTTTTGAATCACAAAGTCGGCCAGTTTTATCCGCTCTTCATCGCTTAGCTGGTTTTTCATCCGGGCAGATACCTCCTGATATGACATATTGTCGCGTGCCATGACCCGTTCAATCCGTTTTTCGGTTGGTGCCGTAACCACCACCAGAAAATGACACGCTTTGTAGGCGTCACTTTCAATTAAAATTGCAGCCTCTTTAAGTACAATGGGGGAATGTGAATTTGCCTGGCACCAATCTTTAAAATCGGTTTGTACCCTTGGATGCACCAGTTCATTCAACCACTTTAGCAATGGGGGGTTGTTAAAAACCTGATGGGCAATGTGCGGACGGTTCAATTGTTTGTTGGTATAAACCTCCGGGCCAAATTTTTGGATAAGTTTCTTTAAAATCGCGGAATCGCTAACCATTAATTCTTTTGCACGGATATCACTATTATACACGGGAATGTTTTTCTTTATGAAGTAATCTGCCACAAAGCTTTTTCCACTTCCAATACCGCCGGTAAGTCCAATTACAATCATTGGTTGCGCTCTAAGATATATTCCACACTTTGAGGTGTAAACACAATATTTTTAGCTCCTGTTGGTGCCAATCCCAATTCAAGAGGTAATTTAGCTCCGATTTGGTTGTCAATTTCTAAATAATCCACCTGAACTAAAAAATCGCCGGGTTGAACCAAATTGTATTGGTTGAACGATACCAGGCATGATAACTTGGTAATTCCCGGAAAGGTAATCAACCGGAGCGAATCGGGTACATTGACGGCAATTACCGGAACATCGAAGGAAACCTCGGTAAACTTGGCAACAGGAATTACAACCACCACAGTTTTTTTATTCAATTTTAGCTTCGAATCTTCCTGAAGGTCAACGCTTTGTTCTAAAGGTTTGTCCAGGTTGTCGAATTCTTGAGCTTCGGTGTAAATGAATTGCAGGGTGTCGAGAATGGAACTGGGGCCGGTAACAACCACTGTTTTGGGAATAAATTGAATCTCGCCATCAATGAGGCATTGATTGGCAAAAGTCAATTTAAAATTGGGTTTGATTGGAACCCTTTTATCAACGGTTTGCGAAAATTGAAAGACCAATGTATCGGGCATGATTTCCAATACATTGAGCTCACTGGCCAGTTGTTTGTTGATGCTTTCTTTTAAATATCGGGTCGGGAGTTTGAAATCCCTGACTCTTTGGCTTTTTATGTTTTTTGAAAACGAAGCCACATCAATAACCAATGGATAGGGTTCAGGACTTAATTTGTACCGTAAGATATCGAAACCAAAGGAGTTAACACTTAAATGTAGCGATTGGGGTAACTCATTCACCAATGCTTTATTTTCAGGGAGATTCACATATTCTACCGGAAAATCGATAATAGTAGTAAACTCGCTACCTAGCTTGTTTAAAAACCAGAAGATGGAAGCAATGGCCACAAACACGATATAAGTAAGAATTTTTTGGTTTGCCTTACTATAAAATTTGTAGCTAAAAAACCGTTTCAAAACCTGGAGATTCATCTTTTCCACCTTTACTAAGTCATTTGCGTTCAATAAAAAACCCGGAATCTTTCCGGTTGGAGTCAAAAATACAAATTAATCCTATTTGTAACTCATTGACGCTTCACAAAAAGATTTCAGGTCATAACCAGAGTTCTGGCAATTACTTAGCCTGTTCAGCAGAAATATCCGTTGGATCTTTTACCAATCCGGCTTTGTCAACTTTAATACGGATGCCATCGGCAATTTCTAATAAAACCGTGTTATCGTTTACTTCCGATACTCTTCCGTAGATACCGCCCACAGTTAACACTTTGTCGCCTTTTTTAATTCCATCGCGGAACTGACGTACTTCTTTCTGTTTTTTCATCTGTGGACGAATCATAAAGAAATAGAAAATAACGATAATTAATACCATGAAAATCAAGGTACTCATTGGATTTCCCTGCTGTCCGTTGGCAGGAGCCATTAAAAACGATGTTAAATAATTCATTTTTTTACATTATTTATTAGGTACAACAATTTCTGAAAAAATTTGAAGCTTGGCCTGGTTGGGTTGACAATTTGACCAAACGGTGACGGTTTTTACCTGCCTTCCGGTACGGTTGCTACTATCAAAAATTACCTCAATTTCGCCCTGTTTCCCTGGTGCAATAGGTTTTGAAGTAAATTTAGGAACCGTGCAGCCACATGTGGCCGAGGCATCTTTAATAATTAAATCCTGTTTGCCGATATTCTTGAAAACAAAAGTATAAGATACCTTTTCCCCTTGGAGCAAAATACCAAAATCATGTTCGGTTTTGTCGAACTGAATTTTTGGCAATTCACTTAAATCGGTTTCTGACTGTGCCGAGATTGGGTTCCTGATCATTTCGGTTGAAACCGATGAATGTTCACGGTCTTTAGTATTACAACTCACAGAAAATAAGCCAACTAAAAAAAATGTAATTGCTAAACTTCTCATTTTCATTTTTCAATTTTATTCAAACAGCGAACCCTGCTTACAAATTCCGTTCCGCTATTCGGTACATGCCATTATTCCATTAAACCTCGTCCGGCCTTCTGAACTTTGTTTTCCGATTTCAGTTGCGCGATAATTTTATCGAGCACCCCGTTCACAAAAGCATTGCTCCGGTTGGTGCTGTAAAACCGGGCCAGTTCAATGTATTCGTTAAAGCTTACTTTAATGGGAATACTTGGGAACAGAATAATTTCGGTCACTGCCATTTCCATAACCAACAGATCCATTTGAGCAATACGGTCCACATCCCAGTTTTTAATGTTTGCCTGAATCAGGTCCGAGTTTTCCTGGTGCTTTAAAATCACCATCCGGAAGAGTTTCTTGGCAAATTCTTTATCTTCCTCGTTTTTGTAAAGTTGGAAAATATTCAGATCGATGTTTTCAGCTTTGGCCTTTTCAATGGTTTTAACATTCATGCTCAGCACAAATTCAATATCGTCGTTCCAGAAAATGGAATGTTCCTCCAAAATCTGGTAAAGCAAATCGGAATTCACTAAAAATTCCGACAAAAATATCCGGATAAACTCTTTATCGTTTTTGTAATCATTCACAGGGGCGTTCATGTATTTATGATAGGCTTCCGATTCCACCATATCCTGATACACCCTTTTGATAAGCTCCGGGTGGTAGGCCCAGCTCAGTTTGTGGGCATCAATGTATTGAAATATTTTGTTGGTGCTATTGATTTGCCTGATCACCCGGTTTTCGACAAAACGTAGGTTGGGGTCCAAATCTTCACGGGTCGGTATCCGTTTGTTCTTGGCTAGTTCGATCCGTGAGGCAGCATACTCTTTAACATCGAGCAGCAACACAAAAAACAGATGGTACAAATCATACGACTTATCGATGCTGTATAAAAGGTCCTTTTCGTAGCGTGCTAACCCTTCCTCGTTATTATTAAAGTATGCATACAGCAGATGCAAAACCTTTATCCTCAACAACCTTCTGCTAATCATTTACTTAAAGAGCGTTTTTGTTTTCATTTTTAATTTATCGGGGGCAAAAGTAAAGATTTTTTAGGAGGCTCTAAAGGATTCGGACATTTTATTTTGAATTTGAAAAACTATTGTGTTTATTTGAAAAAGCTTTTATAGGCTTACAATAATAATAAATGAAGCAAATATTCATTTAATTGCCAACTGAGTTTATAATCATAATGTGACTGGATGATGGAAGGATTTGATAAAAAAGAGACAGGAAAAGAGCGGGATGAGATTTATTCAAAATCGGTGAGGGCTGGTAAGCGTACTTACTTCTTCGATGTTAAGTCAACCAAAAAGAATGATTTTTACTTGACCATAACTGAAAGTAAGAAACGGTTTGAAAACGATGGCAGATTTAATTTCGAGAAACACAAACTGTTTCTTTACAAAGAGGACTTTGAGAAGTTTGTAGAAGGTTTAAACGAGGTGGTTGCATACATTAAAGAAAACCAACCGGAACTTTCGGACAACGTTGAAGATGATGCCGAAAGCGAATTTACCGATGTAGCATTTGAGGATTTACATGAGAACAGATAAAGGAAAAACCGGTCACGACCGGTTTTTTTAATATTCATAATCAACAGCTGACCTGCTATGGGTAATACTTCTGACAAATTCAACCACTTTTACATGCTCAGGGTGTTTGGCATAAACATCTAAATCGGCAAAATTTTTAAAGGTAATAACCAATACAATGTCGTGATTCCGTTCCGGGTAAGCACTATTCAGCCCTACTTCCAAGGTCACAATTTCTTTAATTTTTTCTTTAAGTAAAAGCAGTTGAGATTTCAATTCCTTACCAAGTGTTTCTTTATTCTTTCCTTCGAGGGAATCGTTCAGTTTCCACATAACAATATGCTGTACCATAGATGTTAGACATTAGAATTTAGATGTTAGACAAGAGACTTTTTATCCGTTGCAAGATATTCGTTATTTATTTATTGTTCTTTGTTCATTACCAATTGCATGTTGCTCACTTGTATTTTTCCATTTTGTCGTCAATGGTCACATCACCATTAGCCGATGATTGGATTTTGATGTAAGTCATCATGGTTTCGGTTCCAGCTTCATAGCAAGCTTCGTGGACCTTTTTCACCACCTCCATCAATTCCTCATACGAACCTTCCATTACAGTTTCGAAAGGGCAAACCTGGTAGATTACTCCTGATTTTTCAATAATTTCAATGGCTTTGTCCACCAAATGATAGGGGTTTTTACCTTCAGCCCGTGGTAATACCTGCAGTGCTAGGTTAATTTTATGCTTCATCGTCATTTGTGTCAAGTTCAAATTGGTCTAATTTGTCGGCATCGGGGAGCTCATTTTTCTCTACAAAATCCTTTATCTCCTTTTTGGAGAGCACTTTTACGTTGGTAACCAAAAAATTAGGTTTTAAAAAATTCCCAAATTGGTTGCATTCTTCCAACGCGGTTTTGAAAACATTTTGGAACGCAACCTCAAAAGGAATAAGTACCAGCATGGTGGCATAGTTCTCAAAAAAATCGATTTGTTCCAATTCCGATTGGCTGTTTTTTAATGAAAAATCGAATTCTGAAGTAATGATTTTACGTTGGAATTCGGCAAATTCATTCAGATCGGCTCCTATCAAGACCACAAAATATCTTAACATAGTCCCTTTGCCGCCCAATCCTGTAGAAATGAATACTTGGTTTTCATTTAGCAGGGAACTTTCCAATAGCATTTTGTTTTCTTGCATGGCTAAAACGGACCAATCCAACAGTTCGGGGCGGCCATTTTTGGTATAATCCTCAATCACCCGAAAGGCTTTTGGATTATCGAGGGAGGCTAACTTTACCAACAATTCTTTTAAGGCATCGTTGGTATATTCCGGTTCGTAAAGGTTTATTGTTTCAGGATCGATGGGCTGTTCCTTTTTAATATCTTTTTTCAGTTTTTTGGAATATTTAAAGTATTCCATCTGAAGTTTAACATCAATCTGTTGTTCAAGAATGCTAAACCTTTCAGGAACCATCCCGGTCATCTCACGTAACTTATCAAACAAGTTATCTTCCATGATTTATAAGAGTTTGTACAAAGAAACAAAACAATTGGCAACGCCAAACCTCTTGGACAAAAAATCTGCCAAAAAGTTCTCCGATTGATCTTGAAATTCATTTATTTGATTTTTAACCTGGGGCTTTAAAAACAAAAAGGGTAGAAAATCACTACAAATAGCTATTTTAATTCATTCTTAATAAACTAAATTTGCCAACCGATTATTGGTGGTTAGGTTTTACATTACTTTGGTTGTTGGATATTAAATAGATAACTATCAAAAAAACCTGGGAAGATGAACCTGAAATGTACGAACCTTCTATTGACCAGATGTGGTAGGGTTTTAAACAAATGGTGAAAAAAGGATATGAATTTAGCTGAATTGCATCCTGGCGCGAAAGCGGTGATTGTTAAAGTTAAAGGACACGGTTCGTTCCGGAAACGGATCATGGAAATGGGCTTTATCAAAGGGCAATTGGTTGAGGTGATCAAGCGGACTCCTTTTCGGGGGCCCTCGGAATACAATGTCATGGGGTATCATGTATCGTTAAGGCCAAACGAAGCCCACTTAATTGAAGTAATTACTCCTGAAATGGCTGCCGATTTACCTGAGCAGCAGTTTGAAGGAATTATTGACTTAGATAAGTTGAAAACTTCTGTCAACCAGGAAGGAAAGAATATTCAGGTAGCTTTTGTGGGAAACCCCAACTGTGGTAAAACCTCCCTTTTTAATTTTGTGTCGGGAGCCCGTGAACATGTCGGAAATTACAGTGGGGTAACCGTAGAGGCGCAATATAATACCTATGATTTTAATGGGTATCATTTTTTACTGACCGACTTACCCGGGACCTATTCGTTAACCGCCTACACACCCGAAGAGCTTTACGTGCGGAAACACATCTTCCATAATAATCCGGATATTGTGGTAAATGTGATTGATGCATCGAACCTGGAGCGTAACCTGTATTTAACCACCCAGCTCATCGACATGGACATTAAAGTGGTGATTGCATTAAACATGTATGATGACCTGAAAAATTCGGGAGCTTTTCTTGATATTGACAAACTGAGTCGGTTGTTGGGCATTCCAATTATTCCTACTGTAGCCACCAAAGGAGAGGGGCTGAACGAGTTGTTCAATAAAGTGATTGATGTGTATGAAAACCGCGACCCGAATGTCAGGCATGTGCACATCAATTATGGGAGGGAAGTGGAACAGTCAATACAAGCTATCCGGCAAACGATTAAAGAAGATACGTTATTCCCGGTTTCCATGTCGCATCGGTTTTTAGCCATAAAGCTGTTGGAACAGGATGGACACGCCATCCGCTTTGTGACCAAGCATCAGGTGAATAAAGATATTTTGAAAACGGGCTATCACGAAATATCGCGGATTGAAGGAATTTTGAGCGAAAGCAGCGAAGCCATTATTACCGATGCCAAGTATGGTTTTATTAGCGGAGCATTAAAAGAAACCCTGAAACCGGGTTATTCCCGGAGATGGTTTCATACCAATGCTATTGATAAGATACTGACTCACAAGTTTTCTGGGATGCCCCTTTTTTTGTTTTTCATGTTCCTGATGTTTTACGCTACGTTTCAATTGGGAAGTTACCCCATGGATTGGATTGATAGCGGGGTTGGTTTATTAAATGAATTTTTAAAGCAGGTGTTGCCCGCCGGAATGTTCAACGATTTAATTACCGATGGTATTATCACTGGCGTAGGCAGTGTACTGGTGTTTTTGCCCAACATCCTCATTTTATTTTTATTTATCTCATTTATGGAGGATACGGGTTACATGGCCCGTGCCGCTTTTATGATGGATAAGGTGATGCATAAAATCGGTTTGCATGGGAGGTCGTTTATTCCGCTCATTATGGGGTTTGGCTGCAATGTGCCTGCCATTATGGCTACCCGGACCATCCGTAACCGGACCGATAGGCTGCTCACCATCCTTATAACCCCTTTCATGAGCTGTAGTGCCCGTTTGCCGGTGTACATCCTTTTTGTCGGAGCTTTTTTCCCCAATAACCCAACCTCGGTATTAATTGGATTATACCTTACAGGGATTCTTCTGGCTGTGGTTACGGCACATTTGTTTAACAAAACCCTCTTCAAATCAAAAGAGGCTCCTTTTGTGATGGAGTTGCCACCTTACCGGATTCCATCATTCCGGTCGATTGTGAAACACATGTGGGATAAATCGGAGCAGTACCTGAAAAAAGTAGGTGGGGTCATTCTAATTGCAGTAGTCATCATTTGGGTCATGGGATATTTTCCCCGCGAAGTAGAATTTAGTAAAGATTACCATACAGAAATGGCCCTGCTAAAGCATCAGATGAATCAAACTTCAGATAGTATTGAAATGGAAACTTGCCAGCGTCAATTAACTACATTGCATATCCAAATGGAAAGTGAACATCTTTCGCAAAGTTATTTGGGGAAAGTAGGAAGGCTGATTGAACCTGTAATTGCCCCCCTTGGTTTTGAATGGCGTATGGGAATTGCCCTTTTAAGCGGCACCGCGGCTAAAGAGGTTGTGGTAGGAACTATGGGGGTTCTGTTACAAGCAAATGAGGGTGCCGAACCCGATGAACAAACATTGATGTTCCGGTTGAGGGAACTAAAATATGAAGCAGGTGAAAAAGCCGGGCAACCTGTTTTTACACCTATAATTGCTTTGGCATTTTTGGTATTTGTGTTGATTTATTCGCCCTGTATTGGTGTGGTGAGTGCTATAGCCAAAGAAACAGGCCGATGGCGTTGGGCGTTGTTTATGGTGACTTATACCACTTTCTTAGCCTGGATATTGGCATTTGCTGTGAAACAAATCGGGACTTTGTTTTTTTAAATGACATTAAACACAGAGTGCAGAAGACCCGTGGAGAGATACCTTAGCAATTCTGTGAAAAATGTAGCGGTAAAAAAGAATATATTGAAATATAAACAGAAATGGAACCTTGGGTTTATAATATTTTGGCTTACGCAATCGTCGGGATGGCTTTATTTGCTGCCGCTAAGAAGGTCTATACAAAGTTTTCGCAAAAGCAAAAATCATCTTCCTGTGCTGGTGGCTGTGGAGGTTGTACCTCAAAATGTGAATTGAAAAGTTTGGTTGATGTTAAGAAAATCAATCCGTGAAAAACTCGTATTTATAAATAATCACCTGGCGTGGCTGTTTGAGTTCAATATCCCAATAAATATCTTTCCAGATCATGTTCAACGAGTCGTACTCGTAGGTGTTCTTTTTCAGCAGAACTGTATCGCCTTCATAAAAATCGACCTCTTCTAACAATCCCGATTGGTTGTAAATTTTAACCTCTTTACGTAGTTGGTTGCCAAGGCTATCGTAACCAACGATGGTGAGCACGGTGTCAACGTATTCTGGTTTTCCGGGCATTGGCAGGGGATTCTGTTCTCCGGTAATATCAAAACGGTTAATTTCATTTCCTTCCACATCGTACCGGATCAGATCGGTGACACTCCCTTCGGAATTGAACAGGTATTCCTGAATGAGCTGGCCCTCATCATTGGGATCGAACATGGCAAAGTCGGAAGAATAGATTTTACACGATTTAATTTGAGGCAAGGGCTCCGGCACCTGTTTTTTTCCCGCGAGATTGCACGAAAAATAGGCCATTGCAATAAAACCTATGAAAATCAAGTACCGCATCTTAGTATTATTAATCATCCAAATATAGTTCAATTTCTGATTACCTGATAATTGTGTGATGAATTCATCCGAAAATCTTTTTTATTGTATTTTTTCATAAACACTGTTATATTATCAAATAACAGTCGTCTTCGTTTTGTTAATGATTAAAAAGAGGCGCAGCATGACCACCGATGAGTTTAAAACAAAAGTATTTAGTTTGAAAGATCGGCTGTACCGTTTTTCGAAACGGATGCTGAACGATGAGGTAGAAGCCCAGGATGTAGTTCAGGATGTGTTGATGAAGCTTTGGAGCCAAAAAGAGGAACTTTATAAATGCCAGAGTATTGAAGCCTTTGCCATGACCATGGTGAAAAACCGGAGTTTGGATAAAACCCGGCAGAAAACAAACCGGTTTGCCAAATCAGAAATACTGAAACAGCAATTCGAGACCGTTGATTACGGAAATACCTACGAGCAAAAGGAGATGGGAATGATTGTGCGTGAAATTATCGGACAACTGGATGAACCCCAAAAAACGATCATTCATTTGCGTGATATTGAAGAATATGAATTTGATGAGATTGCCCCTTTGGTGAACATGAATGTGGAAACCATTCGGGTGAATCTTTCGAGGGCCAGGAAAAAAGTTAGAGAAGAATTTAAAAACCGGATGAACTATGGGACCAATGAATTATAAAAAACTGGTTGAGGATTATTTTGAAGGATTAACCTCATTGGATGAAGAAAAAATCCTGAAAGATTATTTGCAGAATTATCATGGGAATGATCCTGATTTGTTAGAAGCACAGACCATTTTCAAAGACTTTAGACAAGAAAGAGACGAACCTCTTAACATCAGTTTTGAATCCATTAGTTCCGATCAACCGAAGACCAGAATCAGAAGACTTTGGATGTATTCAGGGAGTGTTGCCGCCGCTGCTGTTCTTATTTTTGCCTTTATTTATCTTTTTAAACTGACCGGAACACCCGTGGTTTACGCTTATGTGAACGGGCAGCCCATTACCGATAAAGAACTGGCTATGAAATATTCCGAACAGGCATTGCAAACCCTTTCAAATCCATTATCAAAAGGGACGGCCCAATTAAAACATATTGATAAATTAAATAAACCCGCAGAGTTATTGACCGTTAAAAAATAGTTAAACCTTAAAATCATCGTATTATGAAAAAGTTAGTTTTAATTTTCATGGCATTCCTACCCATTTTAGCCATGGCACAGGAATCGAAACTGAATCAGTTGTTTGATAAGTATTCAGGACAAGAGGGTTATACCTCGGTTTACATCACCAGTTACATGTTTGAATTGTTTTCAAAGTTAGATGATGAATCCGACGCTGAATTTGAAAACATGACCAAAGGCCTGGAGGCCATTAAAATTCTTACGGTAAGCGACGGATTGGATGCTAAAAGCCGGGAACTTTTCTACCAGGAGATTAGCAGTGCTACTCAACCACCTGTTTACAAAGATTTTATGATTGTAAAGGATGGCAAGCAGGAGGTTATTTTTAAAGTCCGCGAAGATGGGAAAAAAATTACTGAATTTGTTATGGTAGTGAAAGATGCCAGCGAACCGGTCCTGATGTTCTTGTTGGGCGATATTGATTTGAAGCAAATCTCGAAAATGTCGAAAACCATGGACATCAAAGGATTTGAGCATCTTGAAAAAGTAGAAGAAAAACAGTAGCAATTACTTAAAACATAAACAGATGAAAACGTTCACGCTTATTTTTGCAGCCCTTTTGATTACATTATCGGGCTGTGCCAAAAATCCGGAATCGGGTTACAAAAAGTTCTTTAATGAGTATCATAAATACCCCAATGCCACCAGTTTTAAAATCCCGGCTGGTTTGGCCACCTTCTTTATCGGGGATGAAGACGAAGAAGCGAAAGAATTTATGGATGATATGGACGACATCAGCTTTTTGGTATTCGATAAATTAGAAAAGCAACTGTTGATAGATTTAAATACCTGCCTGCCTGCCAAGGATTACAAAGAGATGATGGTGGTAAGGGATGGAACCTCCGAAGTGACTTTCTTGGCAAAAGACAATGGGACTTACATTGAAGAAATTGTGATGACTGTTGTAGATGCTAATGAATTGGTGGTGATGTGCATTACCGGTGAATTTACCAAAGAATCCGCTAAAAAACTGACCAAATCCATCAATATTGGAAATGCCACAAAAATGAAACAGTAATTCAGAGGACACGCATTTTTCAAATATCGAAGTTGCCTTGTTTTTTAAGCTGGGCAACTTTTTTGCTTGATATATTTCAACTTTTTCCAGACAAAAATTCCTGAGTTGTTACCACTTTGGCATAATAAGCCGAAAAAGCCGACAGAAAAGCAATCTGTACTTGTTCCGCTTTAGTTGCTCCTTTTTCAAACTTCAGGTCCTTAGTGGCACAGGCATCGGCAATAACCAAAACGTCGAATCCCAAATCTTTGGCAGCCCTCACGGTAGCGTCCACACACATGTGGGTCATCATGCCGCAAATGACTAACCGGCCAATGTTCAGGCTTTTTAAATAGTCAAACAACCCGGTTCCAATAAAACTGTTGGGTACCTGTTTTTGGATGATCCTTTCGTTTGTTGTGGGCTTGATTGCGGGATGAATTTCGATACCCGGTGTGTTGGGTGCGAAAAAACTAGCCTCGGGGTTTCTGGAAATATGTTGGATAAAAATCCGGGGGAGGTTTTGTTCCCGAAAACGGGTTAACAATTGTGCTACTTTCTGAACCGCGAGTTCCGGGCCAACCAATGGATTCTTCCCCCCATCGAAATAATCGTTCTGAACATCGATAATCAGTAATGCAGTTTCTTTCATGACCGTAATTGTTTATTTTGTGGAATCTGTACCAAATACCGCCAACCCGCCCAGTGAAGTTTCTTTGTAAAGATTTGGAAGGTCAGCTCCTGTCTGTTTCAGAGTTTTCACCACCTGATCGAACGAAATAACATGCCTTCCGTCGGATAAAATGGCAAATGAGGCATGATTCAAAGCCCGGGCAGCGGCAAAGGCGTTACGCTCGATGCATGGAACCTGAACAAGCCCGTAAAGTGGGTCGCAGGTTAAGCCCAAATGGTGTTCGATGCCCATTTCGGCGGCATATTCAATTTGAAAGGGCGAACCACCCAGCAACTGGGTTACGGCTCCCGAAGCCATGGCACAAGCTGTTCCAATCTCTGCCTGGCAACCGGCCTCGGCACCCGAAATGGAGGCATTGAATTTAACCAGGTTCCCGATCAAACCTGCTGTAGCCAAAGCTTTATGAATGGTTTGGTCGGGTATTTTGTATAACTTTTGTTGATGATATAAAGCCGCAGGTAAGGCACCGCTAGCACCACAGGTAGGAGCAGTGACGATGGTTCCACCTCCTGCATTTTCTTCCGACACCGCCAACGCGTAAGCAAACAATTGAGAGCGGCGTTTTTGGGGCAAAGCAAAATTTCCGGAACGGGCAAAGTAGGAGGGAGCTTTCCGGGGAAGATTCAGTTCACCTGGCAGAGTGCCTTCGCGGGTTAATCCGTTTTTTATGGAAAGAGTCATCTGGTTCCAGATTTGTCCCAAAAATTCCCAAATCTCTTTTCCCTCGTGCATCTCCACATATTCCCAAAGCTGTTTGCCGTTTTTTTCGCACCAATCCAGAATTTCCTTCATGTTAGTGAGTGGGTAGATGCTTTGGCTCTCTTTTTCGGTAACATCATCAATAATGGCACCTCCACCAATGGAATAAGCTGTCCATGCTTGAATCAGTTTGTTTTGGGAATTGAAGCATTCAAATTTTAAGGCATTGGGATGTTTGGGCAAAAAAATTGCAGGTTCCCATACCAACTCAATTTTTTTATGTGCCAATGCTTCTTCAATGGCCACCCCCGTGAGGTGTCCTTTACCAGTGGCAGCCAAACTTCCGTAAAGAGTAACCCGGTAGGAACCGGCATCCGGCTGCATCAGCAAAAAACGTTCGGCAGCTTTTTTGGGTCCCATGGTATGGCTGCTCGATGGACCTTTGCCTATACGGTATAATTCACGGATTGACTCCATTGTAATTGATAATTAGTGATGGGTATTCATTTCATTAAAAAGTTAATCTTCAAGCGGTTTTAAACGGGTGATGACTTTCCCCTTCCATTTTCCCGAGAGGTAATAAGCAAACGCGCCGATGAACCCTATCGCCCAGGCAATAGGTATCGACCACCAGATGCCCGCTTCGCCCATGGATTTTGAAAGAATGGCTGCCACCGGAATCCGTATCAACCATAACGATAACACACTGATAAACATTGGAACCAAAGTAGCCCCGGCACCTCGTACCACACCATACATGATGAACATCAGGGTAAAGAGAATGTAAAAAATATTTACAATCGTCAGGTATTCCGAACCAATCCGGATGACTTCCGGATCCTGATTAAAAAGACCAACCAACGGTTCTCTGAAGATAATGATTAACGTGGTAGTGAAAATACAGAAAACCGAGGCCATCAGGGTAGTTGCCACCAATCCTTTTTTTATACGTTCATCTTTACCTGCACCCAAATTCTGTCCGGTGAATGTGGCTAAAGCGGCTGAAAAAGCCATGGCCGGCAGCGATGCAAAGGAATCGATCCGGCCTCCTACACTATAAGCAGCAATAACATCGGTTCCAAACGTATTTACAATGCCCATTAATGCCATCATTCCAAAGGCAACAAAAGTTTGCTGTAGTCCAGATGGCAACCCGATACGGATGCCATGCCGCATGATTTCCCAGTCAAATTTCCATTCCTTCAGATTGAAACTAATGATGTCGTGGTTTTTATTTAAATAGATTACTGCCGTGATAAATGCCCCGGCTTGCGAAATTACGGTAGCCCAGGCTGCTCCTGCAATTCCCCAACCGAAAACCAAAATGAAAAGCAGATCGAGACCGATGTTTATGACCGTTGAGATGATAAGAAAAACCAATGGGGTTTTTGAATCGCCCAGTCCCCGAAGTACCGCGCTGGTACCGTTAAATCCGAACATGGCAACGATTCCTATCAGGTAAATATTCATGTAAAGTACCGCTTGTGGAAGTAAATCGGGAGGGAGTTGGAGCAGCCTAAAAACAGGTTTGCTTAACGCGATACCTAAAATAGTCATCACCAGTGATACCAGTCCCAGGGAGATAAACATGGTACTGATGGTGCGTTTTACTTTCTCGAGGTCTTTGGCCCCGTAATATTGCGAAATGACGATTCCAAAACCGGTCCCGATTCCAATAATCAGCGCAATGAGCGCGAAAATAATGGGGAAGGAGGCACCTACCGATGCCAGGGCTTCTTTACCTAAAAACCGTCCCACAATGGCGCTATCCACCACATTGTACAGTTGTTGGAAAATATTTCCCAGTAACATAGGTACAGCAAAGCGAAAGATTAACCTGCTTTCGTTTCCGGTGGTTAAGTCTCTCATCCGATAAAATTTAAATGCTTAGTCATGTCATTCCTGTTATTGTTTCATGCATCCGGTTCGTTTGCCAATGCAAAACTGAGTAAAATAATCAAAGCTTACAAACTAAATTGCCAATCTCCCGGTTTTGAAAATATTTTCGGCAGTGGTTTTAAATACCTCCGGATCGTTAATTGATTTCAGTGCAAACAGGTAACTCTCACCTTTTTGAAATGACTGGGAGAACAGGGACCACAACTCTTTCATGTGGTGCAAGAAACCCGTGGGATGGTTGGAATGTTCCTGATAAAAGGAATGCAGATCGAAATAGAAATTGCGGTACCGTTCCAGTTTCTCATTATCGTTGATTGTAATCCCTTGCAGTTGTTGGGCAATAAATGGGTTGATAAATGCCCCGCGGCCAATCATGTAACCCTTGATTCCGGGGCATTTTTCCTGAATTCCGGTTATGTAGTTGGCCTGGACAATGTCGCCATTGTAAACCACGGGCATTTTTAATAATGGAAACAGGGAACAAAAAAAGGAACGGTCGGCCTGACCCCCATAAAGTTGTGAGGCGGTACGCGGGTGGATAATGGTTTCGGCTACGGGGTATCGGTTAAGTACCTCAATAATCGGAAATATCTCCTGATTGGAATGATAGCCCAACCGGATTTTGACCGATAGTTCCGGTTTCAATCTGGGGCATAGCTGCTCAAGGGTAGCTGCAATCTTTTGCGGGTAGGGAAGCAGCCCGGATCCGCGCTGTTTCTTGGTTACTGCCGGATAGGGGCATCCCAGGTTCCAGTTTACTTTTTTATAACCTAAATCGAAAAGGGCATTGGCAAAATGCAAAAATCCTTCGGCATCGTTGCTTAAAAGCTGTGGAACCAACTTAATTTCAGGGCGTAATCCCTGAAAGTGTTTTTGAAGTTTGGTAGCTTTTATGGGCGAAATGTTGCTGGCCATGATATAAGGAGCCATCATCTCGGTAAATCCCCCAAAATGACGGTGGTAGCTATTCATGAAAGGTACATCGGTTAAGGCCTGCATGGGGGCCAGTTGTAGAAATTGGGACATGTTTGTTTATTTTGATAGTTTAAACCACGGAGACACAGAGGACACGGAGTATCACGGAGTTTTTTTGTGTTCTCTGTGGTTAAATTCTTTTTGTTTTAAATATACCCACAAAAGTACCATTCAGAGGTTAATCTCAATTTAACCATAAAAAAGGCCGCTTTTTTAGGCGGCCTTTTCAGATATTTTATGCAATGATTATTTTCCAGCACCAAAATTGAAGTTAACTCCAACGGCTACAATCCAGACATCTTTGTCATAGGTTTCTTTTACTGGCATCATTAACCCTGTACCTGCAAAATCATGATCAAAATTCTTTTCACCTTCAGTATACATGGTGTAAGAGCCTGCCAAGTTTACATTGATCATATCGTTAATCTTATATTCAAAACCGCCACCAACGGTATTGCTGGGTAGGCTATAGCTTAAATCGGATTGATACGATTCACTGGCACCTGATTTGGTTTTTAACCAACCAGCACTGGCAAGTAAATTATCAGTTAAGCTATATTCTAAACCAAGGGCGAATTCCCATGAGTTTCCATCCAGTTCATCTTCACGACCAGCCCAATCTGCATTTTTGTCTAAATACATGTGATATCCTGTAGAAATCATCAATTTTTCAATGGGTTTAAAAGTAGCACCCACTACGATTTGGGAAGGCAAATCCAATCTCTTTTTAGCTCCATCAGGGAACATCGTAATACGTGTTCCATCAGTTTGGAATCCCGTTGTGAAATCTTTCGCAGTTTTGTTTTTTAGTTCAATTTTTGTTTGGTGTTCATATTTTAAAGCGATATTCAATTTATCGTTGGCCTTAAAATTTACACTTAAGATTAGGTGTAATTCCTGAACCCGTTGCTTCATTATCTGCTTCCTGATCTTGAAGGATTAATGCTGTACCATCATATTTTGAAACAGCTCCTTGATAATAACCTTGTGCTTCCACAATTGTCATGACATCAATTTGTGCTTGTGTCAAACCAAGAGCCAGAAGTCCACCCTGTAATTGGGCACTAGTTGGTGCATCAATAACATTTGCCCCAACGGCCTGGGCAAAGGTTAGACTACCTCCACCTCCATCAACAATTTGGGTACATCCTGTAAGGCCCGGTCTAAATTGGTTTGCAATACCAGTCATTACTGTGCTGGCAGGCATCCAAGTACCCCCCATATTTAATTCAACTCCTTTAAGATATCCGTTGTATGTGTCTTTAGCTTGTACAAAACGACCTCCTAGAGCAACAGAAATCATATCATTTATTTGATACGA
>DOTG01000030.1 GCA_003512955.1 Marinilabiliales bacterium
CGGGTGTTGCTCCGGTTTACATCCAACATGGAATCCCCATCGGACCAGCAATTACAAATTAAGAATGTAGCCGATTTTTGTGGCAACCTGATGCTGGATTCAACAATTGGATTTACCTATTACAAACCGAAGTTATATGATGTGGTCGTTAACGAAATAATGGCAACACCTGAACCATCTTCAGGCCTTCCCGGCAAAGAATACATGGAACTTTTTAACAACACGGCTTATGACCTTCATCTGTATCAATGGAACTTGACCGTTGGTAGTTCTGTAAGGCAGTTACCTTATGTTTCCGTCCCACCAAATTCTTATTTAATTTTGACCCAAACTGGGAATGATAGTGCTTTTCAACCGTTTGGCCCTGTGCTGGAGGTAGAAAATCTTCCGTCGCTGGCGGCAAGCGGAAACGCGTACCTGTATCAGCCCGATGGTAGTTTTATGAGTGGCACTGTTTGGTCATCAACCTGGTTTGCCGATGAGTTTAAAGCCAATGGAGGTTTCAGTTTGGAACGCGTCGATACACGAAATCCTGATGAAACCCCTGAGAACTGGTCCGAAAGCCAATCACCGGTTGGAGGAACTCCAGGGCAACCCAATTCGGTTTATAAATCAAATCCCGATAATTTGCCACCGGATTTGGTTCGGGCTTACCCTATGAGCGATACTGTAATCCGCATCGAATTTTCAGAGGCCATACAAATGGAATCATTGAAAGCTGAACAATTTACGCTGGATGGAGCGCAAGGAATCTTTAAAGAAATGATTCTCTATTTGCCAAATCTCTGGTATTCCGACTGGAAACTCCATTCACCTCTAAAAACAGGAACCACCTACCAGTTACAGGCCAATGAAACTATTACAGATATTGCAGGAAATCCTCTGCAAAAGAAAGATGCACGGTTTGCTTTAGCAAGCAAGGCAGCTAAGGGCGGTGTAGTTATCAACGAACTTTTGTACAATCCAACCAGTACCGGAACCGACTTTGTTGAGCTGTATAACCGGGGCAATTTTCCGGTAAACCTGAAACAGTTTTTGCTGGCTACGCGCGATGCCGATGGCAATTTAGATCAGTTAAAAACGGTTTCGGGGTTTGGAACTATTTTGTTTCCATCGGAGTACGTGGTTTTATCGCCAGACCAGGAATTGGTAAAGAATAATTACCTCACAAAAAATGAACAGGCTTTTTACGATATGGCCAGCTTGCCGTCGTTTCCTGATGACAAAGGGATTGTCGTTTTATTGGATACTTCGGGGATTGTAATTGATGAATTTGCTTATACCGACGGTATGCAGTTTGCACTGCTCCAGACTACCGAAGGGGTGAGCCTGGAGCGGATTCATTTTGACAGACATGCCTCAGAAACATCGAATTGGCATTCAGCCTCGGAAACAGTTGGTTGGGCAACCCCAGGCTATGAGAATTCGGTATTTATGGAATGGGTTGCTACCTCCGATGAAATTACCGTGGAGCCGGAACTTTTCAGCCCAAATAACGATGGGTATAACGATGTAGTAAACTTCCGTTATCAGTTTGAAAAGGCCGGATTTGTAGCCAATGTGACTATCTTTAACGAGAAGGGGATGCTGATCCGGAAAGTAGTTCAAAACGAATTACTGGCTGCGCATGGAACTTTCAGTTGGGATGGGTTGATGGATGACTTATCAAAAGCTCCGGCAGGCATCTATATTGTTTACTTCGAAATATTTGATTTGGACGGAAATTCAAAACAGTTTAAGAAAGTATGCGCGAGTTCAATGAACAATTAACAATCAATGTGTTTAGTTAAGGTTAATAAGTGTAAAGCAAAATTAACTGCAAAGAACNNGAAGACAGGAAACGGGAATTCATGTGCCCTTTTGGTCATTAGCTCATGAGTACATAATCTTGTTTCTCGCACCTCTCAATCTTATACCTTGATACTGACTACTTGATACTAAAATATTCATCCTGCTAACTAAACGACATTGAATTAACAATGAATAATTATAATGGAGAACAAATCGCAAATAATTGTATTACACGGACAGAACGAGGATTATTTGTTTGATCCCCGTTCCGCTAAATCGCAGATACGTAAAATATCCAAATTTAGCCGCGTCTTCAAAGGGGTATCAAACGAAGGGAATCCGGTAGTTATTAAAATGCTGCCCACCGATCTGGCAAAACACGTGTATGAAGTAGAACGATTTAAAAACGAGATCCAATGGTATGGCTTGCATCCCAATGTTTTGGCCCCATTTGAATATATATATCAGGATAGCCGCCATTATTTGATTTCGGAATATATCCAAAGTATCGATTTGGGATACTATTTAAGACACCGTAGAGCTTTTAAACGGACACGTATCCGGATGGCCCTGGCATGTGGATTCCAGTTGCTCGATGCACTCGACACATTGCACCAAAAAGGGTTTATCCATACCGATATAAAACCAGCCAATGTTTTATTGCTTACAAGTAGAGCAGGTTATCCCGATTACAAAAACCCCCAGTTCCAATTGATTGATTTTGGGATGGTCCGTCAAATAGGCACAGCGCCGCCGCCATCATCGGAAAGAAACAAACGGCCATTTGTTTTGGTGTATTCACCGCCAGAGCAGGTGCTGGGCTTTCATGAACTCACCGGTTTCCATTCCGACCTGTACAATGTGGCCCTTTTAATGCACGAAATGATTACCAAAGAACCCGTGTATGAAAGCCACCTTTCGGTAAAACTAATGAATCTGCAAACATCATTTCCTTTGCCCGAGAAAAAGGTAATTCCTAAAGAACTGATGGATATTTTATCTAAGGCAGCATCGAAACATCATTTTAAAAAGCCGCCCAACCATTACACAAGGCAGGAGGTGTACCACCGTCTGAAATTAGGAATTGAGCAAAGGTATGCCAATGCCAATGAGTTCCGGCAGGCTCTTGAAAAATTCAGCTATAACTATTTCCGGTGATCGGGCTGTTTTATGGGTAATACGATGGTAGTTTTTGTCCCTTTTTTTGATTCGGAATGCAGTTGGATGATTCCGTGATGGTTTTTAATAATGCTGTGAACGATGGATAACCCAAGTCCTGTTCCTTTACCCGCTTCTTTGGTGGTAAAAAAGGGATCAAAAATTTTATCCTTAATTTTAGGATCAATCCCTGAACCGGAGTCTTCAATTTCAATCAATACATTTCCTTGGTTGGCCACGTAAGCGGCACTAATCCGGATCGTCCCATTTCCATGAATGGATTGTATTGAATTGTTAATCACATTCACAAATACCTGGTTCATCTTGCTTGGAATACATTCAATAAGAATTTTATCAGGGTAATCTGTTATTATTTCTATATGGTGCTTATAGCTGTTGAATAATAGGACTAATGCATCGCTTAAACATTGAACGACATTGTATTCTATAAAACTATCGTTTCCTGAATGGGAGTAATTTCTGAGGCTCGAAATAATTGCAGTGGTTTTTTCTACCCCGGTCTCAATGGCATGGCATGAAAAATCAATCTCCTCAAATTGGCGTGTCATTTCTTCATCGGTCCATTGTTCCGCGAACTTTTTTCTCAGTTCCTTTATATTGCTAAGCAGTGCCAATGCTCCAGCCGAAATATAGTTGACCGGGTTATTGATTTCGTGGGCAATTCCTGCTGTAAATACACCTAACGAAGCTAATTTTTCCGATTGAATCAATTGATTCTGGGTTTGCTTGAGCTTTGATAACGTTGAAACAAGTTTCGATGTCTGGTTTGCTAACTGTTCATTAAGCGAATTTAGTTCTTCGTTGGACGAGATTAGTTCTTTGTTGGCAATGCTTAGTTCTTTAGTCCGTTCTTCCACCATACGCTCCAGCTGCTCACGGTAGTTCTCCAATTCTTTTTCGGAATTTTTTCGTTCCGTAATATCCATGGCAATCCCCAGATAACCGGTAATTATACCTGCATCGTTATACAGTGCTGTCACTTTAAGTAATACCGGGAAACGGGTACCATTTTTGTGTATGTATGTCCACTCACATGCTATGGGATTACCTATCCGGGCATCCTGCACAAATACATCAAAACCCGGTTCAAGGGTTTCACCTGTTTTTTGCGAAAGTAAATTAGCCAGGTCTTTAACTTCTTCGGAGCAATGAAATAGCATTGGGGTTTCTTTATCAATAATTTCTTCAGCCAAATAGCCGAGCATTTTTTCAGCAGTTTTATTAAAAATATGTATAATTCCATCTGTATCGGTTGCAATTAAAGCATAACCGGCATGTTCAAGTATGGCATTTTGTAAACTCAGAATCCGCCTGTTCTCATTTCTAGTATTTACTAAAACTGCAATATTCTGGCCAACACCCATTAGCATGGGACCATTGGGCATATCCAATTTTTCTGTGGTTACCAAATATGGAATCTCATTCCCCTTTTTGTCAACCAATACCATTTCCATTTGCAATGGCGAAGATGAATCCATAACCCGCTTAAGATGCCCAATTATATTTTCAAATTCTTTTTCAGATTTAAACCAGTTTCTCATTTCAAACCCTTCAAGCTCCTCCGGGCTATAGCCTGATTCTAAAANNGTTATATTCCGGACAATGGCTAAAATAAACGTTTGGTCCTGAATGATCACTTTAGTCAGGCTCACTTCCGCATCAAAGGGTTTTTTATTTAATGTTTGGTGGGTCCATTCAAAGAATTGCGGAATGCCTGAATACGCTGCTTCTATTTTCTCCAAGGCTTTATTGTACGATGTGCTGCCATCAGGTTGATATTCGGGGCTAAACAAATAGGGCGGTTCCCCTATAATTTCATGGCGCTGGCATTGAAACATTCTCAAGGTTAATTCATTGCAATCAATAAACCGGTCACCGGTCATCAAAAAGATAGCATCGTTGGCATTATTGAAAATGGCTCTGTACTTTTCTTCGCTTTCTAAAGTACCCTGATGGGCTATTTTTAAATTAAGCTCACTTTGTACAACCTTTTGGTAGGCTTCTAAAAGGTTTTCTTTGTTTTTTCGATCGTAAAATAAAATGAATACCAAATAAACCAAAAGGACTAACAATATGGCCAAAACTAAAAGGGCTATGACCTGAACCTTTTTCACGGAATTGTAAATTTCGTCCTGCGGTATCTCAATCATGATATACCACGGTGCAACCATATATTCCATATAGATGGGATAAAAAAAACGGACCACCGGTTTTTTCAAAAACTCAGAGTTTTGTTGGGTCTTGAAACCCATCCCTGTTTCCATCGAATCTAAAATATTATGGTTCTCAGGATGCAAAAACTCACTGATTTTATGATCCACTTTGGCCGGATCGGGATGGGTAACCAACATCCCGGAATTGGATAAAAGGCTGACAAATCCAGAAGCAAAGACTTTTTTATGTTGCAGTTCCTGCTGCAATAAATTCAAATCGAAATCGATCCCGAAGACACCTAAAAAGGTATCTTTAACCATGATAGGATTGATAAGTGAGGTTTCATAATATACCTTTTCATTTCCATGGTACTGGTAGTGATAAGGATCAAGGATAATAGGCCTTTTCAGCTTGGCCGGGATGCTGTAGTAATCTTCCAGGTAATCGGCGGAATCGTTGATCTCAACAGTAATCTGCCCTCTAAAATAATAGTAAGTCATGGCAAAGTGCCCGTATGGGTCATGAAGCGGATCGTCCATGTATTTGTCGTCCGCCTGGTCATAGGCATTGGGTTCCCACATGGTCCAATAGGCCAGAAAACTGCTCCGCTTTGAGATGGAATTTTCCATGAACTGGTAAGCCATCTTTCGTGGAATCCCCTGTTGCCTGTATTTAAGAAAGTTTTCAATATTCAGGTTGCTGATTAAAAAGGCATCGTGGAAAAATTCTTCAATGGAATGCTTTACCTCCTTGGACACCAAAACGGCCTTCTGGTTCGAGTCTTCAATGGCATTGCTCCTGAGCCGGAAAATAATTACCAAGAAAATGAGAACTAAAACCAGTGCAATAACTAATGCTGAAAAAAGAGCTATCCGGATGTTGGTTGTAAATTTTTTAAAAGCATTCATATTATTATGCACTCCACATTGGTTCAGTTGAATAACAATTCAATGATAATGAATGTTAAATTACCAGAAAAACATTTTGATAGTATGTTTTTTCCCAGAATCTTTTTATTCCTCTGCTCATCATTGGGCTACTGTCTAAAACCTAGGAATTAATTTACTGATAAATAATAGTTTATCGGATTCTTTTTGAGGAAAAGAAAAACGTAGTTTGGTAAAAAGCCCGGTTGTAATCCTTGTTAAAAACCACATTCCGGACTTCAGTAACCTTGCTGTTATTTGAAAAAAGCTACCAGTTCTTTTAATTCCTGTGCCCGTACCGATAATTCCTGCGCATTGCCAGCCAGTTCTTCACTGGATGCGGCATTCATTTGAGCCACCGAATTTAATTGCTGAATAGCCCCGTTCACCTGTGAGGCCCCACTAGCCTGTTCATTGGTGGCGGCAGTAATTTCGTTCACCAAATCGGTGGCTTTTTCAAGATCGGGGACTACCTGCATCATGAATTGTCCTGTGGTTTCGGCCAATGTCAAACTTTCATTGGCAAGAGCCACAATCTCGTCAGCGGCGGTTTTGCTCCGCTCGGCCAGTTTCCGCACCTCGGCGGCAACAATGGCAAATCCCTTCCCGTGTTCCCCGGCACGTGCCGCCTCCACAGCTGCGTTAAGGGCCAAAATATTTGTCTGGAAGGCAATGTCGTTAACAATCTTGATTTTCCCTGAAATGGTACGGCTGGCCTCCACCACTTTCATCGTTGATTTTGAGACTTCAGAAATTCCTTTCAACGAATTGGTCGATTTTATATTTGCAGCTTTTGAGTTGTCATCGTTCTGTGAAATATTTGAGGCCATTTGTTCCATCGATGCAGACACCTCCTCAACAGCAGCAGCCTGTTCATTGGCTCCTTGTGATATTTGCTGCGAGGCATTGCTTAATTCCATGCTTGAGGTTAAAATACTATCAGCATTTTCAATAATGTTATCGACAATATTTTTAATTTGAATCGACATTTTATTTAACGATGCCACCAATTCGCCAATTTCATCTTCATGGGTTCTAATGTCGAGAGTGGCACTCAGATCACCTTCTGAAATTTTCTTTGAAAACTCCATACTTTTAATAATCGGCCGTGTAATATTAACAGCAATCAGGTATAAAATGATTGATAGTACAATTAAACCAATAACTCCAATAAGCAATGTCAGGAGCACAATCTCCTGTGCTTTTGCCGAAACCTCTGCCATAGGGATTTCAACCATTACCGACCAGAGGGTATCGGAATCGCCAAGTTTTACCGGCGAAAAACATCGGATTACCTCTTGGCCTGTCTTTTCTGATTTGCCTGTCCAGAAAAGCTGTTTCCCATTCTTTATAGCATCCAAAATTTTATTCAGATCGGTTTTAAATACCTCGTCCAGCTTTTTTTGGCTATATTCTTTGTCAGGATGGGCTGCAATCTGCAATTGATCTGAAATGATGGCGGCAAAACCTGTTTCATAAATTTTCCTACCCGATATAATCGTGTTTAGCATTTTTAGTTCAATATCAATGCCCACCACACCAATAAAGCTCCCATTATCGAAAATAGGCATAGCCACAGTAGTTTCATACACGTTATCGGCTTCATTTCCTGTATAAGAGTACATGTACGGATCCATAACCACTAATTTCTTCGATTCCTTGGGCAAGGTATAATAATCTTCCTGGTACTGGTCTAAAGTCCCCGGCTCCGGATAAACTTCCCCATTTGATTTGTAAAAGGTGAAATCAATGGTACCGCTGGCTGACTTGTATAAATCATCCTCCACAAATTTTTGGTCTAATCCATCATAAGAGTTGGGTTCCCACATAGCCCAAAAAGCTAAAAAATTGTCGTTCTTTACCAGCAGTTCTTTTAAAAGGTTTGAAATGTTGATCCGGTCCACCTGGTTGTCTTTGTAAACAGTAAATGTGCCCGATAATCCTTTGGCAGTTAATATGGCTTGATCCATATATTTTTCAACATCTAAGGCAACCTCCTGCGATTTGGTCATAGCCAATTCAAACCCTGACTCTTTATCGTCTTTTGAAGCACGGAGGCCAATAATTAATAGGATAGTGGCATTCAATACAATTACAGCTCCCAGAACGGATACTAATAATCGGCCGGTTAGTTTTAGTTTCATAATCTGCACTTTTACATTTTACATTCGGGGTCGTTAAATAGTTGTGTCGGTACTATATGAATTCATTCCTTTGATTTCGGGTTTAAAATCCCCGGGCTCTGAATCATGAATGTTATATTAAAGATAAAAAAAGAACATAATTATGTTGATTTTTTAATAACGTTTAAATACCCTTTTTGTTAAATATACCCCAAATCGTACACAAAAGTGTTTTATATGATACCGGCTTCAATCATCTGGATAATCATTTCAATTTCGGCATCCTCGCCATAAGGGTCGTAGGTACTTTTTAAATTGGAACCAAAAATCCGGGCTACCCCTTGCCAGAAGGCGGCTGAAAAATCGCCCCGGTATTCTTTCACCAAATTGTATGAAGTGTTCCCAATCTCGCGGTAAACAAGCTTAATTAAAATCTTCCCCTGACTAAATGTAAGCCGCTTCAGATCATCTTCGTACCTATCAAACATCTCCTTTTCATACTCCTTGATATACTTTTTTCGGGCCCGTTCACCATCAATATGCTCCAGGTGCTCGTTCATAATCCGCAATTCCTCACGCGCGATCACCGCAAAGGGATAAGCTTTTTTTACATTAATCATCAGACGGTTATATTTCCGCTGTTGCTTGCGCGAAGTGAAGGCCCGTTTGGGGAAAACCTTTACCTCTTTAATCTGGATGCTGGGCATGGTATCGTTTCCAATAATGGAAGAGCCAAAAACCTTGATGGAATCACGGTCAAGGGTTTGTCCGCCGGAGGTTATGCCAACGCAAATCAGAAATGCTATGAGGCTATTTTTTATCATCGCAAAAGCACCACAATTTTAATGCAAAAATAACAGGCTAATCCTTAAAAAAGATATCTGCATGAATGATTATTCCATCAAATAAAATAAAAACGCTATTTCCCGCTTTAAATTTTAAGACCTGCGTGGTTTGATGAAAATTAAATGTTGGATTTTTGCGTTAAACCGGATCCTCATTTTTAGCAGGTTATACAACATTTCGAACATTTGAATGCATTGTTCGAACATATCATACCCGCTTGATTTTAAACTACCTATATTTTGAACATATATAAATTATTATATCTTTGCTTGCGTATTAACAAAAACAATCACATATGAAAAAGATTTTTACTTTGTTATTTGCTGCCGGAGTCAGCAGCCAACTATTTGCGGGGGGTATTTTAACCAATACCAACCAAAGCGTAATGTTTACAAGGCTTCAATCAAGAGATGCAACAATTGGAATTGATGCAGCTTACTTTAACCCTGCAGGGTTAACTTTGTTGCCAAATAACGGGTTCTTTCTCTCGTTGAGTAATCAAACTTTAGGTCAGACAAGAACCATCAAAAGTGACTATCAATATTTAAATGTTAAAGATTATGAAGGAAAGATTTTTGCACCTGCCTTTCCAAGTATTTATGCCGTATATAAAATGGATAAATTGGCATTCTCTGCCGGGTTTAATCCAATTGCAGGTGGCGGTGGCGGAACCTATGATACAGGGTTACCCTCATTTGAATATGATATCTCTGATTTAGTACCCGCACTTGCTTCTCAGGGGGCACAGGGTTATCGAATGGATGCCTTTTTTGAAGGAACCTCTGCATGGTTTGGATATCAGGCAAATATATCGTATCAAATAAATGATATGAT
>DOTG01000037.1 GCA_003512955.1 Marinilabiliales bacterium
TAAACTTTTTAGACAGCCTCTTTCCATTCTTTATGGTATATTATATTTTTGTTCTGGCAAATTAATAAATGGCATTTTCTTTTCACCTGCTATTTTACCAATCCTTAAAAGGATTTTATATTCCTCTATAGTTGTTGGCTCTACTGTCTTATACTTATATCCTTTATGTGAAGCCATTGTTATTCGCTGTTTTCCTATCACAACCTTAGGGTTGATAGTATTAATTTTAATTTTCGTTATAGTGTCATTTATTCTTTCAAAATGCAAATGAAATTCAGCTTTATATAATAAAGGTTTTTTACCTTTAAAATAAACATCCGAATACCCTAAAGTTGCATGTTTCAAATTTCTTGTACTCAACACAAGGTCATTTATATTCTCATCTTTATTAAATATGGTATCGTAGAGTAGTCTGTCAACTTCTTTATAAACCGTCAATTACACATAATCTCCTCCATATCAGGGCTTAATTGAGATTCAAAATCAAATATAATTTTCTCTCTCAATTCATCCAATGGCATTTGATAAACATACTCTATTGGATTTGACGAACCAATCTGAAAAGGATATTTCCTTACCTTACTACAAGAACAAGCTGAACAAAAAAATAATAATAATAAATATAAGCTAACTTGATTTGCCATTTTAATTTGTCTATTTATCATAATACCATTTTAAGAATTCATCACTATAATTTTGGTCTGAACTTCTCCCTGGTTTATTGTATCGACCAGTATTACCATTTGCATTAGGTCTTACAGATTGCCATAACATATCTTGCATGCGTTCTTCATTTGACTTCTCTTTTTTATTTGTCCTATTCGCCGTTACAGTTACCTCAGGTATCAATGTACCCCCATATTTTATGTCATATGCTTGTCTAATAAGCTTAAGCATTTCTTGTTTTGCTAAAACAATATCTGGTTGATTTGCTGGATCCTCATAAGCTCCCATTTGCTCACCGAAAAAATGAGTTAGCCCAAAATTCTTTTCTTTTTTTATACCCTTCCATACCTGAAATCCATTGTGAGTTGGAGATGCATTGTCCATCATGGCATGTAAAGCAATACCTAATTCAAAGAGCGCAGCATTGGGGTCACTTGTATTTATAAAATTATCCAATTGCTGATTAATAAAATTGTCATATAATTTCATAGATGCACCTGTGCTAAGTCCTTCTTGACCCATTGCATGCCTGTAAGAATCATCAGTATCTTGAAATTCTGCAATGTCAGCGTATTTACTTGCTTGCATAAGAATTGCAATTTCATTGGTCGTTAATGTGCCTTTAAATGTTTCTTCAATCATCCTATTATGCACTTTTTCTGGCCACATACCGTTAGGGTCGTGATACTTTATTGGATTATTGAAACAATTTGAATATGGACTATGTCCAAAATAACTTTCTGCAACTTTATCCATCACGTGCCACCTGCCTAAACTAGGGTCATAGAACCTGGCCCCGTAATCATACCAGTCCAAATTAATGTTGCCCAGGGTGTTGTCCTGGAGCTCCTTGCCGTTGTACAGGTATTTGTTGGTGTTGTTCTCGTACAGGGCGGAGGCCATCTTCATCCCGAAGGGGTAATAATCGGCCTCCTGCACCGCATCGGCTGCACCGCTGGTACCGGCTATATAGGCCACGCGGGTGTTGCCCAGGTGGTCCTTCAGGTGGTACTCATATATGGGGCTGCCTGAACCAAAATCTACCCGCCCTTCGGGGGTAAGAAGGTATTCGATATTCCATGCCATTATAGGATAGGCCCGGACCATTACCACATCCCCCATATAATATTCATCCACAGCGGGGTTGGTTGCGGTGCTGGTACGCTTTGCCAGCTTGTTGCCCATAGCATCATATAAGTATTCAACCTTATCGGTGGTGTTCACGGTGGTGGTGATTTTATTGGGCAAATTTAATTTATTATAACTTACCTTAATTCTATTTTCCCAATATCGGGGATACTTTTTATGAGTTTATGGAGAATGCAGCACTGCAGCTTAAACAACTGGCGTCATAAAAACAAAAAGCCCCGGTTTGGGGCTTTGCTGTTTATTTCTTTTCCGGCAGACTCAATGGTGGCATTCCTTTTTCTCCAACCAGCTTTCCTATTTCAAGCAAAATTTCATATTCTTCTATAGTCGATGGCTCTACTGCTAATGTCTTATCTTTTCTAACAAAATGAGGTGGTTTTGGAATCATCTCCTTACCTATAACAATCTTTGAATCAATTGTAGTTACGGTAATTTGTGAATGTAATCCATCGATTGATTTAATGTGCAAGTAAAACCATGCTGTGTAATTTAATGGGGTTCCTTTTTTATCAAAATAAATCCATGATTTACCTAAATAGGTTGTCGGCATTAAACAAAATGCAGAATTTTCTTCAGATTGTTCCAATAAAACGGACAACTTTTTTAAAACCATATATTTATGTGCTTTATCCCACAGCATAGTATTATCTATTCTTAATTGATTAAATATAACCTTATAAAGGCTATCCTTAGAGATGTTAAATACATATTCAATAGGATTTTTCTTTTCTAATTCAATCTTTGTTAACTTATCTTTGCCATATGCAAATATGAACTCTAAACAAATAAATGTTAGGACAAGCATTTTTTTACTAGCTATTATTGTTTTTATCATTTTCACATAGTTAAGTTAACATTCTATTGATTTTAATCATTTCAATATCAGTTCTTTGGCGGCATAGGTATTGGCGGTTGCGGCAAAGGACGAGGTGTAATAGGAACCGGTGTCGGCACAGGTAACGGATTTGGAATTGGCTTTGGTGGAATCGGAGTAATTGGAGACGGCGGTACAGGTCTAGGAGGCGTTGGTGAATTTTCCGCCTGAAAAAATGGTAAATTCGGTTTTGCTTCCTTAAATGCATCAACTACCAATCCTACCGATAATTGATATGCTTTGCTATCACTTCCTTTAATATTTACTTCATTTCCAAGATGAGTCCATGAAGTCGGATTCAAACCAGATTGACCATACCAAGGTTTCCAACTGTGAGATTTAGCATGCTCATCGGACATCGCATGAATTGCATATCCTAACTTTTCATAGTTACCTGTACTTTGAAATTCTGCAATGTTTTGTCTTACCCAATTATCTCTTGCATCTTTAGCTTCTTCAATACTTTGGCTATTTGTACCATCTCTCATAGAATGCATGTAAGAGAATTCTGCCTCTTGAAAGTTTTTATCTATAAATACACCTCCTGCAATAATTGCATCCAATTGCTCAACAGTTAAACCATGTCCAATATATGGGCTTAAAGCTTCTCGAATTATCTTCTCATGCACCCAAAAAGGCCATCTTCCTCCAGGTTCAATATAATTAACAGGATTATTATAACAATAAGCATATAGGCTGATACCGGGAACAAGCTCGGCATAAGGTTCTTTTGTAGTCCACCTCCCCAATTGCGGGTCATAAAACCGTGCCCCGTAATCATACCAGTCCAGATTAATGTTTCCCAGCAGGTTGTCCTGGAGCTCCTTGCCGTTGTACAGGTACTTGTTGGTGTTGTTCTCGTACAGGGCGGAGGCCATCTTCATCCCGAAGGGGTAATAATCGGCCTCCTGCACCGCATCGGCTGCACCGTTGGCACCGGCTATATAGGCCACGCGGGTGTTGCCCAGGTGGTCTTTCAGGTGGTACTCGTAGGTAGGCACCCCGGTAAACGATGAACCGGCTGTGGTGGCCCTGCCCTCGGGGGTAAGGATGTACTGCAGATACCAAGCAAAAGTGGGGTACGGTTTCACAAGTACCACATCGCCCATATAATATTCAAATACCGCCGGGTTGTTTGCAGTACTGGTCAGCTTGGCCAGTTTGGCACCTGAGGCATCGTATAAATATTCAACCTTGTCGGTGGTGTTCACGGTGGTGGTGATTTTATTGGGCAAATTTAGGTAATTATATGCAATATTGAGCTTTTTGTTTAAGTCCGTCACCATATTCCCGTTGCCGTCATAGGTATAGTCGGTACCCGTTCCGGTGTTGCCGTCAATAAACCCGCCGCTTGCCGTTGCTGCATCGCTCACATATTTAAGCCTGTTCCCGTTGTTCAGGTAATTATAAGTCAGGTTGTCAATTGTGGCGGTACCCTGTTTCCGTGTCAGGCTGTTAATATTTCCATTGGCGTCGTAAGTAAGGTTCTCGTTATAATATTCTGCATTAGTTGTAAGGCTGCTGCCTTGTTTGTAATACGATGTTCTCAGCCGGTTCAACCCGTCGTAGGTATAACGGTATCCCTTTTTATCCAACCCCGAGATGGTCCATACCGCCCCAGCAATGTTCCCGTTGAATAGCGTGCCGTTGGCCAGCTGGCTGTGGGAGGTATTATAGAGCAGCTCCATCCCGAACAGGTCGCCCTCGCCGTCGCTTACCGTGCTGTTGTTGATGCCGGAGAGCCAGCCACGGATGTTGTAGCTGTAATCGGTGTACTGGAGGTAGGGTTTGTTAAAATCAGGCATCCCCGTCCGTTTTTCCATGAGCTGCCCCAGTTCGTTGTACCCGTTCTGTGCCAGCAGCACCTCGGCGTTGGTGCCTATTTTGTGGTAGGCCTCCAGCAGGCGGTTGCGGTGGTCATATACCATCTTCTGGGCTATGGTCAGCATCTCGGCGGTACCGTTTTTTACCTGTTTCTGGGTCTTGAGCAGGTTGCCTGTAAAATCGTATCTGTTGTTTACAACAGTGGTCAGGTTGTTGTAGTCCACGGTGGTGGTACCTATCACCCGGCCATACCTGTCGTAAAAGTTTTTGGTTACGGTAAAGGCATTGGTTAGGGTAAATGAGGTTCCCGTGGTCAGTGGCCGGGTTTTGACCAAGGTTACCATCCCTGTGGTAGCTGTGCTGGCCGAGGCATCATAATCGGTAGTCAGCCGTGTATAACCGATACCCGAATGGTACGAGGGGTAGTTATCGTAATAGGTAATGGTGTTAACATCTGCCAACGCAATAATTATTTCTGGGGGATAGCTGGTATTTTTGTACAACAGCCCGGTGGACTGGTCGGGGACTTCGCCCATATCCCCGTTATCGTTATTGAAATATCCCTGGAGTACCTCACGGGTTGCAGTTTTAGTTATTTCACCTGTAATAACCGGCCGGTTTAAAACATCATACATGGTGAATGACCATTTTTGTTGCTGTGCAGTGGCCTGGTTGCCATCCTGGGTCATCACCAAACGGTCGCGTTTGTCGTAAACCATATCCACAGCCCCAGCCCCGGGCAATCGCTTGAGGGTCATCCGCCTTTTGGCGTCGTATTCGTAATAGTAGCAAAGTTCCATGACATATGGGTATGTGTTGCTATAGCTTGTCGATGTCAGGTACTGTAACGCCTTTGGGGGCACCACATACCGGAGCAGCCCGAAGTCGTCGTAGGCATAATAGGTGCGGAACTTGGTGGTGCCGTCCCGCGACTCCTTCATCACCACCTTGCCCTCCAGGTCTTTGTATTCCAATACCACATGGCCGTCCTCATCGGTTACCTGGTTGACATAAAGGGTGCCGGCGGCATAGGTGCCTGCTTTATAAAGGGCCGCCGAAGCGGTGGCGGCAATGGTGTACATGTTCACATCGCCGGCCGTGTTGGTACCGTAGGTATATGAAACGGGTTTAGTTTGCCAGCTGTTCCCCGGGGCATAGGTTTCAACCAACCGGTCCAGGGGGGAGCTTTCAAACACCTTTTCCGATAACAGGGCCCCGGTATTGGTTTCTACTACCACCCCGTTGCTGTTCCCTGTGGCATAGAATGAGGTACGGTTTGTGGCACAGGTGCTGGCAGCGATAAACGCCCCTTTGTTTGAGGCTTTGGTAAAGGGGAGGTAATCGTACACCTGCCGCCCCACGTTGTCGTAACCGACTTCTGTGACGATATCCTTCCCGGTGGGGCTCGCGCAGACCGAAACAGTTAATACCGGCCTTCCCAGCCCGTCGAAATACCGGATGTCCTCGGGGTACGAATCCGGGAAGCGGCTGAGGGTAATGTCCGGGACACTGGTAACAGCTGTCCTCGGCGAAATGGTGGCTATATAGTTGGCTGTAGCAGTCCGTGCAGGGATATAGTTCGATACTGTTGCCGGTGCATTGTAATAGGTGCCAAAGGAGGCCCATACGTAGTTAAAGTAAGCCCCTGTTGATGATATATTGGCTACCACCACCAGCCGATGGGCGCCATCGGTAGAGGTTCCAGTATAGGTACAGGTTGATGCACCCACTTTAAATACCAGGTTGTTTCCTGTCCGCTGTACAGAGCAGACGGTTCCTGCAGGGATGCTGGAATAACTTCCCACTGTGGAACCATTGGCCTTGGCAACTACTGTCGAAGTACTGGTACTTGAACTGTAAGTGATAGAAAACCCATATAAAACAGCAGATAAATTTGTGGGGTCAGCCAAGCCTAGAACCATAGAACCTGAATTTATAGAACCGATAGTGAACCCAAATGTGCCATCGGTATTGGCCGGCAGGGTGTTATAAGAATTGGCTGTTCCAGTTGACATATAGGTAGAAAAACCTGTTCCACTGGTACCAAACCCCCCGGTCATATTTGTCCAGCTGATATAATCGGTAGTATAGGTAATCTTCACATAGGGACGCAGGGACACGGTTCCACCAAACTCGGCAGAGTAGAAGGTGGCACTGTTGCCACTGGCGGCGGCACTGATCTGGAACCCGTAATTGGAGGATGGCGATGAATACCACCCCTGCGCCCATGAAGTAATGTCAATGGTGTTTGCTGAGGGGAACCCAGATTTGGAGATACGCCCGGTAGTAGTTGTTGCTGGTTTATTAGCATAAGTGGCTGTGGTTTCACCCCAGCTGGCCGTAGCTTTATCGAAATAAAAGACACTCGACGGGCTGGTTACCGATGAGGCAAACAAATAAAGCTCCGCTTTTGTGATGATGGCATGGGTGGGTATCGAGCTCAGGTCAACCTTCATAAGGGTTAGCAGGCTGGTGCTATATTGGGCATACAGGTATTGCCCGGTCCCATAATTCGAAGTAGTTGCTGAAGCTGAAACATAGGTATCTGTTGTAACAGATATATCAACAGTTGCCGCGTTAATTGCCCCCGGGAGCATGGATATAATGGACAGGATTGCAGTAATAATCTTTCTCATGGGTTCAATAGTTGTTGGTTGTTGTCAAATAGTTTTGTTGCCACATAAAAATGCTCGGGGTCAACCTCAAATTGGCCGGCAGGTATTACCAGCCACCCTTCAGGGCTAATTGCCGTTTGGGTTGACGACTGTCCGTCTGTAAGGTTAACCTCGGAGTAGTAAAGGTCGCTGTCGCCTTCTGAGGTCCCGAAACTAATCTGGACCGAGGCCAAACCAGGGGCCATGGGCAGGTTTATGACAACACGTATCTCTTTAACCCAGGCACTGTCTGGTAGCCCTGCGGGGGTTATGTAGTCCGTCCGAACTATCCAGGTTGAGTCAATGGTTGTTTCTTGTGCCCCGGCGGTAAATAGGAGGAACCCAAATGTGGCGGTCAATAATATTTTAATGGGATTTTTCATCGTGTTGCAGTTTACTGGTTAGCATAATGGTATTCGTACTGTTTTATAATATTCCCGTCCTGGTCTTTTACCTTCCATAAACGACCAAAAGCATCGTACTCATAATAGGTGGTTACCCCGTTGGGTGCCGTCTCACTGGTCATCCCTACCAAGGGGTCGTAGGTGTAGGTGGTCATCTGGGCATCGGAAGGGTACAATCGGAGTTCGTCTATATCTATATTATATCCCGTTAAATAAATGGTAGTTGCTGTGCTTAATGTTAGTTCTTTAATATATTGAATCCATCCTTTAGAATCGGCACTCGATGTGGATATTGAGGTAATGGTACCACCATTTATAGTTGGAGATGTAGCTTTTGACCAATATTCAAGGCGATAGGTACCGACAGGCAAACTCTTATAAATGGTTGGTGCCCCATTCATAATAAAATAGGTTTTGCCTGTTTTGGCAAGGAGTGCATCATTAACAATAGTTCCTGAATTAAAAGACCAGTTCCCCTCGTTTAAACTTTCAAAACTGGTATAGGCAATCTCTCCCACTTCGGCGTTTTCTATTTTGGCAGTTAGGTAGGTATTATTGTAACCCCAAACATAACTGGTGTTTATGTCATCTGAATTATGATACTGCAGAAGATTGCCATTGGCATCGTATTTATCAAATTGAGTGTTGGGGGTAATGTAATAATTATCCATTATAAAATAGGGACTCATACTTTTAACATAGCTTGGAGTAAAAGTTGTATAAGAATCTGATCCTTCCGCAGCATAGGTCAATGGAGAGGACGTCTTCAGTTTATAAATAAGATAGGGATTGGGAAGGTTAGTTGAGGCATCGTATTTATAGGTGGTCAGGCTACTATTGGTAACTAATCCATTTTTATATTCAGTTACTTCTAATGGAGTACTAATCATATTTTTTTCATTTAATGCATAAATGGCTTCTACGGCATAATTAGACATTGCTTGAGTCGGAAAACTATAATCACTTGGATATTTATAAGTGGTTTTTTGTACAACATTTTGGCTGTTTGTTGTTTTGGTACTTTGTAATTGTCCTAAGTTATTATAGGTATAGGTTATGGTTGATGAAGTATCGCTCTGACTTCCCAAAGCATCATAAAAATAATCAATAACAGTTTCATTAGTAAGATTGTATATGTAATTATTCAAATACTTTATTTCTCCAACAATATCAAGGGATATAGGTACAGGAGTTTTTCCTATTAATTGACTATTTTGAGTATTATAACCATATACTTTTTCCCTAACAGGCTTATCTGAATTATTATATTCTGTTGATTTTACAATTTTTCCTCGCTCACAAGATAAATCTCCTAATTCAACATACATATTAACATATCTTAAATTTACTGGTTCGCTTGGAGTATAAGAAAGCTGATAATCAGTTAAATCTGGATTCGAACTATAAGTACTATATTTGTTGATAGTATAAAAATCATCATTTTGAATTTTTACAACTTCGGAATATGCTACTATCGGATCATTATAATTCATATAATTACAAGATGTTGAACGTATAACAGAATATATCCATTCATAATCAAAAGTAGAATAGTTTAAAAATCCATTCCAACCAGTATTATCTTCCCATATTATATGATTTTTATTACCGTAAGTGGGCCACTTATATAACTCTCCGCTTGAAGTTGACGAGTTATGATCATATTGATATCCTGTTACATATTTATACGTAATGCTATTTTCAAATACATTATTGATATAATTCATTATTAATGAAACTCTTAGACCACCGCCATTGCCATTTTCAGAATATATGTTTGGCAAAAAATCATTATCTGACCTACGGTCAAGTTTTTTAGAATAATCATTCCCCTCATAATGTATAATAGATCTTCCTCCTGTTGGGTAGGAAATCTCCTTTAGCATACCTTCTAAAGCATATGCAGCATTAGGATCTCGTTTTGTGTTGGTTATTTCTTGGTTATAATTAGCATCAAAATCTACAGATGGTAATAAATTAGAATAATCAGTACTTGTTCCACCTTTCCAATATCCCCAATGATCAATACAATCAGTATGGCTAGGAGGTATGGAATAGGGCATATAGTAATCAAAAGAATAAATTCCTCCATCAGCCAAAACAATTTCATCTAAAAACGACCGTTCATAGATCCCTCCTGACGTACTGTAATTAAAAGAAACTGTTTTCTCAATTCTATCATCATATTTAACATAAATATCATTTAGCTGATTATTATATATATCAGTAAATTTTGGACTTATATTAAGATCATTTTTTTTATAAAAAAAATAATCTTTTTGTGAATAATCAAAATCAATTGTACAATTCCCAATATCGATGCTTTCTAAAACAACACCTTTAGTAACACTATAGCTTATTGCAGTTCCGGTTGTGCTATATTCTTTATAGAAACTGTAATTATCCAAACTTAAAAAAGAATAACTAAAAGCATTAAGTTCTTCTTGCTTATAAACATTATACACACCCTTAGTAATATTCAAATAATATTCTCCATTTTTAGGGAATTTTCTTCTAATATCTAAATACTCAAAATTCGGATCGCTATAATCTGGCTTTCTGTAATTAAAATATACAGTCCGTGAATTTGGAGCAATAATTTGACTTAAATACCAACTGGTTATCTTAAGATCATATAGTGCATTATGACCATCCACTTCATAGTCTTCTGCACCTTTCATATCTACCTCAAGGCAATTTTCATTTCCTCCAAAAACATATATATAGCCATTTTCGTCAGTAATTCGAATTTCAGAATTGTCATAAATAATTTGATTTGATGAATTATCACTATGAAATGCTAAATCATCCTGAGGATTAAATCCTGATAAGTCAACTGTACATGGCCTATCACAAATAACAACCGGGTATCCATCAGGGCCAATATAAAACTTTCCGCTTAAATTTTGAAACCTAAAATTAAAAATATCAGGTTCAACTTCATAATATTCATCATTATATTTTTTTACAACCGTACCATCAAAATCATAATAATTAGAAGCTGCAAAATCATCAGCATCAAAATCATCAGCATCAAAATTATGATCTTTGGTTAATAAATAGTATCCTGCCAATTCACCGTCAGAACTTGAATACGTATTATAATCATCAGGTATTCCATAAACTGTCCTGGTTATAACTCCTCCAGCATTTAAAAACCAACCTAAACCAATCTCTGATTCTCTTTTTGCTGGCATAAAACCATTGGAACTATATATTGCCTCAATATTAATATTAAAGTCCTGATCTTTATAGTTATATATTGGAACATTTAAATCTATTTGTCCCGTATACATCGATACCGGTATACTACCGTATCTCACAAAATCATACGTTTTCGGTGACGTTATTCCTTGAGTAAACACAAAGGATGTCATTATTAAATTAATATTAATAAATACAAGAACTCTTTTCATAATTATATATAATTACTGTATTGTGTATTGGTTTATTTTATTGCTTTAAACAAAATTAGTCATTTTGAGTAGATAACAAATCATTTCAAGTTAAGATAGAATCAATTGTTTTTTAAAAAATATTACACGTTAAAAGGTACCATTTGTCAATAAATTGTTGGTTTATGAGGCTACACCATTGCTAATGACCGTACAATTATAAAAAATGTTTTTTAATAGTACAATAAAATATTCAGGAGAGGGTTTAATTTAGAATAAATCTAATCTATCTACAGGCTGTTCAACAGAATGGGGTAAACTTCTTCCAGCGAAGTAATACCTTCGGCTAAAAGGTCATAAGCCCTAACAGATAATGGGATAATTCCATCGCTCAGGAGGGTTTCCTTGATGTCATCTTTACGGCTTTTAATAAACTCAGCATAATGGTGGTTAATGGGAATCACCTCATACAAGGCTGTGCGGCCACTGCAGCCGGTATAACAGCCTTGGGGCCGTGGTACTCAGCCAGGAAGTTGCCGGAGGGGGTACAGCCGTAAAAATAACCCGCAGCAACTGGAACCGGGCATTTACTTAGTTTCCCTTACCCTGAACGGTGCCCCCGTCCAGACTCTGAAAATGGTGGTGCAATAACCGAGAACCTGAGTTTTTTAATCACCGGATGGCTTTGAGTCATCCGATGGCTTTTCCGGAAAAAGGTCACCCGTAAGTTTCAGTTTAATAAATCCTAAAGTTCATTGGCCAAACAGAAGTCGGTTCAATGGGCTTTTTTTAACGCCCCAATTTCAATGTAGTTGATTAAATGGTATTTTTATAGTTCTTTTGCACCTTAATATAAAAAAACAATGCCAACATCGAACGTTTACTTTACCAACCTTAGGGCCAATCCGAAACTGAACCTGTTGCAGAAACTTAACAAATTGGCCGATACCGCCGGATTTGGCTCCATTGCTTTTGAAAACAAATTCACTGCCATTAAAATCCATTTTGGTGAACCCGGAAATATGGCTTTTATCCGGCCAAACTTTGCAGCCGAAATAGTCCAGAAAATAAAAATGGCCGGAGGCAAACCTTTTTTAACCGATGCCAACACCCTTTACTCGGGCAAACGTTCCAACGCCGTGGATCATTTAAAAAGTGCTACCCAAAACGGCTTTACCGAGGTGGTGACAGGTTGCCCCATCCTTATTGCCGATGGGCTGAAAGGCACCGATCAACAGGAAGTAGAAATTGACCTTCCGCATTGCAAAACCGCTCGTATTGCTGCAACCATTGCCGAAGCCGATGTGATCATTTCGATGAACCATTTCAAAGGTCACGAGATGGCAGGATTTGGCGGTGCATTAAAGAATCTGGGCATGGGTTCCGCCTCGGTAGGTGGTAAATTGATTTTGCATTCTACCTCGAAACCCCACATTGCCACTCAAAATTGTACGGGGTGCAACATTTGCGTGACCCACTGTGCCCACGATGCCATTCATCTGGATGCCGGCCACAAAGCAGTTATCGACTACGATACGTGTGTAGGCTGCGGCCAATGTATTGCCGTTTGCCAGTTTGATGCTGCCCAGGTGGTTTGGGAAAATGCTTCGTCTTTTATGAACGAAAAGGTTGCCGAATACGCCATGGCCGTGGTAAAAGGCAAACCCTCGCTGCATATTAACTTTATCATGGATGTGTCGCCCGATTGCGACTGCTGGAACTATAACGATTTTCCGTTGGTACCGAACATCGGCATGGCAGCCTCCACCGATCCGGTCGCCTTAGATATGGCCTGTGCCGACCTTGTAAAAGGGGCTCCCTTGCTACCTCAGGCAAAGCTGGCTAAAGCCATGGAGGTGTATCATCCATCGGTAGGAGCCGACAAATTCCGAATGGCCCACCCAAATGCAGACTGGCTGGCAGGATTGAAACATGCTGAAAAAATCGGGCTGGGAACGACCGATTATCATTTAATCACAATTTAACATGCTTTATTGCAAACAATACACGGCTCACATCGTTTAACAAAAACATTAAAAAAGGGTACCATGGAAAGACAAAGCAGACGGAGGGAAGAACCTGCCAGAAAAAGCAAAAACACTAAAGGATTCGAAGGAAAGCGAAAAACCGAGCGTGCTACGGTAAAACCCAAGGAAAAGCAAGCATTAAAAAAAACCACCGACGAAATCCGGTTGAACCGTTATTTAGCTAACGCCGGGATATGCAGCCGCCGCGATGCCGACACCTATATCGCAGCAGGTGTTGTTTCCATCAACGGAAAAGTAGTTACCGAACTGGGAACCAAAGTCGGTTATGGTGATATAGTAAAATTTAACGATGCCCCGATCATCCCAGAGAAAAAAACTTACATCCTGCTGAACAAGCCCAAAGATTATGTCACCACCCTGGACGATCCGCATGCCAAAAATACCGTGATGGATTTAATCCGCAACGGCTGCAAAGAACGGGTGTATCCAGTTGGCAGGTTAGACAAAGCCACTACCGGACTCCTTTTGTTGACCAACGATGGGGACTTGGCCGATTATTTATCACATCCCCGAAACAATAAGAAGAAAATTTATCAGGTAACGTTAGATAAAATTCCAAGTGAAGCCGATTTACAAAAACTCTATGATGGGGTTGTTCTGGAAGATGGTTCTGTGAAAGCCGATGAAGTCTCTTATTGCAACCCTGACGACAAACATGAGGTGGGCATCGAAATCCACTCTGGACGCAACCGCGTGGTCCGGCGCATGTTTGAGTATCTGGGTTACAAAGTAAAAAAACTCGACCGTGTTTACTACGCCGGACTAACCAAGAAAAACCTCCCACGGGGCAAATGGCGTTTCCTTGATGATAAAGAGGTTGCCATGCTGAAACGGGGGGCTTATAGTTGATCCTAAAATCTGTAGAAGGAGCACAAACATACTGACAGCGGGAGACTGACTTAAACAGAGTAACTCTTACAAAACCTTCATTTTTATGAAGACAAATCCTCATTTGCAAATTCAATGTTGATTATTAAATTTGAATTGAGATAGAAAATATTCTAATTTATTTTATATTTGTGGATGGTTTGGGAGAGTAAATCTATTAAAATCAGAACTTGATTGTTCATCTTAAATAAAAAAAGATGATTGTTTTTAATTTTCCTGTAGCATGACCCAAGTAGAAACAAATAATATTTTGGAATTCCATGGTGCATTAACTTATCCGGTGATTGAGGATTTGCTTTTGGCATTTACTAAAAAAACAAAAGAGCTGGAACTTGAGTTCATCATCCAAAAACGGTTATATTCCATCATGGTAGAATGCCTGGAAAATACCTTGAAGTACCATTTCGAAATTAATCACCCCCTTCATCATCACCAAACTGAACTGTCGCTATCCGCCAATGAAGATATTCTGGTTTTAAGTATCGGAAATTATGTACGTAATGCTGAAATTAGCAAACTGGTAACTAAGATTGATGCCATGAATGCCCTTACGCTTGAGGAACAAAACAAACTTTACCGGGAATCTATTGCCAAAGCCCGCATTTCTGATAAAGGCGGTGCCGGGTTGGGGATTATTGAAATTGCACGGAATTCGAGAAAACAATTAAAATACTTTATACATAAAGAGGGAATTGAATTTTCATTTTTTATATTTGAGATATCATTAGCGAAATATCCTTCTAAAAACTAAACCATGGAACCATTACACGCCAAAGAAACCACCTCCACGCCAAAAGTTTATTTCGATCCTGACCAAAACCTATTTGAAATTAAAGGGTGCTCGCGGCCCGAAGATGTCCGCGATTTTTATGTCCCTGTGATTACCTGGCTTGAAAAGTTCCGCCTTTCGATAAACGATGATTTTAGAGCAAAATACACCGGTTCTCCACTCGTTTTTAGATTCAAGTTCGACTATTTCAATTCTTCATCGGCCAAATTTATACTTGACATGTTGGTGCTGATTAACCAAATGCACGCCAATGGACTGAATGTAAACATTCACTGGTTTTACGACCAAAACGACGAAGACATGCGCGAAGTGGGCGAAGAGTTGTCGGAAGTGGTTGACTTTCCGTTTGAATATGTCGAAGTTAAAAAAACAGCTTTTTAATTCTTTGCAAGCTGGTCCCATCAAAGACCCCGCTTTGCTTTAAGTGGTAACAAGTAACCCGTATTAATTTGGTTTCATATAAGCTTTTGCCTCTTCAATCAATTCTTCAATAGTCGGCTGAAAATCTTCAAGGGATTCATCTATTTTACGCAATTCCCGTTCTTTCCAACGTTTGATGCGCTCGCGGCCAACCTCTGCTTGAGCCTCAACCAACAAACGGGCAAAATCTTTACTATATTCCAGTTCCTCATCTAACCGGGCCTGGCTTTTCATTTTCTCTACAGTATTCAACCGATGGGTTTTTTCTGAGATTTGGGTCAATTCCTGCCGCGACTGTGAAATTACTTTAGCCTCTTCGAGCGACAGCAATTCATCGTATGCCCCACGCTTCGAAATCAGCTTTACAAACATTGGCCCCGTCTCGATGCAAATAAACATGAAAAGAATGAACCATCCGGTATATCGGATGCCTTTGTTTTGTTCTCCCAACTGGCCGTAAGCTTCCAAACGGGCCAAAAAGCCGATAGCACTTCGTAAGGTTTGGTTGCCCGAAACCAACTGCTGATCGCGTTCGCTTTTTAACTGAGATAACCGGCGGTTGTTTGCATCAATTAACGGATACAGCCGGGCTTTTTCCTCTTCATAAATCTTGTTTACCCGATCATATTCTGCTTTTTTCTCGCGATACACCGAACCCTTTCCGGTTTTGGCAATCGGGCTGCGCCCCTCGGCCTCCTCCACCAATAATTCAAACAACATGTTCCGTTGTGTCAACAACTCGTCGATGGTGCGCTGGAATTCTTTGTTCTGATTTTGCAATTGTTCTACTTCAATAAAACTTACACCAACCACCTCTTTGTATTTATTGTATTTTTCCTGACTCATGGTCTCCAACTGCCCGTTGATTTCCGATTCGAACAGTTTTAGTTCCAATGGCCGCGAAATAACCACGGCAAGAAAAACAGCCAAAATAATCCGAGGGCTGGCCGTGATCAGTTCTTTAATGAATTTATTCTCCTTTTTAAGGCTCGATACCAGATACCAGTCGAAGAAGAAAATCAGTGTCCCCCAAAACAGTCCAAAACCCATAGCCAGATAAGGGTTCTGAAAAATGGTGAAAAAGGCATAACTGCCTGAAAAGGTTGCCATTACCCCAGTTAAAAAAACAATCATCCCAATCCCGAAAAACACATTGAAATCGGTAGGACACCGTTTTAACAGATATAAACGGGCACCTGAACACCAGCAAAAAAAACGGTAACTCCCTTTTAATGTGGGAACCATTGGGTCAATACTTTTAAAATCCATGATATGCCATTTAAATGAAACAATTCTATTGCTATCCGTTAAATTAAATCGCTCTCATTCATGGGGATTTCGTTTTTATTACCTATTGATTTAACCATAATAAGAACGCTTTCGGTAGGGTCAAGTTATAAAAAAATTGCCTTCCCAAATCTATTTCTCACATAAGTAACTCTAATATTTTGTATTAACCACCTCTAAACCTATCTTTGCCAAAAATTTAAGGCATGGATCATAAAGCAGGTTTTGTAAATATTATTGGTAATCCGAACGTGGGAAAATCAACCTTAATGAACGCTTTTGTAGGCGAAAAACTTTCCATTATTACCAGTAAAGCACAAACCACCCGCCACCGCATCCTTGGTATTGTTAATGGCGACGACTTTCAACTGGTGTATTCCGACACCCCCGGTATTCTGAAGCCCAATTACAAATTGCAGCAAAACATGATGAAATTTGTGGATACCGCCATTACCGATGCCGACATTATCCTGTATGTGACCGATGTGGTTGAGATGCCTGAAAAAAATGCAGATTACCTTGAAAAGATTAAAGACTCAGGGTCCCCGGTGCTTCTTTTAATCAATAAAATTGATCTTACCCGGCAAGATATTCTTGAAAAACTGGTGGAAGACTGGAAAAACAAACTCCCGAAAGCAGAGATATTCCCAGTTTCGGCTCTTGAAAAATTCAATATTGAACCCGTATTTAAACGCATCCTGGAATTGCTGCCGGCATCACCCCCCTATTTCCCAAAAGATGAACTCACTGATAAAACCGAGCGTTTCTTTGTTCAGGAGATTATCCGCGAAAAGATATTCCTGAATTATCAAAAAGAAATTCCCTATTCCTGCGAGGTGAATGCAGAAGAGTTTAAAGAGTCGGACGATATTATTCACATCAGGGCCATGATTTATATGGCCCGCGATTCCCAAAAAGGAATTATCATTGGGCACAAAGGTTTGGCCCTTAAAAAGGTGGGGACTGAGGCCAGGAAAGATATGGAGGCCTTTTTCGAGAAGAAAGTATTTTTGGCATTACATGTAAAAGTTTTAAAAGATTGGCGCGATAAAGAACAAAACCTCAAATACTTTGGTTACGAGAACTAATAAATCGGTAACGGTTTATTAAAAAAACAGACGCCCGACAACAAATAATCATATTTATGGCAAACATTTTAGCAATTGTAGGAAGACCCAACGTGGGGAAATCAACCCTGTTTAACCGGTTGATTGAGGAGCGCAAAGCGATTATTGACGAAACCGCCGGGGTAACCCGCGACCGTCATTATGGCAAAGCAGATTGGAACGGGTACGACTTCAGTGTCATTGATACTGGGGGATATGTCACCAATTCGGATGATATTTTTGAATCGGAAATACGGAAACAGGTGATGCTGGCCATAGATGAAGCCGATGTGATTTTGTTTTTGACCGATGTCACCAGTGGCATTACCGACTTAGATCTTGGCATTGCCGAGATACTCCGCAAATCGCGGAAAAAGGTGATTTTAGCCACCAATAAAGTGGATAACCACGACCGCGCCTATTTGGCCAGCGAGTTTTATTCTCTGGGGCTGGGTGAGGTGTTCACCATATCCTCCATCAACGGTTCAGGAACTGGGGAACTGCTTGATGAGGCCATCAAATATTTTACAAAAAAAGAGGAAGGCGAAGAAGAAGACGAACTCCCAAAAATAGCGGTGGTGGGACGCCCTAACGCCGGAAAATCGTCACTGATAAATGCCCTGCTCGACGAAGAGCGCAACATTGTTACTGAAATTGCCGGAACTACCCGTGACTCTATTAACACGCGATACAACAAATTCGGGTATGAATTTACCATCATTGACACAGCCGGTTTGCGCAAAAAATCAAAAGTAAGCGAAGATCTGGAATTCTACTCAGTGATGAGGGCTGTACGGACTATTGAGGAATCGGACGTTTGCTTATTGATGATAGATGCTACCCGGGGTGTTGAAGCTCAGGATGTGAACATCTTCCACCTGATTGAGAAAAACCGTAAAGGGGTGGTAGTTCTGATAAATAAATGGGATTTGGTTGAGAAAGACACCCACTCTGTCAAACAATATACCGAGATGATTAAAGAAAAACTGGCCCCATTTACCGATGTCCCCATCCTTTTTATTTCGGCCTTAACCAAACAGCGCATTTTTAAATCTATTGAAACCGCCATGGAGGTTTACAAAAACCGGAAGCAAAAAATCGCTACTTCACAATTAAACCAATATTTGTTGGAAGCAATTGAAGACTTTCCGCCTCCAGCTATAAAAGGTAAATACATTAAAATAAAGTATGTAACCCAGCTACCAACGAACACCCCGCAATTTGCTTTTTACTGCAACCTGCCCCAATATGTGAAAGAACCCTACATGAGGTACCTGGAAAACAAACTCAGGAGCGCGTACAGTTTTACCGGTGTCCCCATCCAAATTTATATGAGGCAGAAATAGCGGGTTTGTTATTAGATTCAAGACACTGAACTCAAACCATTAGTTGGGTGTTATGATAGTAAAGACACGCCTAAGCAACTTAATGACCTAAATAAATTTTGTACATTTGGAAAATGGAACAGAAAGATTTTGACAAGGAAAAGCTGATTAAATATTGGTCGGAAAGTTCGGATGATGACTTTGAAACAATGCTGGCCATGTTTGAAAGTAAAAAATACAATTGGCCTTATTTATAGGTCACCTGATGATTGAAAAATTACTTAAAGCCTTGTATGTCAAGATTAATAACGATTATCCCCCATTTATCCACAATCTTTTGCGGCTTGCAGAAAAATGTGATTTAAAATTAACCGAAGATCAAAAATTATTCTTAGTTACTGTTACAGCATTTAATATTAATGCAAGATACGATGATTATAAAATGAGCTTTCAGCAAAAATGTACTCCTGAATATACCGTAACATGGATTGAGAACTTAAAAACAAACAGACAATGGATAAAAAAACTGATAATATAATAAGACAATACATTACAACAGTTGCAAATCAAACACCCGGATTTGTAACCGCGTATTTATTTGGCTCATTTGCAAAAAACAACCAACGTCTTGAAAGTGATATAGATATTGCATTGATTATAGACAATTTAAAGGATTCTGACAAATTTGACACCCAAGTTCAGTTAATGTTATTGGCATCAAAGTTTGATTCAAGGATTGAGCCTCATCCAATGTCTAAACAAGACTTTATTTCTGATAATCCTTTTATCAATGAAATCAAGAAAACAGGAATAGAAATAAGATAAAAACCACGAACACCCAACATGGTATATAAGTAATGGGCTTTTGGTCGCCACAGAATGCGCTCCTGTTGAAGTTTCCGCCCAATGGGCGCTATGATTTGCTTTGAATGCCGATGATGCCTATATACCCAACGATATCAATAAACCAATCTGTAAAAATCTGAGTTTTTCATTTCTGACATTTGATTTTCTGAATTTTGGCTTCTGTTATTAATAACATGTATTCTGGCATTACCAACACAAAAAATTATTGTAGGCTGAGGAAAATTTCAAAAAAACAATACTTTTAGGCCTTCATTTCAAACCTAGGCTAGTATGGAACATCATCCCTATAAACCACTGAACCCACTTTGGTTAAAAGCTGCCGTGGTGGGAAGTATTTGGGCCAGCATCGAAATTGTTTTGGGAAGTTTCCTGCACAACCTTAGGGTTCCATTGTCGGGTACGATGTTGTCGTTCATCGCGGTGTACCTTTTGGTCACCTTTTCGCATATTTGGAACGATAAAGGTTTGATTTTACGCGCGGGGGTAATTACCGCGCTCATGAAGTCCATCTCGCCCAGCGCCATCATTTTAGGACCCATGACCGGGATTTTAGCCGAAGCTTTTTTACTGGAACTGTTCCTCCGACTCGTGGGCCGTAACCGGTTGGGATTCCTTATGGGCGGAGCGTTTGCTGTTTTTAGTGCCTTACTGCATAAAATTATAAGCTTGCTGCTTATTTATGGATCCGATGTGGTTAAAATCCTTTCATTGTTGTACCAATACGCCACCAAACAGCTTCACCTGGAATCTCTTGAAAATCCATGGCATGCCTTATGGGTTTTGGCTATTGTTTATCTGGCGGCGGGAATGGTTGCAGCATGGTTGGGATGCCGCATGAGCCGAAAGATTCTTCGGTCCCCTGAATTGGACGATTCCATTGGATTAAGTTTTAAAAAAGAACGCCAACTGTTTGCCCAGTCTTCGGTATCAGACAAATATGCCATGCTACATGTGGCGCTGCATCTGTTGATAATCATCGGGGCATTGCTGTTACTCAATAAGGCTTTTTATATAAGTTCCCTTTTCATAGGAACCGTCTATCTAACTTTCTGCTTTATCTATTACAAACACGCGCTCCGCAGGTTGACAAAAATATCGGTTTGGTTCCAGTTTATTGCCATCACGCTTCTGGCCTCCATCCTTTGGAATGGGTTCTCGCAGCACAATTTCTACCCCACCGAAGGCGCCGCTATCGGATTGAAGATGATCTTCCGGGCCATGCTGGTAATGGTGGGGTTCAGTGTCATTGGCACCGAACTCAAGAACCCTTCCATCAAATCAATCCTGTATTCGCGTGGATTTAAAAACATTTACCACGCGCTGGATTTATCCTTTTCAGCCTTGCCCGATTTGTTGACCCACATGACCCCCCGCGAAAAAAAGGTGGAAAATTACAAAGGATTGCTTGTCCGTTTTTTCAGAAATGCCCAAAGCCTGCTTCAATCATTTACCAACGAAGACCGCCAAAAACCATCGGTGCTAATTATTAGTGGCGAAACTCATCGTGGAAAAACCACTTATTCCCAAAAGCTGGTTTCGCTGATGCTGGAGCAAAACATGCCTCTTACCGGGTTTTTGACCGTAAATACTACTCAAAAGGCGGAAGAACCTTCGTATGCCATAAAACTATTGCCTCGCAACGGGGAGCTCCCGTTTATTGAATCGGAAGCCCGGGAACATTGGATAAAGTTCCGGAAGTATTATTTCAATACCGATATTTTTCAGAAAGGGATGAAACATGTAGAGGCTGGCATTTCAGCCACATCAAAATTCGTCATCCTCGATGAAATCGGCCCACTGGAGATGGAAAACAAAGGATGGTCACCGTTGATTGAACAACTATGCACCCGTGTTGACATTTTCCAGATATGGGTAGTCCGCCGGCATTTGGTTCCATTGGTAATTAAAAAATGGGATGTAGGGCATGTGTATATTGCCGATATTGAACATGATAAACCGGAGGATTGCCTGAAAATCGTGAATTAAAACGCCATCTGAATTTTAAAAGATGCCATTCTTGGCCTCGGATATTGCGCATATTCAACACCAGAAAAATTTTCCGGATCCTGACCGTTATAATGGGTAAGTACAAAAACATTTTGCAGGGTTGCTGCCAGGTTTACATCAATCTTTTTAAATAAAATTCTTTTAAAAGAATAGCCTAAACTTATATAATCCATTCGGAAAAAGGATGCATCCCTAACATAATAATCCGACAAATATTGAGGATTTTCAAATTTCGATTTTTCTACGTCGTCAGAACAATTTAAAAGGTAAAATTGTGAGTTATAAAATGAATGGTAATAACTTACGGAAGCCAAATTGTTATAAATTGAATGACCTGCAATAAACCTCCCGGAAAAGGACAATTCCCAGTTTTTATAATTTAATTGGGAACTGATTCCCATAATCCAGTCGGGAGTTGCTTTTTTACCAATAACCCTGTCGTGTTCATTAACAGAACCATCGTTATTGCTATCTACATAAAAATTTTCAATGGGCGTTCCATCACTGTTGTAAACCTGTTTGTACGCGTAAAATTGATTTATAGGGTTTCCTTCGCTTTGAATCATAATGGTATTGCCAACCCCGCCAACAATTGTTCCGGTTTGAAAGGAGTCCATTTCATACAATTTATCCAATGTACTTTTGTTAAAATTCAAATTGCCATTAAATATCCATCTCCATTCGTTATTATGTATAAGTAGGGCATTGAGGCTAAGATTAAATCCCTGATTGGTAAGTTCGCCAATATTTGTTAACAGGTAGTTATTAAAATTAGTTCCTGAGGGAACGTATACCAAAGCCATCAAATCTTTACCCGCTTTATTATAAAATTCTAAACTACCAGAAACCCTGTTTTTTAAAAGCCCCATTTTTACCCCGGCATGTAACACATTTAATTTTTCATGATGAATATTCATGTCTAAGCTGTGCAGATTGCCAATATTTTCATCAAATGAAGTGTGTGTACCCACAATACTGTACCCAGTAAATAGTATTAAATCAGAAACCACATCAACGTGTTTAAGAAAAGGGCTATTCTTTATCTTCCAAGCCAAATCTACACCAGGAAACCAGGCCGTCCTATTATCTATACTTAATAATCCATTTACCTGTCGAACTACATTCAAATTCAGATTTAGTGTTTTCCGAATATTAAAGCTTGTATTCAAATAAAAAGATCTAAAATATTTTTCATATAGATTATCATTATTTACTAGGTAATCATTATAACCTAACTGGATTTCCAAATTGCTTTGAATGGCTCTAAACCTCTTATCAAAGCTTAAAAAAGCCTCATAATATGACTTTTCAAACAGGAATTGCCTTTCATTGAGTTGTTCTTCGCCTAATGGATAAATCCAGGAGGAGTTTGAAGATGCTTTTTCAATACGCTCAATAAAATAATGTTGTTTGTTCTGCAAAAATACGAACCTAAGTTCAGGTAAAAAATGGAATTGGTAATCTACCCGGATATCTTCGCTCCAATAATTGGTCTTTTCCGTATTTTGGGTTTGTTCCAATAGCGCCAACGGATTTTCAAGAGTTCCCCACAACGGATTATCCGCATCGAATAAATAGGTAAAATAGTTTCCAAAATTATTTGTTTCATACACCGGTTGTGTGGGGTCGAACCGCAGGGCATTCGGAATGGCTGATTCATTTGCAATCCGGTTATCGAACCAATTTAACTGGCTATTTACCGAGATTTTCAGATGATTCTTAAAAAATGAAGGATGTAGCGATAACCGGGCTCCCGAACGGCGATAGTTGGATGTTTTTAAAATACCTTCCTGGCGGACATCATCCACAGAAAACCGAAAAGGTAGTGCTATCATTTTTACAGTTCCCGAAAGGCTGATTTGATGTTCCTGAGCAAAGGCTTTTTGATAAATAACCTCCTGCCAGTCTGTTTCACTATCGCCCATTAAGGCCAAAACACCAGGTTGACTTTGGTAATGTGCGTTTATTATGTTTCTGAATTCACTAGCCGATAAAACATCGGCTTTTTTGGGCAGAAATGAAACGGCCACATTTGAAGAATAATCCACCTTCAGGTTATCACTACCTTTTTTGGTGGTGATGGCTATCACTCCATTAGCTGATTTTAAGCTGCCGGCACCTGTTAAAAATCCATCGGTCAGGAAACCGATGCTCTCAATATCGTTTGGATTAAGAGTAAAATCACTGAAATATTGTGGAATTTGGTCAATCATCACCAAAGGCTGATTCGACATAAAAGAATTAATTCCCATGTAATAGCATGTAAAACTGGTTCCAGGCCTTCCACTGCTGCTTGATAAATTCAATCCGGGTACTTTTCCTTGTATCAACTCAAAAGGTGAGGTAATAAATCCCTTATTAAAATCGGATTCCTTTATAATTACAGAAATACCCGGACTGGCAAACAATGAATCGGGATTTTGAAAAACACTATCGGCAGCAAGGTTGCTTCTATTTTTTTGATTCTTTGCATTAACTATAGACGTAACAACTAAAGACAAGGCAACTAAAAAGAAATTTACATTTTTCATACCTTAATGGGATATAAACATTGGTTGAACGTTCAATATTAATAAATTATTGGATCATACACAATAGCCAAAAGGTTTTCAAATTTTCATCAACCATGAAAATAATCGAATGGTTTTTTAAATAGCCTATTTTCTATTGACCCCTATCCAATTGCTAGTCCTGGTGCTGAGCCATCTCATCGGCGTACATTATAATATTGACATTGCCAACAACAAAGTAGAAAAACCAACAAAACAGGTTCTGTTGATTCAGAGATAAAATCTTTACTCCCAAAATCCTGTTTTTTACCATCCAAAACGTTACTTTTGCCCCGAAAATTTTAAGTATATGGGTTTTAAAGAAGAGATTCAGAGGCGCAGGACATTTGCCATAGTCAGTCATCCCGATGCAGGGAAAACAACACTCACCGAAAAACTTTTGTTGTTTGGCGGGGCTATCCACATTGCCGGAGCGGTAAAATCGAACAAAATTAAAAAAACCGCCACCTCCGACTTTATGGAAATTGAACGCCAACGGGGAATTTCGGTAGCTACCTCCGTAATGGGCTTTGAATACGATGACCATAAAATCAACATTCTGGATACGCCCGGCCACCAGGATTTTGCCGAAGATACCTTCCGCACCCTTACTGCTGTGGATAGCGTAATTGTGGTGGTGGATGCCGCAAAAGGCGTTGAGGCTCAAACCGAAAAACTGATGCAGGTTTGCCGGATGCGAAAAACCCCGGTAATTGTTTTTGTAAACAAAGTGGACCGCGAAGGAAAAGAACCTTTCGACCTGTTAGATGAAATTGAAGAACAACTGAAAATAAAGGTGCGTCCGTTAAGCTGGCCCGTTGGTATGGGTAAAAGGCTGCGGGGCGTTTACAATATTTACGAACAGAAATTTTATTATTTTGCCGGCGATGATAAAACCACTGCCGAAAAACCCCGCGAATTTAAAGACATTAACGATCCCGAACTCGATAAGGCATTAAAAGATCAGGCAGAAAAACTCCGCGAAGATTTGGAGCTCGTTGAGGGTGTTTATCCGGCTTTTAACATCGATGAATATTTACATGCCGAAACCGCACCGGTTTTTTTTGGAAGCGCCCTGTACAACTTTGGGGTAAAAGAACTGCTGGAATCGTTTATCAAAATTGCTCCCCATCCCAAACCTTCGAAAGCAGTAGAGCGCGAAGTGAACCCTTTTGAAGAAAAATTTTCGGGATTCGTGTTTAAAATCCATGCCAACATGGATCCCAACCACCGCGACCGGATTGCTTTTGTGAAAATTTGCTCCGGGAAATTCATGCGCAATACCAATTACCATCACGTGCGATTGGATAGAAATCTGAAATTTGCCAGCCCAACCGCCTTTATGGCCGATAAAAAATCGATTGTGGAAGAGGCTTTTCCCGGAGATATTGTGGGGCTGCACGATACCGGGAACTTTAAAATCGGCGATACCCTGACCGAAGGCGAGAAAATGAACTTTAAAGGCTTGCCCAGCTTTTCGCCCGAGATGTTTAAATATATCGAAAATGCCGACCCCATGAAGGCAAAACAACTGGCCAAAGGGGTGGATCAGTTGATGGACGAAGGCGTAGCCCAGTTATTCACACTGACCATGAACGGGCGGAAAATTATTGGCTGCGTGGGGCAATTGCAGTTCGAAGTAATCGAGTACCGTTTGCTGCACGAGTACAACGCCACCTGCCGTTACGAACCCGTAACTATGCACAAAGCCTGTTGGATCCGCCCCCGCGATAAGTCTGAGTGGGAAGATTTTAAATCGCGTAAATACAAATCGCTGGCGGTTGACAAACATGGCCGCGATGTCTATTTATCGGAATCGCCTTACGATTTGCAGATGGCACAGACCAAATTCAAAGGATTGGATTTCTTCTTTACTTCGGAGTTTTAAAAATAAGTTTTCCGTTTCTTTTCAAAATAATTAACCACTCACTGAAACAATCCGGTTGAATATTCCAGTTCAGCCAAAAAGTCATCACAAGAAATCTGGCTTTTTTATTGTAATTTGGGTGGCATGACCGAAAAAAGGAAAATAATTCACGCCCTGTATTTGCCCCTATTGGTATTGCTAACCATGTGGGTTACCTACCTAAGCTTTTGGATGTTGGGTACCGATATGTCGCTGATTGGAGTAGCCCCACAACAAATCCAGGGTATCCCGGGCATTTTATTATCCCCTTTTGCTCACGGAAGTTGGTCGCATCTTGTTTCCAACAGTGTTTCATTTATCATCTTGGGAACCCTTTTGTTTTATTTCTACCGCTTGGTGGCATACCGGGTGTTTTTCATCAATTGGTTGCTGTCCGGAATATTACTTTGGCTTGGTGGCCGCGATTCTATTCATATCGGTGCCAGTGGTATCGTTTACGGGTTGGCCTTTTTTATATTTTTCAGCGGGGTTTTCCGTCACGACAAGCGGTTGGCGGCTGTTTCCATGATAGTAGTTTTACTTTATGGCGGGATGGTTTGGGGCATGGTCCCCCAAGGAGGTAACATCAGTTGGGAGGGCCACTTGTATGGAGCCTTTTCCGGAATTTCACTTGCTTGGTACTACCGCAAAAACCCCATTGACTTTGTACCTACCGAAGATGGTTCGTCGGTTTCAGTCACATGGGGACGTTTTAACGGATTCGAATACCACTATGTGGAAGAGAATGAGGATAAAATTACGGATTAAAGTTTTTTCAACATCTCAATCATTTTTAAAGTTATAGTTAAATAGTTAATTTTGTACTATTCAAACATAGAAAAAAGTTTGAAAGGTGGATGCCGAAAAACCTGAGAGTAGGCAAAATTTTAAATCAATTGAAATGAAAAAAATAATTTATGTTCTTGGTATCTTTTTACTGTTCGGTAACGGATTAAGGGCACAGTATTTTGCGGGCGGTAGCTTAAGTTTTTCACACAATGGGGGAAGTTTTGATGATGGAACCACAACCACTGACAAAGTTTCTACAACAAGTTTTATGATTGCTCCCAAGGGAGGCTATATTCTTTCAGAAAAATTGTGGGTTGGGATGCAGATTGGTTTTGGTGTAGATAAAACCAAAACCCCGGGAGCTACTGAAGTTATCGCAAAAGAGAGTGTGATCGGCTTTATGCCATTCGCCCGGTATTATGCTTTTCAGTTCAATAAATTATCATTGGGCATCCAGGGCCAATTTGGGTTAAGCTTTCATAACGAGAAAACCGAAACCGGCGGAACTACTACCGATGGCCCCAAAGGCACAGGGATTTCGTTTTATGTGCTGCCTGGGTTGTCGTACAGCCTAAACGACCGTATTGATTTAGAAGCTCAAATCGGGGGGCTCAGTTTAGGTTATTCAAGCTATACCGAAAAAGAAGAGGTTGCCGGAGTAACCACAAAAGACAAATCCAATGGATTTATCATTGGAGCCGACATGGATGACATCCTGACAACCGGCCTCATAACAGTGGGTGCTACCATAAAATTCTAACCAAGATCATATTCTGAAATGCTTGACTCTAAGTTCCAGAGCCAAGCATTTTTCTTTTCCAAACTTATCAACAAAGTCCGGTTTTTAGTTCCAATTGCATTATTTTTATTGCTGAAAAAGATGATGAACGTTCCCAATTTTCTTATTTCTAAACATCTGAAATCTAACATCTAAAAATAATGTTTTTAATTTTTGATACCGAAACCACAGGGTTGCCCAAAAAGTGGAAAGCACCGCTATCCGATTTCGATAACTGGCCGCGCATGGTGCAGTTGGCCTGGCAATGCCACGACCTGAAAGGAGATTTCCTTTTTGCCAAGAATCACGTCATCAAACCCGAAGGCTACACTATTCCCGACGATGTGGTCAAGATTCACGGTATCACCACCGAAATAGCCCTATCTATTGGTATTTCCTTGAAAGAGGCGCTGTCAGAATTTTCGGAAGATGTAAAAAAAGCCAAATTCATCATTGGCCACAACATTGAATTCGATATCAACATCGTGGGTTGCGAAATGCTCAGGTGCGGATTGCCCGAAATTGTGAGCCGTGCCCCGCAACTCTGTACTAAAGAAGAAAGCACGGAGTTTTGTGCTATCATGAAAAATGGCAAACCCAAATGGCCCACGCTTACCGAATTGCACACCAAATTATTTGGAGTACCTTTTGAAGAGGCTCACAATGCCGCGGCCGATGTGGAAGCTACCACCCGTTGCTTTCTTGAATTGGTAAGGGTTGGGGGTATCGGTCTTCCAAAATTACAAATGGCTGAGGCAGAATTGTCAGCATTCAAAAAAAATAATCCCGACACGATAAAACCCGCGGGAGTTAAATATGAATCATTCAAGGTTAACGAGTTTCATCATATCTCTATCGAGGAGGAGGAACGCAAACAGGCTGTGGCAGCAAAAAGAAGCGGAAAGACTCCATTTGTGCATCTGCACGTTCACTCCCAATATTCTATCCTCGATGGAGCGGCAACTACCGCACAAATTGCCGGCAAAGCCAAAGCCGACGGTATGTCTGCCGTAGCTTTAACCGACCATGGCACCATGTACGGAACCAAAGAATTTCATGTGGCCTGTAAAAAAGCCGGGGTAAAACCCATTATAGGAGTAGAAGCATACGTGGCCGTTCGCGGAATCCATTCAAAGCAAGATAAAACGGATGCTTCAGGCGATCATTTGGTACTGTTGGCTAAAAACAAAACAGGTTATAAAAATTTACTAAAACTTACCTCCATTGCCCATAACGATGGGTTTTATTACAAACCCCGCATTGATAAAGCATTATTAGAAAAATATCATGAAGGATTAATTGCAACTTCCGCTTGCTTGGGTGGCGAAGTAGCTGGGCATATCATGGATGGCAATTTTGAAAAAGCTGAGGAAACCATCCTTTGGTATAAAAATATTTTTGGCGAAGATTATTACCTGGAACTGATGCGCCATCAAAATAACGATCCCCGCCTGCGCCGCGATGTATGGGAAAACCAAGTGAAGGTGAACAAAATATTACTCGACTTTTCCAACAAACACCAAATCAAGGCCATTGCCACCAACGACGTGCATTTTACCGAAGCCGACGATGCGGAGGCACACGACTTGTTGGTTTGTTTAAGTACCGGCCGCGATTTCGACGACCCCACACGGATGCGATACACCCGGCAGGAATGGTTCAAAACAACGGCAGAAATGAACCAGATTTTTGCTGACATCCCCGAAGCGCTTGAAAATACTTTGGAAATTGCCAACAAAGTAGAGGCTTATGAATTGGATTCCGACCCCATCATGCCTAAATTTTCCATCCCTGCCTCATTTGGCATTATTGATGATTACAAGGCGAAATATTCCGAAGCCGATTTGACTCAGGAATTTGGCGAAAAAGCATTCCAACGGATTGGTGGGTACGAGAAGGTGCTCCAGATTAAATTTGAAGCCGACTACCTCAATCACTTGACCTACCTGGGAGCCGAAAAAAAATATGGATCTGAATTTAAAGATGCAGTTAAAGAAAGGATCGATTTTGAGCTCGAAACCATTAAATCCATGGGTTTTCCCGGTTACTTTTTAATCGTTCAGGATTTTATCAATGCCGCCCGCGAGCATGGGGTTTTAGTTGGACCCGGCCGCGGTTCAGCCGCCGGAGCGGCTGTTTCCTATTGCGTGGGAATTACCAGCGTAGATCCTATAAAATTCGATCTGCTCTTTGAACGTTTCTTAAACCCTGACCGCGTTTCCATGCCCGACGTGGACATTGACTTTGATGACGATGGCCGCCAGTGGGTACTCGATTGGGTTACTGATAAATATGGAGCCGACAAAGTAGCTCACATTTGTACCTTTGGGAGCATGGCTGCCAAATCGAGCATCAAAGATGTGGCACGTGTACTGAAACTCCCGCTGGAAGAAGCCAACCGCTTGGCCAAGATGGTTCCTGAGGTACCTAAAATAACCATTGAAAAAGCTTATAAAGAAGTCCCGGAATTGCTCCGCGAAAAAAAATCGACCGATCCGTTGATTGTGAAAACGCTGGTGAATGCCGAAAAACTGGAAGGTTCGGTCAGGCAAACCGGGGTTCACGCCTGCGGAATCCTTATTGGACGCGACCCGCTTGACGAACACCTCCCGGTGATGCCCACCAAAGGGGAAAAACTCCTGACCACCCAATACGACGGCCGTTTTGTAGAAGCCATTGGCCTTTTGAAAATGGACTTTCTGGGGTTGAAAACGCTTTCCATTATTAAGGACACGTTGGAAAATGTGAAAGAATCGAAAGGAATCCTGATTGACATCGACAACATTCCTTTTGAAGATGATAAAACCTACCAACTGTTTAGCAATGGCGAAACTACCGCCATCTTTCAGTTTGAAAGTCCCGGGATGAAAAAACACCTTCAAAACCTGAAACCTGACCGTTTTGATGATTTGGTGGCCATGAATGCTTTGTACCGGCCGGGACCCATGGAATACATCCCCTCGTTCATCAACCGGAAACATGGCCGGGAACCCGTTGTTTACGATCACCCCATGATGGAACCCTTTCTGAAAGATACCTATGGAATTACCGTGTATCAGGAACAGGTAATGTTACAGTCGCGTGCTTTGGGCGGTTTTACCCGCGGTGATTCCGATACCCTTCGGAAAGCTATGGGTAAAAAATTGATTGAGCAGATGAACAAGCTGAAAGAGAAATTTCAGTTGGGATGCAAGGCCAATCCGGAATTTGTTCAAGGTGCTGAGCAAAAGAAAAAAAATATTGACGAACTGGCAGATAAAATATGGAAAGACTGGGAAGCCTTTGCCAGTTACGCGTTCAACAAATCGCATTCTGTTTGTTATGCCTACGTGGCCTACCAAACCGGGTATTTGAAAGCCCACTTTCCGGCCGAATTTATGGCAGCCAACTTAAGCCGGAACCTTTCCAACATTACGGAGGTAACTAAACTGATGGAGGAATGCCGCCGGATGGGGCTCCGTGTTTTTGGCCCCGATGTGAATCTGAGTAACAAAAAATTCACCGTTGACAAAAACGGAGATGTCCGCTTTGGGATGGCAGCCATTAAAAACGTGGGTGAAGGTGCTGTTGAAAATATCATTGAGGAGCGGAAAAAAGGCCCTTATAAAAGCATCTTCGATTTTGTGGAGCGGACCGATCTCCGGTCGGTAAACCGCAAAACCTTTGAAGCCCTAGCTCAAGCAGGAGGTTTTGATTGTTTTAATGAGGTAGAAAACCGAAGCCAGTATTTTGAGACCAACGAATCGGGCGAATCGTTCATCGAAAGTTTACTGAAGTACGGCAACATGTACAAAAACGATGTTTCATCGAACCAAAACACCCTGTTTGGAGCCATGACCAACCAAATGGCCATTACCAAACCTTCCATTCCCAAAGCTGAACCTTGGGGAAACCTGGAGCAGCTTAACCGCGAAAAAGAACTGGTAGGAATCTATTTAAGTGCCCATCCGCTCGATGAACACAAAACGGTAATGACCAACTTCTGTAATGCCACCCTGGCCGACTTGGCCGACTTAACCCGTGTGGAAGGTAAAGAGTTGAGTGTGGGTGGAATTGTAACAGACGTACGCTCGGCCACCACTAAAACCGGCAAACCCTTTGGGGGATTCACCCTTGAAGATTATTCGGGGAATTACCAAGCCACCTTTTTTGGAAAAGACTACATGGATTACAAAAACTTTTTTACCAAAGGGTATTCCGTCTTTGTAAAAGGTAAAGTTCAGGAAAAAGGTTGGGGAAACAACAACGGTAAAGAGCTGGAGTTCAAAGTCACCTCCATTCAGATGTTAAGCGATGTGATGGAAAAGTTGGTAAAGGGTATCTCCATCAAACTCCCAATTGCCGGGTTATCCGATGCAATGATTACTGAACTGCAGCAGAACATCGAATCGAACAAAGGAAGTACCTTGCTGAAATTTGTGATTTTTGATCCCGAAAAAAAAATCTGGGTGCAGCTTTTCTCCCGGACCCACCGGGTAAATATTAACAAAGAATTTATTGACTATTTAGAAAACCGTTTTGAATACAAACTGGAATAAATATTCAATATCAATAGAGAATCCAAACATTTATTCCTATATATTTGTAGATATACAAAATTAAATAACAACTTAAACTCGATAAAAATGGCTATTCATGTGACCGATGCAGATTTCGACGAAGTGGTATTGAAATCGGATATTCCAGTAATGGTAGATTTTTGGGCCGAATGGTGTGGACCATGCAAAATGATTGCCCCAATTGTAGATGATCTCTCCAAAGAATTTGATGGAAAAGCTAAAATGGTAAAACTCGACGTGGACAACAACTCTGGCACGGCGGTAAAATTTGGTATCCGCAACATTCCTACCCTTTTGTTTTTTAAGGGCGGTGTGGTGGTTGACAAGCAGGTAGGCGTAGTGGCTAAAGCTGCTTTGGCTGAGAAACTCAACAAATTAGTTTAAGAGAAAATTGAAAGATAGGAATCCGGCGAAAGAGAGACATTTCTTTCACCGGATTTTTTATTTTTGCTTTCGATGAAAAACTTACAGGAGATATTCAATTTTGAACAGTTCGATAACTTGGAGATGGTATCGAAGCAGGTTGTGGAAGGTTTTATTACCGGGATGCACCGCAGCCCTTACCATGGGTTTTCGGTTGAATTTGCCGAGCACCGCCTTTACAATCAGGGCGAATCGACCAAACATATCGACTGGAAACTATTTGCCCGCTCAGAAAAGCTTTTCGTGAAAAAGTATGAAGAGGAAACCAACCTCCGTTGCATGTTGGTGGTGGATACTTCCTCATCAATGCTTTTCCCTTTTGACGATACCGCCACTGTAAACAAACTCGCCTTTTCGGTTTATTCCGCCGCGGCATTAACCCATATTTTACGCCGCCAGCGCGATGCTGTGGGTCTTACCCTTTTCTCTGACCACCTGGAGGTGATGACAGATATGAAACTGTCCGAATCGCATTCAAAAAGGATATTTACCGAACTCAACCAGTGCCTCCACCGCACCAAATCCGATTTTAATAAAGGGACCCATTTGGCAGAAACCCTGCACCTGATTGCTGAAAAAATCCACAAACGGTCGCTGGTTGTTTTATTTACCGATATGTTTACCCCCAATAATGAACAATTATTCCCGGCCTTGGAACATTTGAGATATAATAAACATGAAGTCATTCTCTTCCACGTTACCGATAAAAAATTGGAACAGGAATTGGCCTACCCCAACCGACCCTTAAAATTTGTAGATATGGAAACAGGGCAAGTGATGAAACTGAACCCCAACGATTTGAGAAAGGATTATGCCAAAAGCTACCAGGCTTTTTTAACCGGACTCAAGTTGAAATGCGGCCAAAACAACATCGACCTGGCCGAAGCCGATGTGAATGAAGATTTCCAAAATGTACTGGTGCCGTTTTTAGTCAAAAGGGAGAGTTTGTATTAAATCAATCGGTTTATTTCTTAATCAACACCAATTTTGCCGCATCGGCATTCGAAATGGTTTTGTAAAATTCGCGTACTTTTTCATAATCTTCGGGCGGGAAAATCCCTTTGGCCATTTTTAAAGAACGGATGTAGGTAAATTTATTCCCATCAAGTGAACCTTTTGAAACATATTCTCCATAAGGTGTGGAAATCCCGATGGGTTCGGGCAAGTATTCCACAGAGTAGCTTTCAGGCAATTCAAAAGTAAGGGTATCCATATCAAAAGTATTGGAACGCAGTTCTACCGGATATTTGCGGGAAGAAAGCTTTTCGGGAATAAAATTAAAGGCATTTAATGGGTTTACTGGAATAAACAAACGGTTTCCATTTGTGGTTCCATACTTATTAATGGTTAATTCCAACTGGCGGGAAGCAACGGGTATAGGTTCATTATTCCTCTCAAATGAATAGTTCAAGATGGTTGAATTTGGGGTATTCAAGTCTTTGTAAAGCTCTTCTTTTTGCTCCTTTGGGCTTCGGTAAAAATAGCGGGCAATATTTTCATACTGCAAAGCCTTATAGGTGGTTTTACCTTTTAACTGGCAATTCCCAGCGGAATCGATGATGCAGTAATTTGTACTGAATTGGGTATTGGAATCTCGGGTGTATTCAGGGGTTTTTACCAGTTTTCCGCCCTCTTCGGTTATCAGTAGGCAATGGCGGTTTTGAGTAAACGAACCCAAATAACCAAAGGGCTGTTTCTGGTCGGTACATTCCAACCAAATGGTGTCGCCTTTGTTAGGCACACAAAGTATTGCATGGTTAAACTGCTGCGAGGGAAATTCAACATCAATGGGCGAGGCATCTTTTCCCGCTCTAACAACTATATAATTTGATTCTATGTTTACTGCATTTAGCAATGCCCTCATATAATTTGAAAGAGCCTTGCAATCTCCATACTTTGTTTCATCGACTAAGGATGCTTCAAAAGTCTGCCACCCGCCAATTCCTAGCTGAATACTAACATAACGGGTATTATCCTGCAAGTATTTATATAATAATTCAATTTTATCAATATCATTGTCGATGCCCTCTACCATGGCCTGTAATTTAGAAACAGTAGCATTTGGCAAAACCTGACGATCCTTATTTAATTCCCTAACCCAACTACCAAAGGTTTTCCAATCGGACATGGAACCCCTGTACCCATCGTAGTTAAATTCATTGGTTGCAAACTTCACTTGTGGGAAAATCTGTGAATAGCCCGGTAAAAAAGGTTCTTCCTCTAAAGCATTATAATTTACAAGTTGCCATGAATAATGTGTTTTTTCATCAATAATTGTTTTTTGTCCGGGTACAGCCATATTCAATTCTTTTGTTCGAATAGGGCAATCTGCATCTGTAATTATATTGCATACAGCATTTTGTACTGCCACATTAAAATCATAAACCGGATACCAACCCCCTAACGAGAGTGTCTGCTTATCAATTCTTGAAAATTCTAGTTCAACCGTATATGGATATTTTTCACTATAAGGGTGATAATAAATCCTACGGTTTTCATCATATAAAGTGAAACCATCAAATGCTTTTACATCTAAAAAATCTTTTGATTTTGCTTTTTTAATTAAAACCCCTTTACTGTCGAATAACTTTACCGAATAGTGCGATACCGAGCTATGTTTATCATAACCCTCATCGAAATACCCAAGCTTTTGGGCACTTTTATTAAAAATGGTTACTACAAATTTTTCATGCGACTCTACCCTGAGGTCGTTAATTATCACTTTGGTAACCGTATGTTCTCGGATTACTGCATCAGCATTCTTTTTTAAGGTTTCTGGAATTTCAGAAACCGGGTAATTAATTTTTTGTGCATACATGATGGTAACCACAAAAAACATTAGCATGTACGTCAGATGTATGGTTTTCATCACTTTTGTTTAGAGTTTCTTTAATATGATTTGCTTTGCCTGCGCTGCAATCACCTGGTTGTAAAATTCTTTTAAATCGGCATACTCCTCAGGTAAAAAGGTCACTTTATTAATATCGAATTTTGAAACCACAACAATGGTATTTCCTGTTTGCTGTACTGAATACATAAAGGAGGCCGTGCGTTCCGGGAGAATCATCTTTTTTGTTTCGGGTAAGTTTTCTACCACAAAACCATCAGGGATGGTAAAAGTGACCGTGTGAGTAGTTGAATGTGGAAAACTGTAATCGACAGGATAATCGCGCTTTTCCAGTTTAAATGGATTGGTCGTACGTTGGCCTAACAATAAGGGGCTTATCATCCAAAGGTTCCCGGCTTTTTCGATCCAATCTTCCGATTCAAACTGGTAACTTACTAAGACTGGTTTTGGAATATCAGCTTTCCATGAAATAGAATCTAATGTCATATCAAAGGGTGAATGGTTCTTTTGGTATTCCTTTAAATAGGCTTCATCATCGGTATAGTATTTTAAGCTTACCCTCTGTTCAATGGCTGCATATCCTTCATATTTTTCATTGACAGAACCAATGAGTTTCCCTTCGGCATCAATTCCTATTTTAAATTGGTACGATTTTTTATTCGCCGCCAATGGTTTTAAATCAACCCACTCGCCGCCTTTCTCGCTGATCAATCTTCCCTGGCCGTTCAAACAGCGTTCAGGGAGAATCCCTATAGGGCAATTTTTATCGGTGGCATCTAACAAAATGTATTTATCGCTTAGCTTAACAGCAGCAATCACGTAGTTAAACTGATCGATAATTATTTGAGCCGGGTGCACAAAACCGTTTGCACGGGTGCTCAGAATCACCGGGTAGGCTTCCATGTTCAACCGCCGGAAAGCGGCCACCAACAATAAGTTAATATCGCCGCTGCTTCCCGAGCCTTCTTTCCATGCCTTGCCCTGATCAAAGGAATAAATTGAATTCCGTCCATCCCAGTTCATTTTGCCGCGTACCAACTCAAATACCGCGTTTACTTTAGCTTCAGGGGTAGTGTTTAGAGCTTCTACTACTGCCATTTCATCTTTTATCGCCCAACCGCCATCAATCCTGGACCCAAAATCGCTGTCTTCCAGCAGCAATTTGGCAATGGCTTCCCAGGTAGTAGTATAGTTCTTGATAGGCTGATTTGACCATTTTACATTACCTAATTCAAACTGGATTTCAGAAATATAGTTGTCGCGGCTGGTAATATATTCTTCAGTATAAAAGGCCGGAACATCTTTTGAAATAAACATATAATCGGTAACTTGATAATCAAAAGCATAGTTCTGAAAATTTGTTTGAGTTACCCTTCCCTCTGTCCGGTTACTAACCGTTCCGGTCTGTTTCGTGGTCCGCACATTGGCAAGTTTGCTCCCAATTGGGAAAAATCCTTTTTCAAGCTGTTTGTAATAAAAATACTCAGGAACAGACACCCGGTATTCGCTGTGCAGGGTCGGTATCCCGGTTTGAAACTGCCAATCGTCAATATCCCACGATTCTGATGTAATGGAATATTCCACTTCAATAATAGAACCTTCCTTAACGGCAGGCATCTCAAACTTCATTACATCAAAGTATTTATTATAATCTTCTTTAAAAATCTGATCGTTATCCAATTTGGTTTTCACCACTTTCCCACCTTCCTGATTGTAAGTCACTCCTTTAAGTTTCCCAACTTTATCGTACTTTTTACTTATTAAAAAACTACCATTGGCCCATTGGTAACCTTCTTTCTTAAAAATTTTAATACGCTGAATCCTATCAAACTGTATCTGGAACCCCTGACTTTCAGAATAGATAAAATCGGAAACGCCATAATCGCAGAATACAACAGCAGTGGCGGCAGTATCCTTTTCGTAAACAGCTAATTGCCATTCCTCATCCGATATTTTTCCGAATTTAATGGGTTCTTTTTGTGCCTGAATCGTTGAAATAGCTACAAATAAGAATGCAATCAGGGCTAAAAACAGGTGCGTCTTTTTCATGGTGAAAATTATTAAATTTAACAATAAGTTGGTATTGAGTTATCTACCCCGCAAATCTATAATATAATTATGATTTGGAAAATAGAATCCTCCAATTTAGAAAGAATATTGATAAATCCGGCTAAATGTCGTAATTTGTAGCAAATTCAGTACAACCATGAGTAAAAAAATCATCATCCTGGGGGGCGGTTTGGTTGGAAGTACCATTGCCGTTGAACTAAGCAAACAGTACACTGTTACGGTTGTTGACATTGACCAGAAAACACTCGATAAACTTAAACGGTGTTTTGGAATTGATGTGAACCGATGCGATGTAACCGACCGCAAAAAACTCGAAAAAATTTTAACCGATGCCGATTTGGTGGTAGGTGCTGTGCCAGGCCACCTCGGATTTGAACTTATTAAAAAGGTGATCGATTGTGGTAAAAACATGGTGGATATTTCATTCTTCCCTGAAGACCCCTTTGAACTTCACGAAAGGGCAAAGCAGAAAAAAGTAACCGTTGCCATTGATTGCGGGATTGCCCCGGGTGTATCGAACATGATTGTAGGTTACCACAATGCCAGCATGAAGGTTGATAAATATGAATGTATGGTTGGCGGTTTACCTTTTATCAGGGAATGGCCCTGGGAATACAAGGCCGTATTTTCACCGTCCGATGTGATTGAGGAATATGTGCGGCCTGCCCGTTTTGTAGAAAATGGCCAGCAAATTACAAAACTGGCACTGAGCGATCCGGAATTGGTGGAGTTTAAAAAAATAGGTACGCTCGAAGCATGGAATTCCGATGGACTCCGGACATTACTCAAAACAACCCATGTTCCCAACATGATTGAAAAGACCCTCCGTTATCCGGGAACCATTGAGTATTTAAAGGTGCTCCGCGAAAGCGGTTTTTTCTCACACCAAGAAATTGAAGTTAAAGGAATGAAGGTAAAACCTATTGACGTTACCACCCAGTTGCTGCTTCCGCTTTGGGAATTGAAACATGGCGAAGAAGATTTTACCATCATGAAGGCCAGCGTGTATGGGAGCCTTAACCATGTCCCTGTTGGATATGAGTACCTGATTTACGACCAATTCGATGCCAAATCGGGTATCCATAGCATGGCACGGACTACAGGCTACACTTGTACGGCCGTTTGTGATTTGTTTTTGAATACCCCGATAGAGAAAAAAGGATTGTTGCCTCCGGAAGAAATCGCCGCTCATAAAGAATCGTTTGTTAAGATAATGAACCACCTGGAAAGCCATGGTATTGAGGTTACAGTAACAAGGTTGTATTAAGCGATAGTTTGTTACGGGTTACGGGTTACAGGTTGTGTGTTACAGGTTGGTTTTTTTCTACTTGTCCCCTTGTTATTCTGTAATCCTGTTCCCTTGTAACCCTGTATGCCTGCAACCTTTCTTGTTTAAAAAATATATATTTGCATAAAATTTCAGAAGAATGGAAGCAGCAAAAAAAGCAGGTAGGTACGATAGGCTGTACCAACAATTGGCCGAACTTATGAAAAAAAGCAACGATCCTTCAGCAAGGATGAGTAGTGTTGCGGCCGTGTTACACCACAAGATGCCCGGTTTTTTTTGGACAGGTTTTTATTTACTCACAGATGATGGTCGCTTAGTTGTCCGCACCTATCAAGGCCCGGTGGCTTGTATGGAATTAAAAAAGGGCGCCGGTGTTTGCTGGGCCGGCATCAACCAACAAAAAACCATTGTAGTCCCTGACGTGGAGCAATTCCCGGGTCATATAGCCTGCGATTCCCGATCAAAATCCGAAATAGTGGTTCCTGTAAAAGATTCCCACGGGAATGTTATTGGCGTTTTGGATGTGGATAGTGACAAACTAAATACTTTCGACCAAACCGATGCAGAAAGTCTGGAACGGATTGTTTCTTTAATTTTCAATTAAACTCCGTCTAATTTTTTGCTAGTGGCAAAAGAACGGAAACCTTAGTTCCCAAGGCAATGGAACTTTCAATGGATAAGCTTCCAAAATTACGTTCAATAAACGTTTTGGCCAGCAACAATCCCAGTCCTCCACCCTTTTCGCCATGTGTTCCGGTCGATTCATAGCTCTTCCCGGCCGAAAATATCCGGTTCAGTTGTTCGCGGGTAATACCAATACCAACATCAGAAATAGTTATCAAGATAAAAGCTCCCTCCAGCTTGACACGGATTACAATTTCACTTTCATTGGTTGAGAATTTTATGGCATTGTCGATGAGGTTCCGCAGAGCCACTTCAATAAGCTTGACATCAAAATATCCTGCTAAGGATTGTTCTGCATGAAAGCGGACCGTAATCCGTTTTGAAGTAGTTCTGGGGCGCTGAAAACGCAAAATATCGTCAATCAACTCATTGACAAGAACATTTTGCGCCTCAATTTCTATCTTTTCCAATTGGTTCCGCGACCAGAATAACAAATTCTCCAGAAGGTTAAACGACAGCACCAGCGATTCCTCATCAACAATCCCGTTGGAAGTTCTTTGAAGACCTTCTACTTTCTTGTCAAGGTTGTTTAACAGGTACTCAATGGTACGTACGGGCTCGTAGATATTCTGCGTGGTAATGGTAAAATACCTGTTGGTATTCTTTTCAATCAAATCCAATTGACCTTTCAAATTAAGCAGGTATTGCCTTTGCCTATTGATTTTATGCTGCCTGTTTTCGATAATTTTTTTGTTTTGCCGCAGTCTCCTAACTGAAGCTATCAGGTAAGATGAGGTTCCGGCCAAACTAACCAGCAGTGCTATTATAAAAGCCAACTTCCATGTTTGCTTAGCTTGGCGTTCGCGCATGATTGAATTTAACAACTCCATATTTCTGGTTTCATGCTCTTGAACCGATTCGTTGAGTTTTTCGTCGAATTTCTGGTATTTTAAATTATAAAAATCGGTAAGTAGGTTCTTCTCCAGCAGGTATTGCTGTGTTTGATATTGATACGCTAATTTATAATTGCCTGTATGCATGTGATGGGCAGCCGACTTTTCAAATAGTTTCAGCCTGAATCCATTAAGTTTCAATGCCTCAGCAATACTCAGTGCTATTTTATAATTTTGTGTGGCTTTGTCATTTTGCTGAGTCTGATCATACAAGTCACCAAGTAAAATCAACAATTCAATTTGCAAAACCTGCTCTTGTTGTTTCAATCCTAACTGGTATGCTTCGTTAAGAAAAACAGAAGCTTCATGGTATTGTTGATTGCTCAGATATACATGCCCAAGCTGCCTCAACACATGGGCTAATTGTAGGGGATTCCCATTTTTCCTGAAATATTCCTGCGCGTTCCATGTAAGCTTGGCAGCCTGATCAAAGTTTCCCATTTTTTGGTAAACATTGCCTTTTAAAAATTCAATCCAAGCAATTCCTTCCGAACGATTCAACTTTTGGTAGGCTCTTTTCGCTTTTTCAAAGAAATCCAGTGCCACTGGGAAATTGCCCGATTTTTCGTATAACATTCCCATCTTTTGATATACCTCAATCATTTTCAGCGTATCCTTTTGGGATTTAAATTGTTCGATGGCCATTTGAAAATTCACCAGCCCTTCGGCATAGAATTCCATTTCACCGGAAATAATCCCCATCTCGATCAGGACATCACCCTGCAAGGATTTATTGGAAGAGCTTTTTGCATATTCGTCGGCCAACTTAATCACCTCAGCCGATTTAAAGGCTTGACCTTGCTCGCGGAATACTTTGGAAAGCCTGGTATGCACCCTACATAAGAAATCAAGATCAGTTATCGAAAAATCATCCATAGCCTGGTTGTAAAAAAATCCGGCACTGTCGTAATTGCGGATGGCCAAATAATAATTTCCCCACTGGTAATCAATTTCGTGCTTTAATGCTTCAAGTTTATTCGATTGATAAAACACCTCTGCTTCATGCAACAAATAAAAGACTACGCGGGGGTTTACGGTTGAATTTATATCGCAGTATTGAAGCCAACAGGAGAGTTTTTCAGCAGGCAAAAGTCTGTTCCCTTCATCGGCACAGAGTGTATCTGTTTTTACCTCAGCATTGACAAAGGCCGCGATAAATAAGGGTATGATGACTAAAAACCTGTACACCTGAACTACTAATTATCGGTAATTACTTTAAACACACCAAAGTAATGATAATTTACCAAGTCTTTGTAATAGAGTTTAAAAAAATGAGAGCAAATGTGGATAAAAATGTTCATGAGAAATGCCCGATCAATTTAACAGGCCAAATAAAACTGCACCATGAGCAAAAAAACGGACAATTCTAGCAATCCCCAATAATAAAAAAATCTTAAAAGGAAAATTTAACATGCCGGAAAGGACACAAACAATGCTGTATGGGATGGGGAAAAGTGCTGCAAATAATATAAAAACAGCCCCCCAACGGCGGATTTTAATAATATGGACTTTATATCGTTTTGTAATGTAACTATTAACTTTAGGAATAGACCCAACCCATTTCCCCCAAATATAGGAGATAACACCGCCGATGTATGAAATAATGGCTAAAAGCGAAATTATCAACCATGGATCATTAAATTTTCGCGCCCAAATAATAAAGAAATCCGGAGGAATAAGCCCAAAAACTGATTCAGATAGCGTAAATATTAAAAATACAACCCAGTCTTTAATCTGCTGAAATACAGAATCAAATATAGTATCAAGATCAATTATCCACTTCTCAAGTACCAAAAAAACAATCACAATTGCCAATAAAGCAGCTACTACCTTGACGGTATTTTTTAATAAAAACGTATAAAAACCCGTACGCAAATAATATCGGTGACGGCGGAGCATAAGGGTATAATCAAAGAAATTGGAACTCATAAGCACATTTTAGGCATTAAAATTAGGTAATTTTCTCCGTCAACTACATTACTTCTATCAACGGGAACGCAACTGTCGCCAAAAAATTACAAACACCGATGAAACGAATACTGTGCCAGAAGTGTTAACTGACAATTTGTGCCAATTTGACGATCCTAAAATTTTGGATGGCAAATAGAACGGGTTCTATGTCGAATACTGTGGGTAATGTTTTTACTGCAAGCTTTTCAAAACTATCCAATAAAAATGCCTGCATTTGAAATCCTGAAAGGATTTAATGTGAATAGCCCCGTATGGCAATGCGGGGTGTGGTATCAGGGATGAACCCTTTCCGGGTTCAATTTAATTGTTTCCAATTATTTGACCCACTTCGGGTCAATATTTTATTTATGGTAAATGCCACGGGTTGCAACCCGTGGTTATTAAACTTCAACTCCTTCGGAGTTTTTCATCTGTCCCTAAGTGAATGATAATCTGCTATACGTTGAAAATATAAACAAAAATATTACGTGATAATTTCCAATAAGATATGTTTTGTCTCGTGTCTTATGTCTAAAAATATACCGATCTATTGTCTTTAAGGAACCTTTTTTTAATGGATGTTACCCTATTACTGAACAAGAATCTTTTTGGCGATTTTTTGTCCTTTATTCATAGCAGTTAGCAGATAAAGGCCCGGCTGAAGGCTTAGGTTTAGCTGAACAACGGATTCTTGTATAAACGCACCCCACACCACCTTTCCTGAAAGATCGTAGAGAACGAGCCGCCCTAAATCGTCAGCTCCAGAAACCTCAAAGGAACCACCATGCGAGGGGTTCGGATACACCTGGAGCGATCCGTTGCTTTGGTATTGTGCCAAGGCGGTTTCCTCGTCGTTGTACCAATGAGTCAAGGTATTTAAACCCTTACCTACAATGTATTTCCGGTTTCCATCGCCACCTAATTCGGAGAATTCAGCAGTAGTCCAACTTCCATTTATGCGGGCTTTGTATTGAATTTCCTGATTGGCAGAAAACCCAAACAGGGTGATGCTATAAATTCCATCATCGTTGGCATCATATATTTTATCGCTCCCGTTCCAATCATTAAATGTACCTGCAATATCCAGATAATCTTCACCAGGGATAAAATTTCCCTTTAATAGCTGCTCATTCATGTTGAAATTCATGGTGATGTAAGCCGCCGACTCAAGCTGATTTTCATCTCCAGGGGTAATGAAATCCTGCTGAACGAACACGTTGGTTTCATTCTTTCCGTAGGATACATCATCATCTTGCGGTGTGAAGGTAAGTGTTTCAATCAGCGCATAATTATTTTCGAAACTATCGAACAGGGAAAGTGTTTCGCCACTCTGACTCAACTTAAAATTAGCATGATTTGGCCCTTGTTTGGTATCGTTGTCTGCCCAAATAAGGAAGAATCCACCGGGTTGCAAGGTAACATCCGGCAAACCCCATTTGGTTTTATCGGTGGCATCGTCGGTTAAATATTTACCTTTCAAGCTTAAAGATGCACTGCCTGTATTTTTCAGTTCCACCCAATCATCGGTTTGGCCATAGTTATCGACAACGCTGATGGTATTTCCTGTCATTAATTCGTTTATAGCAAGGGTGCTATTGCTTATTCCCACTTTTATAGAATAGGCTCCCACCGACGGTTCCCGGGTGGTGGTATTGCTTTTATCGGTAGCTACCAAGTAATATGTAACTGTTCCACTGGGATAGACCGCGGGAATGGAAACCGAATAGGTATTCCCGGTTTGCAAAGCCATATCTAACGTATGCTCGGTACTGCCATCAATTTGGTAATAGACCTTCATCGCCGGATTCTCCTCATCGTCGGTCAACCATGCAGAAATAGTTATAATTTCAGAAGGTTGTGGGTAATTGTGATAGACATTTTCAATGATAGGCGAAATGGGATTCAAATCCAATTGGGTTTTAATGGAATTCACCCGTGCGGTGATGTAAGGTTTTATCCCATATTTTACATGGGCTCCCAAAGCTTCGGTATAGGAACGGTTAAAATCGTTAAAGTCCCAGCCATAATCCAACGTACGGTAAACATCGTTTTCGGCCGAGGTATTAATTTTTGATTTGATGCCATCAATCTCAGCAAAATAAGGAGTTGGGTTGGCGTATCTGGTAACCAATTCATTCATAAAAAATGAAAACCTATCGCGATATACCTGATTCGACAATGTTTTTGAAGTCAGGGGGCGGTCCTCCCAATCGGCCCACCAACTATAGATATTCCGGGTACCCCAGTCGATGCCGAACCAGTCGATGCCAAAAGTATTATCCACATCGTAGGGCAAAAACTCAAATTTGCCGGTGTAGGGGTTGTTGTATAGGTAAAAATTGTTCTTATTGAAAGAATAGGCATCCCAATGTCCGGTGAATATTTCAACCGCCAAATACCTCAGGAAGCCATTTATATTGAAAATGGGTTCAATATTTTGGGGCAAGGTTGAAGAGGTGGAGTTATTCAGCGTCTTTATAAAATTGATTAAGTCAGAATAATCATCTTTATCAACATTGGTATGAAGTTCATAACCATTGTTTTTGTAATCATTTTCATTCGTCCCCAGATAACTGAGGTTGGCCGGATACAGGCACTTATAAAGGTTCCCGAATTTATTGTCAAACCGACTTTCAACAAATTCCTCATCCACGTGCTCCACGTTAATGTATAGCCCATAATACTGGTTGTTGATGTACACATCTACATGGTTGCTGCGCGAACCCGGGACCTGCATTTTTGCAAAAAGGCTCCAGGCCAGATGTGCCCGGATGATGGAAGGATCGTTATGCTCCCCGTTCAGGTTCATTTTTTCAATGCCATGAAATTTACGCCCGCTTTCAAAGGAATTGAAAGATACTTTAAAAGACTTTTTTGCAGAAAACCTGGACGTATTTCCACGCAAACGGAATCCAACATCCGCAATTGAATCAACCTCACCGACAGCACTAAAAACAAAAAGCGCATGAAATTCCACATCGGAGTCAACATGATCATAAATCCATTGTAAGCTATCGGCATCTATGGTAATATCCACCCGAGGTATCACATCGGTACGGAAAATATGATCATCGGCTGGGAAAAAAGGCTGCGATGCTCCGCGAAAGAAAGATAAAAACAGAAGGAAAGATAAAAAAAATGATGCTTTCATACGTTTACTATTATCCGAATAAATTGTGAAAAAGACCTGTCAGTTTTCAAAAAAACTGACAAGCCTTTCATTAAAACTCCTGGATTCAATTATTGTTTTATAAAGCGGGCGGTGCTTATGGCCCCGTCTTTGTCTCTGGCTACCATCAGGTAGATGCCATTTTCCAGCGATTCTACAGTAATAAAACCGGCATCAGGCGATGTTTCATACTTCACCTGCTGTCCGTAAAGATTGAATACCGAAACGGTTTCAATGTCATGGGCAGTTTCGAAATACAACTGACTGTTGACCGGATTTGGGAAAACAATCAATTTACCAGGCTGCGAAGCTGAAAAGAACTCATCAACAGCATCAATAACAGGAACCTCGAAAGGTTTGGTTGTATATAAACGGTACTCGCCCGGAGCTAAAGTGAGAGCTGCCTGGGTATCGGTAACATCCATTGATTCCCCGGAATAGAATTCGTACCAGGTTCCGGTCTGTTGAAAATCAGGGTTGATGCTCTTTTCAACCACATCAAAATTGCCAAGCACCACTACATCCATGTCGTCATGATTCAAATGGATGGATTTTACAGAGGCAGAAACATTCAAGGTATAATCTACGGTTTCAAAGGCTACCTCCCCGGTTCTCAATTTGGCTAAAGCGGCATAAACATTATATATCCTACGTCGGCCTGAAACATCATAATAGTCCCATTTGATAGGTTTTTCGCCTACCCGGCCATTGAATTCGATGGAAACATCGTAACCCAACTCGCCAAACTGCCAAATCATTTTTGGCCCGGGAATGGTTAAAAAGAAATTGGCGGCCAATTCTATGCGCTTGAGAGCTGTAGCCAACATTTTTATTGAATAATCACCGCTTGCATTTCCATATTGCAAATTTTTATACACCAACCGCTCCTCGTCATGACTTTCCATATATCCTACCACATGAGGATCGTTCCAGCCACGTTTTTTGTACGATATCCATGAAAAATCGGATTTTGAACTCTCATTCCAACCCATTGTGGCTTCATTATAACTGCCATTCATGTTCCCCCACAATAGGATGCCATAATTGGCCAACTCCTTTTCTTCGGTATTATCCGAAAGGTGTTCGAAAATTACATAGGCATTGGGGTTTAGTTCTTTAATTTTACTGGTCATCCGTTTTAAAATAGCAATACGGGAGGCGTCGTAGGCGCTTCCCCAATCGGATGGTCCCCAAATAGTGTTTGAAAATCCTTTGGTAAAGTCGAAACGGAAACCATCTACTTTGTATTGAGTCATCCAGAAAGAGTTGACACTATCAACCAGAGCTTTTGTATCAGCACTTTCGTGGTTAAAATCGTATCCCCATTGGGCGCTCGGGTTTTGGAAATTGCTCGTTACATTGTACCATGGATTATCAACAGATGGCTTGCCATTCTCAAAATACATCCGAACCAGCGGGCTTTGTCCATACGAATGGTTCAATACCATATCAATCACAACAGCCATTCCACGTTTGTGGCACTCGTCCACCAGTTTTTTCAACTCCTCTTTCGGCCCGTAATATTTATCGGGGGCAAAATAGAACGACGGGTTGTAACCCCAACTGGAATTGCCTTCAAACTCATTAACCGGCATCAGTTCCAATACATTAACGCCTAACCTTTGGAGATAATCCAGCGTATCGGCAATGGTTTTATAGGTATGGGTTGCTACAAAATCGCGGATGTGCATTTCATAAACAACCATATCGGTAACTGCGGGAGGAGTAAAACTTTCCACCTGCCAATCATAAGCCGTTTGCTGGGTTTGAAAAACCGACGCGGGTTCGGTAGTTTTTCCGGTAGGGTATTCTTTCAAATTGGGATAAGTGGTTTCCGGAATATATTTATCGTTCCATGGATCCAAAACCTTTTCGGTGTAAGGGTCGGCAACATTTATAGAACCGTCGATAAAATATTGATACGCATATTCAAAACCCGGAGTCAGGTTATGAAGGGTCAACCAGAAATGGCTGCCATCGGAGGTTTTGTTCATCATCCAGGTGGTAGCAGTAACTTGCTCGGGAGCCGGGTTGCTCACCGAAGTTGATAAGGTGTTGGAGATGTCCCAATCGTTAAAATCGCCAATCAGATAGATGTATTCTTTTTTAGGTGCATGCAGTACCACAGTAACGGTTTCGTCATCAATGTAATTGATTCCCTTTTTTACACCAGCAGGCAATTCAGCAACAGTAACTTCTTCGCGTACATAATAATATACAGAATCGAACACGCTGGAGGCCGAATTCTTAGCTTCGGCTTTTAACCAGTGCTTGCCATCTGCCTGCGCGGTCCAATTCATGGCCAGCTCTGATTGATTGGTAGCTGCAATCCGGGTATTGTCGTAATAAAGAATCAAACTGTCGGCAAAGTTCGAAGCTGCTTTTATTTCAAAAGTTTCATCAGCCGGGATCAATAGATTGGTTCCCGGGTTGATGATGGTCACACTTAAAACAGGTTCATACACGGCAACAAATAAATCCGCGGTTTGCGAGTTCCCCTCTGCGTTTCTGAAAACAAAACACATCTCGGTTACCTTTTCACCTTCGGCAACACTATAAAAAGCCTTTATCGATGGGGTAATTTCCAATTGATAGACATCGGTAGCTATGCGGGTAAGTTTGGGCTGGGTAGTGTTTACTCCCCAGGAGCCAATCACATGTTTCCACTGCCCAACACCTTCAATGGTAACACCGGTATGGGTATAAACATCTCCTGTATAACCTTCGAGTGCAGTCCCTGCAGCATTAAATGTTACAGTAACCGGGTTTTCAGGAACTGGAAAGGAAGGATCGGTAGTAATGACCTGGGCAAAAAGGTTGCTAATCATTAAAATTAAGGAAAGTAGTAAAAGCTGTTTCATAATGAAGTTTTTTATTAGTGTTTTGAAGATGCGCCGGTTTCTCTTTTCGATGCTTGAAATGATAAATCCGCATTATCAGTCAATTATTTGTAAAGTTAATGATAATCGGATACATCGTCATTTTACTTTAATCCAATAGGGGTAGAAAACGTTCCCGCAATCGGTTGAATATGTTGGAAAGCATGTTATTTTATATTAATAATTTTTGACATGCATTAATCCTATCCTTTAAATAGTCGCTCCTTAACAAAG
>DOTG01000021.1 GCA_003512955.1 Marinilabiliales bacterium
CACTTTGACCACATCGTTATTGGACGGAATATAAGAATACGTATCAGTATTCGTTCCAGCTACATTCCCATTCACCATCCATTGGTAAGCCGGAGCCCCTCCGTTGAGCGGAGTAGCCGTAAACGTAACCGTGGTCCCGCTGCATACATCGTTCTTGTCAGCAGCCACTGTTACCGACACAGGCAGGGTCTCAGTCACTGCCATGATCACTTCATTCGACATGGCGGGGTTTCCGCTTGTACATTGCAAGTCAGAAGTCAACTGCACTTTGACCACATCGTTATTGGCCGGAGTATAAGAATAAGAGTTGGAATTGATACCTTTAGCCACAGAGTTCACCATCCACTGGTATGCCGGAGCTCCCCCGTTAACTGGGATAGCCGTAAATGTAACCGATGTTCCGCTACATATATTGTTCTGATCTACACCAATACTGACTGATACCGGCAATACCGGGTTTTCCGATAAAGTAATGGTATCAGATGTTGCAGGGTTGCCCATGGCACAAACTAAGTCTGAAACTATTTTAGCATACACCTGGTCGCCATCAGTTGGAACATACGAATAGACATTGGTATCTGCACCCACCAGCATACCGTTCTGATACCATTCATAAGACGAAGCCCCGCCATTACCGGGAGTAGCTGTCAGGGTGACGGTACTACCGGCGCAATAGGGGTTCTGGTTGGCCGCAATGGTCACAGAAGTGGTTACTGAATTCGTTAAAGTAAGGATCACCACGTTTGATGACACAGGCACACCGTTGGAACAAGAGAGAGTTGAGGTCATCTCAACATACACCTGGTCGCCTTCAGCCGGGACATAAGTATAAATACTGGCATTGGTTCCTACGGCTGAACCATTGAGGTACCATTGGTAAACCGGAGTTCCTCCGTCAACCGGGTGAGCTGTGAAGGTAACGCTAGTCCCGCTACAAACCGGGTTGCTGCTGGCCGTAACCGACACCGAAACATTGGGAAGTGGAGTGACCATAAGAGCAATGGTATCGGAATGAGCAGGGTTATTATTTGCACAGGCAAGGCTTGAGGTCATGGTTAGGCTGACCTGGTCAGCATTGTCCGGAGTGTAGGTGAAAACATCTGCATCGGTTCCTGCTGTTATCCCGTTAACATACCACTGGTATGAAGGTGTTCCTCCGTTTACCGGGGTGGCGGTAAAATTCACGGCAGTTCCTCCGCAAACCGAGGTGGCATCCGCAGCAATGCTTACAGAAGCATTGGTAATAGGAATGACCAAGAAATCAACGGTATCGGAATGGGCAGGGTTATTACTTGCACAGGCAAGGCTTGAGGTCATAGTCAGATTGACTTGGTCAGCATTGTCCGGGGTGTAGGTGAAAACATCGGAATTGGTACCTCCAGCTATCCCGTTGACAAACCACTGATAAGTGGGTGTTCCACCGTTTATCGGGGTAGCTGTCAGGGTAACTTGTGAACCACTGCAAACCGTGTTATTGTTGGCAGCAATTGAAACCGACGCGTTCAGGATTGGGGTTACCTGCATGGACACAATATTTGATTCTGCCGGGTTGTTGCTGGTGCATGCAAGGCTGGAGCTCATTGATACTTTTACCGCATCACCATTGGCTGGATTGTATGTGAATACGTTGGTGTCGGAGCCGGCGGCTGAACCGTTGACATACCACTGGTATGAAGGTGTTCCTCCGTTTACCGGAGTGGCGGTAAAATTCACAGCAGTTCCACTACAAACTGAGGTAGTATCGGCAGTAATACTTACCGAAGCAGGCATTACTGGGGTGACCTCAATTTTTTGGCCATTGGATTGAGCGGTGCTCCCGGTTACGCATTGCAAGCCGGATGTCATGACCACGTAAACCGAATCGTTATCGGCAGGTGAGAACGAAAAAACTGTGGTATCGGTTCCTGAAATAGCTCCATTGACATACCATTGGTATGAAGCAGTACCCCCATTAACGGGTGTGGCTGTAAAAGTAACCGATGAACCCTGACATATCTGGTTGTTATCGGCAGCAATGGAAACACCGGGAGTTACCGGGGTTACCATGATATATTGAGAAGTTCCTGTTCCAAAAGTGTTTGACGGGGTTACAAGGACAATCCCCAAATTAGCACCACTGGTAACGGTTACCGAATGAGTTCCCTGACCCGAGGTGATACTCCATCCGGTCGGAAACTGCCAGGTATAGGTTACTCCGCCCACACTGTCAACACTGTAAACCTGTGATGAACCTGTACAGGGTGTTGAATTCCCATTTATGGAACTTATTTGTGAGGGTGGTAAAAAATCGTCTAAACTACGTTGCCAAACCGAACGACCAGTTATGGTTGCATAAACATTATTTCCTGCTATATGCAATGATGAAATAAATGAATTAGGTAAAAACCCTTGACTTATATCAATCCAATTCGCACCATAGTTGCCTGAAAAATAGACAGTGCTGTTTGCAGAATTGGCTAAACTTAATTTGGAGACAAATATTTTATTATCCTTTACGGCAATACTTCTTGTAAAGATATCTTTAATTAAGGTGTTCCAAGTCTGACCAAAATCAACTGTACTTAGTAAATAAGGAATATAATCAGTACCTTCGTGAAAATCTCCGGCTGCATACAAAGTATCACCGTCAACAACAAATTCATCGACTAAAAAATTGCTGACTTTAGTCCAATTTGCTCCAAAATCATGAGAACTGTATATACCCTCGTGACCTCCTGATCCGTAAAAGCCATAAAATACGGTGTTTCCTACAGTAGCAAAATTTGGTCTAAGAAAAGAAAAAGTATTAATATCAGGAAACACCCCTTGATTCCATGTGTCACCGTCATCATTTGAATAAAAAAGCCCGCTTGAAGTTCCAAGGTACAAATTTGTACCATCAGAATTAATTACACGCAATATATCTGTGATAGGAACTCCCGTGTTCAAAACAGTCCAGGTAGCTCCATTGTCGTCTGAGCGATAGAGGCCTCCACCTGCATCAACAGATACCAGACTAAATAAATAATTTTTATGTTCAATCCATAAATTAGTATTTTCCTCACCGGCTGTTCCGGGGGCATTGGAACTATTCCATGTGTCGCCTTTATCCTTTGAAAAATAACTATATGCAAATAAATCTTTTGATGTGGCACCTAAATTGTATAGTGGCGTTCCTCCGTTAATTGGAAGCCTATCTGTTACTGAAGTCCAATTTGCTCCATCATTATTTGTCCGGTAAACCCCCCCGGTTGTTGTTCCCACAAAAATACTTGAACCGATTGACTGGAAACAATGGAAAGTTGATAAATGAGCTTTAATACCGTTGCTTGATTTTGACCATGTTACCCCGTTATCATTGCTTTTATAAATTCCACTGTTAGTGCTTACCAAAATACTCCCCTCACTGCTTAATAATGAATTTAATCCATTGCAAACATCAATTCCGTTGTTAGTAAAAGACCAAGTATTTCCGTCATTAACAGAACGTAATATGCCGCTTGTATTGGCTCCTGCTATTAAAACCGAGCCATCAGTCGAGCTTAAAAGTGAGGTAAAATGATAATAATTTAGTGTATTTGCATTCGTGTGAACCCAGTTTAATCCGTTATCGGTTGATTTCCAGATTCCTTGATTCTCAATTGTCCCTGCATAAATTTCATTTTGGTTTGCACCGTTGATTTCAATTGAAGTAATCGTTGGCGGAATATCCGGATAGAAATCCCCGTAGTAATAATACCCCATTCCTGTAGCCGATGATTCCCAAGAATCACCATTGTCGGAAGAACGATAAAATCCATTTTCGACACCAACGAATATAGTGGTTTCATTTGCCGCAACAGAATATATATAACCGGATAATCCGCTATTAATATCCACCCAATTTTCTCCATTGTCAGTGGAACGGAACAAACCGACAACAGTGCGGGCAAACAGAGTATTTCCTTTAACTGTTAATTCCCATGTAAATTCATTATTATATAATAGTCCGTTTGATTTTTTCAACCAGATATTGCCTCCATCATCGGATCGATATATGCCTGAAAACGATGCGAGAAAAATACTGCTCCCGCATTCTTTAATATCCCAAATCATTTCGGGTAATGAAGGATTGGTTTCTTTAACCCAAGTATCACCATTATCGGTCGAAAAATATAAATCATGCGGAACATAGAGGCTGTAACTGCTCTCACCTGCAATTGCATACAGTTTATTCCCGATTTTATTAAGGCTTACAATGTCGCCCCCTTCGGGGCCGGAAGGTATCCATTGTGCCAAAGATGCACTTATATTCAAAAAAGACATCCATAATACATGGATTAATAATGCAAGTAAAAATTTTCTTCTCATAGCAAACATTTTTTAGTTATTAATTATGAACGACTTGATTCTCTGGATTATCTAATGAATTATCAGGTTTTTGAGAAGCCTGAGCTTCTTTCATATTTAAAAAAAATTTCAAAATATCCCGTTGTTGTTTCAGCTTTTTAAGAAATATCTCGTTTTCTATTTGGCTGTTTATTTGATCTACTCCAAAAGATTCATCTTTCTGTAGGTTGGATTTATAACATTTGTCTTTCATTCGATCTTTTTTTTGATAATTTCTTAAAGCAAATTTTACTTTTCTTATAGAAATGATGAAATTTTTTGTGTAGACAAAATGGATACTTGCCTTAAAAAGTATTGATACATTACAGAGACAATTATATGTATATACCTAATAATGAACCATATAAAAAGAGAATAGGAATAAACACACCGGCAGGATTAGCCCGAACGAAGTAAAACAATGAAAGAATTCCGTTCGGGTTATTATATCTGCGAAAGGAAAGTAACAAGATTGGTATCAGAACCTGTAATTGCCAATTTTTGCCGTAATCGATGCCGTGCTTTGGCAATGGAAGTAATTTGTTGACCGGTAAGTTCCGAAATGTCTTTAGTTGACATGTTAAGACGCAGAAACGCGCAGAGTTTTAATTCATTCGGGGTTATATCCGGATAGGTTTTTATAAGTTTCTCATAAAAGCCAATATGAACTTCCTGAAATCTCCGAGAAAATTCGTTAAACATTTTATCATCGGCACTGTTTCTTAGATTTCGGCTCATTTTTGCAATTATTTCCTTAGTTTCAGTGCTTTTAACAGAGTTTTCGAGAAGAGTCAGTTTATTAGAAATATCAGAGATCATTTCATTCTTCTTAATCAATGAAATCAAGTTGACAGTTAATTCTCGATCTTTCATAGTTAACTCGGATTCTATTTTTTCTTTTTCAATAACAACCAATTTAGATTTCAGCCGGAACCTTGTAAATAACAAACCCAGCACAAGAAGGCCACTTACTAAGCCGAACATTATAACCAGGATTATAATGTTTTTTTCCTTTTGATCGAGTTGCCGTTCAAATTCTTTTTTTTCGTATTTGTATTGAAGTTCCAGTTTCGATAAAAGTGCCTGCTTTTGAGATGTATAAAGGCTGTCATTTGCAAGTTTTTCGGGCAGAGAATATATATAGGCGCTTATTGTATCATTCTTTTCAAGGTATATTTGGCTCAGTATTTTTGCCGAAGGATAAATAATTCTGTAATAGTTATTTTTTTGCCCAACCGACAATGCTTTTTTGAAATAATCAATACTTTCATCCATTTTGTTTTTTAATTGATAACAGAAGCCAAAATTCAAATAACATTCTGCAATATGTAACTGATTACCTAATTCACTGAAGAGATCAAGTGCCTGCTGAAAACTTATCAAAGCCTCATCAAGGTCACCCTGGTTCATTTGGTTGTATCCAATATTCATAACATTGGTTCCCATTCCGAGTTTATCGCCCAATTTAATATTTATTTCTTGTGCCTTTCTCAAAAATATAATGGCGGAATCATATTTTTGTAAACTGCCGTAAACCACAGCTATATTGTTATATTCCCTCTTTATTGAGTGTAGGGAATTAATTTCTAAAGCAATGGTCAAAGAATTATTAAAATATTCCAGGGCTTTTTTATATTCGTGCTGATCAACAAAGCAGGCACCGATATCTCCCAGAGAATGAGATATACCTTCTTGGTCTTCAAATTTTTCGACTAAGTTTAAACATTTAAAAAAGTAATGAGAGCTATTGTCGTAATCTCCGAGAACATGGTATATTTGTCCAATAAGGCGGAAACATCGTGCCAACTCTTTATCAAAATTCAAATCCTCAGCTAAATCTTTCGTTTTTTGTGCCAACTCCATAGATCTTTGATAGTCACCGCTTCGGAAATAAGAAGTGCTCAGGAAAATCATGGATTTAACGCGACCTTCGGCATTATTGGATTGTTGTGCTATTTCGTAGGCCCTGCCTGCTAAATCACGGGCATTATCGGCGTATTTGTTTTCAGAATTATCAAGAAAAGATAAAATTATGTCAACTTTTTCGTGGGGATCCTTTGTATTGCTTAATACTTTGTTCAGGCTATCATTTTTTTTGGCAGCTTGCCCTGAAATGGTGTTTGAACCAAGTAAAATTACAAATGCTGTGGCAATTAGTATACAATATCTCATTGCACCAAAAATATTCAGAAGTAATTATCCCTTTTGCTTCCCTTATAACTGATTTCAAAGATAGTTTTTTTTATTATAACAAATAAAGTTGCTTTTTTAAGACAAGGAGGTTAAAAAAGTTTACCTGAGATGGGCGAGAATAACTAAAGTCAATTGTAAATACTTTGCTTTCAATAGAAATCAAACACCTAGGATCAAAAAACAAGGGCTGTATAAAAGGAATATGAAAAATATTTTTGTCTTTCATCTCTTGCTATACAACATGTAGATTCTGGCTTTTCGGGTTTTAATTAGCTGTTTATAACCCACATTATTTTGAGCATGTTGAAAGTAGCTTATACTTTTTAAGTTAAAAACATCCCTGAATTTAGAAAAAAACATAAGAAAAGGGGCACCAAAAGCGCCCCTTTTCAATACTACCTACTAACATAATAACCTGTATAAAAGAATCATTCACAAATCTAAATTAAACCAGAACCATTCTAAAAATACAGGGTGCTTATACTTAACCTATTTAACAACAACTTGTTTTACTATCATTCCGTCTTCAAGAATAATCTCAACAAAATAAAGGGTGTGGTTCAATCCGTTTAATGGTAGTTTTACCATCCTTTCTGCTGGAGCTGGTTTTACTTCCATCACCGTTTTCCCAAGTAACGTAACCACCCTCACCGCTTTAATGGCATCTTCGCCGTTAATTGCAACATAAAGCACATCACTGGCCGGGTTCGGATAAATAGCTACCATATCCTCAAACTTTACTGATGACACACTGGTACAGGAATCGACCGTGAATGTGGCAGATGCCTGATTGGTGCACCCCAGGGATGTCGCGTAGGTGTAAACAATTTCGTAGGTGCCTACACCAGCTACTAATGGGTCAAATATTCCGCCCGCCACGCCGGCACCGGAATAAATCCCGCCCTCCGGTTGTGCCCCTGTTATTTCAAAACCATTGTCACCGATACACAAAACAGTGTCGTTCCCAACTTCCCATGTTACATTTGGATAATCTTCCACATAGAATTCAATGATGCCCGACTCTGCCGGATTGTTTGTAGTACACTCCAGATCAGAGGTTACTTTAACTTTTACCTTATCTCCATTAACGGGAGCAAAAGTTAACTGCGAAGAATTATAACCTGTATATGCGCCATTCAATGTCCACAAATAAATAGGTTGACCTCCATTTATTGCTGATGCCTGAACAGTTACAGAGGTACCTTTACAAACTGATTCATCACTAGCTGCCAAACTTACCGATACGGGTAAAATCTCCTGTACACTTAACGATACGATATTGGATTCAGCCGGATTCCCACTTGTACAAGTCAAATCGGAGGTCATAACAACTTTCACATTATCTCCATTCGCAGGGATGTATGAATAAACAGATGCATCATTAACAACCGTGTTTCCGTTTACAAACCATTTATAACTGGGTGTACCACCATTTACAGGATAAGCCGTTAACGAAACAATACTGCCTTGACATACAGAACTATTATCAGCCGTAATAATTATCGAAACAGGTTGTGTTTTAATAACTGTTTGGGTCAAAGTATTCGATTTCGCCGGATTCCCGGTCGTACAAACCAAACTCGAAATTACTTGTACATAAACCTGGTCTCCATTGGAAGGGATATATGAATAGCTTGCTGTATTGGCACCGGCCAATTTACCGTTTACGTTCCATTGGTAAACAGGTTCTCCACCATTAATAGGTGTAGCTGTATAGATAACTTCGGTTCCGCTACATACTGAGGTTTGGTCGGCTTCGATGTTTACCGATACCGGAACATTCTCAATAACATTCACAGAAACAATATTCGATATAACCGTTTTATTTGAAACACATTCAAGACTTGAAACCATCTCAACTTTCACAATATCACCAAAATCAGGTGTGTAAACAAACCCGGGGCTGTCGGTCCCGGCATTCTCACCGTTCACAAACCATTGGTAACTAGGGCTGCCCCCGTTTACAGGTGTTGCTGTAAAGGTAACAGGTGTACCGCTGCAAACCGAGGTGTTATCGGCGGCTATGTTTACCGATACCGGCAGCATTTCGCCAACAGCCACCGATATTGTATCCGAATATGCCGGGTTGCCGCTTGTACAGGCAATCCCCGATGTCAGCCTCACATGTATCTTATCGCCGTCCTGTGGGGCATAACTGAAGGCCGGGCTGTCTGTCCCTGCTACGGTACCGTTCACATACCACTGATAAACAGGGGTGCCACCATTTACCGGAGTAGCCGTGAAGTTTACCGGCGTGCCCCCGCATACCGACGTGTTGTCCGCCGCGATGCTTACCGATACAGGTATTACCTCATCTACGGATACTGTTATTTTATCCGACTGTGCCGGGTTGCCACTGGTGCAGGCAAGGCTGCTCGTTGCCACCGCGTGGACCATGTCGCCGTCGGCCGGCGTATAAACAAATTCGGGGCTGTCTGCACCTGCTGCTACTCCGTTCACAAACCACTGGTAACTTGGGATGCCACCGTTCACAGGTGTTGCTGTAAAAGTTACCTGCGTGCCTATACATACCGAGGTGTTGTCGGCCGATATGCCCACCGATACGGGCAGTACCTCGCCTACGGACACCGATAGGGTATCAGACTGTGCCGGGTTGCCATTTGTACAGGCCAGGCTGGATGTTAACCTTACATGTATTTTATCACCGTCCTGTGGGGCATAACTGAAGGCCGGG
>DOTG01000048.1 GCA_003512955.1 Marinilabiliales bacterium
ATTGGCCACAACATCCCTATATAGTTACCTTCCTTCTACCATTCAGTATATATCGGTTTTGTTTACAACTGTTTTTTTTTAATCCGATTTCCAAAGTAATTTTATTCATCAATATATCCAAGGGGGGTACACATTTTTTTATTGTTTACTGCTATTACATGTGTATAAACCTCCGTGGTCTTGCTGCTTTTGTGCCCCAACAATTATATAACCTCAGTTTTAAGGCTGGTTTCGTATTTGTTTTATTAACCGTTACCAAAATTAGCCCAATTAATGAAAAAAACAAATCCTGAAAGATAAACAGCAAATGTCGCCGGAACGGTTAAGCCGGGTTGATGGTCCCCTCCATTGATTTTTCGAGTTCGCGGGCTTCTTTCAAAAATCCCTGCACGTCCATTTCTTTATAGAAAAGTAAGCCATGTGTAGCCCTGATACGGGGGCTTGGGTTCTGATAAAAATAATCTTTCCCCAAAATCAGCTGAATGTCCTTTAATTGTTCCACCCAGATGTTTTTAGCTAAATCGCTGAATTTGCCATCGAGCATATAACTCGGGAAGGAGGCATCGACCTGACTAAGGTAGCAGTTGGTGAAGGAACTATCCATAACAGCCATGGCATTGAGCGAAACGGGAACTATCACGTTTGAGTCGGCGGCATGGAACTTAAACCACACGTTGCGGTATCCCCAAATCCGCAAATGGGAAAGGTCGGTTTCCCCGCCCCAAAGTTTTACCGCATCGGCAATGGCCTGGAGCACTTTGTAGTGGGTGTCGGGGCCGCTGCCTTCCGGGTCGAGGGCCAGGCTGATTACGGTAGGCTTTAAATCGCGGAATTGTTGCAGGATTGGCTGCACATCGCGTTCGCGGTTGGGCTGCTCGGTAAAAATATCGCCGGTATAAAAGCCCAGGCGCAAGTGGTGCACATTTTTCACCTGGAATCCAAAGTGGGCCCAAACCATTTCCTCTTCAAACTCACGGATCATCCCTTTGAGTTTTTGAATCTCAGGTGGGTTTTTCTGTCCGTCGTAACTATTCCGGAGCACGGATAAGATATCATCAATTTTATCGTGTAAATCTTCCAAATGATTGATTTGGTAAATGTAAACAATAGCGCGCACAATACGGTGGCAAAGGCCCCGCCGGCGTTCATGCGGTTCGCCCGATGCCACTTTGGTCAAATAGTGATAGACATCCTTGTCCCATTTGTGTTTGTAGCCATCTTCGAAAAAGTCGGGATAATTCACCATCTGGATTTTTCCCAGGTTCAGGAACTTTTTGGTGTCTTTTAAGGCATCCATCACAAATTGGTTGGTTACGGCTGTAAACCCGGAAGTCAATACCGAAAAGTGTGCATCGTTGGTTTCGTTTCGCGACAGCCGGTGCACATGCGGCAAAATACCCAGCATGATGTCGTCGTGATGTGGCCCGGTATGGTAATACATCTGGTTGTTTTCGCTTTCGCAGCCCTTCAATAGTTTAGCTTCAATGCTGGCTGTCACCTCTTTTACTGTATGCATGCCCAGGTTGGGGATGAGCCTGCAATAAGGATCGGATTTTAGATCGTCCATGGTGAGGTGATGGGCATATTTTTGGATTTTCTTGCAAAGTTCAAGTATGGCACGTTCCGTTTTCTCGTGGGTCCAAGGGCCTTGGTTGTAATAGCTGGCAACTGAATCGGTCAGTTTTACGGCGGCTCCTTTGGTTACATAAAACCGGCTATTTTTAAGTTTGCTTAGTACTGTGGCCGGAAACACGTTGCTTGGGTTGTTTTCCAGGGCATCTTTTATAACATCGGCTTTGGCCTCGCCTGCAGCAAAAATAATGGCCACCGCATCGGGGTTAAAGGCAATGGTTTCGAGGCCGATGGTAATTACCAAACGGTTTTTCGAAACTTCAATACCACCCAAATCGCCGGCAGCCTGAGCCTGGGTCTCAAAATTGGTGGGTGTCAACCGGGTTGAGGAGAAGCGGTCGCTGCCCCGGGTATTGAAGGCAATATGGCCATCGGGGCCAATGCCTCCCAAAAAGAACCCGATACCGCCTTTTGCCCGAATTTTTGTTTCGTATCCGGTGCACCAGTCATCAATCATGAAAATGGATTTTTGCTGCATCAGTTCCTGCGAATTTTTAGCTTCACGGTACCGTAAACTCAAATCTACCTTATTGTCAGGAAAAACCTCGGAATAATGCAATCCATTGTAAAGCGGTATCTGGTCGCTATTAATGAGCAGTGCATTGGCTGGGTCGAGGCCAAAATCTTTGATATAGAAGTTGGTTACATAATGGTAGAAACTGTTGTGCTGTTTGGAACTGATGGGGTAAAACTCGTCTATCTGCACAAACGACAGATCCTTCAGCGCCGGCTTTTTTGAGAAGTTAAGGCCGTATTGTTCCCTGATTTCGACCACTTTTTTGGTAGTCCAGTTATCGAGCAGGTATTTGGTCCATTTTATAAAATATTCGGGGGTTTTACCTGTAGGCAAACTGATAACCCCGGCAGGGTTTTCGTTTACCCATTCAATAAACCGTAGTGCTGTAAAAAAACCCAGTTTCGGGAAATTATCAACGGTAATATAAGGTATGTTGCCGGTCATCTGTTTTTGACCCGACAGTTCAAAAAACTTTTGTTCAACTTTTGATTCAAAGGTGTTCATAGCATACGATTTTATTTTTTTATTTTTTTACCAAATGAAGGATCTACCTTGAGGAATGGAATGATAATGAAGCTTGGGATGGCGCAGATTAACACCCAGGTAAAGAAGTTCTGGTATCCGATGATGTCTTGCAACCATCCGCTCATCATACCGGGGAGCATCATGCCCAGTGCCATAAACCCTGTGGTGATGGCAAAATGGGCGGTTTTATGTTTCCCGTCGGAGATATAAATCATATAGAGCATATAGGCTGTAAAACCAAATCCATACCCGAATTGTTCTAATGCAACCGCGCCTCCTATCATCCAAAGTGAAATGGGCATGGCATGCGAAAGATAAACGAATGTTAAAATAGGTAGGTGCATAATCAGTACCATGGGCCATAACCAAAATCTCAATCCTTTTTTCGCGGCAGCTATTCCTCCTAAAATACCGCCCAATGTTAGGGCAATAATTCCAACGGTTCCGTAAACAAGTCCCACATCGCCGGTTGAAAGACCGAGCCCTCCCAATTCATTGGAGTCGAGCAGAAAGGGTGAGGCAAGTTTTAACAATTGCGATTCGGGCAACCTGTAAACCAACAAAAAGGTGAGGGTAACGCCGATTTCTTTCCTTTTGAAGAACGCTAAAAACGTCCCAAAAAATTCTTTCATCATATTTCCATGTGAGCCAACAATAGAGACATCTTCGGAGGGATAAGGAAGCACTATATAGTGATATACAAAAAAGCCAAGAAATAGGAAAGCTATAAAAGCAAACACCATCGTCCAGGCAAAGGTAATGTTTCCCGAAAGCCCCGAAAAGGAGGCAGAAACCGGTTTATTAAGTTTGGCATCGAGCTGAAAGGCCACCCATGCCGGCGTATTCCAGTTCTTTTCGTTGAACTCGAACCTATATGACTTGGCTAACGCAATGCTTTTATTTCCTTTGGTATGGCTAATGTTTAAAATAACAGTTTCGCCCGGGGCTGGTTTTTTGCTGAGGTAGAAGTAGGTAAAACCCATATTCCCTGCGGTTTCAGAAATATTCTCTGGAGCGGTTTTTTGAAACAATGTTTTTAATTTATTTTTTAATGGGTCGGAAACATGTTTTTGCCACCATTTTTGTTTGTATGGATTGTTGGTTTTTTCTGCAGGATAAAAACCCTGCTCCACATTCCAGTTTTCAACACCATCAATCATTGTTTTGGCTTTGTTTTTATCGATCCCCTGCATACCGATTGAAATCTCGCTGTTAGTAATGAAATACATGTTACTGGAGTCGGGCAAAGTCAATGACCTATTGTTTGGCTGAAAAAAGGCACTATCGGTTTGTTGAACCGAACTTACTGATATTTCAACAGGAGGTAACCCGGTTTTTGCCTCAAAGTATCCGGCCAGAATTACCAATACTCCTTGCCCCATAAGCATGGCCAACCGATAAAAGGTACTACGGATGCCCACATAAAATGCCTGATTGTGTTTCGACAAACCCAACATGTAAAAACCATCGGCTGCAATATCGTGGGTAGCAGAACTAAACGCTAATAACCAGAGAAATGCCAAGGTATATTGCATAAATTTTGAAGTAGGAATGGTAAAGGCAACACCGGCCAGGCCTACACCAATCATTAGCTGCATAAGAATAATCCACCAGCGTTTGGTTTTAAAAATATCGACAATAGGGCTCCAAAGAGGCTTGATGACCCATGGTAGATACAACCAGCTGGTGTACAACGCTATTTCGGTGTTTGAAATCCCCATCCGTTTGTAAAAGATAACAGACAAGGTCATTACAAGCACATAAGGAATTCCCTCGGCAAAATACAGCGAGGGTACCCAAAGCCAGGGGTTTTTTGAGGTAGATTTTTTTAGGTTGAGCATTTTTAAAGTTTTTTTATTGGGTGAGACGTACGGCAGTGCGTCTTTACTATCTCATATCTCTTGTCTCAATTCTTGTGTCTCATGTCTAATACTCCTTCCTAATTTCTGCATTCCTAAAATAATGCATTAAAATTTCGGTGTAAGTGTATCCTTTTTCGCCCATTACGGCGGCCCCAATTTGGCAAAGGCCTACGCCATGCCCCCAACCGGCACCATGCAATGTAAATTTGCCCGGTACTTTTTCAGTAAAATCTGATTTTTCAACCGTGAATGCCGAACTATATAGATGCGACTCGCTCAACCACCGGCGGATTTCCAGTTCTTTACCCACCACCAATGTTTTTTTTGTCCCTACTATCTTTAGTTTAATCAAACGCCCTGATGCCCCTCTTTCCACAGGAATTAAATCGAGGATTTGGCCAAAACCGATGCCTGATTTCTTTAAGATCAATGCACTTAATTCATCCTGAGTATAAGTTACCTGCCACCGGTAAAAATCTTTGGCTACCAAATCGTAATTATTCAAAACCTGTGTTAAAATTTTCTCATCACTGGTATTGCAAAGGGCTTCGGGATTGGCATGTATAAACTGTTGGGCATTTTCTTCGACGGTTAAATCCATTTGGTGTAAGGCCGTGGGTTGCAAATGATCAATTACCGCAGTTAAATAGGGATGCGGAACAGGTTCCCAGCAATTCTCGAAACGTTCGGCCACCCCGCCGCACGATTTTGAAAACCGGGCATCGCAGATCTTTTTGTCATACATCAGCACTTGGCCCATGGTTTCCTGAACTGCCTCAACCACTTTTGGGTTGTTGGCCCGGGTTATTCCCTGGTAACGCTGACAATGGTCGTCGGCGCACACATGGAATAGGGTATGATCTTCGCGGTCGTACCACCGGATGTATTCCTCATCGGTTTTATGAATTAGTTGATAAACTGTTTTTGATTGCATCAACTCTTTTTGTTTATCAATTTGAGCCAGCAGCCAGCTTCGCGAAATAATGGCATGTGCTTTTAATAATTGTAACGAGCTGGAGGCGTTCATTTCCGATGAAATGACACTAATCAGGTAATTTTCGATGGGTAAAAGATTGATGACCTGAATCCCGTCATCAAGGATTACTAATTTTAAGGCTCCCTGGAATTTCTGATCCTCTGCCTGTTCCCAATGGAAATCTATCCCAATCACCACCTCTTTAATCTCGAAATAGTCAGCCGACAGGTTGCAGGGGACCAAAGTAACTTCATTTTCAAACGCAAATAACTGGTTATTCCCCGTCAGGGTAAGTTTTCCCTTTTCAATGGTGGCCGTGAAAATACCTAACAATGGCGGTGTTATTCCAGTGATATTGAATTTTCCGGCTAAGCGGAAATCAATCCTTTTCTTTTTAATGATGCCTACATGAATAGTTGGGGATGTTTCCATAGTATTTAATTATACGTTCGTAAGTTTTTTCTCAAACCTCCAGAAAACCCGGTCGATTTTCGCGTTGGCATAATGTGAATAAAAACTGATGGGGGCTACCCAGGGGATGGTGGCTGTTTTAAGTCCTTGTTTTTTGATGTCATTCAGGCAAAGGTAGAGTAGGAGTGTTCCAATTCCCTTTCCACGCAAATCGGGATGGGTGCCCATGGGACCAAACCAACCGGTTCCCTGGTTGTTGCCATCGTAAGCAGAAAAAGCTTTAATTTTCCCCTTGTACCGGGCGATGTGGATAGACACAGGTTTTGAGCGGTAAGCCATTTCTAATTCGTTTTGCCATAAGGCCCATTCGGTTGAAATGAATCCGAACAGTTCCGGTTTATCCTCCACTGTTGCCCGATAAATTGAAATATCCTCCTTCTTAAGCTGTTCCAGTTGTGGGGAAACTTCCCAATCACGGTCATTCAAATCAACTTGCATGTTTACCGAATCACCAAAATGGGTGAACCCCATCTTTTGTGCAAAACAGATTGCCGGCGTATAACGGGGGTCGATGCCCGGCATGTAGTAGTTTAGAGGTACATCGTAAATCCGAAAAATATTCATTCCTTCTTGAATGAATTGAGATTCCAGTGTTGAAAACAATTGTGTGGCGATCTTTTTCCGCCGTACGGAAGGTTCTACGCCCATCAGCTTAATGTATCCATAGTTGGTTCCCCGAATATTCCGGGTGACCCCGAGCATAAATCCCACTATTTGGTCATCAAGTTCGGCAATCCAGGTACGGCTGGGGTTCCAATCTGGATCGCCGTAAAGTTTTTCGCGCAAAAGAGGCCATGAAAATGAATCAAATTCATTGCTCCGGTTCATGAGCATCTGTACCCCGCTAAAATCAATATCCTGGTAATTCCGGATGTTTAACATGATCCCTTCATTTTAGCGATTTTTTAATAAAACTACACAATTCTTCAAAAGTTTCGGGTGGCAGACACACCTGATTCATGATATCTGCCACATCGGAGGCCGAAATCTTATGAAAATCTTTTTCCAACGGGGTGATCAAGGTTCCTCCCAAATCTACTGAAGCCGGACTTAGCAGGATATTTTCGTCACCTTCGGCAAAATATTGCCAGGGGCGGTGTTTGTCGCGCGGAAAAATGATGATACGCCATTGACCGGAAAACCAACTCAGTATATTCAGGTTGGGTTCCTCGCCAGCAACCAGGCCTTTCATAAATTGGTAAATTGGTTTAAAGCCCGATTCCAACGATAATTTATCATCTGATTCTAAAACCACCATCCGGCGCAAGCCATCGTCAATGGCCACTACCGAAATAACAGGGGTATTGAAAAGTTCTTTCCCATAGCGGTTCCGCAAGTTATCATATTCCGATTCAATGGGCAAAAACCCTAGATTCCCGGCTTGAAAATGCAGGTGATCAGGTGCCGATGCGCCACATTTTGGGGCATTGTAAAAAACGACCAATTTGTGTAATGCCTTGCTGATATCTAAATATTGGCCAAACGAATTCCCAATTTCCTGAGGAATGTGGTTTAAACCGGCGATGGTAAAATGTTCTTGAAAAATGGGAAAAGGGTTGCACAGAATGTCATAGGAACCTTCAAACAATACCTGGCTTTGTTCTATCGGCCTGTTCGCCTGGCATAAAAAGCAGGGCCGGGCGGCAATAGTTTCTTTATCCACTTTTGCTGCCGATGAGGTTATTCTCTTGGCATTATATTGCACCTTGAACGAAAAACCCCCAAAAGAAAGGGTTTTTAGTAACACGTTTTTTAACCCTTCGGAGTTTTCAGCTAACAGGGGCCAGGTTTCCTTTTGTTGGATGAATAAAAGGTGTGTATGTTTTTGGTAATCCATTGATGTATTAATTTTTAGTGCATCTTACTATTCACTCTGGTTTTTACAGAGTTCCCGAGAAGCCGGTGCAAGCTACCGGATGATTTGCAAGTTAAAAACAACTATTTGGTTTCATTCATTCGTATCCTGGCCTTTAACTCCATTGTCCGGAGTTTATCTTTATAAAAGTTATGTTTGTTCATGGCTTCAATGCTCAGTGAGGCATCGGAGTTTTCGTCCCAGCGCCGGCATAAATAAATTGGGTTATAAATCCGCCCAATCTGGTATTTGCGGCTGATGGCCAACCCCAGGCCATAATCTTCGCCATAACTCACATTCGGGATCTTGATGTCGCGTAAAACAGGGGTATAAAACGCCCTTGGTGCGCCCAATCCGTTAATGCGTAGCGCGTTGTTCCTTCCGTTGTCAGGGGTCCATTCTTTGTGGTCAATCAAACCGGGAGGAATCTCTTCCAGTTTAAAGTTGGTCATTTGGTACGAACCAACCACCATAGCGCATTTTTCTTTGTAAAAAGCATCAACCACTTGAGTCAGCGTGGTTTCGTCTTTATACAAATCGTCGCTATCCAGTTGGATGGCAAATTTTCCACACTGTGGCGCATGGGCAGCCAGGTTCCAGCATCCGCCAATTCCTAAATCGGTTCTGTCGGGAATTATATGAATCAAGGCCGGGAATTTTGAAGCATATTGTTTGATAATTTCGGTGGTCCGGTCGGTGGAATGGTTGTCCACAATAATCAGGTTAAAAGCAAATGGAGCTTTTTGTTTCATCACCGATTCAATGGCATCGGCAATAGTTTTTTCACGGTTCCTGACAGGAATAATAACCGAGGCTTCGACAGGAAAATCCTCTTTTCCAAATTCAACAGGAGTAAATTCAGGGTGTAGATACCCTCCGATGGCTTTCAAATGGCTGGTTGCAGCTTTTTCCATTTCAATCTGGACGTTTCGGTTTTTCGGGTTCACGTAATCGAATATCTTTTTGCCCGATTCCCGGTTATCCAATTCAGCTATTGAATACAAATATTCGGGAAGATGAAACAATTCCTGAGCTTGGCTCAGAGCCAGCCGTAACTGGTATAACCCGGCATATTCAAATGTTTCCTCGATTTTACCGATAGCTTTTTTCAGTTCTTTGGAGTTGATGAAAAGCAACGGTCCAAAATTGAAATCATCGCGCAGGCTTCCCATTTGGTAATCAATCACCGGGTGGTTTATTGCTTTTCCATCGACCAAGTCGATGTAATCACTATAAACCATGCTGGCTCCTGTGGCATCAGCAATTGAGAGGAAACGCTCCAAAGCAAATTGGCCCAAATTGACTTCGGTTTCCCTGGTTATTAAAAGCGTGTAATCGGCGTTGGCCAATGCTGCCAATGATTGTATAGTTTGTGTATGAAAAATATTTTTGCTTTTTATGATCCGGCATTTGCTAAAAGGTGATTTGGCCTCTTCGGGGCTGATTAAATATATAGTTTCAACATTTGCATGCTGTTGAAGACTTTCCAACAATCCAGTCCAGACTTGGGGATTTGTATAAGGGATAAAGCAATTGATCGTTTTCATTTAATTTGATTATTTATTTTTAAGTACGTTACTATTCTGTTTTTTCAGCGTTATCTTATTATTATCAATGTTTTCCGATCAGTCTCTGGTTTCTAATTTCTAAACTCTAGTCTCTATTTTTTCCTAATCAAGAACTCCAACATGGTTTTCATCAAAGCATCACGGTGCGGGCTGTTCAGAATTGTCTCGAACGGAAACCCCAAAGCAATCACCTTGTAACTACCCGAGTAAATAACCCCGGCGCTCATGTTGTTTTCAGCATACCTCATAAATGTGGCTGAGGTGGTGTCGAACGGAACAATGGCATCGGGTGCTTCAGCCGCATAAATGGTTGGATGAAACTGGGTGTTAAATTGGAAGCCATCTGTTGAATATCTAAAAACACTATCACAAAAGTAAACATTGCCCAATCTTGAGGCATGGTCGGTGCGCCATTTGTATTTTAACAAAACGCCTACCATACTGTCCTGATTTTGAATCCGGGTATCTGTACCAATGTAAGAACCTGAAATGAGGAGGTTTCCTCCAGCCTTGAGAAATCGTTCCAAATTCAACAAGAACGGTTTGGTAAAAACCTGAAAACGCCCGTGGATGGAGTCTTTGGGCAGATAGGTGGTTTTCTCTTCGCCTGCTAAAAAATCAACCACCGGATAATCAGCTAATTGCACAAGAGTATCTGCCACCGCTTCATCACTAGTTGATGTAAAGGCATACCGGGCGCGTTGAATGGCTTTACCATGGATATATGTAAAATCAAAGGAATTGCCAGGGATAATTTTGCCTTCCATTTCAGCACCCGAGGCTCCATGTCCCGGGGAATCGTCATCAAGCCAGTTTTTATCGCGATGAAACTCGAATTGGGCTCCTGTAGTCTGGAGGCTCATCAAATATTCCACACCTTCATCCACCGGGTTCATAAATCCGGCATATTTTTCGTCATCAATAACCCCGGGGGTAGCCAACCTATCAAAACCATTAATGATAAGGATGGTATCGGTAGCACCTGAAGTATGACATGCTGAAAGTATTTCAGAAGGAAAACTCTCACCACCCTTATTCCAGGCTGTTACTTTAAATGAATAGATTACTCCAGGTTCCATGTTTTGGATTTGAATCATGGGTTCTTTAACAAAAGTACCGTTGTTAAAGTCACCGTCAGCCATCCGTTGATAGACAATGTACCCCTCAGGAACGGCTGTTTCTTCGAGAGTGTCTGTTACCGGTTTCCATTGCAGTATAGCCGAATTGAATGGTGCCAGCGTGACCTGAAAGTGGGAAACAGGAAGCGGTTGCACAATGAATTTAAACCCGTTCTGAAACGATAAATACTTCAAAATCCCTTTGTAAATGGCACGGCTGGCATCGAACCGGAATTGAGGGTCTTGGCCGAAGCGGACATCCATAAAATTCTGGTGTGAGAAAAGCTCCAAAAGCATGTTTGGCACGTTGGGGCGGAAAGCCTCGCTGTAAGGCTTATCCCACATGCCGCGGCGGGTCCAGCTGGTGTCGTATTTTTGGCGGAGATCATTCACCAGCTGGGTTTGAATCAGGTCGGTGAGATCGCGCGAGGCCATTTTTGAGATGCCATTGGGGTACGAAGTTGAATCGACTTTGGTACTGTAAATACCCAAACTCCCAATCACAGAATCGTTGTGAGCCACACCTGCATCGGTATGTAATGCTAAAGAAAGTTCAATGGGGATGCCTAATCCCGGATGATTTTTTGCTTTTTTAGGCCCTGATGGCGCACCCATCAGATAATTTACCCATTCGCCACGGCTTTGGTAATCGTCGGTGTAATCATCGTTTTTGCCGTTACTAAGTTTCCAAACCAAAGTGTCGGGTATTCCTGCATATTGCAGATAATAACGGGCCGCTTCCTGGTAGCGTGGTTTTTGGCTCACCATTCCATTTCGGCTGATGTTGCCCATACCGCCACCAAAACGGACGGCATCGGCGGTAATTTTTTGTCCCCTTTTTTTCGATTGGCTTGTTAATACTACTTTACCAGTTTGCTCGTTCATTCCCTGATGGAATTTAAACCTGCCCAAATAAATCCATGTTTCACCGCCCATCTGTTGGTTTACCTGATAGACGGTTTTTCCACCTGTATGATGAACGGTATAAGTAGCTTTGTCGGTATTCGTTGCCGAGTGGTGGTACGATACATAAACCGGATAATAACCCTCTTCGGGGATGTTTGGGATCCATTCCACCTGTTGTTCTCCCTCTTTATCGGTTTTAAATTCAATGTAGGTCCCCAATTCAAAAGGGTTCTCTTTCACATAGGGAGGATTCCCGATGGCAAATCCTTTTTCTTCTTTTACAACGGTGGCATTTGTTCTATAAATGCTGTTGTTGAGGTTCCCATTGTTATCCACAATCACTTCCTGAGTTTGCCAGTTGCGTTCGCGGGGAATCATTACATTGGCCCCAGCATTTTCAAGCATGGGTACCAATACTTTTAGCATGTACGATAAAGTGGAAATATCTTCCACAGTTTGAAACAGACGCGCCCGTTGCCATTCCCACCGGTCCAGTTTCTGTTCGTAATAATAACCATGGCTGTGCCACAGCGCCAAATGGGTAGTTGCCAAAATGGGTGGCTGGGGTGTAGGTTTAGATAAATTCTTTACCAAGGGTTCCCCCTGATAAGGTTTGCTTTGTGGTAAACGTTTTTTGTCATACCATTTTTTACGCGATCTGTAATAATTTGGTATATATTCATTGATGTTCTTTTGGTCGGAATGGATGGAGATTTTAAAGTCTTGATAGGATTCTCCAAGGTAATTTCTGAAATGCCCTAGTAACGAGTCCACTGTAGATTCGCGCATAGGGGCGTAGGCAAACTTGGGGTCGAGATGTAATTCAATGGTTTTGCTTTTCACATTTACAATTAACGTATCGATGCGGGTGGAGTCTTTTTTATAATACCCCGTCAGATGATTAAAATAAGGAGCATTAATCTTTTCATTTACAAATTGTTCCGTCATTTTTTTTACAGGGCTTTTAAAAGGGATTACAGGTTGTTGCCCCAATAAAGTGCTTACGTTTAAACTCAAGAAACCCATGAATCCAATAAAGATGACAATTTGAGGTCTCATCCCCTGTTTTTTTTGTAATTTTTCCATCCAAAAATAAAGCTAATATTCAAAAAAAACAAAACATGTAATACATATTACATATTATAAAAATATTTCTTAATTTAGCCGGGTCAACTTAAAATAAGTTGACAAATGGCATGAGCAGTAAAAATAAGCTTTGTTGCTTAAAAAACCTAAGCACAATAGATAATACAAACAATAACTATGGTCTTACTAGCAGATGGAGGTTCAACTAAAGTAGATTGGCGCTTGATAGCAGGCGGAAAGGTATCCGGTTATCAAACACAAGGCATCAATCCTTTTATTATTTCCGAAGAGGTTATCGTGGATATTTTGAGCCAAGCCGCTTGGAAAAAAGAGGGGCATTGCATAGACGAGGTTCATTTTTATGGAGCAGGCCTGGCTACTGATCATGCAAAAGGTATCATACAAAAATCATTTGTGAAAGTTTTAGGCCCACAAGTGGCTGTTCATGTGAATGATGATCTGATTGGGGCTGCACGTGCATTGTTTGGCAATCAACAAGGAATAGCCTGCATTTTGGGTACCGGTTCCAATTCTTGTTATTACAATGGCAACGGGGTGGTTGAAAAAATTCCCGCTTTAGGGTATATTTTAGGTGATGAGGGCAGCGGAGCATATTTGGGGAAACAATTTGTAAATGCCTTGCTTAAGCGCGATTTTACCGTGGAATTTACCAATCATGTATTAAAAAATGAGAACCTGTCCCAGGATCAGATACTTGAAGGGGTATATAAGAAACCGTTCCCTAACAGGTATTTAGCTTCGTTAACCCAAATAATGAATAAATACATTGATAACCTGCAGGTACGGGCATTGGTAGCGGATTCTTTTGAGGCGTTTTTAAGTAAAAATGTCTTAAAATATCCACAGATCAAGGATTGCAAAGTAGGTTTTGTGGGGTCGATTGCCTTTTATTTTGAGGAAATATTACTTGAGGCACTGGCAAAGTATCATATTCAGAATGTTAAAGTTATAAAAGCCCCGATTGATGATTTGGTAACTTATCATGTATCAAACCATTAAAATGAAAAGTTAAACTATGGTGAATATAACAGAATCCAACTCAAGGTATGATAACCTTGATAAAATGACAGTGAAAGAGCTTCTTGAGAACATAAACCATGAAGACAGCACTGTTCATATGGCTGTAAATAAAATAATCCCCCAAATTGAGGAGGTGGTGGAAAATATCATCCCCAAGATAAAAAAAGGGGGCCGGCTTTTTTATGTAGGAGCCGGAACCAGTGGCCGGCTTGGAATTCTTGATGCCTCAGAGATACCTCCCACGTATGGAGTTCCTTACGATATTGTGATTGGTTTAATCGCTGGTGGCGACCAAGCCATCCGTAAGGCCATTGAATCGGCTGAAGATGATGAAAATGGAGCTTGGCGCGACATGCTACCGTTTAAGCCCCATGCCATTGATTCAGTGATTGGGATTGCTGCATCGGGCCGCACACCGTACGTTATTGGCGCAGTAAAACAAGCCAAGCGCGAAGGCCTGTTCACGGCTTGTATAGTTTGCAACCCTGGTTCGCAATTGGCCAAAGAGGTGGATATAGCTCTTGAAGCCATTGTGGGCCCCGAGTTTGTTACCGGAAGCACACGCATGAAGGCAGGGACGGCTCAAAAGCTCATCCTGAACATGATAACCACCTCCATCATGATTAAACTGGGCCGGGTTAAGGGCAACAAAATGGTTGACATGCAGTTAACCAACCAAAAACTGGTGGAAAGGGGTTCGATCATGATTCAGGAGGAACTGGGATTATCTATCGAGGATGCGCGGCGTTTATTGCTGTTGCACGGTTCGGTGCGCAATGCCGTGGACAATTATAAAAGCTTATAGTTTGGTTTTTAAATGAATACTGATTTGTCTTTTAAGCAGTTTATGTGAAAGGGTAAAAATAAAAAAGAGGAACTCAAAACCGGGTTCCTTTTTTTCGTATTTAAAAAGTTTTAACTAAAAGTATTTCATGTATTTGTCGTAAATCTCCTGGGTCCGGTTTAAATGGGTGGTCATTAATTCATAAGCTTCCAATTCGTTCTTGCTGCGGATGGCTTCAATAATCTGTTTATGAAGGGTTAATGTATTATCTTTTTCACCTTCAATGTTTCCATAGATATAATTCCGCATCCTTGGCAGCAGTGAATAAATAGGCTCCATGGTTATCTGCATAATCGGGTTACCCGACGATTTGGCAATAATAAGGTGGAACTTGTTATCCAAATCGGCTTCCAGTTGAGTATTATCGTGGTTGCATTTTTTAAAATCGACAAGGTTTTTATCCAGTTCTTTGATGTTCTCTTCAGTCCGGTTCTTTGCAGCCAAGCGGGCAATTTCTGGTTCAAAGAGCCTGCGTACTTCAATAATTTGTGACAGTAAATTGTTATCGAATTTCAAGTCGTAATACAAATTCAGGGAATTGATGGCATCCTCAATCGTAATTTGAGAAACATACATGCCACTTCCTTTTTTAATATTGATTAACCCCCTTGCACTTAGTCTGCGTAGAGCTTCCCGTAAGGCTGTCCGGCTTACTCCAAAGGCTTCACACATTTCATGCTCCGTGGGTAGTTTTGAACCAATTAACAGTTTTTTCTCCCTAATGGCATTTTCTATGGTTCGTTCTATCTTTTGGCTTAGGGTCTGTCTGTTTCCAAGATTTTTAAAAATGTCATCCATTTTTAATAGTATTTATAAATTGATGCAAAAGTAAAAATATTTATATCATAAATTAGTGAGAAGCCTATGTTATTAATTATTAGCAATTAAAAACCACGGATTGCTTTCATTTATTAATTTTTCATCATGCAAGATAGGTATTAGGTCATACATTTGTACATATTTCCATTAAATATTTCTTTTTGTACTTTCCAGTTATTGTATTATCAATGGCTCGCTTAACTGGCTCTCGTTATTCAGCCGGTCGAGTGCAGCAATTCGGTAAGTTCCCTTTTTGAGTTTTGAGGGTGAATAAAACCTGTTTTCACCGACCACTCCCACAATATTTTCAGGTTTTTTGAGGCTCGAATTGTCATTTTGTGCATAATAATAGATCACGTAAAACCGTGCTCTTTCCATTTCATCGGCTTCAACGGGGCTTTCCCATTCAATGATGCTCTCTTGAGTTTTGATTCCAACGGGAGGTGCTGGAGCAATTTGGTCAATCCATGGCATGGGGGGGATTATAGCTGGATGTGGGCAAAGCTCTTTTTGCAGTTTTTTAGTAAATGGTTTCAACTCTTTCCTGAAAAAATGGGTGCTGCTGAAAAAACAAAACCCATGTATATGTTGTATCGTTCGCAATACTTCAATCTGAAATATCAGGTTTTTTATATTCTTCCATTCTTTATCCCTGGCATTGCTTTGAATGCGGTAAGGTGCTAAACCCAGATACATAGCTCTTCCGTAAGCATGGTCGGCCCACCAATAGGCTAAATTGCTAAAATTTGCCGTCGGATGTCCCTCGTGCCAGTACAATTGGGGCATGGTGTAATCTATCCACCCCAGGCGTTGCCATTTAATGATATCGGCATAAAGGGCATCGTAGTTGGTGGTTCCTGCATTCGTTTCCGATCCATTCACATCTTGCTCCCGGTTCCGCCAAACACCGAAAGGGCTGATACCGAATTTTACCCAAGGTTTGGTGGTTTTTATGGCTGAACCAAGAATCTGAATGATGGTATCTACATTATGGCGCCGCCAATCATCAAGGTTTCGGGGAAAATAGCGGCCTCCATATTTTTGAAAAGCCAAAGAATCAGGTATCTGTTGCCCTTGAATAGCATAAGGATAGAAATAATCGTCGAAATGAACAGCATCTATATCATATCGTTTTACAACATCAGTGACTACCCGGGTAATAAAGTTCCAGACCTCAGGGTGCCCCGGTTCAAAATATTTTTTATTCCCATAGTTCCAGCCCCAATCAGGGTGTTTGTTTATAATGTGAGAACTGGTTAATGTATCCTCAATGTTTTGTTGAATCCGGTAAGGATTAAACCAGGCATGTAATTCCATCCCCCGTTTATGGGTTTGTTCCACCCAGTATTCAAGCGGATCGTAATAAGGTTCCGGTATTCCACCCTGCTTTCCGGTGAGATATTTTGTCCAGGGTTCCAGTTCTGACGGAAAAATGGCATCGGCGCTTGGTCTGACTTGGAGTATTATGGCGTTACATCCATTTTTTTTATGCATATTAAGTAAGGTAAGTATCTCCTTTTGTTGTTCTTCCGGGATCAAACCAGTCTTTGAGGGCCAGTCGATATTGGCAACCGTTGAAACCCAAACCCCGCGAAATTCATACTTTACTGTTTGGGCTGGTAAGGAAAGGCTTGCAAAGAGCAGTATCATGATAACAATGTTATTCTTCATTTTAATAGGGTTTGAAATATTCTTAAATCGGTACTACAAAAATATCACAATAATAAATTCAGGTAATACATCATTCATCTTATGTTAATGTGTTACAAAGCATAATTTTATTCAATCGTTAATTTCGGATGTAATAAAGGATATATATTTTGTAAATAATTTAAAATCAGGATATTTAATATCATATTAAGTGAAATAGACTCCTTTGAAAATGGGCCATTTTTTGCGTAGGATGTATGATAAAAAAAAATTAAAAAAATGGATTAATATTCAAAAAAAGTTAAATTTGTATTACAAATGTACAATTATGAAAGAACCGTATCCTTTTGCAGAGAATCGTAAGAGCACCAAACGGCAGTTTTCTTTAGTAAGTCATAATTAATCAAGCTAATTAATAACCTATAAAACAACAAGTATGAAAAAATTTTTACTTTCTATTTTTACTATTGTGATAGCTTTTTGTTTCAAGGGCTATTCTCAGGAAATTAATTTTGTTGAAATCTGGGCAAAATATGGGGATTCTGCTCCCAACTGGTTTACCGATGGAAGTGAGGTAGAGCAAGGCGATAATTCCTTTGGGGGCGTAGAACGGGGAATCGTTTACAGCGATTATTCGGGACATGTTTATGTTTCAAGTAGGCATGCCGAAGATACAGATAGTGATGGGACACTTGATCAAGGGGAACCACATGTATATATTTTAGATCCCATGACTGGTGAAGCACCAGCTTTTGGACCTTCAAAATTGTTGACTGCTGGCATCACTTCGGCTGACCAGTATTTTGGCGGTGGATATCCTTTAAACAACGTAACCTGTACCGAAGATGGGAGTATTTTTGCATGTAATATGACTTTGGCCTCAGGTCCAGACATTATCGGCGAAACAGGCGGAGTTACCGTTAAAGCTTTCCGTGTTTATCGTTGGAGCTGGGAACAGGATGTACCCCAGTGTATCATCGATTATAAAGAGGGTAGTTATCGCTTAGGCGACAAATTTTCCGTGGCAGGTAATTGGGAAACTCAGGCCTATATTTATGCGGCTCCCGGCGAAAGCAACAAATTATTGCGTTGGTCGGTAACTGCCGGGGTAGTTGCATCGGTACCTGAGGTTATTACCTTACAGGATGTTACCCAAGCCGGGACCTCTATCACGGTTGCTGCCGTACCCGATAAAGCAGATTGGATTTACGTGAGCGGAAAAGGTTTTCTGCCTACACTATTTAATACAGCAGGAGTTAACTTAACCCAAGTAGGAATTACCGCTGCCGGGTTACCTTCTTCGGTGATTGCCGGGCGTATTGTAAAATTTGATAACAAACTCTACATGGGTATGTTTAGTGGCGATCAAAGTGCTTTTGTGTTTAATATCTCAAAGCATGGTGAAAATGTGACCGATGCTGATATTATTGGTTTTACACCTACCTTTGGAACCCGGTACGACAATGCTTATGGCGAAGGTGCCGTTGAATTTGGTAAAATTGACAACCAATTGTATGTTTATGTATGTGCCCCGAGTAACGGAATAGCCTGTTACCGTATTGATGGGTTGGTATCCTTAAAAGAAAGGATGGTAACCAAAGATTTTCAATTATCGGCATTTCCTAATCCGGCAAACGATTACACTCAAGTATCATTCACGCTACCTGGCGATGCTCATGGAGCCGTATCTGTAAAGGTATTTGATGTAACAGGTCGTTTTATGGGAATTACTGCTGGCAAAGCACAAGGCGGAGAACAGGTAATGGAAATCAATACTTCAAATCTGGCCCCAGGTACTTACATGTACCAAGTGGTGTATGGTAATAGAATTGGAATTGAAAAGTTCATTGTTAAATAAATCAATTAATTAATACCTAAAAATAAAGAATCATGAAAGGAAAACTTACCTATTTAAGTAGGCTTTTGATTGCTGGTTTGCTTTTATTTAGCATGTCGGCAGTCGGACAAACCTTTACTGAATTATGGCGCGTGAGCGAAACTGCCAATGGTGGAGGTTGGATGCATTATTACCGTGGAATTGCCTATGGCAATGATCATTTGTATGTGGCTGGAACACTTGGTTCTTCTACATTTGTGCAAACCAATCAATTAGTAAGGGTAATTGATATTTATACGGGAGAAACATTGGATACCCTCGATAATACCGGGGTTACTCCTTATGGTTATGGACTGAGGACTGTTCAGGTGAGTGATGATGGTTCTATTCTTGCAGCTAATATGACTCTTGATGCTTCGGCTGCACATCCCGTGGTAATCTGGAGATGGAAGGATGAGTTTAGCCAACCTGACTCTTTTACCTGTTTAAAAGTAGCTGGCAGGGTGGATATGTTTACTGTTGTTGGCGATGTTACAAAAAATGCTGTAATCATGGCCGGTGTCAATGGTAACTCAAAAGTAACCCGCCGCATCATTACCGACGGTGTCATTGGTGACGAAACAGTCATTAGTTTAATAGGATTGCCTTCTACAGGTTCTATTACCAATGTATGCCCGACAGGTGTGGGTGCAACCGATAAATTTTGGTACAACAATACTGCCATAAGTCCAATACTTTATAATGCTGATGGTACCATGGTTGGACAAATCCCGGCAGCATTATTTACCGCAGGAACAACCGGTACCATGAAAAATTTCACTTATAATGAAAAAGAGTATTTGCAGGTTGCAGATAGTGGTTTTTCACGATTGATTGATATTACCGGGAAACTACCTCAGGACTTGACAATTAACGATGTTGTATTCTCAAATCTGGCAAGTGTTAATAATATTTACCAGGATGTAGATTACCGGATTGGGGAGGATGGTTCACTTTCGCTTTATTCTTTTAGTGAAGTAAATTATATCTCTGCCATGGTTACAGAGGCTGCCCCAATTGCTATGGATTTATTGATGACTGGATTTGCCATGGTTGATTCTCTGGCTCAGGTTACTTATACCTATGTTGATATTAATGGCGATGCAGAAGGCCTCTCGTTATATTCATGGTACCTGTCCGATGATGACCAGGGAACCAATAAAACCAAAGTGGGAACCGGTAACAGCTATACCTTCAACTATGAAGATTTAAACAAATACGTTTCGTTTGATGTTTTGGCAGTAGCCCTTACCGGGACTGCTTACGACAGTGCCAATTTGGTGATGTCAGAATATTTTGGCCCAGTAACAGCCAGTGCTCATAAGCCTACAGCTGCTGACCTTGCAATTACTGGCGATGCCTCGGTTTATAGTATCTTAACAGGCTCTTACACTTTTGCAGACGAAGATGATGATTTGGAAGGCGAATCAATTTTGAAATGGTGGAAAGCCGACGATGCTTCTGGTACCAACGCGGTTCAAATTGCTGCCGACACCAACATGTACAAAGTAATGCCAACAGATACTGCAAAATTCATTATTTTCAGTGTCATCCCGGTATCGCAGTCGCCCAATTTCTCTCAAGGTGACTCAGCAGCCGTTGCAACAGCTGAAGAAGTTATCTTCCCGGCATTTGCCCCTGAAGCCAGCAATGTTGACATTTCAGGTATCGAAGAGGTAAGCCGTATTCTTTCAGGAGCCTATACGTATTCCGATTTGAATCTGGATATTGAAGGCGCCACAGAATTGAAATGGTACCGAGCCGACAATGCCACTGCCGAAAAAGCCGTGGTAGCTTCTGACACTAACCGTTACGAACTGGTGGCTGCCGACGAAGGTAAAATTGTATTCTTTGGTGTAAAACCTGTTACCGAACTGGGTGAAGTTGGAACCGAAGTATTTGATACCACCGGAGTTATTGCACCAAAACCAGCCGAGGCTCCTCCGGTTGCACAAAACGTGACACTTAAAGGAAATGCTGAAGTTGGTGTACTTTTAAGCGGCACTTATACCTATTTCGATTATACCGATGATGCTGAAGGTGAAACCATCATTAAATGGTATGTAGCCGATGATGCAACTGCTGCCAATAAAACGGAAATTACCGGAGCCGCCGGCAAACAAACCTATTTGGTACCAGAACAATATCTAGGTAAATATTTTGTATTTGAAGTAACTCCGGTAGCATTAACTGGTGGTTTATTGGTGGGTACTCCGGTGTTGGATACTACAATAGCCGCTACAGTTGCCGATGCCAACGATGGTGACTTCGAGCGTGTATTTATTGGTGCCGCAAAAAGCAATACATTGCCTTACTACATGGCAGCAACAGGAAGTGTTGAACGGAACTTTGCCATAGGCGACGAACATATTTATATTGCCAGCCGCAATGGCGGAACACGCCTATATATGCTTGATAAAACTGATGGTTCTTATATTGGTGAAATGAATACCGAAGGAATGGATATCGGTTTATTCAAAATCAGCGACGTGGAAGTATCAGCCGATGGCCAAATCTTGGCTTGCCCGTTACAAATCAATGCCAGCACTGAACCATTTGTCATCTATAAATGGGAAAATGAACTGGCTGCTCCTGTAAAATGGATTGAATATACCGCTACCGAAGCCTTACGTTTGGGTGATAAATTCACTGTTGTTGGCGATGTTTCTGACGAAGCCGTAATTTATGCAGTAGCTTCTGCCGGAAGTAAGGTTGTACGTTGGGCAGTAACCGGAGGCGTGGTTGGTGAACCAACAGTTATTGCCTTAGAAGGTACAACATCAGTAGGTTCTACTCCTGCCGCCTATCCATACAGTGTGAGTGCCGAAAGCAACTTTATTGTTGATGGCCGCGGTTTCCAAGCTCAAATCTTTGATAAAGATGGTATGAAAGTAGGTGCATTAGAGGGAATTGGTCAATCAAACAACCAATCGAACTCACCAAATATTTTCTATTATAAAGGCCGTACCATGGTAGCTTTCCATCAAAAGAATGAAGCTTCGAAATGGAACATCATTGTGCAAGATATTACCTCGATACCTCACGTAACCGTTGGTGTATCTGAGGTTCTTTCTGATGCCAATCAGGAATTAGGCGGGGTACATGTAGAAGTGGATGATGAATTCTTCCATCTGTATATGCTATCAGCAAATAACGGTATCGCCCGTTTTAAAGGTTTGCTGGAATTGCCAACCATACAATATGCCGAAACCAGCACCGATGGGAACATGCTTCACGCCTGGTTCTCTAAAAACATGACCGATTCTGTTGGTTTTGCAACAGGTTGGACCGTGATGGTGAACGATGCTCAGGTAGCTGTGGATACTTTGTACGGCGGTACCGGGGACAATGAATTGGCATTTGAACTGGCATCTGCAATTACCGAAGGTCAGGTGGTGACTATCAATTATGATGGTTCCGGAACCGTAGTATCATTTGATGGTATGCCTTTAGGGGCTTTCGAAAGTGCATTTAATGTGGTGAATATTGTAGGCGCCGATGTACCGACTGCCAGCAACGTAAGCATTGTGGGTAATCCTTACAAAGACAGCACGTTGATCGGAAATTACACCTTTGCCGACCTGGATGGTGATTTGGAAGGCGCCAGCGAATACCAATGGTGGTATGCAAGCGACGAAAATGGTACCGACAAGTTGAAAGTGTTAGGAGGTACCAATAAAACCTATGTAGTAGAAGCCGATTACAATGGCAAATACCTGGCTTTCGAGGTGACTCCAGTTTCAGCTACCGGTGGAATGGATTATCTGGTTGGTGAACCTGCAATGTCAACATTCGTTAAAGTCCTGGTGGTTGGAATCGGGCAAGATGCTATGTCTGCTATAGCTGTATTCCCAAATCCTGTAAACCGTCAATTGACAATTACGGACACACGTAATATTGTAACTGTTCAGGTGATTGACTATACAGGCCGTTTGGTGATGACTCAAAATAACCAAGGTGAAAATGAACTTTCTATCAACGTAAGTTCATTGCAACCGGGAGTTTATATGGTACAACTTGTTGATGCTAATAATCAAACATCTGTACGTAAAATTGTTAAAGAATAGCTAATTGATAAAGGGCAGGTTCATTGGACCTGCCCTTTTTTAAATTACATTTTATTGGAAATGTAATCGTTCCGCTACTTCATCTCAGTTATCTTAGTTGAAGGGCTTTAAAACAATTCAATACGTTTTTTGAATGACTAACAAACTACCCTAGTGAAAAACTTATTCATTTTATTCCTTTTTATAATCCCCATGAGCCTTATTGCTCAGGAAATACATGTTACCCAAACAACAAAGCTGGAAATTGGGCATCCGGCTTATTTCCCCAGTTTTGGGAATAATAAAGATATTTTACTGATTTCTAGCCCTAATTATAAAGGGCTAACAGTTTTTAACATCTCGGATAATTCTGAGATATTTATTACCGATGCATTAGGTGCGGGGAATCAGCCTGTAATGGAATCATCAGGTAAAATCACCTATCACGGAATTAAATTCCATAGAGGGAGAAAACAACGGGTTGAAATGAATTTTAAAACCGATTTTCAATCTGTTAATAAAGTAAACATTGAAAATAATATCCAGGTTAAAGTAGATGGTAAACAACTTAAAATCTATCGAAACAACCAATTGAAATCTACTATACAGCCTTTGGGAAACTATTATTATCTGTGGGCAAGTGTTTCCCCCAATCAAGAGCAACTGCTATTCACGGTGGTCGGTAAAGGTACCTTTGTTTCCGATTTACAAGGAAACTCAATTCAGGAAATTGGCTATTTAAATGCCCCTCAATGGTTAAACAACCAATGGGTAGTGGGCATGAACGATAAAGATGACGGAGAACAAATATTATCGTCTACCATTGAAGCAGTTTATGTGAAAACTCTAAAACGAACAACATTGACCGAGGCAACTGAGGTTGTTGCCTTGTATCCAAGAATATCTCCGACCAGCGACAGGCTTGTATTTCATACCCCAGTAGGTGAAATTTACACCCTTGAATTTACTATTAACGATTGATGTCATGGATCAGATTATTCATATACACCAACTGACACTTAAAATGTACCATCGGCTTTTTATTATTGCAATACTTGCATCCCTTTCAGTTTCCGGATTTGCACAAACTCCCGATTTTACAGGGATTAAAGTAATGTTAAATCCGGGTCACGGGGGGCACGATTCCGATGACCGTGGTATGCCCAATGGCTTTTGGGAATCGGAAGGAAACCTGACTAAAGGGTTGTGGCTCCGCGATCTGCTGGAGGCCCGTGGCTGCGAGGTTGTCATGTCGCGGGTAGAAAACCGTACCGAAGATGATCTTCCATTATCGCAAATTGCAGAAATGGCCAATGCCAATAATGTGGATGTCTTTTTAAGCATACATTCCAATGCCGGTAACCAGTCGTCGAATTATTGCATGACCATCTTTAACGGCAAAAGCGAATCGCCCGCCATTCCCGAAGCTAAAGTCTGGGCACAGGTTTTATGGCAGCACCTGGTATCGAACCAAGCCACCTATTGGACCAGTATTGCAGAGCACTTTATTGGGGATCTGACCCTGAATCCTTCATGGACTACTGGGTATGGGGTTTTGTATCCTTTAGAGGTTCCGGGAATCATTTCCGAGGGTAGCTTTCACGATTATCAACCGGAGATGGATCGGCTTTTAAGCATTGAATACCGCTACCAGGAAGCCTGGAACATGTTGTTTGCCCTCGAAGAATATTTCAACCTTCCCGGGAACGAAATCACAGGGTTAATTACAGGGATTATCCGCGATTCGCTGTTGGTAAAACCTAATTACACGCAACCCAATGCAGCCGATAAATACGAAGTGGTAAACCAGGCAAAGGTAGAACTTCTCGAAACTTCAAAAGTCTTTAATGTTGATTCGCTGAATACCGGTTTTTATTATTTCGACAGCCTTACCCCGGGCAATTACCATTTGGTGTTTTCGGCCAAAGGATATTTTAACGATACCGTTGAGATCGAAGTTACGGCACATCAATTCAGTTACTTGAATTACTGGATGCATGCTGACAAAACCATGCCACCGGATATTACTTATATTAACCCAATTAATGGCCAAACCATCAATTGTTTCGATCCGATAACCTTCACTTTTAGTATGAATATGGATTCGGCCTCTTTTGCCGGTGCGTTTACGATAGAACCAGCCATAGATGGTGCCATCACCTGGGATGATAAAAAACTAAATGCTACATTTCAGCCCGGTATTCCTTATGAAATGAATGCTGATTATGTAGTCACCATCGATTCTACAGCCAAACACCAATGGGGGGTGGCATTGGGAAAGATAGTTACTACATCGTTCCATACCGGAAACCGGAACAGGTATCTGGTGGTCTCCAGTTTTCCACAAACCGGCCAAACAGAGGTAAGTCCGTATCTTCAGTTCCGGGCTATTTTTGATGCCCCCCTTGATAATACCTCTTTAATCAACGCGGTTTCCATCAAAACCGAAGAAGGAGCAGCCATAGGGACTAAAGGGGCATTCATTTACACCATCGACGGAAAGGGGCATTACTATTTTAGTCCCGAACAACCCTTGGAGTATCAGAAAAGTTATACATTGGTATTGAAAGGCACCATTAAAGATAATATCCATATTCCGTTAGTTGACGATGTGGAAATTCCTTTTTCAACGCAGGCACCTATTCCCGATTTAACTATCTTAAATGAATGGGAAAGCCTTTCGGAGTGGGCCGTTGACTATACAAACAGTACCAATATTGATCAAAATACGTTCCTGTATAAATGGAATAAAGATTTTCGTTCAGGGGCAGCATCTATGTTGCTCAGGTATAAGTTTCTAAACTCCTCAGGTGTTGTAAAGATAATCCCTCAAAGCCAGCTTTTACTGGCTACAGAACACAATCATTTAGGGATGTGGGTTTGGGGGGAAATGAGCCAAAACAGTATTGGAATGGTGTTTAATAACTCCATAACCGATACCCTTTGCACCCTTGATTTTGCGGGTTGGAGATACTGTACAGCAGCTATTCCGGTAGGGGCTACCGAGATTGAATATTTACAATTGATTCAATCAAACGGTGGAGCTGCTACAGGCGATATTTATTTTGATGCGTTGAGCCAGTTTCAGGTGACCGGAATAAAGACCTCAGAGGATGAATCCTCAACGATTCGGGTTTTTCCCAATCCAGCAGCTTGTCAGCAGATAAAAGTGGTGGGATTGAAACAAAATCAAACCGTTTCTTACCAAATTCAATCGGTTACTGCGCAGGTAGTGAATGCCGGTATTCTTGTTACAGATGCTTTTGGAATGACCAGTTTGGACATTTCAGGGCTTAAAGGTCAAGGATGGCATTTTTACCTGTTGATTTTAGAGGATGAGACGCATCAGCAGGCATTGAAAATCTTAATTAAATAAAAAAGTAGTAGGTTTTTCTCATAATAATGTTAGATAGTTTAGTAGTGTGGTGAAATGGCTGGATGAAGACTCCGATAACTTTACACAAGCTAGTAGTTCAGCCATTTTTAAAAATTTCAAAAGGGTTATCAAATCATTTAATTATAGCAAAATTAACTTAGTAATATCAATTTTATGAATAAGATTTTACTCACTCTTTTATGGTTTTTAATGGTAATGAGTGCTTTTGCACAAAAAGTTACTGTAAAAGGAACTGTTGTTGACAACGAAGGTATTGAATTAATCGGGGCCAGCGTGGTAGTAAAAGCGGATGCTACCAATCCCATTGGGACCATTACCGATATTTCAGGTCAATTTACCATCGAGGTTCCTTCAAGCGCTAGCATATTGGTGTTTTCATACATTGGGTACAATACGCTGGAGGTGCCTGTTAATGGGAAAACAGAACTGAAGATTGTACTGGAATCTTCCATTCACAGTTTAGATGCCGTGGTGGTTACTGCTTTGGGCATTAAAAAAGAAAAGAAAGCGCTGGGTTATGCCTTTGCCGATGTCAATGGCGACGAACTGACCACCAACCGCGATGTGAACTTTATTAATAAACTGAGCAATAAAATTGCCGGGGTGAATATATCGCAGACCGCAGGTGGCCCTGGGACATCCACAAGGATAGTTATCCGTGGCATACGATCGTTATCGACCGAAAGCCAGCCTTTGGTTGTGGTTGATGGAGTTGCATTAGATGGAAATGTAGATGGAGCCAGTTGGTTGGGAGGGTTGGATTATGGAAACAGTTTGTCATCTATTTCGCCCGACGATATTGAAACCATGTCGGTTTTAAAAGGCCCCAATGCCGCCGCCTTATATGGTTCAAGGGCTGCCAACGGGGTAATTATGATTACTACCAAAAAAGGAACCAAAAGAGATCAAATGAAAGTGACCCTGAATTCCAATTTCATGTTCGACAGGGCATACATTTTAGGAAAATACCAAAACGATTACGGAGCCGGGTTCGGGGGAGCCATCCAGAAACACGCACTAACCCCCGAAGAACAGGCAAAATATGGGCTCGACTCGGCTTATTATTACTATTCCACCGGAAGCTGGGGCCCTAAACTGGATGGTACCATGGAGGTGATTAACTGGAATGGAAAACTGACCCGTTTGACTCCGCAACCCGATAACGTGAAAGATTATTTCAATCACGGTTCCACCTTTACCAATTCCCTTGCCATTGAAAAAGGAAACGAAAAATACAACTGGAGGTTATCTGTTTCGAATCTGGATAACAAAGGAATCAAACCCAACAGTACCTATGATCGGACAACGGTGAATTACAACATGAATTCAAAACTGAACGACATTCTAACAGCCAGTTTTAAAGCTAACTACATCCGCGAAAATGCACTAAACCGTGAAGGACAGAGCGATTCACGTACCGGTGCCCGGACATTTATCTGGATGCCCCGGAGCATCAACATGGATGAACTGCGCGAAGATTATAAAGACGAATTTGGTAACGAACAAAACTGGTACAAAGCCGATGACTGGCATACCAACCCCTATTGGGAATCGTATGAGAATTATAACAACGACTTTAAAGATCAATTTATTGGTTATATTAAACTTGACTTTAATATAACTGATTGGTTAACAGGCTATGTCCGCTCAAGTATGGATACCTATTCCCAACGCAGATTCCTGAGAATAGCCAATAACGCTCTCAGGGCTTATGGCGAAGGACAATATACCGAAGGATGGGTCGATTACCGTTCGTTAAATCATGACTTTTTATTAACTGCAAAAAAAACCTGGTTCGATGATTGGACTGTTTCAGGAAATATTGGTGGCAATTATCTCGACATATCCAGAGATAGGCAATCTACTACTATTAAAGGTTTGGCGGTACCAAATTTCTTTTCAATTAATAACTCAAAGAATCCCGGTGAAACAGAAACGGGAACAAGTAAAGACCATAAAAGAATTCAATCGTTGTATGCATCAGCACAATTAGAATATAAAAATTGGTGGTTTTTGGAAATAACCGATCGAATGGACTGGTCATCAACACTTCCCCCTGCTAACTGGAGATACAATTACCCTTCGGTAAACACCAGCATCATATTTACCGATGCTTTAGGTATGGGGCAGGAAATTCTAAGTTTTGGGAAAATCAGGGGTTCTATTGCAACAGTTGGTAACGACACTCATGCTCACCAACTTTCAAAAGAATTTATAAGTCAAAATTTTGGAGGCATACCTGCCGTCTACATCAATAATGAATGGACAAACCTGAACCTTAAATCGGAAAGAACACGTTCTTTTGAATTTGGAGCTGATTTGAGATTCTGGAATAATAAAATAGGTTTTGATTTTACCTATTACAATGAAACAACATTTGATCAGATTATTAATGCTGAAGTTCCTTCTGAGAGTGGTGCATATAGGATATTAACCAATGGTGGCGATATAGCCAACAAAGGAATGGAACTTCAATTGAATGTGACTCCATTCGAAAAACCCGAGTTTAAATGGGAAATTTCTGTCAACTTTGCCAAAAACAAAAATGAGGTGGTTTCGTTGGCAGAGGGTGTCGAAAGTTTAAGTGTGGGCGGTGAGAGCCAGTTTGACTTGTTGGCTGTTCCCGGTAAACCTTATGGTGAGTTAATCGGGTCCCGCATGAAACGTTATTACAAAACCGATAATGATGGTAATATAGTTGACGATCCTAATAATGGCAAACCTTTGATTGGCTCCGATGGATTGTATGTTATTGACGACAGAAGTTCAATTGGAAATATTCAACCCGACTGGACCGGCGGTTTGACCAACAGCATCCGTTATAAAAACCTGAGCCTGGCTTTCTCCATTGGCGTTCAAATGGGCGGCGATCTGTTCTCAAAAACCAATAAATACGGGTTAGACAACGGACAGTTTACCGAGACACTTGAAGGCCGCGAATCGTGGTATGCCGCAACCACCGAGGAGCAAAATGCAGGAACTGTGGGTTATGTGGCCGATGGTGTATTGGAAGACGGAACCATCAACACCCGGGGGATCGATCCGCAGGTTTATTGGCACCAGCACAAATGGGGCGGTATTGCCGAATTGGATGTGTACGATGCCACTTACGTTAAATTGCGTGATGTAACCCTGAATTATGATTTCCCCGATTTTTGGTTCGAAAACAAATGGGTAAAAAGTGCTTCGCTATCATTCGTAGCTAAGAATGTCTGGCTGATTTACAGTGGTGTGCCAAACATCGATCCCGAATCCTCCTTTGGTTCGGGTAATAGTGCATTGGGTCAGGAATATGCGGCCATGCCACCTACACGTTCCTTTGGTTTTAACTTAAAAGTTGTATTCTAAATTGTAAAAATTTTCTGTCATGAAATTAAAAATATATATCATCATAATTTTTGGGATACTGGTGTCATCATGTACCTCCAATTTCGAGGAGATTAACGAGAACCCCAACTACCCGGCTACCACTGATGCGGCATATCTTTTCAATTATGTAACAAAAGAGGGTGCGGGTGAATACGGTATTATAACCTCCTACAATTACACCTATATCCAATCGTGGATTATGCAAACATCGGCTGTATGGGGAAATTCTACCATGCCCCCTTATACCTTATTCGATCAATACCGGATCAATCTTTTATGGGAGTATTATTATTCAGATTTGCTGTTGAACTGTACCGCGCTTGAGTTATTAACCTCAGAAAATCCTGAGGATGTGAATAAATATCAGGTGGCGCGTATCTGGAAAGTGTTCAACTTCCATAAAGTGACCGATTTGTGGGGCGATGTCCCCTACAGTAAAGCCTGGAAAGCCCTGACAGATTATTCTGCCGAGGCTTTAAAACCAGCTTACGATACCCAGGAAGATATTTATACCACCATGCTCGCCATTCTTGATGAAGCAGCAAAGGGCATTGATCTGTCGAAGCCTTTTTATTCCAACGATATGATTTTTGATGGGGATTTGGATAAATGGATAAAATTTGCCAATTCGCTGCGGCTGCGGCTGGCCATCCGTTCAGGAAATGAAGCGGTTGTTAGCGGAATCATTATACAGAACAACCTCATTTCCACTAACGAAGAATCTGCTATGTTCAGCTACATCACATCTCAGGAATGGTGGAACCCCTATTATGACTTATGGATCGATTCCAAAGAATCGACCCCAAAAATCAGCGAACTGTTGAAACTACAATTGGAAAGCACGGGCGATCCCCGGTTGCCAATCTATGCCCGGCCTATTGAGCTTGATAACACCACCATTAAAGGAGTCCCTAATTTGATGGATGCCAATAAAAAAGAAAATCAGGCCCTTGGAATGGGCGTGACCAGTACCTCGTATATTGGGGCCTATTTTACTGAAAATGCCACCCTGTCAAAACCTTTATTGACTTATGCCGAAGTTTGTTTCTCGCGTGCCGAAGCTGCATTTAGAGGATGGACCGCCGACAATGCACAAACCTGGTACGAAAACGGCGTCCGGGCATCCATGAGTTCCTATGGCATTACTGAAGCTACTATTTCCACATTTCTGGCAGGTGGTGGTTTGTTCAACAATACGTTGGAGCAGATCATGGTACAAAAATGGATCAGTTTATATTTGAATGGTTGGGAAGCTTATGCCGAATATCGCCGCACGGGTTACCCTCAGCTTAAAAAATACGATCTGGTCCTCGATGGAATCAAAATCAAAGAGATTGATTGGGTAGATGTTCCCCGCGAATATGTCCCCGGGCGGTTGCCCTATCCCGATAAGGAATTGAAACTTAACGAAGAAAATTACCTGAAAGCAGTTGAGCAAATAGGCGGTGATTCCTATTACCAACAAGTTTGGTGGGGAAAGAAATTTGGAACCGTGAATTATTAACTCACCATTTTATAATTTTACAGATCAGAAAACAGGTTTGCTATGAACTTAATATACATGAATACGAAAGTTGTTTTTCTTCTAGCTGCTTTTATTGCAAATTCTTTGGTATCAATGCCCCAAACAGAGCCAAAACGTGAATTGCGTTCGGTTTGGGTAGCCTCGGTTTCAAACATTGACTGGCCCAAATACGCCGACCGCGATAACCCTGAACAGCAAAAGGCAGAATTGATACGGATGCTTGACCTTTATAAATCCATCAACCTGAATGCCATTTTTTTACAGGTCCGTCCCGAATGCGATGCATTGTATAATTCCGCATACGAACCATGGTCAAGGTATTTAACCTGGGCGCAAGGAACCAACCCGGGGTACGATCCTTTGCAGTTTGCCATTGACGAAGCCCATAAGCGGGGCATCGAAGTCCATGCATGGTTGAACCCATACCGCATCAATGCCTCTACCAGTGATGGAGGTTCCTATTATCATGAAACCCATATTTACAAAGAGCATCCCGAATGGGCGATAATTTACGATTCCGGGAAAAAAATCCTGAACCCGGGACGTCCCGAGGTGATGAGTTATATAGGCAGTGTGGTGCGCGACATTGTTTCAAAATATGAGGTGGATGGCATCCATTTCGATGACTATTTTTATTCCTACGATGGAACACCCAATACTTTGGATCAGGCAGAATACGACTTGTACGCCAACGGGATGGATCGTGGCGATTGGCGCCGTCAGAACGTGAACCAGATGATCGACACCGTTTATAAAGCAATTCAGGATGAAAACCCAAATGTACGATTTGGGGTAAGTCCATTTGGTATTTATAAAAGCGGTGTACCTAGTGGTATTGTTGGAATGGATGCCTACAGCCAGATTTATTGCGATCCTTTGGCTTGGTTGCAAAATGGTTCCGTCGATTACCTTACACCCCAGTTATACTGGCCAACAGGTGGGGGGCAAGATTTTGAAACTTTGATCGACTGGTGGGCCGATCAGGTTTTTACCAAAGGCCGTCATTTGTATCCGGGTCATGGAACCTACCGTTTATCCGATAATCCGGCAAAATCAGGTATGGATGAAGAAAATTCCTTGCACGAGTCCAAATATTATTTTGACAACATGGTTTCCGATGATAATTTGTCAAAGCTGGAATCATCAGTCAAAGGAACCGGAGATCCGGTTGCTGCATGGACATTGAGCCAAATCGGACTTCAGGTTGATTTGGTCAGAAATAATCAACCAAAGAATGGATTGGGAAGCGTGTTTTTTAGTGCCAAAGATTTTGACAGGGTAATAGGGTTGGCCGATTATATGGCCGCAAATAAATATACCCACGTTACTTTAATGCCTGAAATGACCTGGAAAACAACCTTCGACCCTGTTGCACCCATCAATCTTATTTCGGTTCCTACGGCCGAAGGTGATGCTTTGTCATGGGAATACACCGGAAGTGAAAAAGATCGTTTTGCAGTCTATCTTTCCACAGAAACCGCCGATTCCAATGAAATAGTAGCCAATGGAAACAACCTGGTTGTGGTTACGCATGAAACTCAGGTGCTATTTTCTTCCCTTGATTTTTCGAATGGCTCACACATTGTGGTCACTGCCGTTTCGCCCATTGGTAAAGAGAGTGCACCAAGTACAGTGTATATAATTGGCGACAATTTACCAAGTGTTGAGATAATGACCCCGGAAAACAATGCCACCGTTGGATTTACCGATTTACTTTCTTGGCAGTCCGGTTCTGAAAATCCCCAGTTTTATGTACAAGTATCAACCAACAGTAACTTTAGCACGCTCAGTTATACTTCTGGCTGGATAACAGCCACCTCGCTTACTGTTCAGGCAATGAATCTGTTGGGTGAGTTGACTTATTACTGGCGTGTGAAGGCAAAAACCGACATCGAGGGTCCTTATTCCACCACACATACCTTTGCAACTGGATTTCCTGAACTCCCTGCCATCGTATCTCCTGAGCATTTGTCGCAGACGAACGCCACGCATCCGAAAGTGCAGTGGAATGCCTCAGCCATAACCACGCAAATCCAGGTTTTAATTTCAGAAGAGAGCAACTTCACCAATTTAGTGGCCGACGAAACCTTTGCCGCACCGCCCGGCGAAGGTATTATTGGAACGGAACTTCAGAAAAATACCTGGTATTACCTTAAAATAAAAGCAAAAAATGGGGCAGGCGAAAGCAGTTTTACCAGTTCCATCAGCTTTAAAACCTCAGCAGGCGATATTCCTACGGTGGTTTTATTGGCTCCCGATGACAATGCCACAGTGGCTTCATTCGACGAGCTGCAATGGCAAACTTCAACTACCGAGGGAACGATTGTTTACCAACTCGATGTAGCTATCGATAATCAGTTTGCCAGCATCCTTTCCTCAAGCGGTTGGATTTCACAAACATCATTGGAGATAGAAAAATTGAATCTGGAAGGTGGCCGCGACTATTATTGGAGGGTGAAGGCTAAAAGTGAATTTGGCGAAGGCGAATATGCCACTTATCGGAAATATACTGCTGGGTACCCTACCCGTCCATCCATTGCTTCACCCACACATTTGTCTGAGAATGTGGATGTCAATCCAATCATAGCATGGAATGTAGATGCCAATACCGATTCTGTTACTATCGAAATATCAGAGAACAGTAATTTTGGCACCCTGTCGGCATCAGGGCAACTGAACGCTGCATTGGGTTCAGGTAAATTGAACCAAAACCTGAAGGGATTTACCTGGTATTATTTAAGGATCAGGGCTCAGAATGAATTTGGGTACAGTATATACAGCAGTAACAAGTATTTTAAAACCGGGCAGGGAACAGGTATTGCATCTCAGGAAGATTCTGATGGTGTTACATTACACCCAAATTGTATTTATCATCAACCTGCGGTGTTGGCAATTGAACTCAAACAAACATCTAATTGTAAGGTAAAAGTTTACAATGTATTGGGTTCCGAGTTAAAACAGTTTTCATTTGAAAGGAATCAGGCCATAGGTACTCTATCCATCGAATTCCATTACGGACAATTCCCTGCTAAAGGGATTTATTTAATCTGCACCCAATTGGGTTCAAAACAATTTGTAAACCGATTGATTGTGAAATAGAACTATAATAAATCATTGTTGGTCGATAAAATTTATTTCGTCCCTATGGGACTTATAATTATAATGTAACTAATTACCTGCCAATATTTAACCCGCAAGGCGGATTGTCCCGGTAGGGACAAAATATTGGTAGAAATAAAAGTTACCCATAGTTTCAGTAAGTCCCGTAGGGACTAGATATATTAATACATTTCGGGTTTTAAAATTATTTTTATCGGTCAGTATTGATAATAAATAATAAACTAAGCGGCTTCCTTGTGTGAGACAAGTGAACCAACTTCTCATCAGACAGCCACTCTTTTTGCGAACAATCCCATCAAAATGCTGTTTCATTGCAAAATTTAAACTGATGGCAAAAAAATGTAAAAAGGATGACTATTCCCCTCCGAAAGAACCCAAATACGAATGCAGCAAATGTCATCGGCAAGCAAAAAATGAGCAAAAGCTTTGCAAACCTGAAAAACTATAGTTATGATTGCTGCCAAATGGAAACTGTGTTAAAATGAAAGCCATGTTGTTTGCCGCCGGATTAGGAACCCGGTTATCCCCATTGACAGAACACAAACCCAAAGCCTTGATTGAAGTGGCTGGTAAAACGCTGCTTCAACGGAATGTTGATTTATTGGCCTCTCAGGGAGTAAATCAAATCATCATCAATGTGCACCATTTTTCTAACCATGTGATTGATTTTGTGAAAAAGCTGCAAACACCTCAGTTGTCCATTCATATTTCCGATGAAACCGATAGGCTGCTCGATACAGGTGGCGGACTAAAAAAAGCAAGCCCTTTTTTTGACGATGGACAACCGTTTGTAATTATGAACACCGATGTTGTGACCAATTTCAACCTGTATTCGATGGTTGAACTGCATCATGAATCGGAAGCCATGGCAACTTTGGCTGTCCGCAACCGTGACTCAGGACGGAATTTTTTATTTAACAACCAGCATCTGTTATGCGGGTGGCAGGATGTGAAGAAAGGAACACAGCGATTGGTTCGTGACGATATTCCTTTGGTACCTTTGGCCTTTAGTGGTATTCAGGTAATCTCCCCAGCTATTTTTAGCTATTTCCCAAAGGAGGCTGTTTTTAGCCTGGTCGATTTATATTTGGATGCGGCCAGACACGAAAAGATAGTGGCTTACATCCACGATGCCGATTTTTGGTTCGATGCGGGAAGCATTGAGAAGATTGCCGTGATCGAAAAATTCTTTGCAAGCAGATCATCAGCAAAATAAGATCATCAAACAAAAAAATGACATTTATTTGTGGGTTTGGCACACCAAAAAGCAATAAACTATTGGATTATCGGGGTTTAGTTATTATTTTTATGCGTTGAATGTTGGATGAAGTTCATTTTGAATTGTTTAAATATACAGGTATGAAAGACATAATCATAAAAGGAGATAAACAAAAGCCTGACTTGGTGTTTTCGGCTGAAACCGGCGAGTTGAAAATCACTGGGCAGTCGTTGCCTGAAAACGCGACCATGCTCTATTCGCCTGTTTTGGAGTGGATTGAGGAATATGCCAAAGAGCCAAAAGCCAAAACAGTTTTATCGCTCAAAATGAAATATTACAATACAGCCTCTTCAAAAATGTTGTTTTCAATCATCAAACGGCTAAACCTTTTATTCAAAGGTGGATTCGATGTGGAAATAGAATGGCATTACCAGCAGGATGACGAAGACATGCTCGATGCCGGCGAGTATTTCCGCGATTTGGTGGATATACCCTTCAAGTTTATCTCGTACTAAAAAATACAATAAAACATTATCAGTAACGGCCCCTTTCACGGGGCTGTTCTGATCATAAGGCAATTCATTACCCAAACTACAATAAAAATTGGATGTGAGATGGAAAACATGGAAATACCCAAAGGTTCCTTAATCAGTTTTATGTCGAACAAGGTAAAGGCTCAGGGAGGGCTTAATCTGGCACAGGGCATCCCTGCTTTTGAACCGCCCGCTGAACTTCTTGATATTCTTAAAAACATAGCAACTGACAACGTGCACCAATATGCTCCCGGCCGAGGCAATCAAATGCTTCTTCAACAATTGTCCCAGCATTATAAACTCGGTGCAGACCATTTCCTGGTGGTGAATGGTGCCACCGAGGCCATCTCGTTGGTTTTTACCTATCTAAAAAGCAAAGAGACGGGACCTTTTACCGTTCTGGCATTCAATCCTGTTTACGAGAGTTATTTGAACTTGTCCGGGATTTTCCAACTTCCGTTTATGGGTGTTGATTTGGAAGCGGATCAAAGCATTGATTTTGAGAAACTGGCAAAAACCCTCCACGACCATTCTGTAAAGCTGGTCATTATTGCCTCACCCGGAAATCCTTTAGGAAAAATCTGGAGCAAAGAAGAGGTAGATAAAATGGTTGAATTGTCCGGGAAAATGGGCTTTTATCTGATTTTTGATGCTGTGTATGCTGAGCTTTATTTCGGGGAACCGCCCTATTATCCTATCGAAAAAGCCCATCTCCGGGTATTTTATATCAATGCCTTTTCAAAACTGCTTTCCGTTACCGGCTGGCGGATTGGCTATTTGATGGCACCCCCCGCGACTATTGATGCGGTTGCTGATATTCATGATTATACAGGCCTTTCAAGCCCTTCGGTTTTGCAACAAGCCATCGCTTTTTATCTCGATAGATACAATTATGGAAAGGAGTACGTGGAACAATTGCGCGACAAACTAAAAGGAAATTACAACCAGATGGTTACTGAACTGACACTGCTGGGATTCAAAATACATCAGGCACAAGGCGGGTATTTTATATGGGCTGAGTTACCCGCATCGCAACCCGATGGTTTTGCCTTTGCTATTGATTTGTATGAAAAACAGAAAGTGGCAGTCATCCCGGGGATTCATTTCAGCAGCGGTGCCGTCAGGTTTATCCGCATCAATATTGCCCGCCATCCTTATGAAATAAGCATGGCCATCAGCCGGATTAAAAAGTTTATAGCAGAAAGTTAAGTCCGTAAGATTCTAATTTTTTCATTGCTTTTACCATAAAGTTACCTCAATAAAAATTCAGCGATTTTCAGCGTGTTTATTAGTGTGGAAACTAAGTGATATTGACTCAAATATGGGATTTAGCAAAAACAGATTAATTGCCAAGCGATTCTTTAACCTCTAGTAGTAGGGCTTTAATGTTTTCGAGTGATTGTATTACCTCAAAATTGTTGATGGTATCCTCGCGGTTTTCTTTCATTTTTTTACGGGCGCCATCCAAGGTTAGGCCACGTTCCTTTACCAGATGGTAGATAATGTAAAAGTTCTCCACATCTTGTTTGGTAAAAAGGCGGTTCCCTTTTTTATTCCGTTTAGGTTTAATAATATCAAACTCTTTTTCCCAAAAACGTATCAGCGAGGTATTTACATCGAACATTGCTGCTACTTCACCAATGGTGTAAAAAAGTTTTTCAATTTTTTGTTCTTTATATGGCATTGCAATTTTGAATTGACCAGCAATGTATTAAATATTTATTTCATTGTCAAGGCATTCTTTCAATTTGTCCGGTTTCGGAAATGGAAAGTTTGGTTTCAGGAAAATCGGTTTCGGTCAGTTGTTTAATTTTTTTTGCTGCCCGGTGTTCAGCATCTCTGAAAGTTCCTGTTTTTCCGGGTTGCCAGCATGAATATATCTGGCCATGTAAAAACACACCCCCAGAACCGATGGTTACTTTTATCATGGGTGCAAGGCCGTTCACGCCTTGGGTGTTGAATGAACCGTATGTACAAAAGTTCCCTAAACTATAAGCAATAAAGCGATCATTATAAAGTTCAACTGCTCTGGAAACATGCGGACCATGTCCAAAAACAACATCGGCTCCGGCATCAACCAGGGCATGGGCAAATTCATACACATTGCCCCGGTTTTCACCATAAAAAGTTTCGGTTTTTCTTGTCACATGCTGGTTCTCAGCACCCTCGGCTCCTCCATGAAAGGTAACAATTACAATCTGGCATTGCTGTGCTAATTCAGACACAATCCGCTGCGCTTCAGAAATATTACGGATGTCAAGGGTACCACTATTCGGGGCAAATGCTGCTACACCATATTTTATGGAGTCTTTAGTAAAAATCGAAACAGGATATTTTACCCAACCTGCATGATAAATCCCCAGGCTATCGAGAATATCTACCGTTGACTGACGGCCTTTGGTCCCAAAATCTCCCGAATGGTTATTGGCTATGGTCAAAACATCGAACCCGGTTTCTTTAAAACAGGGGCCAAAAGATGCGGGCATCCGAAAGGCATAGCAGATGGTGGTATCCTTGCAAAATTTTTCACGCGGGGCATCATCCGAAATACATCCTTCCAGGTTGCCAATGGTTAATGTGGCATCCATTAACAACCGGGATACATCAGCCATTAAAATGCTGCAATCCATATTGGGGGGCAATAAAGCACCTTGTGGGTAAGTACTTCCCAACATTAAATCGCCAACCCCGATGATGGAAATGGGCTCTGTTTTTTGTAGATGTGTTATGGAATCTTCGGTTTGGGCAAAAATAAAACCGGACATCGCAAAAGATGCGAATAACAAAATCAATTTATCCATAAAAAGGAAATTAGTCGAAACTCATGTTCATACGCGACGATACGGAAAGTACCTCTTCGTACTGTTCAGGAGTTAAATCGTTGGAATAATAATTAACAGGATTCTCGGTCTGGTTGTTTTTCCGTACTTCGTAATGAAGGTGAGGAGCCGTGGAACGTCCCGTGCTTCCCACAGTACCAATGAGTTCGCCCCGTTTAATCTTTTGGCCCTCTTTAACCAGGATGCTGTTCAGGTGTGCATATACTGTTTTAAAACCAAAACCATGATCAACGATAATCCGTTTTCCATAGCCGCCGGGAGTATAACCGGCAACAGCTACTTCTCCATTTCCTGTGGCATAAACTTCAGTCCCTGTGGGTGCGGTAAGATCAATTCCCGTGTGCATTTTCTTAGTCCGGTAGATGGGGTGTATCCTGTACCCGTATCCTGAGGCAAATCGGGTTAAGTCTTTATCAGCCAGAGGCGATATCGCTGGAATAGAAGCCCAGAACACCTCTTTTTCTTCGGCCAATGCAACAACCTCTTCGTACGATTTCCATTGGACATCGAGCTGCTTCAGGAGCATATCTATTTTTTTTGATGTCTCAATCACCAGTTGTGACTCATCAAATCCTTCCAGTTCTTTGTAGCGGTTCACACCCCCAAACCCGGCCTCACGGTATGATTCCGGAATGGGTTCAGCACCAAATATCAACCGGTAAATATGATCATCGCGTTCTTTTATCTGGTCCATGGTCAGTTCCATACGCTGCAATTTTTTGTTCAGCAATTCATATTGCGAACGGAGCTGTTTATTTTCCCTTTTTTGCTGAAGTTCACCCGGAGTATCAAAAAATATTGATAAGGCAAGTAAAAATATTGCGGCAATGATACTGATAGCAGCTAATTGCTTTAAAAATTTTACGATTTTTTGTCCTGGAGTTAGGACGATTACCTCGTAGCTTAACCGTTCTGGATCAAATTTATATTTTGATTTCGGCATCTTTTCTGATACTTTTTATTTCAGTGGGTACAAATCTAAGCGAAAAAAACTAATTTTACAACCTTTAAAAAAACAGAACAATCAAAAGACAAACGCATAGGTTTATGAATGCTAGGGAAATACGCCAAAGATTTAAAGATTTTTTTGCCTCGAAACAACATGTAATTGTGGACAGTGCCCCCATGGTAATTAAGGACGATCCTACCTTGATGTTTACCAATGCCGGGATGAACCAATTTAAAGATATATTTTTAGGGAACTCACTGATTAAATACCCACGTATTGCCAATTCGCAAAAATGTTTGCGGGTCTCGGGGAAACACAACGATTTGGAAGAGGTTGGGCATGATACTTACCACCATACCATGTTCGAGATGTTAGGCAACTGGTCGTTTGGCGATTATTTTAAAACCGATGCCATTGACTGGGCCTGGGAGCTTTTGGTGAAGGAGTTTGGGCTCTCTCCCGACAGGCTTTATGCAACAGTATTTGAAGGCAATGCCGAAGATGGTGTCCCTTTGGATAATGAAGCCAAAGATATTTGGAAAAAATACCTGCCCGAGGAACGCATCCTGCACGGAAACAAAAAAGACAATTTTTGGGAGATGGGGAATTCCGGTCCTTGTGGGCCATGCTCCGAAATACATGTCGATCTACGTAATGAATCCGATCGCGCTCAAAAACCGGGTCGCGACTTGGTAAACCGCGATCATCCACAGGTTATTGAAATTTGGAACCTGGTATTTATCCAGTACAACCGCAAAGCCGATGGCAAGTTAGAAACGCTCCCACACAAACATGTGGATACCGGTATGGGTTTTGAGCGGCTTTGTATGGCCATGCAGGGCAAACAATCGAATTACGATACGGATGTTTTTCAACCGATTATAAAGTCTATTGGTGAATTGGCGGGCGTCAGTTATGGTTCGCAACACGAAACCGATGTGGCCATGCGTGTGATAGCCGACCACATCCGTACCATTGCATTTGCCATTACCGACGGGCAGCTCCCATCGAACAACAAAGCCGGATATGTTATCCGGAGGATTTTGCGCCGTGCCGTAAGGTATGGTTTTACCTTCCTGAACCTGAAAGAACCATTCATGTACCGCCTGATACCGGTTTTGATTGAAACCATGGGTGATGCCTATCCTGAATTGCTGGCACAACTTGAAATTATACAAAAAGTAATCCACGAAGAGGAGGCTTCATTTTTACGTACGTTGGCTACCGGTATTAAATTGCTGGATCAAATCATCGAAAAAGCTAAAGCCGATAAAAAAACAAGAGTAAGCGGCAAGGTGGCTTTTGAATTGTATGATACCTACGGGTTCCCGCTCGATTTAACCCAATTGATCCTGAAAGAACACCAATTGGAAGTGGATAAAGAGGAATTTGACCAATACATGAGCCAGCAAAAAGAGCGCTCACGTTCCGATGCTACCATGGATGCCGGAGATTGGGTTGAATTGCGCGAAAATCAGAAAGATGAATTTGTTGGATACGATTGTACCGAAGCTGAGATTTACGTTACCAAATACCGGAAAGTAGCGGCCAAAGGAAAAGAACTGTATCAGTTGGTATTTAATGTCACACCGTTCTATGCCGAGTCGGGCGGGCAAGTTGGGGATACCGGGTACATTGAATCTGCCGGAAAGAAATATTCCATTTTAGATGTTAAAAAGGAGCACAACCAGATTATTCATTTGGCGCAGCAATTGCCACTACCTGTTGATGCAGCGTTTAAAGCAGTGGTGAACCGTCCGGACCGGTTGGCCACCCAAAGTAACCACTCAGCCACCCACTTGATGCACCATGCGTTGCGCCAGGTGCTGGGCAAGCATGTAGAGCAAAAAGGTTCGTTGGTTACACCCGAATACCTTCGGTTCGATTTTAGCCATTTTCAGAAGATGACTGCCGAAGAAATTGCTGAGGTGGAAAGGTTGGTCAATGTTAACATCAGGGAAAACATTGTTTTGGACGAAAAACGCCATCTGCCTATTGGTAAAGCCCGCGAAATGGGAGCTATGGCCTTGTTTGGCGAAAAATATGGCGATACCGTGCGCGTGATCCAATTTGGGGAATCGGTGGAACTTTGTGGGGGAACCCATGTGAGTGCTACCGGACAAATCGGGTTGTTTAAAATTACCTCCGAAAGCTCCATTGCAGCAGGAATCCGGCGTATTGAGGCTGTTACCGCTTACGAAGCTGAGAAATATATCAACAGCAGGTTGGAAACCCTCCAGAAAATATCGGATTTGGTACGGAGCAACAAAGATTTGGTTGCCGATATTGAGAAACTGATAAGTGATAATCAGGAACTTAACAAGCAGGTGGAAAAATTTGCCAAGGAAACAGCCAAACAAGTGAAAAACAGATTGAAAGATTCTATTAATAATGTCAACGGCATCAATACCCTTTTTGCCACCATTCAAGTGGGGTCTGCTGCCGATTTAAAAGATATTGCCTACCAATTGAAAGGTGAAATCGAAAACCTTTACCTTGTTTTAGGTGCCGAGTTCGATGGAAAAGCCAATCTGGCTGTAATGATCTCCGACAATCTGGTTACTAAAAAGGGACTGCATGCCGGGAATATCATCCGTGAAATTTCGAAAGAAATTCAAGGCGGGGGCGGAGGCCAGTCTTTCTTTGCCACAGCCGGTGGTAAAAAACCGGCAGGATTGGCAGCCGCACTTGAAAAGGCTAAAAGTTTTGTAGGTTAAATTATTGAGTTATATGATCATGTTGTGTGTGATTTTACAAAAGGCAGCCAAATAATAACGATAATATTATGATAAAAAGAGAAATTCAATTATCTCAAGAGTTTAAAGTTCAAGCAGCAAAAGCAATCTTAGCCATAAGCTTTTTTGTAATAACTTATTTGATAATTCTGATTTTAGCTATTATACTAACCGGTTTATGCATTGCGGGCGGCATTTCACTAATTGCAATTAAACCAATGTTTGCAACAATTGCATTAGGAATAGGTTTGGCTAGTTTGGGTGTATTGATTTTAATTTTCTTACTAAAATTTATTTTTAAGTCGCACAAATTAGACCGTTCACATTTAATTGAAATAAGAGAAGAACAAGAACCTGAATTATTTAAAATGATAAGGGAGATAGTGCATCAAGTTGGGACAAACTTTCCTAAAAAAATCTATTTATCATCTGACGTTAATGCATCTGTATTCTATGACTCTAGTTTTTGGAGTATGTTTTTACCTGTGAAAAAGAATTTGCTAATAGGATTAGGTCTAGTGAACACGGTGACAAAGGAAGAATTAAAAGCAATATTGTCACATGAATTTGGTCATTTCTCTCAAAGATCAATGAAAGTTGGAAGTTATGTATATAATGTAAACCAGGTAATTTTCAATATGCTGTTTGAGAATGAATCTTATGAAAGTCTTGTTCAAAAATGGGCAAGTGCCAGTGGATATTTTTCAATTTTTGTTGTAATTGCTGTAAAAATAAATGAAGGTATTCAGTGGATTTTGAGAAAGTTATACATTATAGTAAATAAAAATTATCTAAGACTTTCTCGAGAAATGGAATTCCATGCAGATGAAATTGCAGCCAGCGTAACAGGCTACGAACCTTTGAAAAAATCATTATTGAGAATGACACTGGCTGATAATTCCTTTAATAATGTTTTAAATTTTTACAACAATAAAATTTCTGAAAATATCAAAAGTGATAATTTATATTGCGACCAATCAGCAGTAATAAATTTTCTAGCTGAAGTAAATAGTCTTGCTATAACAAATGATCTTCCAGATATTTCTCTAGAGGAACAAAGTAAATACAACAAATCGAAATTAGTCATTAAAGACCAATGGGCTTCTCATCCAACAACAGATGAAAGGATAAATAGACTAGAAAAAACAGGCTTTTCAACAGAATATAGTTCAGATTCTTTAGCGAATATTATATTTTCAGATATTTCCAAATTACAAAATCAAATTACGGACAAACTTTTTGAAGCTATAAGTTATAAAGGAGAAACAAAAGTAATTGCATCCGATAAATTTCTGGAAGAATACAAAAAAGAAACCATATCTAATTCTTTTTCCAAAATTTACAATGGATATTATGATAGTAAAAACCCGATAATTTTTGATTTAACACTTAGCAGGCCATTTGATGATATAATCACTTTTAACGAATTATTCTCTGATGAAAAAGTTGATTTGGTTTATTCTGCTATAGCATTACAGAATGATATTCAAACGCTAAATAATATTTCAAGCAACATATTGAGCGTAAAAACTTTTGATTACGAAGGTGTCAGGTTTAAACAAAAAGATGCTAACAAACTAATCGAAAAACTAAAACCAGAATTGGAAAGACTTAATGAACGAATTAAATTAAATGATTACGAAATATATGAATTCTTTAAAAAAGAAGAAAGACATCAAAACAAACGAAAAGAATTAGAACAACTTTATAACGAGTTTTTTGAGTTTGACAAGATATTCGATTCAAGATACGAGATTTATACTAAACTTTTAAACGAATTACAATTTACAAGTGTAACAACTCCATTTGATCAAATAAAATCCAAATTCAAGAAAATTATACCTATTGAAGAAAGTCTTAAACAAGAAATAAGACAAATATTATCTGACAAAGTTTATTCAAATGAAATTTCGCCAGACATAGAAGAAAACCTAAAGTTATATACTTCGAAAACATTGGAATATTTTGGAGTGACTATATACAATGAAGTAAACCTTAATATACTATATACAGCAATGCATAACTTTGCATACTTATTATCAAGAAAGTACTTTTTAATAAAAAAGAAAATATTGACTTATCAAGAAGAACTAATAAAAAACCACATACAACACACAATATAAAACAGTTAGGGTTCATCGGTTTGCGGGGCTTTGGTTCTCGCGTCAGCGTTTTCCTCGGTGGATAGTGATGCGCTCCGAAAACCCAATCGTTTCATATTGTCATCCGTTGAAGGTAATTTCAAGGCCTTCATTTTTTTTTCTCATCCACATTCTCTATTTTTATTTTCTGTAAAATAGAATACTATGAGCGCAAATATTTTTGATGTAGTTGTCATTGGCTTGCTGGTTTGGGGTGCCTTCCGTGGTTTTAATAAGGGGATAATAGCCTCTGCGGCATCTTTGGCTGCGTTGCTGCTAGGAGTTTGGGGAGCCATCAAGTTTTCTGGACTTGTGGCAGGATTTTTAAGCCGTTGGATTCACACCGATGAACGGGCAACCAATATTATTGCGTTTGCAGTAGTATTTATTATTATTGTAATTGCCATTCATTTAATTGCCAAAGCACTGGAAAGTTTAACCGAAGCCGTTGCCATGGGTATGGTAAATAAGGTATTCGGTTCCGCCTTCGGGGTGTTGAAATCTGCATTTATCATCAGCGTGTTGATAGTTATTGTCCATGCCATAAAACCGGAAACCATGTCGCCCGGGTTTAAACAGAAAAGCCTATTTTATAAACCCATGGCTTCATTTGCCCCAACCATTTTCCACTATCTTAAATTTGAAGATTTAAAGAAAAAAGCAGAGGAAAAGGTTAACGGTAACACTCTTTGAGGTTTTGGGTTTCCATACACCGGTTTTAATTTCGGTTCCCTGCTTTTTACTTTCCCGTTAAAAACCAGACAATGATTCATGATAACCGGATTTTTCCTGAAAATTGTTTTGGTCAGGTAGAACCCTGATAAAGTGGCAAATAAACCTAAAATGGAACCCACGAAAACATCGACAAAAAAATGCTGTAACAAATAAACCCGGCTGATTCCTATTAATACAGCCACCCCAAGAAATAACAGATTCCAGTATTTGTTTTTAATTGTAATTGCAGCAAACAAGGCTAATGAAAATGCAGTAATGGTATGCCCACTCGGGAAGGTATTTGTTGAATGGTAATGAAACCCGGGTATTAAATGCTCAAAGGCTTCTGTCCCCAAAAAATACATGGGCCGGGGCAATCCGTGAAAAAGGAGTTGTTTGAAAGCAAAAGTTAAAATCCCGGTGAGTATAAAAATGACGATTGCTGTAATGGCATAATAGTACCGGGTGAAAAGAGTAATAACTATAGGAATTACAAAAATGCCACCTAACCCAAGGTTTGTAATAAACTGAGCAATAGCATCCAAAGTTGGTGTGGCCTGTTGATTTAGTAAGATAACCTCGTTTCCGTAAGGGATATAAACAAGCACCCCTAAACCGGCAACTAAAAAGAGCAGATACCCAAAATAAAAGTTTTTTAAATGAGGTGCTGAAAGAAGATGTTTCATATTGTTGTTATTTGAAGCTAAAATAACTTTGGTGTATTACCTGAAAATCAAAACAATATTAACAGGGTATTTTTTTAGTTTATGTAGCGGTGATGGCCATTAATTATAGGTTAAAAATTTGTTACCCATATTTGTTACAAAAAGCTTTAGGCGGCTTTTTCACTATGCAGGTGTTATAATCTGGTAGTGAAAATACCTACAAACACCTATTGTGGACACTGGTTTAATTGATGATCTTTGCTTGGGTCAAAGGATTCGAAGAATAGGGTTATTTTTTCAATTAATTATCAGATGTTTATCAATACCAACGCATTAGAAAAACCAAAAAAAATTAAGGTTACCCGCGACAGGCCGGTAAAAAGTCTGGCAAAGGCGATTTCGTGGAGAATTGTTGGATCACTTGATACCTTTTTACTATCGTATTTGTTAATCCGTTTTATTCAGCCTGAAGTACAACACACCGCTGTCAAAACGGCGGGTTCTATTGCTAGTGTTGAAGTAATTACCAAAATATTGTTATATTATTTGCATGAAAGGGCTTGGAATCACATCCGTTGGGGAAGAATGTTGGTGGTTATACGCCGGAATACCCGTTGGCCACGGCGTTCTGTCGAAAAAAAAATAAATTTAAAAAGAGCCTAATATGTTGCAAACTAAGATCGATCGATTTAACGATAAAGTCCAAAGTCTCGATACCCTCGGGGCTTTACGTTTTTTAGCCAATGAGGCTAACGGAAAAATAGTATTTACCACAAGCTTCGGTTACGAAGATCAGGTAATTACCGACCTTATTTTCCGAAACAATCTTCCGTTTGAAGTCGTTACCCTCGATACCGGAAGGCTTTTTAAAGAAACATACAAAGTATATAGTCAAACACTGGATACATATAAGAAACCGATCAAAGTATATTTTCCTCAAGCCACTTCGGTGGAGGAGATGATGACCGCCAAAGGGCCTTTTAGTTTTTATGATTCAACAGCTAACCGACAAGAATGCTGCCACATCCGTAAGGTGGAACCTTTGAACAGAGCCCTGCAAGGTGTGGGGTTTTGGATAACCGGAATTCGCGCCGAGCAATCACCCAACCGACAAGGGATGACCTACTTTGAGTTGGATAGCCATCGGCAAATCATCAAATTCAACCCTTTGCTACATTGGACATTGGAACAGGTAATTCAGTACATTAAAGACAACCATGTTCCTTATAATGTGTTGCATGATAAAGGTTTTGTCAGTATTGGCTGCGAACCTTGTACACGTGCCATTCAACCGGGTGAGGATTTTAGGGCTGGCCGCTGGTGGTGGGAAAATAACTCGAAAAAAGAGTGCGGGTTGCATAGTAAATAGTTGGTAGTTCGTGGTTGGCAGCTCATAGCTCGTAGATTAAGAAGATTCGAAATAGTAGGTTTTTTTAAAACTTAAATTTGAAAAATTAAAACAATGATAAAAACAATTAACCGTAACCATTTACGCGAACTTGAAAGCGAAGCCATTTTTGTGATGCGCGAAATTGCCGCACAATTTGAAAAACCTGTGCTTTTATTTTCAGGGGGGAAAGATTCCATTGTGCTGGTACATCTGGCGGTAAAAGCGTTTCATCCGGCCCGCATACCTTTCCCATTGCTGCATATCGATACTGGTCACAATTTTCAAGAAACATTGGATTACCGCGATGAACTGGTGGAAAAAACGGGTGCAACACTCTATGTAGGTAGTGTTCAGGAATCTATCAATAAAGGCCGGGCTACAGAGGAAATTGGGGTGGGCGCCAGCCGGAATAAACTCCAGACCGTAACCTTGTTAGATACTCTGGAGGAATTAAAAGCCGATGCAGCCATTGGTGGTGGCCGACGTGATGAAGAAAAAGCCCGTGCCAAGGAACGCTTCTTCTCGCACCGCGATGTGTTTGGTCAGTGGGACCCGAAAAACCAGCGCCCCGAACTCTGGAATCTTTTTAATGGCAAAAAAAATGTGGGTGAGCATTTCAGGGTGTTCCCTATCAGTAACTGGACCGAGATGGACGTTTGGCAATACATCCTGATGGAAAATATTCCCATGCCCAGCTTGTATTATACCCATAAACGGCGTGTATTCCAGCGCGACGGGGTATGGTTGGCCGAAGCGCCTTTTATGGAACTGAAAGAGGGCGAACAGATTGTTGAGTTAGATGTGCGTTGCCGTACCATTGGTGATATTTCGTGCACCGGATTGACCTTGTCGAGTGCCGATAACCTGGAAGATATTGTTAAAGAGGTGGCTGCATCGCGGGTAACCGAACGCGGCGGACGTGCCGACGACAAACGTTCTGAAGCCGCCATGGAAGATCGAAAGAAAGAGGGGTATTTTTAATTCGAAAATGTGTCAATTTGTTAATGTGCTCATGAAAACAAATTAAAGATTTGATGGATGCAAAACCAAATTTAATAGTTGATTTGACTTTTGAATTTTCTCTTCGAGTAATTTCATTTACCGAAATACTTGAGGGGATGAAAAAGTTTGTAATTGCAAATCAACTTTTAAAATCAGGAACATCAATTGGAGCAAATGTTTGGGAAGCACAAAATGCTGAAAGTAAGGACGATTTTATTCATAAAATGAAAATTGCAGCCAAAGAAGCTGACGAAACAGATATTGGTTGTTGTTGTGCCTAAAATCGGAGAATTATCCTTCACCTGAAGAATTAATGGATAAATTAAATCATATTCAAAAAACCTTGAACAAAATAATAAGTTCTTCAAAAAAATAATAAAAACATTAATGTGTTCTATTTTCAAATGAGCACATTAGCAAATGAACAAATGAGTATTATGGATAGCAAAGCATATTTAGATATGAGCCTTTTGAGGTTCACCACTGCCGGAAGCGTGGACGACGGAAAAAGTACCCTGATTGGCCGTTTGTTGTACGACAGTAAATCGATTTTCGAAGATCAGTTGTCGGCTATTGAGGAAACCAGCAAACGCAAAGGGCAGGAAGAGGTTGACCTGTCGCTCTTAACCGATGGGTTAAGGGCTGAGCGCGAACAGGGAATAACCATTGATGTTGCTTACCGATATTTTGCAACCCCCAAGCGTAAATTCATTATTGCCGATACCCCGGGACACATTCAATATACCCGGAACATGGTAACTGGTGCATCAACCGCCAATTTGGCTATTATTTTGGTCGATGCACGGAATGGAGTGCTCGAACAGACCCTGCGCCATACGTATATTGCGCATTTATTGAATATTCCGCATGTAGTATTTTGCATCAACAAAATGGATTTGATGGGATATAGCCAGGAAACCTATGAAACGATCAAAAAAGAGCTGGAGCAATTGGTGGTAAAACTCCAGTTGCGCGATGCCCGTTTTATTCCCATTTCGGCCAAATATGGAGATAATGTAGTTGACCGCTCCGAACACATGGACTGGTACCAGGGAACAACATTGCTGCACCTTTTGGAAACCATTGAAATTAACCAGGATTTGAATATGGCCGATGGCCGTTTCCCGGTTCAATACGTGATCCGTCCGCAGCAGAAGGACCACCACGATTACCGGGGGTATGCCGGACGGATTGCCAGTGGCGTTTTTAAACCCGGCGATAAAGTAAAAGTGCTCCCATGGGAACTTGCATCGGAAATAAAAGCCATCGACTTTTATGGCGAGGAGTTGGACGAAGCACTTCCTTCGCAGTCGGTAACTGTCCGTTTAACCAATGAGATTGAACTGAGCCGTGGTGGAATGATTGTGCACCAAGGGAATGAGCCAACCATTAGCAATACTTTTTCAGCAGATGTTTGCTGGTTTAACGAAAAATCCCTGGATTTATCGAAAAAATACATCCTGAGGCATACCACTAATGAGCTCAAATGTGTGATTAAAGGCATCAACTTTAAAACCAACATAAATACCTACGAAAAAGATTTGGACGATAAACAGATTAAAATGAACGATATTGCAAACCTATCGTTAATGACAGCCAAACCTATTTTTTACGACTCGTACCGTAAGAACCGTACCACTGGAAGTATTATCCTGGTTGATGAAGGTACCAACGAAACAGTAGCCGCCGGGATGATTAACTAACGGGATTAAAATTTAGTGAGTTATTTGATAACCGGAAAAAACTAGAGTGTGTTTCAAAAGGGGGCCCATTAAATTTAAAACTTGCACATTGAAAGTTTAAGGTTAAAATAGAACGCTGATAACACAGATTTTTATTGATTCACGCGGATAAAATCAGCAGAAATCAGTTTCATCTGCGTCATCTGCGTTTTCATGGCTTCCAATTTTTTAGTAATTCAAATTCTTAGTTGATTTTTAAGACCACCTCTTTTCATACCAAAAACCAAATAGGCGAAAAGTTTTTTAATTGCAAGTTTGTTGCTACTTTTGCACCGTATTATTTTGAAAAACAGTAAATATTGAAATTCAGCGAATTTAAGCTCCACCAACAAGTATTTGAAGGAGTAGAAGCCATGGGCTTCGAAGAACCATCTCCGGTTCAGGAAAAGGTGATTCCTATTGCATTGGAAGGGAAAGATTTTATTGCCTGTGCGCAAACAGGGACCGGCAAAACAGCTGCCTATTTGTTGCCACTGATGCATCACCTTATTAACAGGCGATCGAATAAAATCAAAGGATTGATATTAGCCCCCACCCGGGAATTAGTTATGCAGATTGATCAACAGTTTCAGGGTTTTGCTTATTTCACAGGTTTAGAGTCTATCGCCATTTATGGAGGTTCCGATTCTTCCATTTGGGATCAGCAGCGGGTAGCTATCGAACGGGGATGCAACATGTTGATAGCCTCCCCCGGAAGGTTGCTATCACACTTGAACCTTGGTTATGTCGATTTATCGGAGCTTGAATATTTAATCTTAGACGAAGCCGACAAGATGCTCGATATGGGTTTTGTGGACGACATCAATAAAATTGTGACTTATTTGCCATCGAAGCGTCAAACCATGATGTTTTCGGCCACCATGCCATCAAAAATAAGGGTTCTGGCCAATTTCCTTTTAAAAAATCCTGTAGAGATCAACATTGCTGTATCAAAACCCGCCGAAGGAGTTTTGCAGGCAGCCTATATGACATTTGACAATCAAAAGAATAGGCTCATCAGCCATCTGTTGGCAAATAAAGAACTGGACAGTGTCATTATTTTTTCATCAACAAAGATTAAAGTAAAACAACTTCATGCCGAATTGGTAAAAGCCGGTTTTGCTGCCAAAGCCATCCATTCCGATTTGGAACAGGCCGAAAGGGAAGTAGTGATGCGCGATTTCCGCAACCGCAAATTCCCTATCCTGGTGGCTACCGATATTGTTTCGCGCGGCATTGATGTGGACAACATTGGCCTGGTGATTAATTACGATGTGCCTCACGATGCCGAGGATTATGTACACCGCATTGGCCGTACAGCACGGGCCAGTTCAACAGGTGTTGGGCTAACGTTTATAAACGAGGTGGATATTCCCCGGTTTGCGCGCATCGAAAAACTGATTGAAACCACCATCTTTAAAATCCCAAATCCGCCCGAAATTGGCGAAGGTCCAAGCTATGATATTCATTTGATGCGCAAAAACAACCGCAACCACTCGCACCAAAAGAAGGGGAAATTCAACAACCGGAGGCGGCAGCCGAGGGTACAGTAGAGGAACGCTGACCAGGTCGGACGTCCATTTCATTGAAATTTTATTTGAATAGTGGCTTTCCCATAAGAATTTCTTAATTTAGTGCTTTGTTAAACTAGCAAACAGAAAATAACTGTAGTAACAAGCAACAATTATGTCAAAAATCTATTATCCTATTTTATTTCTTAGTGTAACATTGCTGTTGGTGCAATGCAAACGGGAACCGTTACAAATCCATCCGCAAATCAGCCATTTGACAGACTTTGAAAGCCACGATGGTTCCATACATTTGAACATCTCGGGCGGAAAAGCACCGTATCAAATCCAGTGGGCTATGCAATCGGTCGATTCGGTACTGGATGGTTTAGAGGCCGGGAAATATATGGTTACCGTTACCGATGCCCGTGGACGTCAGTTGGCTGATACTATTATTGTGAATCAACCCCCTTGGTATATTTGCCTCGATATGGAAGGAAACAGTTACAAGACAGTTAAAGTTGGGAACCAAATCTGGATGGCCGAGAACCTCAGGGTGATACGGACTGCCAAAGGTGATTCGGTACAGAACCGGGTGTACAACGACAGTTTGTCCAATGCCGGGACTTACGGACGGCTCTATACCTGGAACGCGGCCATGAACGATTCTATCGCGGAAGGTTCACAGGGTATTTGCCCCGATGGCTGGCACATTCCTACCGATAAAGAATGGGAAACACTGATAGACAGTATTGAAAACCAGGCTGAGGCCTTACCCGATTTCAATAAAGCATTGTCGCTTTCGTTTGCCGGATTTTACAACAACAGTTATCAGGGCATCAATAATTCGGCAAGTTACTGGAGTTCGACCCAGGCCCACGACAACGCGTGGAAACGGTATTTCCATGTAAATCTGTCGAAAGCTTTCCGGTATCATGAACGGAAAACCAATGCCATTTCGGTACGTTGCGTAAAAGATGCAGTTGTGGAATAACGTAAAAATTTAAGGTTATGGGAGGTAAATTGACCCTAAAAGAACGGTTTGTTTTACTTGCCTTAGATGATGCACAAGGTTACATCATTCATCACAATACAGCCTATTGGATTGGTCTGGCAGGTGCTGTTTTGTTCGAGATGCTCGAAAAAGGGCTGGTGATGTTCGACGACCATTGTATCAATTATTTAACACCCATTGCCGATGACCCATGCCATGTAAGGGTTTTGAGCCTTCTTAAAAAACACAGCCAACCGCCACGGGTAGAACGGGTTCTGGAAGAAATGTGGGATTCTATTGAAGACACGCAACAAGAGATCATCAATGGGCTGGTGAATCAAGGCATTTTAAAAGAAGTTAAAAAATCACTCTTATGGGTTATCCCGATCAAAAGATACCCCACGGTAAATAAAATTCCCGAATTGCGGTTGCGCAAATACCTGATGGTACTGGCTCAGGAAGATCGGGTTCCCGATGAGGAAAGTTTTTTGTTGTTCCGGTTGGTGTATCAATGTGGTTTGGTAGCCGAGGTTTTTGGGAAAAAGAATCAAAAAGTAATCTCAGAATATATTGAAGAATTAAAAGAGGTGAACGATGCTTCCGGGAAGATTTCTGAACCGGTAAAGAACATCGAGACGGCCCTTCTAACGGCCATCCGGAACCTCAATCTCCAAATGGTTCTGTCAGGGGGATGAACTATTAGAATGCGATTGAAATGAACCCCTTGATCCTTAAAGCAGGTTCCGCTTTTAGAAAAATGAAGGATCAGTATAGCGATACCGTCAATGGATTATCAATGATTTAAAAAAAAACGCAAATTGAGATTGCGGCCTCTAGGGAGGCACCAAACTGTCCCGATTTTTCAAAAAGAGCATGGGGTTTTTGTTACCGGTGAGCACGAGAATTAAAGAGACTTTAAAATCAGAGGTTTCATTTTTCAAAAAATGTGTTACTTTTGCAGCCACATTGGCCCCATAGTTCAATGGATAGAATTTCAGATTCCGGTTCTGAAGATTTGGGTTCGAATCCCGATGGGGTCACAGAGCCTCCTAATCTATAGGAGGTTTTTTTATTTTCCATAAAACCATTTTGTGTCCAGGAATGAGGGGGATATAAAAAAACTAACCTCCTGGGAGGGGAGGTAGGAGGTTAGAAAATAGGGTGTTTCTCAAAAGGGTATTTTCATGGGCTAATTTAAGTGGATCATATATTTTTTAAATTAGCATCATAAAATTTGATGATGCTAAAGTAATCATTCCCTACTTTTTGATCTTTGGAAATGTACATTTGGTATAAAGAAATTGGCAACCGGGCGGTTTGGTTTAATAAGCGGTAAATAAAATACGGGTAAATCCATCGCGTTACATCTTTTATTGGCAAGGATTCATTCAAGCTTGCCTTGACTACGGCTCAAATTTATTTTTACCGATCTGTAACAAAAGCTATATTTTTGATACTATTCAATTGATGGTAAAACTGGTATTTTTTGAATAAACAACACTTACAATGAAACTATTTTTTCTCTTCCTTATGCTTGGATGCCTTTACTTTCCTTTGCATGCCCAAACAAACAAAAAGAAGATTGAAACCCTTAAAATTGAATCGCCGGTAAAAATGGATGGAAAAGTGGATGAACCCATCTGGAATAAGGTGCCTGCAACTGATAATTTTATTCAATATGAACCAATTAATGGGCAACCCTCCAATTACAGGACAGAGGTGAAATTTCTTTACAGCGATTACGCGTTGTATGTGGGTGCTCTGCTATACGATAACTCCCCCGATAGCATTATGAAGCAAATGAGTTTACGCGATGAAATTGGACAATCCGATTTTTTTGGGATTTCCATCGATCCGTTTAACGATGGACAAAGTTCGTACACCTTTATTGTAACCCCTGAGAATATACAGTTTGATGCCCGCGAGACTGCCATTGAGGATGCTAACTGGGATGCTGTCTGGATTTCGGAGGTGACCTGTTTTGAACAAGGCTGGATGGTTGAAATGGAGATACCCTATTCCGCGCTGCGTTTTCCGCAAAAGGAGGAACATACCTGGGGGCTTAACATTGTGCGGAATGTACAGCATTCGCGCGAGAAATCGTTCTGGAATTTTGTAGATGCTAAAATCAACGGCTATGTGAAGCAATCGGGCGAATTGTGCGGAATCAAACAAATTGATGCCCCCATCCGACTTTCGCTCATGCCTTATGTATCGGGCTATCTGTTTAAAAACTCAAACAGCAGTCAATTTGATTACTCCCTAAAAGGCGGCCTCGATGTAAAATATGGCATCAACGAAAGTTATACCCTGGACATGATGCTGATTCCCGATTTTGGGCAGGTGGAATCGGATGATAAAATTTACAATATCTCTGCCTTTGAGACTTTTTATGAAGAAAAACGGCCTTTCTTTACCGAGGGAACAGAACTCTTTGAGAAAGGAGAAATTTTTTATTCAAGAAGAATCGGTTCGGTGAAAGACTATTACCGGGATAAGGACTATGACCTCCAAGCCAATGAAGAGATTGATTATAACCCGACCGAAGCACCATTAATTAACGTGACCAAAATCACCGGTAAAGGGAAAAATGGCCTGGGAGTTGGCATCTTAAATGGGATGGCGGGTCCGGCACGTGCGATAATAAAAGATACACTGACAGGAAAAACCCGTTCGGTACAGACCCAGCCCTTTACCAATTACAATGTACTGGTTTTTGATCAATCGCTGAAAAACAATTCAAACATAAGCCTGAGCAATACCAACTACCTGCAACCCAATTCCAATTATGTAAGCAATGTTACATCGGCCCAAATGCGGTTTGAAACTAAAAATGGGAAATATGCTTTTGAAGGTGTGGGTGGCATAAGTTATTTGGATGGGTTGGATAAAGAACACGTGTCGGCTGGGGCCTACGATATGAATGTTCAGAAGATTGCCGGAAATTTCAAGTTTGAGCTTTCCAATTCACTTGCAGCCAAATCGTTCGACGATAACGACTTGGGTTACATTGAAAAGACCGATGAGATGGAAACATCGCTGGAGCTGGATTATAACTTTTATCAGCCGATTGGATACATGCTCAAGTGCTATAATGCCCTGGAATTTACAAAGACCCTATTGTTTTCGGAACGGGCAAAAATCGGGAATTCTATTGAATACAATGGATTTACAACTTTCAGGAATTACCTGAGCTTAAATCTGGAAGCCCAATGGGTGATTGGGAACTACAATGATTATTATGAAGCCCGGACCGACAACCGGTTGTTTGTAAGGCCTGGGATTTTTGTAGCCGGTTTCTATTTATCGCCCGATTACCGTAAAAAATTTGTGTTGGATGTGAAAGGGGGTTTTTGGCATGCAAATTCAGAAAATATCAAAGGTTACTGGGTTGGGCTGCTTCCCATCATCCGGTTTAACGACCGGTTTAATTTAAGAGGTGGCATCACGCTAAATCACGATATTAATGATGAAGGATTTGTAGATAAGACCGAAAACAGTGATACCATTTACATGGCACAACGGAATGTAAGGAATTTGATAAATTCGTTTACGGTCAACTATATTTTCAACAGTAAAATGGCCCTTTCCATGCGTGTACGGCATTATTGGTTACTCATCAATTACAATGAATTTTATACCCTCGCCAACAATGGCAGCCTGGTGGATGAACCTAATTTCCATGCGGATGATTTGAGCCGCAATTATTTCAACATCGATTTAACTTATATCTGGAGGTTTGCCCCGGGCAGTGAGCTATCGCTGGTTTATAAAAATTCGATTGAAAATGAAAGCAACAACCCGGTTTTCAATTATCGGGAAAACTTATCCGATTTGTGGGGATTTGAAAAACAGAACAGCCTTTCGCTCCGGGTGGTCTATTACCTCGATTATTTGAAACTAAAACGACGGAACCGGGTTTAATGAGCTACTATTTTCTGTGGTAGATGTTCATCTTAATGGCCGATTCATCGGTTTTTTCGCTAACAGTTAAATATAAATTTTTTTGAACCGAGAAACAGGCTGCTTCACCATGATTTTCCTTTATATATGGTAGCCTGACCGGCTCCAGGGTGAGCAAAGTTTCAATAGGTTCTTTATCTGAACGTTCCCAGAAGTAAATATTCTCATACGTTTTAAGCATCAAAAACTTGCCATCGAAACTAATATTGGCGGCGGTGACCATTTGGTTTGGCAGGGCAATCTCACCTACCGATTGTAACATATTAAAACCATTGGCTGTAAGCGGGAGGCTCAACCGATAAACCTGAGTTTTAAAAGAATTTTTTGAAAAGAAATAAAAATCCGAGAATAGGGGGTCAAAACAAAAGGCCTCACAATCCTCCTTGATTGGTATTCCTGCATCATCGGCCGGGTATTTTATCATATAATTATTGATTCCGGAAACTGTAACAGACGCATTTGATTGGGTTTTTTTATCGCTCAACGAAATAATTTTAACATACTCCCTGCTTTTATTATTATCGCCTACATCACCCAAAAAGATCAAAGTATCCTCTTCAATCACCGCCAACGAAACATCCTCCAAATCGGTGATTTCAAAGCCCTGAAGAAAGTAATTTGCCTTACACACTCCCAATGTATCGTAAAGCATCAACCGGGGAATATTTCCTTTATCTTCGTGTAACCAATATTGGCCATCATTTGCCAATGAAGGAGCAATCCCTGAAATTTCATCGGGTTCCGGAACCATTATTGATTCTGTAGGAATGGGGTTCCAGTTAAACGAATCGCAATAAATTCCGGAATGAACAATCCGAACGCTAAAAAAGGGTTTGGATCCGTTTTCACCCTCTCTTGAGCATGATAAAAGAAGTATCACTAACGCCGGGAGAATTGATGATTTTATAAGGTTCCGCTTAAAATAATTCATAGGCTCCAACAATTCTAAATTCTCATTGTCCGGATTCTTAAAAACAGGACTTCTCAAACTGATGAAGTCCTGTTTTTTCCATGATAGGAATTTGTTTTCCAGAGTTTGTTTATGAATCTTTCATGAATTTATTATTTCACGGCAATTCCCGTCACTATCACTGCATCATCTATCGATATTTTAACCAAGTAATTAGCTTTGTCAAGATGGCCTACCTCAATTTTCTCCTCCACAAAAGTTTTTTGGGTCACTGGAGAATGATATATTAATTTGCCTGACAAATCATACAATTCTACCGAAACATCTTGAAATCCTGAATTGACAATGATAATGGTTATTTTGTCAGATGCCGGGTTTGGATACACTTGAATCCGTTCTTTCCATTCTTCGGGGATGCTGTTTGGATCCACAACGATTAAGTTTTCTTTGGTAATGGAATTACTTCCGGTCGGATTTGTCACCTGCAATGTTACCGAATAGGTTCCTTTGGTATAGGTGTTCACTGGGTTCTGCAAGGTACTTGTATTTCCATCGCCAAAATTCCAGTTCCAACTTTGGGCATATTCCGATGAGTCTGTGAAGGTAACCACCAATGGATCGATTCCAGAAGTTGGTTCCGCCAAAAATTTAGCCATCGGTGCCGGCCAAAGGGCTTCAATATAATTTGCTTTGGTTTCGGTATCGGTAAAGTCGCTGTTCGAAGCAGTGAGCGAAACCGTAAAATTACCTGCGGTTTGATAGCTGTGAACCGGGTTTTCATCGGTACTGGTTTCGCCATCGCCAAAATCCCAAGTATAACTGGTTGCGTTGCCCGATGTATTGGTAAAACTCACATCAAAAGGAAAAGTCCCCGTTGTTGGGGCTGCACTAAACCCAGCAGTAACTTCGGGAAGGGTTGCTTTTATGTAACCTGTTTTAGTTTCGGTATCGCTATTCATCGGGTTCGACGCTGTTAACACAACCGTATAGTTTCCAGGTTGCGTAAAGGTGTGTACGGGGTTTGTTTCGGTACTGGTACTTTCATCGCCAAAATCCCAACTGTAACTGATTGCATTTTGCGAAGTATTGCTAAAGGTAACATCCAAAGGTGCCACTCCGGTTACCGGTACTGCACTAAAGGCGGCAACGGATTGTCCGTAAACGGTGGCTTTGGCATGATTTGAAGTATCCGATTCGTTCAACTGATTGTCATACAGTGCTGAGATGTAATATTCATAGGTATTTGGCGTTAAACCGGCATCGGTATAGGTTTCCAGCGAGGCATCGGAAAGTTTTACCAAAGCCTGGGCATTCCGATAAATCTGGTAGCCCGAAGCTTTTTTGGCAACCGCCACATCATCAACCATTAACTGGTAACCATCGTTGTATTCATACACAAAGGCTATCTGGATGGTTTTGCTGGCATAGGCAGCCAATGAAATTTCAACCGGGGTATCAAATTCATTGCTGAACGTTGAATTATCCATAGTTAAGAGGCTAGTCCATGTGGCGTTGTCGTAAACCATTACCTGAAATTTGGTAATGAAACCCCCTGAAGCATCGGACCAATACCAAATCCAGAAACTCAGATAGGATGCCAAATCGGGAACAAATTCAGGAGTTATCAACCAGTTGAATTCAGGGGCGGTGTAACCAATGGCTGCTGAATAAACACCTGTATGAATGTATTCAGGATGTGGACCATTTGCAAACGAGTTTTCATCGCAATGAAACCAGGTTGCCCCGGTGGGCGGTGATTGTGTTCCGGTAAGTGTGGCGGAATAGTTTACACTCCAGCCGGCAGGAGGCCAGGTTCCTTCAAATCCTTCCGACAGAAGGGTATCTACTACAGGAGCTTCCCAATTTAAATCCACACTATTGATAGTAGCCGTGGCCGTAAGGTTTGAAGGTGCCGGGAATGCCGGCAAGGCTTCAACCGTAATGTAACCCACTTTTTCTACCTGATGGCTCCCACCTGCATTGGTTACCGTTAATGAAACATCATAACTTCCTTCGGTGGAATAAGCAACTACCGGGTTCTGTAACGTTGACAAAGCGGGGGTTCCACCTGCAAAAGCCCACGACCAGGAAGTGGGGTTATTTAATGAGGTGTCGGAAAAAGTAATGTTTTGGCCTGCGAAAATCAAAGTTTTGTCCGCTGTAAACCCTGCAACAGGTGCAACAGCCGGATTTACAGTGATGTACCCCACTTTGGTTTCGGTATCGCTACCAGCTTCGTTGGTAGCAGTTAAAACCACATCGTAGGTTCCTGCTACATCATATACCACTTGAGGGTTTTGCTGTACAGAACTGGAAGGTGTACCACCAGCAAAAGTCCAATCCCAACTTGTGGGTCCGTTGGTTGATCCGTCAGTAAACGTAACTGTTTGTCCCTGGCTGATACTTGTTGCATTTGCAGTGAAAGCAGCCACAGGAGCTACCGCAGGAACCGAATACAAATCGCTTTCCCAGAGTCCACGACCAAATGTGGCTGCTCTGAGTTTGCTACTTTCAGGTGTTGTTGTATTATAATATATATCCAATTCTGTCACCACCACATTAGGCAACCCTTGTGAAAAAAGCTGCCAATCGCCGGTCCCGTTTTTTACAAACACGCCGCCGTCGGTACCTGCATACAACTGGTCAACCGATGTTTGCATTTTATTCTGGATAACACACATTACCGGTAAACTGGGCAACCCGGTAGAAATACTTGTCCATGTGGTTCCTCCATTGGTGGATTGATAAACCTTCTGGGTATTGTATCCTCCCATGGAAACCCAGATGGTATTTTCATCGGAATTTTTCACGGCCAAATAGGTAATATTATTAGTCGAAACAGGCAATGTTCCGGTAATTTCAGTCCAAGAGGTTCCCCCATTGGTGGTTTTCCATAAATTATCGTGGTCGGCTACATAGACATAATTTGAATTGGAAGGTGCAATGGCCATTGAACGGATCAGATCAGCCGTATTGATGGTGGATATTTTTGTAAATGAGTCTCCTTTGTTGGTTGTTTTCCAAACATCGGCATAACCTACATATAGTGTGCTGTTGTTATTTGGATCGATGATGTACGGAGTCACCCAAGCCCCTGAACCTCCTATGTTGTCAGAGATGGTAACATAATTATTCCATAAATCGTTGGTCCGGTAAATAGTACCATTCACATAGGTGGCGTATTGGGTATTTTTATTGGTATAATCAATGATACATTCCATACCATCACCACCGGTAACATCGTACCAGAAAGTGCCATCTACCAGTTTTGAGCCATTGTCTTGCAAACCATTAATGGTCATATTATTATCGGTTTGCGAAACACTTAGCCGGTATATCTGGCTATTGACAATTCCATTGGAAAGATCTGTCCATGAGGTTCCACTGTTGGTTGATTTGTAAATGCCCCCATCGTTTCCTTCGAACAGGGTTCCATCGGCCCGATACACATGAATATGTTTATCGGCGTGTACCTCGGGGGCGCCACTAAAGTTGTAACCCGAATAGGAAGTCCACATATTGCAAATGTTCCAGGTTGTCCCGCCATCAGTTGTTTTCCAGGAATTAACGCCGCCAATAATTACCCGGTTTTTATCGGAGGGCGAAACGGCAATGGTCAAATCGTACGATCCCTGACCACTATTTTCTCCGGAACCGTCGCTGTAATAATAAAGATAGGATTTGTTGGCATCGTTACCATTAACCAATTGAGTAAAGGCACTTCCTCCATCGGTTGATTTGTAAATACCTGTCAACCCGCTATTGCGGTTTGCAACAATGGCATACATGTAATTGGCATCATGGGCTGTAACCGCGATCTCAACCCGGTAATCGGTATCAGCAAAACTTTTGATGGTGCTCCAGGTGCCACCAGTATCGGCAGATTTAATAATCCTGGCCACTCCCCAATAATCTTTATTCGAAGCATATATAACAGAAGGATCACCTGCCTTGAATTCCATATCAATAATATAGGTACCTGTGTATTCACTGGTCCAGTTAGTCCCGCCATCAGTGGTTTTATAAATCCCCTCATTGGTACCGGCTAATAATGTATTGGTATTTGTAGGATGGATTAATAACCTGCCAATTAATTTCCCTTGCGATGCCAAATACGATAGACCCGTGGTGTTCCACGTTGCACCGCCATCGGTTGATTTTAACACGCCCACACTGTTATTGTCGGCAGAACTTCCTCCTCCCAGCGACCAAACGCTTCCACCATCTTTATCGCCGGTAGCAATATAAATGGTGTTGGAGGTAGCATAATCGGAAGGAATGGCAATATCGCTCACTCCTAAGACTTTATTTCCATCGGTCAGTACAGTCCAGGTACCACCTCCATCGGTGGTTTTCCAAAGACCGCCCGAAGGGGTTCCTACCCAAAAGGTATTGTTGTCGGTAGGATGAAAGGCAACACAATTGACCCTGCCAATGCCTGCGTAGCCTCCATCGGATACAGAGGGTCCCACCGTAACCCAGTTTCCCAGGCTGCTCTTTCCATTTAAGTGAGAAGCCGCATACTGTTCCATAATGTCGGCAGCATGAACCTTGGGAAAGGTACCTGTGGTGGCATCTACACGCTGTTCCCAGAAGTATTCCCAGCGTTTGAATTGTTTCCAACCCGGAACTTTTTCCTGTCTGCCATTGACCAGCATCTTGCCATTGATCACTCCATGTTCCTTTTCATAGTTATAGAAAACTTGTTGAATGTCGGTAAAAGTCAATGTTCCATTTTGAGCTTTGTCAGCAGGAATGTTTTGCATCCAAACTTGCCCAAATAAGGCCATTGGTAAGGTTGCAAGTAAAAAGAAGAGTTTTTTCATTAATAGAAGTTTTAGTTTCTTGAGCGTAATCGGGTAATTAAAGAAGCAATATAAGTGAATTATCTAACAAAATAAAAATTTTAAGTGACGGAACAATTCCGATTCCATTAAAGTTAAAAAAGTATTGACAGAAATTTCATGCTCCCAAAGCTCAGAATCATTTTGATAAACCATAAAACTTTGTATATTGGCAGCCTTAATTAAAGGTTAAGATGAAAAATACAATCATTGGTTTAGAATTATCAGTATTCCTTTTGTTTTCGTTATATTCTTTCAGTCAGGACAAATCAGATTGGGTGGCCGGCTTTCCTGATGGCTGTACAAGTATCACGGTAGGTAAACTTGCCTCGGAAGATGGTTCCGTAATGACATCACATACCGACGATAGCCACCGGACACGTTCAGAGATGAACATTGTAGCAGCCAAAGACTATACGGCTCAGGATTCGTTTATCCTTTATATCCGTAAAGCTTACGATTCATTGGCCATGCCCTCTTATAAAAATATTCCTATAGGTTCCATTCCGCAGGTAAAACATTCGTTCGCTTTTATTAATACAGCCTATCCTTGCATGAACGAAAAGCAGTTAGGAATTGGGGAATCAACTTTTGGTGGCCACGAGGAACTTCAATCCGATAAAGGGCTCATTGATTGCCAACGCCTTTGTCAGTTGATGCTTGAGCGTTGTGTAACAGCGCGTGAAGCCATTTTGCTTGCCGATGACCTGACTAAAAAATATGGGTGGAACGATTTTGGCGAGTGCCTGACTATTGCAGATAAAAAAGAGGTTTGGCATTTTGAAATTTTAGGTCCCGGAAAAGATAGAACCGGTGCTGTATGGGCCGCTCAAAGGGTTCCCGATGATCATGTGGCTGTGAATGCCAATGCCAGTACCATCAAAAGTATAGATTTAAACCAGCCGGACTTTTTTATGGCATCTGCCAACATCTATTCCTTAGCTAAGGAAAATAACTGGTGGAAAGAGGGCGAACCCTTTCAATTTTGCTATGTATATGCGCCTGAAAGCCGTGAATCGGTGGCCTCGCGCCGCCGGGAGTGGCGTGTATTCCAATTGTTGGCTCCTTCGCGGCATTTCGATCCTAACGATAAGGATTTTCCTTTTTCTGTGAAACCCGACAAAAAAGTCTCACTCAGCGATATGGTCCAGTTATTTAAGGATTATTACGAAGGTACCCCTTACGACATGACCCGGAACATTACTACAACTAATAGTGAGGGGGAAAAAGTGGTTTCCCCTTTAGCGAACCCGTTTATGCCATACGACCAGCTTCCGTTGCACAATATCCAGGGAGGATGGTTCCATACCGATTCCAAAACCGGACATATCGATTTTCTTGGCGAACGGACCATAGCCCGATGGTACACCATGTATGGGACGGTTATCCAATTGCGCGATTGGCTCCCCGATGAAATTGGAGGAGTTACCTGGCTGGCACTCGACAATATTGCTACTTCGTTGTATGTACCTGTTTATGCAGGTACTGAGGATTTGCCTCAATCCTATAAAACCCCGGGGCGCCCCAATGGATTTACCAGGCAGTCGGCCTGGTGGGCATTCAACTATATGAGTACGCTGGCCGCGCAACGGTGGGGTGAAATGCGGGCAGATGCAGCTACTGTTTTTGTTCCTCTGCAGCAGGAACTATTTAAAAACCAATCGATAATTGAACAAAAAGCCCTTACAATTGATTCATATAAGAAGCGGAAACAGTTTTTGACCGATTATACCCTTGAGTGGGGAAACCGGGCTGTTGACGAAGCATGGAAACTTGGGGACTTTTTCTTTACAAAATATGATGAGAAATTTTAAAAAATAATTTTGACACAGCAACTTAAAAACTTAGAAATGTATGAAAGTTACAGTAATTGGAGCAGGTAATGTAGGTGCCACATGCGCAAACGAGATCATCAACATGGACCTGGTGAACGAACTGGTTCTTGTAGATATTAACGAAGGTATGGTTCAGGGGAAAGCCCTCGATTTATGGCAAACCTCTTCTATTTTACAATTCGACACGAGAGTCCGTGGTGTGGTTGGCGATTATGAAGCTACTGCGGGGTCCGATGTCATTGTGATAACCTCGGGATTGCCCCGCAAACCCGGAATGAGCCGCGATGACCTGATTTCAGTAAACGCCAAAATTGTGAAAGATGTGACCAAAAAATCTATCGTTCACTCCCCGCAAGCTAAAATTATTGTGGTATCGAACCCGTTGGATGTGATGACTTATGCAGCTTACCTTGCTGCCAATGAGGTGGTCCCAAAACGTTCGAGCGAGATTTTTGGAATGGCCGGTATTTTGGATACTGCCCGTTACAAAGCATTTATTGCCGAAGCATTGAACCTTTCGCCAAAAAGCATTCACGCCATCCTGATGGGAGGGCACGGCGATACCATGGTACCGCTACCTCGTTATACCTCTGTAGCCTCTATTCCAATCCGCGAACTGATGGACGAAGCTACCTTGCAAGCCATTATTGAACGTACCAAAGCAGGTGGTGGCGAAATCGTGAAACTGATGGGGACATCTGCCTGGTATGCTCCGGGTGCCGCCGCTGCCCAAATGGTGGAAGCCATTATTAAAGACAGCCGCCGTATCTTCCCGGTTTGCGCCAGCCTGAACGGTGAATACGGATTGGAAGATATTTATTTGGGAGTACCTGTGGTCCTTGGAAAAAAAGGTATCGAAAAAATTATAGAATTGGATTTATTGCCCGATGAAAAAGAACTGTTATACCAATCGGCCAAATCAGTAAAAGAAATAATGGTAGCCTTGGACGACATGAATCTGTTTGAACAGAAATATGGTCGTTTGAACCCAATTCCAAACGTTTAACAATTAAATAAATAAACCTGACAGAGACGCTTAACTGGCGTCTCTGTTTTTTTAAATGCCTATGAAAACCCACATCCCCATCGAAGTAATTAAACTTGAAGATGCCAGCTACCACATCATGGTAAAAGCCAGGTTCGGCAAAAAGGTGCAAGGCAATTTAATCATTGATACCGGGGCTTCAAAAACCGTTTTTGACCAGTCGTTAGGAACAAAACTGAAAGTTAAAATGGAGGAGGTCCCCGATCAGGATTCTTCAGGTATCAATGCGATGATTCCCCATGCTTTCAAGGGAGAAATTGAGAAATTCCAGATCGGCGATTTGAAATTGAAAAATATAATATCTGTCTTTTTAGATTTATCGCACATCAACCAGTTGTATGAAAAATACACCAACACCCAAATTACAGGCCTGTTGGGAAGCGATTTTCTCGTTTCGCATAAAGCCGTCATTGATTATACCCACAAAAAGCTGACCCTGAGTTACAAAAAGAGAGGAAGCTGAACTCAGTAAATTCACATCTTGGTTTTAGCAGGTTTGTGCAACACCAATCCGGGCAAGCTACCTTGAAATAAAATCAAAATATTTTTTAAGTAATTCACTTTGGATTGGCAAAGCAATTAAAAAAACTTCCCTTTTGAATTTCACTTTTCCGGGGTTGACTTTATAACTGTTTGTTAAACACCGTTACACTTGCCTGAGCGGTCGGTAATATCACGACATCGCCAATAGTCACATGTGCAGGCCTGGTAACCATGAATTCAACAGTTGCCGCAATATCACCGGCATTGAGCGGGGTAAACCCGGCATATACTTTTTTATTGGCAGTTGTATCTTTTAACCGGACGATGGAAAATTCTGTTTCCACCGCACCCGGGCTGATGGAGCCCACCTTGATTCCATAAGGATTCAAATCGATCCGCATCCCTTTGGTAATGGCCTCAACCCCATGTTTGCTGGCACAATACACCGAACCATTGGCATAAACCTCTTTTCCGGCAATACTGCTGATGTTGATAATTTGCCCCATTTTCCGTTCCACCATAATGGGGGTAACCAGCCGGGAAATGTACAAAAGCCCTTTCACATTTGTATCCATCATTTGTTCCCAGTCATTCAAATCAGCTTTGTGGATGGGATCCAGGCCAGCAGCCAATCCTGCGTTATTGATAAGCAGATCGATTTGTTGCCACTCTTTGGGTAAACTGGCAAAAGCCTGTTCGGTTGCTTTAGAATCGCGGATATCGAAACAAAGTATTTTGCACTCAATTTTGTAAGATTCTGTAAGTTCCTCCTGCAATTGTAGCAACCTGTCCTGGCGCCGCCCGGTGATGATTACATTGAATCCATTCTTTGCCAATATTTGAGCGGTGGCTTTGCCAATGCCTGAAGTGGCCCCGGTTATTAAAGCTATTTTATCCATCTTTTATGTTTTAATAGTTCGTTATTTTTTGAGTTATTGATCATCGGTATCTATGTCAAAAGGAGTAAAAATATTATGTGACGATGCTCCATTAAAGATATGGTTTGTTACTGGATACTGGTTTCTAATTTCTGATGCCTTATGTCTTTTGAATCTCAAGAAAGTCCGGATTTTTGAAAAATCAATCAGGTAAAGTAAGGCAATACCCAAAAAGGGCAATGCCGGTGCCTTATAGCGGACCAATGCCCCCAAAATGGGCGTAGTTAATCCAATGAGTACAAATAAAATAAGCACATACGACACCGAAAACCAAAACAAAGGAGGTAAGTTGTTTTTTTGTTGAAAAAAGAACACGGCTCCCAGCAATAATAATAAAATCAACAAATTCTCTATGGCAGCCAATGCTGTAAGTGGATTTCGGATTTCGAGTACCGATGGTCTGAAAAAAGAATTTACCAAGGCTTGTGGCGTTTGCTGAACCATTCCCCAAAAGGTCGGTTCCAACTCTTTCATCTCAATTTGACTGCCCACCTGGGTTAAACTGTTCGTGAAGTTGATAAAATCATGTTGTTTTTGTGCAACGATTTTCGGAAAATCCAGCCCAATGATGGGTTTCGAAAACCAAAGCACCACCAAAAGTAACAAATGCACTAACAAAAACTGCGCTATCGGAAATTTCCATTTCCAGTACCGGTTTAAAATCAAATACATAAAAGCTGGCAAAGCGGCCACCAGCACGTAAAACTTCGAAAAAATAAGGATTGCCACCGAAACAGCCATCCCTAAAAGCAACCAACCGGTGATATTCCCACGTAACCACCGGCATGCAAAATAAAACAACATGCCAAAGGCAAACATCAACAGCCCCTCTTTTAGCAACCCCGAAGTCCAGAACCAAACCGAAGGAAAGAAAAAAACGGCCAGCAGCAGCCCCCATTTTTTATCTTTAAACTGAGGTTCAAAAACTTTAAAAATACCCCAAAGCCCTGTGAACGAAAGGAAACTCATGAACAGAGTGTGGATATGGATGTTTCCCATCGAAATCAACCGTATCAAGGCATTGAACCGGATGACAATGCGGTTGTCGTTCAACAACCCATAATTGAATTCCTTTATCCAGAAATGACAGGTATCGTAGTATTGTATCAAATGAGGGGCATCGGCACCAATCCCGGTTACCATCCGGAAATAATCGGCCGGGTTTTGGCGGAGGGCTGAAAATAGGATATTCCCATCGTCGAAGTATTTAAACACATCGCCCGAGATACGATCGGGATAAATATAATAATAGACAAAATAAAGGGCTAAACCTCCCAGAAACTTCAGAAGAAAAACGGCAGCGGTAATTTTAAATCCAAAATGTAAGGAATGAAAAAAAGAAACCTTTTTGATAAGGTAAAGAAGTGCGCTCAAATAAAACAACAGCAAAAGGTAGCTCATCTTTTTTTGGGCAAAGATAAAAAACCTTCACCGCCCTTGAATGTTTTTTACTTAATTTGTCGAAAATCTTAATTCAATACCATGGCCAAACAGGTAACCCCATACAGCAACTCACAGCAAGGCAAAAAAGAACAAGTGGCAGGCATGTTCGATACCATTGCAGGTAAATACGACTTTTTAAACCACTTTTTATCGTTGAACATCGACAAACGCTGGCGTAAAAAGGTGATTAAGATGGTATCGGAATATCACCCCCAACGGATACTCGATGTGGCCACTGGTACCGGCGACTTAGCGATTGCGGCGGTGGTAGCAAAACCTCAACGGATTGATGGGATTGACATTTCCGAAGGGATGCTGGAAGTAGGGATGCAAAAAATTGCCTCCAAAAAACTGGAAGGCCTCATTTTTTTGCAAAAAGGCGATGCCGAAGCCATTCCTTTTGCCGATGAGTCCTTTGATGCCATAACCGTGGCTTTTGGGGTACGCAATTTCGAAAACCTGGAAAAAGGGCTCAAAGAGATGTACAGGGTTTTAAAACCCGGGGGCATTTGCGTGGTACTCGAATTTACCATGCCACGGCAATTCCCGTTTAAGCAATTGTATGGTTTCTATTTTAAAAATCTGCTGCCACTGATTGGTCGGATGGTTTCAAAAGATACTTCAGCTTACACTTACCTGCCTGAATCGGTGAAGGCTTTTCCGCAATACCAGCAATTCCTGGATGAACTGACGAAGGCCGGATTTACCAACAACCAGCAAAAGGTACTAACCATGGGCATTGCAGCAATTTATGAGGGGAAAAAAGCCATGGAAATGAAACCGGATTCAAAATTTTAGCAGAACCTTATTTCCGCAAGTCACGGGGTGACTAATTGAACAACAATTATTTGCCTTATTTGTATCAAATTGGGTCACCCCGTGACTTTCAACGGCTTCCCAGATGACTTGGGAATTTTAGGTAAAATGAGAATCTGAAAATTGAACCCCGCTTTTTCAAATATTTTGGTATTTTTGGCGTTCATTACCACTATGATGAAGATTCATAAGCTTATCGTTATTTTGTTACTTATCCCATTCAGTTTGTTAGCCCAGAAAGACAAACCCTGGAACAAACCTCTGTACGATGCCTATCCATTTCACTTTGGATTTGCCTTTACAGGTGGGGTGCTCGATTTTTCGGTAACCCATTCCGATGCATTTGTTGTACAGGATAGCATCCGTTCCATTGAAGGGAAATCAAGGTTTTTATTTGGAGCCAGCATTGTTGGTAGCCTAAGGTTGACCGATAACCTCGATTTGCGCTTTCTGCCCGGATTGTACTTTGGGCAACGCGATTTGGAATATTTAGTCCGGAAAAATATTTTACCCAATAGCAGTGGTGATGAGGGTTATACCTTCCATACCATGAAAATTGAATCTACATTTCTGCAATTTCCTTTGCTCCTAAAATACCGTTCGAGCCGGCAAAACAATTACCGCCCTTATTTGGTGGGAGGGCTCAACTACACCATTGATTTGGCCGCCCGTAAAAAAATTAAAGAGGAAGAACAACCCAAAATTCGGCTCAACCGGAACGACCTTTTAGTAGAGATGGGTTTTGGCATCGATTATTACCTGCCCTTTTTCAAATTCACTACCGAATGGCGGTTTTCGTACGGTTTAATGAATATGGTAACCTACGATAACACAGGCTATACCGAGTCGTTCAACCGTTTAGGTACCAAAATGGTTACCATGATCATTTATTTTGAATAATCCGTGTTAACAAATCCACTCATCAACTGTATTTAGAGGGAGAAAAAAAGCCATGCAAAAAGAAATTACCTTGGTTTTAACTCCCAAACAGGCTTCCAGTGAGGAATTTTACCTGCCGGTGTTGGCCAATCAACTTAAAGTAGCTCCCAAAAGGATTACCTATGCTCAGGTGCTTCAGCGTTCGATTGATGCACGGCAGAAGCAGGTGAAAATCAGTCTCCGGCTATTGGTTTATATTGATGCGCATCCGCCCGAAGAGGAAAAAACCGAATTCAATTACCAGCAAGTTTCACACCGGGAGCCCGTGGTGATTGTGGGTGCAGGTCCGGCAGGCCTATTTGCTGCCCTAAAACTGATTGAACTGGGTTACAAGCCTATTGTGATTGAGCGCGGTAAAGATGTAAACACCCGGAAACGCGATATTGCAGCCATCCACCGGAACCAGGGAGTGAATCCCGATTCCAATTACAGTTTTGGCGAAGGTGGTGCCGGAACCTATTCCGATGGAAAACTTTATACCCGAAGCAAAAAACGGGGAAATGTTAAAAGTGTGCTGAATGTATTGAGTTTTCATGGAGCCAACCGCGAAATCCTTGTTGATGCGCACCCGCACATTGGTACCGACAAACTGCCTGATATTATTAAAAGCATCCGCCAAACTATCATCCATTTTGGAGGCGAAGTGCATTTTGAAACAGCTTTGGCATCGTTGCTTATCGGGGACCAAACCATCAAAGGGATTAAAACCCGTAAGGGGGATACCATAGATACAAAAGCTGTGATTCTTGCCACGGGACACTCCGCCCGTGATGTATATCAGATGCTTTTTGACCAGCAGATTGCTTTGGAGGCCAAACCTTTTGCCATGGGAGTAAGGATTGAGCACCCTCAGGAGTTGATTGACAGCATTCAATATTCGTGTACCCTACGCGACCCATACCTGCCGGCAGCATCGTACAGTTTGGTCCAACAGGTAGCTGATCGTGGCGTGTATTCTTTTTGTATGTGTCCGGGAGGCGTTATTGTTCCCGCTTCGACCGCCGAAGATGAAATGGTGGTCAACGGCATGTCGCCTTCGCTCAGAAATACCCGTTGGGCAAATTCGGGTATTGTGGTCGAAATTCAATTAAACGATGTAAATGCTGACCAAAAACTGGCTGTTCTAAATGGATTGAAGTACCAACAACAATTCGAAAAGCTGGCTTTCAAAAATGGAGGCGAAGGCCAGATTGCCCCGGCCCAACGTATGGCCGATTTTGTCGAAAACCGGTTATCGAAAACACTTCCCGAAAGCTCATTCTTCCCGGGAATTACAGCTTCACCCATGCACGAATGGATGCCCGGCGAAATCAGATTCCGGTTGCAGGAAGGTTTTAAAATCTTTGGACAAAAGATGAAGGGATATTACACCAGCGAAGCCGTGTTGATAGGAGTGGAAAGCCGCACCAGTTCACCGTTACGTATTCCAAGGAATCCTGAAACGATGCAGCATATCCAAATAACCGGTTTGTTCCCGTGTGGTGAAGGTGCCGGGTATGCCGGTGGAATTGCATCTTCTGCTGTGGACGGCGAAAACTGCGCCATCCATGTGGCTCAATTTTTAAAGAAATAAACATCAGATATGGCTGGCTTTATAATTCTGTTCAGGCTATTAAAATAGTTAACGATTCTTAAAAAATAACCCTATGATTCTAGACCACGTGAAAAACATCGAGAGGTATCGTACCCTTTCAGCAAACCTTGCTAAAGCCATCGACTTTATTACTGCCAATGATTTGGCCAGGTTTGTAGCAGGCAAACATCTTATTGATGGAGAACAGGTTTTTTTGTTGATGAATGAATATGAAACCAAACCGGAAGCTGACTGTAAAACCGAAACCCACAGGAAATATATCGATATCCAACTCATGTTGTCGGGAGCAGAAAAAGTGGGGTATGCTTTTTTAGAGAACCAAAAAGTTGTGGAAGGATATAACGTTGAAAAGGATTACACTTTTTATGAGGCTGAGCTGGATTATTTTATTTTGAAACCCCAATGGTTTGCTATCTTTTTCCCTACCGATATGCACTGTCCCAGCATCAAAGCAGAGCAACCGGGATTTGTCTGCAAAGCGGTGGTTAAAGTTAAGGTAGCTTAACGTTTTGCCGGCGGAATTCGGCACACACCAAAGCGGTAGCCACTGCAACGTTCAACGATTCCACCTCTTGTGCATTCTCCGGGAAGGAAGGTACCTTGATTTTCTGATCCAAAATCCGTTGAATATCCGGGGAAATCCCTTTCGATTCGTTGCCCATCACAATTATTGCCTTTGGGGGAAGCGGGTGTTCATACATATCGGTTCCGGTCAATAAGGTGCCTAGGGTTGTGAACCCTGCCCGATGCGCCTGCTCCAAAATGGGAATCAACTCGCTATAGTGCAAATGAACCCGGAAAATGGAGCCCATGGTCGATTGAATCACCTTGGGGTTAAAAGCATCCACGGTATCGGGCGAACAAAAGAGCCTCCGGATGCCAAACCAGGCTGCGGTGCGGATGATGGTCCCCAGATTCCCAGGGTCCTGCACGTTATCCAAAGCCAGAAACAAATTCCCATCGCTCAGGTTTAATGGTCCCTCCTGGGGAAGTTTCGCGATGGCTAGTACCTGATTCGGCGTCTGTTGGGTACTTATTTTTTTCAATTCCTGCTCGGTTACTTCAACAAGGTTTGTCCCTTTTGTTAAATTATCGCTATAATGATTTAGAAAGGGCTTGGTAGCAAAAATCTGAGTTACCTCAAACGGGCTATTTAAAAGTTCCAGTATCATCTTTTCGCCCTCCACCACAAAGCTTTGATGGATTTTACGGTACTTCTTATGCTCCAGCGATTTGATAAATTTTACCTGATTTGAAGATATCATCCGTTTAATTTTAAATGTAGTTTAGATAATTGATCCACCTATTTCGTTGTAAAAGTATAGCAAAGTTGGAGGTTTTCATTAAAAACTTTCCAGATATAAATGGTTTTTTCAGGACAGGTATTATAGAAACCATACAGCCCCTGTGGTTAATGGTAATTTGATAATCACCATACTTAGGTTCCTATCTTATCCAGTGTATTTGCATTGTACCGATTTTAGACGACTCTTTTACAAATTACGTAATTACCTGCCAATGCTTTACAAAGGCTGTTTTTGTCTGGATGGTCATTATTACAATCGTATGAATCGCTTATCAAAAATTATATCCATAACCCAGTGAAAAATACAAAGGGGCTATTTCAAAATTGTCGGTAGTTACAACTTTTAGGGCTTCCGAAAAGTACTCCTGTTTATAGTCTTGCTCTCCATATTGATAACCTGTACTTACGGACAGATTATGTGTTTTAGATGTACCGATAAATCTGTTAAACCTCACTCCAACCCCATATACTGGTGTTAAAACCTTGTAATAATCATTGTTCGGGATATAGATACTAACACTTGTATTGAAACTGATAAGGTTTTTCTCATTTGAAAAGGCATTAAACCCAATCCTCAAACCGGATAGAAAATCATCAAAATTACGGTTAATATCCCGATTACCAGTGCCGGCAAACACTTCACCCCATACAACCTGAGTAAAGATTTTGTGCTGGTAGCCTAGTTCAAATTGGTGCATGGAGAGTTGCAAAAAGATTTGGTTATTGTTTTGTGCTTTAATGCTGCTAATTAGCAGTAGCATAAAAGCTATACTTAATATTAATTTTCTCATCAGGTATTATTTTATTAGTATCGTAATACTTTTAATAATAGATTTTGCAGAAGTTAATACCACCATGTTTGTATAGATATTTCCGTTGCTTCCATCTGGGCAACTGTAGCCAATAAGTTCAAGCACTGTTGCTTGAGTTTCGGGGTAAACTGTCGCAGAATAAACTACAGATGGCTGTCCGCTTCCTTCTTTACCTCCGGAATAGTTATTATCTCCTTCATTTGCATTTTCAGGAAAGAAATCATTAAAATCCACAGAGTGGTTGAATTCTGCTTTCACCACAAACGGTTTTTTCAAATTTATGGGTCTTAGTAGAATTGATTTGTTCTCTTTTGGTGTAGCTCCGGTTATTCCATCGGTTAACGGTTTTTCTTTTGTTGGCAGCAACAAACCATCTCCGTAAACAACTCCTCGTTGAAAACACCAGTATGGAAGAGATTCTTTTCGACGGTTACCTTTATTTGCCTGCCATCCTTCTGTAGCAATTTTATAGGTTACAAATACCGTGGACAAATAATTCCCGCTCGTATCTTCTATCCAAATTGCAAACTGCGGTGGGTTCTTTTTAGTTAAACCAAGAAACAAGGGAAAGTCATGCAACCAGTGCTCTCCGACTTCAATTCCTATGTCAATATCCCCGTCTGTAAAGGATAATTCTTCTTTTTCGCATGAATTTAGAGAAAGTACGCATGTGATAATCCAAGTGTGTAATACTATCATTTTCATTATAACTATTGTTAAACATTCTTGTGTAAAGTACCACAAAATGAAAACGATTTCTTTTGACAATTATCAAAAAAATTACCTGATAGCTTTTCGCATCCGGCTTAATGTTTCTTTGGTGATTCCAAGATAAGAAGCAATGTATTGCAATGGAATTGTATTGACATATTTCGTATTTTTCTCTAATAACCTCTTATATCGCATTTCAGCCGATTGATTTAATAACAGAAACAGATGCTCTTCTGAATTTATGGCTATTGCTTCAGCGATTAACCGCCCTAAACGTTCAATTTTGGGATACTTACCGTAAAGGTCATACAAATCATTTTTTGTAAATTCAAAAACCTCCATGTCCACCATCGCCTGAACATTAACGAAGGAAGGTGCTCCTGTAATAAAGCTGGTGTACGATGTAATAAATGATGGGGCGAAATAAAAATCGCTGGTTATTTCGTTGCCATTAACATCAACATGGTAAAAACGGAAATATCCTTTGTTGATAAAAATGGCTTTTGTACAAACCTTATTGATTTCAATAAAGTTCTCTTTTTTATATATTTTTCTGGAAGTCAATATGTCTTCAATTACTCTGATTTCACTTTCCGACAATTGAATAAAACTGTTTATATATTTATGTAAAGACTCTCTCATTGTTTAGTCGCCATTTTTTTACCCTTGTGGCCAAACCCGTGAATATGAAATGCAGGTGAAATCAGAGATGTGTTCCTATCCGATGCCACTTGCCTACGGGTGACGCAGGTGCTGAACCTCTGAAACCCTATATTTTATATCATTTGCTGGTTCTGGTGTTTATTCAATTTTCAATATTCTATCTCTAAAGGTATTTCTTTTGCTGCATTTACAAATATCTTAATGTCATTTAATCCAATCTGGCCCTTGAAAATGCCCTTTTCCTTATTCAACTGGTTTATTTTTGCATGTAAATCAGTTGGGTCAGATTTTGATGCTTTCTCAACCGTATCAATCCCCAACTCATAAAGCATTCGGGCAAATGTTACCCCAACCCACTTTATTCTCGATAAGTCTGTCAATTTGGTTAATTCTAAAATGTCTCTATCATTTATTCCTGTTGAATCGGCAAGTTTCTGCCTGTCGGATTTCGTTACGACCTTATTATATAATTTCTCTGTATTTTTAATGTCAACCTTCTCTAACCTGCCAACTGTATCTTTTGAAATCCCAGTAAAGTCAGCAATCTTATTTGGCTTTGGAAGGGTACTGTTTAATTCTCTAAGCAAAATAGTCAAATAATCACCCGACAAGCAATCAACCTTTGATAGTTCTGCAAACTTGTCCTTTTTTTTGAGTATCTGAATCAACCCTTTAACATTTTTAATCCCGATACCCTCAAAATACCCAAACCGTTCATCCAATCTGTCTTTAAGAATCATCCTACTTGGCGGCAGATATGCTGATTCTAATTTTGTCCGATAATCGTCAATTGTTATCTTCTCTAAGTCAATATAATATCCCATAATTTACGGCTTTTTATTAGTTTCTATCAGAGTCCTGTGTTTCTGTCACCTGCTGCCAAACGTTACGTACATGAAAAGTAGGCGTTAGCGTTGTGCTTCGCTTTCAAAAAGCACAAAAGTTGAAGCGGGCTACAACCATTGAATTTACTACTAAACCGCCTATTTTTTCATACAGTGTTGGGCGGCGGTATTCACTTTCTTAAGCTATTTAAAAATTCATCTGGAGTCATTACAGGTATTTGAGCTCTTTTAAAATCTTTTACATTTCGGGTTATTAAAATATCACAATCTTGGCGCAATGCGCTAAAATATTGCAATGAATCTTCGTAGTCTGAAAAATCAGAGTTGAGTCCCTTTTCAATTATTTTCTCATCAAGTTCGCAAATTCTCGAAATAACCTTAAATTTTCTTAATTTGTCTTTTGTCTTTTCCTGCCCTTCAAATTTTGAAAGAAAATAACTAACAGTTGCGTATGATAATGCCGATACAACAATTTCTATTTTTCCTTTGTCTGCAAGGGTTGCAATTTTCGCTGAACTCAAATAAAATGGGTCACGCTCACCTAAAAAGTCAAGCATTACATTGGTATCAAGAAATGCTTTCATTTTATTTATACTTTTCAGTCATATGATTTAGATACTCAGATTTATAGTCTAGGTCTGCTGGAATTCTAACCCCTGTTGACATACTTTTTACAAAAGGTGATAATTCAAAGTCATCTTCATTCTTCCTTTTGTCCTGGCTAATTAGTGATTTTAAATAAGTTTCAATGATTCTTGATAAGCTACGTTTATGTGAAGTAGCATACTCCTTCGCTTGTTCGATGACAAATTTGTCAAGTTTTAAAGTTAGTTTAGTGTCCATTGGATTATATTTTATACGTGCAAATATACATATTCAATCCGTATAATGCAATTTTACTCCAATTTTTTTACTGCCACCTAATAGCTCACGACTACACGCAGAGGAATTTTTACCACTGAACTTCCTACGAAGAACCGAACTTCAATTTTACTACTTTCCTGTCCTACGAAGCACTGAAACCCCTGGCTTGCGTGTAAGTGCTGTTGGTGGCTGGTGTTCTTGTTAGTCCGTTCAATTTTTCCATATTGGAATTTTTATAAAGCTATCGTTATGCCATTTTATTACTAAAGGTTCGCCTGCATCGTTTATAATTTCATCAATTACGGCTTTTCCTGAACCATAATTGATAATTTCAAATGGATGTTTGTTGATGTTGAGCAAAATTACAAGACGACTTCCTTTGCCTATTTTTTTGCTTACAAATCTGGTATTGTCAAATGGAGTATTTTCTTTTTTATTGACTTGCAATAGCTGTCGTTTTGAATTGTCTTTGGCATAGCTTGCCCTGCCAACATATCGGGTAAGGAAAAAATATTTCCCGTTAGGCATAAGTTCATATAATGCCAGAGAAACATCCATATCCTTTTTGTTTATGGTTGTAAACAGATTGCCTGTAAATGAGCCGTTTATGGAAAAATCATTTTCAAATGGTTTTGAGGTAAATGTTAGACCATTGCTTACGTCCAATGTGCCAAAAATAATTTCGGGAGTGAAATAATTATTTTGGTTTTCCCTGTCCTTAAAGTCAACCATTTGTTTTTCAAATCTTTTCTTTTTCGGTTTCGGGGTGACAAGTGCTTTACTATCCAAATAAAATATTAATGTGTCATTGTTTATTGCTTGCATAGTTGGGGAGTGTCAGTTATGGTGCAATTATGGTGCAATTCATAATTCATAATAAGAACCTGCTCCTTTAGCTTCCGATGATTTTAAAATGCCTTTATCCACCAATTCTGACAAGTCTCTTGTTGCTGTGTTCCTTGCAACTCCATAATTTGCCTGATATTCACTATTGGTAATCTTCCCGTTTTCTTTTACAAACTTTATTGCTTGAATCTGTCGTTCATTCAAACCTAATGATTTCAAATATTCCATATCGAAAACATCTTTTCGAAACTCAACCCAAAAACCTGAATATCATAGAAATACTTTGGTTTGGGAATCCCAAACTGCACACATTCGTTTATTATTTTCAAAGTTCCTCTGCCCCATGATTCAATATACCCACTTCTGAAAAGTGCATTAGCTATGTCTGGATTATAAGGCTTTGATGGATGTTTAGTCAAAAGCTTTTCAATTGTCCAGTTCTCAGGAAGTTGACCTTCATTCCAAAATATTAATTTGTCATTATAAACACTAATCTGAATAGGAACACCACCTGAATAATCCTTGTGAGAAACAGCATTTAGTAAGGCTTCTCTTATTGCATCTTTGGGATATTCATATTTCTCAACTCTATTCAAGCCCTCATAACTTATTGATGATTTGATATATTTTGAAAAAAGCAAATCTATTGTTTTTTCAATTTGCTCAAATAAATTCCCATGAACTTCGTCTTGAAACTTTAAATCATCATCGGCTTCAAAGTAACCAATCTTGATGTATGCACCAGTAACAAATTTATCGGGATTGGGATGAAACAAGAGTATTGCTGCCCGTTTCAGATATTTATTTTCATTTAATTGCAAGTTGTCAATTAGAAGTTCATTAGAGTCGGTCAAAACATCTTCTTCAATTCGCTGAGCCTTAACAGCTTTTTTCCTGAAAAAATCAAAGGTTTCTTTTTTAAGTCATTAATGGAAACATTAGGAACAGGAACTGCATCCCATCGTTTGCCTTTTCGTTGCAATAGGAATTTATCAAGGGCTGCGCCTTTTAATTCCTGTTTGGTGCTTCCGCTACGATAATGATATTGCCCTTTATAGTTGACCGGATAAGGATATGCTTCAACTGAAATTTCAATAAACTCTCCTTTCTCAGTTTGATGCAAATTGACATCAATCAGAATACCAAGAATATCTTTTGTTTTGTTGGGAATGTCTTCAAGTAGTTTCTTTGAATCTTTGAGTCCAACAACTTCACCAAAATCATTTTTGCCAATATAAATCTTGCCACCGTTGGCATTTGCAAATCCGCAAATCCATTTAAGATATTCATCTCTCCAAGATTCTTTGTATTCAATATTTTGGTCTTCTGCTATATACTTACTTTAATAGTTTTTTATAGTAACGATTCCGTTGTTTAAACATTTTATCAAAATAGTCAATTTTTGCATCCCGATAATCAAAAATGACTGGTGGTTTGCCGGAACGTTGAATCCGTCCGATATACTGGACAAGTTTGCCCTCAAACGCAAAAGGATAAGTAATGAAAAGGCATTCTAAATTATCGATATCAACTCCCTCTCCAAAATATTGGCCTGTAGAAATAACTATTTTGTAATGACCTTGTTTCAATTGTTCAAGTTTGCTTCTTCGGCTTTGTTCCGAATCATCGCCATGAATTGTAATGGTTTCGAACTTGTCTTTAAGGTATAAATTTAGAATGTCTACATGGGCTTTTCGTTCAGTAAGAACAAGAATTGTTTTGAAACGATTAACATTCTTTTCAATATCCTCAATAATCAACGAGTTTCGTTGAGTGTCATGAATTAAAATCCTTGAGATGGTTTCGTACTTGTCAATTTTATAATCAAACGGAGCAAAGAGATTAGTTTCCCTGATATTTATTTCAGCTTTAATGTCGCTTTCCTTAATTTTCTGCTTTTGTTCCGCATTATATAGAATATTCCCGATGTAAACATAAATCAGTTTTTCATCGTTGTTTTTCCGTTTTGGAGTGGCTGTTAAACCATACAAATAGAACGAATTAAAATTAACTATCGCCTCCCTGAATGATTTTGCAGGAATATGATGGCATTCGTCAACTATTATTGTTCCAAATTTATTGGCTATTTTAGAAATCTCCTCGCTTCGGGTGAGCGATTGAATCATTGCAACCGTAACTTCTTTACCAATTGTAAACTTTTGGTTACCAATTTGCCCAATTTCTCTTTTAGGTATTTTTAAAAAACTTTGAATCCGTTCAATCCATTGGTCAAACAGTTGTTTGCGATGAACAACAATCAAGGCTGGTTGTCGTTTTTGTGCAATAATTTCAAGCCCTATAATTGTTTTGCCCGAACCAGGAGGAGAAACAATAACTCCAAAATCTTTTTCAGCAATCTTTTCGAGAGCTATCTCCTGATGCGGCAATAATTCAATTTCTGAATCAAAATCAACAGAATCCAGCTTTTTACGATTGTCTATTACTTTGAATGAAATACTTTCCTGTTTGCAGAAATTTACAATGTTTGAAACAAAACCTCTCGGAATAATAACTCCCTCGGTAGTTTCCTCAATCAGCCTGAAATATTTTTCAATATTAAAGGTTGACTTACCCAAGTTCTTTTTAACCAAATAATCGGAATTGAGAAAATTCAGATTGTCCCTTAGAAAGGCAATAAGTTTTTTGTTTAATTGGAAGCGTTTAAGGTAAACCTGATTGCTAATTTGAATTTCAATATCGGTCGATGTTGCCGGAATAATATTAGACTTTATTGATTCCTGTGGTTTTTGATTAAAGAAACTTTCATAAAGACCAAGAAATTTAACTTTTGAGACTTTCTTAAAGCTCGCTATAGTTTCAAATTGATTTTTGTAAGGTTCAAATGTTTCAGTATCCAGAAACATAGAATTGTCTTTTTGCATGGCTTTGCCATTTAAAGGCAAGGCTATTAAATTACCCAACCCTTTGCCTGAATGAAAATCCTGATTTGGGAACAACCTGTCAAAACTGGGTTCTTTTTCGAAATGCGATATTATTGTAGCTTCTCTCAACAATTCGAACATTAACTTGCGGCTTTGTTCAGCCGGAAGGTTTTCTTCAAAAAAAATCCATAAATGCCCGCCATTACCCGAGCGTGAACGTTCAATGTATGATGGTATTTCAAACTTTGAGCAGTTTTGATGCAGTTTTAATATTGAATCTTTCCAGTTTTCATTATCAAAATCGGCAGCTATGAAATGGGAAGTATTGTCTTCTAAAAGTGGATAAATCCCAACAGTTTCTTTGCCTGATAAGTGATTCATAATGGCATCTTCACCGAAAGGCATATACTCCTTTTTTGAATAATCTTTAAATGAACCTCCGGCAGCTTTGTGTTTATTGTAATCACTCCAATCAACTTTATAAGCGGGCATATAACCACTTTTCCCGTCTTTCTCCCAACGAACCGCATAAACGTCCTGTCGACCTTGAAAGAGGGATTTGAGAAGGGTTATATGTTCTGACGAAAAATTCAAAATGGCTTTAAGTCAGGTTTAGTTTTTCAAATAATACTCGGTTACGCTCTTTCGAATCCTTCAAAATCTTTTCGAAACTTAAAATTTCAACACACATATTGTAATTATCATTAAAAGAAAAATATCCATCTCCACTTGGTAGTTGCTTATAACCGGCATCAGAAGCAAAAGCTTTCAGTTTTTTGGTTAAGTCACAAACAATATATGCATAAATCGGCGTATTCTTTATATAATCAAATTCTCTATCGTATTTATCTTTTGCTTCTCCTTCAATAATTTCTCTTGCATATTTATTCAAGAGTCTTATAGAATGTTAATTTTCATCAACAAATATACAATTATCAGTTGGTGTGACGGCAAAATTGCAGCTCTTTTGTATGCCTTTGATTTAAGCGCTGGCTTGTGGGGCTTGATTTTAAACCCTAATGCATTCCGAAGGGTGCAAAGTGGGTGGGCAAAAAAAATAAAACCCCATGCGTTGGGGTTTCCAGTTGCATTAATCTTATGTATTATTTTCAAATCATTTCTCAAGTTAATAGTTATTTGTCAGTCGGAGCGGTTTTCCATGCTTTATGATAACGGTCTATACTATGAGCAGTGCGGGATTGCGTGGCTACGTCTGTATCAACCGTGACAAACCTTGCCTGCGGGAACTGAACTTGCAAAACCTCTGAAACCCGCATTGCGTATGAGATGTTGTTGGCGCTGGGCATTTTTAGATTCGTTTATAATAACTGTATTGTAAAACTGCATCTCTCATCCCCCCTTAATACAGATTTATTCAACGTTACACTAACCGGTCTACCAAATAAACTTTCATATATCTTCTTTTGAGTCCCTAATGAACAATTGCACAAAATTGATGGTGCATCCTTTGCTCTTATAAATGGACAATTACATGCATCTCTTATTTTCTCATTTACTTTTATGATCCCATTTTCTTTGTCATATTCAACTGTATCTGCCCAAAGGCTTTTAATGAAAGCAAAAAATCCATCTGGATCGCTCTTATATTTATTTGCAAAATCTTCACCGCATTTTGCTCCAAGTTGATTTAATACTTTTATTAAAGTATCTTTATCTACTGTATCATTTAAAATGTAAATCAAATCTCGGTAACGATTTTGCATGAAGTCTATTCGCCAATCTGATTTTTCCTCATTTTGTGCACTTTTGGAATTTGCTAATACAGTATTACCTGTCAAAAATGACATTCCTACACATCCACATAATCCATAAGTGCATGCACTTTTTAAAAAATCTTTCCTTTCCATATTGTATAAGTTTATAAGTTATTGGAATTTTCTTGCCTTGCTGCCAACGTTGACAATAAACGTAGGCGCGCTGTTTCAAGCTAATTTAAGGTTTTTTAATTGCACTAAAGTTAAAAATATTTCGCCTTTTACAAACTGCTTAAAACGCTTACATTTATTGTGTGTTAGCAGCAGTTTATTTCATTTCTGTCAGCACTTTTTCTAATAGTATATTAAATTCTGTCGGTTTTTCTATCATTGGATAATGTCCAGTTGCAGAGATAGTTTCCACTTGAAAACTATTTTTACAATGGTTTTTCAATCCAGTTTCGTTTGTTGGAAAACCGTCACTATTCATTAAGTATAACTTATAATTAAGCTGTTCCAGTCTTTGTGCATCGGTATAAGCGTATTGCATTTGGTTCATAAATGTTCTATAGCCAATAACGGGATCGCTATTTACAAAATCAGTTTTTACTCTGTCTTTCACTTCCTTTGAAGTTGTTGGGTGAAAAAGCATCATATCTGCATACACAGGTGCTGAATTTTTAAAATCCTTTTCAAGCATTTGAAAAAAGCCGGTCATTTGTTTCATTTGTTCTGGTGTAAATGCAACGTCAATAAATTTGAAATTGTCAACACCTACAACGCCTATTATTTTTGGATTGTTGGTTAAAGCCGTTTGCAACATAATTTCGCCTGCCATAGAATGTCCAATGATTACAACATTTTTAAGGTTCATTGTGTCAATAAATGCTGTTACATCATTGGCATATTCTTCAACTGTCCAGTTGGTTCTTTCGGCTTTGGATTTGCCAAAGCCCGACAGGTCAATTGCGTAAACATTGTAAGTTTTAGAAAAATAATCAACTTGATTTTTCCAATAAGTTCCGTCAATACACCAACCGTGTAAAAAGAGAAGTGTTGTGCCGCCTTGTCCTTGTTGAAAATAATTGATTTCAACTTTTTTTTCTCTGATTGTGATTTGTTTTGCTGTCATTCTTTCTTGTGTTTGTGCCTTACTTACACTTCCTGAAAGTGAAGCAATGACGATTAATAAAATTGCTTTTTTATTCATTTTTGTTTGAATTTGAAGCAAAGATAAAAGACACATAGGACAGCCCTTTGTCAGGGGTTTAAAGATAATCTTTTGGAACGTTCTTCTAAATAGTGTTCCATACTGAAAGTCTTGTCGGGTTTGAAATGAGTTTGTTGGATTCTGAGTTCTTTTATTCTGTCTAGGCGAAACTCTCTTATTTCTTGTCGTAACTCACAAAAGGCAATAGCTGTCCAAACAGCACCACTAAAATAAACTGCACAAGGTTGGATTGTTCGTTCTGTTATTTGCTCTTCCTTTTTTGACTGATATTTTATTTTTAGTTTTTCGCTTTCTGTAATTGAATGCTGGATATGGTCTAAATACAAACTTGTTGGTGCCCAAGGTTTTTGAAATCCGATTCTTGAATTTAAAAATTCCAATTTGTCTTTGTCTTTGAGTGATAAAACTGCTTTTATTTTTAAAAGTGCAGATTCGTAATTTTGTTTAAGAGAATCTTCGGTATGGTAGTTTAAAATTTTACTTGTTGTTACCAAAGCTCTTGCTTCTTCCATTGTGAACATTACAGGTGGCAACCGATAACCTTCAATTAAAAAATAACCCTTTCCTTCTTCTTCGCCTATTGGAACACCTGCAAGTCTTAATGTTTGAATATCTCTGTAAATTGTCCTGTTTGTAACTTCAAACCGTTCAGCGATTTCACGAGCAGTTGTCAGTCGTTTAGATTGAAGTTGTATGAGTATGCTTGTTAGTCTGTCAAGTCTATTCATTGTCTGTGTAATGTTTCGTTAAATTTCAGCTAACGTTTGACAATATGAAACGGTTGGGCTCTCGGAGATGCGTCTGTATCCCACGATACAAAACTAAATGCGGGACGAAACACTTGAAAACCCAATGAAACCGGCATGTTTTATGACTCGTTGTTAGCGGTTCGGCTATATTGTCGCCAACATTTCCATTGTCTTTTTTTCTTTTTCTGATATTATTTTTAAAATATCTGATGCTTGTTGAATATATTTAAAGTCTTTCGTTTGGCTTACTTTTTCAAATAGTTGTGAAACAGAAGCCCAAAGTTCGGCTATTTCTACAAATGATTTGTGACCTGCTTTTAATTTGTCAAGTTTTAGTATGTCATAACCTTCTTTTAAAAAGTCTCTATATAAATTTCTAAATAATGCTCCTCCTGTTCCTGCTTTTTCCATAAGCATTGCAGTTGTTTTAAAATCGTTTTCAATGTCTTTACTGGTCTTAAACCATTTAATTATTTCGGAACTTGTTTTGTAAATCCCTTTGTATCCAATATTAGTAATTGGTGGATTGATATGTTCAGTTGCGTTGTTTCTGATTGCATTAATGATTGCAGTTTTCAAGTCAAATTTCTTGTCTGTCTTTCGCAAAGTGTAATACAAATTTTTAGAGGACATTGGTCCTTTCTCAGCTCTTGCTAATGATAAACTATTCAAACTTGTTTTCACTTGTCCACCTTGCTGTTTTGTATCTACCAAAAAAGCGTTTTCATTGTCGTAACCATAAAGTGCAGCATAATGTCCTGCAAAATGAAATGGTCTTGAAAAATATTGTAAATGGAAACAGTCTAATTTTAAGCCGACTAATTGTCCCCTGTCAATTAATTCTTTGACGCTGTCCCAAGCCTTTTGAATTGATGAAGTTTCTTTGACGATTAAATCAAGATTTAGATTCTTTGCAATATTTTGGGTTAAAGCGTCTGGCTTTACTCGTTCACCAATAAATGGGAAATTCATTGATTTCATATTCCAAAAGATAAACCCAAGTCCTTCACCCAAACCAAAAAGCATTGGCTCAGAAAGTTCAATATCAAGTTGTTTCAACAAAGTTCCTGTCGCTGTAGTTTCACAATGTTGTCCATCAAACGGTTTTAAATTCTCAATTTTCATTTTGTTTTTTCTTCAAAATTATATTGTCCAACTGACAACCCTATGACAGTAGTGCGGTCTTTTTTTTAGCTGACCGATAACGGCTGCGTGTATGAAACGTAGCGGACTCTGGAGCTGCGTCTGTGTCCACCGATGAAAACTGCCGATGCAAGACGAACGGCTTGCAACCCTTCGCCACCGCTTTGTTTTATACACGTTGTTAGGCACTGGCGATTTTTGTTTTCATTTATTTTATATGTCAAATTTGTTGCAATATCCTGTCCACCGTGCGTTGGCATTGCAAGCTCTTTGACAAAGCTTTGGTTGAAACGGTGACATGTGCGGCTTTGGCAATGTGCTGCAAATTAGACAGAGCGTTATGTTTTATTTAAGAACATTTAATTGTTTTATATTAAAACAATTAATAACTTTGTTTCAAATTAACTATGAAATAAACAAATTAATATGAACATAAAGCTAACTCAAAAGGAAATAGGCCAAAGAATAGCCGAGCTTCGAAAAACAAAGGGCTTTTCACAGGAAGATTTGGCAAAAAGTGTCAAAATTTCCAGGCCATCATTAGCTCAAATTGAGCTGGGTAACAGAAGTGTTGATATTATGGAGCTACAAAATTTATCCATTGTATTGGGCTTTTCTTTAGATGAATTCATGTCTAAAGATTTCAAAATTAGTCAAGATGTTGAAGGTAAGGCTGAAACCCAAAACCCAAAAGTAAATGAACGTATTTCTATCCCTTCGCTACAAGTAAATAAATTTAAGAATGTGCTATTGTATATTCTTGAGCGATGTGCAGGTAAACCCAATGTTGGAGAAACTGTACTTTATAAATTACTCTATTTCTCAGATTACAATTATTACGAATTGTATGAAGAGCATTTAACAGGGGCAAAATATCGCAAATTACCTTTTGGCCCTGTTCCGCAAAAATTAGATACAATAATTAATCAAATGATTGATACTGGGCAATTGCAAAGGGTAAAAACTGAATATCATGGATTTCCCCAAACACGGTATCTTCCTTTAATAAAAGCAAATTTAACTGAACTAAAAGCAAGCGAAAAGGAAATCATTGACAGGGTTATTGAACAAATGAGTGATTGGTCAGCCGCGGCAATCAGCAACTACTCTCATAAAGATATGCCCTGGCTGGCTTCAAAAGAAGGAGAAGAAATAAACTATGAATTAGCTTTTTACAGAGACGCTCCTTACTCTGTAAGAAACTACGGAAACGAAATTGAAGAACAATGACTTTTGATGAACTTGCTGAATTTCAAAAAGATTTGAAAGGTCTTTTGAAAAAATACAGAACGTTGAATGATGATTTGGAAATAGTGAGGCAAGTTTTGGAAGTATTTCCAGATGAAAGGCCACCATTCAGTTTTCGGATTGATAATTTAGGGTTGGAAACATGCATCATAAAAGTCAAAAAGATTGCTTGTAAAGCATTAAAAGGACGAGGTGTAAACTCTGGGTTACGTTTGATTTATGCCCACTTTGAAAAAGAAAAAAAAATAACCTTTATCGAACTGTATCATAAGAACGACAAGGAAAATGAGGATAGACAAAGGATTATTAACAATTTTAAATAGCATTTATGAAACTAAAAATAAAAGAAAATCACGCAGGTGTTATGACGCTTAATGATGGCATAAAAATAACAAACTATGTTCGAAATAAGCAAACAAACCATAAAAATTGATTGCCCTGAATGCAAGCGGTCAATTACTGTTTCTATTAAACAGATTACTGATGAAGCATTGGTAAAATGTATTTGTGGGCAAGGAATACAATTGAAAGATAGTAAGGGTACAAATAAAAAAGCAATAAGTGATATTAATAGATCACTTAAAGACCTTGAAAACACTTTTAAAAAATTTGGCAAATAACTGATTACAACAGAATGTTTTCTATTTTGATATTTTTAAGTCCCTAATTTAAATATTTATCACGATTAACTGTCAGCCGTGCGAGGGCAAGAAAACAGCTCTTTTGCAAACTTCGAATTTCGGGTTGGCTGGAGTGGTTTGCAAATGTGCTGTTTTGTGGGTTGTTCCATTTTCCTTTTCTTTTTGCATCATATTACCCACTGTCGTTGGTTTTTATTGTGCCTAACGGTTTGTATAAGAATAGTAGCCGTTCGCGGGCTCCATCCCTGTCAAGTTGCACAAAAGTTGGAGCGGGCTGCAACCCTTGATTTTACTAATGAAACGGCTATTATTTTTATACATTGTTGTAGGGCGTTATTCCTTTATAATCCATTTAATAAATTCCTCTCCAAATTCACTTAATTTATACTTTGTTATTTCACTATAATTAGTCGAACCTGAGACCATCATGTTAGAAGATCCAAAATTATACGGTAATGATCCAAATCCCTCCTTTTTATGAATCTCAATGATATTCTTGTCACTTAAGAATTTCCATATAATCATTCTACTATTTTCATAGTGATAATCCTGTGGTATTTCATTTTTATTACTTGGAGCATTATTCGTTTCTTTAATACATTCATTAAGTTTTTCTTTAGTCAAGTAGATACCAAAAACCTTATAAAGAATAATTTCAGAATCATTATTATATAAATCAGACAAATAATTTAGTTCTTCTGTAACTAAGCTATCCAATGTATTTACCATTAACTCACTATTCTCATTTTCTGATTTCATGGTGGTCAAATGATTTATTAAAATATTTGCATAACCATTAATCTTTTCCGAGTGTCTTGTTCTGATAACGGTATTGAGAACTTTAATAAATAGGTCATAGAATTCTTCTGTATTGAGGTATTCATCCAATGATTCCTTGTCTTCGATTTTTTCAAGTCTATCGTTTATATTTGCGAATAATTCATTAATCCGTCTTTCTCGAATCTTCTCACCCTTTTTTGACAACAAAATATCCAAAGCTCCACCAATATAAGGAACCGCACTAGTTATAGCTCTTAGTTTATAACTTTCAGCATATTTTTCAATTTTTGGTTTTTTCATAAGTTACGATGGTTAGTTTAATGCCCTACAACGTTTGACAATATGGCCAGTAAGGCCTTATGTTTGTAATTG
>DOTG01000020.1 GCA_003512955.1 Marinilabiliales bacterium
CCGCTTAGGTCGAACTCACGTTAGATTAATAAAGCAAAATTTTAGATATTATTCCATCTATGTATAACCACCATTTTAACTATTCAAAAAAGGCGGATTTGTAAAAATCGTCTATGTTTAAATTGAAATAACACCATTAAAATAAGACATGGGATTTTCAATACAAAAAGAAATTTGTAGGTTTGGGGTTAAATAATACTGAAACTGATGCCAAAAAAAATAATGCTTTTGGGCGATAGTGCCACTCAGCTTATTAAAAAAGCCTTATTGTCTCAAAATATAACGACCCCTTTTTTATTGGAAGTTTTTGAAGCCGATTATAACCAAATTGAACGGCAGATTTTAGATTCAAACTCCGAATTGTACCGTTATAAACCTGATATTATTCTTGTTTTTCAATGTACTCAACAGCTTCTGTATAAGTTTGAGAAAACCGAACTTCATTCGCGGTGTGATTTTGCCAATGATTATGCAAAAAACATCAACCATCTGCTGCAAACCATAAATAGTCGAATTAGATGTAACGTGCTCTGGAATAATTTTTATGAAATGGATGACGGCATTTTTGGTAATTTTGCCAACAAAACCAAAGATTCATTTTTGTATCAACTCCGCACCTTAAACCTTAAGATGTCCGAGTTAAGCCAGCAACTGAAAAACTTATTCATTTATGACTTGAGTTCTATCCAGAATCAGATGGGTGCCCAAATGTTTGTCGATCACCGCTTGTATTATTTATCGAAAATGGCTTTAAGTATTGATGGAATGCAAGCTATGATTGCGGAGGTAATCCGGGTGATTAAAGCTTTGAATGGCTATTTTAATAAATGTGTAATCCTCGATCTGGATAATACCCTTTGGGGTGGGGTAATTGGTGATGAAGGTGTGGAAAATATTCAGTTGGGGAATTTGGGGATAGGGAAAACATTCTCGGATTTACAACTGTGGGCTAAAGAGCTAAAAAACAGGGGAATATTACTGGCTATCTGTAGTAAAAACGCTTTATCCGTAGCTCAAGAACCATTCCTGAATCATCCGGACATGATCCTTTCACTCGACGACTTTGCCGTTTTTGTGGCCAATTGGAACAACAAGGTGGACAATATCCGATACATTCAACAGGTATTAAATATTGGCTTCGATTCCATGGTTTTTATCGATGATAATCCGTTTGAAAGGAACATGGTACTTGAAGCAATACCAGAAATTACTGTCCCTGAATTACCTGAAGATGCTACTGAATATTTAGCCTTTTTGCAACGGGGAAAATTTTTTGAGACCGCCTCAGTCTCCGAAGCCGATGCGAGCCGTACTCAACAATATCAGACCGAAGCCAAAAGAATAGAGCTTAAAAGCACATTCACCAACGAAAACGAATATCTTCAAAGCCTGAACATGGTTTGTCAAGTGTTGGATGCCACTCCATTTCTAATTCCGAGGATTGCTCAACTGACTCAACGGTCGAACCAATTTAACCTACGCACACAGCGCTATACCGACAACCAGTTGGAAACCATGCTGGCCTCGGGCAATTATGTATTCATGAGTTTTTTGCTAGCAGATAAATTTGGCGATTACGGGTTGGTCTCGGCCATAATTCTTGAAAAAAGAAACACTACATTATTTATTGATACCTGGATAATGAGTTGCCGGGTATTAAAAAGAGACCTGGAATTATTTGTGTTGAACAAGATTGTTAATTTTGCCATCGAAAAAGGTTTTTCTGAAATAGCGGGTGAATACCTGCCAACTTCCAAAAACCAATTGGTTAAACAACATTTTGCAGATTTGGGGTTTAGCCAAAAAGATCATTTGTGGACCATGTTGGTAGCCAATTTTGTTGAAAAACCAACGTTTATTAAAGAAAAATGAGCGAAAAGCATATTCTAAATATAATAATTGATAAGATAGAAGCTCAAAACCCGCTTCATGCAAAAAAATTGAAAGAAACCCTTTCGCAAATGGATGAAGCTTTTTTTGCATGGGCCGACCAATTTCTAGTTAAATATCAACAGTTTTTGGTAAACTCTGAGGTTTCTCTCGACAAGGCTATTTCGTTTTACCTGACCAAGGTTCACGAAAATGTTTTTGAGATGATCCATTTTTCCCAAACCGGAAAATATCGTTATTCATCGTTTCAGGAAGTTAACATGCGGGTGTATTCCAACCCCGAAGTAATGAATTCTTATCTGTATGGGCTATTGCTATCGCAGGTTTTGTGGAAACAGCATTATCTAATATTCCGATTTTTTATTGAAAACTTATCTCAATATAAAATAATTCAAAACTATCTGGAAATTGGCGGGGGTCATGGCTTGTTTATTGATGCAGCCACCAAACATTTTGGCCAATCCATCAGCTATAATTGTTTGGATATCAGCGATACATCACTTATGGTTGCCAAAAAATTCATCGATTACAAAAGGGTAGATTTTATACATAGTGATATTTTTAACTATAACCCAAGAAACCAATTTGACTTTATAAGTATGGGCGAAGTGTTGGAGCATGTCGAAACCCCCGATCGGTTATTAAAGAAACTACATTCCATACTTAAAGATGATGGAACCCTCTTTATTACCGTTCCAACCAATGCACCTGATATTGACCATATTTTTCTTTTTAATCATACAGCCGAAATCAGGGATTTAATAACAACCTCAGGGTTTACTATTGTCCAGGAAACAGAGGTACCTACCGAAAATATGCCTATAGAAGAAGCGCACCAACGCAAGATTTGTGTAATGTATGCCGCATTTTTAAAAAAATAATATCATGAACCAACAAACTTTATTATCGGAACTCTCCGAAATATTTAATGAGGTATTAGATAAAGAAGGTATTGTCCTTAAACCCGATACACATGCCGGGGATATTGAAGAATGGGATTCGTTAACCCACATCCAGCTTATTGTGGCAATTGAAAAACATTACAAGATCAGATTTACAAGTCTTGAAATTCAGCATTGGAAAAACGTGGGGGATATTTGCCAATCAATTCTTGATAAAACAATGTAAAATACCTTAAGAAATGCTTTTTAATACAGGCACCTTTGCCATTTTTTTCATCATTGTATTTATTTCATATTGGCTTTTTCTTAAAAACTCGGTAAAATGGCAGAACTTGTTTTTATTGGTGGCAAGTTATGTATTTTACGGTTGGTGGGACTGGCGGTTTTTGTCATTAATATTCCTCAGCTCGCTTTCCGATTATCTGATTGCCCTCAAAATTGATGCGCCTATCAAACCCAAATCGGCAAAAATATGGGTAACTATCAGTATTGCTATCAATCTCATTATGCTGGGGTTCTTTAAATATTATAACTTTTTTGTCGATAGTTTTATCGATTTGTTCGCTTTATTTGATGTGGAACTTAGCAAACGTTCGTTGAATATCATTCTTCCGGTGGGAATCAGTTTTTATACGTTCCAAACCATGAGTTACACTATTGATGTGTACCGGAAACAATTGAAAGCGACCCGTGATTTTGTCAGTTTTTTCGCATTTGTGAGCTTTTTCCCTCAATTGGTCGCCGGACCTATCGAGCGTGCCAGTAATTTGTTGGGCCAGTTTTATATAAAGCGCCAATTCGATTATGAGAAGTCTGCTATTGCCATGCGGCAGATATTGTGGGGATTGTTCCAGAAAGTGGTTGTTGCCGATAATGTAGGTGTGGTAGTAAACCAAATTTTCGATAACTATCAACAACAATCAGGGTTCTCTCTTATTTTAGGTGCCATGCTGTTTTCATTTCAAATTTATGGCGATTTTGCCGGCTATTCCAACATCGCCGTTGGAGTGGCACGTTTGTTAGGGTTCCAATTGATGCAGAATTTCCAGTCACCTTATTTTTCACAAAACATTACCGAAATCTGGCGCCGATGGCACATTTCATTATCAACCTGGTTGCGCGATTATTTATACACGCCATTGGCCATTAAAACCAGAAACTGGGGAAGTTTTGGAATTGCTTTTTCTACCATGCTTACTTTCTTATTATGTGGTTTATGGCACGGTGCCGCGTGGAAATTTGTGATTTTCGGGGCCTTTCATGGAATAGCCCTCACTTATGATATTTTTACCAAAAAAACCCGGAAAAAGTGGCGGAAACAAATTCATCAAAAAATATATGACCCGATAAGCATATTGTTAACTTTTAGTTACTGGACTTTTACTCTAATCATATTTAGGGCACAAAGTGCAAAAGACGCCTTCATATACCTAAAATCTATCATTAACAAACCTTTGTTTACACCCGATGACTTATCTTTGGCAGGGCTCAAGTTAACGATGGTTGGTATAGTTGTTTTCTTTATGGCATTCGATTACATGGGAAGAAATAAGACGTTTGCCATTGAAACTACAGGCAAACCCTGGCCAAATATAGGAAGGTTTGCTTTTTATGCATTCTTGGTGTTTTTAATTTTCCTATTCTTCCAAACCGATGGAGATGCTTTCATTTATTTTCAGTTTTAAAATGCAGCGATACTTAAAAAAAATAACCTTGTTTATGTTAATGCTTCCAGTTTTTCTGGCAACATTTACTGTGCTTTGGGGATTATTCACTCCATCTTTTATCAAAGATAACCTCAATTATAAGTTAGGCTCCGACAGTTTTTTATATAACCGCATCCGTGAAGCCAAGCAGGTGCAGAATGTGGATGTATTGGTTCTGGGAGCCTCGCAAGCATACCGGGGATTCGATCCCCGGATATTTGAGGAACAAGGAATCCGCTTGTTCAATCTAGGTTCAAGCAATCAAACACAAATCCAGACCGAAGTATTAATCAAAACCTATTTAGAAAGGCTTCATCCAAAAGTAATTCTCTTTGTCGTTAATCCTGAATCTTTTTCCATGGATGGAGTAGAGTCATCGATCGATTTTTTGTGTAATGGAGTTATTGATAATCAGGTAACTGCTATGGTATTCCGGCTAAATTCAATTAAAACCTATTTTACATTTGTTTATGCAGGGTTTCGGCAATTAATGGGAATGGACAATGACTTTGTACATCCCATTCAAATGGAACATGATGAATATATCTCAGGAGGGTTTGTTGAAAAAGAGTATCAGCCATACAGAGATGTTCTCCCGAATGATTCTGTCCGATGGATACCTCGTCATTTTCAGATGGAAGCGTTTGAACGGAACATAGAAACGCTTAAAAAAAGTAAGTCGTGTATTATATTTGTACAAGCACCAGTGTTAAGAGAATTTGACTCAAAAATAATGAATGCCGAATGGTACAATCAATATTTCGCATCTTTCAATGTCCCTTATTATAATTATACGCAGATTCTAAATCTTCCAAAGTCATTTTTCTATGACAATTTTCACTTAAATCAACATGGCGTTGATACGTTTAATAACGACCTTGTTGAAAGACTTGCTCTTAAACAGAAAATTACAGAGGTTACAATGACCTATTATCACTAAAATAAGGTTGTTATTTATAAATTTGAAAATCAGTGCTTTTCGAAATTTTTAAATAATAATAAATGGTATAACCATTAAAAAGGATTCCAATGGTACTGAAAATGGCTACAGCAATAAATACATTTTGAAAAATGTAAAAACCTGCCAACAGCCCGGCAATCCGCGAGAGAAAATACACGGTATGGAAAATGGTCATAAACCGTTGTTTGTTTAACACATCGAACAGGTAACTGACCGGGGAATTCAGAAAATTTAAAAATAGCCAGGGAATAAGGATTTGGGTAAGATAACCACTGGTAATATATTCATCGGAAAAGAACCACGAAAACAGCCATGGAGCAGAAATTAAAAGGAGCAAAAAGGGAATAATGGCTATTTTAAACAACCTTTTGTAGGTATCTTTTACCAATTGATGCAGGTCCCCTTTTGTTTTAACCAAATGAGCCGACTCCTGAAAAAATACCTGCCCAACCGACGAACCTACCAACTCCATAGGTGTGGATACCACCCTGTTGGCCAACCCATAATCGCCCGAAGCTGCCGCCCCAAAATACCGCGAAAGAAAAAAAACAGGCAATTGATTCGAAAGGTTGCTCAAAAAAGAGATGGCTGTGTTAAAAATAGGCATGTCCTTATACACTTTGGCCAACCGTATCATGGATGTCCAATCCCATTGAAACTTAAATTCTGTCCGGTATATCAGTTGAATCACCAAATAAATCACACTCACTGCCTGCCCTGCCAATAACCCGATTACCATTCCTGAGGTCAGAAATCCCAGCAAACCCATGCCAACCTGTATTATCCCTAAAGTAACCGATTTAGCAATTTTACTATATGCAATGTGCTTGTATTTCCGTTCCAGGTTCATGTAATTGTTTAAAACCCGGAACATCCCTAATAGGAAAGTACTAAGAGGAATCAGGTGAATAAATTGAGCAAACCCCTCTTGTTTGATTAACGAATACAACCAATCATCTAATAACAGGATCAAACCTTGCATGATTAGGGTATTGACCAATACGATAATCAAACTCAGTTCGAAAATCGTATTGGAATCTTTCTTGTCTTTCGGAAGCAAAATGGCCAATTCGTACTGAAGCGATGCAATAATTTGGGTAATCAGCCCGATGCCCACAAATACAAAATAAAACCCGATAGCTTCTTTGGAATATACCCTCGTAAGAATAGGAAAAACCAATACGGGTAATGCCTGAGCAATCACAGAACCTGATGTTAATGTAGCTACATTCTTCCAAAACGGATCCGATAATCGTCTTTTTATTCCAGAAATAATTCTTGATACCATTCAATGAAAATAAGGCACTAAAATAGAAATTATTTTTCCTGCATAAAACTACTCGGCGTTCAAACCATTATTATTCAGCATTTCAAGCAATTAAGATTGTGCAATATGTTTTTTACCTCTCGATTATTTTCCTAATTTTGCGGCCATTATAAATGGAAAGTTCGTATTTACCGATGCCTTCCCAGAAATCCTTAATGTTTTTGAAACACATACCTATATGGAATACAAATTCAACGAAATAGAAAAAAAGTGGCAGGAATACTGGCGTAAAAACCAGACTTATAAAATCAACATAAATACATCGAAACCCAAATTCTATGTACTCGATATGTTTCCTTATCCTTCGGGAGCCGGGCTACACGTGGGCCACCCGCTGGGCTACATTGCCAGCGATATTTACAGCCGATACAAACGCCTGAACGGGTTCAACGTGCTGCATCCCATGGGTTACGATGCGTATGGCTTGCCTGCCGAACAATATGCCATCCAAACCGGGCAACACCCTGCCATTACCACTGAAAACAACATAAAGCGGTACCGCGAACAGCTCGATAAAATCGGTTTCTCGTACGATTGGGACCGTGAGGTACGTACCTGTGAGCCCAACTATTACCATTGGACTCAATGGGCATTCATTCAAATGTTTAACCATTATTTTAACAATAAAACCCAGAAAGCCGAACCCATTGATAAACTAATTGAACACTTTTCACGGGAAGGAAACCTAAAGATAAATGCGGCTTGTTCGCCTACCCAAAAATTTACTGCTTCCCAATGGAATTCGTTTACTGAAAAGCAACAACAGGAAATCTTATTAAACTACCGAATTGCTTTTTTAGCCGAAACCCAGGTAAACTGGTGCCCACAATTAGGAACGGTGCTGGCAAACGATGAGGTAAAAGAGGGAGTATCGGTCCGTGGTGGATACCCAGTGGTTCAAAAAAAGATGAAACAATGGAGCCTTCGGGTTTCAGCCTACGCACAACGCCTGCTCGATGGGCTGGATACCATCGATTGGTCCGAATCGTTAAAAGAGGTTCAGCGCAATTGGATTGGCCGTAGCGAGGGCGCCTCGGTAAACTTTGGTGTGAAAGGCAGCGGCAGAACCATCGAAATTTTTACCACCCGTCCCGATACTTTGTATGGAGCCACTTTTATGGTTTTAGCCCCCGAACATGAATGGGTTTTGGAACTTACTGCCCCTGAATACAAAGAAAAAGTCTCACAATACATCCATTGGGTAAAAAGCCGCACCGAACGGGAACGGATTGCCGAGGTAAATAAAATTACCGGACAATTTATTGGCGCCTATGGTATCAACCCATTAACAGGAAATGAAATCCCCATCTGGATTGCCGATTATGTACTTTCGGGTTACGGAACCGGAGCCATTATGGCCGTTCCGGCGCACGACAGCCGCGATTTTGCCTTTGCCCGCCATTTCAACCTGCCCATTATCCAGGTAGTAGTAAAAGAGGGCGATACTCCCACCGATCCTGCTACATGGCACGAATCGTACGATTCCAAAGAGGGAGTGATGATTCATTCAGGAATTATTGACAGAATGCCTGTTAAAAAAGCCATTACGGCCATTATCAAACATATTGAAGATAAGAAACTGGGTTACGGAAAGGTAAATTTCCGCTTGCGTGATGCCATTTTCAGCCGCCAGCGCTATTGGGGCGAACCATTCCCGGTTTATTACAAAGAGGGGATTCCTTACGTATTGAACGAAAACGAACTGCCATTGGAATTACCCGAAGTTGACAAATACCTGCCTACCGAGGATGGCCAACCGCCGCTGGGTCGGGCCAAAGGATGGCAAACCAATGAGGGATTCCCTTACGAACTGAGCACCATGCCCGGTTTTGCAGGTTCATCAGCTTATTACCTCCGCTACATGGACCCGAAAAACAGCCAACAACTGGTTAGTAAAGAGGCTAACAGCTACTGGCAGGATGTCGATTTATACATCGGAGGAACTGAACATGCCACCGGACACCTGATTTATAGCCGTTTCTGGAACAAATTTCTTTTCGATTTGGGCATCGTATGTAAAGATGAACCCTTTAAAAAACTGATCAATCAGGGGATGATTCAGGGGCGTTCGAATTTTGTGTACCGGATAAAAGATACCAACACCTTTGTATCGTACAACCTGCGCAAAAATTATGAAGTTACCGAAATTCATGTCGATGTAAATATTGTCCACAACGATGTGCTCGATTTGGAAAAATTCAAAAACTGGATGCCCGATTATGCTAACGCTGAGTTTATCCTGGAAGATGAAAAATACCTCTGTGGCCATGCGGTTGAAAAAATGTCGAAATCGATGTTTAATGTGGTCAATCCTGACGTAATTATCGAACAGTATGGCGCCGATACACTACGTTTGTACGAAATGTTCTTGGGCCCCATTGAAGATTCTAAACCCTGGGATACCTCGGGTATTGAAGGCGTTCTCCGCTTTTTGCGCAAATTATGGCGTTTGTATATAGATACCAATGGCCAATTGACCCTGATTAATGAACCCGCCACGGCAGCCGAACGGAAGGTTATTCATAGAACCATCAAAAAAATTGCCGATGATATCGAGAAATTCTCCTTCAACACCTCGGTGAGTGCTTTTATGATTTGTGTGAACGAGCTCACCGACCTGAAATGCAACAAGCGGGAAGTGTTGGAACCCTTAGCCGTGTTGATGGCTCCCTTTGCACCACATATTGCCGAAGAATTGTGGGAAAAGCTGGAAAAAACGGGCAGTATTACCGACGCCCAATTCCCTAAACTCAATGAAGAATTCTTAAAAGAGACCACTGTTTCGTATCCGGTATCGTTTAACGGAAAAACCCGGTTTAAGCTTGAAGTTGAAGCAGAAACTCCGGTAAGTGACATTGAAAAAATGGTGCTCGAAAATGAAAATACCACTAAATGGTTAGAAGGGAAGCAACCCAAGAAAATAATTGTGGTTCCCGGAAGGATTATCAATGTGGTTTTGTAATGTTTTTTGATTTCATATATGAACCCTTAGCCTGTTACCATTGTGTTTCAGGCTTTTTGATGAAAACAAAATTTTTGTTTCTACTTTAAAATTGCAAACTTTAACCAAACTTATCGAGCTGTGAAAACAAAAACAAACAACTGGGGAATTGTTAAAACATACTCCATCATTACCTTTGGGCTGTTTCTGCATGCCCTGGGTTGGACCGCGTTTTTAATTCCCGGGCAAATTGTAGGCGGAGGCATCAGTGGCCTGGCTGCTGCATTGTTTTATGCCACCGGAATCCCGGCAGGTTACCCTTATTTAGCCATAAATGCAATCTTAATTATCATCGCCATTAAAATGTTGGGTGCCAGTTTTGGAATCAAAACCATTTATAGTGTGGTAATGATTTCGATATTTCTGACCTTACAGCAAAAGTTTATTACTGAACCCATTATTACCGAAGGTTTCATGACCACTGTGTTGGGTGGTTTATTGGGTGGTGCCGGGGTAGGAATTGTCTTTTCACAAGGGGGAAGTACCGGAGGGACCGACATCATCGCCATGATTGTCAACAAATACCGGAATATCAGTCCCGGAAAGGTCATCTTGTATTGCGATATAATTATTATCGGTTCATCCTATTTCTTGTTTCAAAGTATGGAAAAGCTGGTTTACGGTTTTGTAACCATGGGGGTAGTTTCATATACCATCGACCTTATTATTAACGGTTCCAAGCAATCCATCCAGATCATGATTTTCAGTAAACACTATGAACAAATTGCCGAAGACATCACCATGAAACTGAACCGGGGAGTAACGGTGCTCGATGGGCAAGGCTGGTACACCAAAACACCTACTAAAATAATCATGACGATGGTCCGGAAACATGAGGCTCCCGATGTTCATGAAATTGTCAAAAACATTGACCCCGATGCATTTATCTCGCAAGGTGCCGTCATGGGCGTTTATGGTAAAGGGTTTGAAAAAATCAGAGGCTAGTCATCCAGTTAAAACACACAAATTCCTATTAATTAACATGAAGAAAATCGTTTGGTTAAGCATTGGGGTGGGTATTCTTTTGCTTGCAATTTTCGTTACTTGCCAAACCTCCAATCAATCCATCAACGAAGACTTGGGTCCCGTTCACGAGATTATGGTTCAAGATAGCGTTAAATTAGAATATGGTATTGCCATTGATTCCTTTACAGTAGTGGAAAATAAGGTGAAGCGGGATCAAAACCTATCGGAAATTTTGATTGGCTATGGAGTCACCCCGCAAACCATCGACCAAATTGCCAACCAGAATGATATATTTGATGTCCGGCAGATACGTTCAGGGAATAAATACAAATTGTTTTTTGCCAAAGATTCTGCCGCTACCCTCTCCTATTTTGTTTACGAGCAATCCCTCACCGACTATGTTGTGGTAACTCTGGCTGATTCTGTGGAAATTACTTTGGGCGAGAAACCAACCACCATCCTAAAAAAGACTGCCAGGGGAACCATTCAGTCGAACCTTTGGGAAGCCATGGTGGATAACCAGATTAACCCGATGATATCTATCGAATTGTCGGAAATTTATGCCTGGAGTATTGACTTTTTTGGCCTTCAAAAGGGCGATGAGTTTTATGTCATCTATGAAGAACGCTTTCTTGATTCTGTTTCCGTGGGAATTGAACAGATTCATGCTGCATTGTTCAACCACCAGGGAAAAGACTTTTACGCGCTTTATTTTGTACAAGACAACCAACCTTCGTTTTTTGACGAGGAGGGAAATAGTTTGCGAAAAGCCTTCTTAAAAGCCCCTTTAAAATTTAACCGGATAAGTTCCAGGTTTTCAAAAAACAGGTTTCATCCGGTATTAAAAATCTACCGGGCACATAGTGGCGTTGACTATGCCGCCCCCGAAGGAACCCCGGTTTTTAGCATCGGCGATGGAGTTGTTGCTAAGAAAGGTTACCAACAAGCTGGAGCCGGCAATTATGTAACCGTAAAGCACAACAGTGTTTACACCACGCAATATGCCCATCTAAAGTCGTTTGCCCCGGGACTAAAAATGGGCGACCATGTAAACCAAGGACAATTGCTGGGTTATGTGGGCAAAACCGGTTATGCCACCGGGCCACATCTCGATTTCAGGTTTTTTAAAAATGGGGACCCCATTGATCCTTTAAAAGTTGAGGCCCCTTCGGTAGAGCCTATTAAGAAAGAAAACCACGAACCCTACCATAAAATCAAAGAGAAATTTATGCCTGAGCTTCAAAAGGTACGGGATAATTTTAAACTGAAAATTGCTGCCAACTAAAGGGATTGCAAAAACAAATTAAGAGGAATGAAAAGTCTTCTTAATTCTTTGGCAACGTACGGTAAGGCACCCGGAACCAGAAAGTGCTTCCTCTGTCTATTTGGCTTTCCACCCGGATGGAACCCCCGAGCATGATGGCTAACTCGCGGCAAATTGCCAATCCCAAACCCGTTCCGCCATATTCCCGGGTTAAATAATCCTCGGCTTGTACAAACCGTTCAAAAATCCGGGTAAGATTTTCCTTGGCAATGCCCACACCAGTATCTTGAACAAAAAAATCGATAAAGCCCCCATTTAGCCTGAACCCGATCTGGATTTTGCCTTTACAAGTAAACTTTACCGCGTTATCAATCAATTGTTCCATAATCTGCTTCAGCCGATAAGGATCGGTAATGATGCATTCCCCCGATGGAAGAGATTCTTTTTGCAACTCAACCACAATTTCTTTATTATTCACAATCTGGTTTTGGTTCAATATTTTACTGTTTGCCGTGGCATACAATTCACTGAACAGTTCATTTAAGCATACGGGGCGTGGTATAATCCGCATTTGCCCCGATTCTATCTGACTTAAATCGATGATATCGCTGATTAATTGAAGCAACCGGGTACTGTTCGTGTTTATCAACCCCACGTATCTTTCCACATCCTGGGGTGATGGATTGGCATCGCGGAGCAACTGCGCAAAGCCAACTACGGCATTTAACGGCGTACGTATTTCGTGCGACATGTTAGCCAAAAAAGCCGATTTAAGTTTATCGGCGACTTCGGCATGTATTTTTGCCTCCTTGAACTGTTCTTCGCGCTTAATTACAGAATCTTTGAGTGAAGAAATGGATGTTAAAATTTCTGACAACTCATCTTTCCCCCGAAAAGCCTTTAAATCATTATAATTTGCTTTGCCGATAGCATTCAAATTACCATTGATAATAGCAATCTTTTTAATGAGTACCCGTTCAGAAATAATCGGGGAAACGAATGATAAAATCAATAAAATGAGAAGCAAAGCAAAAAACAAAATAAGTACAATATGCTTTTGTGTGGCACGATATGAGTCGTAATTGTACTCAACTTTTAAAATCAACTGTACAGGCACCGCACCATATTCCGAATTAAAAGTAAAAACCTGGTAATAATCCTCACCCATATCTGTTTTAAGGGCAAGTTTGCCTTTCTCAAAAAGGGTGTTGAAGCTTTTTGAATCGATAACAAATTTTTGATCCCGATTAAAAACTGATACCCGGGTTTCCTCATCGCAAATAAAAACATCTAGCGATTCTACCATATCCGATTCCTCAGGAATAACTTCGTTCAACCGATAAAACAGCCAGGTATTGGCCATACCGGGATATTCGCACTCAAGAAAGTTGATAAAATCAATGGCCATAACCAGCGCATATTTACTCCCTTCCGGAACATAATAAACAAAAATACTCAACCGGTTGTCAACCGGGCTAAAACCAAATTTCAACGCACCGGATTGATGCGTGAGGAATAAATTATCAAAAAACCGTTGAAAACCAAGTGATCTTCCTTTTATGTTTTGATTCAAGCCTTCGGTAGTAGTTGAATTGAGAATTATCCCTTCGCGGTTTACCAAGTAAATTTGTTCTACATTAATTGTGTAAGACATTCTTTTTAAGGCATCTAAAGGAACCCCATTGGCATCCGGATACTTTTTAAGAACCTCATTTCCAAATTTTATAATCTGGTTCTGGTACTTTAAATAGACCTGTTTTTCAATCATCGATAAAATGGGCTTCAGATTTTTAAATTCCCTAGTAATCTGAGAATTAATGAATTTTTTCTCATGCTCAATAGTATGATGGCTTTGAAAATAGAAAAAAAAGAGTGCTAAAGAAATGATCAACACATTCGAAACGAGAACTATAAATAGTACATAAAGATTGATCTTTCTTCTCATGACCCAATGTCTGGTATTAAAATCTTGATACAGTAATCCTAGGGTAAGTTAGCAAAAAAACCCGAAGAAATTATCTCCGGGCTAAATTATTAAACCTGTTTTTTTAAATCAATACGGTCAGAAATCTAGTGTCGTTTCGAGCATGCGCTTGCATCAATTCACCCGGTGACTCCGGACGTGAATATAAGGCATAATGCTATAATCAAAAAGTCACCGGGTGAATAGTACCCGTTTTTATATTTAGCTCTAATGGTGAAAATTCTCGATTTCTTTTGGATTGTGTTTGTGCCTGAAAACAATCATGAATAAGATAGCCACCACGAAAGAATAGGCGGCAAAAGATAACCAGATTTCTTTCCAAGCAAACTCATCGCCAGTTTTAAAGTATTTATCGATGAGTATCCCGCTCAAACGGCTACCTAATAAAGAACCCAGGCCATTGGTCATCATCATGAACAACCCCTGGGCACTTGCCCGGATACGCGGCTCGCTCTGGGTTTCTACAAACAGGGAACCTGAAATGTTGAAAAAATCGAAAGCCATTCCATAAATAATGCAGGAGGCAATGATCATCCATAACCCATCGGCTGGATTTCCATAGGCAAAAAGCCCAAATCGCAACACCCAGGCTATCATACTAAAAATCATCACCTTTTTGATGCCAAACCGGCGCAGGAAGAATGGAATTGTCAGGATGAACAAAGTCTCGGATATCTGCGACACCGACATGATGATGGCAGGAAATTTCACCGCCAAAAGATCTTTATAAGCATCAATTTTGGCAAAATCGTGTAAAAAGGTATCTCCATACGCATTGGTCAGCTGAAGCGCGGCTCCAAGCAACATGGCAAACAAAAAGAAAACAACCATTTTCCCTTGTTTGAACAGTGAAAAAGCATTTAACCCCATTGCATCGACCCAGGTTTTCTTGTGACCTTTTGCCAAAGGTGGGCAAGCAGGTAAGCTGAAGCCATAAATCCCCAATAACAGCGATGAGGCCGAGGCCACATAAAATTGACCCGCTGATACCTCAAATCCTGAAAGGCTCACTACCCAAAGTGCAACTATGAAACCAATGGTACCCCAAACCCGGATGGGGGGGTATTCCTTAATTACGTTCAATTTTTCCCTCGACATAGAAGAATAGGCAATGGTGATAGACAACGATATCGTTGGCATGTAAAACATCATGGCAACCAACATTACCCAAAACATCGTTGAGGGGTCATCTACCAAAGGTATCATAAACATTAAAACCGCCCCCATCACGTGGAGTGCCCCATAAAGTTTCTCGGCATTAATCCAACGGTCAGCAATTATACCTGCAATGGCCGGCATAAATAAAGATGCAATTCCCATGGTTGAAAAAATAGCACCAAATTCGGCTCCTGACCAATGTTTGGTTTGAAACCAATATGCGCCAATAGTAATTAGCCACGAGCCCCAGATGAAAAATTGTAGGAAATTCATCAAAATAAGGCGGTTCTTAATGCTTGACATATTTATAGTTTTTAGAAGATAATTAGAGTTTAACAAAAGGCCGTAAAGCTACAAAAAAACAAATGAAATGGAAACGGGCGGATGCCGAATTCCAAAAGAAACACGAATTTACAATTGTTCCCTGCGGTTTATTTCATCGCGGATGTTGGAAGCCTCTTCATAGTTCTCCTGATTGATGGCTTTGTCGAGCATCTCTTTCAACTCACTTAATGAATAATTGGTGTAAACATTCGAAGAGTGTTCTTTTTTGCCGGCCTTTTCCCCTTTGTCGGTTCTGATTTTATTTTCAACCGGAAGAATGATGCCTGCTTTATCAAGGATTTCGGTGGTGGTATAAATGGGACTCCCAAAACGGATGGCCAGTGCCACAGCGTCAGAGGTGCGGGCATCAATTTTAATCCGGGTACTCCCATTGTCGCACAACAATTCGGAATAAAAAATACCCTCCTCCAGCCGATGGATGGTCACCTCAATAACTTCAATTTTAAAGGCCATGGCAAAATTTACGAACAAATCATGTGTGAGCGGACGGGGTGGTTTTAACGCTTCCAATTCAATAGCTATGGCCTGTGCCTCAAACCCCCCAATGATAATGGGGATCCTTCGCTCGCCAACCTCCTCAGCCAGCACTAAAGCATAAGCCCCAGATTGTGTCTGGCTATACGATAACCCCAAAACCTTCAATTTAACTCTCCCCATGAATGTTTATAATTTAAGGTGAACAAATATATAAATATCTGATAGGTTAAAAAACGATTCCGATATTATTTTAAATACGGCTTATTGTGCAACTAAAAAATATCATATTTGACACTCACAATGAACAATAAAACAGAAAAATGAAAAATTGAATAAAGTGTTGAGGATGATCTTGTTATCAATTTCTCTTTCGATAACAAACGAACATCAATTCAGATCCTCAAACGCAATTTTTTTAAGCAAAAATCTAAAATAAATATTGCAAATATTTGTAGTTCAATCAAACTTTTCTACTTTTGCAGTCCGAAAGTTTTTTAACGAATAATATTTGGACTGATGTACGCGATTGTAGAAATAGGAGGACAACAACTTAGAGTTGAAGAAAAAGCTAAGGTGTTTGTTAATTTGATGGATGCTGAAGAGGGTTCAACCGTAAACTTTGAAAAAGTTTTACTTATTGACAACGAAGGTAAAGTAAAAGTTGGTCAGCCCGTTGTTAAAGGTGCAAGTGTATCTGCTAAAGTATTGGCGCATGTGAAAGGTGAAAAAGCCATTGTCTTCAAAAAGAAACGGAGAAAAACTTATCAGGTAATGAATGGCCACCGCCAACAATACACACAAATTGAGATAGAAAAAATTACTGCTTAATCGAAAAATATTTTAGAAAATGGCACATAAAAAAGGAATGGGTAGCTCCCGAAATGGCCGTGACTCAGAAAGTAAACGGCTTGGGGTAAAAATATATGGTGGACAACAGGCTATTGCCGGAAATATTTTGGTCCGTCAACGCGGAACTCAACACCACCCTGGTTTAAATGTTGGGATTGGTAGAGATCATACCTTGTTTGCTTTAATAAACGGCACGGTAACTTTTGCCCGCAAAAAAGATAACCGATCATACGTTTCTGTTTTACCAGAAGCTTAACAAAAATATTTATTGTTTATTCGTAATCTCCTGGTACTTGTTATCAGGAGATTTTTTATTTTTACCAAAAACCTAATTATATGCTTACACTAAAATACATTCAGGAAAACACCCAAGATGTCCTCTCCCGTCTAATGGTAAAGAACTTTGACGCCAAAATTCTGGTGGAACAAATCCTTAAAAAGGATGATGAACGCAAAAGTACCCAGAAACAACAGGATGACATGCTGGCCGAAATCAACAACATCTCAAAGGAGGTGGGTCAGTTATTCAAGGATGGAAAGGCACAAGAGGCAAACACAGCCAAAGATAAAAGCACTTCCTTAAAAGAGGAGGTTAAGGGGTTGACCCAAAAACTTGCTGACCTGGAACTGGAATTGCATAAATTGTTGGTTCAACTCCCGAATTTACCTCATACCTCGGTCCCTAAAGGTAAGGGAGCCGATGACAATGTTATTGTCCGTCAAGGGGGAACCATTCCCACGTTGCCTTCAAACGCGGTACCTCACTGGGATTTGGCCAAACAATATGATATTATCGATTTTGAATTAGGCGTTAAAATTACCGGGGCTGGTTTTCCTGTTTACAAAGGCTTGGGTTCCAGATTACAACGGGCATTAATCAATTTCTTTTTGGATGAAAACGTTAAAGCAGGCTTTACAGAAATTCAACCTCCTTACGTTGTAAACGAAGCCTCCGGTTTTGGAACTGGCCAATTACCCGATAAAGAAGGGCAGATGTACCATGTGGGCATCGATAATTTATACCTTATTCCTACTGCTGAGGTGCCTGTTACCAACCTCTACCGCGATGTTATTTTAAATGCTAAAGATTTTCCTGTTAAAAATACCGCCTACAGTGCCTGTTTCCGCCGTGAGGCAGGTTCGTATGGGAAAGATGTACGCGGGCTCAACCGCCTGCACCAATTCGACAAGGTGGAAATTGTAGCCCTGGAGCATCCCGACAAATCCTATGAAATGTTGGAATCAATGGTCAGCCACGTTGAAACATTGGTGCAAAAGCTTGGCCTACCTTACCGTATTTTAAGACTTTGTGGCGGGGATATGAGCTTTACCTCAGCTTTGACCTACGATTTTGAAGTATATGCCGCTGCCCAACAGAAGTGGCTTGAGGTAAGTTCAGTTTCCAACTTTGAATCGTACCAAGCCAACCGTTTGAAACTACGCTATAAAGATGAGGCTCAAAAGAAAACCCAATTGGCGCATACACTTAATGGCAGTGCCTTGGCACTGCCCAGAATTGTAGCGGCTTTGCTTGAAAATAACCAAACCCCAGATGGAATAAAAATGCCGGATGTTTTGGTAGATTTTTGTGGATTCAAATACATCAAATAAATACAAAGCCCTGGATAACAGGGCTTCTTTTGTATGGCAGAACGAATCATATTGGGTATCGACCCTGGAACTACTGTTATGGGTTATGGGGTCATTGAGGTGGTTGCCAAAAAACCAAAAATGGTTACCACGGGTATAATTGATTTGTCGAAAATTGAGGATCCCTATCTGAAGCTTGCGAAAATCTTTGAACGCGTAACTGGCCTGATAGAATCGTTCCATCCCGATGAATTGGCCATTGAGGCTCCATTTTATGGAAAAAATGTTCAGTCGATGCTAAAGCTAGGGCGGGCGCAAGGTGTAGCCATTGCTGCAGCCTTGAACCGCCAATTACCCATTTTTGAATACGCCCCGAGGAAAATCAAAATGTCGATTACCGGAAATGGGAATGCATCGAAAGAGCAGGTAGCAAGCATGCTCCAACATATGTTAACGATACCCGAGTTGCCCAATGATTTAGATGCTACCGATGGATTGGCAGCCGCCTTATGCCATTTTTATCAAAACAAACCCGACACCCAGAGGAAATCCTATAATAGCTGGAAGGATTTTATGAATAAAAACCCGAATCGGGTAAAATAAAAGGGCGGATACCTTCCGCCCAATCTTTATAAATGTTTTTTAATTTCAGTAGCAATCTGCTGAAACTCCTCAGGGGACAGTTTCAGTTTGGGATTTGAAAACCGCACATCGCTCTCGGCATCCATGGGTATTAAATGGATATGTGCATGAGGAACTTCGAGTCCAAGAACTATTACAGCCACGCGTTTGCAAGGTACTGCCTTATCCAAAGCTTTGGCAATTTTTTGGGAGAACACGTGCAATCCACTTAACATTTCAATATCTAAATCGAAAATATAATCCACCTCCTTTTTGGGAATCACTAAAGTATGCCCCTTTTTAAGTGGGTTGATGTCCAGAAAAGCAAAATAGCGGTCATCCTCGGCAATTTTGTAGCAAGGAATTTCACCCTGAACAATTCTTGTGAAAATAGAGGCCATAGCTATCGATTTAAATAGGATTAATTTCCAGAATTTCGAATTTCATAAGCCCTGATGGAACTTTTACCTCCACTACAGCACCAATTTTTTTCCCCATGAGGCCCATTGCTATCGGGGTATTAATTGACATCCTCCCATTCTTTAAATCGGCTTCAGTTTCTGAAACAATAGCATATTCCATGATGGCATTGGTATTCAGATTCTTAATCTTCACTTTTGAGAGAATTTGGACACATGAATAATCGAGTTTGGATTCGTCAATTACCCTTGAATTTAGGATGGTTTCCTCAAGTTGTGAAATCTTCAGTTCAAGCAATCCCTGAGCCTCTTTGGCTGCGTCGTATTCCGCATTTTCCGATAAATCCCCTTTGTCGCGGGCTTCGGCAATAGCTGCAGACATCTTAGGCCTTTCATAGGTCTTTAAATATTCAACTTCAGCAATTAATTTTTTCAAACCTTCGTTTGTAATATACGATAGTTTACCCATATCAACCTCCTTATTTCCTTAAATCAAAAGAAAAAAGAATCCCATGAAACATGGGACTCTTTACAAATGAAATACAAATATAATAAAAATTTCTTTACAGACTAATTCTTAATCCTATGCTATGCACTCCGTTAAATGGATCGGTATCACGGTAAGAATAATCAATCCCAAATTTTGTGTCGCTACCTTTCTTCAATGGTATTTGCAAGCTGATGCCCGCTGACATCCCTGTAAAAACTGTAGATCGATCAGTATCTGAGGTAATCCCTTCTTCGTAAATATAACCTCCCCTGATTTTCAAAATCTGCCGGAACGAATATTCCATCCCTCCGTGGTACTGGTTTTTCGAGAAAGAGTTCTCGGTAAATGCCCCCATGAGAGTCAGCTGATTGTTCTCACCTAAATCAAAATCATAGGAAGCCCCCAACTTTATTAATGAGGGAAGTTCATATTCTGCTGATCGCATTTCAATGGTTTCAATAGGTCCATCGGCATATGCAGTACCCCGTACAGCCATACCGTCACCGGTGACTTTCATGGTAGGCCCCACGTTCTTCATGGTTACCCCAAACTTAATCTGCTCACGGCTACCTGTGATGTATTGAATACCTGCATCAAATGCTACACCAATGGCACCCAGGTTTGAAAGTTGCTCACTAACCACGCGCATGGTGATACCCCCATAAATACTGTTCGAAAATTCCTTGGCATAAGACACCCCTATATTGGTAAGGTTCGGGCTGAAGGTCGATCCGTCACCATCGGGTAATGAAACTGTTGTTTTAACAATTTCTCCCCAGGTCATGGTCATCACCGAAAGGCTTAAAACTCCCACATCGCCCACCTTTTGAGAAAGACCAAAGGCATTCAGGTTAATGTCAGTACCTTTCAACCAATTGGTGTTTGAAAACACCAGTTCAGTCCGATTGATGCGGGCTGTTCCGGCAATGTTCCCAAAAATACCTTCAAAACCGGTAATATTAGCCACGTTGGCCTCGCCTAAACCAGAGGATTGAGCCCAAGGATTTATTAATAATTGCGAAGCTCCTGCTTGCCCAATCCTTTGCTTGTTGCCCGCAAAAGCATGATTGATCAAGAAAAATGCAACTAGGGAAATACTAACTAAATGATTTATATACTTTTTCATATCTTTCAATTTTGTCTTTATCCGTTAATATAAAACTAGAATGCATTTAAGTCGATTGGACGCATGGAACCGAACCATTTAACTACTTTCTCTCCTAACCCTGGTGCATTTATATGAATAATATACATTCCACTAGCAATTGATACATCATACTGGTTCTTAATATCCCAAGTGATGAAGGAATCAGAATTATCTTTATCGAACCGACGTACCAGATTTCCATTCACAGTATAAATTGAGACAATACATCGCTCAGGCAAATTGGTGATTTTTACATAATTATCAAGCTGAGTTAATTCATATTCCGAATACCCATAGTAAGGATTAGGAACCACATTAATTTTATCTAAAGCACTTTTACCGTAGTCAACATTGTTGGTAACCACTTTTAACGAGCTTGTGCTGAAAGTAAATGCAGGATAATTGTCATTTGCAGGTTCTTCAGTTACTGAACCGTTAATGTTGACAAAATAGGGGTTGGCAATTCTCAATTTAATGGTAATGTCATTATCAGGCATTGATTCGTAATCGAAAAACTCAAAACCGGGTTCAATAGTAGGGATAGTCACCCAAGCTGGTTGTGTCCAAATTTTCTTGGCATTTTCACGTAAGGTAACCACAGGCAAACTTGGATTCAACGCATTGTAAATAGTTCGCCCCTCATCGTAACCTGGCATTGGGTTGGTGCCATAATCGTTATGCCCCACTACATAGATGTAATGTTTACCGCCAAAGTATGGATTCCCCTGGCTACCTCCGGTGGCCAGATAAATATCGTCACCAATATTTGCCGTTGGATTCCAAAGCATATCGTTGCCATTTTCACCAACCAACCAGCTATCTTCACCAAACATGATGTTTAACCTTTCACCTGTTTCCAAATCAATAGCGTATCCAGGGAACCAGCTCATACCTGTAGCACCAATATAATTGGGAGCATCCACATTTAAAGTATCATTTTGGGCACCGACTTCGGCAGATACCCCTTCTTTGTTTTTTGAAGGAGCGGCCCTTAATCTGAACCGTAAAGCTCCCCCTTCAGATAAACTGTTCACTGTTTTATCATCCTCATTGTTTTCGGCCATCTCGATCACCGGGCAACGTGTCCACAACGATTTATCTTTGGTAATTACAAAATCAATACTGGGTAATCTCTGTTTATCAAAACGCAAAGCGGCAGGTTTTGCATCTGCATTGGCAGGGCCATAAATGATAGAAGATGTTAAGGCATATGGAGCCCAGGTACCTAAAAGAACCTTTTCATAAACTTGATCTGGGTCAAAGCCCAAATAATCGCTCCAATCGGTTACATCTTCTTCGGCTTTTGTTTGTCTTCCACAACGAATCCAGTTAAATGGTGTTTTTCCATCCTCATCAGGAACAAGATTTAACCATGAGGGTTGATCGATCCGTTCTGCTGTCAATGAGGCCGAAATAAAACCGTTGTTGACGTTGTCCTTTTCGTCGAAACGTTGATGTCCGTTTTGGCCCGGAAAATCAATTTGTTCAATAAAAACAGAAATACCCAGTTCCGGAAAAAGTTTTTCATCGGCATAGCGGATGTATGAATCAGAAACGACTCGTTTGGTTTCTCCGTTTTCTTCCCAGGTAAGTTCGTATTTGGTATCCCAAATCAAACCTGTTGATGGAATGATATTTGATGAGTCGGATGAGTTAAAATAGCCCAATGTATAGTTGACGGAATCTTTTAAAAACTTAAGTGTAAATTCAGCATCAATTACATTTAAGGGGTCGATAACTTTCACCTTAATGGGGCCATAATTTTCCTTATAAGTTAATTTATCGGCTTTAAATGGGTACGCTGTTTTTGTAAGAATATCCTGATAGGTTTCTTGGGATAATTCAAGGCTATTAGCTCCATTTCCACGGCCATCCACCATGGTAATTGCAGGAACATCACCATAATTGCTGCTTAGCACGGTTCCGCCATTCATAGCATCAAGTGCATGAGGAATGGCAGTTTTAACCAGGATGTTTTTTCTTCCTGCCAGATAAGGAGAGGTCTGATTTCCTAAAGAACCTTCATCTACTGGGTTATATGGATCATAGTTATTATAAGCATAAGCGATAACCATGTAATAGTATTCTTTGTAATTCACCAATTGCTTGTCTTTTCCGGTTCCAAAGGCATCTTCGGCCAATTCGAAAGAGTGAACAATACCTGCATCGCTTCCATAAACCATCTCGTAAGGAATTGAAGCTTTTAGCTCAGCGTCCCAAACAAAGTTTACTATCTGGTTAACCCCATCTTTAAGATCACACTGAAATACCTGACGGGCTTTTTCTTCGTTCAGGATTTCACCCATCGTTACGGTTTCATCTTTCAACTGATACACCTGGTACCCTTGGAAATTATAATACCTATCTTCTCCTGTTACCGATGGATCGATAAATGGATCTTGTTCACGGTATGTTTCCAAATAATTGTTGGAATTTACTGTATTTGATAGGTGGAAAATCAATTTTCGGTCAAGCTCAATGATGGTATAATCAGGAGCAGAGGGTCCATCGATTAACTGGAAACAGTTTTCGAACAAACGCTGTGCTTTCACATCGGCCTTTCGTACTTCTTGAACTGAAGCCCAAGCGGTAGAATTTGCCGTCGCCCAAACTACTCCAACGGTTATATCGTTTACAGCTCCGGGCTCTAATGTAAATGGGCCTGCTGACTGTACAATCCGCATATCATCATATTCTTTATCATCTTTTGCACTCCAAGCTGCCTGTGGGACCCCATTGGTACCCCAACCACAAATATCTGTATCATCGGGATACAGGAAATCGGCATGTACACTTCCTCCGTAACCGTTGTCTCCATAAGTCATCCGGCTACCGTCTTTCCAGTACCCTTTCAAGTAATTATAGTATTGTAGTCCTGTTTCAGGATCGCCATTAAAACCAGCGGTACCAATTACATAATAAATAAAACGACGCATCCCCCAACGTTCATTATCAATAACACTGTCACCAAAGTTTAACCCGTTGATGTTTCCATTGTTGATGTCGTTAGCTCCAGCATCAATATTCATCCCTGTTCTTTCAGGGTTCAGTTTATACCCTTTTTCGCAATCAAGTTCAGTCCTTTCATAATCTTTCCAAGAAGAATTGTTATCGGTATTATCGGGATCCTGGTATGGACCTTCGAAAAAGTCAACCCCAATGGCGGGAGGATTGGCACCATAGGCCCAGGCCTCACCTGAACCATCCAAGTCGTCACCATTGTACACATAACCAAGCCCACGAACCACATCACAACCTGCTTTATCATCATCGGCAGCCCCTAAATCCGGGTCGTTCCAAACCCCAAAATAGGCTTCGGTTAATGAATAGGTGGAACGGTTAATGATTTGATAATTATAAAAGGTCATGTTATTCAGTTCATCGTTAGTAGAAAAAGCAAACCCCTGAGCACGGAATTCCATACCAATAGCTGCCGCTCCAATGGTGGTAGTATGCACATTTCCTTTGTCGTTGTAAACCCACCAGATGGTTTCGTCACCAAAAAGTTTTTGACTGGTGTTACCCAAGTTTTCGGCCCTTCGTTCCGGTTGATAATTACATTTGGTGTTTTTTTCTAAAATGTAGTAAGGATAATCACCATTGGTAGGATTGTACTCTCCATCGCCATCCACATCCTGGAAAGGAGCCAAATAGTAATCGTACGCACCATATTCAATGGGGCCACGGGCCGGCCATTCCGTAATTATTGTTGGTACAGTGTATCCATCGAAAAGTTCCGCTCTGGTTTCGGCATCTGCTCCGTAATACGCCACAAAATCTTCTACTTCGGCACGGGTAATTTTATAATGTTTATCGTAAGAGATGCAAACATCAGGAGAAACACTGGCAATCCCTTCACCGCCACTGATAAGCGGGCCAGGCCAATAGTCGTTTCCTTCGCTTCGGTAACTCCGGGCACAGGTACGCAACTGTCCATTGATATCTACACCACCAACCCAGATACCTCCAGCATAGAGCGAGGTTTTACCAGAACCTTTTGGGACTTCGTATTCAGCTTTTCCCTCACCTTCCCATAGGGAACCTTGAGCAAGAATCAATGCACGTACGTTATTCAAATCCAAGTTTACCTCGGCCGAAGCAGGCAAACATCCGGCAGTAATGGTTTGGGTCGATTTTTGTGTTCTCCGATCTCTAAAATCACGACCCATACTTTTAAATTGTAAAGCTGAGGCAATAATAAATATTAATATAATAAGAATCTTTTTCATCGTTTTCCTACTTTTATATGAATTAAAAACTAAAAAGAACACCCAACCTGATTTGCCGAGGTAAGTTGTAGTTTGCTGCATTATTTAACAAAAGCAAATAATAATCGATATATGATTGTGAATCATACGCTTTATTGATGCTTGAAAGACCACTGGTAGAAGATAAATAGGCGTCATCATTGGCGTTACCCGTGGTAGAATAAACCCCCAGGATATTTTCGGCATCCAACAGGTTGCTGATGTCTAAATACACGTTTAAATCAGCGGTGCGGGCCTCTTCACCCTCTCCAAATTTTATCATAAAGCTTTTATCAATTTTCATATCCACCGTGGTACGCCAGGGCATAACTGATTTATTGATACTCCCTTTGGTCTTTCCGGTTTCAACATCTTGCGGGGTGTAAGGCGTTCCGGCTCCTGTATTAATGGTAAAGTTACATCCTGCATCGGCTAAAATATCCATGCCAAACCACTTGGGTCCATCATAATTTTTGCCGGAACTGAAACGGTAATCCACTAGAATGGAAAAGTTATGCCGTTGGTCAAAGTCTGTGGGTAAGGTCGCCCTTAAATTCGGCTGGCCGGCAGCAATTAAACTACGTGCCGTAGTTGAATTTGAACCTGTGGCATTGGCAAATTGCAGGGTATAACTGGCTTTCAACTGGATGTTGTTCGTCCGTCGAAGATCGTAGGTCAACCCAAACCCCTTGACTGTCCCAAAGTCGATGTTTCCATAAGTTTTCATGTTTATGGGATAGGCCCCGGTTAAATATATCAATTGAACCATGTCGCGTTGCTCGCGGTAGAAGGCGGATAATTTGATACTTGATTTGTTGTTTAGCTTTTGCTGGAACCCAAATTCATAGTCAATGGTTTTTTCCGACTTCAAATCCGGATTAACAAACTCGTTTGTTGCCAATTGGTTTACATATAACAATTCAATAGGGTTTAGGCGGCTTGCTTCACTGTTAGGTCTTTTCGATAAAATATCGTAGTGGGCAAAAAACAGAGCTTCATCGGAAATTGGGAATGAGAATGAAATACGTGGCAAGATATTGATATCAGGATCGTAATCTTTAAAGGCCTTTAAAAAGGAATTCTCCCCAATCAAATCATTTTTGTTGGTACGGTAAGGTTCTGCCTGCCCGGAAGGATATAATGTCCTAAAGTTAGATACTTCGGTTCCTTCAAGGTCATACCATTGATCTTTGTAACGATACCCTACAATGCGTGTCGGATCGGTACTGCTGTTTACATAAACAGTTGCTTCGGGATTGATGTTTTCGGGAACTTCTGTATTGGCAATCAATCCATAATTATCTTTTACTTTATAGGAGGTAAACATCAAATAAGGATCTTCTTGTACTTTCTGGTTGGCATCGTATCCTTCAACACGAACTCCAATGTTAAAAATCAAATCGTTAAAAGCAAACTTGTCCTGAATGTATCCGCCCCAATAAATGGGTTCAAAGGGCGCAATTTCGCGGCTGTAAAATTGCCTATACACACCTTCGTCAATTTCAACATTATACGTTTTTGTAAAGAAATCTTCAAACGATGGGGAGTGATCCAATTTATTCCCGTAAGCATCATACCCATAATAAAATACGGTGGCTTCTCCATTGTTAAACAATTCATCGGCACTAAAAAAGTCAATGCTTAATTCGTCAGGATCATAGCTATCGATATCCACCCAATTTGTCCCTTTTATGTCCATCCCCTGAGATTGACGGAAGCGGATATCAAACAGGGATTGGGCATTAACATTGTACTGGCGATTGTACTTTATTGTGTCGTTATAGAACAGGGTTCCATTGTCGTTACCATAAACTGCAATCGGATTGGCCAAATCCAGTTCAAGAATATGGCTGTTCATATTTTGACGGGCCAGCAACCATAGTGAGGTTGGAGCTACATTGTAAAACCGGTCGGTCCGCTTTTCATACTCAAAACCAATCGAAATTTCATGGTCTTTGATGTCGGCGGCACCTTGGGCACTTAATCGGATTTGATCGTTATCCCTTTTAGTGTATAAACCATAAGGTACCCCTGGAGCAGTTGCTAAGCCATGTATGGTAGAAGGGGAATACCCATTTAGGAGGCCTCCTCCCTCCAATATCTGGGTCTGGTTCAACGGATCATCAAAAAAGTCGTAATACATCGAGGTATAATTTGACAATTCCGGATTGATGTCGCTGGCTTCATAGGTTACCAACGTATCTTTAAAGGCTTTCATGATATACCCGGTCATGTTTAGGGTTGTATCTTCCCCATATACATAGGTAGGTGTCTGATAGGTGGTAAATTTTCCAATGTACCCGTAATTGAACAGGTTGTCTTTATGGCGCTCATCCTGGCGGGTCCAAAGGTTTTTCCCATAATCGAACTGTATGGTATAATAGGCATTTTTAATCAGTGATGACTCTTCACCTTCCCCCTCGTCGTTTCCTAAACGATGTGTTAACCGGGCATAGGCCCGATATTCCGTATTTTTCTCCTGCCGGTTGTTGTTGTAATTAAGCATTCCTGAGGAAATATCTCCACTCAAGTTTCCTCTGGTATTTCCCCCCAAATAATTTCCGTTGTCGTTCTGGAAGTTGCCTCCAATAGTAAAAACAACGTTCTTAAAGGGCTGGAAGTCCAATTTGGCTTGGACCATACTTTGTTGGTAGGCAACATTTTCACGGACCTTCACATTTTCAAAGTCGGAAGCATTTAAAAACGAGGCGGTGGGTATCCCTGCTTTAGCATCTCCAAACCTGACCAGAGGGGTCCGTGAGATGCTGTCCAAGATTTCATCTTTCACTTTCCAGAATCCCACTGAAGAAGGGTGAGGATCCTGTGTGAACTTGTATTCACCGGAAATAAAAAAACCTAACAACGGTTCTTTCCGGATATTTTCGGGATTGTTTGGATCTACTACTTTACGGGTTAAAATAGGCCCTGAAAGGTTGGCTCCAATGATGTTGCTGTTGTAAGGATCGAGAAATTTTGAGGTGCTGAATTCAAAGCCTCCAAAAAACTCACGGGAAGCCCCTTTGGTAACAATGCTGATAACACCACCGGTAACATCGCCATATTTGGCGGGTGTTCCACCGGTCATTACCGAAATCTCAGCAATTGAAGCTTTAGGGAGGTTACTTGAACCACGGACTTTCACTCCGTCGATAAAATAAACGGTGGCATCCTCGCGCGCACCACGCACGCTTTTTACTTCACCGTCTTCCTGGTACACCCCACCTACGGTAGAAGCCACCGCCTCTGGGGAACGGCCGGCCATTTTGGAAATTTCTTCGGAAGTAACTGTTCCTCCTGTTGTGGTATTATCTTTGCTGATAAGCGGCACGGTATAAGCAACCACATCAATTTGTTCAATTTCCTGCGTGGATGCTTTTAAGCTCAAATCGAGGAATTGAATTTTATCGTTATTAATCACTACGTCGTTAATCTGTAATGAATTATAACCTACATAGGATGCTTTTACTGTAAACCTCCCTGCTGGAATAGGTTTCACGGTATAGTTCCCATCAAAATCGGAAACACCACCCCCAACCATATTCCCATTAAGTTCGACCACAACGTTGGCAAATGGTATAGCCTCGCCTGTTTCGGCATCAAGAACTTTCCCTTTGAGGGCTCCTGATTGAGCATATACTCCACCACTTGCTAAAAAAACGAAAAGAATAAAGAGTATTTTTCTTATCATAATCGCCAAATTTATATTTGAAATTAAATACTACACCTAGTTTTTTGAATCGGTAAATATATAGATTCTGAAAGAATAATTCCAAGCCCCGGGTTTTAAAAAAAAAGATGCTTTATAGCCGTTTAAAAGTCTTTACGTGTGAGGATTGTCTGATAAATTACGGCTTCACGTAAATCGAAACTTTGGTGCCCCGGCTCTGACTCCACGGTATTATCATCAGCTATAATGGGCTGATTGGGAATGGCTTTGATGCCCTCCTCGGGTAGAACTGACTTGGGGACCTGCTTTTTGGTCACCTTTGCCGGGGGTTGCACGGGTGCCTCTTTTGTTTCGAAACTACCAACCTCCGATAATTGAGATACTCCAAACAACGACTCAAAAGCATCGTCCATCCCTGGATTTGGGGCAGGTCTCTTTTTTTGCTTCCGAACAGCTGAAACGATAAAAATGACGAACGTCACGATGAAAATCAACACTTGAACTAGATCATCCATTTCCCAACACTTTTTTTAGTTTAACACGCAAAGGCTTTTTCCCCCTATTGTAAAAATCCGCTTTTTTGCGGGATTCTTTCATTCGCTTTTTTACCTCCTTAGTCTGAATAGCATACGTATGCTTTCTTATTCTTCTTGATTCCCTATTTTCCAGCCGATGTTCTTTACGCACCTGAGCTGAAACTTTAATATTTTGTTGAGTTTGCTCTATAAAATAGCTTATTGGAACTCTATGGTTTGTGAGCGTTCCAAAGTCGATAGAATAGTTTTTTTGTGCCAATACACCCGCACCATTCCAAAATACCAAAAAAATATAAAGGCAAAATTTCAAACCGCTCCAACCTATTTGTTTATTAGCTATTTTTAGATACCTGTTTTTTAAATTATCTAATACTAAACTCACACATTGTTACGTAATACTGTCAATAAAAATTAAAGAAAATGATACTGCAACTCAAAGAATCAAAAATAGTTAGATTTTATTTAATATCAACTTTTTCGCTCCTATTATTGTCCGGATGTGACGCTGAAAACGAACACCCCATTCCGAATATTCCCATTTACATTGACCCTATCTATATTTACAATGCAGAATACACCTCATTGCTCAATGTTTACGGCACTTACGTGGTTGAAAACGAAGGATATCTGGGTAATGGGATTCTGATTGTAAATGTTGGGAATAATGAATTCAAGGCTTACGACTGCACTTGTACCCATGAAGTTCAAGATAGTTGTTGGGTGCGCCCAACCGAAACAATGATTAACTCTGCGGTTTGCCGTTGTTGTGGGTCTAACTTTGAATTGACGTATGGAACCCCTTCCAGTGGTGATGCCCATTTCCCTTTAAAATCGTATAAGGTAGCTTTTGGAAATTCCACCATCCGCGTTTACAACTAACAACGCCGAAACCATGGAACAAAAGGTTAAAAACCAATTTGTTTCCATCATTCCGGCGTTGGGGGCAAGCGTTATTCGATGATGTGCCTGATTGGTATTGTTTCCTGTGCCGTCTGTAAAATTATCAAATACATTCCCTTGGGAAGGCTTGTAATATCTATTTCATTCCGTGTTGAAACTTTGTTTACGGTAATCACCTTCTGGCCTATTTCATCATAAATATCCAATCCATTGACAGGCACATTTCCAGAATATTCCAAGATTACCCTACCCTTCGAGGGATTGGGGTAAATCTGGCAAGTAACCGCACTGTTTGATGCCACCGAAACCAGGTAAATATTCACATCCACTTGGACATCCTCTTCACCTACTATCAGTTCCCCATTGATACTGTTGAATCCCTCTTTTGAAATAGCATAGGAATGGGTTCCGGCAGGGATATCTACAAATGACGTTTTTCCTAACGCCGAAGTTGTCTGTTCCTGTGTACCCAACAGCACCGATACCTCCGTTTCCGCTTCTCCATTGTGTGTAATGGTGAAACTGACATCCGGGATCATTTTTAATTCAATGGGAAGAACCACGTTGGACAATGCAATGGTTAACGATTCTTGCACCGCATAATATCCTGTTTCTTCAACCGAATAGGTATAATCTCCTTTCGCCACATCGGTGAGTAAGATTTTTCCACTTTCATCTGAAACCCAATTGACGCCATTAAAGTTCAGGGTAATTCCCGCAACAGGAGTTCCTTTAAATAGCAGCGTGAACTCCACATCGGGGATAAATTCCAATACAATTGTTTCCTCGATGTCAACATCTTTTACAAAATCGAAGGTACGGTTCACCGGATAATATCCTGTTTGGTTGATACTCATGGCTACCTGAGAAGCTTCCTCGTTCGATTTGAATACCACTGCACCCTGCTCATCGGTGACTTTTTCCTTGGCTCCCATTACCACGTTGATTCCTGGCATGGGGTTTTGCCCATCAGTCACCTGAAGAGAAACATCGGTTTTTTTAAATAAATAACCCTCATGTGCCTTATCTGTATTCGAAATATCAATGGTGTCTGTAATTCCATAATACCCCGGGCATTCTAAAGAAACCAATTGATCTTCGCCCAACTTCACATCTTCAAACAGGGCTTCCCCATTCAAATTGGAATAGACTGTTTGGTTTTGGAAGGTTACTTTTGCTTTTTCCATTTTTCCAAATTTGTTGGTTACATGTATCAGCAAATCAGGAATTTTTTGCATTTGGATGGTAAGATTCAAATCCCCGGCAATGCTGTCCAACGTGTCGGAACTGGAATAATAGCCCCACTTTTCGATATAATAAATAAGTGTAGCACCCGAGGCAATGCCCTCAAAAGTTGCTTTTCCATCGGTTTCACTAATTACCCAGTCATTATTAAAAAGTACATTCACTCCTGCCAAAGGCACCTCTTTTTCAGTAAACTCAAAGGTGACCGTATAGATAGGCATTTTAGTCAGGTTGATTGTTACAAGGGTGTCGTTAGTTATGGTAACCTCTTGCTCCAGAAACTCAAAACCAGGAGCCTCAACCAACAAAATATAGGTTCCTTCGGGAATTTCGCTGAATTGGAGTTCCCCGGAAGCTGTTGTCGTTTGAGACTGAGAATTGAATGTCACCGTAGCCCCTTCCAAGGCATTGGTGCCATCAGTTATTTGAATAGCCATTTCATACAGATTTTCATAGTTCTGCAATATCAGGGTGTCTGTTTTTACCGTATCATTCAACTCAACCGCCTGTTGCAAAGGCTGAAACCCTTTTTTCGAAACAAAAGTCTCATAGGTTCCGTGTGCCAGGTAACCCGTGATTTTTCCATCCGTATTGGTTAACCATTGCTGTGAACCCAGCGTTACTTGCGATTCTGAAACCGGCACCAACAATTCATCAACAACAACCAATGTCAGTGTATCTTGCTTCAAGTTCTGATCGATAAAACCAAATTTCACGTTAGGGCGGATATTGTTGGACCCGTCAAACTGCGCCGGATATTCATTGTCGGCATAACCATAAGCAACAGTGGGGGCCGGCGTTTCAGAGCAATAAACCGATGTCCGGTCGGTAGAGGCACAATAACTTTCGTTCACCCCCCAATAAATCTCCACAAGCAAATTCCCCTGCTTGGTTTGGTATTCAAAAGGATCAATTGCTAATCCAAACCAACCTGTCACAGCGCTCAACTCCAGACTGTCTTGATACAGCACCGTGTCAGGATTTTCAATCGTTGCATAGCTTGTGTCCATTTGAGTAGCCGGGGTAGTACCCATAACAATAACAAAATTCTTAAGCATGCGGTGTTTTTCGTTGGTAGTTACTGAAGCCAGATTTAATGCCAATTCATTGATCAGTTGTGTCCCTGAGGAGAATTCATCGGCAAGAAAGAGCATTTGTGTTTTGTTGCTTTTATAGTAATTATAGAACGGGTATTGGTATTTCTTGGTTGTTCCGCTTCCAAGCTCCAGTAAAGGTGGTTGTCCCACCACAAACTGATAGGTGTTTCTTAGGCTGTCTTCCGGGGCCCTTCCATAATTAACCGAAATTTTAGTGCCTTGTGGGGTATGGCTGCTGGTACTTGCTTTCACTTTTGCATACCCTGTTTGTCCGGGCTCTATGGCATCCACCTCCACCAGTTCTCCATCAAGAATAACGTATGGAGACGATGCCTCCCATCGGATTTGAAGGGGTGACGAGGTTTGGGTTCCTTCATTCAAAATTGAAAGTAAAAGAAAGCCAGATTCCCCAGGTTCCAGTTTATTGTTCCCATCGCCATAAGTTCCATCTTCGATCAAAACCGCATCACCTAAACTTACAACGGGGGCATTTACGGTGAATTCCACCGTCCGGATCCATTGATGCTCCAGGTTGTCGGTAATTGTTAAGGTAAAAACTGATTGATGCTGGTTGGGTGTGGCTCCTGAAACTTTAATTTTTAAACCACTGTTTCCTGTTTGGCTTCCTGCGTTTATGGTGCCAAAAGAATGTGAAGCCTGTAATATCTGTATAAATTCATCGGTTGTAGAAAGTACCACTTGTACATCTGCTGCCGTTTCAACACCAACATTTTTTATCTGAACATCTATAAAAACCTCTTCCCCACTATCTAACCAGTTATTGTTATTTCCGTACCTGTCGTTTACCGAGGCTTTAACCATCGAGATATAAGGCCCTTGAGCAGGGATTACTTTTACCACAGACTGATAAGTCCTTAGATTAAAACCTGTAATTACCAAATCCAGGTCGGTCACATCGGTAAAAGGTTCGAATTCCAGTAATGCCTCACCATTTACTACCACAGCCGTGGCAACTACAGTATTTTGGTGGCTCAAACCAACCAGTCCCTGTTCGGCATTGCACGAGACCAATAAAGAAGATGTTCCGATAAGAATTTCGTCGGCATGGGAAACTTCCATAGCCACGGGGGTTTTGGTGCGCACCAAAACCGATGGATCGCCAAAAGTGGTCCAGGTGTCGGTCATATCTTCCCCGTCGCTTCCATATTCATCGTTCATGTGCAAGCAACCATTGTAGGCGATGCCGCCAAACGTCCGCTTGATATTGTTTTCGTAACTTTCAATCAAAATATCAACCATCTCATCCTGCCCGTCCATTGGGGGAGCCCACGATTGATTTATGGTAGAGGCAATAATAGCCAAGGCCCCTGTGGGCTGATCATTTTTCCTTGCCTGAACAAAAGCTTCGGCAAAGCAGGTTTGCCCGTGAAAGTTTCCATTCACACAAGCTACATCGAATACAAATGGAAACTTGTTGTAGTTTGTTAAATTGTTGCAGTCGGCCACATCAAAACCGGTGGTTACCCAATAGGTGTCGGCACCGTGGCCTACATAATTGATGTTACTCAAACCGGTATTGATAGCATTTGAGACCTGCAGGGCGGTAGCTCCCGGATCGTAAGCTGTAGCCACCTGCTCATAAGTAAACGAAAGGAGATCGGTTTTTATCTTTTCCATGTGCTGTTTGTCCGATTCCCCATCATCTCCCTGGCCACCACCGCCCTCATCGGAGGCAATAACCATTCCATTGGAGAGCCATATAGCTGTTTCATCTATATCGCGTTCGTAATAAATGGACTTTTCCACCTGGTTTTGAATATGCGTTGTGGTACTGCCACTCAATCGTCCCACAAAAAATTCCGGATAAGAATCGTTTCCTGCCATGTAAGCATAAGCCACATCGGAATCACCACTTGCATACAACGACGGGATGTCGTTGGCATCACCAACTAGCAATAAAAACGTCAGCCCTTTTTGTTGATAATACAAACGGATATATTCCTGCAAATCTTCAGCATTGTTACCCGTGGTTGATGCTGAAAATTCAACAATCTCGGTTACCAGACCACGTTTGTTTTTCCAGTCAGCTAAAGGTTTTACGGCCTCAACATACTTGGCGGGGCTAACGATCAATAAATTCCCCGATTCCTCCACCGGAGTATATTTTGGCGTTTGATAATTCAGAAATTGATGTTGGTAAATCTGCTGATATTCGGCACTTGATTTTTTAGGGGCCTTGAATGTAACCGGGTTTTCGCCCAACTCCCCCGAGTTCATTAACCGGACACGGATTTGGGTATATACCCGCAAGGTTTTGGTCGCCGGATTGTATTGCAAGGGGTTTACCACGATAGTTTGTCCCCTATAATCGCGTAAAATATAGGGCTTGCGCAGTTCTGCCAATATCCCGGGATAAAAAGCATCGGTTTGATAGGCCGCCCCGTATGTGTAGGAAACTTTTGCAGGGTTTTGATCGCGGTAAAGGTTCCCTTTCGATGGTGCCACTTCGATATTTGGATATTCCACAAATTCGGCATTAAGCACCTCCAAATCCATACGTTCTGTTTCAGAAACAATAACCGATGTAGTCCATTTTTGCAAATCGGGAGCTCCGGTTTCTAAAATGGGTGAACCCTTTTCCAACATGAGTATGGAGGCTTCTCCCTTGGGTGTTTTTACCTCAATAGTGGAATACCCATTGAAGGTAAAAACCAATTCCATGGCTTTGCTGTCCGATGATACCAGCTTTACTCCTGTTTTTTCTGTTTTATCTATCACCACATTACTTGCCATGGAGGAAAAAACAGAAATTAAAATGCTTGCTAAAAACATTAAAATCAGACTATTTGCTTTTTTCATTGTGTTGCATTTAATTTTTTAACCTTCTACTCACGTAAAAGATTACTGAATAGTAGTAGTTTATTACAGTGCGCAATTAGCAAAATATTCTTTGGACTATCACCAATAAAATTGAATTGTCCTAGTAAAATCCACCTGATAAAAAGCATGTTTTCTCACAATAGACCGGTAGATTTTTAGACACAAAACACGAGATAAAACATATCCTGTTGAAAAGCATGATTTGATACTCTTTGTAAATAACAGATTATCATTTATTTATAAAAATTTTACAGACAATTGCCCTCATTGTCTGAGGGCAATAAAGGATACGAAGGTTTTAAAAAAAATATAGAGGTCGGTAGATAACTGCATAACACAAAATGATTAGAAATAACCTATTCCCCCCTCTGCCAAAAGGCCATTTACTCGCTATCGCTCATGAGAACACTCACTTCGTTCATTTAGTTCCCCAAGGGGAGAACTGCTTTGTTGTAAGTTTTTTGTAGTATTTGTGCTCGTACCCGCGAATCTAAATCGGGGTATGTCCACGCCATGGCTTGGTTTCCGAAGGGTGGAGGGGAAGATAACGAAATAGATATACAATTAACTACTTACCTCAGAAGAATTAAAATATCTCAACGTAAGTGGACCTGTATAAATATTTCCTCTTTAAAAATCGTAATAAAAATTCTGAAGCGATGTACGGATACCAAATGTAAACAGACTCTGTTCCAACGAATTCTCTTTCCGCATGGTGTAATTTACATAAATATTCAGGTTGGTGCGTGGATTCACCAGGTAGGCAACCATAAATGAGGTGTATTTTAAAGTTACCTCACGCGCCTGCCCCAGATAGTTCCCGTATTCCTGTGCATGGGTGGTGTACGGGGCATAAATATCGTTCCCAAAATTTAACCCGGCCGTATCGCTCCCGTGTTTGGCATAAGAATACCGGCCCTCGAAAAACAGCCGTTTGTAATTATAACGAACAAAGGAAACCGACTCCCAAAAGTTAGACCCCAAGGGATGCGCCAGGGAGGCATTGTAATGTCCATAATTTTGCTTGGTAATCAGGTGCGAATACATGTAAGGCCTAACATAATTGAACTCGCTCTGAATATCGAGGTGCTTGAACCCAAACAGATCGAAGGTTTTGTAACCTATCTGAAACGCCCATTTGTTGGCCCACCAACCCCACTGAATAGTTGTGTCGGAAGGATTCATCCGGTGCTGAAAATCTGCCTTGATTTCCCTGATTTTAAATTCATCAATCATCATCTGACCATAAAAAACATGATCCCCGAAAAGGGTTATTTTACCGTTCAAGCCCATCAAAGCATTGTCGGGTGAGCCCACTGAAAATTCCACGGGACGTAAAAAAATCACCGGGTTGGCATAATTAAAGTCGAACCCACGGACTCCGCTACTATCAGCATGTTGCCAGATAATAGCTTCAAAAAAACCGAGGTTTAACCAAGGTGTTACGCTCCAATCGAGGTAATGAAAGGATCCCCATTTTTTGTCAAAGGCCTCACCATAGGGATGCCCTGTAGTCAAATCCTGAAACTGTGCCCAAAGGTTTACATACTTGATGTGCCAAAAGTCGGTGGTAATCCTGAAAAAAGGGTAATTAAACGCGTGATCGGATAACAGCAAGGAACGGTAGCCATCGCCAATAAAGTTTTTGCCATGGCCAAATGTGAAATTGAAATGTTTGCCTGGGGTAAACGACACGTAGGCTTCGGCCAGTCCATAATCGAATCCGGTTTTCTTATAAGCTTTTGGCCAACCCTGGCCGGGAACCACACCAAATTGATTCACCCGTTCGCGCCGATAATCGTTAAACAGGACTTGGTTTTCGTAAAACGAGGTGGACACTGAAACCATCTTGCCCAACTGTGCGTTCACCATTACGCCTCGCGTATTGATCCAGCTCTTCTTGGATTGATCCGGATCTTTCCCCAGTTCAAAGTTAAAAAGTGGATCGAGTGTAAAGGAAAAATCCCCCTTCTGGTATTGAAGCAAGCTCCGGTTAAAAATCATATCCACTGCCTTTTTCTGCGTAGGAATCCGGTACAGGCTGTCGAAACGTACGATTGAATCAACCTGTGCCTTTAAAAAAGGCCGCACTGAGGTATGAAACCGATGATCGGCTTGATACACATACCTATCCTGATGCGGAAAATTCTGGTTTTGGTACAGCGAGTGCGATTCCTGAGCCTCAACCCGGATTTGCCAAACAAACACAATGGTAAGAAATACAATAAATCGAGCCGTCATAAAGTGGTTATTACTGAAATAAAATATAGATTCGTTGTTGTTTTCATTCACCGCAAAGCACACCTAGGATTTCTTCTAGGGGAGCCTTACTTTTTAGGATGATTCTATTTTTTCCAAATCATCTAAGTTTGCATACAACTCTGTCAACGGAACTACTTGAATCCCATTACTCCTTCTTTGGACCAACTCTCCACCATATACAACCAATCCGCCTCCAGTTTGGGTAATCTTGTTCCAAAATTGAATTCCCTTAAAATATTCATTTGAGATGGTTTGCCCGGATTTTATTTCAATGGCCAATTTCTCAGTAGCCATAACAACCAACACATCTATTTCATTTCCCACGTTATCACGCCAAAAAAATAGATTGTTCGTTTTTCCATTATTCAAACGCCTCTTTAAAAGTTCAACAATAACTGCGTTTTCGAACAGATGTCCACGGAATGGGTTTAATGCCAGTTGTTTCTGATTCTCAACCCCTAACAACGCGCAAGCAAGTCCGGTATCATAAAAATAGATTTTTGGCATTTTAACAATGCGTTTGTTATAGCTTTCATGGAAAGGCTGCAACCGAAAAAGAATGAAACTGGTTTCCAGCACAGCCAACCATGCACCGATAGTTTTAGTATCGACCCCTACCTCCACCGCAAGATTGCTCATGTTGAGCAGTTGACCTATTCGCCCGGCACACAATCGCAGAAATCGTTCAAAGGCATACAAATCGCTAATATTTTTTAATAAGCGGACATCGCGCTCAATATAGGTGCGGATATAATTTGCATAAAACCGGGAGGTCTCCGTTTCTTCCTGATGCAATACCGGATACCCTCCTTTATACAACCAAAAGTCTATCTCGTCCTTATATTTCAGTTCGTTCATACTCAAAGGCAATAAAAACAAGTAGCCTACCCTTCCTGCTAAACTTTGTGAAATGGACTCCTGTAATAAAAAATTGTTGGACCCGGTTAGAATAAATTGCCCTTTAGACGCTCTTTCATCAAGAACCTGCTGTAGGTAGGAAAAAAGATGGGGTACTCTCTGTATCTCATCAAGGATGGCTCCATTTGGATAATTGTAAAGAAAGCCACGGGGATCTTCCATCGCAAATCTCCGGATATCAGGGTTTTCTAAACTTACATAGGCCTTCCCCTCAAAAACCATCCGTACCAATGTTGTTTTTCCTGATTGCCGGGGACCGACCACTGCTACCGCTTTAAACTGGGTAGCCAAATACCGTAATTCGTTTTCTGCCTCGCGTTTAATCATGATACAAATTTACAATTGTGGAATTAAATTCCAAATCTGTAAATATTATTTATAAACCTTAAATCCGCGAGTCGCGGTGCGACTCTATTAAAGAGGGTATTTTATATCAATTATGCAATCTCTGATTTAGTGAAGTCGCGCCGCGACTAAGTGTCTCATTTTCTTTGCTATTAATAGTTCACCTGCTCTCCACCTTGAGGCCTGTCTGCCTTTGATAGAGGGTTACAGGCCGGGATAAGCTTTCACCCCTAATACAAAAACAATGAACAAAGTATCAAGCAGTCAGTATCAAGACACAAGACAACGGGCCAATTTGCTCATAGGCTAACGAACTTCCGTACTTTTTGGTACGCAGAGTTTCACAGAATTCCTCAAAGCAATTCCGGTTTCCGTTTTTCGGTTTCCGGTATTTCACTGCAATTACCGGCTGGTAGAATAAACCAATACAGCCATAAGGAATATGCCTACTTTGTAGCCCAGCGTTATTGGGTAGAGCGGACATTTGACAATGCCAAAAATGAACTGGGCATGTCGGATTACCAAACCCGGGTTGGAAAAACTGGCACCATCACCATGCCCTTGTAATGTTGGCTTCGTTGTTTATAATGAAACAACAGATGGATAACCATTCCGATGTACCATTACTTAGTTTTAGAGATGCCAGGATATTGGTAATACTACAAGTTTTTGGTACACCCAAAGATGTTGAGCAACGGTTAGAACAAATGGCTAAAAGACATCACAAAAGGAAACTTGATATTGATTATTGTTACAGCAAACAAGCTCAAAATCAAATATTATTATCTTCGTAAAGTAGAAATAACTTTATTATTTTAAAGAAAAACAAAATTCTTTCATGTTTTAACATTCCAAAAACAGTTAATTATTTATTGGTGTTGGTTTAATACATTTTTTTTTGATAAATCCCAAATTACCTGCAATGAAACATTTTTTACTATTCCCATTAAAAACTAATTTTGGTAGGCTTAAATGAATTTAATATAAAAAAACTATGCCTGGAATTCGATACTCAAAATATCAAGATTCTCTTAGTTTAATTGGGGACTTCTTTTTTTTGTTGATTGCTTTTTTTCTTGCTTACTTTCTTAGGCAGAAAGCATTTTTCAATTTTCAAAGTCCTGATTATGTGATTGTTTTTCTTATTTATATGTTCTCTTGGTGGGTAATAGCTTCACAATCAAGTTACTCAATTACTAAAAGAGGAATTCCAGTAGAACAAATTATTATTAAAACACTTCGTTCCACCCTTATTCATTTAACTGTAGTGTATTTGGCAATGATTGTTTTTCGATTTTATGGCATTTCACGTTTAACCCTTTTTATAAGCATTGGTATTGAGTTGATATTACTGATTGGATGGCGTATTACATTTTTCCAACTTTTAAACTCCTATCGCAAAGCTGGGTTTAACTATCGAAGAATTGCAATTTTGGGAGCCTCCCAACAATCCATAGATCTTTATAATACGTTAATAAAAAACAAACATTATGGATATAAGTTTGTAGGCTTTTTTGCCGACAAAAAAGAATTAGGGTTAGAACTTGAATGCCCATATTACCCATTACAAAATTTTGAAACTTATCATAGTGAACAAGGACTAGATGAAGTTTTTTGTACTTTGGAATCAAGTTATGAAGAACGAATCAGAGAAATAATCCTGTTTTGCGAAAAAAATTTAATCCGTTTTAAACTTGTACCAAGTTTTCAGAAATATTTAAGAAAAATGGTTGCCATAGATTTTATTGAAGGGATACCTATAGTATTATTGAGACCCGAACCCCTAGAAAGTAGTTATGCCCGATTATTAAAACGAAGTTTCGATATACTTTTTTCATCGTTTATTATCCTTTTCATATTAAGTTGGTTGCTGCCATTAATTGGGTTACTTATAAAAATTGAATCTAAGGGCCCCATGTTTTTTATTCAGGAACGAACGGGTAAATCAAATCAAACTTTTAGAATAATTAAATTCCGTTCAATGACTGTAAACAAGGATGCTCATTTAAAACAAGCAACAAAAAACGACAGTCGGTTAACCCAAATTGGTAGATTTTTACGCAAAACCAACATTGATGAATTGCCCCAATTTTTTAATGTTTTAATGGGACAAATGTCAGTAGTGGGGCCACGTCCACACATGTTAAAACATACTGAACAATATGCGGAAATTATTAGCAAATATATGGTGCGACATTTTGTTAAGCCAGGTATAACCGGGTGGGCTCAGGTAAATGGTTACCGGGGCGAAACAACCCAACCGATACTCATGGAAAAACGGGTTGAATTTGATGTTTGGTATATCGAGAACTGGTCATTCTTGCTTGATTTATCTATTATTACACGGACAATTGGTAATATGTTAAGGGGGGAGAAGAATGCTGGATGAGTTTAACATATTAAGTTGATAAGATACTAAATAACTTTTCTTGAGTTAATTAAATGTTAAAAAAACTGAGGTATTTTACGTAATATTTTAAAAGTTAATGTAAAAGAAGCCGGAAGTTTATACAATCGCATTATAATAAAATCTTCTTTTGATTTTGGTAATTGATTTTTTAAAGAGGTACTTGTGCCACCCATTTTCATACGCACATGATAAAACCCGGTATAGTGTACCTTTAATTTTGAACTGGTAAGTGCCCTGAGGGTATATTCATAATCGCTTGCAATGCGGTAACGCAAATCATAAAGGCCTAATAGTTTAACGGCTGCTTTATTAAAATACATGGTGGTATGCAAGGGAACCCAGCCAAACCACAATTTCCACCTTTTAAATGGTTTACTAATCCAATTCCTGATAATCAGATTGGTATTTGTACTATCAACATAAATTCCGTTCCCATAAACCCAATCGGCTTGCGATTGTGCAAAGTGGTTAACAATTTGTTCAATGGTGTTATTGGCATATAATTCGTCATCGGAGTGCAAAAGACCGATAATATCACCCGTAGCCAGGTTTAACCCCTTATTGATAGCATCGTACATACCTTTATCAGGTTCCGTTATTACTTGGGTTGTTTCATTCTTCAATTGGTAAAGTAGTTCTAAGGTACCATCTGTTGATGATCCATCAACTATTATATGCTCTATATCAGCATACGTTTGACTTTGAACCGAACGAATTGTTGATCCTATTGTGTTTTTATTATTAAAACAAGCAGTTATTAACGTAACTTTCATAAATGATAGTATGAACGATACCAGTCTATAAAAGCTTTCACGCCAACTTCAATTGGGGTGTTCGGTTTAAGGCCTATTCCTTCTTCTATTTTGTGAGTATCGGCATAAGTTTTATATACATCACCGTCCTGAATTGGCAAGAAGTTTTTAATTGCCATTTTTCTGCTATACTTTTCAATCAAAGAAATGAATTCGAGCAAGTTAACAGGAGTGTGATTCCCAACATTATAAATTCTATATGGTGCAATAGAACTCGAAGGGTCAGGATTTTGACTATCCCAAAACTGATTTGTTTGAGGTATGCTTTTAGAAACACGTTCTAGTACATTCACAACATCATCTATATAGGTAAAGTCACGGTGCATATCACCATAATTATAAATATCAATGGGTTTATCCTCAAATATAGCTTTTGTGAATTTAAACAAAGCCATATCGGGCCTCCCCCAAGGACCGTAAACTGTAAAAAAACGCAAACCTGTACAAGGTATTTTATACAAATAACTATAAGTATGCGCCATTAATTCGTTGCTTTTTTTCGTTGCAGCATATAAACTTATAGGGTGATCAACATTATCACTTTCTGAAAATGGTATTTGGGCATTTAATCCATAAACACTGCTACTACTTGCAAATACCAGGTGCTTAATTGCAAAACTGCGACAACATTCCAAAATATTCATAAATCCAACAATATTTGAATCAATATATGAATACGGATTTTCGATACTATACCTAACCCCTGCTTGAGCCGCCAGATTGATTACAACATCAATTTGATACTTTTCAAAAATACGCTCAATTTCTATTCTATTTTCAAGCTGAATATTAATAAACCTAAAATCACAATTTTTACTTTTGATTTCTTTAAGTGGAAAAATCTCTTCATCAATGCCCAATTCTTTTAATCGAGCCAGCTTAAGGGTAACATCGTAATATGAGTTCAACGAATCGATTCCTATAATCCTATCTTTCTTATTAGCTAATTTTTTTGAAAGATGAAAACCAATAAATCCCGCTGTACCAGTAACTAAGATATTCATTATAATATTTATTGTAGACTAATTAAAAGCATTTGTCTTCTATTTTCTACTACTGTATCAACCGCTATCATATCACCTGCTTCATTCCAACGGGGGTGTAAGTCGCACCTTACCTCATCATCCCAGGTAGGTGGCAGGTAAAAATTTCCTATAGTTTTTGCTTCTTTATTTTTGAAATCAAACATGATTAAGGAAACTCTTCCTTTTTTGTCAGGATAATTATCTGTAATCATACGATTTCCATTTTTCTCAAAACTACAATGGCCATCCGAAACTAATGCCTTGTTTTTTATGAATGTCCTATTTAAAGATTGTGTATCAAAAAGGATATAATTGTCCTTCAGTACAAACCTTTTCAGGAATCTAGGCTTACCTAGTTTTTTATACATGACCTGAAATATCTTGCCTACAGGTATTTTACCCATTAATCCTTTATTTACCCCTTCAAGTAACGAACGTTCACCAGCCCATGCAATAATGTCTTGATTATTGCGCCAACCAAAATGCGAAGCCATACCGGCAATTAATAATAGCAACTCATCGTTGCCAATATTGTAAATAAGCATGCGTGTATATTGGGTTCCCACTTCATTTATGTACCTGTGCAAAAAACATATCTTTTTCCCATCAGGGCTAAAAATGGGATGATTAACATAATGAAAGGCGTTTTTAACGGTGTTATTTTTACCAAATTCAGCAATTTGTTTAATACTAATTATTTTGACGGGATTTCCTGTAACTATATCAACCAGAATGATTCCGTCGTTTTCTGGAATATTTTCATGTGCATATAAATCAGTAATTGCCGGGTAACCATAATCTTTCCGTACTCTGTTTAATCGCCCAAAATTTAAACTTACACCTAACGTTCCATCTGAATTTAATGTCGCGATTGGATAGTCAATTTGGGCCTTTAAATCACCCTTCAAATCTATTATTTTTGCAACTGCTTTACCTTCGTGAATATCATTAAATAATATTTTATTACTTTTGCCAACCCATTGCAGCATTGCACCTTGTTGAAAATTCCATGCTAAAGTTTCAGCAAGTTTAACAAATCGGTTTGATGCAATTTCCCAATAACCAACCTCAATTTTTTCGATACCTTTTGGAAAAACATTTTCGTGAAATGAACGATGGCAAAGAAATAAATTTTGATTATTCGGACACCAGGGTGATTTATCAAAATATCCGAAAAAATGTGAAGCCTCACCTGTTGTTAGAAACTCAATTTGACCACCTGAATCTAATTTAAATGGTTTTTCCATTCTTGATCCTTTTTAGTTCTTTTATTTTAAGAACGATTAAATACTCATAAAAACATTGTAGAAAAGTGTAGTGAATACCTGCTTTCCCATCGAGAAACGACATTTTAACGAAAAAAAGATAAATGAATTTTAAGAAAGGGCGAAATGGGAGTCGAAACGAAAGTTGCTTCAAAGCATATCGCCTTAATGCAGGATTGCGACTGACCAAACCCGAAACCTTAAAGTCACTTTTTTGGAGTGAATTCATGGTTTCATCAGCCTCATAGGTTGAATACCTGTTGTGTCGCCATACCCAATCGTTAATCCCTTTCGAAAAAGGATAATGAATAAAATATTCTTTCAAGGCACCCAGCTGTCCATCGATCTTAGGTACAGGATTGGCCTTTCGTTCCCATCCTATTTTGTCGTGTCGAAATAAACGCACAATCCAGGGATATCCCGAACTACGCTGTATCCAACTTCCCATAAAAAAATCGCGTCGCCTGATTTGGTAAGCGACCACAGGGTTTTCATTCACCGGAATCGAAGTAACTTTTTTTATTTCTTCGAGTAGATTAGAGGGAACTATTTCATCGGCATCAGCATAAAATACCCAATCGTGTTTGAATTTTATATTTTCCATTGCCCAATTCTGATGAGCAGCTCGTCCTTTATATTCATGCTGAACCCATCTTGCTCCATTTTTAAGCACAATCTCCTCTGTTCTATCACTGCTATACGAATCGAGGACAACTATATCATCGCTCCATTTTAATGAATCAATGCATCGCTGAATATTGGATTCCTCATTTAAAGTTTGTATAAAAACCGAACAATTTATTGTCTCCATACTATTGTTTAATAATTCTATCCTTAATTACTTTTGCGGGTGTTCCTGCGCAAACTTTCCATGGTGGTAAATCGCGGAATACACTTGAACGGGCACCAACTACCGTTCCATCACCGATGGTAACACCTGGTGCAACAAAAACATCGGCAGCCAGCCAACATTGTTCCCCAACTTTAATTGGCCTTGCTTTTAATGGAAACCTCGAATGCTCATAATCGTGATCGGCGCCGCAAAGGAATGAAAACTGGCTTATTGTTGAATTTGCCCCTATTTCGATAGTGGTAACGCAATAACAATAAACCCCATCTCCCAAGGTTGCATTTTGATGCATGATTAAATTCCAGGGGGCATAAATTTTTGCCGAAGGATAAATCCTGGCTTTCCGATGCAGTTTTGCCCCAAACATACGCAATAATACATTCCGCCACAAGTGAAAGGGTCTTGGCGAAAACCGGAAGAAAACTATATATGCAACACCCCAAATCACCCGGCTTAAACGGTTACTTAATGAGAAGTAACTCTTTTTGTCGCTTATATCTACCTTAATCATTTCTATAAAGTTTTAATTAAAATGTACAAATTCAGGTGCCTTACCACCTTCGAGTTGCCATTGGTATAGTTGAAACATCATTTCACTTACTTTTGGCCATGCGTAATGATCTTCAACTAATTTTTTACCATTTGCCCCTATTTGCAATAAATCAGTAACCGATAATGATAGGGCATTATTTAAGCAGTCGTAAAGCGGTTCTACACCGTGGTTAATCCACCACCCGCAATGATAATCAACCAAATCTTTCCATGGTGCTCCAACGGTAGTAATTACAGGTTTATTAAACATTAGCGCTTCTAAAACCACAATACCAAAATTCTCGGTCTGGGTTGGTAAAACAAATAAGTCACAGCGTTTATATAATTCTTTTTTATAATCACCATACAATGCCCCCAAAAAGGTTGTAGAAGTGTCAGCTCCACTTGCATGTAATTGTTTTTTTAGTTCGCCCAAATATGTATCATCGCCGGTTCCTGCAATTACCAAATGCCAATTGGGATAGTTCTTGTATAAACGTCCCCAAACTTCAGTTAATTTGCCCACTGACTTTATTGGATGAACCCTTGATAAATATAAAAGAATTCTTTTCCCTTCAAGATGGGGATATTGATTATGAATAAATGAACCTTCAGACTGAATTTGATCAAAATTCATTTCCATGCCGATGGGTATAACCGCAATGGGTGATTTAATGCCATATGCACGTACAATATTATATTCTAAATATGATGTAACATGAACACAATCAGCTGAATTAAGCGACTTTAATACGAAGAATTTCCGGAATAAGCTCTTTTTTAATTTCCCCCGATTTAGTTCCTTGGGAGCCAACATTCCATGCACTGTACTTATTCGTTTAATTCTGAATTGCTTGCTCAGACAATAACCCAGGTAATGCGTGTAACCCCATATGGAGTTTGTATGAATCAATGAATACTCAGTGATATGCCGGGTTAAATATTTTTTCATCTCCAAAGAATATCCAATACTAAAACCATTAAAAACCGATTTTTGAAACAGGACACTGATATCATCATTTTTATTTGATGCTTGATTGTCATCTTCAAGTGAAAAAAGCCCTACTTTCAATTTTCGTTTTAAATGTAAAGCAAGTCCGTTTACAAAATAAGAAATACCGGCACCTTTGTGAGAGATCGAATTTGCTAATATGGCAATTTTCATAATTGTCTTTTTAAGTAAGGTTCCTTTTTATAAAATCAACAAATGCCACCGAAGTTTTACATACATCAATAGTTTTTACTATTTCTTTCGATCTTTCTCCATGCACATTTAAAATCGATTTATCGTCGACGTAGGCCAACATCTTATTTATGATGGATGACTGATCGTTATATTGCACATAAAATCCATTGTAATCGTTTATTATTAAATCGTTAGATGCAGCAAGGTTGTATGAAGTAATAACTCCCATTCCGCTTGCCATAGCTTCCTGTATAATAATGCCCCAACCCGAATGTTTTTGAAGTGATAATAAAACATCGGCCCGGGTATAAATGGAATGGATATCATACCAGTCTTTAAAATCGTTTAGCCAGAGTACCCGATCACTTATGTTCAACTCTTTAATCAATTTAAGGCATTCGTTTTCAAGGGATCCGGTTCCAGAGATAATAAGCTGGAGGTTCATATCGGGCCGCAATGCGACAGTTTTTGCAAAACATTTAATTCCCATGGTTGGATTCCGAAAATCCTCTAAACGTCCAGAAATTAAAAAGCGCATATCGTATGCTGAATAAGTCCTTTGAGCCGCCAACAAATGATCGAGTTTAAACGAATAAGGTATACTTGTAATATTCCCCTTGTAAAGCTTTTCAAATTGCAATAATGCCTGGCTTCCAATAGCTATAATACCCTTAGCATGTTTAGCAACCATCGCGAATAGCTTTTGCTTTAAGAAGGATTTTACTAAACTCCCGGGTAAAAACATTTCTTTTGGCCCCAGAAAATAATCTTTTCTGTTTTTTAGTGACCAATACATCAAATATAAGCCAAAAGCAGTATTGTATTCCGAAAAAATCAAGATGTCAGGGTTCTCCTGATTTAGTATTTTATTGATTTCGTGCCGTTTGCGATTTTGTAAGACAATGCCTTTGTATTTAGCATTCCAATGTTTTCGGTCATGTGTGGCCGATTTTGAAAAAACCAATACCAATTGAAAATCGGTGAATGATTTGTTAATAGTTTCAACAAACTCAATCTGAAAAGGCGATGGTATGGGTGTAAAATAGACGGCTTTGATCATGATACTAAAAATTGATGAAATTGCCGGGCTCTATAATTCCAGGTATGTAATGCAATGTTATATTTAACTTCTGTTATTTTATTTTCTAGAACCCAGTTCATTTTATCACTTAAGCTTTTGGCAGAATTAATTTCAAAATAATGTCCATCATCGCCAAAAATTTCAATTGCCTCACCTATTCTACAGGTAATTATTGGTTTTTCGTACGGCAGGTACATAAATAATTTGCTTGGGCACCGCGCCCAATCTTGTATTGTGTTGTGTAAAGGTGCAATAAAACAATCGGTTTGAGCAAATAGATCAATCAGTTTAATTTCATCAACATAACCCAAAACTTCAATATTATCGGTTATTCCGGTCAATGTAACAAATTCTCTGGCTTTATCAAGATCTTTGCCGGTACCAGCCAGAATCAGTTTGAAATTTGCCGTGTGTTTTAAAAGCTCGGCACAAGCTTCAAGCATGGTAAATAAGCCATAATTATGTGTAATTGACCCTACGTATAAAAAAACATGCAGGCTTTTTCCATTCAAATGAACATTATCAATAACTTCCCCCTTTTTCTTGTAAAGTTCATCATTAAAAGCGTACGGTAAATACAATATTTTCTTTAAAGGTTTCTTTTTTAAATAATAGTTATATAAGTATTTACTGGCGCAAATTAACTCGTCAGCATACCATTTAGAGTAACTTTCCAATAATAAAGCTTTTAATTTGTTGGTTTTCGAAACAAGCGGTATACTGGAGGTTAGCTCTGAATGCTCTATTATAATATTTGGTTTTTTACTAATACCAAAGGGTATTATATTCCGAACAACAAAACCACACAAATAAATATAGTCCGGTTTTATAGTATTTAAAATTGTTCGTTTATACCAAATTTCCTTAATTGAACCCGATGTAGGAAAAAAATGAAACGCAATGTTATTATTACATTCTATTTTCGACTTAATATGGTTTTCATCGGTATCCTGCATAATAATATGAACCTGCCAACCTAATTCGCCAAGTGGGTTGGCCATGCCAAGGGCACGTTTTGATGCCGCATTGGTTTTAATATCGCCGGTGGTAATAAAACAGATAGTTTGTTGCATGGTTATAAAATTTCCTACAAAAAGGTGGATGCTATTTCAGGATTCATACACTCTTTTAAAATTTTATAACGTTGCCCAATAGTTAAATCACTGGTTAAGTATGATAGGTCCATCTTTTTAAGTGTTTCGGCTGATTTATTTCTCGACCAAAAGGCGACCAAAATCCGTGGAATAAACCTGGGAAGTTTTGAAAGAAAATATAATACAAAAAATAAAGGTACTTTATTTAAATTATCGAATGAAAGCAACGGACTTAATGTTTTCCAAGTAATTATTTCCTGTTTACCAATGCCTAACCTTCCCCTTAAAAGTGATTTTGGAAGCGAATACCGCTGGGTTCTACGCCATTGTTTTAAATAAATGCGCCGAATTGTTTTATCGGGGATCATATCAGCTGTTACAGCGAAATTTTTTATGCACGTATTAAATAAAGCCCACCATTGACCTTCCGCCTGCCCTATTTCCCTAAAATCACCTTTTTTAAATTCAAAAGGAACTACCTGAAATGCCATTTCAGCATCAACCCGAAACATACCCAAGATTAAGGTAACATTGGCCCATCCGGTATAAACGCCCCAATATCCAAAACGGAGCGATTTTTTTGCGGTTTCTAATGGTAAAATAACCATCGACAGCCACCCAAAGGGATTAATCTCTTTAAAGTTTAGGCTAAATTCATAAATGCCTTTTCCTTTAAAAACCGGACTATTTTCTGGTTTTAATAATAACAATTCTTTATTTGTAATACCCGAATTGATAACTGCCTCTACTTGTTCAGGAGTTATAGGATCATCATCGCCCCGCCACCAAAGATGGGTTCCGTTTTGGGCAAGCTCAACCAAACGTAAAAAATTAGCCCCTCCTCCTATATTTACAACATTTTTATAGTAAAACCAGTTTGTGGTGCTCTCACAAAAACTTTTAGCTTCATTATTAATATTTTCCGAATTATCACAAACAACAACACCGGCAATTTTATCACTAAAGGATTTTATTTCGTGTAAACGTCTGATTAAAGATTCGCTTCTGTTGTAGGTTGGAATCCCAATTATAATTTTCATAATTCTTTAAAATAGTATAGAAAGTAAATATTATAGCAAATGAAATTGGCATACTTAATCGAAAATGGGGAAGAGGTGAAAATAAACTATCCCAAATTAAAGTAACGAATTGTATAAAGAAAATAATTGAAAACGGACTATTGTATATAATAGAAAAAACCTTTATACCTTTTAAGATAAAAAACATTAAGATAAAAAACATTAAAAGCATGGCAAAAATACCATTATTAACTCCTGCACCAATTAAAACAGAATGCACCGGGATAACAAATCCTTTTTTAATTTTAAATTCTATAATACCTCTTTTCAGTTCTTTATCCATCTTTTCACTCGAAGATAATAAGATGCGAAAATATTTACCTGTTAAATCCTTTTTCCAGGCTCCATGTCCAAGTATTGGCTTATCAGCTAATGCTTGAAGACCAACCTTAAACTCACCCCTACCTATTAATAGTAATTCGAAAGGATTATAGGGATTACTCATTTTTATTGTTTGCTCATATGAGTGCGATCCCCCAATACGCCTATTTAATACACCATTTGTCCAAATAACATAACCTGTATATCCTATAATTAAAAAAAATAACAATACAATTAAAAAGGAACCTTTGAGTTTTAACATGCTTTTTGCAAATACAATATATATACTGCTTGCAAATAGTATCATACCTAAAGAGCGACTATCAAATAAAAAGAAAATAGTTGCAACAGATAAAAGCACTATCATCAAAATCAACATTAATTCTTTTTTCAATAAATAATATGATACGACTAGAACAAATGAAATTAAAATTGGAGCAATCCTAAATTTAAAAACGTCTTCATTAAAATTAACTAAACTAACATATGCAACATTACCAGCCATACTTGATGCATTTCGAAATATTATCGACCGAACTAGTAGACCAAAAAAGAAAACTACAATAATAAAAGTATTCGATCTGAATTTATTGAACAAATAAATAAATGTTAAGAAAGAAACGATGGTAACCATCAAGCCCCTTGATACATTTTTAAATTCATTAGCTAATAATAATTCACTGATTATTTGAATAATTAAATAAACTATGTAAAATCCTGTTACTTGACTTAGAAAAGGATAAGCTTTATAAAGTGTTCTCCAAGGAATGAAAACAGACATCAATAAAACCCATATTTCACTTATGGAAAGAGTTCCGATGAAACGTATATATATCCCACCAAGAAGAGCATATACAAAAATCTCAATGTTATTTATTTTCTGCACTTACTCAATAAATTAATTACATTTTTTACTATTTGTTTGATAGTAAACAATATATATCCATGCAAATAAAATACTGAAGTTTTGGAAACATTAAAGGGCTCTTTAATTGGTTTCATTTTGTAAATTTTTCTGTGGTAACTAGTTATTAAACTACCATTATTAAATTTGCTATATGAATAATCAATATTTCTATATTCTAGGTATCCATTGCTTCGCAAAATTTGTCTATACAATTTAACTTTATCTGCTAAAAGGGGGAAATTACTTAAATTGAAGAATTTAGAGTTTAATTTAGTAATAGTATCATTGTCTTTTATGTCAAATGAGCTGAAATGATAAAAAACTATTTCGTTTATTTCCGACTCTTTAAAATTTCGTTCGCTAATATTCCAATAGGCTACATTGTAATATTTGTCTTTTAAAATGAAATATGAATTAAACAAACATGGTACAAAGTTAATCCATTTCTGATCTACAAAAAGTCCCATTTTATTATCAATAAAACAAGCGTTGAAGGTTCTTTCTTTAAACCAATCGACAAACTTTAAAGACTCTCCTGATTTTTTAACACCTAAAAACCCCAAATTAAAAATACCTGTCTGTAAAAAAGGATATTCACCATCCTCAATAAGATTTATTCGAAAATCGGGGTTAATAATATGTGGGGTTAATAAAATATCATTCGAATCAAGAATTTTAAAAATTAGATCAAGCGATTTGTAAACGAAAATATCCGGATCGAAATAAACCACTTTTTCATAATCTTTAAATAAATAATCGAAGAAAAATGGCTTGACAGCGGTATTAAACTCAATCACATTATATTTAAAAGCTAATGAATAAAAATCAGGTATTCCAATATTTTTTGCCAATACCAAATTAAACTTTAGATTATAATCCTCAATTTCATTTATATTCTCATCAACAATTAGATAATAATAATCTAAGTCATTTTTATGCTGCATAAAAATGGAATCAAGTAATGAGATTCCTTGTGCAAAATAGTTTTTTGATGAAATTGTAAATACAGCGTTTTTATTCATTTATAATACATTATGAGAGTTCTTTAATTATTTTAGCTGGGTTTCCGGCAGCAATAACATTAGGAGGAATATTTTTATTTATTACTGAGTTGCATCCAATAATTGAATTCTTGCCAATGGTTACATTTGGCAAAATACAAACATTTTCCCCTATCCAAACATTATCTTCAATAATTACATGTCCCTTGGAAAATAATGGTCGTTCCCATGTGGGGGTTTCTGTTTCCTTACCAGTATTAGTCCCATGAGAGTGATCGGTAATTAAAACATTACTTCCTACCATTACATTGTCTTTTATCATTATTTTATTAATCGCTCCTATATGGCAATTGAAATTAAAACTAACATTATTCCCAATTTCAATTATAATATTGTTTTTTTCATTTTTGTCTGTATTCCATACTTCTATTCTAAATCCAGGACCGGTGTAAAAATTGTTTCCAATTTTAATACTTTCGGCACCTTTAATGTATAAAGGATATCGAAATATAGGCTTTAGCCCAACTGAAGCAAATGAATTCACAATCCAGGACGTTTTAATAAACTCAAAAAAACGTACTACTTTTATATACCTTTTGTAAGGAAAGCATATATAAGCAATTTTTATAAGTGTATTGATAAAGAACTTTATATATTTCATTCTGAATTAAATAACAATAAATGTTTTAATTTTCATTAACTCTAAATCTTCGTCGCAGACTCGCAAAATTGTTGATTACAATTCTTAACCAAATTTTTGAGAACAATTTTGGTAAAATAAACAGTGGGGTAATGCACATCCAGAAAGAAATGTAGAACTTATGTGTATTGTAAATCATCGGCCAAATTCTCTTTTCACTAAATTTGTTTTTTTTATCGAATCTGGTTTTATATACAAATTGAGGAAAGAACTCCAATAACATATCATTATTTATGCTATTTATAACACTTTGCGAAATTCCTGATCTTTTAAAATCATTTAAAATCTGATTATAGTTTTTAGCAAACACATCAAAAAGTTTATATCCACCGCTATTATTGATTTCAGCAATAATAATTGGTTTATAAACTATTATATTAACTTTACTCCTTAAAGCAGCATTATAGATATAAGGTACCTGTGTTAAAAAGCTTCCTTCATATTTAGAAATATTTAAATCCCCTAATAAATCTTTATTAATTATATTTCCCGATATAAAAGTAACCCAATAGCTTAGCGTTTTTATGAAAACAACATTATTTAGGTAAACCTTATAAATTAGGTTTGGCTTTCTATAAATTGAGTTATTGTAAAAATTAACTATTCCTAACTGTTCTGAATTGTAACTCTTTAATAATTCTAGTATATAAACAATTCCTCCGGGAATAAAAAAATCATCGTCACCTAAGACCAAAACAAATTTTCCGTTAGATTTTTTATAGCATTGAGTAATATTATATTCAATACCCATATTTTCAGAATTTAGAAATACCTTTATTGGTAATCCTTTTTTAAGAAAATATTGTATAATATCTTGGGTGTTATCTGTAGAACAATTATCTGAAACAATAATCTCCAAAGATAATACCTTCCCTTGGATATCTTTTTCAATGCTTTCTAGGCATCTTTTTAAATATTCAGCTCTGTTCCATGTTGGTATTGCAATACTTAAAATGATATTACTTGTTCCAAATTCCATGACCTTTATGGTTTATCAATTTATATGTTTGAATGGTAAGCAATAGACAAGGTAATAACATTCCAATATTTAGTGATAAAATTACTCCATTAATTCCTAAGCCAAAATATTTTCCTAATATAACGGCTAGTGGTATGTTTATGACGCTTTGAATAATTGCTATAAATAGTGATAAGGTAATTTTACCCACTCCAGCTAAATAGGAAGACATAATTGAACTAAAAGTAAAAAAAGCAGTAAATAGGAAGAATTGAAATGAAAGACTATAAGTTACAAAGACTGAATCACCGATCCAAAATTTTATAATGTAAGGAGTTAATAACCAAACTATAAATAAAAATAAAACAAATAGTAACCATATTAATACCAAAACTCTGATTGTTTTCCGTATCCATACATAATCACCTTTACAATTAGCATCTGTGAATGCTGACCAAAACGGGGTTACAATAATCGTAAAAAATATCTGAAAAGAGGTAAACAACCTATATGCAATATTATAATTTGTTACTTCTCCGGGTCCAAATAGCTGTGTTATAACAATATTAGCAGATGAATATATAAAAATCATTGATAATTGTATAATGAAAAATTTCAAGCCTATTCCCAGCATGTCTTTCAAGTGCTCAGAATTAAATTCTATTTTATCAGGTTTGTACTTACTTAAGGTTGTTTTAAATAAGAAAATAGTAGTAAAAACAAAAACAATAATTGGAGCTAACATGAATACTAATGAAATTGAAAACAAATTAGCAACTCCTAAAAACGATAATAGTAAAATGCCTAATAAGGAAATGATATTGCCTAAAAATGGTAATAAGTTACTCAACGCAGTTTTTTGCATAGCAAGTAATACCATGTTAATATTTTTGGTCAACAATTGAATCCCAAGAAAAACAAAAACATTCAATACTACTAAATTGAGATTTACATCGGTATTTTTATCAACATTTAATATTTTATACCAGTCAATAAATTGATGTACAATGCTATAAATTACAATAAAGCCTAATACAATGAAAAACATGGTAATGTAAAAGGTGCTTGTAAGCTTTTTGGCATATGATAAATCATTTATTGCAATAGCTTCAGCATATTTATTTCGGAATCCATTACCTAATCCAATATCCATAATATTAAACCAAGAAACAATTGAAAATAAAGTAATCCAAACTCCATACAAGTCTTTATTTAACATAGTAATTGTTAACGGAACTAAATATAAGGAAACCAAAATATTAGCTCCTTTAATCCCAAACGATCCAAATATGTTTTTTTTTGCTATTATACTTCTGGACTGGCCTTTCAGAAGTCTATTTTGAAAATCATTATAAATTTTAAAATTCAACATATCAATTATAAACTTCAACTATTTTTTTCCCGCTCATTAAACTCTGATCGCTCCAAAAATAGTCCCATTCGCCAAAGCGACCAATGGTTTTAATGCCTAGTTGTTCATAATACTGCCGTATAAGGGCCACATTGGCAGCCCGGTGAACATCGAATACCACATTGGCAAAAGGTACATGTTTGTAATCTGTTATTTCAATGTCGTTTAATGTGAATAAACCCATTTTTTGCCCATTTTCAACCACATATTCAATCAAATTTTGTCCAACAAGGCTGTTGTTTTTGTACTTTGAGTAATAGGTTTCAAACTGAAGGCTGCTTTTTCCTGCCGGAGCATTTTCCGGTGATTTTAATGAAGGCGAATAAACTCTTGCTGGTAAGATATCGGTGTCGTAAATATAAAACCACAGGTGTTTGGTTATTTCAGGTCGGTTAAATCCTATTGAAACCAACTGTCCTGAAGTGTGTAATAATTTATTTGCGGCATCTTTAATGTTTTGAGGAACATCCTTTGTAATTCCAACAAGTTGCGGTAAAGGCATACTCGATATTAAATGCTCATAATGCACATTGGTTCCATCATTAAAGTCAATTTTCTTTTGCTTTACGTCAAGTAAAATAGCTTTTTTATTGAGATTAATCTCTAATCCATTTGCCATAAAAGCTAAAAAGGCTTTATACCCTCCTTTTTTTGGATATCGCATTTCACTGGCATAATAATGGTTTTCGTGGGTTGTTTCAAAGGCTCCTGCCAACATCTCATCAAGGGCAATCTCTTTCATCCTCTTACCCACCCAATCGGTTGTCAGTTTTTCGGCATCAATGGTCCAGTATTTATTTGTGTAGGCTATAGGAAATGTTTGCGCAAAATACTCTCCAAATCCGGCAACTAGCCATTCCTTATAGTTGGCCGGGTTTTCAATTTTTGGGCGGTTAACAAAATCAGTTATAACTCTTACTTTATCGGGTATGCTTAATGGATGCAGATTAAATTGTGCCGGATGTTTTAACCAAAGGCCTTTGTAATAATTATACGATTCGGGATGATGAGTATAATAGTCGGTCGATTTTGAAAACAATTCTTTCACATAATCATTTTGTGTAAATGATAAATGTACAAAATAGTCGAAACGGAAACCCTCAATCTCAAAATGATCGCAAAGCCCTCCCCAACGGTTTCGTAATTCATAAATTGTTGCTTTATTACCTGCTAGCTGAGCATGATAAGCTGCTGATATTCCTGAAATTCCTGCTCCAAGAATTGTAAAACTTCTGCTCATTTTAATTCAAATATTGATAAGCAATTATAATTGTTTTTGTAACCAGTTTATCATTTTAACCAATCCTTCTCGTGGTTGAACCTGGGGTTTCCAACCAGTTTGCCGGGTTATTTTGGTATTATCGGCCACAAACACCAACTGGAGGCTTTCGCGAGGGGGTAGTTGTTTGGTTGTTGCTAAATTTTGCAATTTACAATTCTCATGTATTATACCTTTGTTAAATTAATAGCCTTCCATTAATAAAAAATCGGCTATATGTCGGTGTTCAATTCCTTCAATGTTATCATTCCAATGTTCGTCCATGGTAAGTACATACTTTGGGTAATTATCTTTAATCGACAAAAGGGGTTTATATTCACGCTCAATGGTCGATTTTTCGGTCATCTTGTAACATACCTGTATATAAATCTTTTTGTTCCCCTGCTCAGCAATAAAATCCACCTCGGCATTATCAAGTTTACCTACATAAACCTGGTATCCTCTACGTTTTAATTCAAGCATAACAATGTTTTCGAGGATGCCTGAAATTAAACGGCCTTTATAGCCCATAAGGGCGTATAATAAAGATTGGTCACCAATAAAATATTTTTCATTTGTTTTGAGGATTTCTTTACCTTTTATATCGAAACGTGGTATCCGATAAATAATAAAAGCTCTCTCCAGTGCATTCAGGTAGTTGTACACCGTATTTAAATCCAGCTTTCGGTTCTGGCTTTTAAAATAGTCGGCTACATTTTTTGCTGAAAACTTATTCCCAATGTTATCAAAAACGTATTTAACCACCCTTTCCAGTAATTCAACATCGCGAATCTTGTTACGTTGCACGACATCGCGTAAAATTACCGATGAGTAAATATCATGTACAATTTGATATGCCGATTCACTTGTGTATGTCGAAGTATGGATAGCTGGAAACCCGCCCATGCGTAAAAACAGTTCGAAATTGTTGTAAATAGTTGATTGAGCCTGTTGTTGTTCAGCCTTAAACATCAACATTTCGTTGAACGATAAGGTGTAAATTAAAAACTCGACATACCTGCCAGCCAAATAGGTAGCTAATTCGCCCGACAACAATTTTGAATTTGATCCGGTAATATAAATATCCGCATTAAAATCAACAGCAAAAGAATTTATAGCTTTTTCCCATGCCTCAACTTCCTGTATCTCATCGAGTAATATATAATACTTACCTTTATTCTGTATTTTATCTTTCACATACGCATATAGTTCTTTCGCCTTCAGAATCTCTGAGTGCTCAAAACTTTCAAAGTTCACATAAATGATATTTTTTTCATTAATTCCACGTTTAAGAAGCTCTTCTTTTAGCAATATTAATAACGCCGACTTACCCGAACGCCTGATACCTGATATAACCTTGATAAAGGGCTTATCGATAAACTCCTTTAGTTTTTTAAGATATAACTCTCTGTTAATCATTTTATGATTTAAGGATTATAAGCGTAAAAATATAATTTATTTTTTAGTTTTTATGGCTATAAGCCTAATAATTATATTTTTTCAACTGTTTTTAAGGTTATGCACTGAATTATTAAATGTTTAACCATTCCATCATTCTAATTAATCCTTCCCTGGCTTGAACCTGAGGTTTCCAGCCGGTTAGCCGGGTTATTTTGGTATTATCGGCAACAAACACCAACTGGTCGCTTTCCCGAGGGGGTAGCTGTTTATGGTTCATTTTAATACCTAAAATTTCTTCAAGCAAAGTAAAAAGTTCTAATAACGAAAGGCTGTAATCAATTCCTCCCCCAATGTTAAAAGCCTGGCCTTTTACCTTATCGATGTATTGAACGGCTGCAAAATACAAATCCACCACATCATCGGCATGCAATACATCGCGTACCTGTTTTCCGGTACCCGAAATCGTAAAGGGTTCTTTTAATTTTCCGTTTTTAATCTCCAGAGCCTTTTGGCAAAACCAGCCAATCCATCCCTGGTCGTAAGTAGCATGCTGGTTCCCGCCATACATGGATGAATGCCTGAACACCACGGTTTTAATGCCAAAAATACGGGCATAATCTAATAAATATTGGTCGGCAGCACCTTTCGAACATCCGTAAGGAGAATGAAAATCGAGTGGAACCTGCTCATTAAACCCATTTGAAAATTCTTTGCAAATGTAACGGGTTGGGGTTTCTTCAAAAGTTAAATACTCAAAATCGCCATATACCTTGTTGGTCGATGAATATAAAATCATGGCTTTGGGGGCATACTTACGGATGGAATCCAATAAATTATGTGTCCCCAGGGCATTAATCTCAAAATCGAGGCGTGGATTGGCAATAGATGTGGTCATGGCCACTTGTCCAGCCAAATGGAACACCACATCGGGTTGTTCAGCTTTAATTACGGTTTCTACATCGTTTAAATTACGAATGTCGTATGGGTAGTAGGTAAACGAACCCTTGGTTTTCAGCCACTCTAAATTCTGGCTGCTGCCGTAACGAAAAAGGTTATCGAACACTACTAATTCATCGCCACGTTTTAAAACTTCGGCGGCCAGATTACTACCCACAAAGCCGCATCCTCCGGTTACTAAGTATTTCATGTTTAATTGATTCAAATTGTTACCTTGTGTTCGCCCAATGATACACCGTGTAACTATTTCATTTTTTCTACAGTTAATTTCAATCCTTCAGTAATGTTAACTTTGGGTTTCCAGCCTAAGGCAATCATGGCACTGTTATCAACCTCGCTTTTCATTAATTCGTTTGGGCGATAAGGGATTGCTCCAAAGTTTAGTGTGGTTGAACTGCCGGTTAATGTTTTTAAGGTGAGCATGAGCTCTCTAATCGAAATGAGTTCGGTTGTACTTACTTCAAACTCATTAAAGTTACCCTGCAATCCTTCCAGTTTATTTACCACCAGTTTATACGCTTCAATTAAATCGGTAAAGTATACAAAGTTACGCTGAGGCTCACCTTTGGTTAATGCAATTTCTGGCTCATTGGCTAATAATCGTTTTGCCATTAAGCTAATAAAATTTGTATCGGGGCATTCGGGGCCGTAAAAATGCTCGAGGGGCATATTAACAATCTTAATCTCATTTTGCCTGTGTTTGAGCCAGTCGGTAAATTGCTTTTTGGTTAAGGAATAGATGCTGGTATAACGGTCTAAAACAGTATCGGTATTGATAAAATACTCCACCTTGTTTTCAATGGCTTTTTCTAACAAATTTAGTGGAGCTAATAAGTTTGCCTGCAATAATTGTTGTTTGCTTTCACCATTCCTTCCGTATAGCGTTGCTGCGTAAATGATACTATCAATTTTTTGTTCTGCAAACAGTTTATCCAACCCGGCATCATTTGCTTCATAAACCGGAAAGGTCTCGCCCTGCAAGCGGATAAGGTTTTTTGTGCTGATTTCGAGACCAACAATGTTGTAATCGGGTTTAAAAAGTTTAGCCAGATTACTGCCCAAAAATCCATTTATGCCTGTTATGAGTATAGTTTTCATTTATGATTTATTACCACGGATTACACAGATTTTCATAGATCGGTTTTTTACGATTACATTTGTAATCTAAATAGTATTTTATTCCCAATCGTCGGTTAACACATTTCTTTCAGACACCCCCCGGGAAATTAAAAAAGCTTTAAAATTCTTTATCATAATTGGCGGACCTGAAATAAAATAGGATGTATCCACTGCATTTTCATTTAAAATTCTTTCAATATTCAACATCCCTTCAGTGTCCTGGTTCACGATATGTATTATCAAAGTGGGGTTAATTTCCTGGGCCCGAATAAGCTCCTCTTTATAAAAATGATATGCAGCATTTCGTAGTCCCAGATATAGTACCGGTTTTTCATAAACTGCAAAACCTTCGTGGGTAACTAACGAAAGATAGGGGGTGATGCCGGTACCTCCCGCAATAAAAACCGTACCATTTTTAACATGTTCCTGATCAAATAAATCTCCATAAGGCATTTTTAACCAAACAATCGACCCAATATGTAGGGTTTTTTCCATTTGTTGGGTAAAAGCACCTTTAACGGCATAGGTAATTCTAATGGTTTCATCATCGGGGTTGCTTTGCATCGAAAAACAACGCGATTCTGGCCATTGTCCAGAACCGTCATAGTCTTCATCGAGAGCAATATGCAGAAACTGTCCCGGGGAAAACTTAAATACCCGGTCCTTCGATTTCATTTCCAGTGTATATACCCCATCACCATGTTGGGTAATGTGGGTAATTTCTGATTGGTGTTTCTTAACAATTGACATAATTTCATTTTTTTTTCACAGTGCTACACGGTGTTCTACACAGAGTTACACCGTGTAACCTTCATAAAATAAACCGTTTTATTCCATCTTTTAGACTTTTAACATTGAAATTCAGGAGCAAACCGACCTTTTTATTTCCAAATCGTAGATGTGTTAACTCTTGTGCGAAATGAACATCATGGAAGTATTCTACAGTTTTTAGTTCTACTACAACAATATTTTCCACCAATAAATCCATACGGTAACCACAATCAAGTTTTACCTCCTCATAAACAACCGGAACTGGTTTTTCTTCTTCGACAATCAACCCCTTTTTTCTTAATTCATAAGCCAAACAAGTTTTGTACGCTGATTCTAGTAGTCCTGGCCCTAGGGCTGTATGCACTTTGTAAGCAGAATCCAGAATTTCGTGGGTTATTTCATTTATATCCATACCTTATTTCACAGTGTTCCTTAGTGAAATACCTTGAGTTACTCAGAGTAACTTTTTAAAAAATTCTGTAGAACTTCAGCTGCATAACTGAACATTTCTATAGTTAATCCCGGATAGGTTCCTAAAAAGAAGGTATTGTTCATAATAAAATCCGTTTGAACCAGATGTTCAGCTATTCGCATTTGTTTATTCATAAATGCAGGTTGCTTGGTCATGTTACCGGCAAAAAGGTTGCGCGTTTCAATCAGATTGGCATTGAGGTGTCCGGTAATTTCATCCCGGGTAAAAGGGGCATCGGGCTTTACCGTGACAATAAACGCAAACCACGATGGATCGGATTTAGGTGTAGCTTGTGGTAAAATAAAATAGGCACTATATTTTTCGAAGATGCTATACCAGGTTTTAAAATTTTGCTTCCTTCTTTCAGTAAATTCGGGTAGTTTGTCAATCTGGGCTGCACCAATAGCTGCTTGCAAATCGGTCATTTTAAGATTAAAGCCGATTTCAGAGTACACGTATTTATGGTCAAAACCAAAGGGAAGGTTGCCAAATTTTTGCGAAAAACGTTTCCCACAGGTATTGTTTTCACCACCGGCACAATAGCAATCGCGTCCCCAGTCACGGAACGCCCTCACCAGATTTGCCAGTTGGGGGTCGTTGGTACATATAGCTCCGCCTTCGCCCGTAGTAATATGGTGTGCCGGATAAAACGAAATGGTAGAAAGATGACCAAAAGTACCTGTAAATTTTCCGTTGTATTTGCTTCCAAAGGCATCACAGTTATCTTCAATTACCCATAGGTTATTCTTATTGGCCAATTCCATTATGGCATCCACATCGAAAGGGTTACCTAAGGTGTGTGCCAGAAATATACATTTGGTTTTCGGGGTGATGGCTTTTTGCATCATCGAAATATCAATGTCGTAGGTGGGCAACGTAACATCTACATATACCGGCACCAACCCATACTGAATGATGGGTGTTACTGTTGCCGGGAAACCTGCTGCTACTGAAATAACCTCATCACCGGGTTTAAGACGACGATCCCCTAATTTTTCGGAAGTTAAAGCTGAAAAAGCAAGCAGGTTGGCCGATGACCCCGAATTGGTAAGAAGAACGTGTTCAATACCTAAAAAGTTCGAGATTTTTTCAGCAAATTGCTCCGAAAACCGGCCCTCTGTTAACCAGAAGTCGAGCGATGCATCAACGGCATTTACAAGTTCTTTCTCATCAAAAACGCGCCCAGCATAATTTAATCGTGACTTACCTGGAGAAAATTCCCTTTTTTCAAATCGTTCTTTATAAAATTCCCGTGTAAGTTCCTGAATTTGTTTTCTTAATTCTTTTTCTCTACTCATATTTTAAACTCTGTTATGCTTTGTAAATCCTCAGCGTGACTTTGTGTAACTATAAATTAAAATATCTATTTATTTGCTTTAAACAAATTTCTTTTAAATTTTCCTTATTTAAATAGGCTTTAGTCCATTCCACAATACTTTCTAGGGTTGTTTCAATATTCCATTGCGGATACCAGTTCAATTCAACCTTGGCTTTTGAACAATCAAGTTTCAAATAATTAGCCTCATGGGGTTGTGGATTTTTATCCACTTCAAAACCAGCCCCATTTCCCCACAACTCACAAATGCGGTGGGTAATCCACTCTACATTTTGAGCATCACTATCATCAGGCCCCAGGTTCCAACCACCGGCAAATTCAGGACCCTTCTCGTATAACGCTTTCGCTAAGAACAGGTATCCGGTTAAAGGTTCCAATACATGTTGCCAGGGACGAATGGCGTAAGGACTCCGGATCTGTACTTTTTCACCTTTAATAATCGACCGAATAAAATCCGGAATCAAGCGATCTTCTGCCCAATCACCACCCCCTATTACATTACCCGCACGAGCACTTGCTAGAGCCACACCATGCGTTTGATACTCTTTTGAATTAAAATAAGAGTTGCGGTAAGCAGCTGTAGCCAGTTCTGAACACCCTTTGCTGTTCGAATAAGGATCATATCCTCCCATGGGTTCACTTTCACGATAACCCCAATGCCACTCCCGGTTTTCATAGCATTTATCAGTAGTTACATTAACCACAGCTTTAATACCCCTGTTTTGTCTGATAGCTTCTAAAAGGTTTACTGTTCCCATCACATTTATGGCATAGGTTTCTACAGGATTTTTATACGACTCGCGAACCAAAGGTTGGGCTGCCATATGAATTACAATCTCCGGTTGGTTCACTTCTATCGCTTTTATAAGCATTGACAAATCTCGCACATCGCCAATAATATGGGTTATCTCTTTTTCAATGCCTATCTGCTCAAATAAACTGGGCGTTGTAGGTGGTTCCAAAGCATAACCAATGACTTTTGCGCCCATCTGATTCAACAATAAGCATATCCAGGAACCTTTAAAACCGGTATGCCCGGTAATAAATACTTTTTTACCTTTATAAAAAGCAGCTAGGCTTTTGTAATCTACCATTTTATCCATGGGGCATGTCCTTTTTCAATAAGTTCTTCCAATTGGGTTTTATCACGCAATGTATCCATGGGTTTCCAAAAACCACCATGCTTAAATGTGTACAATTTTTTGTCTTTGGCTAAATTCTCTAAAGGTTCTTTTTCAAAAACCGTAGCATCCCTTTCTATATAATCCAGCACTTCAGGTTCACACACAAAAAAACCACCATTTATCCAGCCACCATCACCCTTCGGCTTCTCAACAAAACTCTCCACCCTATTGTCATCATATATGGTTAATGCTCCAAAACGTCCTTCAGGTTGCACCGAAGTCATGGTTATTATACCCTCATGTTTTTCATGGAATTTCACCAACTCACTTATATTCACATCAGCAACCCCATCCCCATAAGTTATCATAAATCGCTCGTTGCCAATATAATCTTTCACTCGTTTTATGCGACCTCCTGTCATAGTATTCACACCAGTATCAACAAGGGTAACCCTCCATGGTTCTGCTTTCGATTTATGATATTCAACAGTATTATTACTCAAATCTATGGTCATATCAGCCATGTGCCGGTAATAATTAGCAAAGTATTCCTTAATTAAATACCCCTTATAACCCAGCAATATGATAAATTCGTTAAATCCATAATGGGAATAAATTTTCATTATATGCCACAGAATGGGTTTATCCCCAATTTCTACCATCGGTTTGGGCTTAAGTGTGGTTTCTTCTGATAAGCGGGAACCTAATCCCCCTGCTAAAATAAGTACTTTCATAAAAGTTGTATTTAATTCTTTCACTTTTTGTAATTCCGGTACACCCGCCCTATCCCCTCGTCCAGGCCTACCTTCTCCTTCCAACCCAGTTGGTGTATCTTCGAAACATCGAGCAGTTTTTTGGGGGTCCCGTCGGGTTTGGCTCTGTCCCAGGTTAATTCACCTTCAAATCCCACGATGTGTTTTACTTTTTCGGCCAGTTCCTTAATGGTCAAATCCTTTCCTGTCCCAATATTGATGTGGGTATTTTTAATCTCTTCCGATTTCTGACTTTGGGAGACAGGTTCAATCAACTGTTTAAACTCGACATGTTGCAGGCAATATACACAGGCTTCGGCTAAATCTTCCACATATAAAAATTCGCGGAAAGGTGAACCTGTTCCCCATAAAGTTACTGAAACACGATTCAGATCGCCTGTTTCTGTTTTTTTCGTAATTCCATATTTGGCCAATTTATCGAGTATCGCTGATTCTGAGGTCTCTCCGGAAACTCCTTCAATGGGCAATTTGTTTAAGTCAGCACGAAGAGCACCCCAATCGTTATTCATTAAACACTTGCCTATGTGCATTTTACGGATGAGTGCCGGCAGCACATGGCTCTTTTCCAGATCGTAATTATCGTTGGGGCCATACAGGTTGGTGGGCATCACCGAAATAAAGTTGGTGCCGTACTGGATGTTGTACGACTCGCACATCTTGATACCCGCAATCTTGGCAATGGCATACGGTTCGTTGGTATATTCCAGGTCGTTGGTCAGCAGGTATTCCTCTTTCAACGGCTGGGGAGCCAACTTGGGGTAGATGCATGAAGAGCCCAGGAACAGCAGCTTCTTTACCCCATTCAGGTAAGCATGGTGGATGATGTTGTTCTGTATCATCAGGTTCTCGTAAATAAACTGCGCCCTGTAAATATTGTTTGCCACTATTCCTCCAACCTTAGCCGCAGCCAGAACTACATATTCGGGTTTTTCAGCCGCAAAAAATTCTGCTACCGCTTGCTGGTTGGTTAAATCGAGTTCTCCAAATCCGCGGTAAACTAAATTGTGGTACCCCAGCTTCTGCATCTCCCGCATGATGGCCGAGCCGACCATTCCCTTGTGCCCGGCGATGTATATTTTCGAATCTTTTTCCATTTAATAAACCATTAAGGAATTAAGTAAATCATTCGGGAAGCATTTTGAAATATCCATTTACAAATGGCTTCACCAGTTTAGTAATATTATCGGTGTAAAAATTAATAAGGAAACCCTGTGGCTTTTTTCTTTGCTAGACTATTCTAAATGCCTTAATGGTTAAAGCCGTCCTTTTTGTTTTTCGTAATCGGCTTTTATCATAATCTTCACCAAATCCCCAAAGGTGGTCTTTGGTTCCCATCCCAAATCGCGCCTGGCTTTGGCATAATCGCCTATCAACAATTCCACTTCCGTGGGGCGGAAATACCGGGGATTAATACTAACGACCCTTTTACCGCTTGACTTCAGGATACCAACTTCATTCACTCCGCTTCCCTTCCATTCCACTTCTTCATTGAAATACCGGAATGATTCCTCGATAAATTCACGGACGGTATGGGTTTCGTTGGTAGCCAGCACGTAATCGTCGGCTTTTGCGGCCTGGAGCATCCGCCACATGCCTTCAACGTACTCGGGCGCATAGCCCCAGTCGCGTTTGGCATCCAAATTTCCCAACAGCAGTTCATCTTCCAATCCCAACATAATTTTAGCAACGGCCACAGTGATTTTCCGGGTCACAAAGGTTTTTCCGCGCCGTTCGCTTTCGTGATTGAACAAAATACCGTTGCAGGCAAACAGGTTGTAAGCCTCGCGGTAGTTTTTCACAATCCAGAAAGCATACAGTTTTGCCGCGGCATACGGGCTCCGTGGGTAAAACGGTGTTTTTTCGGTCTGGGGTATTTCCTGCACTTTCCCGTATAGCTCCGAAGTAGATGCCTGATAGAATTTTGTTTTGATGCCGGTCTCTTTTATGGCATCCAGAAACCTCAATGTCCCCACACCGTCCACCTCGGCAGTATATTCAGGTACCTCAAACGACACCTGGACGTGGCTCTGTGCCCCAAGGTTGTATATCTCGTCGGGCTGTACCTTTTCTACAACCCGGTTCAGGTTGCTGGAGTCGGTCAGGTCGCCATAGTGCAGAAAGAACTGCTTGTTCAGGTACTCCGGGTTGTTGTAAATATGGTCAATCCGGAAAGTGTTGAAGCTGCTCGAACGGCGGATGATGCCATGAACTTCGTATCCTTTCTCTAACAATAGCTCCGTCAAATAGGACCCGTCCTGTCCAGTGATCCCTGATATTAAGGCTGTTTTTTTCATGTTTATTATTTTTGCCACGAATTACACGGGTTTTATAAATTTCTAATTATGTTATTCATTGGAATTTATCATGCCGTTATTAACTGATTACTATAATCTCTAAATTTCATTATTGGTGAAGTTTTGGTTCATTATCCCCCCTAATTTCAAAGCTTCGCCTCCTCAGTCCCATTCTCAGGGTGAGCAAAGCGGTTGGAAAAGCAAAGAAACTACAATTTCATCACATCCTTGGCATCGATTTCCAGTTTTAATGAAAACCCAATGTGGCTGATGCGGATGAGAAAGTTTTTTTTATGTGTGGCGCGTATCATCTCCCCTTCAGCTCCTTTCATTGGGCCTGAAATAATCTTCACCAAAACACCCGGTTCAATAGTATCTGCGCTAATTTCAATATCGACATTTTTATCCAATGCCAGTTTCAGGGCTTCTATCTGCTTTTCGGGAATGGGTGCCGCTTTCCCTTCAAAAGTAACATACCCAATAGCTCCAGGAGTTTCCAAAATCCGGTAGTATTCCCGCTCCGAAACATGAACAAACACATACGAAGGGATCAATGGCAGCTCTACCATCTTTTTCCTATCGCTCCATTGCCGGAGAGTCTTAATTAAAGGTAAGTAAACAGTGTATCCATTTCGGGTCATGAGTTCATTCACCTTTTTCTCATTCCTCGATTTGGTATAAACTGCATACCAGTTCTTCGTTTCCATCGCTTTGCTTCCAGTTGGGGTTTCAAAAACAAAAATAACACTTCAAACGCCGATTTTCCTTTACTATGCGACAAAAAACACGAGCTATTTGATAAATCGCCCGGATCGTACTGTTGAAAGAATGTAAAACCTGAGGTTTTAAAAAGAAGTGAGAAAATACGCGGCAGGCATTGAGGTCGTCTTTGGATTGAGATGCTTCACTTCCAAATCGTTCGATAAAATAAACTGATGAAGTACCGGCTTATCCAAAATCTCTTCCAATCCCCTGAAATTTCTTGCATCTGTTTCAGAAATGTGGTCACTCATTTTAATTTCGATAGGGATATAACCCGCTTCAGTTTCCAACAGCAAATCAATCTCTCTCCCATCCAGTGTCCGCAGGTGATATAATTGAACCGGAAGCTGCAAGCTCTTAATTTGTTTATAGATTTCGGCTACCACCGCACTTTCATACTCATTGCCATAAACTGTTTTTGTTTTGCGTAAGATGGCATTCACAATCCCGGGATCCAAAAAATGAACTTTTGGAGTCCGCACCAGTTTTTTCAGGCTGTTCCTGTACCATGGCAACAATACCATAGCCTGATAACTGATTTCGAGATACTGCAAATAGCGTTGAGCTGTTTTTGATGTTACTCCGGCTTCCTTCGCCAGTTTCGAAAAGTTGATCAATTTCCCGGTATGCAGGGCCACCATCTGCTGTATTTTCATAAATGGTTCTAATTCCCTCAATTCAACCAAATCGCGGATGTCGCGCTCCAGATAGGTTTTTACATAATTGACCAGCCATTCTTGCCGTTCCGCATCCCTCAGTTGGCTATCGGTTAAAGCAGGATAACCCCCAAAATCAAGAAAATAGTCCATGCCCGCTTTTTTAGCTGCAAACTCCTTTACCAAAGTGAAGTTTGGTAACAATGATTCCAGGGTTGCCTCACCCAAAAAATACTTCTGCAGGAATGACAAACCCACCTCATCGTCCCATCCTTTCGATAATAATTCGGGCAGCGTTAAAGGATAAAGTTCGATAATCTGACTCCGGCCTGCCAGGCTCTCTTTTACTTTCTGCAACAAAAGAATCTGGCTCGAACCTAATAAAATATATCGGGGTTTTTCAAACTGATCGTACACCGATTTGATGCTTTCAACCAAAATGGGTCCTTTTTGAATCTCATCGAGTATGGCTTTGGGATAATTGGCCAACCATTGGGGAGCCGATAACGAGGCATACGACTTCCTCATCACCGGGTCTTCTATCGAAAGGTATGTAAAATCAGGAAACGCCTGCCGTACCAACGTAGTTTTTCCGGTTTGCCGGGCTCCGGTAATAACCAGAATCCGCCCAAATTTTGTCAGGCTTTTCTTCTGAATTCTTGAGGTTATCAATCTATTTTTCATACTCTCTGTTTTGATTTTTTTGGGTAGTTAATTGATGGCAAACTTACATCAAAAAATAATTAATTCCAATTTTTACGCCATTATTTGGAATTGTATTCCAATTTTTACGCCATTATTTGGAATTGTATTCCGTATTTTACGCTCATATATCTGCGTAAGAATAAAAAAAAGCTGCAAAACAACTTGCAGCTTTCAAACTATATCTGATTGATTTATAACGAGAATGCCTTTTTTATTGCATCCACATAATCTAACTTTTCCCAGGTAAACAGTTCCACTTCAAACTCTTTCTTCCCGGAATAGGGCGATTCAAACACCTTTTTCACTTTCCGGGGAGTGCGTCCCATGTGTCCATAGGCAGCAGTGTCTTCGTAAATGGGGTTACGGAGTTTCAAACGGTCTTCGATGGCTGCCGGCCGTAAATCGAAAATAGCTTCCACTTTCTGGGCAATTTCACCATCAGAAAGTTTTACTTTGGCCGTGCCATAAGAATTAACAAAAACACCTACAGGTTTGGCTACACCTATGGCATAAGCTACCTGCACCAAAATTTCGTCGGCTATTCCGGCAGCAACCATATTTTTAGCAATGTGACGGGCTGCATATGCAGCGGAACGATCCACTTTCGAAGGGTCTTTCCCTGAAAAAGCACCACCTCCGTGAGCTCCTTTACCGCCGTAAGTGTCAACAATAATTTTACGCCCGGTTAAGCCGGTATCTCCATGAGGCCCCCCAATCACAAATTTTCCGGTCGGATTCACGTGCAACACAAAATCCCCATCGAAAAGTTTTTTCACCCGTTCGGGAAGCTGGGCGATAGTCCGTGGAATTAAAATGGTGCGCACGTCTTCTTTAATCTTTGCCAACATCGGTTCGTCTTTATCAAACTCGTCATGCTGGGTTGAAACAACGATGGTATGCACCCGTTTGGGTTGGTTGTCGTCGCCATATTCAATGGTTACCTGGCTTTTTGAATCGGGGCGGAGGTAAGTCATCACCTTTCCCTCGCGGCGGATGACAGACAATTCCAACAGCAGCCGGTGCGACAATTCGAGCGAAAGAGGCATGTAATCGTCGGTTTCGCGGCAAGCATAACCAAACATCATTCCCTGATCGCCTGCTCCCTGGTTCATGTGCTCTTCGCGATCGACTCCACGGTTAATATCGGCCGACTGTTCGTGAATGGCCGACAATACGCCGCACGAATCGCCTTCAAAGCGGTACTCGCCCTTGGTATAACCAATCCGGTTGATGACTTTACGCGCCACTTCCTGTACATCGACATAGGTTTGTGAACGTACTTCGCCAGCCAAAACCACTTGCCCCGTGGTTACTAATGTTTCACAGGCCACTTTGGAGTTTGGGTCGAAGGCCAGAAAATTATCTAGCAACGCGTCGGAAATTTGATCGGCCACTTTATCAGGATGCCCTTCGGACACCGATTCTGATGTAAATAAATATCCCATAATAGACTTTTTAATTGAAAATAAACAGGGGAAAGAGGTGAATGTTATGCAGAATGGAATTCTTTTTAGCATTTTTTCCTGTGGTTGCAATACGTTCAAATCTTTCCACATTTGAGCGGCAAATATACTATTTTATCTTTGAAAACATGAAATAAAATTCATTTTCCTAGTTTCGCCGAAAAATAAGTCACGTTTACCGATTCGTTTTTGTGGTATTGTACAGGATGGGTTACTTTTGGCATGAAATTAATTCGAAATCAAAAAATCTAAATAATTATGGACTACTCAAAAAAAGATTCCTTTACAACGAAACATCAATGCACCCGACATGATGGTGTTCCTTTTATTGGAATATTCTTAATCGGGTTGGGCTTGGTTTTTCTGTTCGACCGGATGAACCTTATTCCCGAAGGTTGGCGTGACATTATTTTAAGTATCCCTATGCTGCTTATATTTATTGGTTTAATCAATATCTTCCGCAACCAATCCCGCTTTGCCGGTTTAATTCTTATTATTATTGGTGGTGCTTTTTTATTACCTGATGTTTTTAACCTGCCTTTTGAAACCAAACAATTGATTTGGCCTTTAATTCTGATTCTGATTGGCATTTTTATAGTCTTTAAAACCCAAAACCGCAAACGCCCGCATGTTTTTTTCCCCCAGTCAGAAACCACCAATAGCAATGAACGTATTGAAGAGGTAGCCATTTTCGGAGGAGGTAAACGCGTAATAGCCAGCCAGAATTTCAAAGGAGGAACCATTACCGCCATCTTTGGAGGCCTAGAACTGGATCTATCCGATGCAGAACTGAGCGATGAAGGTGCTGTGATTGAATTGTCGTGCATCTTTGGTGGTGCCACCCTGATTGTAAAACCCGAGTGGGATGTGCAGGTACAGGTTACTTCAGTGATGGGCGGTTTTTCCGATAAACGTAAAGTGTATAAACCCACAGGAACTCCATCGACAAAAAAACTATTAATCAAAGGTGAAGCTATCTTTGGTGGGGGTGAACTCAAAAGTTTCTAGCAAACAGTTGATACTCCATGAAGATTTTTGTTAATATAAATAAAAAAGCATCCATACAACTCCGGTAGTGGATGCTTTTGTAATTTAGTAATCTTAAAAAATATTGACCGTGAAACACCCGATTACCCAAAGTTTTAAATACATACTGGCTTATAGCGGTATGTGGGTTTTGGTTTTAGGTGTTCACGTGGCCACATTAATGTATCTGAATCAAATTGATTTTGTAAGTTCTTTGATCGATGGGTTGGTTTTTAATACCTTGTTTGCCTTGATTGGCGTGGCTTTGTGGTATCCTGTTTTTTATAACGACCTTGAAAAACAGTCGGTAACAAACCTGATAATCCATCATTTAGGTATTATGGCACTGACACTGGCTTTTTGGTTCAGTACCGGGGTTTTCCTTACCAAAACAATCTTGAAATTTGTTCAGCCGGAATTATTAATTGGTGATTTTGGTTTCCCTTGGCGGATTTACACGGGTATTTTTCTCTATTTTGCCCTGATCATGATTTACTACCTGCTCATTTATGGGTACAACCTCAGGGAACACATGCTTCAGGAATCACAATTACGGGAAAAAATCAACGAAGCAGAACTGAATTCACTCAAATCGCAAATCAACCCCCATTTTTTGTTCAATAGTTTGAATTCTATCAGTTCGCTAACCATTACCAATCCTGAAAAAGCCCATGAAATGATCATCAAGCTTTCGAGCTTTTTGCGTTATTCCCTGGCCCACGACCCCAACAACCTCATCCCCTTGCGGCAGGAAATCGAGAACATGGAGTCGTATATCTCGGTGGAGAAAATCCGGTTTGGAGAGAAACTGATTTTTGAACAACAAATAGGAGCCTCTTGTTTCGAGCACAAAGTCCCTTTCCTAATCTTACAACCTTTGATTGAAAACGCCATTAAACATGGGGTTTATGAAAGTACCGAACCTGTGACGGTTTCTGTTGCATGTGAAAAACTTCCCGACCAAAGTTTAAAAATCTCCATCAGTAATGGTTTCGACCCCGAAGCTGTACCCCGTAAAGGGACCGGCACTGGAATAAAAAATATTATTGAGCGGTTGAAAATCATCTATCAATTGAATGACCTGTTTTCGATCCAAAAAACGGATTGTTCATTTACTGTTCAGCTTATTATTCCTCATAAACCTGTTTTTAAAAATTAACCCGGACTTTAAACCCTACCATTATGAGAGCCCTGATTATTGAAGACGAAGCCCCGGCCCGTGAAATAGTTAAAACCTTTATGAAAAGCCATGCCGATATTGAATTGATTGGTGAATTTTCCGACGGTTTTTCAGGCCTGAAAGCCATTAAGGAGTTGCAACCCGACTTGGTTTTTTTAGATGTCCAGATGCCTAAAATTACTGGCTTTGAGTTGTTAGAGCTACTCGATGAGCGCCCTCAGATTGTATTTACAACGGCTTACGATCAATATGCCATCAAGGCTTTTGAAATGAATGCTGTAGATTACCTGTTGAAACCTTTCTCAAAAGAGCGGTTCAATCAAGCACTGGATAAAGTACGTGTTAATAGCATTGCCACAAAAAAGGCGGATTTAAAAGAGGACCCCATTCAACACGTATTGGATACGATTGATGAAAAAACAGAAAACCTGTTCCGGGTGGTTGTCAAGAAAGGTTCCGACATTCACATGATTCCGGTTGAAGATATTCTTTATATCGAAGCTAAAGATGATTATGTGATGATTTATACTGAAAAGGGCCGGTTTTTGAAAGAAAAAACCATGAAATACTACGAAACCCATTTAAGCACCGATGATTTTGTCCGTGTGCACCGCTCGTACATCGTGCGGATCGAACAGGTAAAGCGCCTGGAACCTTACGGAAAATCCTCATACATTGCCATCTTGGGGCAAGGCCAGAAAATTAATGTGAGCTTGGCCGGATATAAAAAACTGAAAGAGGGGTTAAGCTTCTAATCCCTTCTGAAAGCCTTTATTTATTGGTTAATTCCTGAAATACCTCTTCCAGCGATTTTTCCTTTTTCTGCATGGAGAGTACCGCAATTTGTTTTGAAACTGCAAAGTTGAACAAATCCTGCCGGATGTCTTTTCCGGTAGTGCCTTGAACGATCCAATGGTTGTCTTTTATCCGTTTTACATGGGTTATCCCTTCTACTTGAGCCAACTCCGACTCAACAGGATCGCTGTTAAACTCAATCAAGACTACCTGTTGTTCCTCTGAAAGCGTCTGTTGCAAATGACCGGTAGCATCGTCGGCAATAATTTGCCCGCTTTTAATAATAATAATCCGTCCGCAAATGGCCTTCACCTCCTGCATAATATGTGTGGAGAGCAGGATGGTTTTTTCTTTTCCAATCTCGGTAATCAGGTTACGGATTTCAATAATTTGATTGGGGTCCAACCCTGAGGTGGGTTCGTCGAGAATCAACACCTTGGGATCGTGGATTAATGCCTGAGCTAAACCCACCCGTTGCCGATATCCTTTTGATAAAGCCCCAATTTTTTTCTTTCGCTCCAAAGTCAATCCTGTCTTTAACACCATCTCCTCCACCCTTTCTTTTTTGTTGGGTAGGTGATACATCCCCGCCACAAACTCAAGATATTCCTTAACAAACATATCCAAATACAGGGGGTTGTTCTCAGGCAGATAACCCAAAAACCGTTTCACCTCCAAATCGTCGGTAACCACATCAAACCCTTCTACCTTAACTTGACCCGAAGTTGGGGGGATTACCCCTGTAATAATCTTCATCAAGGTAGATTTTCCTGCCCCGTTTGGGCCTAAAAAGCCAACCACTTCGCCGGTTTTGATAGAAAAACTGACATCCTTTAAGGCCTTTTGCTCCCCATAAACTTTTGTTACCTGATTTACTTCGATAGACATAATACTGATATGGTTAATCGTTTCAGATTTTTAAACAAACTTTATTAAAAATCACCATAAAACGCACGAAACAAATTCTTTTGATTCCCCGCCCCTCATGGTGATTTAGTGTTTTTAATATACCGCTTCTGTTATTCAACTGTCACCGATTTGGCCAGGTTTCGGGGTTGATCCACGTTGCAACCACGCATCACAGCAATGTGATACGAAAGTAACTGCAAGGGGATAACCGACATCAACGGGGCCAAATGTTCAGGCGTTTCAGGAACTTCAATCACATGGTTGGCCATTTTTTTAATGGTGTCGTCGCCTTCAGTTACCACTGCAATAACGATCCCGTTTCTGGCCTTAACCTCTTGAATGTTCGATACAATTTTTTCGTACGAACTGTCTTTGGTAGCAATAACCACCACCGGCATGTTTTCGTCAATCAAGGCAATGGGTCCATGCTTCATCTCCGCTGCCGGATAACCCTCGGCATGGATGTAGGATATTTCTTTCAATTTCAACGCCCCTTCGAGAGCCACGGGGAACAAAAACCCGCGTCCCAGGTAAATGGCATTGTTCCGGTCTTTATAAAGTTTTGAAATGGTTTTGATGTGTTCATTGGCACCCAACGCCCTTTCTATTTTCTCGGGAATGAGGGTCAATTCTTTAATCAAATGATGGTACTGTTCATTGGAGATTTGATATTTGTTGTGAGCCAATTTCAGCGCCATCATGGTTAACACCGTTACTTGTGCTGTAAACGCTTTGGTTGAAGCTACCCCTATTTCAGGGCCGGCATGGGTGTAAACCCCGGCATCGGTTTCGCGTGGGATGCTGCTCCCTACCACGTTGCAAATACCTAATACCATTGCTCCTGCCTCTTTTGCCAACCTGATAGCCGCCAGAGTGTCAGCAGTTTCACCGCTCTGACTGATGGCTATAACCACATCGTCGCTATAAATAACCGGTTTCCGGTAACGGAATTCCGACCCATATTCTACTTCTACCGGGATGCGGGCAAATTCTTCAAAAAGATATTCCCCAACCAAACCGGCATGCCAGGAGGTTCCACAGGCTACGATGATTATCCGCCGGGCTTTTTCCAAATCGGGCCATACGGCGTGTAATCCACCTAAATGGATGTTCATTAAATCGGGAGTTATCCTTCCCCGGAATGTATCGGCAATGGCCTTGGGTTGCTCATAAATCTCCTTCAGCATAAAATGGTCAAATCCCATTTTATCAATTTCCCCAATGTCCAACGAAAGCTCCTGTATATTAGGAATTAGTGATTGATTCTGGATGGTTTTTAATTGCAACTCATTTTTCTGGATCACGGCAACATCATCGTCGTTCATGTAAATGACACTCTTGGTGTATTCCACGATGGGTGTGGCATCCGATGCTAAAAAATACTCGCCTTGACCCACGCCAATAACCAACGGGCTCCCTTTACGGGCTGCAATCAGCTTATCAGGTTCGTTTTTGCACATAACCACTAACCCGTAGGCACCAACTACTTTCGAAAGGGCCAAGCGTACCGCCATTTCAGCAGTCATAGGGTTGCTCAAATAAATATATTCAATCAAATTGGCCAAGACTTCCGTATCGGTTTCGCTTTGAAACTCATATCCACGATGGATCAACTTTTCCTTCAGCCGGGCATAATTCTCGATAATCCCATTATGGATAATAATAAAGTTTTTATGGAACGATGCGTGAGGGTGTGCATTTACATCATTCGGCTCCCCGTGCGTAGCCCAGCGGGTATGCCCCATACCTATTTTCCCAGTCACCATTTGCTGTCCGATAAATGATTCCAGGTCGCTTACTTTGCCTTTTCGTTTGTAAAGCAATGTCTCTCCGTTTAATAAAGCTACACCGGCTGAATCATAACCCCGGTATTCAAGGCGCTTCAATCCATTAATCAGAATGGGATAGGCTTCTTTGTCTCCAATGTATCCAACAATTCCGCACATAGTTGTTTTGTTTAGTTAAGTGTGTGTGTGTAAAAACTCTTTTATTAATCTTTATAGTATGTTGCTGATAATAAAATAAAAAAAATTATGGTACTCCTTTGAACTTCATTTAATGAAAAAACCAACCCAAAAGGCCGGTTCTCAATGTCTTGAATAAACAAAAAATGACCGCCCGGAATGCCTTAGGTAAGTATTTCATCATAGAAAGCGGCACATGCATCAATATATTCCTCTTCGTTTTTATAAGGAAGCACCTTTAAGGATTTGGTTTGGATGTACTCCTCTACCTCTTTATTTATTTGTGGGCTTCCAACAATGATACCATCTGAATGGTCAATGGCCAGTTTTGTCAGGTTGTCAAACGAGGGAAGATTCAAAATGTCCACATCTTTTTTGGTGATGCCATCGTACAAAAGCTTGTTTTTGAAGTTTTTATCCAATTCTTTGTCAAATCCGTCCTGATAGACGGAATAAACCATTTTGGCATCGGAAAACAAGGGGTTGTCTTTAAACGATTTTTTTATATATAAAGGCACCAATGCCGTAAACCATCCATGACAATGAATAATATCGGGCGACCATCTTAATTTTTGAACGGTTTCAAGCACGCCTCTGGCAAAAAAGATAGCCCTCTCGTCATTATCTTTAAAGAACGCTCCGTTTTTGTCCTGCAAAACGAACTTCCGTTGAAAATAGTCTTCGTTATCGATAAAATAAACTTGCATCCTAGCTGCCTGGATTGAGGCAACTTTAATAATCAAGGGGTGGTCGGTATCATCAATGATCAAGTTCATCCCGGAAAGCCGGATGACTTCGTGCAACTGGTTCCGGCGCTCGTTAATGCTGCCAAACCGGGGCATAAAAGTTCGAATTTCTTTTCCTCTTTCCTGGATTCCTTGGGGAAGTGCGCGGCCTATGTTTGCAATTTCACTTTCGGGTAGATAAGGGGTAATTTCCTGAGAAATAAACAATACCTTTTTCTTTTCCATCTAACAATTTGATTATTTTAACCGGGCAAAGGTAGTAAAAATATTGCACAAACTCAACCATCTGTTCTTAACCTATGATTGTGAATGATTTATAGAACCTCTTTTTTTGTGTATTTTTTTTGAAATCAGACATTTTTAAATTTCTTTTGCACCCGATTTGGGAAGTTGTGGAGGAACTATGCAAGTAATTTATAAGATACCTGAACTGGCTTTATATATCGAAAGGCTAAAAAAACAAAACCTTGAAATTGGATTTGTTCCTACTATGGGGGCTTTGCACGAGGGCCACCTGTCATTGATAGGCAACTCCAAAAAAAGGTGCCCGGTGACCTTAACCAGTATCTTTGTGAATCCTACCCAATTCAACGATCCCAACGATCTGAAAAACTATCCCCGCGACCTGGAAACCGATCTGAAAAAACTTGCTTCAGCCAGTTGTGATGCTGTTTTTGTTCCTTCCGAATCGGATATGTATCCTGAAAAAGATACCCGTGTTTTTGATTTTGATGGCATCGACACCTTGATGGAAGGAGAACACCGGCCAGGACATTTTAACGGAGTGGCACAAATTGTAAGCAAATTGTTCGATTTAGTTAATCCCGATGTTGCCTTTTTTGGACAGAAAGATTTTCAGCAAGTTGCCATTATCCGGAAAATGGTTAAAAAACTGAACTTAAACGTTCAAATAGTAGCCTGCCCCATTATCCGGGAAACCGATGGCCTGGCTATGAGTTCCCGGAATCTTTTACTCACAGAGGAACACCGGAAAATTGCCCCCTTGATACACCAAACCTTGATGCAAGCCGTGGCTAAAAGCAACGGGCTTTCGGTACCCCAGATCAAATCGTGGGTGGTTGAAACCATTAATCAATCGGGCCTGTTAAAAGTGGAATATTTTGAGGTTGTGGACGACCAGCAACTCATCCCTTCCAAAACTTTTAAAAATGGCAAAAACAATATAGGTTGTATTGCTGTTTGGGCTGGTAACATCCGCCTGATAGATAATATCAGTTTTAATTTGTAACTTTGTACCGAAATTTTTGGCCATGAATATAGAAGTTGTAAAATCGAAGATTCATAAAGTCCGGGTTACCGAAGCCAATCTGCAATACGTGGGAAGCATCACCATTGACGAAGATTTAATGGATGCTGCCAACATGATTGAAAATGAGAAAGTCCAGGTGGTAAACCTCAATAACGGGGAACGACTTGAAACATATATCATTAAAGGAGAACGGGGTTCTGGTTCTATCTGCTTAAATGGCCCTGCAGCCCGTAAAGTTGAAGTTGGAGACATTGTAATTGTCATATCCTACGCCAGCATGGACTTTGAAGATGCAAAAAAATTCAAACCCTGGCTTATTTTTCCCGACACCGCTACCAATTCATTAATTTAGGTGCAATGACCCCTCTTGAAAGGATTCATTCCAAAATAATTGAGCCGGAACAATTGAATCGGCTTTTTGCTATTTGGAGGTTTAAAAACCATCAAGTAGTTTTTACCAATGGCTGCTTTGACATCATTCATTTGGGGCACATTCAATATTTAGCCGCCGCAGCCCTGCTAGGCGATAAATTATTGATTGGGTTAAATTCCGATAGCTCTGTCCGGCGGTTGAAAGGAGAAACCCGTCCGATTAATCCTGAACTTGCCCGGGCTCAAATCCTGGCCTCCTTTAGTTTTGTCGATGCCGTAGTCCTTTTTTCAGAAGACACTCCTTATGAGTTGATCAAAAAGGTAAGACCCTCCATCTTGGTAAAAGGCGGTGATTACAAACCTGAAGATATTGTGGGTTACGACATAGTCACAAGCAATGGCGGCCGTATAGAAACCATCCCCTTTGTGGAGGGTTTTTCATCCACATCAATCATTAAAAAAGGTGGTTTAACGTAATTTTTTTTGCGAACACCGATTAATTATTAAATTTGTCTGTAATCATTTGAATCAAACGCTTTTATTAATAAGATGAAACGCAATCTAATCATAGCCTCAGCCATCATAACCCTGGCAGTTGTTGCCGGATGCCGTGGTAGCCAACAAAACAAACTTATCGGGATTTGGGAAAAAATCCCCTTTTCAGAGCCCACCAGTCAATCTACCTATTGGCAATTCTTTGCCGGTGAAGCACTTTGGGTATTTGATTTGGACACCACCATTTCAGCTACCGATACACTCAATTTAATAAAATACACCTATTCCATCGATGGGAATATTTTTGAGATTTTTGGAGAAGGTGATTATGGAACCGCTGCAGGAGATCCCCGAGGGGAATATTGGGTAGATGAGCTCAACAACGATTATTTTAAAGTAACCAAACGGAAACATCCCGATGGTACCACAGATGCTGCCTATTTACGTATTGAGTTAGCAAAACGCTAAACCATGGCCAAAGCCAAAACCGTTTATGTTTGCCAAAGCTGCGGGGCAAACTCCCCCAAATGGATTGGCCGTTGCCCAAGCTGTAATGAATGGAATACCTATTCGGAAGAGGTAATTATCGCATCTGCAAAAAGTCCTGCATTAACCAGTAATTACGCCACGGGAAATACCCCTATTCTTTTAAACGATATCAAAGAACATGGCCAAAAAAGGATTCCTACCACTTGTCGGGAATTTGATCGGGTACTGGGTGGCGGGCTGGTGCCCGGTTCGGTAATACTGATTGGGGGTGAACCCGGAATCGGAAAATCAACGTTGCTGCTTCAGATTGCCCAAAACTTCCAAGGGAAAATCCTTTATGTGTCGGGCGAAGAAAGTGCCGAACAAATCAAAATGCGGGCCAACCGCCTGGGCTATACTCAAAACAATGTCTATTTTTTAGCGGAGATTTTAACCGAAGCAATCCTAATCCAATCCAAACAACTACTTCCTGATCTGATTATCATTGATTCTATCCAGACCCTGCGGACTGAATTTCTTGATTCATCGCCAGGAACTGTAACCCAAATCCGTGAGAGTGCCACCCAACTGTTGCATTTTGCCAAAGAAAACCAGATACCTGTGGTTTTGGTAGGCCATATTACAAAAGACGGCTCATTGGCTGGGCCTAAAATATTGGAACACGTGGTGGACACCGTGTTGCAGTTCGAGGGTGATAACCATTTTATGTACCGCATCCTCCGTTCAAGCAAAAACAGGTTTGGCTCTACCTCTGAGATTGGAATTTTTGAAATGATACAATCCGGTCTGAGAGAGGTGGCCAATCCCTCAGAGTTTTTATTATCGGAACACCACGAAAATTATAGCGGCATTTCGACTTGTGCTACCATCGAAGGAGTCCGCCCATTTTTGATTGAGGTGCAAGCTCTGGTAAGCTCGGCGGTTTATGGTACACCCCAGCGTACTTCCACCGGCTTCGATACCAAAAGGTTGAACCTGTTGCTCGCTGTGCTAGAAAAAAGAATCGGATTCCGGTTATCCTCCAAGGATGTTTTTTTAAATATTGCCGGTGGCCTCAAAGTGGCTGATACTGCCATTGATCTGGCGGTCATCTGTGCCATCCTGTCTTCTGATGTCGACCGTCCAATCCCCAAAGGGACATGCTTTGCCGGGGAAGTGGGTCTATCGGGCGAGATACGACCCACCGGGCGTTTGGAACAACGCATTGCCGAAGCTTCAAAATTGGGTTACAAACGGATTTTTGTGCCCCAACAAAAAAACAGCACTTCAAAAACCTTCGGTATTGAGGTTGTTGGAGTGCAGAAGGTGGAACAGGTTTTTGCTAAATTGTTTAATTAACAGGGGAAGAAAGTCCTTAACTCCTTGTCTGTACCAATTGAAAAAAGTATTCAACCTTACTCTTTAGTTCAAAAAGCTAAAAATCTACTTCCTCAGGAATTTCCTCATTGCTTTCCCCCGATTCGTCTTCACCTAGAATGTCAACACATTCAGGTGTTTCCACATAATCTGCGGGTTTTTCAAAAGTATCTTCCCGGGTAATTCCTAAGGTACCATCGTTATAAACTTTATTCATAAAGATGGCCCAAACAGGTAACGCCATGTTGGCACCTTGCCCCAAGCTTAATCCATCAAAATGGGTAGCCCGGTCCTCGGCTCCTGTCCAAACCCCTGAAACCAGGTTAGGGGTAATACCAATAAACCAACCGTCGGATTGGTTCTGGGTAGTCCCGGTTTTGGCTGCCACCTCAGAATAAATTTGATAGGTGTCGTTCCGTAACCGAACCGCCGTTCCTTTATTAGCTACACCCTTTAGCATATCTATCATTAAATAAGCTGTTTTCTCGTTGATGGCTTCATTTTTCCTGGGGGTAAACGTGGCCAAAAGGTTCCCATTTTTATCTTCTATCCGGGTAACAAAAACGGGCTGCGTGTAAACCCCTTTATTGGCAAAAGAACTGTATGCCCCCACCATTTCATAAAGCGATAAATCGGCAACTCCCAAACAGATGGAAAGCACTTCGGGAATTTCACTCTTAACACCCATATTGCGGGCAATATCAATCACGGCTTTTGGCCCAAATTGGCCCATCAACCAGGCAGTAATATTATTCAATGATTGGCGTAACCCAAACCTCAGGGAAACCATTTTACGCTCGTATTTTTCATTTCCTCCTCCTTTGGGAGTCCATGGTTCACCAGTAGAAGGATCGGTTAAGGTAATGGGGACATTCGGAACCTGATAACAGGGCGAATACCCATCGCGCATGGCCAATGTGTATAGGAAGGGTTTAAAGGTAGAGCCAATCTGACGTTTGGCCTGCACTACGTGATCGTATTGAAAATGCTTGTAATCAATGCCCCCCACGTAGGCTTTTACAAAACCCGAACGGGGATCCATGGCCATAAAACCGGCCAGCAAAAAGTGTTTGTAATACTTAATGGAGTCCATCGGTGTCATTACAGTATCTATTTCTCCCCTCCAACTGAAAACCGTCATTTCGGTACGTGTTTTGAAATTCTTAATGATGGAATCCATCGGGATTTTTTGATTCTTTAACACCCGGTACCGTTCGCTCCGTTTCATTCCAAGGGTCATCAGGTTGTTCACCTCTTCCTGAGTCAATGTTTCAGAAAATGGTGCTGTTTTTTGATATTTCTTTTCGTAATCAAAGGCTACCTGCAGATCATATCTTAAATGTTCACTAACCGCCTCCTCGGCATAATCCTGCATCTTACTGTTTACTGTGGTATAAATCCGAAGGCCATCTTTATAGATACTGTAGGGTTCACCATCTAGTTTAAAGTTTTTATTGCACCATCCATACAATGGGTTGGTTTCCCATTCAACGGAGTCTTCGATATACGTGGCCGGATTATAATAATTATCCTTTTCAGGTTTAGAGGCATTCATGGTCATCCTCAAATATTCCCTGAAATAGGTGGCTTTTCCCATGGTGTGGTCTATCCTTTGAAACCGGGTCTCCAATGGGATTTGTTTGAGCGAATCGTATTCCTGTTTCGTGATTTTATTGTTTTTCAGCATCTGCAAAAACACAATATTCCTTCGTTGCAAAGCTTGTTCAGGGCGGCGGACGGGGTTAAACAACGAAGGGTTTTTGGCCATGCCCACCAACATGGCGGCTTGCTCTATTTTCAATTCATTGGGACCGCAGCTAAAATAAACCATCGAAGCGTTTTTAATACCCACCGCCTGGTACAAAAAGTCGAATTGGTTAAAATACATGGCAATAATTTCCTCTTTAGTGTAGCTGCGTTCAAGCTTGATGGCGATAACCCATTCCCTGAATTTCCTGTTTACCTTTTGAATCGGATTGGAAAACTCCTCGCGCGGGAAAAGCATTTTTGCCAATTGCTGTGAAATGGTGCTCCCGCCCCCGGAACTCTCGTTGCCAAGCAATACCGTTCTTACAAATACGCGGATAAGGCCCCTGAAATCAACCCCGGAATGACTCAAAAACCGCTCATCCTCGGTAGCTATTAAAGCATCAACCAAGTAGGGCGATATGTCAGAATATTCAATTCTTGACCGGTTCTCCTTTTCTTTAAAAAAAGTACCCAATAAGATCCCGTCTTCGCTATAAACTTCCGATGCCAAATTGCTTTTGGGGTTTTCAAGTTCCTCAAAGGAGGGCATAAACCCTAAATTCCCTTTGGAAATGTGAAAGAAAAGCATGAAAAGCATGACCAATGGGAAAATGATAATCGACCAAGCCAATACTTGTTTCTTAAAATAGGTGGTTGTTGTTTTTGCCATAATCGCTGATTTGTCAAAATTTGATGCCATAAAAGTAGTAATCATCGAGAAAAAAAAGTTTTTAAGGGTAAAAAAAATGAAACAACCCGTGTTTTACTACCTTTTATCCCTCTTTTTACTTTAAATAAATGGCTTTCGGGAACATCTATTTATATGGTGAATGGCAAATAATTTTGAACATCTTGTGTTATTTGATTTAATTTGCGAAAATTTTGAGGTTTAATTCATTGAAAATATGGTGGAAAATTTAGTCATCGTGGAATCTCCGGCCAAAGCCAAAACCATTGAAAAGTTTTTAGGCAAAGGGTACTTGGTCACTTCGAGCTTTGGACATATCAGGGATTTATCAAAAAAAGATTTTGGTATTGATATCGCCAACAATTATACTCCCAATTACGAAATATCGCCCGACAAAAAGAAAGTAGTGACCGAACTTAAAAAGATTGCCAAAGAAGCCCAGATGGTTTGGTTAGCATCCGATGAGGACCGCGAGGGAGAAGCCATTGCCTGGCATTTGTCCGAGGTGTTGCAATTGGATTTAAAAAAGACCAAACGGATTGTTTTTCACGAAATTACTAAAGAAGCCATCCTTCACGCGATTGAAACCCCGCGGCAAATTGATTACAACCTGGTAAATGCCCAGCAAGCACGCAGGGTCCTTGACCGCCTGGTGGGTTTTGAATTATCTCCCGTGTTATGGAAAAAGGTGAAACCATCCCTTTCGGCCGGTAGGGTACAATCGGTAGCCGTAAGGTTGTTGGTAGAACGCGAGCGCGAAATCATGAACTTTGTCCCTCAATCGGCCTTCCGGGTTTTGTCCCAGTTTAATAAAGCCGATACCAATCCGGTGGATCTTAAAGCCGAATTGAACACCCGCTTTGTAACTGCCAATGAAGCCGAATCGTTTTTGAATCATTGTAAACAGGCTGCTTTTACCGTTAGCGATATTTCGAAAAAGCCAACCAAACGGACACCGGCTCCTCCTTTTACCACTTCAACCTTACAGCAAGAGGCCAGCCGTAAATTCGGATTCTCAGTTTCGCAAACCATGACTTTGGCCCAGCATCTATACGAAGCTGGAAAAATTACCTATATGAGGACCGATTCGGTAAACCTGTCGGATGCTGCCATTGAATCGGCTGCTACAGAAATTACCAGTGAATTTGGCGAAAAATACCTGAAAACCCGCCGCTACAAAACCAAGAGCAAAGGTGCGCAAGAGGCTCACGAAGCAATTCGCCCCACCTACATGAATAAATCAACCATTCCCGGAAATGCCAACGAGAAAAAGCTTTATGAGCTCATTTGGAAGCGTACGTTAGCATCTCAAATGAGTGATGCCGAACTTGAGAAAACCACCATCACCATTGACATTGAGAACAGCAAACACAAATTCCTGGCTCAAGGCGAGATGATTAAATTTGATGGTTTTCTAAAGGTCTATATCGAATCAACAGACGATGAAGAAGAAGATGGCGGAAAAAGTCTATTACCTATTATTAATGCAGGCCAAAAACTGGGTTACCAATCCATATCGGCCACACAAAAATTCACGTTAAACCCTCCACGTTATACAGAGGCCAGCTTGGTCCGTAAATTGGAAGAACTCGGGATTGGCCGTCCTTCCACCTATGCCCCAACCATTTCGACCATACAAAACCGGGGATATGTGATTAAGGAAGACCGTGCCGGTAAAGAACGAGGTTACCTTCAATTTACTTTAAAGGATAATAAAATAACCAAAGCCGACAAAACCGAAGTCTTTGGAACCGAGAAAAGCAAATTGTTCCCCACCGACATTGGCATGGTAGTTAACGATTATCTGTTAGAGCATTTCCCAAACATCCTTGATTTTAACTTTACAGCCGATGTTGAAAAGCAATTCGACGACATTGCCGAAGGTGACATGGTTTGGCATAAAATGATTGATGAGTTTTACCACCCTTTCCACAACCGTATTGAAGGTGCTTTGGAGATTGTTGGCCGGAAAAGCGGGGAACGGAACATTGGCAATGATCCGAAAACCGGTAAGCCGGTAATCGTGAAAATTGGCCGTTACGGCCCCATGGCTCAAATTGGCGATAACGAAGATGACGAAAAACCACAATATGCGGCCCTACGAAGGGATCAGCACATAGAAACCATCACCCTTGAAGAAGCTTTAGAACTATTCAAACTGCCCCGCGATTTGGGACTGTTCGAAACTAAAAAAGTTGTGGCTGCCATTGGCCGGTTTGGCCCTTATGTCAGGCATGACAATAAATTTTACTCCCTGAAGAAGGGGATTGACGATCCTTACACCGTGGAACTCGATCGGGCCATTGAACTGATCCAGGAAAAACGGGTGTCGGACGAAAATAAAAACATTGCCGTGTTCCAGGGAACTGACGGCGACATCCAGATTTTAAATGGCCGCTTTGGGCCTTACATTGTATATAACAAACAAAATTATCGCATCCCGAAAGGAAAAGAAGTCAAAGAATTGACACTTGATGATTGTCTGGAAATTATTAAAAACAGTCCTGAAAAACCACCCCGGAAAAAAGGTAAATAAAATATGGAAGAGTTAAAAGGTTATTTTGATTCCATCAATGCCGATTCATTCAATAGAAACCTCTGTAACGAAGGTTTTATTGGAAAATCCCTGGAGTTGGATTGGGAATTGCAAAAAAGCCCGAAACCTACTGTAGCAATTATTGGACTCACCGAAACCCGAAATGCCTTCCCTCAAAAATACTCCGTGAACCTAGATGCGGTAAGGAGTTATTTGTATCAACTGGCTGGGTTCAATAAGTTAATGATGGTAGATATGGGAAACCTGAAAATGGGCGAAACCATCAAAGATACCTATGCTTCACTTTCATTTGTTACCAATTATTTACTTAACCAGCAAATTATACCTATATACATAGGTGGAACTCAAGACAACACCCTACCCATTTTCCAAGGGATTGAACAGGCTCTTGGGGAGGCTGAATTAACCCTCATCGATTCAAGGATTGACCATGTGGAGGATGATTTCCACGCGGCTTCCTACCTCGGCTCCCTTTTAAAACTGGGCAAAAAGTCGATCCTCTCCTCAGTTATCGGGTACCAGAGTTATTTTGTTTCCAATCAACAATTACGGTTTTTGGCCGATCAGTTGGTTGAAACGGTTCGTTTAGGAGCTGTCCGCAGCAACATGAACCAGATTGAACCTGTTTTCAGAGATGCCGATATGGTTTCGTTTGATGTGTCAGCCATCCGGCAGCCCGATTGCCCTGCAACTTCGTTCCCTGGCCCGAATGGGTTTTACAACGAAGAAGCCTGTCAATTAGCCTATCTGGCAGGATTGAGCGATAAAATGAAAGTTTTTGCATTGTTCGAATACCAATCGGAAAAAGATGGAAGCGGACAATCTGCACACACTATCGCTCAATTGATTTGGCATTTTATTTCAGGAATCACCCATCGGAAAGGCGATTTCCCGGTAAAAGATACCTCATCGTACAAAAAAATATTTGTGAAATTTGACCGTATCGATACCGATTTGGTATTTTATCAAAACAGTTCCAACCACCGTTTTTGGGTAGAAATCCCTGTGGGAAAAACCGATGAAAAGCGCATTATTGCTTGCTCCGAGCGTGATTATTTAGATATATGCAACAACGAAATCCCAGAACGGATTTGGATAAATATCCAACGATACCTGTAAAATATTAAACAATATATAATACCTTTATGCGTTGATCGTTTATAAAAGAGGTTTTATTTCATTTGTTTGGCGACTATATTTTTATTTATTTTACCAACAAAACCCCATTATAAAGTAATGGTTTGTATTCAGATGCAAAAGAAGCTTGTTACATGTATCATATTATTACTGGTGTTTGGTGACATTTTTAGCCAAAATGCGAACTATTCCAGCTTACCCATGTTCGACCTGATGTATTACAACCCGGGTTACGCGGGCGATGGAAATGAAATTGAGGCCAAAGGCTTATTCCGCGAACAATGGATGAAATTCCCAGGAAGACCTCGTACCCAAACATTTAGTATTGATGCTCCCTTTAAGCTGTTTAACCATCAACATGGAGCAGGGTTAACCTTTCTGTTAGACAATATTGGTAATTTTAGTAACACTTACGTAAATCTTTCGTATGCTTACAGGCGTTCTTTGGCACAAGGCGATTTAGGAATCGGGGCCAGTTTAAATATGCTAAGCCACAAATTTGAATCAGATTGGCGCGCAACTGGTGATGTGGCGGGAGATGTTTCAATCCCACAAAATAAAGATGATCGACCTTTTGCTTTAGATGTAAATTTGGGCGTATTTTACCGGGCCGATAATTTATACTTGAGTGTTTCGACCATGAATGTAATGCAAAGTAGAATAAAATATACAAATTCCACGAACAATGAAACTGCTTCATCCACCGAAACATTTATCGGGAGGCAGTTTTTTATTAGCACCGGCTACGATTACCAGTTGGCCAACCCCATGTTTTCAGTTCAACCTTCGGCTTTTATTGCCTCCGATATATCCTCTACCCAATTTAGTTTGTCAGGGATATTAACCTATAACCAACGGTTTTTTGGAGGATTGGGCTATAAAAAGAATGATGCGGTGATTGTGATTGCAGGCATTGATTTGCCCAGTGGAATTGAAGTTGCCGTGTCGTATGATGTGAATACATCGCGTATAATAAAAAGCAGTGCCGGTTCGTTTGAATTCATGGTAGGATATTCATTCAGCCTTGATATTGATAAAGATAGCAGAAAGTTTAAAAGTGTAAGATTTCTTTAATTTGGTTTTTTAATTTATTTTGTTCATTTTTATATTTCTAAAATATATACTGATAGACTATGAAAAAATTAGCAATTTTGAGTGCCGTGTTAATCATATTTGTCGGATGTGCAAGTACTGAAGAAGGAGAATTAACAGGTGTTCAAGACAGAGCACCGTGGTATGTATCGGATCCCTTTGGAATGGTTTTAGTACCGAAAGGCAGCTATCGCCAGGGACCCAATGACCAAGATGTACCATGGGCTACTACCGCACAATCAAAAACGGTTTCAATTGCATCCTTTTATATGGACCAAACCGAAATTACCAATAACGAATACCGCCAGTTTGTCCATTGGGTGCGCGATTCGTTGGCCTACCGCATGTTAGGTGAGCAAATTGACGAGTACCTGATTTCAGAAGATGCTTTTGGAGAAGCCATTGAACCCCCTTTCATCAACTGGGAAATGGAAATTATCTGGGACGACCAAGAACAGAATGAAATCCTTCAAGATTTATTTTATCCGGAACACGAACGTTTTTACCGCAGAAAATCGATTGACCCACGGAAATTAAATTATGAGTATTTCTGGATTGATTACAAACAAGCCGCGCAGAAATTTACTTTCGATAACGAAAACCGCAGACATTACAACTATAAAACGGGACAATACGATGGTGAGATCGTCGGTTTAGACGGCAAAAAAATCCCTATCAAAGATCGTAGTTCTTTCATCATGCGCGATATGGTGAATGTTTATCCTGATACACTCTGTTGGATTAGTGACTTTTCCTATTCATACAACGAACCCATGGCTAATATGTATTTTTGGCATGCGAGCTACGACAATTATCCTGTAGTAGGTGTAAGTTGGAAACAAGCTACCGCTTTCTCTATTTGGAGAACCGCTTATCAAAATGGTTTCTTGGCCGGTGCCGGAGGTCATTTTGTTCAAGATTATCGTTTGCCCATGGAATCGGAATGGGAATATGCAGCACGTGGAGGAATGGAATTAGCCGTTTATCCGTGGGGCGGTCCTTATACAAGGAATGACATGGGTTGTTTCTTGGCCAACTTTAAACCTATGAGAGGCGATTACGTTCTTGATGGTGGGTTGCATACTACAGAGGTGGCTATTTACGAAGCCAATGACTATGGATTGTATGATATGGCCGGTAATGTGAGCGAATGGACTGCCAACGCATTCGACGAAAGTTCCTATAGCTTTACCCATGATTTGAATCCATATTATCAGTTTAACGCCTTACCCGATGATCCTCCTGCATTGAAGCGGAAAGTAGTTCGTGGTGGTTCATGGAAAGACATTGGTTATTACATGCAAAATGGAACCCGCACTTATGAATACCAAGACACTGCAAAAGCTTATATCGGCTTTAGATGTGTAAGATCATACATGGGACCTGATGAAACTGGTGCTCAATCGAATGTTTATTAAGTTAATAGACTGTAAAAACACAATAAAAAATTAAGCCATGAATATTAACGAAATTGTCGAAAGTAAAGGCTATAAGAACTTTATGAAATATGTGTATGGATGGGGAGCCTCCGTTGTGCTAATCGGTGCGCTCTTCAAAATCCTACACTTACCGGGTTCTTCAATCATGCTTACCATTGGGTTGCTTGTAGAGGCTTTAATATTCTTCTTTTCTGGATTTGAACCATTGCATGAAGAACTGGACTGGACGTTAGTTTATCCGGAGTTGGCCGGTTTAACTGATGAGTTCGAAGAAGACGAAACGCAAGTACGTCGTTTTGACAGAGCCCATGAAATGCCTCAAGTAGTTGGTGTACCTGTAGGAGGCTCATTTGCAGGCGGACAACCCACAGAGGGAGGCCATGTTGCTACTGTACCTTCAACAGGGGGCGGTATGGGTGGCGGTTCTGTCATAATTGGTGGAGGAAGCCCTTCAGCACTTTCAAAATTTGATGAGTTACTCATGAAAGCTGACATTGGACCGGAAATTTTCGACAAATTGGGACAAGGCTTAAACAATCTTAGCAATACTGCTGCAAAGCTTGCCGATATTTCTGATGCAGGAGCTGCCGCTAAAGAATTTGCTACAAAAATGCAAAATGCGTCTGCATCTGTAGGCAAACTCGATGAGGTCTATCAAAAATCTTCAGAAGCATTGAAAGAATCGGTAAATACCCTTTCAGAATCCTATTCCAATTCTGCTCAAACATTCAACCAGTCGAGTGTCCAATTAACAGAAGCCTATTCTACATTTGCAAATAAGCTTACCCAAGAAATCAACACTGTGGGTAACGAAGGAAACAAGTATTCTGAAAAACTGGGCGCTTTAAATTCGAATCTTTCTGCATTAAATGCCGTTTATGAACTACAGATTAAAAACCTAAACGAGCAAGTGGAGTCGTCATCTACATATTTTAAAGGCCTACAAGGAATGGTTAGCAATATTCAACAAACCGTTGATCATACCAATAAACTCAATGAAGGTGTTAAAGAACTGGAGAAAAACATTTCCTCATTAAATAGCATTTATGGAAATATGCTTTCTTCTGTAAATTTTAAATAACTAATCAAAGAACCACAAGAATATGGGCCACGGTAAGGAAACCCCCAGGCAGAAGATGATCGGACTTATGTACCTGTTTTTAACTGCTATGTTGGCATTGAATGTTTCAAAGGATGTATTGAATTCATTTATATTGGTTGGTGAAAGTTTGGAAAAAACGATTGTTAACTATGAATCGAAAAATGAAAAAATGTATTCTGAATTTGCCAAACAATACATGCTTAATCCTGACAAAGTTGGCAAATGGAAAGAGTCTTCAGATAAAGTAAAAGTAAGCGCCGAATCCCTTTTTAATAATTTAGAAGGACACAAAATGGGATTGGCTGTTTATGCCGAGGGGGCTGAGGCGCCTGCTGTGAAAGAAGGTACTTTCAAAATCGACCTCTTGGAACAAAAAGACAATGTTGATAAAGGGGGTGAATATTTTGGAGAACTGGGCAAAAAACATGGCGTTGAGATTAAGAAACAATTAGAGGAATATCGGGAGTTATTGCTGGATATTATTCCTGAAAAGGACTCTGCCACCATGTTGTTACGACAAAATATCGAACACACTCTAGAAACTCATGATCACCCAGGAAAGGAAGGTGAGGCCCCACATGGTTGGGTAAGTGTAACCTTTGAACACATTCCTTTGATTGCCGACTTTGTAATGCTGACCAAGCTGCAAACAGATGTTAAAAATATTGAAACCGATGTATTGAATTATCTGTTCAACCAGATTAGTGCCAACGACTTCAAGGTTAATGCCATGGAAGCCACGGTCATTCCCAATTCAAGTTACGTGATGAAGGGTGGTGAATATAAAGCCAAAGTCTTTTTAGCCGCATATGATTCTACTCAGGCTCCGGAGATTTTGGTAGGTGATTACCGTAAAAATGCTGATGGCAAATATGAAATGGTCGGCTCATACCAAACCCTGAAAGTCGAAAAAGGGAAAGGGGAATACACCACTTCAGCATCCTCGGTAGGTGACCGGAAATGGAGGGGTTTAATTAAAATCAAAGCCCCCGATGGTGGAGTTAATGCTTATCCTTTTGATGAAGCATATCAAGTGGCACAACCCAATTTAGTTGTTTCGCCTACCAAGATGAATGTGTTTTATTATGGAATTGAAAACCCTGTTGCCATATCTGTTCCTGGGATTCCGGCCAATAAAATTGAACCAAGGATTGCCGAAGGTGCTATAATAAGTAAAGTTGCCGATGGATATGAGGTGAAACCTACAAAAAGATCGGGAACAGTATCTATTCAAGTAATGGCTGAAATTGAGGGTTCTAAAAAAAGTATGGGAAGCATGGATTTCCGGATCAAAACTATTCCTGAGCCAAAAGCCAAAGTTATGGGACAATCCAGCGGATCGATTTCCATTGCCATGCTTTCAAATGCCCCAGGCGTATATGCTGAATTAGAGGATTTTGTTTTCGACCTGAAATTCCAAATTACGGGTTTTACATTAGTTACTCAAGATGGAATCTATAGTAAAGAATTGAACACCAAAGGAAATTCATTTTCAAGAGAGCAACAGGACGTTATTAAAGCTGCCAAAAAAGGGGGCCGTATTACCATTGAAAACATTGTGGCCCGCGGACCTGACGGTCAGGAAAAACCTTTGTCTCCTATCGTATTTAAACTTAAATAATTTGTTAGTATGAAAAAGTTATTTGTTATTCCAGTTATCGCTTTAGCTTTTCTCTTATCAGGAAGCCCTGATGGAGTGGCTCAGGTTCTAGATGGAATTTATGTAAAAGAACATGTACCTGCCCGTAAGCCGGTTCCCTATAAATTTCTCCGCGAAGGTGATGTCATGTGGACCAAACGGATTTGGAGAGTTGTTGATCTTCGTGAAAAGATTAACCATTCCTTATATTATCCTAAAACACGGATTGGAGACCGGATGAGTTTTATCGATTTGATGATTTGGGGCATCAACACCGAAGGGATTACCCCTTATGCTACCGATGACGACCGCTTTTCGCAGCCCATTACCCGTAGCCAGATTGAGGTTGCTTTTGGTGCCGTTGAAAGGCCTATCACTTTTACCGATGAAAATGGAAATGAACAAACCAAAAATATCAAAGAAGAGATGAATACCTCTCAGATTCAGCAATATATGCTGAAAGAAGATTGGTTCTTTGATAAACAGCATTCCATGATGGATGTACGGATTATTGGTATCTGCCCTATCCGTTTTTACAGCAAGGACGATCAGGTTGCCGCAGATGCTGGTGGTGAAGTAACTGAAGCTGAGATCCGTATTCAACCTGTCTTCTGGATTTATTTCCCAGAAGCCCGCCGGATTTTTGCCAATCATGAAGTATTCAACGAATTCAATGATGCCGAACGCCGCACGTTTGATGATGTTTTCTTTAAAAGAAAATTCAGCAGCTTTATCATCCGCGAAACCAACGTGCATGATGATCGTCAGGTTGCCCGCTATACTTTGGGATTACAAAGTTTATTGGAAGCTGAAACTATTAAAAAGAAAATCAACGACTACGAACAAGATTTGTGGAACTACTAATCGGTTTTAATAGATCGGTAGATTTTTAGACTCAAGACACGAGACAAAATATATCTATTGGAAATCATCACTTAATCTGTTTGTTAATACTTTTTATGTAACAGATTATCTCATTTGCTTATAAAATTTTAGTGGATTATTACGGTTTATAAAGTTAAAAAAGCGAGGTGGTCAAAAGGACTGCCTCGCTTTTTTGTATGGTCCGGGATTAGATAAACTTCTCTCCCTTTTGAACCTTAATATCATTTACAAAATTCCGTATCTGCTGCTCCTCTTTTTTATCACAGATGAGTAAGGCATCTTTAGTGTCAATAACCACATAATCTTTTAATCCCTGAACCACAACCAGTTTCCCTTCGGGTGCTTTAATCACTGAATCGGTGGTATTGTAGGTAAGGATGTTCCCGTTCAACGCGTTGTTGGCTTCGGTCTTGGGAGAATGCTCAAACAATGAAGTCCAGGTTCCTAAATCGGACCAGCCAAATTGGGAGCCTAGTACAAATACATTGGGTGCTTTTTCCATTACTCCATAATCGATGGAGATATTTCGACAAGCCGGATAAATCTCTTCCACGGCCTTTGATTCCAATGATGTTCCGAACACCTCCACCTTTTCGTGAAATGCAGTATAGACATCTTCCAAATAGGTGGCAAATGCTTCCTGGATGGCGCCGATAGACCAAATAAATATCCCTGAGTTCCAATAAAATTCACCACTCTGAACAAAGAAACGTGCTAAATCAATATCCGGCTTTTCGGTAAAGGTTTTGACTTTTTTAATGCGGATGGAGCGATCCGAATCTTCTTTATTTATTTGAATGTACCCATAGCCTGTATCAGGCCTCGTGGGTTCAATTCCCAAGGTCAACAAGCTTTTCTCTTTTGATACAAATTCAACCCCCTTTTGAATGGTCTCAATAAAAACATTCTCATTCATAATCAAATGATCGGAAGGAGCCACAATTATTTTCGCGTTGGGGTTAATGCTTTGTATCCTGAAGTTGGCATAAGCAATACATGGAGCCGTATTCCGGCGGGCAGGTTCCAGTAATACTTGCGATTCTGTAATACTATCGAGTTGTTGGAGCGTAATTTCTTTATACTCAGCACTTGTTACGATGTAAATATTTTCAGTTGGACAGATTTTTGTAAAGCGGTCGAATGTTTGCTGGAGCAACGTCCTGCCGGTTCCCAAAATATCAATAAACTGTTTGGGGTGCAAGGATCTGCTGATTGGCCAAAACCGGGTTCCAGCCCCGCCGGCCATGATTACACAAAATAAATCAGGATTCATACAAGAAGGTTTTGAAGTTGAATTTTTGTTTGCCAAAACTATTGAATTAAGGCTGCAAATATAACAAATTTATTTGCCCTATCTTTTTTTTGATATTGCTAAGGTTTTTAATACTTTGCACAACATAAAAACCGATACAATGAATGTGTTTTTTCATGTAGGCCGATACGTGGCTTTTCTGGTAAAAGTGTTTTCGCGCCCCGAAAAGCATACCATTTGGATAAGGCAGTTTTTTAAGGAGGTACAGAAACTCGGGTTAAGTTCCACAGGGATTATTATCCTTGTTTCGTTGTTTATTGGTGCTGCCATCACCATTCAGATGGCTTACAACATTACCAGCCCGTTAGTTCCCGATTACGTGATTAGCTTAACTACCCGCGACACCATGCTGCTGGAATTTTCGTCCACCATTATTTCATTGGTACTGGCTGGAAAAGTAGGATCCAATGTGGCTTCTGAAATTGGTTCCATGAGGGTGAACGAACAAATTGACGCCCTCGAAATTATGGGCATTAACTCCAGTTCATTTTTGGTGCTTCCTAAGATTTTGGCCTTCGTGTTTTTCATTCCTTTTTTGGTAATTATCAGCATGTTTGTAGGCATCGGAGGAGGTTGGCTCTCTACGGTTTTCATGAATGTGATTACGCCTCAGGATTATATCGAGGGCATCCAACTGGCTTTTATCCCTTATTATGTAACCTACTCCATCATTAAATCCCTGGTCTTTGCCTTCCTGATTGTAACCATCTCGGCCTACCAGGGTTATTATGTTTCGGGGGGTGCGCTCGAAGTTGGAAAAGCAAGCACGAAAGCTGTGGTTTACAGCATTGTGATGGTCCTTCTTTTTGACCTTATCCTGACTAAATTATTACTTTCATGATTGAAGTCCGCCAAGTCAATAAAATATTTAATGACAGACCAGTTCTTATCGATGTCTGTGCCACTTTTGAATCGGGAAAAGTGAACATGGTCATTGGAAAAAGCGGATCGGGAAAAACCGTGTTGCTAAAATCGTTGGTTGGGTTACACAGCATTGATACCGGGCAAATTTTTTTCGATGGAAGAGACTTTCATACTTTAAAACAAAAAGAACGCATCGAAATCCGAAAAGAGGTGGGGATGCTATTTCAGGGAGGCGCTTTGTTCGATTCTTCCACCATTGAAGAGAATGTGATGTTCCCCCTGGATATGTTTACCAATGACACGCAACAAGAAAAGTTAAAAAGGGTAAATTTCTGTTTGGAACGGGTCAATTTGCATGGAATCAATGATTTATATCCATCGGAACTGAGCGGGGGTATGCAAAAACGGGCGGCCATTGCCCGGGCCATTGCACTCAACCCAAAATACCTGTTTTGCGATGAGCCCAACTCGGGTCTCGACCCACAAACAGCCATTGTTATCGACAACCTGATTAAAGAAATTACTTATGACTTTGGGATAACCACGGTGGTGAATACACATGATTTAAACTCCGTGCTAAGTGTTTCCGATACCATCGTTTTTATTTATGAAGGGCGTTCGTGGTGGAATGGAACCAAGGAGCGGATGTTAACCACTGATAATCAGGAATTGAATGAATTTCTGTTTTCATCGGAGATAATGCGGCGCATTAAGACCTAATCCATATATCTGCCAACTAATTGCTCCATTTAATCAACATTTTACGATTTTTTATCATCAATTAAAATGCTGTTTGCAAACTCAAAAACTATTATTTACGTATGAACAACTATATTTTTAATTGAATTATGGTTTCATTAAACCATTATATAGTAAGAATCATCAAAAGCGTGGCTCAGCATGTGGTTTTTATGTTATATTTGCAGTTGCTGTTCATAATTTTTTATAAAATTGCTTTAGGATTATTCTGACATCTTTTGAAAACTCAATATTTATTGCTATGAGGAAGCTGATACTCTTTATTACTATTTCAATAATCATCTCACAATCAGTAGCTCAAAACCTGCGCTACTGGGTCAATGGTACCGGAAATTGGAATGAATCGTCGCACTGGTCGTTAACCAGTGGGGGACTTCCTGGAGCTACCCTTCCTGATGAAAATACCTCGGTGGTGTTTGATGCCTTATCTTCGCCTGATGAAGTGGCTCTTGTTCAAATGAGCAAAGCCGAATGTTACAATTTTACGCTAAATACTCCGCAGGTTTCCTTAAAAGGGAAAACATCCATAACCATTTATGGTTCCCTTGAAATTGCCTCACAAGTTGATTTTTCAAAGTTTAAAGGCGATTTGGTCTTTGCTTCTGCTTCCTCAGAGCAAATTCAGATTCTTTCAAAAATACAATCCGACATGGTTTTCAATGGTCCCGGAAGCTGGGATTTGGTTTCGGACATTGATACCAAGAAAGATATCTTTTTAGAAAAAGGAACCCTGAATACACAAGGTAAAACCGTAACCTCAGCTGCCTTTCTGACGGTTGGCAATCAACCCCGGGCATTGAACCTGGGTTCATCGGAAATCAACACCAAAGACTGGAACTTTTCAGAATCATCAAATCTTGATTTTACTGCCGGAACATCTGCCATTATTTTACCTCAGGGAATAAAAAATTCGTTTGAACCGGGAAATCTTACCTATAACAGTATAAAAGCCAGTTCATCAAAAGCCTTAACTGCTGTAATAACCCCACATGATGCTACCTGCCCTGCAAACAGTATTTCAGGTACCACCAACGATGGTGAAATAAGCGTGGTTGTAAATGGTGGTGTTGGGTCATACGTAATCGTTTTAATGGATGGAGGATTGAATGTTCTTTCACAAAAAACCGGTATTGCCTCTTACACCTTTACCAGTGCTGATGTCACCGGCGATTTAACCTCAGGTTTATATAATATCGGTTATGGACCAAACCTTTCATCTCTTCAAGTTGAAAACACTACAGTTGGTCCTGATGATTTAACCGTTGACATCCAGGTTATTCAGGATGTTTCCTGTGCCGGAGGGAGTGATTTAATATTATCTGCTGTAGTTGCTGGCGGTACACCTGCCTATACCTACAGTTGGATTGGTTCTTTTTTTGGATATACCAGCACAAACCAAAATACCGATGAAATTGGTCCCGATGAATATCAAGTAGATGTTACTGACTCTCATTCTTGTTTGATGCGTGATGGATTTTCCTATTATCCGGGTAGCACTGAGGACAGTTACACCACAGAACCTTTAGAGATATCCATCAGTAATGTAACTTCAGCTTCTACTTGCCAGGGAAGTAGTACCGGTGAAATAACCGTAGGTACTGTTACTGGTGGTACCCCTGATGTTGGAACCTATCCCAGTACGGGATATGGGTATGCCGTCCGTTTGGATGGAAGTTTAGCAGCCTTGGTTTATGCCGATGGAAATACCATTTCAGGTCTGGCCGCCGGAACGTATGAAGTTTGGGTGACCGATGGCAACGGTTGCGACACCAAATACAGTTCTACCATTACGGTGGCATCCATACCTGCTCCAACAGCCACAATAAGTGCAGATGGTTCCGTTTGTGCCGGAAGTTATTACACCGTTGCAGTGGGTCAAGCCTTAGCAACCAATTATTCTACTATCGCTTGGATTACTGATGGTACCGGTTCATTTATCAATGGAAGTACTGTAACCCCGACTTATACCCCTAGTGTAGCTGATATTGCAGATGGAAGCATCAAGTTAACAATGGTAGTAAATGGTAATGGAACGTGTACGCCGGTTTCGGATTTTATGACTTTAACAATACATCCCAGACCGACCGCCAGCATCACCCCCGACCCTGCCGAAACCTGTGCCGGGACGGCTCTGGCCATGAACGGTAACCCTGCCGGAGGTTCCGGAATTTATACTCATGCATGGTCTGGCTCAGGAACATTGATTCCTACCAATACCCAAAACACCTCATTTTCCAGTGCTACCTCAGGAACTTTTAATATAACTTATACAGTTACCGATGACCGGGGATGTACCGGCTCCGACAATATTACCGTGACCGTGCAGCCTGGCCCAACCGCTAATGCAGGCGGTTCAGGTTCAACCTGCCAGGGCGTAGCCTATACCGTGGCCGGGGCTACCGCCGCCAACGGTACCATACTTTGGACAGTTCAGACAGGGACCGGGACCATCACCCCGGGGACTCAGACGACCTTTGCCCCAACCTATACCCCGGGTGTGGGTGAAACCGGAGCCGTGGAACTGTTGATGACTGTGACAGGTGCCGATGTTTGCGCTGCCAGTACCGCTACCGATGTCTTTGATTTGACCGTCAACCCGCTTCCTGTGCCTACTATTACCGGTAGCAACAGTGTCTGCCTGAACTCTGTTCAAACCTATACCACCGAAGCCGGAATGTCGGCCTATTCATGGTCTATTATCGGAGGTGCCATTACCTCTGGAGCTACAACCCGCACGGTTACTGTTACCTGGAATACAACCGGGGTACAATCCATCAGCGTAAATTATACCAACGGGAATAACTGTACCGGCGCCGCACCAACGTCGCTGGCCGTGACCGTGAACCCGAACCCCACCGCAAGCATCACCCCCGACCCAGCTGAAACATGTGCAGGTACGGCTCTGCCCATGAACGGTAACCCAGCCGGAGGTTCCGGAATTTATACTCATGCATGGTCTGGCTCAGGAACATTGATTCCTACCAATACCCAAAACACTTCATTTTCCAGTGCTACCTCAGGAACTTTTAATATAACTTATACCGTGACCGATGACCGGGGTTGTTCCGGTTCCGACAATATTACCGTGACCGTACAGCCTGGCCCAACCGCTAATGCTGGCGGTTCAGGTTCAACCTGCCAGGGCGTGGCCTATACCGTGGCCGGGGCTACCGCCGCCAACGGTACCATCCTGTGGACAGTCCAGACAGGGACCGGGACCATCACCCCGGGGACCCAGACGACCTTTGCCCCAACCTATACCCCGGGCGCAGGCGAAACCGGAGCCGTGGAGCTGCTAATGACTGTTACCGGTACCGATGTTTGCGCTGCCAGTACCGCTACCGATGTGTTCGATTTGACCGTCAACCCGCTTCCTGTGCCTACCATTACCGGTAGCAACAGTGTCTGCTTGAATTCCACCCAAACTTACACCACCGAAGCCGGAATGTCGTCCTATTCATGGTCTATTATCGGAGGTGTCATTACCTCTGGAGCTACAACCCGCACGGTTACTGTTACCTGGAACACTGCCGGGCCCCAGTCCATCAGCGTGAATTATACCAACGGGAATTCATGTACCGGCGCCGCACCAACGTCGCTGGCCGTGACCGTGAACCCGAGCCCCACCACCAGCATCACCCCCGACCCTGCCGAAACATGTATCAATCAGGATTTAACTCTGGTTGGCAATCCCGCAGGAGGCACTTTACCTTATAGCAACCATTCATGGTCTGAAGCGGGATCTGCATTCTTGGATGATGCTTCTTTGGAAAACCCAACGTTTAATTGTCCAACTCCGGGTACTTATGACTTAACCTACACGGTAACCGATGACAATGGTTGTGAAGGGACCGATAATATAACTGTAACTGTAATGGATGGCCCAACCGCAAATGCCGGCATAGACACCACTGTTTGTTACGATATCACAACTTATACTATTGAAGATGCCACGGCTACCAACTTCGACAGTTATAGCTGGACCACCAGCGGAACCGGTACTTTTGATGATGCCAACCTGCTACACCCGACCTATACCCCAAGTGATGCGGATCGTACAGCTTTATGGGTTACTTTGACTTTGACCGTACACAGTGCCCTTTGCAACGATATTACTGATGATCTGGTGCTGAACTTTGCTCCGGAATTAATTGCTTCGGTGGGTGGTGAATCCCCCTACTTAATTAATTCTGTAACTACCGAAATAAATGTTTCATTCTGGGGAACCCACCAAAATCCTGCCCAATTAGGGTTTTATTTGTTAGCCCCTGATGGTTTCACCCAAATACGTCTCTATCAACATAATTTAGATGGAAATTTTTGCCCATTGTTTTCAAAAAACACTATTGATAGTTTAACTTTTTCGACAACTACAACGGCAGATTTGGATTTCTGTGACATCCCCGGAACAATTTTACAAGGTACATTTGCCCCAGTCGAAAATTGGAGTATTTTAAATGGTCAGGATCCTGCACAAGGAGGATGGTCCTTGGTAATTAAGGACATCATTTCAGGCAATACCGGTACCCTTACCCGGGCGCGGATTTCGTTTAAAGATATTAATACGCATACCGGCCTGGAACAGGAAATAATTTTCGACTCCAAAACCATCAGCTATCCAATTAAAGATAACGCAACTACTACCTATGTGGTACCTATTGGCTTACGAACCAACTGTTTTGGTGCCTGTGATGCCCGTGCCATTGTTTCAGTTAATGGTGGTACTGCTCCTTACAGTTATGCATGGAGTATAACTGCAACCAACGATACCGTTGCTTTATGTGGGGGCGATTATGAGGTAACGGTAACCGATGCCCGTGGTTGCGAATCGGTGGCTTTAGTGAGCGTTTTGGAACCCGATCAAATCATTTTAGCGTTTGATTCTACCAATGTTGCCTGTTATGGCGATTCCACCGGAATGGTAAAAGTTACCGCTACCGATGGCGTTGGTACTTATACCTATAAATGGGACGATGGTGCCGGGTCAACTACTGCACAGGTGAATAACCTTCCTGCGGGTACCTACACCGTTACAGTAACTGATGGGAATATGTGTCCGGCTATTAACTCTGTTACCATTAAACAACCATCAGCACCCATTTCAGTATCTTATACAACTACCCCAACCAATTGTAATTCGGCTACGGGTAGCATCACGTTAACTCCAGCCGGAGGAACCCAATTTACCGTGGGCGACCCATACACCTACACTTGGGCTCACGATCTTATGTTGGTAGGTAATGTTGCCAATGGTTTAGCTGTTGGCGATTACCAGGTAACCATTGAAGATTCGTTGGGTTGTACGTTAGATACCACCATTACCATGGTTGATAATGGCGATATGCTGGTTACCGGGTTTACCATGGTTCATGAAGTTTCTTGTAATAGTGCCTGCGATGGTGAAGTACAAGTGGACTTTACCGGAGGGAACGATTCCTACACCTTTAACTGGAGCGGTGCCGGTTTAACCGGAACTGACCAAACATTAACCAATGTTTGCGGCGACAGTACCTATTATGTTACCGTAACCGATGTCCTTACCTCCTGTGTGGCTGACTCCAGTTTTGTAATACCTCAACCCGATTCTTTAAAAATTCAGATAAATGACCAAACCGATGTGCTATGCTTTGGTGATAACTCGGGTACTGCCGAAGTTACCGGTGTTGGTGGAACTTCGCTATATACTTACGTTTGGACAAATGCGGCAGGTGATACTTTAAGTACCGATGCGATTGCTAACAACCTTGCCTTTGGATATTCTTATATTGAGGTGAAAGATGCCCACCTCTGTACTTATTTAGACAGCGTTTATACTGATCAACCGACTGAACTAACGGCCACCACCGATTCTACAGCCAGTGGTTGCGGTGCCAGTACCGGAGCCGTTGCAGTAACTCCTTCCGGGGGAACTGCACCTTACACTTACTTATGGGACGACGCCACTCCTGGCTCCACCGATTCATCAGTTACTAATTTACCCGTAGGCGTTTATAATGTAACTGTTACCGATGCTCATAATTGCCAATTGTTCAAATCGGTAGCTGTAATAGATACTTCCGATTTGGTAGTTACTTTAGACAGTATAAAAAATGTTTCCTGCTTTGGAGGAACCGATGGTGCTGCCTTTATAACCATAACCGGAGCAGTGGAACCATACACCGTAGATTGGAGCAATCTTGAGACCACTGAAGATATTACCCAATTAACCGCCGGAATCTATTCAGTAATAGTTACCGATGCCCTTTTATGTTCGCGGGCACTTGATGTTACCATCACCGAACCTGCTGAATTAACAGCATCTAACAGTATTTTGAATGAACCCCTGTGTTTTGGTACCGCTACCGGTTCAGCCGAAGTGATTCCAGACGGAGGAACCGGGCCTTACTCCTACTTGTGGCCTGATGGGCAAACCACCGCTGTAGCCATTGATTTAGCCAACGGAGATTACACCGTAGTTGTTACCGATGCCAACCTTTGTACTACCACGGCTCTAGTTACCTTAACCGAACCTGATTCTATTACCTTTGAATTTGAATCGGTACGTACCACTTGCGGCGACAGCATTGGCCAGATAAATGTTACGAACCTTACCGGTGGAACCGCCCCTTATACTGTGGATTGGGCTTCATCGGCATGGAATTCAAATCCATTACCAGACTCTTTAGCAACCGACACCATCCGGAACCTTTGGGTTGCCAATTATGTGGCGATTGTAACTGATTTTAACGGTTGTGTGGTCCGCGACTCCATGAACCTGCTCGATATTTCGAACATGACCATTGAGCTTGATTCTTCGTCAATGGTAACCTGTTTTGGCGGAACCAACGGAGCTTTGCTGGTTTATGGTCAGGGAGGAAATGAACCTTATCAATATTCGTGGGATTCCGGTGATGCAGACTCATTGCTGAACGATGCACCAGCCGGGGTTTACACGGTGCATGTTACCGATAACGGCCAATGCCAGCGCGATACTGCCTTTACCATTACCGAACCAACCGAAATTGTAAACCATTGGGTATTTACCAAACCCATTATTTGTCATGGTGATACAACTGCCAGCTTATATGCTCTTATTTCCGGTGGAACCGCACCTTATACTTATGTGTGGCAAAATAGTTTGGGTGACCCTGTGAGCCCCGATTCATTGTTAACCGATGTTTCTTCTGACAGATATTATCTGACAGTAACCGATGCCAATAATTGTACATATTTAGATAGCATTGATATTTTTGAACCCGCAGCCCTCGATATTCAAGTAGCAGTAACAGCCACCCATTGTCCCAATTCAACGGGTGTTGCAGTTGCCACCATTACTGGTGGAGTTGCACCTTATACCTATAACTGGTCCGTATTGAACGACCCGGCAGCTGTTTTAACCGGCCAGGGTACCAATACCATCAGCAATCTTTGGGTTGATGTGTATGTGCTCAATGTAACTGACAGCCTGGGTTGTAGCAAATCTGACACTGTAGAAATGATTGATGATAGCGGATTGGATTTCGATTTCACCATCAACCATCATATTTGGTGTGCCGAAAGTTGCGATGCTGAAGCAGAAGTTACTTTAGTAATAAAACCAAATGATTTAGATCCAGATATTATAGATCCCGTAAGTGATTACACTGTTTATTGGAATGATATTGCTGATGATGATAATATAAATTCTACCCTATGCTTTGGTGAAAATTTAATAACTGTTGTCGAAAACACCAATGGTTGCCGAAGGAAAAAATCTTTCACTATTACCGATCAGGATCAGTTTAAGGTTCAGTTATTCCAACAAAATAACATTACACAATCTGATGATAATTGTGTTGGTTTTGCCCAGGTAATACCTACCGGAGGCGATACAACGTTAACCGACAAATATCTTGTTGTTTGGCGTGACCACAACTTGGATACTGTTATCAATGTAGCAACTAGTCAATTGGTTGATACAATTAAAACAACCAATGGCATTTCAATGCGTGATGAATTGTGTGACGGTAGTTTCTATATTTCAGTACGTAACCTACATTCAAATGGAGATACTTGCTTTATTGATACAACTATTTTAATAACCCGTGATACTCTTCGATTCGATACCGTAGAATTACAGAATGTGTTATGTCATGGCGGAAATTCAGGTGCAATTGCAATTGAGGCACATGGTGGTTCCGGTAATTATAATTACTTGTGGCACCATGAAGGATGGTCTCCTGATTCTACTAACACTAAAATTTCAGGACTTTCAACAGGAATGTATTATTTAACAATTACGGATGTTATCTTATTTGAATTTATTACCGATTCTATTGAAATTAGGGAACCCGATAGGTTTGTGGCTTCAATTGATAGTGTTAAAACAGCATGTAATATTCCCACTGGTTCGTTTACTATTATTGAAACAGGAAACACCGGTGGTACTTCTCCTTTTACCTATTCTTGGTCAAGCCCCGACTGGCATGAAGATAGTACCGGGATTTCAGTTACCAATTTAGGGGTGGGTCAATATTTATTAACTGTAATCGATTCTAACGGATGCGTGGTGGACACTACCTTACAAATGCTTGATAATTCCTTATTTAATATAGAAGTATCTTCACCAAGTGCTATGTGTTATGGCATGAATTCTGGAATTGCAGAAGTAGTAGCTCAAAGCGGAATTGAAGAATATATTTATAGTTGGTTTGAAAGTGGGATTTCTGATACCCTGTGGCATGATTCCGATTTGTCCAATCTTTACGCTGGCTGGTATATCATTCATGTAGAAGATCAAAATAGTTGTAAAAGGGTAGATAGTGTTGAAGTAAAGCAATGGGATAAAATTACTTTTGCCATTTCAGATACCAATTTAAACGACTGTTATAATAGTTGTGAAGGTTCATTTAAATTCAGCAACGTTTCAGGAGGTTCTCCAACAATGAATTATACTTACTGGTTACTCGACTCTTTAAAAACAACTCCGATAATGTCTTCCAATGACACATCATTTAACAACTTGTGCACAAATAAGTATTATTTAAGGATAACCGATGCAGGTTCCTGTATAAGCGATGACAGTCTCTTTACCTTCCTCTCAAAATCGCCGCAAATGTTCCCTGAATTTGAAATTATTGATACCGCATCGTGCAACAATTTCTCTACCGATGGAACCATGACCGTTTCGGTTGGGTTCGGGTATTTCGATCAGGAAGACCCTGATTGGGAAGGAAGCCCAATCGCGTATTATCGTTGGGATGATTCTGAGTTGAACGATACCCTGGTTGAAGCTAACGCCGGAACACACTTGTTGGCCATAACCGATACGTTAGGTTGTGAGTACAACTTTGAAGCAACTGTTCCGTACTTAAATTATGTGAAAATAGACAGTGCCCGTATTGTAAGTTCGAATTTATCCTTGGATTACTTTTGCCCCAATGATACAGTTTCAATAATGGCATATTTTACAAGCGTTGATTCAATTCTATGGGATAATTCAACTTATATTGTTGGTGATACAACAACATCATTGATTGAAGTTGTTGCAAAAGAGAATCAAAAATATATTGCTGAAGCCCGCCTGTATTACGATCTTTCAGAAATGAAATATTGCTATCATCGTGACTCTGTTATTGTGGGCCGCTACGCCATTGATTCGTTAATTGCCACTATTGATGAAGACAAAGAACGGATTTTTGTTGGGAATACGATCAATCTCAATGTTATTAGGCCTGACATTTATTTTGATTCCGGTGTATATACAGATACAACTCACAGTTTCTTCTGGTTTCCCGATAACATCGGGGTAACCTGGCTGACATCTGATAAAATAATAAACCCTACGGCAAAACCGAGCTTAAATACCCTGTTCACTGTGAACGATACCATCCGTATTTTCAATAGCGCATTTTCCGACCAGATATGTATCTTGACCGATACTGTAAGCATTATGGTTCTTCCGGAGTTCAATCCTTCTTTAGGCTTTACTCCCAATGCCGACGGTGCTTTTGATACCTGGGTATTACCTGGGATTGAAGGCTATGCTGAAGTCGATGTCCAGATATTCAACCGCTGGGGAGGCCTGGTTTGGGAACATTCCGGTGCTTACCAGGGAAATGAATGGGACGGTACCAACACCAAAGGAAAATCAGTGCCGTCGGGGACCTATTTTTACATCATAAAATATAGCGACCGCGACAGTGGGACGAAAACTTTAACCGGACATGTAACAATATTGAGGTAATATGAAGCGCACGATGACAAAATATATTTTAGCCGCATGGGTACTGTTAGCGACAGTAGAAATTGGAATGGCCCAACCCATGTTTCAGTTCTCGCAATACATGTTTAACGATTATGTAATTAACCCGGCCATTGGCGGAACCCACGACTATTGGCAGATACGTTCCAATTACCGGTACCAGTGGGCCGGTGTTCCCGATGGCCCCCAAACCTACATGCTTGGGGCTTATGGACCGCATAAAACCTTACCCATGGGTTACGGGGGTTACCTTTCGTACGACAACGACGGTTCCACAACCTACACGGGAATGTATGGCTCCTATGCCTACAGCATAAAAATTACCGGTGATATCCGCCTGTCTATGGGATTGATGGCCGGGGTGGTTCAAAACAAAGTGGACCTGTCGGTACTCGACCCCAGTGATCAAGTGGCATTGGAAGGTAAACCTACCAAATTTATACCCGACGGTTCTTTGGGTGTATATCTCTATACTTCTCAATATTTTGCAGGTTTGTCAGTAAGCCATGTTTTCTTTAACAACATGTCGTTATTGCAGGAATACGATGATGGATTTGATATTAACGATGCCCGCTTAAAGCCCTATTTCAACATCCAGGGAGGCTACAAATACAACCTGAACCGGAACTTCGATATTGAGCCCTCGGTGCTGATGAAAGCTTCACCCAATTTCGATTTCATTACCGATATAAATGTACGCGCCATTTATCAAAAAATGGTGTGGGGCGGAATGGGTGTACGCTACACCTTCCGTAACCTCGATGCCCTCATCATCTTCCTGGGATACAATTACAACGATTTGGTGAACATCGGGTACTCGTACGATATCTCCATGTCAAGCTTTGGAAAAAACAGCTATGGTTCGCACGAAGTCATGATTGGGGTAAAATTTGACGACATCCGTAAATCGAAATCGAAACGGAAAATCCGTTAATTAATCGAATCAATATATTGCAATGAACTTGATTACAATTTTAAAAAGCAGCCTGATTTTCACGTTTTTGGTTTGTATGTCAGGCTGTTCCGATTCAACACCCTCCACGGATGCCCTGGGTGAGGACGAAATGGTAGAACTTTTGGTAGATATCCACATGGCCGATGCCATCTTAGCTGTCTCCAACTTCAAAATCAAAAGGGATACGGTTGTTATTGAGCATTACTACAACGATGTGCTTAAAAAGCACCACACCACCCAAAAACAGGTTGAGAATTCCATTAAATATTACAGCAAAAAGCCCAGGAAATTCGAGAAAATCTACGTTCAGGTTTCCGATAAGCTGTCGAAAATGGAAAGCGGTTTCCAGCAAAAAGGAACAGCAAAACCCGATTCCACCAAACAACATGAGTTTGACAAGTAACTAACTTACCCATTGTATCTCCTGATACAGCCTTGTTGTGGTGCATAGTAAGAGACCTGAAACATTGAAAGTTAACACGAAGAGCTGATGATTTTTTTGTATCTTGCAAACAAATTGATTTGATATGAGAACAAATGAAATTATAAGAGAAATTCAAAGATTGCCGATTTCAAAAAGAATATATGTGGTTGAGAAAACCATCCATTCGATTAGGTCGCACGAGGATAAAAATGTAATGAAAAAAGCCGCCGATGCATTATATGTAGATTACAAGACAGATAATGAATTAACAGCATTTACCAACATAGATTTTGTAGATTTTTATGAAACAAAATGAAGTTTGGTTAATCAACCTAGACCCGACAATTGGTGCAGAGATTAAAAAGATTCGACCTGCAATTATAGTAAATGACAATTCATTAGGAAAGCTACCTTTAAAAATTATTGTCCCGATTACCGATTGGAAAGAACGATATGAGATAGCTCCTTGGATGATTAAAATTGAGCCCAATAGTAAAAACGGACTTACAAAGGACTCTTCAGCAGATTGTTTTCAAGTTCGTTCTGTGTCGCAGGATAGATTTGTAAAGAGACTTGGTGAGTTATCTGATTCGATTATGGATGAAATACGAATTGGATTATCAAAAGTATTATCGATAGATACTGAATAAACTACGCCACACAACACGCAATATTGCCAATGGCTGGGAAAGTAGGTGTTTGAAGCTTGGTAGCCCGCATAAACAATTGTAACGGTGGATAATGACGAAGCCCACGTTCCGCCACTGGCCATATTACAAACCGTTGTTAAAAGAGGCTAACATCCTCTGCCATATCGGCGTTTCCATGGTTCACGGTCCTTTGCTAAATGAAAGCAACATTTTAAACCAAAAAAACCCTGCTTTTTTCGTAATATTGCCACTCAATGATTGACTTAACTTATGGGTTCAGAATTTGATATCCGCGAAAATACCGGGTTTGCCAACGATAAAGAGTTTGAACAGAAGCTCCGCCCCTTGGCATTCGATGATTTTAGCGGACAAAAAAAGATTGTTGAAAATCTGCAGGTTTTTGTAAAAGCCGCCAAAATGCGGGGCGAAGCCCTCGACCATGTGCTGCTGCACGGCCCTCCGGGCCTGGGGAAAACAACGCTTTCGAACATTATTGCCAACGAACTGGGGGTGGGTTTTAAAATCACCTCGGGCCCGGTGCTCGATAAACCTGGCGATTTGGCCGGTTTGCTCACCAACCTCGACGAAAACGATGTGCTGTTTATTGATGAAATCCACCGCCTGAATCCTGTGGTGGAAGAGTACCTGTACTCGGCCATGGAAGACTTCCGCATTGATATTATGATTGATAAAGGTCCCAGTGCCCGCTCGGTACAACTGACCCTGAACCCATTTACGCTGATTGGCGCCACTACCCGTTCGGGTTTGCTTACCAGTCCGCTCCGTGCCCGTTTTGGCATCAATTCACACCTAGAGTATTACGATGCCAATACCCTGAAAAAGATTATCAAACGTTCGGCATCCATCCTGAATGTTCCAATTATGGAAGATGCTGCCAGTGAAATATCCTCGCGCAGCCGGGGAACACCGCGTATTGCCAACGCGCTTTTACGCCGTGTCCGCGATTTTGCCCAGGTAAAGGGGAATGGTTCCATTGACCTGGCCATTGCCAAATATTCGTTAGAGGCTTTAAACATTGACCAATACGGGCTGGATGAAATGGATAACCGCATCCTGAACACCATTATTGATAAATTTAAAGGCGGCCCGGTGGGTTTAACCACTATTGCCACCGCCATTGGTGAAGATGCCGGAACCATTGAAGAGGTGTATGAACCTTTTTTGATTATGGAAGGTTTTTTAAAACGTACACCCCGTGGACGCGAAGCTACCGAAAAAGCCTACATCCACTTGGGAAAGGTCCACTCCTCAAGTCAGGGGAAACTCTTTTAAAATGCTGCCTGAATAAGGCTGCTTTTCAGAAAGTATTAAATTGATTTAATTTTGGGAATATGAAGACAAAGGAAGAACATATTGCATTTTGGATTGAGCAAGCCAATGATGACTGGAATGCAGTTCATACCCTATTCAATGGGAAAAATTATTTGCAATCTTTATTTTTTACCCATTTAGTAATTGAAAAACTATGTAAATCACTTTGGATCAAATATAATGTTGATAATATACCTCCCCGGACACACAATCTGATTTTAATTCTTTCTGCAACACCGATTCAATTGACTGATGAACAGGCTGAATTCTTATTGCTTCTTAATAGATTTCAATTGGAAGGCCGGTATCCTGATTATATGACCAAAATGAGTCGTGTCTGCAATGAAGATTTTACAAAAGAGGTAATTCATTCTGTAAATGATTTTAAGTTATGGTTACACGAGAAACTGCAATAAATACAGCCAAATCCTTTATCAAGGATTGCAAGTTAAATGGGTTGTCCTTTTATAAAGTACTAATTTTTGGATCGGTTGTTAAAGGTAATATACACGAATGGTCAGATATTGATTTGTTATTGATTTCGGATCAGTTCACTGAAAATGTGTTTGATAATCTGAAATTGTATTCAAAAATTAATGCAAAATATCCTGTTATTGAAACCCATCCCTATCCAACGGATTATTATAAAAAGGGGGATAGTTTCATTGAACAAGTTACCAGAGAAAGCATAGAGTTGGATTAAAAATAATACTGTAGAGTTTACTTTTTTTAAAAATAGTTTGACAGAATAACTTCAATTGGGTGATACTAAACAAAATTCAATCAATGTAAACGAATGCCCTCTGACAAATCTAAAATAAGTCAATTTATTAAGGAAAAAGCCATGGAAATTGGGTTCGATGGCGTGGGCATCTCAAAAGCTGAAAAACTCGAAGGCTTTGAACAACCTTTTCAACAGTGGCTCAAAGCCGGTTACCATGCCGGCATGGAGTACATGGAACGGAACCTGGAAAAACGGGTTGACCCGACAGTTTTAGTACCCGGAGCTAAAAGTGTCGTCTCTTTTATCCTGTCGTATTACCCACAGGAATTGCAACCGGAACAACTTCCGCAGATTGCCAAATATGCTTATGGCACCGATTATCATGTGATGTTAAAAGACAAAATACAACAAGTCTGGGATTTTATTAAAACCACGGAACCATCGCTCGACGGGCGTATTTTTGTAGATTCTGCCCCCGTTTCCGACAAACTTTGGGCCGTGAAAGCCGGTTTAGGCTGGCTGGGCAAAAACAGTTGCCTGATAAATAAAGAAATCGGGTCGTTTGTTTTTATCGGCGAAATGGTTATCAACCTGGAACTGACTTACGATGAACCTTACCCATCGAACTATTGCGGAAGCTGCACCCAATGTATTGATGCCTGCCCTACCGGTGCCATAGTAAAACCTGGGACCATTGACAGCAACCGATGCATTTCGTACTTAACCATCGAGAACAAATCGGATTCCATATCTTCGGAATTTTCCGGCAAATTCGGCCAGCGTATTTTTGGTTGCGATACCTGCCAGGATGTTTGCCCCTGGAATAAAAAACCGCTTACAACCCATGAAAAAAGGTTTATACCCGATAACCAAGCTCTCTGGTTTACCACAAATGACTGGTTAACCATGGAAGAACCTTTTTTTAAAGAAACGTTCAAAGATTCCTCCATAAAACGTGCAAAACTCAGTGGTATGCAACGGAACGTGAGGTTTGTGAACTTAAACCCTGCTGTCTTTAATAAAGATCCGCAATCTTAATCAATTGTTTTTCGTTTTTTAAGATGATTTTCCGACCCTTGATTTCAATCAGTTCCTCCTCTTTGAATTGACGGAGCAAACGGGTCAAGGTTTCCACGGCGGTTCCTACCATGTTGGCCAAATCTTCGCGGGGTAACACAATCTCCACACAGCAATCCTGCGAGGCATCGGTTTTAAATTTGTGGTTGAGCAGAATCAGTGAGAGTGCCACCCTTTCGCGTACCGTCCGGTGGGCGTAAGTAACCACGTTGTTCACCATCACCCCAAACTCATGGCTCAGGTTTTTTAAAAGGGTGAGCGACAGGATGCTGGAACGGTTCAATATTTTCATAAAAACCTCTTTAGGAATGTACCCAACCGTAGAATCTTCCAAGGCGGCGGAAGAATCGCCATACGGTTCTTCGCTCAACATGGCGGAATAACCAAAAAACTCGCCCTTGGTGCAGATGTAAATAATTTGTTCCTTGCCCTCGCTGTACGATTTGTACTTCTTTATTTTGCCTTCCTTTACATAGAAAATACCTGAGGGATAGGCCCCTTCGATGAAAATGTTTTTCCCTGCTTTATATTTTCGGTAGCGGATATTTTCCTCAATTTCATTTCTGTCTTCCTCAGCCAGGCCTGAAAGTACGGAATCGCTGTAAAACTGAAACTTTTTAACTATCTGTTCTTCGGTGCTTTTCATTGTTTTGTTTATTCGTGTAACAAAAATAGGCAAATTTTAATAATCAAATAATTCCTTGACATAAATCAACCGGTGAATTAACTTCTCTCAAATCAGTTTACTCGAATAAACCCTATTTTTGCAGCTAATAAATAGTTTTCCTATTCGTTTGAACGGCTTCGTTTTAAATTCAATGGTACGTTAATAATTTTTTGAAACCTGTGATGAGTGAGATTGAGGGAGTGCATTTTCTAGCCTTAACATTGTTGATAACCATCGTCGGGTGGTTATTGATTTTGGTCGTTCCAAACCAAAACAAATCGAAAACACAAAGTTTTTTCATCGTTTTAAATAGCCTGCTTAGTTCCATTCCTGCCATTCAGGTCATACAAGGCGGAACTTTTTCGCATGTGATTACCGGATTGGGCTTTTTTGGAGACATCCCTTTACGTATCGATCTTTTTTCGGCGTGGTTCATGGTATTGATAAACGTGATTTTCGTTTTGTCGTCCTTTTACGCCATTGGATATATTGACCCCACCGGAAGTAAAAAGGAAAATCTATCTATACACTGGATGGGGTTTGTCCTTTTTCACCTTTCGCTGCTATGGGTAAGCATGGTGCAGAATTTTCTGGCCTTTTTAATGGTTTGGGAGATCATGTCGCTGAGCGGTTGGTTGCTCATCATTTACAACAACCAAAATACCAAGGTTATAAAAGCGGGAGTTAACTATCTGGTGCATATGCATATTGGGGTAGCCGTTGTTACCATTGCTTTTATTTGGGTGATGGTATCGGAACATTCAATGGACTTTTTAGCCATTAAAAGCTTTTTTAGCCACCACGATAATCGCTGGTTATTCCTGTTGTTTTTTATCGGGTTCGGGTTCAAATCAGCGTTCATGCCTTTTCACACGTGGTCCCCTTATGTCCAGACACATGCTCCTGCCCATATTTCAGCCGTTATGGCGGTTAAAGTTGGCTTATTCATGCTGTTTAAAATCGTGTTTTTTGTCCAACACGATTATCTGCTCATTGGCCAATGGTTGCTGACGGTTTCCTTGCTGACGGCTCTTTTTGGAATTATCAATGCATCGGTTCACCGCAATTACATGGAATTGCTGGCCTACAGTTCGGTTGAAAATGTTGGGATTATTGGTTCCGGTATCGGGCTAGGGTTTATTGGGTTGGGCTATCAAAACCATGTGCTGGCTATTTTGGGGTTTGGCTCCGCGATATTGCACCTGTTAAACCATTCGTTGTTTAAACCGCTCCTCTTTTTTGCTGCCGGAGCAGTTTACCAAAAAACCAATACCCGGAATATGGAAAAGTTGGGAGGCCTCATCAAACAGATGCCCAAAACCGCGCTCATATTTTTGGCCGGGGCTTTGGCCATTGGCGGCCTTCCTCCGTTCAATGGTTTTGTGTCGGAATTTGTCCTTTATTCCGGTTTTGTGGCCGGAATTAAAAGCGTCACCTTGTACGATGCCGTATTGTTAATCTCCGGATTAGCCGGTATTTCAGTGGTGGGAGGAATATCCATCTACGCGTTTACCAAGAGTTTTGGTATCGTTTTTTTAGGAACACCCCGGGTTATCTCTACCCGGACCATTGAGGAACCTAACAAGTATATGCGCATTCCATCGTACCTGATTATCTTACTAATGCTTTCCATCGGGCTTTTCCCAATGCTGTATTTTAAAGAGGTTGTTGCCATGCTTACCCCCTTAGTTCCCATGGCTCATATACAGGAAGTCCTTCAAGGGAATCTGATGGATACGGTACAAAGCATTGGGAAATTTGCACTTTTATTTATAGCTTTCACCACACTAATTGTCGCTTTAAGATATTATTTTGTGAAAAAACATACATTGGCCAAGCAACAAACCTGGGGATGCGGGTATGTGGCTCCATCAGCAAAAATACAATACACAGGGAAATCGTTTTCCAAAACATTCGGGAAATTACTCAACAAGATGGTTTTGGAGATGAAATCATATAAAGAACTGGAACAAAGGGAATATTTCCCGGAGGCAAGGAAGCATTCGGCTTTTTATACCGATATGTTTGAATACCGGATTATTGACGGCTCTACCAATAACCTCAACTATTTCATGAATCGGTTTCAGTTTATCCAGAATGGAAGTTTGCAGCAATACATTGTTTATGGCCTGGCGTTTATTGCTTTGTTATTTTTAGGAACTATTTTAAATATGCTATAATGGGCGTGGTTGCTTTATTTGCACTGATTGTACTCATCGCCGGAATTGTCATCGGGTTTTCCGGGCCAAAAAGCAAAGGGGTAGTTGCCATAACCGCTATCTTACTTTTAGTATCTATCTCCAGCTTTATGGCCATCCGGGCACTTGTGGGACAACCCTTCCAATGGATGTATTCCGGTTCCTTCGTCACAGGCCCTGTCCCGGTGGTTGTTGATACACTTTCGGCATGGTTTATTCTTGTTATTAACATTACTTTTGTCACCGGGGCTTTTTACGGGCATTATTATTTAAAAGCCTACCAAATGCCATCGTCAAAAATTGCCCTGCACTGGATTTATTTTGTGTTGGTGTATGGTTCGTTAACCGCCACTTGTGCCATACAAAATATGCTGGTTTTTTTAATTGCCTGGGAGGTAATGGCCGTAGGGGCTTTTTTTCTGGTCATCTTTGAAAGTGATAAAAGCAAAACGCTGAGGGCTGGCATCAATTACCTGATACAGTCCCACATTGCTATCCTGTTTTTGACCATCGCCTTTATTTGGGTATATACCACAACAGGTTCGTTCAGCTTCGAGGCCATTTCGCAATTCTCGGCAACCGCCAAGCCTTACCGGAGTTTTTTTCTGATGATTCTTTTCATGATAGGTTTTGGAACCAAGGCGGGTTTTATCCCTTTTCATACCTGGTTGCCTCATGCCCACCCGGCAGCTCCCTCTCATATTTCGGGCATCATGTCAGGGGTTCTGGTCAAAATTGGCATCTATGGTATATTCCGGATAGCCACTTACATGCATCAGGATTACGAGCTTATTGGGATATTCATCCTACTTTTATCGTTAAGTTCCGGCCTGTTTGGAATCATCAATGCCGCCATTCACCGCGACATTAAAAAGATGTTGGCTTATTGCACCATCGAAAACATTGGTATCCTTGGGATTGGAATTGGTCTGGGGTTTATCGGTCTTGGAACCTCCAATTACCTGCTAATCTTTTTAGGTTTTGGAAGCGCCTTGCTCCATACATTTAACCATTCGCTCATTAAATCATTGTTGTTCTTCTCGGCGGGTTCGTTGTATCAGCAAACCCACACGCGTGATATGGAAAAACTGGGTGGACTGATAAAACAGATGCCGCAAACAGCCATGCTCTTTTTAGTCGGATCGTTAGCCATTGGAGGGATGCCACCTTTAAATGCCTTTATTTCGGAATTTCTACTTTATTCGGGGTTGGTTAAAGGTTTGATGCTTCCAGGATCGTTTAACATGGTTCTCATGGTCACATCTATGGCAGTTCTAGCTGTAATTGGCGGCATATCCATCTTTGCTTTTAGCAAATTTTTTGGTATTGTTTTTTTAGGTACTCCTAAAACAAGTCTATATCACAAACCACATGAAGTCAGCCTTGGAATGCGTTTACCACAGTATGCCGTTATTGTTGCAATAGTTACCGTGGTTTTATTCCCTTCATTTTATCTGCGGATTCTTTCAACAGTTGTGGCCGCCGCCTTTCCAAGGTTCCAGGCAATGCCGCTTGCCGAAATTGAAGCAATTACCTCTATCATCCAATGGGTTGGATGGTATTCCCTATTGTTCATCATCCTGATCCTAGGGGTTTATGCCATCCGCAAGTTAATTACAAAAAAACAAACTGAAACCATACATGCAACTTGGGGTTGCGGATATGTTGCCCCCAACGCGGCCATGCAATACACCGGAAAATCGTTTTCAAAAACCCTGGCCAAACTGTTGTACTTTTTTGTCCCCGAAAAGAAAAAATATCAGGAACTCCGTTCTTACGAAATTTTTCCTGCCAAACGAAACCATTCCACCTATTATTCCGACTTTTTTGAACAAGTAATTATTGATAATCTGATACAGTACCTTCTCAATTTCATGAACTTTTTCCAGTTCATCCAAAACGGAAAATTGCAACGGTACATCCTTTATGGGCTGTTTTTTATTATTGCCATCCTTTTGGGGCTGGCATTTACCTTAGTGTATGGGATATTTAGTTAGTTTCATAGGAATCCTGTTTGCTTCGCTGCTGCTTATTGGTTGGGTTGACAATAAGAGAAAGGGAACGGTGGCTATTATTGCCACGCTGATGATTTCTGCACTTAGCAGCACCATTGCTATTAAAGCTCTTGCGGGGCAAACCTTTATGCTGCTACTAAAAGGTTCGTTGGTTACTGGTACTGTTTCCCTGGTGGTTGATCCGCTTTCGGCCTGGTTTATTTTATTAATCAACTTTACAGCAATTACAGGGATTGTTTATGGGGCCAAGTACATGCAAGCCTATTTGAACAAACCGTCTGGTTTTACCCTGCACTGGGTAAGTTATGTGCTTGCCCATGCCGGATTGTTAGCTGTTTGCGCGGTACAAAACGCGTTGGTATTTTTAATAGTCTGGGAGGTGATGGTTATCAGTGCCTTTTTTCTGGTAATATTTGAGAGCCACAAGACAAAGACTGTCCGGGCAGGCATCAATTACCTGATACAGTCGCACATAGGGATTATCATGCTTACCATTGCTTTTATCTGGGTTTCATCGGTCACCGGTTCGTTCAACTTTACGGCCATTCCTGAATTTGTGAGCAACCAAAAGCCTTTGTATAGTTTCCTGTTGATGCTACTCTTCTTTGTAGGTTTTGGCATCAAAGCCGGGTTTGTACCTTTCCATACCTGGTTGCCCCATGCCCACCCGGCGGCTCCATCGCATGTTTCGGGAGTAATGTCGGGAATCCTGATTAAAATTGGTATCTACGGAATTTTACGGATGGTCTTTCTTATTGACATCAATTATTTGGCCACCGGGTATTTTATTCTGTTTGTCTCAGTAATTACCGGCGTTTATGGTGTGATGCTGGCTCTGATACAACACAATTTAAAAAAGCTGCTGGCTTACCACAGCATCGAGAACATCGGAATCATAGGAATCGGCATCGGATTGGGTTGTATAGGCCTGGGAACAGCATCCCCTGTTTTGGCCTGGTTGGGATTTGCCGGTGCATTGCTGCATACACTCAACCATTCGCTGTTTAAATCGCTTTTGTTTTACGGAGCCGGAAATATCCACCAAGGTACATCAACTATGAACGTGGAACGGTTGGGAGGATTGATCAAACAGATGCCCCATACCGCCATCCTGTTTTTAATTGCTGCGCTGGCCATTTGTGGATTGCCTCCTTTTAATGGGTTTATTTCAGAGTTTATTGTATATCAAGGGCTATTCCATGGCATTTTAACTTACCCGTTCCCTTACATGTTGCTGCTTATTGTTGCCCTGTTCGGGCTGGTGTTAATCGGGGGGTTGGCAATCTTTTGTTTCACCAAAGCGTTTGGTGCCGTTTTTCTTGGAGTTCAACGGCAACGTCCCCTTATCGGACCCAAAGAAAGCTCCCTACAAAAACTCATTCCCATGTACCTGGTGGTTGGTGCTATCCTGACTATTGGTATATTTCCCCAAGTATTTATTTCGGTGCTAAATTTACCTGTTGGTCAATTTACTGGACATTTGGGAGCCTCGGCTGATGCAGTGCAGCCCCATTCGATACAAGTGTTGAATCACTTGGGTTTTTATTCAGGGGCCCTTCTGCTAATCGTGGCAGCCATCTTTTTATACCGAAGCAGGCGCCAACAAGTGTCGGTTTGCTCCTACAGTGCTACCTGGGGCTGCGGATATGTTGCCCCAACAGCTAAAATGCAATATACCGCCAGTTCGTTTATCCGAAACTATCGGAAACTGGCCGAACCCCTGCTTAGCCTTCAGAAATTCAAAAAAGATGTGGTTGGTGTTTTCCCTGTCAAAGCGGGCCATACCATCCATCCACAGGATAAAGTGGAAGAATTGCTGATTAATTGGCCGCTACACAAGTTCCGGGTTTTCATGTTCAAACTCTCGTTTTTACAGAACGGGCGGTTGCAGTTTTACATTTTGTATGGAATGGCATTTATCATGTTGCTGGTAGGAGTACCTTTCATCATCTATCTGATTCGGTTTTTTGTTAATTTTTTAAATACAATCTAAATGGTAAGTTTTGTATTGATAGTATTGATAAGCCTTGTTTTTTCGGGTATTGTCATCCGGACGAAAAGCATCGCTTCAGGGAGAAAGGGGCCAGGCATCTGGCAGCCCATGAAAGATATCTTTAAGCTCTTTAAAAAGGGGGCGGTGTACAGCGAAACCACCAGTATTATTTTTCAGATTGCCCCCAGCATCTACTTTGCATCGGTGTTGATGGCCATTATGGTAATTCCCCTGGGAAATAGCAAAGGGTTGATTTCGTTTGCCGGCGATTTTGTGTTTTTTGCTTACGTGCTGGCGGTGGGTAAGTTTTTCAACATCATCTCGGCCCTTGATACGGGTAGCAGCTTCGAAGGAATGGGAGCCAGCCGCGAGGCTTTGTTCTCGATGCTGGCCGAACCTGCCTTTTTTATCCTGATGGGCTCCCTTGGGCTGCTTACCGGATACACATCGTTCCACGAAATTTTTATGGCGTTCCATTTTGGATCGTACGTTTCGTATGCCCTGGGCGTGATTGCCACCTTTATTTTAATCATGATTTGCATGATTGAAAACAGCCGGATGCCCGTGGACGACCCTAAAACCCATCTGGAGCTGACCATGATTCATGAGGTGATGATTTTGGACAACAGCGGCTTCGATCTAGGGTTGATTATGCACGCCATCAACCTGAAGTTTGCCATGTATGGAGCACTCATCGCCAATATGTTCCTGGGTGATGCCCCCATGTACCTGACTATTCCCCTGTTTTTATCCATCCAGGTGCTGTTTGCTGTGGTAGTCGGAATTCTTGAGTCGTTCTCGGCCCGGTTCCGGATGAACCACAATGCCCAGTTCATCCTGGTACTTTCATCGCTTTCGCTGCTGATGTTCTTCGGGGTTTTGATGGTTCTAGGTAAGTTTAATTAATTTCAACACGTATTGATATGACAAATATCCTTTTAATTGTTTTTACCATATCGCTGCTTTATTTCGCGATTGCCAACCGGTTGATGACCTACGTTAAGATATTGACACTCCAGGGAGTAATCCTTTTTGGGGTAGCCTTTATCGAACTGCGGGAGTTAAACCTGTTGAACCTGATATTCATCCTCTTGGAAACCATTATTGTAAAAGCTTTGGCCATTCCCATGTTTATGCGTTATGTGATTAAAAAGAACAACATCACGCGTGAGGCCGAACCTTTTGTACCCAATTTTGTGTCGCTCATTTTGGTGACCATCATTATCATTGTCACCTTTATCATTTCAAATGTCATCAACGATCCTCATCTACATAAAATCTACTTTGTAACAGCGCTTTCTGCCCTTTTCAGCGGGTTATACTTTATAAGTAGCCGTAAAAAAATTATTACCCATGTTATCTGCTATGTGGTCATCGAAAATGGGGTGTTCATCCTTTCGCTGGCCGTGGGGAATGAGATGCCTTTGCTGATTAACCTGGGTGTGCTGCTCGATGTGTTTGTGAGTGTTTTTCTTTTGGGCATTTTCATAAACAAGGTGGGCGACGTGACCAGTGATGGGGATGTGGCAGAATTAAGCAAATTAAAAGATTAAATCAACAACTATGATCATTCCATATTTAACCGGTTCCATATTGATTGCAGGCGCGTTGTTCTTCAACCAGAAGAAGCTTGTAAGCAAATTGTTGGTTGTAACCTTCCTGATAATGCAGTGGGGGTTTACCGTGTTCGAAATTATGCACAAAGGAGCAACTACGTACGACTATTTCAGTACCGATGCGTTGGCTGTCCTTTTATTGGTCACGTTGAGCATTATCAGCATTCCGGCTCTGACCCACAGTTATGAATATATCTATAAAGAGAAAGACAATCCCCGCGCACGTGGTATTTACTACGGAGCCTTGGTTTTGTTAATCATGTCGTTAACAGCCGCGTATCTGTCGTCGCATATTGCTGTAACCTGGATATTTGTTGAAATCACCACTCTGAGTGCATCGGCGCTGATCTTTCATCGGCGGAATGCCGGTTCCATTGAAGCCACCTGGAAATACGTGTTCGTGAGCTCCATCAGTTTGGTGTTCGTGTTCATCGGCATCCTCTTTTTAAGTATCGCTTTAGGGAAAGGTCACGAAGAGGGTATGTTTTATGAAGAGCTGATGGTTTTATCTCCCGGGTTAAATACCTTTTGGCTAAAGATGGCCTTCATTTTTATATTCTCGGGATACACCGCCAAGTTAGGATTGGTGCCTATGTACACGGCAGGCATTGATGCCAAAGATAAAGCCCCCACTCCGGCCGCGGCTCTGTTTTCAAGTGTTCTGATGAACGTGGGGTTTGTAGGCTTTTTCCGTTTTTACAAAGTGGTAGCCAATACCTCCATCCATCCTTGGGCCAACCACGTGGTTATGATCGCGGCTTTTCTCTCCATCTTTGTGGCTACGGTTTATATGCTCAAGGTTAAAAACATCAAACGGATGTTGGCCTATTCCAGCATTGAACACATGGGGCTGATCATGCTGGGGTTGGTTGCCGGAGGAATCGGTTACTACGCCGCTTTATTGCATCTTATCCTACACTCTTTTGCCAAATCGGCTCTTTTCCTACAGATTGGCCACTTGTACAAAACTTTCAAGACCAAAAACATTTACTCCATTGGGAATTATTTTAAATTCAATGTGCCGGGAGCGGTATTTTTACTTCTTGCCTTCATTGTGGTAACTGCCATGCCGCCTTCAGGGCTTTTTATTAGTGAGTTTTATATTTTCAAAGCTATGTTCGAAGGTGGATACCTGTTTCTGCTCATTCCTGTACTAATCCTTTTAACTATGATAATTTGGTCGCTGGGGAAAAACATCCTGAAAATGGTGTTTATTCCTCCCGTTGGATTCGATGAATCGAAAGTTGAACCCGTGAATTCGTTAGAGACCTTTTCGCAATACCTCTTACTTGGGTTGGTTATTTATTTAGGGATAAACCCTCCGCAGGTTTTTGTTGATTTACTCCACGAGGCTGTTCAAAACCTAACTTTCTGAAATTATGAACTATTTAAGCATTAAAAATAACCAAAGGGTAGCCCTGGAATCGATACCTACCCTAGCTTACGAGGTTTTTTACCACGAAGTGGTCACCCATTTAATGACAGGAGAGGATGCACATTGCGTGAATTATTTTGGGATTCCCTCGGGCAAAGAGGTTAAACTGATTTGCTGCATTGCCAACGATGCCCTGGGAACCATTCAGGTAGTTGCAACCCTTGCCGATCCTGAAAAAATGATCCCTTCGCTCTCCTCAAAAATCATGGCCTTTCATGCATTTGAACGCGAAATTCATGAAAATTTTGGCATTCAGTATGTGGATCATCCCTGGTTAAAACCTATCAGGTACCCTTTTGATCGGGCAACAAAGCAATGCCAGATTTCAAATTATCCGTTTTATAAAATCGAAAGCGAAGAGTTGCACGAGGTGGGTGTAGGCCCTATTCATGCCGGAGTAATTGAACCCGGGCATTTCCGGTTTATCTGCAATGGCGAACAGATCCTTCATCTCGAAATTCAGTTGGGCTACCAACACCGTGGCCTGGAGCACCTTTTCGTTGAGAAAAAAGGGTTACTGCAACGGGCAACCCTGGCCGAAAATATTGCCGGAGACACCGTGGTAGGGCATACCTCCACCTTTGCCAATGTATGGGAAAGTTTGTGCGGGTTCACCGCATCGGAAAAGCTTCAGTTCGACCGGGCACTGGCACTTGAACACGAACGGATAGCCATCCACACCGGCGATTTAAGCGCCATTTGTACCGATGTGGCATATCAGTTGGGAAGTTCCGTGTTTGGAAGGCTGCGCACGCCGGTAATCAACTATTTCCAGCAATGGTGCGGCAACCGGTTAGCCAAGAGCCTTATACGCCCGGGAAAAACCAACTTCCCGTCCACCCCTCAATTGGCTGAAAAATGGTTCGAGGTTTTTCATGCCTATGAACCTCACTTTACCGAAATGGCACTGCAAATGTTCGATTTGCCATCGGTACTTTCACGTATTGAAAAAACCGGTGTAGTAAGCCGTGAAACAGCTCTCGATATTGGGGCTGTTGGAATGGCCGCAAGGGCTAGCGGCCTCAAACGCGATGTGCGTAGTTCGCATCCAACCGGATATTATGAAAAAACCAGCTACCAACCCATCATGGGTCAGGTGGGCGATGTTCATGCCCGTTCAAAAATCCGGTTCGATGAAATCAACACTTCCATTGCTTTTATCAAAAACATGCTTAACCAGATGCCACAGCCGGATGGTGAAATAAAACCCCTTGATTCCCCGGCTCCCGGTTCTTTCGTGCTCTCGATGACGGAAGGCTGGCGGGGCGAAATTTGCCACTGCGCCATCACCGGTTCCAAAGGGGAATTGCTGCTGTATAAAATTAAAGATCCATCGTTTCACAACTGGTTAGCTCTGGCGTTAGCTGTGCGGAACAACGAAATATCCGACTTCCCTATATGCAACAAAAGTTTTAACCTTTCGTATTGCGGCCACGATTTGTAACCCTATTAAAAGAATCAGTTATGTTAGAAGTTTTTAAAATATGGTTTCACCAAGGAAAACAATACATTCCCGATGTAACTACTGTTGAAGTTCCCGGAATTTTTAGGGGCCGACCTATCATTACTACTCAACCGATTGACGAAAAACAGCTTGTGGAACTTTGCCCAACCGGAGCCATTGGCGCATCACCTGTAAGCATCGACCTTGGACGGTGCACCTTTTGCGGGGAATGTGCCATTCAGTTTCCTGAAAAAATAAGTTTTACCAAAGACTTTAAGCTGGCCACCAACCAGCGGAGCCGCCTCATTGTTAAAGAAGGCGATATGAATCCCATTACCGTCAATCCGGAACTCATCCGCAAAGAAATTTACCGGTTGTTCCGTGGTTCACTGAAGCTACGGCAAGTATCGGCAGGGGGTGATAACAGTTGCGAATGGGAACTGAATGCGGTGAGCAATGTTAACTTTGATATGGGCCGCTTTGGGATTGAGTTTGTGGCCTCGCCGCGCCATGCCGATGGTCTGGTGATTACCGGCCCCATTACCGAAAACATGGCCGAGCCTTTACGCATTGCTTACGAAGCAACCCCCGAACCCAAAATTATTATCGTGGCAGGTGTGGATGCCATCAGTGGAGGTATTTTTGAAGGAAGTCCGGCATTGAACCGCTCTTTTCTCGATAAATACCCCATCGCCCTTTATATCCCGGGAAACCCGGTACACCCCTTATCTTTTATAAATGGGGTACTAAGCTTGATACGGACTAAAACAAAATAAAAAAACAGGGAGGCGATGTCTCCCTGTTTTTTTATCCATTATCGAATTCTAAAATATCTCCTCTGCAATTTTTCGGATGCTGCTTCCGGCTCCCAATGTATAAAAATGCAATACCGGGGCTCCTTGGTTTATCAACTCTTTGGCTTGTTCAATACTCCAATGGGTACCCACTTCTAAAGCCTCTTTATTGTCTTTGCACTTTTTTATCTCTTTCTTCAAATCTTCTGGGATCTCTAAATGAAACAACCTGGGTAACACTTCCACCTGATCAAGAAGGGCAATGGGCTTCAACCCGGGAATGATAGGAACGGTGATGCCGGCAGCCCGGCATTTTTGCACAAAATCAAAATAATGTTTGTTGTCAAAAAACATTTGTGTAATGATATACTCTGCCCCGGCCAATACTTTCGCTTTCAGGTATTGAATATCCGATTCCAGGCTAGCCGCCGCATAATGCTTCTCGGGATATCCCGCTACCCCTACACAAAAATTCGATGGATTGGCTTGCTCCAGGTTTTCATCCAGATATTTGCCTTTGTTCATGTTCATTACCTGTTCAACCAGCTCCACGGCATAACGGTGGCCATCGGGGTCGGGAATAAATACGTCCTGCCCCCGGCCAGCATCTCCTTGCAATACCAACAGGTTTTCGATACCTAAAAAGTTGAAGTCAATCAGGGCATTTTCTGCCTGGTCGCGCGAAAAACCTCCACAAGTCAGGTGCGGTACCACTTCAACCTTATATTTGTTCATGATGGAAGCAGTGAGGGCCACGGTTCCCGGACGCTTGGAGATAGTCCGTTTGATGATTTTCCCGTTTTTTAACTGCGAATAGGTGGCTTCATCTTTATGATAGGTGATGTTAATAAACGCGGGTTGAAACTCGATTAATTGCTCGATCCGTTGGTAAATTCCCTCTACTTTGTTTCCCCGTAAAGGTGGTACAATTTCGATGGAGAAAAGTGTTTTTTTCCGGTTGTTGATTAAGTCAATTACTTTCACTGTTTATTGATTTTTTGCCACGAATTACACAAATTTTCATGAATATATTTAACATTAAACTGCTTTTTTTGTGTTCATTCGTGCAATTAGTGGTTTTTTTGTTTAATAATTTAATAAGGTTCCCAGCCATTTTTCGGCTTTGGCCAAGTCCCATCCTTTTCGGCGGGCATAGTCCTCCACCTGATCTTTGGTGATTTTACCTACCCCAAAATAGTGCGATTCGGGATGAGCTAAAATGATGCCCGATACAGCCGCGTTTGGATACATGGCAAAATTTTCAGTCAAAGTAATGCCTGCCCGGTGCGCCTGAATCAAATCGAACAACATGCCTTTTTCGGTATGCTCGGGACAAGCCGGATAGCCAATCGCCGGACGGATACCCCGGTATTTCATGGCCAATAAATCATCGAAACTGATATTTTCGTTGGGGGCATATCCCCACCATTCCCTCCGGATTTTTAAATGCAAAAGCTCGGTAAAAGCCTCCGCCAAACGGTCGGCCACATATTTTATTAAGATGCTCAAATATTCGTCATTCATCGATTGGTATTCTACCAGCTTTTTCTCAATACCGATTCCTGCGGTTACGGCAAATCCACCTACATAATCTTTGATTCCAGAACCCACGGGAGCCACAAAATCGGACAATGAATAACAGTATTCCGAGTTTGGTGCAGGGTTTTGCTGCCTCAACCCATGGTACCGGGCTATCTCCTTTTCCTGTTCTACAGGGTCATAAATAATAATGTCGTCACCATCGCTATTGGCCGGATATAAACCAACTACAGCATTGGCATGTAACGATTTCTGTGCAATGATTTCATCAATCAATTTATTGGCATCGTCATACAGTTTCCGGGCTTCCTCCCCTTTTTCAGGATCATTAAAAATGTCAGGGAATTTTCCTTTAAAGTCCCACGAAATAAAGAAGAAAGTCCAGTCTATATAAGGTCGGATTTCGGACAAATCATAATTCTCAATCACGGAGAGTCCCAGCTTTTTGGGTTTCACAATTTGAGCTTTTTGAACATCAAAGAGCATTTTATGTGCCTGTGCCTCTTCAAAGCTCATCAAAGGCTTAGCTCCCTTTCCGTGGGTTTGCCTGATGTGCTCGTACTCCTTTTTTATCTTTGCCACAAATGATTTCCCGGTTTCTTTATTCATCACCTCGTTCATCATTTTCACAGCTTCCGAAGCATCTTTGGAATGAACCACCGGGCCACTGTAATATGGATCGATTTTTAATGCCGTGTGAACTTTAGACGTGGTAGCTCCGCCAACAAACAATGGAATGGTAAACCCAGCTTTTTCCATCTCCTTGGCCACATGCACCATCTCATCGAGCGATGGCGTAATTAATCCGCTACAGGCAATAATATCCACCTTGTTTTCTTTGGCCGACTCCAGAATGGTTTCACAAGGAGTCATCACTCCTAAATCGATGGTATCGTAGTTATTACATGCCAATACCACATTCACAATGTTTTTGCCGATATCATGTACATCGCCTTTCACGGTGGCCAATTGAACTTTGCCCACATAAGTCCGTTCGCCGCTGGCACCTCCCTCCTGCTCTGCTTCAATAAATGGTTGCAAAAATGCCACAGCCTGTTTCATCACGCGGGCGGTTTTCACCACTTGTGGCAAAAACATTTTCCCTTCGCCAAACAGATCGCCTACCCGATTCATTCCGTCCATCAAAGGTCCCTCAATAATTTTCAGGGTTGGAGCATATTTGAGTTGCGCCTCTTTTAAATCCTCTATCAGATAGTCATTTATCCCCTTCATTAAGGAATAAGAAAGGCGTTCTTCCAGAGGTTTTTCGCGCCATTCTTCAATTTTCGTTTCGGCTTTGTCGGTATTTTTCACCGTTTCGGCAAATTCAATCAGCTTTTCTGCCGAATCGGGTGTACGGTTCAGCACCACATCTTCCACCAGTTTCAATAAATCCTTCGGAATGTCGTCGTAAATCTGAATCATCCCCGGATTGAGAATAGCCATATCCATGCCCTCTTTAATGGCATAATACAAAAATACCGAGTGCATAGCTTCTCGTACGGTATTATTTCCCCGGAAACTAAAAGAAAGATTGCTCAAACCACCGCTAATTTTGGCATGGGGCAGATTTTTCTTTATCCATTTGATGGCTTCAATAAATTCAACGGCATAATTGTTATGTTCCTCCATGCCGGTGGCTATGGCCAAAATATTGGGGTCGAAAATAATATCCTCGGGCGGAAACCCCAATTGGTGTACCAAAATGTTGTAAGCCCGTTGGCATATCTCTGCTTTCCGGGCAGCAGTTACTGCTTGTCCCTGTTCGTCGAAGGCCATGATGACGGCGGCCGCACCATATTTTCGTATTTTTTTTGCTTTATCAATAAAGTCGGCCTCGCCCTCTTTTAAACTGATGGAATTGACAATGGCCTTTCCCTGCAACACTTTTAAACCGGCTTCCAATGCTTCCCATTTCGAAGAGTCAATCATGATTGGAAGCTTCGAAATTTCAGGCTCCGAAACAATGTAATTGAGGAAAGTGGTCATCTCGCTAACAGCATCCAACAAGCCGTCGTCGAGGTTTACATCAATAATCTGGGCTCCTCCATCTACCTGGTTCCGGGCAATGCTCAGCGCCTCATCGTATTTCTTTTCACGGATAAGTTTGGCAAATTTCAGGGAACCGGAAACGTTGGTGCGTTCGCCGATGTTGGTAAAATTCCTTTCGGGACTGATATAAACCGGTTCCAATCCGCTCAAACGGGTTTCTGTCTTTAATTCAGTGATGGCATGTGGTTGGTAACCATTCACAATATCGGCAATAGCTTTTATATGCTCGGGACGGGTTCCACAACATCCTCCCACGATGTTAACCATGCGGTTTTCCAAGAAATATTGGATTTGCCCGGCCATGGTTTTGGGCAGTTCATCGTATTCGCCCAACTGGTTGGGCAAGCCGGCGTTGGGATATACCGAAATGTACCAAGGCGATTTTGAAGACAATTCCTCTAAATAAGGTCGTAACCCTTCGGCACCAAAGCTGCAATTGAGGCCAATGCTCAACAAATCCATGTGCGAAAGTGAAATAATAAATGCCTCCACGGTTTGTCCCGAGAGTGTCCGCCCGCTTTTATCGGCAATGGTAATGGACATCATGACAGGGAGTTTGGTGTTTCGCTTCTCAAAAGCATTCAACACTCCCACATAAGCCGCCTTGGCATTTAAAATATCAAAAACGGTTTCAATCAAAAGAATATCGGCCCCGCCTTCGATCAAACCTTCAGCCTGCTCCTGATATGCTTCTACCAATTGGTCGAAGGTAACCGACCGTTTCGAAGGATCGTTCACATCGGGCGAAATAGAGGCCGTTTTATTGGTAGGCCCCATGGAACCCGCTACAAATCGGGGTTTCGCGGGATTTTTGGCAGTATATTCATCGGCCATTTCGCGGGCATTTTTAGCCGCCTGAACATTAATGCGGTACACCAAATGTTCCATGGAATAATCGGCTTGCGAAATACGGGTGGAGTTGAATGTGTTGGTTTCGATAATGTCGGAACCAGCATCCAGAAACATGCGGTGTATCTCTTTGCAAACATCGGGACGGGTCAACGAAAGCAGGTCGTTGTTCCCTTTCAAATCAACAGGATGGTTTTTAAACTCCTCGCCCCTAAAATCGGCCTCGGTGAGTTTATAACGCTGAATCATGGTTCCGGTGGCCCCATCAAGCACCACAATCCGCTGTTTAATAATTTCTTCTATCTGACTTTTCTGACGTGACATTTTCTGTTTTTTTAATTTTTGAACGTGGATTACACTGATTCCGGTAACCCGGAAACGCTGATCCACGCTGTTTTTTATTTAAATTTCTTATCTGCGGAAATCTGCGTGTCATTATTTGTTTAATACGTATTTACCATATCACCCAAATAGGCAATAAAGACGTCCAATTTAGGGAGTAATTTTTTAATTTTTAACAGATTCTCCAGTTTAATGATACCAATAACGTAGCTGTTTTGTTTTGAGGTATAGCGCTCCTGAATTTCTTCAAAATCGAAATGGCTGAAATCAAGCGAATTAGAATACCTTAAGTAGATTCTCAGGGCGTGATTGGTGGAATACGTTGGCACGGTAAAATATTTCTGTTTTTTGTACTCGTATTTGTAATTGTGCAACCTTGCGGTAATATCCGACAGCACCGCCGAACCGGTAGGATGCCCGCCGGCTCCTTTTCCAAACATAAATTGTTTGTCATAGGCTTCGCCTTGAATCACCACTCCGTTGAATTCATCCTCAACTCCGTAAATGTATTTGTCGGGCGTAACCAGGCGGGGAAGCACGTAAAGCGTTATTTCATCTTTCCTGATTTTGGTAACCTGCGCTACTAATTTAATGCGATACCCTTTTTCGCGGGCGTACTGAATATCAAAACCCGATATTTTCGAGATGCCGTAATTCAATACATCATCGGGATTCACCACGGTTCCGAACCCGTGAACCGCCAGAATGACCAATTTATAAAGGCTATCGAATCCTTCCACATCAAAAACCGGGTTACTTTCGGCAAAACCCAATTCCTGAGCCAGTTTCAAGGCTTTTGAATACTCCATTTTATCGTTAAAAATGCGCGTCAAAATAAAATTCGACGAACCATTTAAAATCCCGGTAATCGACTTCAGCAAATCGTTGTCGTAATATTCTTCCAGGTTTCGGATAACCGGGATACTTCCACAGGCTGAAGCATCGTATAACAACGCGGTTTTGTGTTCCTTTTGTAACCGGATAAGTTCCGTAATGTGTGTGGCAATCATCTTTTTATTGCCCGACACCACCGATATCCCTTGTTGCAGCGACTTTTTCACCATCTGGTAAGCATCGTCGGCATTGTCAATCAGCTCCACTATCAGGTTAATTTCAGGGTCGTTCAGCAAATCGTCAAAGTGAAAGGTAAAAATCCCGCTATCGAGTTTTCTGGTTTTATCCTTGCTTTTGATACAAATCCGCTTGATGCTGGCCCGGGCATTGGGCGATTTTTCCAACACCTCATAAAGTCCTTGCCCCACAGTTCCAAAGCCGATTAACCCTATTTTTATTTGTGTGTTCATATTCTTATAAACCTGATTTCTAAATCCCTAAAAATTCTTTATAAATCCTGTTTTGTCTTTCAAACTCCAGCAAAAACCCATCGTGGCCATAAAACGATTCCAGCATCACCAACTGGCTACCTGGAATGTGTTTATGTATCAATTGCTGATCGTCAGTGGTAAAAAGGATGTCGGAAGAAATTGAAATAATCAACGATTTTGCCTTTATCTGTGCCAGGGCTTTCTGGTAGCCGCCCCTGTCCCGCCCCACGTTATGCGAATCGAGTGCCTTTGAAAGGTAATAATAGGAATAAGCGTTGAACCTATTTACCAGTTTATCTCCTTGGTGTTGCTGATACGAGCTGGCCTTATAATTATCGGTTTTTTCCGTGTCATCCTCTGCCTGCGTTTCGTTATAGGCAAAACGGTTCCGATAGCTGATTAATGCCATGCTCCGGGCGGCTTTCATTCCATTTGCCCCACCATCGGGACGGTTTTCAAAAAAAGTAGCATCGGCCTGAATGGCCAACCGTTGGCTTTCGTTAAAAGCGGTAACCCACGGGGTGTTTACGGCATTGGTGGCCACATAAATGGCGTGTTCAAAAATATCGGGATTCATAATCGTCCATTCCAAGGCTTGATGCCCCCCAATGGAACAACCCAAAACCACGTAAATTTTACCGATTCCTAAATATTGCCGCAACAATTCATGCGCTTTTACCTGATCACGGACTGTAACTTGTGGAAAGTTCAAAAAATAGGGCTCTCCGGTTCTTGGATCGATAGACAACGGCCCTGTACTGCCATAACAGGAGCCCAAAATGTTGGCACAAACAATAAAATAGTTGGCAGGATCAAAAAATTTACCTTCGCCCACCATTCCCGGCCACCAATCAACGGGATCAGAATTGGCGGTATAGGCATGGCACATCCAAACCACATTACTTTGCTCCTTGTTGAGCGTTCCATAGGTGGTATAGGCAATCTCAATTTCGGGTAACTGCTCACCGCTCTCCAGCGTAAAAACCTGTTCGTGTTTCAGGTACTTTACATTCCGGCCCTCATCGTGCGAAAGATATTTCGGTTTAATCAAACATTCTGTCTCCGTTGTATCCATTATAAAAGTATTGAATTATTGTTCATTACTCATTGTTCATTGCCAATTGTTAAAGCGCTTGTTCAAAATCGGCAATAATATCATCTATGTGTTCAATGCCCACCGAAACCCGAATCAGGTTCGGGGTGATGTTGATATTCAGCAACTGCTCCTCGGTGAGTTGGCGGTGAGTCATGCTGGCCGGATGCACCACGCTGGTGCGGATATCACCCACATGAACCACCAGTTTCGCCAATTGTAGCCGATTGATAAACTGCTTGGTTTCCTCGATTCCCCCTTTACACCCAAAAGCCAAAACGCCACTGGCACCATCGGGCAAATATTTTTTCGACAATAGATGGTACGGACTTGAGGTTAATTCCGGGTATTTTACCCATTCAACCTGGGGTTGCTTCTCAAGCCATTGTGCCAATTGCAAGGTGTTTTTGCTATGGCGTTCCATCCGTAAAGCCAGGGTTTGGCAACCCTGAAAAGTTAAAAATGCGTTGAAAGGCGACAAGCAGGGTCCCAAATCGCGCAACAATTGGGTGCGGGCTTTTACCACAAAGGGATTGTCTTTAAAGTCGATGGCATAGCGTACGCCGTGGTAGCTGGTATCGGGCTCGGTAAATTCCGGAAATTTTCCGTTTTGCCAGTTAAAATTACCGCCATCAACAATCACACCTCCCAAACTTGTGGCATGGCCGTCGATAAATTTGGTGGTGCTGTGAATAACCACGTTGGCCCCATGTTTAAAGGGCTGACACAATACAGGAGTCGGAAAGGTGTTGTCGATAAGTAACGGCAACCCGTTTTTTGATGCAAAAAGGGAAAACTTCTCAAAATCGAGAACCTCCATTCCGGGATTGGTCAAACTTTCGGCAAAAACAAGTTTTGTATTTGGTTGAATGGCTTTCTGCAATTCTTCCAATGGTGCATCCTGATCGACAAAGGTGCACGTAATGCCAAACTTCTTTAACGTGGTAGAAAACAGGTTGATGGTCCCACCATACAGCGATTTGGCCGCAACAAAATGATCGCCGTTGCTGCACAGGTTCAGGATGGCCAAAGTCACCGCAGCATGTCCCGACGACAAAGCCAAAGCCCCGGTTCCCCCTTCGAGCGAATTGATTTTCTCCTCCAGTTGGTTTACCGTGGGGTTGCTGATACGCGAATAGATATGTGCAGTATCTTTCAAATCGAACACATCGCCAATCTGCTCGGCGGTATCGAATTTGTAGGTGGTACTTTGAATGATCCCAGGTACGCGGGGTTCGGCGTTTTTAGGCTGGTAGCCGTCCTGAACGGCACGGGTGCCAATATGAAGTTTTTTAGTAGTCATTTTATGTTGATTTTTTAGTTATTTAATACTCGAAATATTATTTTGTTATTTGTCTTTGGTGTGATTAATGAAGATTTCCTGTTTCATACTGCTTTGTCTCGTGTCTGAATTCTCAAAATCTCTTAATCTTGCATTAGTGCTGTAACAATTCAATGGGATATTTACCTCCATCGGAATCAACTTTTTTACATAAAGAAATTAAAACGGATTTAAAGGTTCCTTGAACCAACAACCGGAGCTATGAAATAGCGTTTGGAGTAACGTTTAATTGCACCTATTGGTGCATGGAGGCTTTTGAAAAGGCCAAGTGGTATGAAACAATGTAACCCAAGGCAAAAGCTTTTTGCACTTGATAAAGGTTTCTGGACAGTCGTGTAGAATTGTTTTTCATTTTAAATGTTCAGTTATAATTTCCTTTCCGGAATATCCGGTAGGTTAGGTATTAGCACCTTTCCTTTCAGGGGGAAGGTTGCTAGAGCTTCAACGAGCCTAATCTCTCTGCTCTTCTGTATAACATCAACCGTAAAAAGATCGTGTATTGCGAGTGCAAATATAGGGGCAATATTTTAAAATCAAAATATTTTGAACAAAAATGTTGCAGATTGTGAGGTTTTACTGCTGCAATTTTGGAGATTGAAAGATTTGTTATAAATATCTTTAAAAAGAGTTCATCCAAAATGTTATACTGTCTGAATTTAACCTTTAAAAATTGTATTTAGCCACTATTCACACCTCAAAAACGCTATTCCATCTATTAAAATTTAAGAAACCTCAGTTAAAAATATTAGTTTTGTATAAATGAAAATACGATGATCTACAATTTTACCGCAGAAATAATAAAAGACAACGAACTAAACCAATATATTGGGATAGTTCCAGGGTTACACGGAGCTCATACACAAGCTCCAACATTAGATGAGCTATATAGAAACCTGAAAGAAGTCATAGAATTGTGTTTACTGGAAATGACAGATGACGAAAAGAAAGAACTTCCTCAATTTATTGGTACTCAGAACATATCAGTTGCTGTATGAGTACAAAGTTGCCTGTTGTTAAAGTAAAAATTCTTGAAAGCCTTTTGTTCTTCTTGGGATTTGAAGCCAAACGACAAAGCGGAAGCCATGTTTTTTACCGTCACCCTGATGGAAGATATACGACACTCCCTCATCATGGCAACCAAGAAATAGGTCGACCATTGATCCGGCAAATTATTAGAGAAATTGACATTACACCTGACGGATTTTTAAAAATTCTCGAAGAACTCTAACCCTTTTTTCAAACACCCTAAATTTGTTTAGCATTCAAAAATTACAGACCCTAAAACCTTAATATATGAAAAAACTAATGTCATTCTGCCTAATACTTGCCACATTCAGCCTTTCGGCCCAAATTGAGAATGAAATACGCTCGTATGTGGATAGTTCGGAAATTATCATTAGAAATGGCCGTCGGTATTTGGAAAAAAACCTTATGGATGGGAACTTTTCTAAAGCGACAGAGGTATATAACTTTTTGGCTGATAAAACAGAAAACAAGATTTATCTTGCCTTTTCGTACGATGAAGATTTGGGTTTGAACCTGTTGTTAAAAAACTTCTCCGATTTGAGCAATAAGGCCATCAATTACAGCCAATACTTTCCAAAATACACCCATAACCCGGAAATAAACCTGTACCCCGCCATTCAGGAGCAATTGGTAAAGCAGGAAAAAGAAGTCAGTTCGGCCATTGCCCAATCCGGTTTGTCCGATGAAGATAAAGATATGTTGTACATCTTTCTGTACCTGGTTGTGGCCGATAAAGCCGACGATATGTATTACAGCCAGATGAAGGAATTTCACAAAAAGTACCCACAAACCAAATATTTTGATTTTATCAACAACTACCTTCCCAGGGTTCGGGCCAGAGTCTCATCAGCTTACGGTTTTGGTGTTTCGGGAGTATTCCCTACCGGAAAACTCGGTGAAGGATTTAAAAGCAATGTCAATTTTAACTTGTGCTGGGATTTTAATATCGGCAAGGTGTATTCCTCGCTGTATATGCAGGCGGGGGCTTTAAAAGTTAAGACTCCTTTTTCAGTGAACAATTCTGTTCAAACCATCACTTTCGATGAAGACGAAAACTTTACCTACCTAGATGCCGGCGTTCTTGTCGGCTATTTTGCGGTACGGAACGAGCATATTCATGTGGCCCCTTTTGGAGCCATTATGGGTACCAGCCTGACAAGCAACATGTACGACAACCCTGACGACGAAAAGTATGAACTGGATATTATCAGCTCATTTACAGCGGGATTAGGCCTAAAAACCGAAATCAAACTGTTCGATTACGAAATGCATAACTTTTATGGCAATGGATATGGCCAAAAATCGTATGTCAGCCTAAAATTTGAAGGGGGCTATAACGTGATTGCCAAAACAGAATTCGATGAGTTCGATGGAGATGTGGCCTATGTCCGGGCTACATTGATGTGGGGGTTTGGAAGCTTTTAATGCCCCGGCAAACTGGTTCAACATTCCGGTTATAAAAGAAAAAGAACATCTTTCAAATGATTTATCTTCGCCCGAAGGGGTTAAACCATTCCCGCAAAAATTAATTTTTCAATAAATGAGTAAAAGTGCTATTTTTGATAAAAAAAGCCCCAAATGGTAAATTATTTACTGGTCATATTGGTTTTTATCTCTTCAACCCTTTGCATGGCTCAATCGTCTGAGACCTATCAGGGGCAAACCGTGAACCGCCGTGATGCAGAAAATAAAAAACAGGGAACCTGGGTAAAGCTTGATGCTGCCGGAAAACTAGAGGAAAAGGGCGAATATGTGAATAACCTGAAAGAGGGACTCTGGTATGGCTATTATCCTTCAGGGAAACTCAAACAGGAGATTACTTATGTAAACAACCGCCCCGACGGCCCGGCCAAATTTTATTATGAAGATGGGAAAATATCGGAACAGGGCCTTTGGAAAATCAACAAGTGGGTGGGCGATTACAAATATTACCATGAAAACGGCACCTTGGCCTACGATTGGAAATATAACGAAACGGGTAAACGGACCGGGGAACAAAAGTATTATTACCCCGATGGTTCGCTCATGATAAAAGGCGACTGGAACGATGGGAAGAAAGAGGGGGTGTTGTCCGAATTTTATCCCGATGGCAGTGTTAAATCCGAAATAGCCTTTATTGATGGAAAAATTAACGAGTCCAGCATAAAGGAGTATGAAATTGCCCAAAAACCTTCACAAAAGCAAGTTGCACCTGTCCTGCAACCGGTAACTGAAAAACCAAAGGATGATAAATTTGATGCCTTTACCCAAACCGGTTTCTACAAAACCTACAACGAATTTAAAAAGATTGACCGCGAAGGCGATTTTGTGAAAGGCAAGCTGGTAAACGGTAAACGGTACCTCTACAACGACGACGGCGAACTCACCCGAACCCTGATTTACAAAGATGGCAAAGTGGTGGAGAGTATTGAAAATACAAGCCCGAAATAACACTTTCAGTTTTTCGCATACCCCAACGTTACCACACTTATTTTTACATTGGCTGCTTGGTGCAATACCTGTGCACAACCTTCGATAGTGGCCCCGGTGGTTAAAATATCATCTACCAGCAGTACATGTTTTCCTTCAATTGCTTCAGGATTGATGACTTCAAAAACCTCCTCCACATTTTCCCAACGCTCGTACCGTCCTTTTTTAGTCTGAGTTTGTGTAAACACTTTACGCTTCAACACCTCGGTTTCCAGAGTTCCGGGGAGTTTATCGGCCAATCCCTGGGCAATGAGCTGGCTTTGGTTGTAGCCCCGTTTCTTTTGTTTCTTGGGGTGCAATGGAACCGGAATAATAAAGTCCGGTTTTAAAAAATCGGGTTCCTGAGCTAATTCGGAACCAAATAGCTGCCCCATTTCAATGCCAATATCTTCACGCCCGTGGTATTTCAAGGAATGGATAAGCTTTTGGTATTTGCTCCCTTTTTGGAAAAAGAAAAAAGCAGCTACCCGTTCTATGGGAACCCTCCCCCAAAATATCTGCTCCACAGGATTTCCGGGAGTCTTTTGGTAATTGGTCCGCGGAAGTTCATACAGGCATCGGGTACAAATGACCTTTTCCTGCTCATATAAACTGGCATTACATGCGGCACATAGCTCAGGATAAAATAACCCGATAAAATCCAAAAAATATTGCTTTATCGTTTTTAAACTGATGCTCATCTTACATGTGTTCTAAACGTTTTATTTAACTGCAAAGATTAAATCTTTGCATAGGTCTTTATCTATAGACACTGACTAAGTCACCCCATGCCGGGTTGATATTATTAACAAAAATAAGTCATGGACAAAGAAAAGAAAATCAACAACATTCACATTATATCTCAGAGTCTTTTAACAATTATTGTTTATATCGATACAAATCTAAATGAACCCAGAGAATATGCAAAGGACCGCAGAGCAGATAATTGTTGATTTTCTTGGCGGTTCTCTGCGTAACACTTTGCAATTCTTTGCGATAAAAATATTATTTACTGCAAACTAAACAGCATTGATCCGTATTCATTTATTATTTTGGGCAAACCCCTCAAATCAATAGAATTGGGCAAATCCATATATTAATGTGCAAAGAATTTTTCAGCAGGTTGCTGTTTCAAAACCTAAAGAAATCGCTAGAAAACCGCCCTTCGTCTTTCTCTTGTGCCTTGAAATCTTTGAGCTATGGTATCAACTCCCCAAAAGAATTATCCGTTTTAAAATATTCTACAGCATTTTTATTAGATCAAACAAACCACGAAAAAAGATCAATGTCTTGTGAAATCTAGAACATATGAAATTGAGATAAACTGTTATTTTAGGGTATGATTTATATCATTTTGACAGGAAGGCTATTATCTTAATTTTGCCAGACAAACCTAAACGCAACATGAAAACAGAAGCATTCAAGTGGAAAGATGAATATAGTGTCGGATTACAGTCGGTTGACAAACAGCATCAGCGTTTTTTAGAAATCATCAACCAGTTGGGCGATTGCATTGCCGAAAAGACCTATAAAGAGAATGCCCAGCACTTGTTTTTTGTGTTGCTCCATTTTGCCGATGAATATCTTTTGAAGGAAAAAATGTTGGTAACCAGCTTAAGCGAGTTGGATTATTCCTTCTTTCGCGAAAAGCACAAAGAATTTCTGAGCAAGCTTCAATATTTTAAAGAAAATTACTCGGAGGCCAATGCCGAAGCGGTATTGATTAATTTGTACAACTACCTGAAAAACATGTACCCTGAATATCGGGCACATTATACCCCAACGCTGATTAAAATTTTAAAAGAAAACGGCATCTCGTAAATAACTGTTTCCCGTTAATCTATTTTTACGCCAAGCGTGTTACTTCAGCTTCCGAACTGAGTTGTTGATTTTTAAAATTATAGCCGCTAATCAACAACACGCCGGGTTTTTTCCCTTTCTCAAAACTTCCTAATTCCTGTTCCAAACCTAACGCCTTGGCTCCATTTATGGTAGCCCATTGCAATAAAACATCAAAAGGAATTTCAGGAAAATTTGCTTGAAGCGTTTTCATCTCCTCCAAAACGGATAACTTACGGTTCGATGCTAAACTATCAGTCCCCAAGCAGACCTGCATGTTCCGTTGATACAAATCACTGGCTGGTGGAAGTTGCCCCTCGATATACAGATTTGAGTTGGGACAAAGCACCCAGTGTATCTTTTCAAGTAATTTTGGAACCTCTTTTTGGAAACCGTCCAAGTTGCCCCCGGTGAGGTATAAATTATGAACCAACAATAATTGTTTCAGATGAGGGTGTTCCAGGATGGTCTTTAATCCGTTTTCTATCAAAAGTCCTCGCTCCGAAAAAGATTCTTTGTAATGCACCGACACGATGGAATGCTCATGAAGTTCGCTCAACAACGATTTCATCAACAGACCGTTGGTCCCATACAACGAATGGGGAGCAAAGGTTCCTTTAAGTTGATGGTGTTGAACCTTTTCCAGTAATTTTCGCCCATTACCCATTACATCTTCGTCAGACCGGTTCCTGAGGTTAAACACTTCTACAAAATTATGACATTTGATGGGAGCTGTGGTTTTCATTTCTATCGTGAATGGTGTGTTGATGATGTCACCCAATGCTTGAATACCCCGGCTCCACATATACCGCAGGGCTTTCTGTGCCTCTTGTTTTATCAATGTCGGTTCTTGTTGGCGAAGGGCTGGAATTTGCCGGATAAACTTGCTCAACCCCATACCTTCGGTCAGTTTTCCTTTCAAGTGCGACAGTTCCAAATGGCAGTGGGCGTTCACAAAACCGGGCACCAAAATTCCATTGTAAAATTCCAATCCGGCGATTTCGTGTAATGTATCGCCACCCCCAACCACATCCAGAATTTCACCGGAATCGGACAAAACTACATGTCCATTTTTAATGGGTGCCCCTGAAACCGGAAAGATACTATTGGCGGCTATTTTTCTCATTTTTTGTGGGTTGATAGTGAATATTTACGGAAGAATTGCCAGTAGAATTTATTTGCATTTGTTCTACATGACTATTTTTTTTTCCAAAAAAGATGCCGCAACTGATGCATGTTCCGCTATAAGGGTTTTTTGCTTCACCACAAGCGGGACAAACCTTCGGGTCTTTCATCCATTCCTGTTGTTTTTTCCAAAGGGCGGACTCCCCCATATCGCTGCTGGTTCCCGACAGCAAATATATTTGTGCTTTTATATGCGCCGTAGTCTCATGAATACTGATTACATAAACAAACAATCCGGCAGCCAGGGAAAGGAATCCCAGCAATGAATTATCGTAATGAAAAAAAAAGTAACTAAAGATGGTAAACAGTAAAAGGGTCACATTCAGTTCAAAAAGCGATAACTCTATAGAAACCTTTCCTGTCAATGGATCCGGTTGATAATGAAAGGTAACCTTAATAGGGATTTTTATTGGCACCGAAAGTATTTGGGATATAATTGTGTTTTGAGGAGCTTTCTGTTGAAAATGCGCAGCTATTTTCAACAGAAAAGAGGTGTCGCTGAAGTCATCGGTTTTATAAAAAACCACCTCATCTTTAAAGGTAAAGGGAAAATGGTGAAGTTTGTGTTTTGTCCACATAACATTTAAACAACCCTTGTTAATTCAGCTTTTGAAACAAAATTATAAATAACATCGGTTTGATGTTTACAAATTTAACAGGTGATGAAATTTTTCCTGCTGGAAAGATGCAAGCTCAGAACCAAGGTAACCATTCATCTACCCCAAAATTAGGATAATTTTTAAATTCGTAGGATATTAACAATTTTTCGGGCAGTATTTTACGATATTTTTCCGAAACATCTCTTTCATTAACACTTGCTGACAACTTTGAGGCCTCAAAGCATCTGATTCCGTTTAGATTGACTTCTTTTACAAAAAAAAGGAAGAAATTGACACCCGAACAACAAAGGATATTAGAACTTGAAAGCGAGAACCGGCAATTAAAAGCCGACCTAGCTGCACTGGCATCTCTTGTCCAACAGTTATTGCAGGAGCTTGAACGGCTGAAACACCCTAAAAACAGCCGGAACAGTTCTGTTCCTCCGTCAAAAAATGAAAACCGCCCGTTGAAAACAAAATCATTACGGGGTTCTGACGGAAAGCTGCCCCGCGGACAGACCGGGCACGAAGGCAATACCCTGAAAATGATTGATGCCCCTGATTTTATTGTTGAACATAGACCAACATATTGCAAACACTGCGGCAAAGATGCATCCAATCTGCCATCAGAATTGGTTATGCGGCGGCAGGTCCTGGATATCCCGCCGATAGTGCCCAAGTACACCGATCATAGGGGGTTTGAAACAGTCTGCAGCTGCGGCCGCCGGACCGAAACCGAGTTTCCTGAAGGGGTTAATGCCCCAATCAGCTATGGATGCGGTGTTGAAGCCACTATTGCTATGCACACACGCCAATACGTACCATTTGAACGCATGAGCGAGTGTTTTATGGATATCTGCAACCTACCAATCAGTCAGGGCGCCATATGCGATATACTTGACCGTTTTGCAGGTAAAGCCTTTCCCACATCCCAACTTATAGCTAAACAGGTTGAAAACAGCAAAGTGGTAGGCTCTGACGAAACCGGTGCCAAAGTAAACGGCAAAACAGGTCGGTTCTGGACATGCAAAGCAGGTTGGCCACTTACATAGCTTTTTCCGGCAACCGGGGCACAGCTACCATCAATGACAATTTTTGTAGATGGATTCAAAAATGCAGTGCTGGTGCATGACTGCTGGAAAAGCCATTTTGAGACCAAAGTCCAGGCCCACCAGCTATGCACCGCCCATTTATTAAGGGAACTGAACTTTTTTGAAGAACGTTATAAGTCGCAGTGGGCAACCCTGTTCAAACAATTGCTGTACGATGCATCGGACCTGAAAAAACAGTTGACGCCCAACCCAATATTACTCCCCAATAAATCAAAGAACGGAACTTGAAAAACGGTTTTTAGCCTTGCTACAAACCCCTGTATCCGAAGATATGAAAGAGGTACATTCTTTTCATAAGCGAATGAACAGATACAAAGACTATGTCCTTACTTTTTTATACCATCCCGGAGTCCCTCCTGACAACAACGGTTCAGAAAGGGCTATCAGGAACATAAAAGCCAAACAAAAAGTATCCGGCCAATTTAAAACTCAACGGGGGGGCCATATCTATGCAGTTATCCAATCCGTTACCGATACTTGCATTAAAAAATGACCAAAATATCTTGTCCACATTTTATACTATCGCTAAATTGCATCCTGAATAGTTACTTTAAATTTAATAGATCGGTAGATTATTAGACACAAGACATGAGACAAAAAAGATATTGTTGAGAGGTCAATACTTAATGTTTTTGTTTATACTTTCTACATATAACAGATTATCATTTACTTATAAAATTTGACACGTCATTATAAATTAATAAAGAAATAGTTATGGGAGCCTTTCATGCGTACGATATCCGTGGAATTTATAACAAAGATTTTAATAAGGAAGATGTCTATAAAATCGGGTTCTTTTTACCCCGATTATTAAAAACCGATAAAGTTTTGGTGGGACGCGATGTCCGTGTTTCATCTCCCGAAATTTTTGACTATTTGTGCAAAGGGATTACCGATGCCGGTGCCGATGTACATAACATAGGTTTAGCCACCACACCCATGGTTTATTGGTCAACTGCCAAATATGGTTTCAAAGCTTCTGTCCAAATCACCGCTTCCCACAATTCGAAAGAATACAACGGTTTAAAAGTTTCGCGCGAAAATGCCCTGCCTGTGGGATTGGACACGGGACTTGGAACTATTCAGGAATGGATGAAAACCGAAGAAATTGAACCCGCCGCAAAAAAAGGAAATGTTATTGACTTTGAGGTAACGCAAGCCTATCTTGGTTTTCATCGAAATTATTTGGGCAATATTTCAAATCTGAAAATTGCTATTGACTGTTCCAACGGAATGGCGGCGTTACTTATTAAAGAGTTGTTGGGAAATCACCCCACCTATATATATGACACTTTAGACGGTACCTTTCCGAACCATGAACCCAACCCACTGATTGAAAAAAATGTGGAAGACCTGAAAAAGCTGGTTCTGAAAGAACAGTGCGATTTGGGAATTATCTTTGATGGCGATGCCGACCGGGTAATGTTTGTTGACGGAAAAGGGAAATTTATTTCGCCCGACCTGATTATTGGGTTTATGGCTCATTACTTTTTGGAAAAAAAGGGGCTGAAAGGTAATGTTTTGCAAGACATCCGTACCTCAAAAGCGGTGGCCGAATATATTTCCACCTTCGGCTCTACCATGCACATGTGGCGTGTCGGTCGGGCGTTTGCAGCCTTGAAACTGCGCGAAATTGACGGCATTTTTGGAGGTGAACTGGCCGGACACTACTATTTCCGCGATTTTTATTACTCCGATTCAGGGATACTGGCGGCCCTTATTGTGCTTGACATAGTAAGCCGGTTGAAGAAAAAAGGCCAAACCTTTGCGCAAATAATTGCAAACATTGTAAAATACGCCAATTCTGGTGAAATCAATTACCGGATTGAAAAGAAACAGGAGGCCATGGATGCTGTCCGCAATTATTTTATTGCCGGCGAAAAGCCCACAGCCTCTTTCGATTTCGACGGTTACCGGGTGGAATTTCCCGATTGGTGGTTCAATATCCGCCCATCGAACACCGAACCCTATCTTCGCTTATTGGCCGAAGCCCGGACAACGGATTTGTTGGAGACTAAACTGGCGACCATAAAAGAACTTTTAAAAGGGTTTGAACAGGCATCCGTTGAAGGTGGACACCATTAATCGTTCTGCCTTTTTTATATCAACACACGAACATAAAAAAGGCAGAACCTGGGATTAATTCTTTCTTAGGTTCTTAATCTCCTGCTGCTCAAACAATTCCTTCCAGGAACTATCGTTCTGGTAAGTTTGCCAGGAATTAAATCCTGAATCCAGAGCCTTTTTAAAGTTTAAAACCATCAACTCCCGGTTATCCATTAGTAAATAATAGCGGGCATACATCAAATACACATCGGGGTTTTTCGGATCGGACAACTCATAAATTTTAATCTTTTTAAACGCATCATCGAGTTTAACATCGTCAAGGTCGGTTTTACTAAGCATAAACGAAGCCATGCTGATGTAATTCAGTAACCGGGAGCTGACCATGGCCAAAGGCTCGTCTTGCGAAGAGGCCGATTTATGAATCCGATCCACTTCGATGGTCCACCACTCGATATCCCGAAGCTCTATGGCTTTGATGAATTCCGTGCGTAGCTGGATTTCTTTTTCAATGTAATTCTGCCGTTTCTTAATCTCTTGGTAAAACGCCTGAGATTGTTCCAATGCATATTCTTTCGATTTAATTTCTTTCAGGTTCCGAAGACCGTTAAACCAACGGTCGGTTTGTTTCAAGGTTTGAATTTGGGCTATTGGATCGTTCTTTTTTTCAAACACGTTTAGGCTGTCCTGCATTCGGAACCAGGTTTTATCTAACCATTTTTCGTTTCTTGGCAGCCGTTGCGATTTCATCCGGTAAATTTCAATTCCGGTAAGCGCCTGATCCATTGCTGCTAAAGGAGGCCACTGATGTCCGCCGTTAAATACAACAGAGGTGTAATCGTATCCCATTTGATCATATACCGAAAAAGATTGCTGCATCTCTAAATAATTAAAATCAGTTGCTCCAACAATCCCGGCATAATAAAAACCGGGAGATTGATCGGTCGAAAAAGGCAAACTCCCACCACAGCCAATAACTCCGGCAACTTCACGAAACTGCTGGGCAAACAAAATGGCCATTTTTGACCCCCCTGAAAAGCCGGAGGTAAAAATATTTTCTTCGTCAATATGGAACCGCACCTGAGTTTCTTTCAAAAGCAACTGAAAGACTTGTGTGCAATAAGTTCCGGACAAGCCGTTTTTAATATTGTTACTTCCGATAAAAATATATCCGTAAGTGTCAGCCAGCGATTGATACTTCTTCAATGGCAAGGAACCTTCGCCATGAGGATCGAAAAAGAAGATAACGGGTAATTTTGCCTTGCTATCGTATTGTTTGGGTAAGTAAGAAGCATAAATCAGCGTTGTATCGGAAAGGGACACATTCCGGCTAACAACTTTACCTATTGACAACGGGTTGCCAACCCGGTCTGTAAGTTCCTTTTTTTCTCCTTGACATGAAAAAAAAGAGGCAGAAAACAAAACCACAGGGATTAGTAAAGAGAAGAAATCCCATGCTTTTTTGCCAAAATGCAATTTTAGAGTCATAGTTATTGGATTATTAAATGCCGATGCCTTTAATCAATTTATATTGATCCAGCGCATACAAGTCAGTCATTCCGGAAACAAAATCCAATACCGATCGGATTTTTTCATAGTCTGTTTGGTGGTTTTCCTGATATTGTACAGGCAACAAAGAAAGCAATTTTTTGGAATAGCTGTTTGGTTTGTGCAACATAGCGGGAATAAATTCGCCAAGCAGCGTGTTAAGAACCTGATAGCCGGTGATTTCTATTTTTACTACCGACGGATGATTATAAATTTCTTTCCAGGCTAAGGTTTTGCAGGTTTCCATGGCCAGTTTTGGGGCTCCGGTCAATTGGTCAATTAACGAGCCGTTTAATTGGCCCAAAAGAATTTCCTTTTCATGAAGATGAAAAATGTCGGAAATTTTCTGTACCAAAAGATTGATAACCGAGGCCCGCAAAAAGGCGATTTGCTCATTTTTGTCGGTAACTTCTTTAAAAACGGAGGCCATTTTTTCCCAAAACCGGGAATCTTCCGGGTCTTTAAAAAAGTTTGTTAAAAGCTCAATGGTTTTTTCTGTAGTCAGGATGCCCAGTTTATGTGCATCTTCCACATCCATAATTTGATAGGAAATATCATCGGCAGCCTCTACCAAAAATACCAGAGGATGGCGGAAATAAACAGCCTCATTGTTGGGGTCGTTGATTAATCCGGTTTTGTGGGCAATGTCGGCAAAAAGCTCTTTTTCTGTATCAAAAAAGCCATATTTGTTTTTTGATGTCCGGTTGTCTGACCCAAAAGGGTATTTTACCAGACTTGCCAGCGTTGCGTAAGTCAACACATATCCCCCTTTTCGCCGACCACTAAAGGCGTGGGTTAATAGCCGCAAGGCGTTGGCATTTCCCTCAAAATGGGTTAAGTCGTTCCATTGAGTGTCGGTAACCCGGTCTTTGAGCGCTGTTCCCGAGCCCGAAATAAAATAACCGGAGATGGCATTTTCGCCGGAATGGCCAAAAGGAGGATTACCTAAATCGTGTGCCAGGCTTGCAGCAGCAACTATTGAACCGATTTCGAAAAGCAATGGATTTCTAGGGTTTTTCTTCAGCAACGAGGAGGCGACACGGTTTCCCAACGACCTGCCGACACTGGCTACCTCTAAGCTGTGGGTAAGCCGGTTGTGTACAAAAACGCTGCCGGGCAAAGGAAAAACCTGGGTTTTGTTTTGAAGCCTCCGGAATGGTGAAGAAAAGATAATCCGGTCAAAATCACGTTGGAACTCCGAACGGAACACATCCGTTTCCAAGCCTTCCTGAAAGGATTTCCCAAAACGGGCCGGGGACAAAAGTTGTTCCCATTTCATGGCTTGGTGGAGTTTACTCAAACCGGATGGATTTAATTAAAGTTCTTTTTGTAATGTTTTCCGGTAAAAAAACAGAATCAACATCATTCCCACACTGATAGCAGCATCGGCAATATTAAACACCGGACGGAAAAAGATGAACTGTTCTGTAGGCCGGAACGGAGACCATGCCGGCCAATGCCCTTCTATGATCGGGAAATAAAACATATCTACTACTTTTCCTTGAAGGAAGCTTGAATATCCACCGACTTCGGGCATAAATTGAGCAACCTGATAATGGCTGTGGTCAAAAATTAATCCATAAAAAGCACTATCGAAAATATTTCCGGTAGCTCCGGCCAATATTAATGAAACTGCGATTAAGTAACCCAGAGGGATCTCTTTTTTTGACAGTTTTGTTAAGTAATAACTAATAAAAACTACTGCCACAACCCTAAAAAGGCTGAGCATGTATTTCCCTGCTTTTCCAAAAAACTCCAACCCAAAGGCCATTCCATTGTTTTCGGTAAAATGGATGATAAACCAGTTGCCGGCCACATGGTATTCTTCACCAATCATCATGTGGGTTTTTATCCAAACTTTAAGTATCTGGTCGGCCAGTAAAACAAGCAGGATGATTAAAACTGACAAGTGTCCTTTTGACATAGTAATGAATCTGTTTTTATAACTGAAAAAGAGGGAACCTCGCGATTCCCTCTTACAATCAGGTTTATTTTGTTAATTATTTCTGATTTCGTTTGGCATCAATACTTAATGTGGCATGTGGAACGGCGCGCAGGCGTTCTTTGCTGATCAATTCACCCGTTTCGCGGCAAATGCCATAGGTTTTGTTTTCGATGCGGATTAAAGCAGCACGTAAATGTTGAATAAACTTTTGTTGACGCTGAGCCAACTTTCCGGTTTCTTCACGCGAGAGAACCATCGCCCCTTCTTCCAACACTTTGAATGTGGGAGAAGTGTCCAACGTGTCGTTTCCATCGGTATGGGAAAGCGCGCTTTTCAGCGTATCGTAATCACGTTGAGCTTGATCAAGTTTATCCATGATGATTTGCTTGAACTCGGCAAGCTCCTCGTCGGAATATCTGGTTTTAGTCTTCTCTTCTGCCATAGCTGTAATTTTTAAAGGAACCTAAAATAGTAAAAAATACATCCCACAATTCGTTCAAAACTTGTAATTTACCAATTAGTTATTAACAATCATGCCTTATCAATTCTGATATAAGTAGTTATCGTTTCGTCCAGTTCTACGGTTTTGGATGTGTTTTGTTCCAAATTATCCACCAAATCTATGGTTTTGGCCAAAGTTTGTGTGGCCATGTAATTTTTATGGATCATGATGGCTTCGTTGATCGCCTCATGTTTTTGTATTTGGATAAACACCTTGTCTGTTACTTCAAATCCACTTTCCTTACGGATGTTCTGAATCCGGTTGATAAATTCGCGGGCAATACCCTCGTGACGCAACTCATCGGTAACCGTAATATCTAAAGCAATGGTTAACGATCCTTCATTGGCCACCAACCAGCCCGGAATATCCTCTGAGAGAATTTCAACATCCTCGGTCGATAATACCACTTCTTGTCCGGCAATGGTAGCCGCAAACTGGTTTAGTTTTTCTAACTGGGCAATATCCGGTTGGCTCATCAGGGCAATAAAATCGGCAATCGGTTTCATGATTTTTCCATACTTTGGACCCAGTGTTTTGAAGTTTGGTTTGATTTTTTTCACCAACACGCCACTGGTATCATCCAGATATTCCATGGTTTTGATATTTACCTCGGCCAGAATGATGTTTTTAACGGCATCTAGCTGGCGTGCCGTGTTTTCGTTCAGTATCGGAATCATGATTTTGTTGAGGGGCTGACGCACCTTCAGGTTTACTTTACGGCGCAATCCCAAAACCATGGACGATATCCGTTGAGCCATATTCATCCGCTCTTCCAAATCCTGATCAATGAATGAATCATTTTCCACCGGGAAACGGGTCAAATGAACCGACATTCCCTGGTTTCGTCCGGTAGCCGCACTCAAATCTTTAAACAACCGGTCGGTATAGAAAGGAGCAATGGGGCAAGCTAAAATAGCCACGGTTTCCAAACAGGTATATAGCGTTTGGTAAGCAGCAATTTTATCGTTAGTGTATTCCCCTCCCCAGAAGCGTTTCCGGTTTAAACGAACATACCAGTTGCTCAAATTGTCAATTACAAAGTTCTGGATAGCCCGTCCGGCACGGGTTGGTTCGTAATTTTCGTACGAATCTTTCACCTCTTTGATTAACGAGTGCAGCAGGGAAATGATCCAACGGTCAATTTCGGGACGCTCACTCAAAGGGATTTCAGATTCTTTATAGGTAAACCCATCCACATTGGCATAAAGCGAGAAGAATCCGTAGGTATTGTAAAGTGTTCCAAAGAACTTGCGTTTTACCTCGTCCACCCCGTCCATATCAAATTTCAGGTTGTCCCAGGGCTGGGCATTGGTAATCATGTACCAGCGCAGCGGATCGGATCCGTGTTTTTCGATGGCATCGAACGGATCAACTGCATTACCTAGGCGTTTCGACATTTTGTTGCCGTTTTTATCTAACACCAATCCGTTGGAGATGATGTTTTTAAATGCCACATTATCCGAAATCATGGTTGATACGGCATGCAGCGTAAAGAACCAACCACGGGTTTGATCCACGCCTTCGGCAATAAAGTCGGCCGGATACAGGTGTTTAAATTCGGTTTCACGTTCAAACGGCCAATGCCACTGAGCATAAGGCATGGCACCGGAATCGAACCAAACATCGATCAAATCTTTTTCGCGGAACATTTTTTGTCCTTTGCCGGAAACCAGAATAATATCATCCACATAAGGACGGTGTAAATCAATCTTATTGTAGTTTTCTTTAGAATGGTCACCTACGTTAAAGCCCTCGTAAGGGTTTTTGGTCATAAATCCCGCTAGGATCGCTTTTTCGATTTCGGCCATCAATTCCTGGGTTGAACCGATACATTTTTGTTCCGTACCATCTTCGCTAACCCAAATAGGGAGCGGCGTCCCCCAATAACGGGAGCGGCTCAGGTTCCAATCCACCAGATTTTCGAGCCATTTACCAAAACGGCCTTCCCCGGTACTTTTGGGTTTCCAGTTGATGGTTTTATTCAATTCAATCATCCGGTCTTTTATGGCGGTAGTTTTAATAAACCAACTGTCGAGCGGGTAATACAGCACAGGTTTGTCGGTACGCCAGCAGTGCGGATAATTGTGGATGTGTTTTTCTACTTTAAAGGCTTTGTTCTCTTTTTTAAGCATCACGGCAATATCCACATCTAAAGTGGCCTCATCGTCGGTAATGGTTTCATCGTAGGCATTTTTCACAAACCGCCCGGCATATTCTTTGTAAACATCCACATTTACATAGGTGGAAACAAAAGAGGCATCTAAGTCTTCAATTTTATAGAATTTTCCGGTTAAATCGACCATGGGGCGGCGCGTTCCCTCTTTATCAATTAATAAGAGAGGAACAATTCCCGATGTTTTGGCCACGCGGTCATCGTCGGCTCCAAAGGTAGGTGCAATATGTACAATTCCGGTTCCGTCTTCGGTAGTAACAAAATCGCCGGCAATCACCCTGAAGGCATCACCCATGGGTTTTACCCAGGGAATCAGTTGTTCATAGCGGATTCCTTCCAATTCTGATCCTTTAAGTTCAGACAGAATCTTAAATGGGGTTTTTTTGTCGCCTGGTTGAAATGCATCAAACTCCAATTCAGCATTTTTAGGACTAAAATAATTGTTTACCAAGTCTTTAGCTATAATTACAGAAACGGGTTCCCCGGTATAGGGGTTGAAGGTTTTAATTTTAACATAGGTAATGTTTGGGCCAACTGCTAAGGCGGTATTCGAAGGAAGCGTCCAAGGGGTAGTTGTCCAGGCCATGATGGTCAGTTTCTCATCGTCTTCAAAAAAACGTTCACTTTTTTGATTTCTGATAATGGTGAATTGAACCGTGGCCGTGGTGTCTTTTACATCTTTATAGCAACCCGGTTGGTTCAGTTCGTGCGTTGAAAGCCCGGTTCCGGCAGCGGGTGAATAGGGTTGGATGGTATATCCTTTGTACAAAAGCCCGTTGTCGTACATTTTTTTGAGCAGGTACCACAAGGATTCAATGTAGCGGTTATCGTATGTAATGTAGGGATCATCCATATTGACCCAATACCCCATTTTATGGGTAAGGTCTTCCCAAAGGTCGGTATATTTCATTACCTCTTTGCGGCAGGCATCGTTGTATTCTGCTACAGAAATGGTTTTGCCGATGTCTTCTTTGGTAATGCCCAGCATTTTTTCAACACCCAATTCCACGGGCAAACCATGCGTATCCCAGCCGGCTTTGCGTTCAACCAAAAAGCCTTGTAATGTTTTATATCGGCAGAAAATATCCTTAATAGCTCTTGCCATCACGTGGTGGATGCCAGGTTGCCCGTTTGCCGAAGGGGGGCCTTCAAAAAAGACAAAAGTTTCGTTTCCTGCCCGGGTGGACATGCTTTTGTGAAAGGTGTCGTCGTCGGTCCATTCTTTCAATACCTGTTTGTTGATTTGTGACAAGTCAAGTTGCTTGTATTCAGGAAATTTACGGCTCATAACAATTATTTACATTCTATTTTAAAAACCCACAAATATAGAGTTTGGGTTTTTAAAAACAAAACAGGAATTGAGGTATCTTGCTGAAAAGAAATGGGTTTATGATAAAAGAGCCTGGCGAAATTAAAAATTGAGGCTTGTAAATTTAAGAAGGGTTACTTACCTTTGCGGCACGTTCCGCTAGCTCAGTTGGTTTAGAGCATTACCTTGACAGGGTAGGGGTCACTGGTTCGAATCCAGTGCGGAACACAAAAAAAGAGGGTTAACATAATGGTCAACCCTCTTTTTTATTTTTTATCACATTAGATTATCTCCTTCCAATCCCTTCATACCAGTTGCCTCGGAAAATCATCTTTTGATCGTGTAATCGTAAATAATATTTCCCATAAGAAACTGTTACACCAGCTGATGGCACCAACACCCAACAGTTTTCGGGTATGGGGTTTGAAACTTCAAACGACAGCTTGTTGTCTTTCAACGGTAAATTTCCTTCAGGACCGGCATCCCAACCCATGTGGAAGTTAAAGTTATACCGTACATCGCCCTGAATTTTAAAATCGCCCAAATCGGTAATAGCGATTTTCATATCGCATTTTTTACCGTTGGCTAAATCGTCGGGAGTGACGGTGATGGTTAGTTTAGGAAGCTGAACCGGTTCTTTTGAAAGCAGGGTAAAAATACTTTCGGTTTTTACAACCTGTTTTTGCGCATTATAGAATTCAAAAAGCAGTTCTGCCCCTTCCCTTCCTTTTGGGGTATAATTGATATTGTCGGAAATATAACCCTCTTTTTCAACTGTTTTTGTATAGATGATGCTGTCGCGCAAACGAACAATTACCTTACGGATATCGTTATCGACAAAAAGTTCAACCGGGATTGTGGTTCCATACACGTTTTGGTTTTTGGGCGAAATGACCAATCCCTTTAAATATTGCGATAAAGCAAACCAAACCGGACGGGGTGAACCAATGGTATCGTTAATTCCGCTATAACCCCAGTAACCAAACCATTCTTCGGCGGTGTTGTTATGAATGGCGGGTTCGCCACCTTTCCACCAACCATCGGCATAATAGAACGGGCAGGCACCCACAGCTCCGGCATCAATCAATTCACGATAGTTTCTGACAACCCCGTATTTTTGTTCTTCCAGGGTGTTGCCCCCGTATTTTCCGAAACCAAGGTCGGATACCGAATAACCAAATTCGGTAATAATCATAGGTTTTTTGTTTTGATTCAGGTTTTTACACCAGCTCAAAAATCCGGTATAACCCAAAGTTCCACATTGCCCGTTGCTATAATCGTAACAGTTGTATCCGTAAAAATCGAGCAGGTTCATGTCCATAAAATCGTTGGTAGAGGCATTGCCAGATATTCCAACTGGAATGCCGGGATGTTGCGTGTTCAAAATACCTTTCAGGGTGGTGAGCATGTTGGCCATTTCTTTGGCCCCGCATTTATAAATGTGGTCGGTCATGGGTTCGTTCAAAATCAGGTACGAAATAACGCAATCGTAGTTTTTGGTGTAACTAACCACTTTTTCAACCAGACTGACTTGGTTTTTCATAAATTCAGCATCGCCATAAGGGCCTTCGGGTAAAATCCAGATTCCGAAAATAATTTTCATGCCCGATTCCTGAACAACTTTAAGCTGTTCTTCCGACATCTGGCTCCAGGTGCGGATGGTGTTGAATCCGGCATCCTTAATCACGTTCATGTCGAAACGAACCCGTCCCAAATCAGAAATAGTATCTTTATAAGGGTTTTGACCCGGACGGGCACCAATTTCATACCCAATAGCTTTTATAAAAAACCGCTCACCGTTTAAATAATACCAACCATCTTTAACTTCAACCTTTGTTGCCGTTGTGGTTTGTGTTTTTTCTGTGGGTGGCTGACAGCCCATCCAAAAAAGAAAAAAAGGAAGAAATACTAAAAATAACTTTCTCATAATTACGTGGTTTTGATTGTTTAAATATGTTTTGTTAAATATCAGTCAAAGATATAAAACTCTCCTGTTTTGAAATAAAAATATTGATACTGATAATTGTATTACTTTTGCCCAAAAAACAAAAAATGACGGACTCGAAAAAGAAATTGACCACCCTTAAAGAGTTGGGTGAATTTGGGTTGATTGATAAACTCACCAAAGATATTAAATTGAAACATCCATCAACCATAAAAGGAGTGGGCGATGATGCGGCGGTGTTGGATTATTCCGGAAAACAACAGGTTGTAACAACGGATTTGTTGGTAGAGGGAATCCATTTCGATTTAATGTACACTCCGCTAAAACATTTGGGTTATAAAGCGGTGGTAGTTAACCTTTCCGATGTGTTTGCCATGAACGCCACCCCTAAACAAATCACGGTTTCGTTGGCCCTATCGGGAAAGTTTTCGTTGGAAGCCGTTGAACAACTTTACGAGGGCATTTATAAAGCCTGTGAACATTACCAAGTTGATTTAATTGGAGGCGATACCACCAGCTCCGTTACCGGTTTGTGCATTAGTATCACTGCTTTAGGCGAGATTGAAAAGGGAAAAGCGGTTTACCGCAATACCGCCAAATCTGGTGATTTGATTTGCGTGTCGGGCGATTTGGGTGCTGCTTACGCCGGGTTGCAGATTTTAAAACGCGAAAAGGAGGTGTTTTTAGTAAACCCAAGCTCACAACCCGACATGAGTGGGTACGATTATGTATTGGAACGCCAATTGAAACCGGAAGCACGAAAGGATATTTTTGAATCGTTGCAAAAGGCTGGGGTTATTCCCACGGCCATGATAGACATATCTGATGGCCTTTCCTCAGAGATTCTTCATATTTGCAAACAATCGGGTTGTGGGGCAAAAATTATGGAAGGAAACCTGCCCATTGATGTGCAGACCATTCAGGTTGCCGAAGAATTAAACATGGATCCGACACTATTAGCCATGAACGGCGGCGAGGATTATGAGCTTTTGTTTACAGTAAACCCCAATGACGCCGAAAGATTATACGAGGTAGAAGGCATTTCAGTGATAGGGGAGATACTTCCCAAGGAACAGGAGGTGCGTTTGTTTGGCAGGGGAGAAGGTTCAACGATGATTCAGGCCCAAGGGTGGAACGCGTATCCCGAAAAATAAAAAAACCGCCACAGTTAGGGCGGTTTTCTGAGGATATTTAAGTTTTTAAAAAGTTCCCAACGAGAAGTTTTGAGCCTTTCGGGGATTTACACACATCACGGGGATCCGGGCGGTATTGGCAATAATGAATTGTTCGCTGGCCCCCATCACGTAATCAATGGTACCGATATTTTTTGTAGTCATAATGAGCATCATGTCCGCTTCAACTTCTTTGGCAAAACTGATGGTAGCTTCTGCAAAATTCCCCGATTTTCCGGTAGTAGAAATCTCGTACTCTACATTGTACTTACTCAGGTACTTACGGGCAAATGATAAATTCTGGTTTACCTTTTTCACCAGGTTTTTATCGCTCACCTCTTGTTTGATGAACAGGATTTTTGCTTTAAAGATTTTGCCAAAATAGATGGCCCAGATCAGTTTTTCACGGTTTTCGCTTTTGAAATTTACCGGGAAAACAATTTTGTCGTAACTCACCTTTTCAGTGGGAGGATCCTGAACAACGATAAAGGGGGCATACGAACTAACAATTACTTTCAACGCCCAGCTTCCGGTGAGCTTTTGCATCCCTTTCATGCCATGAGTACCCATGATCACCAGGTTGATGTCTTCGTTCTCTTTGGTATATTCACCAATGGTAGTAAAGATGCTTCCTTCTTTAACAACGGCATTGGTGGCAACGCCATATTTTTCTTTGGCTTGCGAGGCCGTATCGTTGAGGCGGACTAAGGCCTCTTCAATTTCTTTGTCTTTTTTAACAATGTGCAACAATGTTATGGAATTATCAAGCACTTTTGCCATTTTGACTGCATGAGCCAAGGCATTTTCGGCTTTTTCGGTAAAATCCCAAGGGACGATGATTCTTTTTCCAGCTTCCATAAAAAAAGCAATTAGGTTATAGTGTCAATAGGTTTTTTGTTAACATTCAAATTTATGTAAATTTTTTAAATTATTCAATGTTAAATAAAAAACCCCGGAGAATAACGCCGGGGTTCTAATATTGTTCAATTAAAAAATTACATTTCAACGTATTCTCCAGAGATGATCCCTCGTTTTGATCCCCCGATAAAATTTAATATTTCATCGCGTTCTTTCGATTCGGGCATTTCTGATTTAATTGCTTCAAGAGCTTGAGAGGTATTTAATCCTTTTTGATAAATGTAACGGTAAGCATCCTGGATGGTATAAATTTGGTCGTTTGAAAATTCCCGGCGGCGCAACCCGATGGAATTTACTCCTGCAAAATTTAACGGATCGCGGCCGGCACGGATGTAAGGAGGCACGTCTTTTCCAATTTTGGAACCGCCTTGAATCATGGCATGAGCTCCAATTCTTGTAAATTGATGGACCAAACAACCCCCGCTTAAAATGGCGTGGTCATCAATGTCCACCTCACCGGCAATTTGGGTTGCATTCCCAACAATAACAAAGTTTTTAATACGGCAATCGTGAGCCACATGTGAATAGGCCATTAACAAGCAGTTCGATCCTATTTGTGTAGAACCTTTAGCCGCAGTCCCCCGATTGATGGTAGCGCATTCACGGACAGTGGTGTTGTCGCCGATGATTACTGTAGTTTCTTCGCCCACAAATTTTAAATCTTGGGGAATAGCCCCGATCACAGCGCCGTGAAAAATGCGGCAATTGGCCCCGATTTTTGTAAATTCTTTTATCACGGCATTGGCACCAATCCAACAATTATCACCGATTTCAACATTCTTTTCAATGGTAACAAACGGCTCAATGACCACATTTTTGCCAATTTTTGCTTCTGGATGTACGCTTGCTAATTTGTATTCCATGTATTGTTTAGTTAGTTTCTTGATTCGTTTCGGCAGCCACTTTGTTTCGCACCAGTTGGGCCATCATTTCGGCATCCATAACCAGGGTGGTACCCACAAAAACCTGCCCGCGCATGTGAGCAATCCCCCGGCGGATTGGGGTTATCAGTTCCAGACGGAAGATTAAAGTGTCTCCGGGAACGACTTTTTGCTTAAAACGTACGTTGTCGATTTTTAAAAAGTAGGTACTCCATTCTTTGGGATCTTCCACATCTTTTAAAGCTAAAATTCCGCCTACCTGTGCCATCGCTTCAATTTGCAGAACGCCGGGCATTACCGGTTCTTCTGGGAAATGGCCCACAAAGAACCCCTCGTTCATGGTCACACATTTTACTCCGACCACGGAGGTTTCATCTAAATGGATGATTTTATCGACCAATAAGAATGGTGGACGGTGGGGCAACACCTTCATAATATCTTTGATAGTCCACAAAGCAGGTTCATCGGGGTTGTACCGGGGAGCGACCCCGTTTTTTTGTTCAAATTTTACAATCTGACGTATTTGATTGGCAAACTGCGTATTGGCATAATGTCCGGGGCGTTTGGCAATAATCTTTCCTTTAATGCGGCGCCCTGCCAGAGCTAAATCACCAACTACATCAAGCAGTTTGTGGCGTGCCGGTTCGTTTGAAAAATGCAGATTGATGTTATTCAGAATCCCCCGTTTTGCTTTTAAATGAGGCTTGTTGAACAAGTCGGCAATCCGGTCGAACTCCTCTTGAGGATATTCGTTTTCAACAATAACGATGGCATTTTCCAGGGCGCCCCCTTTGATCAAATTGTTTTTGAACAATGGTTCCAGTTCATGAAAGAAGGCAAAGGTGCGGCATGGGGCAATTTGTTCGCCAAACATCGACAAATCGGTCAGACTGGCGTATTGGTGCCCCAATACTTTTGAATTGAAATCAATCAATACATCTACACTGTATTTATGATCGGGATAGGCGATGATTTCAATTCCCTTGGCTTCGTTCACATAACGGACATTCTCGCGGACTACAAAATATTCGCGATCCAAGGATTGTTCTTCGATTCCGGCCTCGTTTAAAACAGTAAAAAAAGAAATGGAGCTTCCGTCCATGATAGGGGTTTCGGGGCCATTGATTTCGATGAGCAGGTTATCTATTTCAAGGCTGTAGGCTGCTGCCAGTACATGCTCAATAGTTGAAACACGGGCGTCTCCTTTGGCAATGGTGGTTCCACGGGCTGTATCCACCACGTTTTCTGCCAATGCTGGGATCACAGGTTGATTTTCAAGATCAACACGTTTGAATTTGTAACCGTGATCCTCGGGAGCCGGTTTAAAGGTCATGGTAACAATTGCCCCGGTGTGCAGCCCAACCCCATCGAGTGTTACTTCCTTTTTTATTGTTCGTTGCTTATCAGCCATAAATGCTTAATTCTACGTGAAATATACGAAATAATAAACGTGCAAAAATATACTTTTTCCAATAGATTGCAAAAGGGAGGATTTTTTTTCAAACCAATCGCGGATATAAGTGTTAGATACCTAATTTTGAGCGGATTTAATGATTCTTTTGAATGATAACAGTATTAAATGCCAAGGAGAACAACCTAAAAGCGGTAAATCTTCACCTTCCGACGAACAAACTTATAGTGGTAACCGGGGTGTCGGGCTCTGGAAAATCCACCCTTGTTTACGACGTTATTTTTAAAGAGGCCCGCAGGCGTTACCTCGAATCGTTTTCATCCAACGCCCGGCTATTTATGGGAAAACTTGCATCACCCGATGTGCAGTATCTTTCAGGATTGTCGCCGGCCATTGCCTTAGATCAGAAAGACAATATCAACTCGCCAAAATCAACCGTAGGGACATTGACAGAAATTTATGATCTGTTGCGGTTGTTGTTTGCCCGCGTGGGCAAGCCATCGGCCAACTTCCCAAAAGAATTAACCTTGGACAGGAGCCTGTTTTCTTTTAATACCGAAAAAGGAGCCTGCCCGGAATGTCAAGGTTTGGGAGTTACCGATGCCATTGATGAAGAGGGTTTAATTGGCGATGAAAATAAAACCATCCGGCAGGGCGCATTTGTGATGACCACGCCCAAAGGATACATTGTATATTCCCAGGTAACCATGGCGGTACTTAATCAAGTCTGTAAGGCAGAAGGGTTTTCGGTAGATATTCCCTGGAAAGAATTAACTCCTGAGCAAAGGAACGTAGTTTTATTTGGATCGCAGAAACTATTGGTCCCATTTGGGAAACATCCTCTGGAATCGCGGATGAAGTGGACAGGAATTACCGCCAAACCCCGCGAGGAGGGTTATTATAAGGGCATAGTCCCCATTATGGACGAGATTCTGAAACGCGACCGGAACCCGAACGTGCTCCGGTTTGCAAAAACGGAGACCTGTCGCTCATGTGGGGGAACCCGCCTACGGAGTGAAGTTCAGGAGGTTTGTTTCCATGAAAAAACCATTACCCAAATCAGTTCAATGAGCATTGATGAACTGATTGTGTTTTTTGAGAATATTCCGATACCCGATCACGAAAAAGGATTGGTTGAACTCATTTTGCAACCCATGTTGAAAACCGCCAAAATGGTCCAGAAATTGGGGTTGGGGTTTTTAACCATCCATAAACCTTCACAATCGTTAACAGGGAGTGAAACCCAGCGGCTCCGTCTGGCAAAAATGGCAACCTCGGGGTTGCGTAACATATTATATGTGTTCGATGAACCATCCGTTGGATTGCATCCCATTGAAGTTCCCCAACTGTTGGAGGTTTTATACGCGTTACGCGATCAGGAAAACACGGTTATTCTGGTGGAACACAACCCTTTGATGATTCAACACGCTGATTGGGTGGTTGATTTGGGCCCCGAAGCTGGAAAGGAGGGGGGCTACGTTCTTTTTTCCGGCAAAACTTCTGAGTTTTTTTCTCAGGAGGGCACAGGCAACAGCAAAACCTTGGAGCACTTCCGAAAAGGCCAAGATTTTAAGGAAGAAGTCCGGGCAGGGAAACACATCCTCTGTTTAAAAAAAGAAAACGATCAGGATGTAAGGATTCAAACAGAAGCCTTGAATGTAGTTACCGGGGTTTCCAGTTCAGGAAAGAGGGAGTTTATCCACCAGGCATTTCGGACTAAAACCAACGAAAAACGGGCATCGGAAATTTCTGAATCCGAAGGGGCTACGGGGATGTTCTCAAAAATCAGTATCCAAGAAGTCGATCAGTCGTCCATTGGAAAAACCCCAAGGAGCAACCCGGCTACTTACGTGGGTTTGGCCGATGAAATCCGGACTCTTTTTGCCAATCAGAAAGAGGCAAAGGAACGGGGGTTTACCCAAAACCACTTTTCATTTAATACCCAGGCCGGATGCTGCGAAAAATGTCAAGGTGCCGGATATAAGCAAATCGGGATGCAACTTCTGGGAACCGTAGAACTTTTGTGCAGCGTGTGCGCAGGGAAACAATTTAAACCAGAGGTTTTAGAGGTTCAATACCAGGGAAAAACCATTGCAGAAATTTATGCATTAACGATAGATGAAGCAGTAACCTTTTTTCATGAGGCGCCAAAAATTCTTCCCTTCCTACAGGTGATGCAAAAGCTGGGGTTAGGGTATCTGACTTTAAATCAACGTTCGAGCACCCTTTCGGGAGGCGAAGCCCGCAGGATTAAGCTGGCGAAACATCTGGTAAAAAAAAACAGGCAACCTGCCTTTTTTATTATTGACGAGCCATCTTCGGGGTTGCATCCGTATGATGTAGAGAAACTTTTATTGAATTTGAACGAATTGGTCGATCAAAAGCACACCATTGTGATGCTGGATCAAAACCCCGAAGTGATGAAGCAGGCGGACCACTTGATCGAATTTGGGTCAGGGAAAGATGGCTTTTCAGGAAAGATCGTTTATCAAGGCCCCCCCAGAGGGGTTTTAAATGAACCCTCTTCATTTACAGCTAAATTTTTAACAAAAAAAGAGCAGAATGTGGATTATACTCCCCGAAATGTTTTCGAAAGGCAAGAACCCATCCGGCTTCAAGCAGTATCAACCCACAATCTGAAAAACATTGATGTGGAAATTCCCTTCAACAAAATGACGGTACTTACAGGAGTCTCGGGGAGCGGAAAATCATCGCTTGCATTCGATACCTTGTTTATGGAAGGGCGGCAGCGATATACCGAGAGTTTCTCGGCCTATGTGCGCAACCGGTTAAACATCAACTCATCGGCAAGGTATGAGCGCATCGAAGGGTTGATGCCAACTTTGGCAGTAGATCAAAAAAGTATTACCACTAATGAGCGGGCTACTGTTGGCACCATTACCGACATTGATGATTCCATCCGGTTGCTGTTTGCCCGTGTCGGCCAGCCACAATTGAAAACAGAAACACCCAGAGCCTCATGGTTCTCGTTTAATCACGAGGAGGGAGCCTGTCCGGGCTGTCATGGACTGGGATATCAATGGACCTGCGATCCGGAAAAACTGATTTCGGACCCTGAAAAACCACTGATGGATGGAGCCATGAACGGTTCTAAAACAGGGCAGTTTATAGGCGATGCGTATGGCCAATATATGGCTACACTACTTGCCGTTGGGAAAAAGCACCACATAGATTTTTCAAAACCATGGAACCAACTGACGGACGAGGCAAAAATTCTTGCTTTGGAGGGAAGCGGAAACGAGGAACATGAAGTGGAATGGAAGTACAAACGAAGAAACCGCGAAGGCACACACTCTTTTAAAGGAACATGGAACGGGCTTTTGCATCTGGTAAATGAAGAATATTTACGTAAAGCCCATGATAAACGGGGTGAATCGCTCCTACCGATCATGAAAAAAGAATCCTGTATTTTATGTCAGGGTAGCCGGATCAATAAACGGGCATTGGGTTTTAAAGTTTTGGATGCTACTATTGATGAGTGGAGGAAGAAGCCGGTTTCGGAGCTGGCGGTATTTTTAAAAAAGCAGGTGGTTGTTCCAAACAGTTTTAGTCCGGAACCGGTGAAACAGAAAGCGGCACAGGTTTTAACCGGCCGGATTTTGAACGGGTTGGACATTTTGATTCATCTGGGGTTGGGGTATTTGGCTTTGACCCGTCGTGCCGGGACTTTATCAGGCGGCGAAGGGCAGCGGGTAAGACTGGCGTCGGCCATCAACCAGGACCTTTCGGGTTTGTGTGTGGTGCTTGATGAACCCACCCGGGGACTGCATCCCAAAGATACCGAGAACCTGATATTTATTTTACAGGAACTAAAAAGGCAGGGAAATACGGTGGTGGTTTGTGAACACGACCCCTATTTTATCAACAGTGCCGACCACATTATTGAACTTGGCCCAGGAGCTGGTAAATTTGGCGGACATGTGGTGGCTGAGGGGATGCCAACCGAATTGGCCAACAGTTTAAAATCCATCACGGGACCGTATTTAAAGGTGGGATATTCATTTGAGCGCACGAAACGGGTCGTGAACTTTATTAAATCGGTTCAGGTGCAAGGGGCACATGCCAATAACTTAAAAAACAGTGATGTAAGAATCCCTGCAAATGTGCTGGTTGTTTTGACCGGGGTTTCAGGTAGCGGCAAATCGAGCTTGATGCGCGAGGTGATTTACCAGTCGGCGATAGCACAACGGGCGGTGAATTGCAAACAAATCAGTGGACTTGGGTTGTTTGATCAATTTATTTATGTAAGCCAAAAACTACCCAAAAGCCATTTTCAAAACCGGGTGGCCTCCTTTCTGGGGATGGACGAACCGCTTAGCGTAGGCTTTTTGAATGCATCCAAAAACGTATCGGGAACGTTTACAAAGGCACAATTTAAAAGCCAACAGAAAGCGGGATACTGTCCCGACTGTCAGGGACAGGGCGAAAACATTACCCGGATGGACTTTTTATCGGATGTGCACGAAGAATGTCCCGGTTGCCAGGGGACAGGTTTTAATAATCTGGTGTTGCAGATACAATGGAACCACCGGAACATTTCACAAGTCATGCAATTGAGTTTGGAGGAACTATCGGCAATGGCAGAATTTAAAACCGCGCAAGAGCTGGCTCTTAAGGCAACACATTTTGGGTTGGGCTATCTCACGTTGAACCAGCCGCTTCATACCTTAAGCGGTGGCGAATGGCAACGGCTGTGGTTATTAAAATCGCTGATGGAGCAACAGGGAAAAGCCTGCCTTTTTATGCTTGATGAACCCACCACAGGGCTACACATGTATGATGTAGAGAAGCTGATGACCTCTTTCGACCGCTTGTTGGATGCCGGGCACAGCCTGTTGGTGATTGAACACCATCAAACGGTGATTGGTGCGGCAGACTATCAAATTGAGCTAGGCCCCGGAGCGGGGGAATCGGGAGGGAATCTGGTTTTTGAACGGGAAACAGGTAGTTTATAAGAAGCATGGGAGGCAAAATAAACGGCTGACCAAAAGGTACCCTGGTTTTTATAAAACGATCAGCACCTAATCCGGGTCTGGTGATTATTGATGCAAAGATGCCGACGGGCTGCACCATTTGCAGAAACCTCTGTTGTATTCTGGTGCTCTGCACCTATCAGGGGCTGATGAAATTGTGGTACACAGATGAAGGTGCGCTGCACCAAAAAGAAAAGCGTAGCGTTGTTTTACAAAATCTCTTAAATACAGCTCCAATAAACGACAGTCGAATTTGATCTATCTGGGTGCGTAGCACCATTACCTTGGTAATACGTATCTCACGCACATATTTGAGGTGCAGCGCACCGCAACCTAGGTTTATTTGTTACAACACCAATAAGGGTATTAAATAAAAAAAGCGGCCCCGGAGCCGAGGCCGCTTGTATTTCAAAGGATTTGCTTATTGTTTAATCCAGTTTTGCAATTTTGTTTCATATTTTTTGTTCGCTTCATCAATTTGATCGTGGCCAATAGCAATTCCGGTTGTAAATAACCCGGGTAAAATATATAATTCACTTACATTATCGAAGGCGGCATTTGGGGTATAAACGCTTATTGGAGCGGCAAGGGTAATAACACCCCCGGCTGAGGTAAATGTTGTTACATAGGTACTATCAATAAGTTCGGTAGGATTAGCTCCCCAAACATTAATACCTTTATAGTTAACAGTAATGTTTGATCCACTAACAACAATTGTTTGCGCGGTATAAGCACTATAAGCGGCATCCCAACGGGCTTGTCCAATCTCAGTTAATACTCCGTCGAGTAATGTTTCAGCAGGATTACCTAAACACCACCACTCAGCCATATTCTTTTTGTAAGCATCTAACTCTGTCCAAGTATCTCCAAGGGCTAAAGTAATCCAATTATAATAGAATCCAGGTATTTCAGCTAATTTATAAGTTCCATCTTCAAGTGTACCAGAGGTAGCAGGTCTATCAGGAGCAACAAAAACATCTTCAGGATAATCGTATTCTTTAACAATGTAGTTATAGAGCAACCAACATTTGCTTTCTTTATGATTACCGGCTTCATCGAAACCTTCATAGGTTCTTTTTACCCTTACTACCAATGCAGAATCGGAGCAATGTATAATTTTTACATTCATTAAATCTTCAGCTAAAAATTGTTGTTCGCCTACACGATTTTTATCCAAAGGAAAACGTAACCCTTCGGCAAATGTAATATCTGACATTTCTTCGCTTAATGTTCCTAAATATTTATATTGACCAGTTAGCATATTTTCCCATAAAGTTGCTCCACTTGATAGTAACAGAAAGTTGGCATCGCGTTCATAAGTTGTCATAGAGAATGTTCCTTCAAAAGTACCAACTCTGCTAGTGGCATTTACTCCATATTCATAACCAGTTCCATCGGCTTTAGCAACAGCAGTTCCATCGGCATTAACACCATCGGTTAAAGTCAGGGTTGCCGAACGGGTTACTCCATTAAAGACGATTTCTCCCACTTCTGGTGTGCTACCCCAGCCATAAATATCAGTACCGCCCCAAGGACCCCAAATGTTTGTTGATGTTCCACCAGCTTCTTCATCTCCATAAAAATCAAGGGGGTTATGGAAGTATTTCTTTTCCATATCAAGAATCCAGGTTTTGCCTCCATCGGCTCCACCAGTTAAGGCTTTCCAGATGCCTTCTTCCAAAAAAGAAAGATCATCGGCTTCAATAACCACATCAAAAGCGGCAGAGGTTAAGGTAACACCGCTACCCAATGTACTACAGGTTACCGGGTATGTTCCTTTTAAAGGTAAATTCACGGTTACGGTTTTATCAACAGTAGGGTAATCGGTTCCTTCAACGGTAAACCAGACATTGCCCGGAATGGTGGTTGTAAAAACCACATCGTTGGCATTCACGGTAAAGCTGAAGTTTTTGTTCAGCACCGGAGTATAATCAATGGTTTCTTCTCCATTGTCGTCCTTGCATGAGGTAATAAATACCATCATTAATACGCCCAAAAGGACTGTTACATAATTGAAATTGAATTTTTTCATAATTTTTACTGATTTAATTTAGATTAATTGTTAGATGATTTTTATGTTATTCCCAACCGGGATTTTGCGTTAGCACTCCATTTGACAAGGTAATTTGGTTATTGGGTATTTGAAACAACCCCCGGGTTTTAACCAGGTTGTTTCCATCGATAATTTTTGAAACTTCGGCGGCACCTGTTTCAACAGTACCGCTAAAGGCAACCTTATTGGCGGCATACTGCAAGGAGGGGTCGTAACGGAGTAAATCCCAGTAACGTAAGCCTTCAAAAGCAAATTCCAGGCGGCGTTCTTCAAAAATGACATCTTTATCAACAGTGCTCAACGCGGTTAAGCCTGCACGGGTATGCACCTGATTCACATAATCCAAGGCGTTGGTACTTCCCAGTTCGGCGGCCATCAGCAGCACATCGGCGAAGCGGATGCTGAAGTAATCCTGAAACTGGCCAATCATAAAGTTCACTCCCCCATTATTTACTGCAATGCTATTTCCTTCCTCGTCGCAGGTGGGGGTATATTTTTTGGTAAAATAACCGGTGTATTCTTTTACATCGTTGGCTTTAGTGTAATTTATCCCCTCTTCGTCAATAGCCATAATGGAGGCATCGCGGCGTTCATCGCCTGTAGGCCAGCTACTATACACCGAAGGTAACACCGTACAGGCTCCCCAGCCCGAACCATACCCGCTGGCAGCATAGCTTTCGCCTCGTAAGCCATACATAACCAACCAATGGTTTCCATCGGTATTTCCGTTATAATCGCTGGTGTAAGTATATTTAATAGAAAAAACCACCTCTTTATTGGTTTCGCCGGCATAAGTAGCTTCCGTAATGGGGTTTCCAGCTTCGGCGGCTTCGTAAGTAGATGCGGCTGGCCATAAATCGGCAAAGTTTTCTACCAAATCGTGACCACTGTTGGCAATAACATCTTCAACATAAGCCAGGGCATCGGTTTGAGTTACGGCTCCCACTAAATCTGTAGTTCCATAATAACCTGTATAATACAGGTAAACCCTTGCCATTAAGGCCTCGGCTGCCCATTTGGTGGCATGGCCAAAATCGGTTGCAGGCATGTTCGCATAGGTTTCGGTACGGGCATTTTCAATGGCAAACAATAAATCGCTGGCAATTAACTGATAAGTCAAATCCGGCTCCGATTGCGGGGTGTTTGCACTTGAGGGTACGGTCAATAAAGGGACCCGTTCCCACATGCGTACCATATCGAAATAAAAGAAGGCACGTAAAAACCGGGCTTCGGCTTCAATTTGTTTGGCTAATTCGTCTTGTCCATCCCAATTTACGTTGCCTATTTTCTGTAGCAGGGTGTTGCAACGGAAAATCCCCTTATAATAATTTTTCCAATTGGGTTCAAACACGTTTAAATCGGCAGGGGAAACCGAAAGATCAAATTGGTCTAACATGGGAAATCCTTCCCCATCGCTGGCACCAGTACCACCGAAACAAAGGTCACTCATTACATCGGCAGCAAGAGGAAATGCTACCCCATCGGACCAAATCAACTGGAGGGCATCGTAACAACCGGTCAGGGCTTCGTTGGCCTCATCGGGAGTAGAGTAATAATTACCTACTAATTTATCCACAATGGGTTCTGTAGTAAGGTCGCATGCGTTTATTGCAATTAATAAACCCATAACAATGAAAATATAATACGTTCTCATTTAAATAATTTTAAAATTTAACACTAATGCCCATTAACAGGGTACGTGGAAGAGGGTAATAACCCAAATCAACCCCCGAGGAGAATTTGTCACCTGAACCATTATCTAAACCATAACCCACTTCGGGATCCATCCCATCGTATTTGGTTAAGGTGTAAAGATTTTGGATTGAAGCATATATTCTACATTGGCTAAAGTTTTTAACCTTTATTTTTTTAGCCACATCGTATCCAATGGTAATATTGCTGATACGCATATAGGCCCCATTTTTGACAAACAGATCGGAAAACTGGTAGTTAATATTTCCATTGGTTACCCGGGGAATACGATCTGAAGTTCCTTCGCCGGTCCAACGGTCTAGTATTTCGGTGGTGTAATTTGAATATTTGTTAGTATGGTCGCGGTACGATTGTACAATCTGGTTACCGGCTACGCCACTAACAAACATGGCTAAGTCAAAGGCTTTGTAATTACACGAAAGATTCAAGCTAAAAGTAACATCGGGGTTTGGGTCGCCCAAATCGGTTTTATCATCCAGGTTAATTTTTCCATCGCCATTCTGATCCACGTACCGGACATCGCCCGGTTTGGCATTAGGCTGAATAATGGTTCCCTCCGAATTCCTATAGTTTTGTACTTCGGCAGTATTCTGGAACAACCCATCAGTTTCGTAACCCCAGAAATATCCGATGGCATGGCCATCTTCGGCACGGTAAAATTCTGTTGAATTGGCATATAAGGTGTTTGCTGCCCCGTGGATGATACCGTCTTCGGTAGGAATTTCTTTTACTTCGTTTTTATTAAAGGCAATACTGGGGGTAATGTTGTATGAAAAGTCCCCTTTGGTATCGGTGTACGAAAGTTGAAATTCAACTCCGGTATTTACTATGCTTCCGGCATTAATATAGGGAGCATCAGTTCCTGCTGTGGCTAAAACCGGAGCAAGAATCAACCAGTCTTTGGTGGTTTTGTTATACCAATCAAAAGTTACATTCATTTTACTATTAAGGAACCGGGCATCGAAACCAATATCGATTTGTTTCTGGTTCTCCCAATGAAGGTCTTCGTTTGATAACCGTTTGGGGAAAGAGCCATTTTCGGAAACAGCTTCAGTATTGCCAAAATTGTAGGTGGCTTGTGTAAATTTTATGGGTGCTAAATACATGTATTCATCCCCAATGTTTTGATTTCCTGCTTGTCCAATACTGGCACGTATTTTCATAAAATTCAGGATTCCGGCAAAAGGCTCCATAAAGGATTCATTGGTAAGCACCCATCCGGCTGATACAGAATGGAAAGGAGCGTAACGCTTTTTCTCAGAGAACCTTGAACTACCATCGCGACGGAAGGTGTAATTTAAAAGATAGGTTTCGTTATAGTTATATAATAACCGGGCAAATTGCGAAAACATACTATTCTCAAATGGTGCTCCTGTAATTTTTTTCAGTACAGTTTCCGTATTCAGAGCATTTGAAAGCCAAGCGTGCCCAAAATCATCAAAACCTAAATCCGTGTTTTCTCCATTCATCCACGATCCGTCATTGTGCTTGTACCACGTCCCAACCATTGCAGTTATTTTGTGCGCTTCAATATTTAAATCATAGGTTAAGGTATTGTCATAAGCCAGCGAAAGCCCTTTAGACATGTTTTGGGTGACTTTATCGTAATCGGAAAATGAATAAATTGATAATTTAAATTCTGGGGTATAAGAACGATAATCCTCGGAATAATATTCAGTGCTAACTGATGACCGGTATTTCAAATTTTTCAGCAGGTCAACAACTGCATACACATCGGCCACCAGTTTTTGGGTATTCCGTAGGTTTTGGTTGTTGTAAATCATACTGGCATAGGGGTTGGCTTCGGTATTGTTCCAATAGGTATCTCCGTTTTGATCTACAATGTCGTTTGATGCGGTGTTAAAGAATTTACCATTATCGTCGTACATGGGCAACAAAGGGCTGACATTAAAGGCTGAACGCAAGGTATTGCTGTATTGGTTGCCTACCTGAATGCCTTTCTTTTTTTCGTAGGTAACTGAAAGATGCTGGCCAATTTTTATTTTATCGTTGTATAATTTATGCTCAGCGTTAAAACGGGCACCGTACCTTTCATAGTTTGATTTATCGGCACCACCCACAATACCTGCTTGTCCGGTATAGTTCAACGACATAAAATAGGATGTTTGTTCGTTCGCTCCGGTTATACCCAGATTATAATTTTGGGTTGGGGCTGATTTTTCAAACATTTCATCGAGCCAGTCGGTATTGGCACTTCCTTTACTGGTATAAGCAGGCAGATTGGTCAGATTAAAAGGCATTGTTGATGTACTACCACCTGAGTTAAGGTGTTGTTCGTTCATAATCTGTGCATATTGGGCGGCATTAAGCAGATTAATTTTTTTTGCCCTCGATTGCATACCGTAATAGGCATCGAAACTGATTTGCGATTTTCCCTGTTGCCCCTGCCTGGTAGTAATAATAATTACACCATTGGCTGCCTGTGAACCATAAATGGCACATGAAGCTGCGTCCTTTAACACATCGATAGATTCAATGTCGGAATTGCTCAAATATTTAATATCACCTACCTGAACACCATCTACAATATATAATGGTGAAGCATTATCAATGGTTCCTAAACCCCGGATGTTTATTTTTGGTGTTTCACCCGGTTGGCCCGAAGTGGAGGTAATATTCACCCCGGGAGTTTGCCCTTGCAACGCCTGGAGGGGATTTACCGTTTTCAATTTTACCAAATCATCTCCTTTTACTTGTGCTGTAGCACCTGTGCTTAGTTTCTTTTTTTGCACCCCATAACCAATCACCACCAGTTCATCGAGGCTGGTAATATCTTCAGTTAGTGTAAAATCAATTTTAAGTGTTTGGTTGGCTTTAATTTCTACGGGTTGTTCTATGTTAGCAAAACCAATAAACGAGGCAACCAACACCTGGTTCCCGGGATTGATTCCCGTAAGCGTGTAATTTCCATCCAAATCGGAGATGGTTCCCACGGTAGTCCCTTTTACGACAACATTTGCTCCTATTAACGGCAACCCGCTCGCATCGGTAATTTTTCCGGAAACGTTTCCGGTTTGGGCGCTAACCCAAGACGGCCCGATAAGAAACGCACCTATAATTAAAACATATTGAAGCAGCCGCTTGAGGCTCCTGTTCAACAATACATGTGTAAAGTTTTTTTTCATATAACAATAGATATTTAGATTCACTTTTTATTCAAAAAATGGATAATTTACCATGATGTAAAGGTACTTAATGTGAATTTTACACACCTGTAAATTTGTTAAAGACAATGGATGCTTTTTGTTCGGAGTTGTATCAAATGTTTCCGATAACTGGCTAAAATGTATTTTAAATGTTAAAGAACCCCTTTCAATTCTCTTTGTCCCGTTTACGATTTTCGTGTTTGCGTTTATTTAAAACAAACGAGGACGGATTTCTCTTTTTTACACTTTTTTTTATTGCGATAACCCAACGAAGGTTCAAAACCCCTGTTAGTAATTGAACCCTTGCAAGGTTTAACTAATTACAACTTTTGGAAGAATCAGGGCAAGACTCACGTTAATGTAAGGGCTACACAAACCTATTTAACCCAAATTCCGCAATAGAAAGGGGGAGTAATTTTATATGCACCGCTATTGAGTTGACAAACAGCAACAAAGAGATAATTATTGGAGTATCTTTACCAGAAGAATAAAAAACAGGTGCTAACATTTTAACCCTTCGCTGTTATCAAAAACCACCACAATTATTTTTTTACGACCCTAATCAAACACATTATGTGGAGGCCAATCAGATACTTTCCAAGTAATTTTGTTTTGTTCAAATTTGTCAGATTTAAAAAAACAGATACAATGAAACGGCTATCCGCATTCTTATTAATTATTGGAAGTATTGTTTTCACCCGATGTATGGCCCCAGCTTATGAAAAATTAGGCAATGGGGTGATTGTCCATGTAAATAAAAAAGGAAAAGAACAACCGTCCCTGGTTAAAATTCAAGTGGTCAACGATGAAATCATCCGGGTGAGCGCGGTTCCTAGAACAGAATTTCCTGAACGGAATAGTTTGATTTTGGTTTCCCCGAACAGGGATTCCGTACCTTTTATGCTGGAAGAAACCGAAGAGACGGTTACCGTAGCTACATCTAAAGTGAAAGCAATGGTATCGCTCGAAACCGGGGAGGTGGTTTTTACCGATAAAGAAGGGAATTCGCTGCTCCGTGAAAATCAAGGCGGGGGTAAAAGCTTTCAATCCATTGAAGTGGATAATACCCGGGGGTACTCGTTCAGGCAGGTTTTTGAATCACCCGATGATGAAGCTTTTTTTGGACTTGGGCAACATCAAAGCGACGAGTGGAACTACAAAGGGAAAAACGAAGTTCTCTACCAGTACAATACCAAAGTTTCGATTCCATTTATTATCTCGAACAAAAAATATGGCCTTTTGTGGGATAATTATTCCCTCACCAAATTTGGAGATGTGCGCGATTATGCCGACCTATCACAATTTAAGCTTTACAATCAATCAGGAGTTGAGGGATCAGTTACAGCCACCTACACCACTGCGGATGGTTCTGTTTTTGCCCAGCGCAACGAATCGTCCATTAACTATGAAAACCTGGAAACCATAAAAAATTTTCCGGAAGGATTCCCTTTTGTTGACTCTAAAATAACGTGGGAAGGGAGCCTAGAAGCCAAAGAATCGGGGGAATTCCGGTTTAAACTCTATTATGCCGGCTATACAAAAGTTTTTATTGATGGCGCAGAAGTAGTAGCCGAACGCTGGCGGACCGCCTGGAACCCAAATACCTACAAGTTTTCAGTCCGGCTGGAAGCGGGAAAGAAAGTTCCCGTGAAAGTAGAATGGAAACCCGACGGGGGCGTTTCGTATATTGGTTTAAAAGCTCTCAGCCCGGTTCCTGCATCGGAACAAAACAAATTGTCGTTATGGTCCGAAATGGGTCAGGAGCTCGACTATTATTTTATCTATGGCGAAACAATGGATAAAGTCATCAGCGGCTACCGCACCCTGACCGGGAAAGCCCCCATCATGCCCCAATGGGCGTTGGGTTTCTGGCAAAGCCGCGAACGTTATAAAACCCAGGATGAAATTGTAAACGCGTTGGCCGGATTCCGTAAACGGAAAATCCCCATCGACAATATTGTGATGGACTGGTCGTATTGGGAACAGGATCAATGGGGGAGCCACGAATTTGACCCCACCCGCTTTTCCGATCCAAAGAAAATGGTGGACGATATCCACGCCATGAACGGCCACATCATGATTTCGGTCTGGCCAAAATTCTACATCAACACCTATCATTATAAAGAATTCGAAAGTAATGGATGGATGTACAAACAAGCAGTAAACGACAGCATCCGCGACTGGATTGCCCAAGGTTATATCGGTTCATTTTACGATGCTTATAGCAAAGGAGCCCGTGAACTTTTCTGGAACCAGATGAATGAACATATTTTTTCATTAGGAATGGACGCCTGGTGGATGGATGCTTCGGAGCCTGATATTCTTTCCAATGCCAGTCTCGATTATCGTAAAAAACTTACCGGACCCACAGCTTTAGGTTCATCAACCGAATTCTTAAACACCTATGCCTTAATGAATGCCGAAGCTATTTACAACGGGCAACGCCGAGTGGAACCCAACCAACGTGTTTTCTTGCTTACCCGTTCGGGATTTGCCGGGCTGCAACGTTACAGCACGGCAACCTGGAGCGGAGATATTGGCACCCGTTGGGAAGATTTGAAAGCTCAGATTTCGGCGGGAATGAATTTTGCCCTTTCCGGAGTCCCTTATTGGACGATGGACATTGGTGGTTTTTGTGTCGAAAAGCGTTACGAAAAAGCGCAGGAAGGCAGCGAGGATTTGAACGAGTGGCGTGAATTGAACACCCGATGGTACCAGTTTGGCACCTTTACACCGTTGTACCGTGCACATGGCCAGTTCCCATACCGCGAGGTTTACAACATTGCGTCGGAAAATCACCCTGCATACCAATCCATTGTATATTATAATAAGCTCCGGTATCGCCTGATGCCTTACATCTATTCATTGGCAGGAAAAGTGCATTTTGACGATTACACCATTATGCGAGCGCTGGTCATGGATTTTTCAAACGATCCGCGAAGCACACAAGTCAGCGACCAATTTATGTTTGGGTCAAGCCTGATGATTTGCCCGGTTTACACCTACAAAACACGTGAGCGCGAAGTCTATTTCCCGGCTTCGGAAGGTTGGTACGATTTATACACCGGAAAATACATCCGTGGTGCCCAAACTCAAACGGTAGCTGCTCCTTATGAAAAAATGCCGTTGTTTGTAAAAGCCGGTTCCATCATTCCGGTAGGGCCCGAGATAGAATTTGCCGGACAAAAGCCAGATGCTCCAATTACTTTGTTTGTTTATGGAGGGGCCGATGCTGCTTTTACGCTATATGAAGATGAAGGAACCAATTACAACTATGAAAAGGGTAAATATTCCAAAATATCAATGAGATACAATGAAGAAACACAAACGCTGGTGATAGGTGAACGCAAAGGGTTCTTTGAACGGATGCCAATGAGCCGCCAATTCCATGTGGTGTTCGTAAATAAAGACAAAACCGCACCGTTCAATCCCGATCAAAAAGGACAAAGAACCGTGACTTACACAGGGGAACAGTTAACAATTAAACTTTAAAGCATATATGAAAAATCAGCAAGTCGCTAAAAAGCGTTTCTTAATAGGTATGAAAAATATTCTTCTGTCAACATTCACATTTAGCTTTTTGACCCTTTCGGGATGCCAAAAAGATGAGATAAACAGCTTATCGGTAAATACAAATACCCTCTCTATTGATAAAGAAGGAGGTAGTGGAACGTTTACAATCACCACAAACGCCGATTCGTGGAACATAACCCAAACCGGCAGCCATTGGAACACCCTTTCAACCACCAGCGGAACCTACCAAACAGCCATGGTTTCGGTTCTGGTTTCTTCAAAAACCATTGAAAAACGGACCGATACCCTGACCATAACCGCCGGAAATGCAAAGCCGGTTCAGGTTTTGGTTACACAGGAGGCTTCCGACTATCTTTACACCTTATCAGCTTCAGTAAGTAGCATTACCTTTTCACGCGCCGGTAATTCCTCTTCGTTTAAACTAACTTCAACCGCCCCGCAATGGACTGTTGAAAGCGATGTGGAATGGTTGACCTTCGATAAAACAACAGGTTCTGCGTCATCGGTTTATATTTCGGCCAGTGCTTCCGAAAACGAAGGTACAGAAGCCCGGACAGCTACCATCACCCTGAAAGCAGATTATGCACCAACGGTTGAAATTTCAGTTACCCAAAAGGGAGAATATTACCCCAGCTACAATACTTCACCCCTGGAACCCGATGCCACCGGAATGTCAAGCACTGCTTTAGAATTAGCTGCAAAGATGAAGGTGGGCTGGAACCTGGGAAATACCCTCGAAGCCATTGGTGGTGAAACCGCCTGGGGAAACCCTGTCACATCGCAGGCTATCATTGATTTGGTGAATAACAGCGGGTTTAATGCCGTGCGGCTTCCCTGTTCGTGGAACGGGCACCTGTCGAATGCCTCTACTGCACAAATTAATGCAACATGGTTAGAGCGGGTTAGAACCGTGGTTCAATATTGCATAAATAATGATATGTATGTAATCCTGAATATCCATTGGGATGGCGGCTGGCTCGAAAACAATTGTACCACAGCCAAACAGGAGGAGAACAATGCCAAACAAAAAGCTTTTTGGGAGCAAATTGCCACTTATATGCGCGATTTCGATGAACACCTTCTTTTTGCCAGCGCCAACGAACCCAATGTGGAAAATGCCACTGAAATGTCGGTGCTGAATTCCTATCATCAAACATTCATAAATGCCGTCCGTTCTACCGGGGGAAAAAACAGTTACCGGGTTTTGGTCATTCAGGGACCCTCTACCGATATTGAAAAAACCAACAACTTGATGGTGCTTCCCACAGACCCCATACCGAATAAAATGATGGCCGAAGTCCATTATTACTCACCCTACCAGTTTTGTTTGATGGATAAAGATGCCGATTGGGGAAAGATGGCTTATTATTGGGGAAATGCCTACCACTCTGCCACCGACACCGAACGAAATGCCACCTGGGGCGAAGAAGCTTTTGTGGACGAAATGTTCGGGCTGATGAAAACACAGTTTGTTAACCAGGGGATTCCTGTAATAATGGGCGAATACGCGGCTGTCCGCCGGACCACATTAACCGGCGATGCGCTGACATTACACCTGAATTCACGGGCTTATTATTTAAGGTATGTAACCCAGCAGATGAAAGCCAACGGAATTATTCCTTTTTATTGGGATGCCGGTGGAATGGGCAATTTGGGTTCTGCATTAATTAACCGGAACAATCTTACGGTATTCGATCAACAAGCGTTAGATTCCATCATGGTGGGTGCACAATAATAAAGAATTTTGTAACTTGAAAATATTAATTCAAAAACAAAAAAACATGAGAAAAGCAGCACTTTTTATAGCACTTGTTGCCACGGCTTTTGCCTGTACCCATCAATCCTTGCAAACCCGAAGCACCGAAAAATTTAATACACAATGGCGGTTTGCTTTGATAAATGACAGCCTGGCTTCGAATCCTTCTTTTGATGACGCCTCGTGGCGTGAGCTTCGGTTGCCCCACGATTGGAGCATTGAGGGCAAATTCAGCGAAAAGCATCCGGCAATGGTTGGTGGCGGAGCTTTACCCGGAGGCATCGGATGGTACCGGAAAATCTTTACGCTGCCTGCCGAAGATGCTTCAAAAAAAATCTACATTCGGTTCGACGGCGTTTACATGAACAGCGAGGTTTTTATCAACGGGTATTCACTTGGTGTCCGCCCCAACGGGTACATCTCGTTTGAATACAACCTGACCCCCTTCCTTAATTTTGGAGAAAAGGAGAATGTGCTGGCGGTAAAAGTGGATAATTCAAAACAGCCAAACTCACGCTGGTACAGTGGTTCTGGAATTTACCGGAATGTATGGCTGGTGAAAACCAACCCGGTACATGTTGATTTGTGGGGAACATATATTACCACTTCCGAAGTTTCTTTCAAAAAAGCAACCGTAACGGTTGAAACCACTATTAAAAACACACTTACCGAATCACAGAATTTAGAATTGATTACAACTCTTTTCGATGCCCAAAAACGAAAAGTAGGTAAAATCTCATCGCCCATGTTGGCAGAAGCCGATCAAACATCCTTACAAAAACAAACGCTCAAAGTTTCAAATCCACAACTATGGAGCCTGGAAAACCCTGTCATGTACGAAGCCATTACTGAAATCCGTAACAACGGAAAAGTTGTTGATTCCTATACCACACCTTTTGGTATCCGCAGCTTTGAATTCGATGCCGAAAAGGGTTTTGTTTTAAACGGAAAACAGGTAAAAATTGTGGGTGTATGTAACCACCACGATTTAGGTGCTTTAGGAGCTGCCATTAACACTCGGGCGTTGGAACGCCAATTGGAATTGATGAAAGAGATGGGATTGAACGGCATCCGCACCTCGCACAACCCACCCGCACCAGAATTGCTCGATTTGTGCGACCGGATGGGCTTTGTGGTTATGGACGAGGCTTTTGACATGTGGGCTAAGAAAAAAATGGAATTCGATTATTCCCTATATTTCAACGAATGGCACGAACGCGATTTAAAAGACCAACTCCTGCGTGACCGAAACCACCCTTCGGTTTTCATCTGGAGCATAGGTAACGAAATTTTGGAACAGTGGGATTCCACCGGAACCCCACTTGCTAAAGAACTGGCGGCCATTGTAAAGGATTTAGATGTTACCCGCCCAATTACTTCAGCCTGCAACGATCCGGAACCCCACAATTTCATCATCAAATCGGAGGCTTTGGATTTGATTGGCTTTAACTACCATCACGAAACCTTTGAACAATTCCCCACCAAATTTGCGGGAAAAAAATTCATTGCCACCGAAACCACTTCATCGCTGAATACCCGAGGGCAGTACGATATGCCCAGCGACAGCGTCCGCCGCTGGCCCAAACGTTGGGATTTGCCATTCAACGAAGGAAATGTTGGCAATACCTGCTCCTCGTACGACAACTGTTCCGCTCCCTGGGGTTCTACCCACGAAGAGACCTGGAAAATCATGAAAAAACACGATTACCTGTCAGGGATGTACATCTGGACCGGCATGGATTATCTGGGGGAACCCACTCCCTACGGATGGCCATCGCGTAGCTCCTATTTCGGAATTGTCGATTTGGCCGGGTTCCCCAAAGATATGTTTTACATGTACCAAAGCGAATTGACCGATAAAGAGGTGCTGCACATCTTCCCGCACTGGAACTGGACTTCCGGCCAAACCATTGACATATGGGCATATACCAATTTCGATGAGGTGGAATTGTTCATTAACGATAAATCGCAAGGGGTGAAAAGCAAACAGGGCGACGATTTGCATCTGGCCTGGAGGGTTACATACGAACCCGGAACCTTGAAAGCGGTGGGTAAAAAAGCCAATGGGAGCACAAAAACAGTAATCATTAATACTGCTGGCGAGCCTGCCAAAATTCAACTGGTTGCCGACAGAACGGTAATCAATGCAGATGGTGACGATTTATCGTTTGTTACCGTGAATGTGTTGGATAAAGACAACAACCTGGTTCCAGTGGCGGATAACCAAATCCATTTTGAAACAGATGAGTTGGTTACCATAGCCGGGGTTGATAACGGTAGCCAAACCAGCCTTGAACCATTTAAAGCCAATTACCGGAAAACCTTTAATGGCAAATGTTTGGTGATTTTACAATCGAAAGAAAATGCTGGAAAAACATTACTAAAAGCCACCGCCAAAGGATTGGAATCGGATGTGATAGAAATAGAGTTAAAATAGTTTTTTCGTTAAAAGTTGTTTAGGTTTAGGTTAATCGAATGTAGGGATGCAGCAGCAGTTGCTCCCTACATTTGAAGTTTTAATATGGTATGATGAAAAAAAGTTGTTTTTTTATATTCCTTTTGGTTATTCAAATAACCGGGAATGCTCAGGGATTACTGGTCCGTAATCCCGCCAAAGGTTTTACCATCTGGATGCCTGCGCCCAGTTTTGAACAGGCTTTATTGCTGGGAAATGGCGAAATGGGGGCGATGGTTTTTGGCCATCCTCACAACGAAACCATTATTGTGAACCATTGTGCATTGTATTTACCCACCACTTACCCTTTTAAGCCCATCGACCAAGCAGGACGGTTAACAGAAATCAGGGAATTGTTGCTCCGGGGAAAAGGAACCGAAGCCGCCCTGATTCCGGTGGAGCAAAGCAAACAGGAGGGCTATCCCGGGCAAATATGGAACGACCCGTACATTCCGGCATTCGACCTCCTGATTCAAACACAGACCGATAACATTGACCAATACCAGCGTTCATTGGACTTTGAAACCGGAGAAGCCCTCATCTCCTGGAAACAAAATGGAACGTTAATTGAGCGCCGCCAGTTTATTTCGCGCACCGACAGCCTTTTGGTCATTCAAATAAAAGCATCCAAACCTGTTTCAGTCACCTTTGAATTGAAACAACGCCCGGTAAATTGGGATCAGTGGAACTATATTAACGAAAATATAAAATATACGCGCATAGCTACCGACAGCAACCAGCTATATTATTCCTGCGAATTTGTAAGGCAATGGCAGCCCAACATTATTGGGTACAATGGGGTGGGTTTACTAAAAGCCACCGATGGGAAAATATCACGAAAAGGGAATGCCCTACACATTGAAAAGGCCACACAAATCCTCTTTTTTGTTAAGGTAAAGCCCTATTATTTTGGTGGATATTCAAACAAAGAGGCATTGGCTTCAACAGTGAAATCCATTCCGGGAGATTATCAGCAATTGCTGGCCTCACATGTTAGCATCCATAAAGAGCTGTTCAACCGAGTGCAGTTGAACCTGAACGGGACTGCTGCCGATTACCTGATGGATGGCGAAGTAATGATGCAACAGGCCAAAGAGCGCTTTAGCCCGGCTTTTGTGGAAAAACAATTTTATGCTGCCCGCTACAACATCCTGAGTGCTACCGGAAAAAACCTCCCCAACCTGCAAGGTATCTGGGGAAACTCGTGGACTCCGCCCTGGGCCAGCGATTACACCCACAACGGGAATCTGCCCACCGCCATCTCTTCGTTTTTGAGCAGCGACATGCCTGAGCTGATGAATTCTTTTTTCGATTATCACGATGCCCGTCTTCCATATTACCGCGACAATGCACAAAAACTTTACAATTGCCGGGGGATCATTGTTTCCTCGCACACTAGTTCACACGGGTGGAATGTTCATTTTGATAAAACATGGTGTATGACTTTCTGGATTGGTGGAGCGGCCTGGGCTTCGCATTTTTACTACGATTATTGGTTATACACTCAGGATAAGCAGTTTCTGGCTGAACGGGCCTACCCGTTTATGAAAGAGGCCGCTCTTTTTTACGAAGACTTTTTAACCGAAGGTTCCGATGGCAAATGGGTGTTCAATCCTTCGTATTCCCCCGAAAACAATCCGGCCAATAATCCTTCACAGGCGGTGGTAAATGCCACTATGGATGTGGCTTTGGCTAAAGAACTTTTCAGGAATTTACTTTCAGCCGGAATAGTGTTAAACGAAAAGAAAGAACAAATGCAAAAGTGGTCGCAAATACTGGCAAAAATGCCAGCATACCAAACTGATTCCACCGGGGCTTTCCGCGAATGGTTGTGGCCGGGATATCAGGAAAACCATTACCATCGGCATATTTCGCAATTGTATGGCATGTACGATCTCATTGACCCTGAAATTGCTCAAGACCCCGAACTGTGGAAAGGCATCCAAAAAACGTTAGAAGAGCGGATGAAAGTCCGACGGAACGATCAAGGCGGAATCATGGTTTTCGGGCTGGTGCAAATGGCGTGGGTTGCCGCCAATTTGGGCGATGCAGCCATGACTGAGGAAATCATCCATTGGTTATCGGCGCAATATTGGTCGAATTCCTTAGCTACCTATCACGACCCCAACGGTTTGTTCAACATGGATTTAAGCGGAGGCTTTCAGACAGCCATCATTAAAACACTGGTTTATTCTGAGCCCGGATTCATTCACATACTTCCGGCAAAACCTGCTTCATGGGAAACCGGCTCCATTTCAGGGATTTTAGCCCGGAATCAAGTATCGGTAAATCAGCTTTCGTGGACCCCCGAAAAAGTAATTTTGAAACTACAATCGCCCATCGGACAAAAAATAAAACTAAAGGGACCCAGCAAAAGTGCATCTGTTTGGGTTAACAACAAAACAAAGACTTTTGAAGAAAAAAACAAAACGGTTGAAGTAACTTTGAAAGCTTCTGAAGAATTAAAAATTGAAATCAACCTTAACAATTAATACGATGAAAAAGACTAAGTTTTCTTTAATTTGTGGTGTCTGTTTCGCCATTTTTGCTAACCTCTTTTCTTCTTGTTCAAACAATCAGGATATGGAACTTGCAAGCCCGAATGGGAAATTAAAAGTAACGTTTCTGTTTAACAACAATCAGTTACATTATCAAATAAAAACGGATGGGCAATCGGTTCTTGAACCCTCGTTGTTGGGTTTGATCCGCGACGATGCCGATTTCTCAACAGGATTGAAGTTAAAAAGTGTCTCTGAACAAGCATCTGTTACCGATGCTTACACGCTGAATGTGCATAAAAAAGCAAACTATTCATACACCGCCAGTCAAAAAACCCTGACCCTCGAAAATCAGCAGGGAGAAGACATGCAGGTTATTTTTCAGGTGTCGGATGAAGGAGTGGCTTTCCGGTATTTTTTCCCTGCGGAAAAGAGTGACATAAAAAAAATTGTAGAAGAAAAAACCTCGTTTGCCTTTCCAAAAGAGGCGAAAGCCTGGTTGCAACCCTGCGCGGTGGCAAAATCGGGTTGGAGCGAATGCAACCCTTCCTACGAAGAACATTATTTACAGGATATTCCCGTGGGAACTGCATCCCCATTGGCAGGGTGGGTCTTTCCGGCTCTTTTTAAAACCGGGGAACACTGGGTATTGATTTCGGAAACGGCCATGGATAGGAATTATTGTGCCTCACGGCTCCGTTCAGAATCGCCCAATGGGGTTTATTCCATTGGTTTCCCCGATGTAAGGGAGGTTGTTTTTACAGGTGAATCGAATCCGCAGTCAACCCTTCCTTGGTTTACCCCATGGCGGATCATCGCCATTGGTTCACTGGCCGATGTGGTGGAATCTACCCTGGGAACCGATTTGGCAAAACCAGCCATAGACGGCGATTTCAGTTGGGTAAAACCCGGAAGGGCTTCATGGAGCTGGGTGTTGTTGAAAGACGGCCAAACCATTTACCCGGTTCAACAGCAGTTTATTGATTACGCCGCCAACATGGGCTGGGAATATTGCCTGATTGATGCCTTCTGGGACTCCCAAATTGGCTACGAAAAAATAAAAGAATTAGCCGATTACGCCAAAACAAAAAACGTTAAGCTCCTGCTTTGGTATAACTCATCGGGAAACTGGAATTCTACACCGCTCACCCCAAAAAATGCGCTTTTAACACGTGAAGATCGGTTAAAAGAATTTTTCAGAGTCAAAGAGATGGGTATCGCCGGGGTAAAAATCGATTTTTTTGGGGGCGACGGGCAATCGGTGATGAATCATTACATCGATATTCTGGAAGATGCCGCCGCCGTTGGGTTGGCGGTAAACTTCCATGGATCGACCATTCCCCGGGGCTGGCACCGTACCTATCCACATCTGCTTAGTATGGAAGCTATTAAAGGGATGGAGTTTGTTACTTTTGGACAAGCCGATGCCGATGCGCAACCCAACCATTGCGCTATGATTCCGTTTACCCGCAATGTGTTCGACCCGATGGATTTTACCCCCACCTGTTTTGGTGAAATCCCAAGCATCCAGAGGAAAACCACCAATGGTTTTGAATTGGCTCTTCCGGTTTTGTTTCAGTCGGGGGTTCAACATTTTGCCGAGATTCCCGAGGTAATGCTCCAAATGCCTGCCGAAGTGCAACAGTTCATGAAAACGGTTCCTGTGGTTTGGGACGAAACCCGATTCCTGGACGGTTACCCCGGAAAATTTGTGGTTATGGCCCGGCGCTCCGGCTCTGTTTGGTACATAGCCGGAATCAATGGACAGGATTCCACACAAAAAGTAAGTTTCGATGCTTCGTTTACGGAGGCATCCCAAGGGCTCTTGATAACTGATGGTTCCTCAAACCGTGAATTTTCGATAAACAAATTAACCTTTCAAAAAACCATCGCTCTGGAAATGATTCCGAATGGGGGATTTGTAATTCAAACCCAATAAAATTTAAATGTTAAACCAATGAAAAAGCTAATTTTAACACTCCTTTTGGTTCCTTTTCTGTCAAGCACTTTTGCCCAGTTGCAAGAGTTTCATTTGCAAAACGAACCTATCGACATTAGTCCTGATTTTGCCAACTTTCAAAACACCTACTATTTGGCCGATAGCCTTACTACTTTTAATGCAGAAAGTGGTCAAGGAAAACTGGTGTACCACCGCTATGAATATGCTACCCGAATGGCTTTTAACAATATGCTGGGTGTATTGCGCCCGGTTAAAGCCAATGAATTTCCTGTAAATGAATATCAGGTATCACCCGAATTGGGTTTTTCGGTGGAATTTGTGTCGGAACGGACGGTGCGCATCCGTGCCCAATCGGGAAGCGAAATAAAACCCGATGAACCTTCGCTGATGTTGGTAAACGGAATTGCTCCAGCGGATAAATCATGGACTTATACAAAAATACCCACAGGCCACCAATATACTTCAAAATATGGGAAAGTGGTGATTGAAACCTCCCCCTGGCATGTGAAGTTTTTCGATGCTACAGGAAAGCAGCTCACCTCAACCATCCATTTTAACGATGTGGCCGAAACAACCTACACTCCGGTGTTGCCCTTCTCGTTTGTGCGTCGGGCCAGTGATTATTCACGAAGCTTTTCGGCGGTTTTTACCCTATCACCCGACGAAAAGATTTTTGGTTGTGGCGAATCGTACACCGCATTGAATAAACGGGGCCAAAAAGTTGTCCTTTGGGTGGACGATGCCAATGGCATCCAAAACGAGACCATGTATAAACCCATCCCCTTTTACATGAGCAGCCGGGGGTATGGTGTGTTTATGCACACATCAGCACCTGTTACCTGCGATTTTGGTAAATACTTCGGGGCGGCCAATTCCATGATGATTGGCGACGAAAGTCTGGATTTATTTGTGTTTCTTGGTGAACCAAAAGATATTTTAAACGAATATACCCACCTTACCGGAAAAGCCGAAATGCCGCCCTTGTGGTCCTTTGGGTATTGGCAAAGCCGGATTACCTATTTCTCGCAAGAAGAGGGACTAGCCGTTGCCGATAAATTGCGGGTAAACCGGATTCCTGCCGATGTACTCCACTTCGATACCGGATGGTTCGAAACCGACTGGCAATGCGATTATCAATTCTCTACATCCCGATTTAAAGACCCAACTAACATGATTCAACAATTGAACAAGCAGGGAATTAAAACCTGTTTGTGGCAATTACCTTATTTTGTTCCCAAAAACAACCTGTTTGCTGAAATCATCAATCAAAACCTGTATGTTAAAAATGGAAAAGGAACGCTTCCATACGAAGATGCGGTACTCGACTTTTCGAACCCAGCTACGGTTGCCTGGTATCAAAATAAAATAAAAGGGTTGCTCGATTTAGGCGTGGGTGCCATTAAAGTCGATTTTGGCGAAGCGGCACCTGCCAATGGTATTTATGCCTCTGGGAAAAGTGGTTTTTACGAACATAACCTGTATCCGTTGCGCTACAATAAAGCAGTTTCTGATATCACAAAATCGGTGCATCACGAACGGATTATGTGGGCCCGCAGTGCTTGGGCAGGAAGCCAACGGTACCCATTGCATTGGGGAGGCGACCCCGCCAATACCAACACTGCAATGGCTGCCACGTTACGCGGTGGATTGTCGTTCGGCCTTTCTGGTTTTGCCTTTTGGAGCCACGATATTGGTGGCTTCGTACTCAAAACCCCAGAAAATTTATTCCGCCGCTGGACTCCCTTCGGAATGCTTACTTCGCACACCCGAAGCCATGGAACACCCCCAAAAGAGCCTTGGGAATATGGCGATGATTTTATGAGTGCTTTTCGCAAGGCTGACAATATGCGCTATATGCTCATGCCTTATATTTATGCACAAGCCAAAGAATGTACCTTAAAAGGGTTACCGATGGTTCGGGCACTGTTTGTTGAATTTCCTAGTGATCCGGGAAGTTGGCTTATTGACAATGAATACTTCTTTGGTTCCGATATGTTGGTGGCACCTTTGTTTGAAGATTCACCCACGCGCGATGTCTATCTGCCAGAGGGAACATGGATTGATTATCAAACCGGAACCGTATATCAAGGAGGTTGGCATCAGATACCAGCCGGCGAAATTCCCATTGTAATTTTGGTTAAAGAGGGTGCAGTTATTCCACATATTGCCTTGACACAATCGACCCAGTTTATGGATTGGGGCAAGCTCAAATTGGTGGTTTATACCAGTCAACCCAAGGAGGCAAAAGGGTTGGTTTGTCTGCCTGAAAACCAAGAATTAAAAACAGTGGATTTGAATTCCGATTTACAATTAACTTCAGATCCGTATCATGGAAAAGTTACCTGGGAAATAGTGAATTATAACGATAAAAAATAACCAAGTATGTTATCAACTTCCTATTTTTGCTGTCAACTCTTCGTAAAAACCCGAACAATAGTTCTACATTTTATCCCCATTGCCCCATTCCTTTTATTGAATTTTCTGCCCTTTGCCGTTAAAAGTCAGTACGAATATGCTTTTCAAAATCCTGATTTACCAACCGAAGAGCGGATAGATAACCTTATTTCATTGATGACATTGGATGAAAAAGTCACCTGTTTAAGTACCTTACCCAGTATTCCAAGGTTACAGGTAAAAGGTACAGGCCATGTGGAGGGGTTGCACGGATTGGCTCAGGGCGGCCCAAGTAATTGGGGACAGAGGAATCCGCAGGCAACAACCATCTTTCCTCAAGCCATTGGATTGGCCGAAACATGGGATACCGCGCTCATGAGAAAAGTAGCAGCAGTTGAGGCTTACGAAACCCGTTACATGTTTCAAAGCCTTTATAAGCGTGGCGGATTGGTTGTTCGTGCACCTAATGCCGATCTGGGGCGTGATATCCGTTGGGGACGTACCGAAGAGTGTTTTGGCGAAGATGCCTGGTACAACGCACAAATGGTCGCACAATTTGTTAAAGGCTTACAGGGCGACCATCCTAAATATTGGTTAACGGCTTCGCTCATGAAACATTTTTTGGCCAATAGCAACGAAAATGGGCGCGATAGCTCATCGAGCAATTTTGGAGAACGTCTGTTTTACGAATATTATAGCTACCCGTTTTTTAAAGGAATTACCGAAGGCGGAAGCCAGGCTTACATGGCAGCTTACAATGCCTATAATGGCATTGCCTTGGCGGTTCACCCTGTTTTAAAAGAGATTACGGTTAACCAATGGCAACAAAGGGGTATTATTTGTACCGATGGTGGTGCCTACCAAATGTTAATAAATGCACACCACGCCTACCCCGATTTATACCGGGCTGCCGAAGGCTGCATCAAGGCTGGAATTAATCAGTTTTTAGATGATTATGAACAGGGAATTTATGGTGCGTTAGCCAACAGATATCTCACCGAAAGCGATTTGGATGTTGTGTTACGTGGTGTTTTCAGGGTTATGATAAAACTTGGCCAACTCGATCCCGATGATCAAGTACCTTACAAAACGATTGGTATCACCGACACCATTGAGCCTTGGTTAACCGATGCCCACCGGAGAATGGCGCTTGAGGCAACTCAAAAGTCAATCGTTCTTCTTAAAAACCAGAACAAACAGCTACCTCTGCAGCCAGAGAAATTAAAAACAATTGCCGTAATAGGTACATTGGCTGATACAGTCATGCTTGATTGGTACAGTGGAACGCCTCCTTATACAATTACGCCCCTACAAGGAATCAAAAACCGAATGGGAAATAAAGTAAAAATTTTATATACCCCCGATAATAGCTACAACAGGGCAGTAGAATTTGCCCAACAAGCCGATGTAGTAATTGTGGTTGTTGGCAATAACCCAACCGGAGGTGCCGGATGGGCTCAATGCCCGGTACCCAGCGATGGAAAAGAAGCAGTTGACCGAAAATCAATTGAATTGGAGCAGGAGGCGCTTATCCGGCAAGTATTTAAAGCCAATAAAAACATGGTGGTTGTTTTGCAGAGCAGTTTCCCATATGCCATCAACTGGACTCAGGAACATGTTCCGGCCATTATTCACATGACCCACTCCAGTCAGGAAACAGGGAATGCCCTGGCTTCGGTGCTTTTTGGCGATTACAATCCTGCCGGACGTTTGATTCAAACCTGGCCGACCCAAATGGAACATTTGCCTGAAATGATGGATTATGATATTACAAAAGGGCGCACCTACATGTACAGTAGCCATAAACCCCTTTATACCTTTGGATTTGGCCTAAGCTACTCCCAATTTGAGTATCGTAACTTGAGGGAGAGTTCAAAAAGCCTCCAAAACAATGAAACAGTTACCCTTACTTTGGATGTTACAAATAAAGGCTCTTACGATGGCGACGAGGTGGTTCAGCTTTATGTCTCGCATCCTGTATCAAAAGTAAAACGTCCGATGAAAGAACTGAAAGGGTTTAGCCGTATTTTTATCAAAGCGGGCGAAACCAAAACCGTTTCAATGGTGTTGCATGCCAACGATGTGATGTACTGGGATGTAGAGCAAAAAAAGTGGCTATTTGAAGACGGTACTTTAAATGTAATGGTTGGCCCGGCTTCCGATCAAATCAGATTAACAAATACCTTGCGTTTGGAAAACTGAAATAATATAAATTACAGGTAATGAATTTTATTTATTTTACACGGTGGTGTTTGCTTATAAAGTTAAAATCAAAATAACATAAATATTTAAAACTATGGATTTTAGTAACCGTTTAATACCCTTATTGTTAATTGTGTTTTTAGTGGTGTCGTGCAGTAAAAAACCTCATAATATATCTGAAAACAGTGATGAATTGAAAATTGATTCCCTGATTCAACGGATGACTTTAGAGGAAAAAATTGGAATGATACATGCCAGTTCAGCATTCACTTCGGGAGGGGTTCCCCGTTTGGGAATTCCTGAACTTATTATGAGCGATGGGCCGCATGGGGTCCGTTTTGAACATGGGCGCGACTGGGCGCGCGATATGGATGTGGATGATTCTGTTACCTATTTACCTACGGGTATTTGTTTGGCCTCAACCTGGAATACCGAATTGGGTTACCAATATGGTGCCGTGTTGGGTTCCGAAGCTAAACACCGGGGAAAGGATGTTATTTTGGGACCGGGAGTTAACATTATCCGTTCGCCCTTGTGTGGCCGTAATTTTGAATACCTGAGCGAAGACCCCTTCTTAACCTCGCGCATGGCAGTGGGTTATATCAAAGGGGTACAGGATCAGGGGATCGCCGCTTGTGTAAAACATTTTGCTGCCAACAACCAGGAAGAAAACCGTAGCGGAATTAACGTTGTTGTGAGCGAGCAAGCCTTGCGCGAAATTTACTTCCCAGCTTTCGAAGCTTCTGTTCGCGAGGCCAATGTGCTTACGGTGATGGGAGCTTACAACAAAATCAATGGTTTGTATTGTACACAAAATCCATGGTTGTTAAATCAGGTTTTGAAAGAGGAATGGGGTTTTAAAGGTTTATTAATGAGTGATTGGGGAGCCGTTCACAATACCCGCGAAGCGCTGCTTTCAGGAACCGATATTGAAATGGGAACCGATTTGTTGCAGATGCCCAACATTGATTATAACAAATTTTATTTAGCCGATTCGGCCATTGCAATGGTAAAACGCGGCGAGGTGCCGGTTTCGGTGGTCGATGATAAGGTACGCCGTATCTTGCGGGTCATGTTTAGCATCCGCCTGTTTGGGAATCGCACCCCCGGCGAAGCGAACACCAAAGAACATCAGCAGCTTGCTTTAAAAGTAGCCGAAGAGGGAATTGTGCTACTGAAAAATCAGCAAATCCTTCCGCTCAACATCGCAAAAGCAAAAAAGATTTTGGTGGTTGGCGAAAATGCTACCCGTAAGCATGCCCATGGCGGCGGTAGTTCGCAGGTAAGTACCAAATATGAAATAACACCACTCGAAGGCATTAAAAATCTGGTGGGCAACGAGGCTGCAATTAGCTACCAGCAAGGGTATGAAATTACCCGCGAAAACACGGTTAACAAAAAATTAAGCGATGATGCCGTAGCAGCAGCTAAAAACGCCGATGTTGTGATTTTTGTAGGCGGTTGGATTCACAATTTTAATCCTGCGGAATGGGGCATCGATGCTTATGACAGTGAAGGCATCGACAAAAAAAATACCCAGTTGATGTACGGACAAGACAAGTTGATTCGTGCCCTGGCCGAGGTAAATAATAATGTGGTAGTAACGTTTTTTGGGGGCGGCCCTGTTGATATGGCTCCATGGCTTCTTCAGGTAAAAGCCGTTGTACAGGCTTGGTATCCAGGAATGGAGGGAGGAACCGCCTTAGCCAACATCCTTTTCGGGAAAACCAATCCTTCGGGTAAATTACCAATGACCTTTGCCAAAAAACTGGAAGACAATCCTTCGCATTCTATTGGGGAATACCCCGGAAAAAGTATGGAGGTGAATTATGCCGAAGGAATTTTTGTGGGTTACCGTTATTTCGATACCTACCAGGTGGAGCCTGAATTTTGCTTTGGACACGGCCTTTCATATACCACTTTCGAATATTCCGATTTTATGGTAGAGACAAGCGATAATACTGTTTCGTTGTCGTTTAACATTACCAATTCCGGTAAAATTCCGGGTGCTGAAGTGGCTCAGGTATATGTTGCCAATAAAGAGGCTTCGGTAAAACGCCCTTCTAAAGAGTTAAAATGGTTTACAAAGGTAATGCTGGAACCCAACGAAACTACGACGGTAGAACTTGAACTGCCAAAAGAGGCGTTCATGTTTTATCAGGAAACCAAAAAGCAATGGGTGTTGGAACCCGGTGAATTCGAAATTCTGTTAGGAAGCTCATCCAGAGACATCCGATTGAGTCAAACAGTTGAAATGTAGTGTGTTAGAATAAATGATTGGGAGAGATTGCCCGCAGGCTTTGGGAATATGGCCCCATTCCTGCGGGTAATTTTCTTTCACTATCTTTGTTTTTCAAATCAAAAATGAACCGATATGTCATCACTCTCCCATAAAACCATCCTATTAACAGGAGCCACCTCAGGGATAGGAAAAGAACTATTAATTGTCCTGCTGGAACAGGGTGCCAATGTAGCCTTCTGTGGCCGTTCCCCTGAAAAAATGGAGGTGCTAAAAAACGGACTGAACCAATTTCATTCAACGCAGATCTATTCCGAAACCTTTTGCCTGTCCGACGAACATCGGATTATTGGTTTTGTAAAAGCGGCACACGATCATTTTGGGAAAATAGACATCCTGATTAATAATGCCGGGTTAAACAATAACCGGAATACGCTCACGCAGCTTTCCACCACCGATTTGGACTGGATGATGACCATCAACTTCAGAGCTCCGGTGATTTTTATGCGCGAGGCCGGAAATATCATGATAGCCCAACAGGAGGGGCTGGTAGTGAATATCCTTTCATCGGTCTGCTTGTTTTCGAACGAAGGGCTTGGCGGATACACCGCCTCGAAAGCCGCACTGGATGCCGCCACCAAAGTCTATCGGAAAGAGACGCGGAAGCATAACATCAGGGTATTGTCGGTGTATCCGGGCGGGGTTGATACCCCCTTCCGCACCGGGGAACGCCCCGAATACCTCACTGCCAAACAGGTGGCCGGGGTTATGGTAAATGCACTAAAAACCGATAGCGCAGTCGCTTTAGACGAACTGGTGCTGCGCCCTATGGTAGAACGGAATTTTTAACTTGCTTTATGACCAGAGAGACTGCTATAAAATTATTTAACGACAAAAAAATCAGGACTCATTGGGATGAAAATAATGAGAAATGGTGTTTTTCGATTGTTGATACTGTTGAAGTTCTAACAGAAACGGACCGTCCGCGAAAATACTGGAGCGATCTGAAAAATAAACTACAAAAGGAGGGCAGTCAACTGTCCGATAAAATCGGACAGTTGAAGATGGCTGCTGAAGGCGGTAACATGAGACTTACCGATGTAGCCGATACCGAACAGCTTTTTCGTTTAATCCATCAATAACAGATTCTTAAAAACTCATGCTGATCAACGGAACAAACATACAATCCATCTGGTACGATGAAACCAAAGAGGCGGTTTTTGCCATCGACCAACGAAAGCTTCCTTTTCAATTCGAAATGATGGAGATGAAAAGTCTTAATGATGCAGTGTTTGCCATTAACGAGATGGTTGTACGCGGAGCTCCGTTGATTGGTGTTACTGCCGCCTGGGGTTTGCATCTCGAAATAAGAAATAATAAAAATACTGAGTTTCAAGATATAAAAAAGTGGGCTAAAGAACTCAAAAGTACCCGTCCTACCGCTATAAATCTGGCTTTGGTGGTCGATGAAATGGTTCAGGAATTATCCAATGCTCAGCCATCCGATTATGCAACCGTTTCTTTATCGTTTGCCTTAAAGTCCCAAAACCGCGAAGCCCAATGGTGTGAGCAGATTGGTGAATTTGGCTTTTCTCTTATTGAAGAATTTTACCAAAAGAAGCAGCAACCCGTAAACATTTTAACCCATTGCAATGCCGGTTGGCTGGCCTGTGTAGATTGGGGTACAGCCACAGCCCCCATGTATAAAGCGCATTTGAAAGGAATCCCTTTACATATTTGGGTCGATGAAACACGTCCCCGCAATCAGGGTGCGCGCCTCACTGCCTGGGAACTTCAGCAGGCGGGCGTTCTCTATACGGTTATCCCCGATAATGCCGGAGGCCATTTAATGCAGCACGGAATGGTGGATATGGTGCTGGTGGGCAGCGACCGGACTACCCTCAACGGCGATGTTGCCAATAAAATAGGAACCTATCTGAAAGCTTTGGCCGCCTTCGATAACAACATCCCGTTTTATGCGGCTTTACCCTCAACCAGCATCGATTTTACCATGACCGATGGAGTAAAAAACATTCCCATTGAACACCGCGGTGCCGATGAGATGCTTAAAATGGAAGTCCGGCATCAAAATATAACCTTTGAGGCACTGATTATGCCTGAAAATACGCCAGTGGCCAATTACGGGTTCGATGTTACCCCTGCCCGATTGATTACCGGGTTAATCACCGAACGGGGAATCTGCATGGCCAATGAAGCTTCTATCCTGAATTTATTTCCTGAACACCTGAAATAATGAATGAAGGATACATAAAATTCACCCACCTGTGGATTAAAAAACCAGCTGCTATTCCCAGTTTTATGCTTGAGGAAATAAACCTTGTCCGAAATGAACTTAAAAAGCTGGGAATGGTTGGGAAAATACCCGATGGCCCTTCTTTCGGAAACCTATCGGTACGCCTTGCCGGAACCTCGTTTTTTATTACTGGAAGCGATACCGGCGGATTTGATTTTTTATCAACCGATCAAATTGCCTTGGTAACCGAAAGCATTGTCTCCAGTAACAGGATTTCGTCTATCGGTTTGATAGCGGCATCCAGCGAAAGCATGAGCCATGCGGCTATTTATCAAAGCTGTGAAGATGTAAAGGCGATTATTCATTTTCACCATTTAGAATTTTGGAGTCATTTTCTGGGAAAATTACCAACTACATCGTCCGATATTCCCTACGGAACCCCCGAACTGGCCATGGAATTGGGTAGAATGATTCGTGAAAAAAACCAATCCTCGGTGATTGTGCTGGGGGGTCACCACGAAGGCGTTATAAGCTATGGAACGAGTTTACAAAACGCATTTAAACAACTGCTTGCCCTGCATGAATCGATAAATGAAAAAACCAGAAATTTATTTGTGAAATAAGATTCAAATGTGTAAAATTGCAGTCCCAAAAATCGGGGTATCTGTTGCATAGACAGCTAAGGGCCCATAGCTCAGTCGGTTAGTAGCACCTGACTCATAATCAGGGGGTCGCTGGTTCGAGCCCAGCTGGGCCCACTTAAAAATCAAGCACTTACGGAATGTCGTGAGTGCTTTTTTGTTTCCCAACAAACATTATACAAACAATTTTGAATTTCTCTCGTTGATGTACTGGGTTCACTTTGAAAAATTTAATTCTTAAACTTATCTTTTTTCATATATCCATAATATATTTTGGAAACTAATTGGTCGCTCCTTAACAAAGTTTTAA
>DOTG01000002.1 GCA_003512955.1 Marinilabiliales bacterium
GGGTTGTATCAACCAGTGATCCAAATTCAAAAGGAAAAAGCTCAAGCTGGTTTTGATGGTCTGGTTTGAATTTCGCAATGGCCATTGCTATACTGATTTGGTTTATTAAAAATACAACTTAATAACCTATATATCAATACTATCCTTATATTTTAGCACCTGTTTTTTAAACAGATAATTGTTGATAACTGAACCAAAAAGGCTGCCTATTTAAGACCTATTGGTCTTTTTAGACAGCCTCTTTTTTGTTTTATTTACAAACCCTCATGGCAATTGTTTCTATTTCAATAAGTGCCCCCAACGGTAAATTGGCCACTTCATAAGCTGCCCTTGCAGGCGGTTTCACCGAATAATATTTTCCATACACTTCGTTCATGGCAGCAAAATTTTTAATGTCTTTAAGCAAAACGGTTGATTTTACCACATCGTCAAAGGTAAACTTTGCCTCCTCTAAAATAGCTTTAATGTTTTTTAATGCCTGCTCTGTTTGGGCAGCAATGCCTTCGGGCATTTTTCCGGTTGCCGGATCGATGGGCAATTGCCCCGAAATAAACAATTGCCCATTAAAATAAATGGCTTGGCTATACGGACCAATGGCCTTTGGAGCATTATCGGTAGAGATAATCTTTTTCATATATGATTGTTTAGGATTACGACTTTTAGTGGCTTTAAACATCTAGTGAAACTAACATGCTTGAATTGCAATTCACTGGAATCACATGCGACTAGTTCATTTCAATAAATTCGAAGGGTAAGGTGACCAATGTGGCATAATCTTCACCCGATTCCCGCATGTCTTCATCATTCCCTCTATAGTACCAATGTACTTTTAATTTATTTCCTTTTTCAAAAATTTCTTCCAACCTAACCAGCAACCGTAACAGCACCTTAGCCGATGATGAGTTGTAGTAGTCAAGCTTAAATGAAAATATGGTTTCATCATTTGGCGATTTTTCATAGCCATCGATCCAGTTAAAGATAGGTTCAAAAAAATCGACCACATTTTCAGGTCTTGATTTGCCCGAAAATTCAAAAAGGCCGTTTGCTTTGTCAAGAATTACTCCAATTGTGGTTTCAGTTCCTCGTATGATCAATGGATTCATAATCCAATTCTAGTTTTTAGAATTCAAATATAAGAAATATTATTTTACTTAAAAATGAATCGCGAATTATATCTAAACCCTGTGAGTTTTGATTATCTCATATATTTCAACACCCAGTTGGTGGGCTATTTTTTTAGATTTTTCTTGTTGTACCTTATTTCCGCAAGTCACGGGGTGACTAATTGAATAACAATTGTTTGCCTTCTTTGTGTCAAATTGAGTCACCCCGTGACTTTCAACGGTTTACCAGATGACCTGCGGATTTTAGGTTGTATTTAATTATCCATCCATTCCTTCAAAATATTTCCACAAACTATCATCGGGCACGGAGGCCACTATGCGGAGCGGTGTTTTTTGAATAGGGTGTATCAACTCAATACAACGTGCGTGCAAACTAATGCCCCCGTCGGGATTGGAGCGGGGAAAGCCATATTTTAAATCACCTTTGATGGGACAACCTATAGCTGCCAGTTGGGCCCTGATTTGATGATGACGACCTGTCAAAAGCTGCACTTCCAATAGGTAATAGGTATCAGATTTTCCAATGAGCCGGTATTCTAAGATAGCCTCCTTGGCCCCAACTACAGAAGCATTGCAAACCCTTGATTTGTTCTTCACTGTATCTTTAACTAAAAAATGGGTGAGCCTCCCTTCTTGTTCCTTGGGAGGGTTTTTAACCAAAGCCCAATAGGTCTTTTTTATGGCCTCCTTATCTTTAAACATTTCATTTAGACGGGTCAAAGCCTTGCTGGTTCTAGCAAAAAGGATGGCCCCCGTGGTGGGACGATCGATGCGGTGGGTTACACCTAAAAAGACTTCTCCCGGCTTATTAAATGTAACTTTCAGGTAATTTTTTATATGTTCACTTAAAGGGGTATCACCTGTTTTATCGCCCTGAACAATATCTGAAACCTTTTTATTGACGGCAATAATATGGTTGTCGATATATAAAATTTCCAAAGGTTCCATGGCACATAAACAGAGGTTAATATTGCTCTTTTTCGTTTGGAAAATCATGGCTCCTAACATCTGAAATATAAGCCTTGACAGCTCCATCAATTTCGGCAGCCAGATTATGGTACCTACGTAAAAACCGGGGTGAAAATTCCTGGTTGATGCCTAACATATCGTGCAGTACCAATACTTGTCCATCGACCCCGCCACCGGCACCAATACCAATCACAGGGATTTTCACCATCTGAGCTACCTCTTCGGCTAACTTAGCAGGGACTTTTTCAATAACCATGGCAAAACAACCCAGTTCTTCCAGTAATTTAGCATCTTCTTTTAACCTCCGGGCTTCTTCCTCCTGCTTAGCACGGACTACATAGGTCCCGAATTTGTGAATGCTCTGAGGGGTTAGACCTAAATGTCCCATCACGGGAATGCCGGCAGATAAAATCCGGATAATGGATTCCTTTACTTCGCTGCCTCCTTCTAGTTTTACGGCATGAGCTCCGGTTTCTTTCATGATGCGGATAGAAGAATTGAGTGCCTCTTTAGAATTCCCCTGATAGGTACCAAAAGGCAAATCGACTACCACCAAGGCCCTATGCACGGCACGTACCACCGAAGCCCCGTGATAAATCATGTTGTCGAGGGTAATGGGCAAAGTGGTTTCAAAACCTGCCATCACGTTCGAAGCGGAATCACCCACTAAAATAATGTCAATTCCAGCGGCATCAACCAACCGGGCCATGCTGTAATCGTACGCAGTCAACATGGCAATTTTTTCACCATGGAATTTCATCTCGTTCAAGATGTGCGTGGTAATTATCTTTACTTCTTTATGTACTGACATTTCTTTAGTTTTTTAACTGTTTCAAAAAAAGACAACTGCAAATTTGGGGAAATATTAGTTAAGAAAACCAAAAGCCGGTAATTTTTTAATGACAGCTATCAGAAGATAGACGTTTGACCTGAGATTTGATTCTTAACACAAGATGCTGATCCCTTTGAGGAACAGAGGAAAACACTTTCACGACGAAGTTCGCAAACCAAGTGCATAGTAATTTATCATCCAATTCGGTGCTTTAGCTATGAAATCCACATGTTTTTACAAACACAAATACGTAAATATTTATTTTACAAACATGTAGGTTCCATCATACCCAACTACAAAGAATAAATCCGATGAAATATAAATAATCCTGTCATCTTACCTAAAAGTTAGGTGCTCCCCAATCAGGCTTAATTGGGGAGAGACGGAAAATTCTAAACTAAGCAGCATTGAATAAAACAAACATTTCATTCATTTATCGGACATAGTTTAACCCTATTTTTTAATTTGATACGTAGTGTCAATCAATAGATTTGGTTTAAAAGCCATGGCAATCCGTTCCCAGGGAACCAATTTAAAGTTTTGGGTCGATAAAGAATCACCATCGTAATTATAACCATCCTGGGCAATAAAAAAACCTTGTAGAAAATCGGGACCCAGGCTTAAATTTATCACGTCGAGTCCGTCAGTTTCTTCGGAACCGTCAACAGCACCGTCAACCACCGAAAAACTTCCCTGATAAGCGTTGTTTCCTTCTCTTTCGAAAACGGCATAGCTGTTATTTCCCTGCGATGATGCCAGTAAATAGCCTTTTCCATGAGAACCATAATAAAGGGAGATTCCCTCCATATCGTACAAAATATTCCGGTTCAACGTGTCGCTTCCCTGAACCAATGTGCGTGTACTATCGGCGCTGGCTTTGGCACTGAATTTCCAGATACCTTTTTCCTCTTCACCTACAAAAAGGTTGCCCAGTTCATCGTCGGCCACCATACCTTCAGTTTGCGAGCCAACTTTCATGGTACGGACAATTTTACCATCAATCAAATTCGCATTGGTAGCAAACAGTTCCCATTGTTCTAAAACGCCATTTTTCCCGTTTACAAAAGCGTAATGTTTATTTTCCGCCTTATCATGATAAAGGCAAAACCCATATACTTCGTCCACTTCGGAGGCTAACAACCGGGCATGAATGGGTGTAAGGCTGCCCGAATCGGGATCCACTTTCATCAAGGTAATCGTGTTGGTGGTGCGGTTACTGGCTCCCACAATATCAATGAGTGAGCCGTTTAAATTAAAATTGTAACGGACATCAATATTATTTACCCGGCCAACGGAATAAAAGAACCGTTCGGTGCCATTTAAATTATACACACAGATACCCCGTTTTTTATCGGTGCCAATAATGCGGCTATCGGCCGGATTGGCTTTATTCACCCACACCGATGGATCATCGGCGGCATCATCGTTCAGTTGTGAAACTACCGGAGTGGTTTCTACACTTGCCGTTACTTGAAAAATGGTATCATAAATATTGATAACCTCGGTTTGTTCCTGCTTAGGAGTGTTGCACGAAGCTACCAAAAGCGCGATAGTAATAAAGAATAAAAGTTGTTTCATTGTATATTTGGTTTATAGTTAAAAATTTAGTTTAATACCCATACGTCCCCACCAGGAGTAGTATTCCTGTTGCTGGAGGTATTTGGTTGAACCCAAAAACATGGTTTTGGGGGTATTGAGAATATTCATGACATCGACAAAACACTTTACATTTTTATTGATGGCATAAGATGATGTAAAATCCAAATGCCAGGCTTTATCGACATATTCATCCAAATCGGCATCATTTCCAGCTAGCTCCAAATATTTATCATGAAAATTGGCCGAAAGTTTGGCATAAAACTTTTTGTCCTCGTAAAACAAAGCCAGGTTTAGCGCATGTTTCGATTGCCCCGGCAATTTAATGTGCTCTATTTCATCTTTATTCAAGAAATCTTCAATTCCACCATTACTCATATCAAGGGTATCGGAGGTGAAATTTGCTGGGAAACGCTTATACATAACTGCATCGGAATAGGTGAAAGCATAATTGGAATAGATTCCAAAATTGGAAAAAAACCGGGGTAAAAAAGTTTCTTCCAAAAATTTTAATTGAAACTGTCCCTGCAATTCCACCCCAAAAACATCAGCTTCTATCCCGTTTATGGGTTGTTTAGCATCGCCATGTCCTTTTATATCTGGAATGTAAGCATGGATTCTATATGGAATAATAAAATTATCAATTTTTTTATAATATAAACCGGCCGATAGCAAGCCATCGTGGCTCAAGTATTTTTCTAACATCAGATCAATGTTTTTTGAAAGTGGGTACTCCAAGTTAACATTCCCATAGGTAGCGTCATGCAAATCGACTTCTCGATTCGGGAGTACATCCTCAAAATTAGGCCTTGCAAACGATGAAGTGTAAGCAGCCCTGATATATAGCCTTTCAACGGGCGAATATTTAATCTGGAAATTGGGTAAAACAAAATTATGGTTTCTACTGTCTGATTCAACATAGGAGGTATCGAAATATCCTCTACTGTTTCTTTCTACAGTATTTCCTTGGTAATCTACCTGAGTATTTTCAATGCGTACCCCACCTATGATAGTAAGTTTTGAGAAATCGTACTGCAACATGGCATAGTAGCTGGTAATAAGTTCGGTAGCATCGTAATCGGCTACCAGTGATTCTTCACGCGATTCGGTATCGTACTGATCGCCGTAGTAAAAAAAGAGGGCGTTGTAGTTGTAAAAATCACGTATTTTCTGGGGGTCAGGTATTTGTTCCACTACATAACCCTGGTTTAACAGGTTGGTTGTTTTTACCCCGGATGAAATATCTACCAGATTTAAAGTTTGCCGTGGGCGTGTGGATGGATAGATAAAATCGAACCAATCGGGATCATAACTTGAAAAAGCTTTTGCCTCTTCGTCGCGCGATTTGTTTTTCTGACGCATTTTTCCTCCAAACTTTAAATACCCCTTTCCTGGTAAAAAAACTGCTTTTATGGGAATTTCCAAATTTACTTTCGCGGTTAGGTTTTCATCATTCACCAAACTCTCTGTCAGTTTTAGTCCATCGAATTCGTAGTTTGCATAATCATTAGCTATAGAATCATCTTCCGGATTATCAAATACAGGTTTTGGAAATGAAGTACCATCCCTGTCGAGCCGGGTAACTAAAGCGTGCCCCAGATTACTAAACCCGGCTTCCAATCGATCAGGAGTTTCCTCTTTTGCTTGGGCATAAGACAGTTCATAATCTAATTTAAAAAATTCAAAGTAATTTTCGCCACCAAAATTTAAGGTATTTACCTGCTGTTTCTGGGTACGGAACTTTACATCGTGAACAACACTTCCATATAAATAGTTGTTGATGTCCACAGCATCTTCTAAGTCGTATATTTTTCTGCTCCGGGTTTGTTCATCACTAAACTGGTTAAACATACCCTTGAGGTAAATCGTATTATTTTTATTGAATTCGTAATCCAGGGTGGCACTCAAACCGGTACGCTTACGTAAGGTTTCGTAATAACGCAATTGAAACTCCTGATACATAACATTATAGTTATTTGCACCTTCACCTGTTGATCCCCAGAATGGACCTTTTACAAATTTTGCTTCTAAATTATCAGAGCCTTGTTCGTTTTCGTAATAACTGGCATTCATCTGGAAACCAAAATTATTTTTCCGGGCTCCATACGATAGTTGCATGTTGTAATTGGGGGTTCCGCGTAGTTTGCTGTAACCCGCGGAAATATTTGCTTTTATTTCGGGAACCTCACTTTTGGCATTCTTTGTAACAATATTTACTGAACCGGCAATGCCATCGCCATCCATGTCGGGTGTCAGCACTTTGGTCACTTCAATGGTTTCTATCTGGTCAGCCGAAATAATATCCATACCCACATAACGTACCCCGCCTTCCGGGGAAGGTATTTGTGCTCCATTGATATTAAAGTTTGTAAATTCGGGTGGTGTTCCCCTGAGCTGGATAAATTTTCCTTCGCCCTGATCGCGCCGTAAGGTTATTCCGGTAATTCGTTGCATAGCTTCGGCGGCATTCATATCGGGGAATTTTTCAATTTGCTCTGCCGACACAATGTTCTTAATATTTTCGGCCTTTTCCTGTGTAATCAGGGCTTTAGTTTGACCTTTGGTTTGTGCATTCACTACAACCTGATCAATAGTCTGTGATGAGGATCTGAGTTTAACCGTAATATTGTCTGTTTTATTCAATTCCAGTTGTTTGGTAAAAACCTCGTAACCTAAAAACGAAATTTTAACCTCAACATTTTTTTGTGAAATATTATTGAGTAAGAACGTACCATCAATTTTTGTAGAGGTTCCATGAGTGGTACCAGTAATAAAGACGTTAGCTCCAATCAAAAGTTCACCATTTTCATCGAAAACCTTACCTGATAATCTATATTGTGCATTCCCGTTCAAAATCAGGGAAAAGAAAAAGGTAAATAGAAGTAAATATTTCATTTCAGCGTTTAAATTCATGCCATTTTATTTACAATTGAGATTGATCCATGAATAATGATTGTATTCTTAAAAAAGAAAGAGGACTCAGAAAATGCTGTATTCAACAATTTCCGGGTCCCTTTTCTATAAAACATATTGAATACTTCTCACTTTATATGAATTCAAAAGTTAAGTCGGGTATTATTCAATAATTATTTTTTGAGTAGCTGTTCTGAAATTTTGCTCAACTTTAATGTAATACATACCGGCCTGTAAGTTTTGAACATCAAATGTGGCGGTTAAGTTTTCGGTAGAAATCTGTTTAGCTATCCGCCCCAATTGGTCGTAAACCATAACTTTTGATAATCCCTGATTTTCGAATTCAACAGTTAACGAAGATTGAACCGGATTGGGATAAACCCTCATTGATAAAGCATCGGAATAGATGGTCGATTCATGAATTGCTGTAACCATACTAAAGGTAACATATAATTTAGGAACACGTTCTGCATGGTTGGCGCCGTCGCCACCCTCTTCGGGATCGGCAATGTTTTCGAACGATTCCCATTCACGGGCATTCTCAAATTCAGTAACTCCCTGGTTTTCGCCCGATACAATAAAGGCAATAGCATTACCCGATGTCCAACCGGAACGGTTAACAATTTCCTGAACAATGCTTTTTAATTCAGGAGTTTTGTGAGTAGTCCACAATCCCCATTCTTCAGCTACATCCCATTTTACTGTAGCAGCGGTTTTTGTACGGGCTGTAATTAAGCTTTCCATTGTAAATGTTGGCGCATTGTCAGCAGCTTCGGCTACAATGGTAAGTTTTGCAACATCTTCCACAGTTTTAGGTTCGTGCGAAGTGATCTCTAAATAAGCAGTTTCAATTATGGCTCCTTTTGGGATGGTAACATTTTGGAAACGAAGCCCGTTTACAAGAATGTTGGCATCGCCATCGGCACCTTCCCAACCAGCATCCAAATCATCATCTATTAAGGTATCCATTTCATCGTTTTCCTGCTCGGCATCATCGGTTGAAATGCTGATGGTAATGGAGTCAATTACTACATCATTATCGTCTTCAACATAAATAAGAGTTTCACCGGTTTTTAATATGGGAACAACCAAAGTATAAGTGGGTGCTGTATAATAAATTACCAACCGGGGAACGCGTTCTGCATGGTTAGCCCCGTCGCCACCCTCTTCGGGATCGGCTATATTTTCGAACGATTCCCATTCGCGGGCATTCTCGAATTCAGTTACTCCCTGGTTTTCACCAGAAATCATAAAAGCAATTGAATTTCCTAACGACCAACCTGAACGATCAATAATTTCCTGAACAATACTTTTTACATCAGGAGTTTTATGGGTTGTCCATAATCCCCATTCTTCAGCCACATCCCATTTTACTGTAGCAGCGGTTTTTGTACGGGCTGTAATTAAGCTTTCCATTGTAAATGTAGGTGCATTGTCAGCAGCTTCGGCTGCAATGGTAAGTTTAGCCACATCTTCTACAGTTTTGGGTTCGTGCGATGTAATTACAATAAAAGCTGAATCAATGGTTGCTCCTTGAGGAATAGTGATGTTTTGAAAACGGAGACCATTTGTTAGAATATTCGCATCACCATCGGCACCTTCCCAACCAGCATCCAAATCATCATCAATCAAGGTATCCATTTCGTCGTTTTCCTGTTCGGCATCATCGGTTGAAATGCTTACGGTAATGGAGTCAATTACCACGTCATTATCGTCCTCAACATAAATTAGAGTTTCACCGGTTTTAACAATTGGAATTTCCAGTTTCACATTCTGACCGAACGTAAAAATGCTTACTAGCATTACAGTTAAGATAAGTAAAGATTTTTTCATATTTATAAAATTTAGTTTTAGCAATTTGATTTTTCAAAATTAGAATCTATGCCTTCGGTTGGCAATAGTTAAAACATTAAGTGGGGTATAGTCATTTTAACTATATTGATATAACATTCTGAAATACAAAATCATAAATATTAAAATGCTTGTTTGGTTTGAGCAAACTTAGGATTGGCTTAACAAATGAGTGAATAATTAAAATTGGATTAACATTTCGGTAATGTACAATGCCATTTTAATCATCAAATTGCAACTGATTTAAACAGGAACACAAACCTAGCGATTCCATGCTCCAGATAATCATAGCCGACGATCATGCCGTAGTACGTACCGGGCTCCAGTTTATTTTTGATGCAACACCCGATATGGTTTTAGCTGCCGAATGCCGGAACGGTAACGAACTTCTGGAACGGTTAAAAACCCATATCTTCGATGTGGTGATTCTGGATATTACCATGCCCGGAACCGATGCCTTTGAAGTTTTAGAACAAATAAAATCAAGCTATCCGAAGCTTCCTGTTATTGTTTTTACCATGAATAGTGACCGGAGTTTTGCACTTAGGATGTTTAAAAAGGGAGCCGATGCGTTTATTAACAAAGAATCGTCGCCCGAGTTATTGTTACAGGCTATCCGCACCGTTGCTCAAGGGAAAAAATTCCAAACCCAGGAACAAATTGAACTGGTGATGAACCATATTGCTGATCCTAAATCGAATGAAAACGCCAAGCATGACAGGCTTTCGGATCGGGAATTTCAAATTTTGTGTATGTTGGCATCAGGTATGAAAAAAACCGAAATTGCTAGCAACCTCTCCATTAGCAAAAATACCGTGAACAACCACCGTAACAACATCATGAAAAAAATGGAGTTCGAAACAACGGCTGATTTGGCCCGGTACGCGGTAACCAACCATTTAATCGGGTAGAAGTGTAACAATGAAGGTTAAACTCATACTACTCATATTTCTATTTACCTCGCTATGGCAGGTAAATGCTCAGAAAGCAGTAAATCTGGAATATATCAGACAACTTGCCAATACGGATTTAGAGGAAGCAAATAGCCAGATAAATCTTTGGCTAACATCAAAAAACCAAAAAATTACCGTTCACGATTCATCTGAATTGCTTTTTTTTCGGGCTTACATTTTGGTGAACCTGGGATTTATTGATTCGGCCCTGAACCTTTTCAACGAATGTGCCCATTATTCCGATAGGAACCACCAGTATTCAATTAAAATTCTAAGTCACTGCGAGATAGGTAATATTTATTACAACTGGGGAAAATATGATAAAGCCCTGAATTATTTTTTAAAAGCCCAAAAAGAGAGTTTAATAAACAATGATATTCAAGGACAAGCCGAAGCATTGAACTATATTGGCAAGTACCACCACTCTTTGGGCAATTTTGATAAGTCGATGGAATATTTTAATAAAGCTTTTATTTTGGCTCAACGCTACCATATAAGAGAGCTACAGGCCACATTAAAAGCAAACATCGGGAAATATTACGAAAGTATCGGCAATTACGACGACGCCCTTTCGAACTACATGCAGGCACTAAAGCTTAAAGACAGTATCCAGAACCGGATGGTAAAAGGAACCATCTATAACCATCTGGGGAATCTGTATCAGGCTATCGGCAATTATGAGCAAAGCCTCATTTATCATAAATTGGGCCTCAATGAACGGAGGCAACTGAGATATGTAGAAGGTATCAGTAAATCCTATAAAAATATTGGCGAAGTGTATCTCGATTTAAAACTTCCAGATACTGCCATGTATTATTTTAGGCAGGCTCTTTATTTTTCAGAAAAGGTTAATTATCAAAAAGGTATCATCAAATCATTGCTTGACATAGGAGCCATTTATTTGCAAAAAAACAATTTTACAAAAGCCCGCGATTACTCCAACAAAGCATTAAAACTGGCAGCCGATATGGGATACGACAAAGGAATTATTCAGGCAAATTTTAATATCGGTCAATCGTATTTAAACGAAAATTTGTTAGCAAAGGCTGAACCCTATTTTACTCAAAGTATGCAAATTGCTACTATGAACGGGATGAAAGAGGAAATATGCGACAATAGTTTTTCGCTGTATCAAATAACCGAAAGAACGGGCAATCCTATCAAAGCACTGGAATATCTGAAAAAATATTACGATACCAAAATGGCCATTGTTAACGAACAAACATCGAAGCATATTGCCGAGATGGAACACAGTTATGAAATGGAACAAAAGGAAAAAGCCAATGAACTGTTACGGAAACAGAATGAAATAAATATGCTTACCATTGCCCGCAAAAACGGGTTTATCTCTTTAATTTCAATTATTCTGGGGTTGACCCTTTTTGTGATTTTTGCCTTTTACTTACGATACACTTCGAAGCAAAAAACCAATAAACAACTGGCGTTGCTAAATACCGAAATTGTCCGCCAAAACCGCGAATTGACCCGTTTGAATGAACAGTTGAATGTGGTGAACCACGAAAAGGACAACTTTTTTTCCATTATTGCCCACGAGGTGCGAAACCCGTTATGGTGGTTCCGGAATTTGGCCGAAACCCTTTCGGAAAATTATGACAAGATGCCGAAAGAAAAGCTGGGAAAAGCCATCCAGTCGCTCGATGAATCGGCAAAAAATTCATTCCACCTGATGGATAATTTATTGCAGTGGTCGAAATCGCAGTTAAACCGGATGTCGTTCCACCCACAGGAATTGAATTTAACCGAACAGATTGACGAAAACCTAAAGCTTTGGAAAACAGCCGCCAATTATAAGAATATTGAGATAAGGAAAAATGCCGGATCCAATTTAAAACTTTTTGCCGATAAGGATATGATAAACACCATTATCAGAAACCTGCTTTCGAATGCCATAAAATATACACATCCCAATGGGATTATTGAAATTGAAGCTTATCAAAAAGATTCAACGATTTTCTTTAAAGTAAAGGATTCCGGAATTGGAATCCCAAAATCGAATCTCAAAAAATTATTTGACCCAAATCACCAGTTTTCAACTATGGGTATCATGCAGGAAAAGGGTTCAGGAATCGGGCTTAAACTCTGTAAAGATTTTGTGGAACTTAACCATGGAACCATTGATGTGGAAAGCATCGAAAATCAGGGAACCTATTTCTGTTGCTCATTTCCAGGAATAGAATAATTGAGATTGACACTTTTTACTTTCCATGTTTTGCGGTATATGCACCGGAGAAATCATGATACTTGTATGTTAAGCTTTAAACTTTCATCCCAATGACTAATACATCATCAATTTGGCGATAGTTGCCTTTCCACTGATCAAAGCGTTGTTCGAGTTCTTTTTGCTGTTCTGCAATCTCAAGCTGATGAATATCTATCAACATTTGTTTAAAGTTTCGGGTAAACATTTTCCGTCCGTTTTCACCACCAAATTGATCGTAAAAACCATCGGAAAAGATATAAATCAAATCACCTTTAACCAGTTCAATGACATTGTTGGTAAAGGGTTCCTCTTCCAGTAAGTGAATACCAATGGGCATCCGGTCTGCTTCATATTCCGTAAGAACCGCATCCCTGATAAGGTAAAGCGGGTTGTTGGCTCCGGCATATTGCATTTGGTCCGACCCATCGTTAAAGATGCAGACAGCACAATCCATACCATCAGTGGTACTATCGTTGAAATCGCCGGTTTGGTGAAGGGCGCTTTTTACTTTCGTCCGTAGTTTGTTTAAAATATCGGCAGCATCGGTAAATTGTTCTTTGTCAACAATTTCGTTTAATAAAGTGGTACCCAACATACTCATAAACGCCCCAGGAACTCCATGTCCGGTACAATCCACAGCAGCCACCACGGTTTGTTGACTGACTTTGCGTATCCAGTAAAAATCGCCACTAACAATATCGCGGGGCCTGAACATGATAAAATAATTGCTGAGCACCTCCTTTATTGCGGCATCAGGTGGCAACACCGCAGCTTGAATACGGCTGGCGTATTCAATGCTGTCGGTAATTTTTTGTTTCTGTTCTGTAATCATGTCGCGCTGCTTTTCGGCAATGTCGCGCTGTTTCGTAATTTCATTTTTTTGGTCTTCAATGGCATCGCGTTGGGCCTCGATTTCTTCTTTCTGTTGCACAATTTCCTGGTTCTTAACACCAAGCAAGGCATAAGCCTGTTTCACCCGACGGTTTTGCTGAATAATGAGGAGTGAGAAAATGGATATCAACACCAAAATAGATAAACCCGAAATGATAAAATTCTTTTGCCTCTTGTTCTTTTCCTTTTGCAGGAACAGTTCCTTTTGCCATTCACGTTCCTTTTTTTCGGTTTCGTACCTGATTTGCATATCGGCTATCTTTTTAATGCTCTCTGTACTCATCATCTTATCCTTTATTTTTGAATAATCGGTAAAATAAGCATAGGCCGGGGCAAACTCACCTTTTGCTGCGTGGGCTTTTGCTAAGGCAAAAAGAATATCTTTTTCCAAATCCTGAAATTGAAGTCTCTGAGAAATCTTGAGTGCATTTTGGAACAAGGCAATCCCTTCGTTAAACTTTTTCTGCTCGGTATATGTGGAACCTAAACTTAATGAGGAATTGGCAATCCCGCTTTCATCTTCAATTTCGGTGCGCATTTCGAGAGCCATTTTAAAATATTGAACGGCTAAATCGGTTTCTTTGAATACTTTGTGCAATGTCCCAATATTGTTGAGCATGGCAGCAGCATTTTTCTGATCACCAATTTCTTTATAAATAGACAATCCTTCCTGATACTCCATCAAAGCACTATCGCGTTCGCCCAAACTACGGTAAACCAACGCCAGGTTGGTGTGCGAACGGGCAATATATTTCCGGTCGCCCACGGCATCGCGCAGCGATAACGAACGTTGGTAATAATCGAGCGCTTTACGGTGATTCCCTGATTGCCAGTGAACACCGCCAATAAAGTTTAACGCATCGGCTTCCAGGAATTTATCGCCCATGGCTTGATATTCCTGTAACGACAATTCATAATATTCAAGAGCCTTTTCAAAGTTTCCCAGGTCTTTATAAATTAACCCGATGTTATTCATGGTAGAAGCTATCACCTTTTTGTCGCCGGTTTTTTCGCGCATCGCCAATGCTTGCAGGTAGTTTTCCAGCGCTTTTTTATACTCCTTACTTTGCCAATATACCCCACCCAGACTATTGTAATTGGATGCCAATTGGTCAAAGTAATAGGTCTGTTTCAATAAATTGATGGATTGTTCCAGAAAGCCCTCGGCCTTGGCAAAGTTGTTCTGGTTTTTATACAATATTGCCAGGTTATTTAGTGTAGAGGCGATGCCGACAGTATCGGAAAGCTTTTCGCGGATGATCAGTGATTTTTTGTAATACATTTCAGCCGAATCGTTAAAATTCCGGTTTAGATATACATTCCCAATCTGATTCAGGGTAATGGCAATTTCGGGTTTGTTATCTTCCTGGTACCAGCAACCCAACGCCCGGTAATAGTATTCTAACGAAGTATTGTAATCTCCCAAACTTTGGCTGGCCAAACCCAGATTGTTCAATATTCTGGCTTTCTCTTCTTTTTCGCCTTGCTGCTCACGGATTTGGAGGGCGAGCGTATAAAATTGGATGGCTTGTTCATAGTCGTTTTTCCGCCAAAAAGTACCTCCCAAATAGTTGTAGGAATCGGCCTGACCCTCCTGATCGGTCAAACTTTCATAAATATCTAAGGCTTTATAATGCTGATCGATAGCCTCGTCCAGCCTTCCGGCATCGCGATAAGCTGAACCTAATTGATTTAAAAGGGTTGCCGCTTCAGTTTTAGATTTTGCTTTTTTGAGTTCGCCCTCCAACTGCTTAATATCTTTGGCACCAACAAGATAAACAAAACCAAAAAGAAACATGAAACTAATAAATTTTGCAAAGTGCATCGGTACTATTCGTTTAGGGATCATCATGGCCTAAATTTAAGAATTATTCGGAACATGTCAACCAATTTTTTAGGAGCACCAAGATTCAGAAAGTTGACAGAAAACCATCAAACATATAAAGTTTACAAACAGATTAATGAGATTCCTCTTTAATTTCATCAACCGCCCCTTTGAATTGTCCCCTGGCTAACCTCACATTTACAACGTCACCCGTTTGAATGTGCTGTACATCTTTGAGAATTTTTCCCTGGTGGATGACGATTGAAAAACCGCGCTCAAGGATGGATTGAGGATCGGCCCATGCGGCCTTCTCAGCCAGATGTTTTAACCGTTGTTCTTGTTCTTTGATGGATTGCTGAAACCCATGTACCAGACGTTTTTGGTTCCATTGCAACCGTTCGGTTTCATGCAGCAGTAAGCTTGTGGAAAGTGTTTTAATACTTGCCGAAAACCGATCTAACTGGTTGTACCTTGACTGGTTAAATTGCCGGATGCCATGCACCAAATGCGAACTGGCTAAAACCAGCTTTTGTTGATGGATGGCCATTACCTCCTTGATGCTTGCCTGAAAAAGAAAGGAATAGTCTTGCAATTGTCGGTCTTTTGCTACCAGTTTTTGTTGCACAAGCTCTTTCACATAGTTCAGGTTATCATCCAATTGGGATGCAAAAGCGGCTACAGATTCAATCAAAAAACCTGCCACCGCGGTTGGTGTCTTCAACCGGGTGTGAGCCACCATATCTACTACTGAATCATCGCGTTCGTGACCAATACCTGTAATCACCGGCAATGGAAACTGAGTGATGTAATAGGCCAACCCATAATCGTCGAAACAACTCAAATCGCTTTTCGAACCTCCACCCCGCAAGAGTACCACAGCATCAAAATCTTCCATCAGCGCATAAATCTGTTCAAAGGCATTGATGATGGATTGTGGTGCCTGATCGCCCTGCATTAATGCCGGGAAAAGGTGTGTATAAAAATCGAATCCATAGGGATTGTTCATTAATTGATCGGTAAAATCGCCAAATCCCGCGGCTGTTTCCGACGAAATAACTGCAATCCTCTGTGGTACTATTACCAGAGACAACATCTGGTTCATTTCGATTACACCATCTTCCTGAAGCTGTTTGATGACCAAGGCCCTCTTCCGCGCAATGTCACCTATGGTAAACTGGGGATCGATATCGGTAATATTCAAACTAAAACCATATACTTCATGAAATTCCACCGAAGCTTTCACCAACACCTTTAAACCAGCCCGCAAGGTTTCGCCGGAAGTGGTTTCAAAATAGGGTTTGATCATCCGGAAAGCAAAAGTCCAAATGGTGGCCCGGCATTTTGCAGCAATTTTATCAGTGTCGGGTTCCTTTTCAATCAGTTCCAGATAGCAATGCCCACTCCGGTTTTGGTTTATTTCGCTGATTTCGCCCACTACCCAAACCGGAAAAGGGAAATTATTCTGCAAAGCTGTTTTTACATTCCCGGTCAACTGCGATAACGAAATGGATTCGACGCTCATGGGTTCTTTACTATTTTCCGGGAGCTAATGGTTTGATTTGAGATAACCTCCAGAATGTAAACACCCCGTTCCAGGCCCGCCAGGTTTTTTAATTCCAGATGCTTAAAGGCCGTATTGTTGCAATTCCAGCTTTCACTATAAACTACTGAACCTTTAACATCCAAAAGATTCACTATTAATGTCTGCTTTTCTACAAAATAGGCATCCAATTCCAAGTAATCGTAGAAAGGATTTGGAAATACAGTCAACAATTGGTCTTTGGAGTAATCATCCACATGAAGGTTTTGAGCTTTCGAAAGTGCTTTAGCAAAATCAGGAACCCCGTAACCATAATAATCGTCGGGAGTTAAGTAGTTGGAGGAGGTCTGCCGGATCAAACCGAGCAGTTCCTGGTTCGAATACCCGGGCAGTGCCTGCCACAAACAGGCAACCATTCCGGCAATTAACGGACCTGAAAATGAGGTTCCCGAACCCTGCCCAATTTCGCCGGTTGGCAATACCAATGAAGTCTGAACCCCTTGCCCTACCACATCGGGTTTTGTGCGGCCATCAGCAGATGGCCCCAAACTGCTAAAACCTGCCAGGTTTCCCATGGAATCAACTGCACCAACACACAACACATGTTCCCCATCGCTGGGTGCCGTAATGTGCTGCCAAGGGTTGTCGCCTTCGTTCCCGGCACTGTTGACCATAAAAATACCTTTTGAAAAAGCTTTCTCGGCCCCTTGGGTAACCCGGGTAGTTTTGCCATCCATATCCTGATAACTGTAACTCATTGCATCATCATCGAAAACACTGTAGCCCAGCGAAGCCGTAATTATATCCACGCCGGCACTATCGGCAAATTCAGCCGCGGCAATAAAATTCTCCTCCTCGATGCGGTATTCGGAATAGACATTCTCAGAGCGTAACAACCAAAAAGAGGCTTCGGGTGCCGACCCCACCAATTGGCCAGGAAGGTTGCTGGCAATAATTGAAAGAACATTCATGCCGTGTTGGTGATCTTCAAAAACTGAAGCATCGTTTTCTACAAAATCAAAGGTTCCTAACAGTCGGTTATTCTGAAACATGCTTTCAAAAGCAGTAAACTCATCCGCCCGGTAAAAACCGCCATCGAGAACCGCCATTTGGATGCCATCCCCCATGTATCCCTGGTTATGCAACATTTGGATATTGCACATGGTCAGTTGGTTTTCGGAGGCGCCATAGTCTATCGTTACCGGAACCTCAATGCTGCTCTCTTCATGCCATTTGGAAGTCAGGTTTGAGGATTTTAAGCTAGCTCCCAAATAAACGGCAGATACCTTTTTTACAAATGAAACCTGCACCAATTGATCCGGAAATGAGGCATTGTTGGTAAGAAATACAGCAGAATTCAACCACCTGGAAGTAACATGCAATACTGCATCAAACTTGCAAATACTGTCGGCATAAGATTTATTTACAGGGAAATCTTCTTCGGTAACAGCAATCCCGTTTTTAATCCGCCGATCCAATGCCCTGTTTGAAAGGAATACTTCAGGGTGCTCCACGGAGTATTCAGTTCCAAGTTTGTCGGTAAATTCAACCAAAAAACCATAGGAATAATTTTGACAGAATACCGGCATTCCTATCAAAACACCAAACACTACTAACCAGAATTTATTCCTTTCCATAGTCAATTAACGTTTGTCTGTAAATAGTCCCTTTGGTAATTCTATCTTCAACATTTACAAGGGGATCAATATCTTCGTCACCACGGATATCTATTTGTATTTTCTCAATTAACCCGATACCTTTGGCATATTTTTCAGTAAATAAAACTTTATCTATTAGCGATTCTTTATCTTTTTGAGTAACAGTTAACACAGAGTCAAACGATAAATCATTCAATAGGTATGGTTCATCTAAATCTGAAACAATAAAAGAGTATTGCTCCAAGGTATCTAACCGGTTGTAGGCATTTCCGTTCCAGGTTTTTCCCAATTCGGCAGGAAATTTCAATTTGATGTACCGGATGTTCTCTTCCACCTGAATGGCTTCATGATTCACAATGCCCGCCTGCCATACCTGATTAATATCCCAGGACTGATCTATTTCTGATTTAACGTACCGTTCCAACCGCATCATGGAATCGTGGGTTGCATCAAGGGTCCAACCTGCACAAACTTCTTTAACAAAATAATTGACAGTATCATACACCTCCGATGCTTTATCAATAACAATATAAGTTGCTTGATACGTCCGCCAGGCACTGCTATCCAAAGGAAAGTACGCTGAGTTGTAAACAACCGGACTGGGCTCAATGTGCGATTCGTTGCACGCCCAAAGCAACAGCACAATAACAAAACTATATGCCACATTTTTTATCATGTGGTAAAGATATAAAAAATAGAGTTTAGAGTTTAGAGTTTAGAGTTTAGAGATTGGAAAGATATTAGATTATTACTCCAGTCTCCTTATTAAAATCTATTCATTAAATGCAGAGCCATTTTTCATCATGGCGGCGGTTTGGATCAACCGGATCATTTCGCAGCGGTAGCCTTCGTCGTCGGAACCTTTGGCTCTTTTGGCCAGTTCTATGGCCGACTCAAATGTGGCTGTACCTTTAAATTCCGAATCACGCAACAACATTCCAAATTCGGCTACTGAAGCCGAGAATCGAAAATCGCCTGAAAGTTCATTTAAAGCAATTGGTTGATTCAATACAACCTTGTCGATCAACTTACTTTGGAACCCATCAGGCTCTTTGTACCGAAGTTTCAAAGTAACCAAATCGTTACTTTGGGTGGCTGCTTCGGTAAGGTTTTGATTCTGGTATTTCAATTTTCTGTCAGTTTTTAAATCTTTTACCGGAACAATTTCATACAAAGCTGTTACCGAATGACCCGCGCCCATTTCGCCGGCATCTTTTTTATCGTCCTCAAAATCCTCTTCGTTGAGCAACCGGTTTTCGTAGCCAATCAACCTGTATTTAGCCACCTGCGCCGGGTTAAATTCCAACTGGAACTTTACATCTTTGGCAATGGTAAACAGGGTTCCACCAAATTCGCTCACCAACACTTTCTTTGCTTCCTGCAAATTATCTATGTATGAATAGTTTCCATTTCCTTTGTCGGCAATAATTTCCATTTTATCATCTTTATAATTACCCATGCCAAAGCCCAACACGGAAATAAAGATTCCCTTTTCACGCTCTTTTTCAATCAACCGCTCCATTTCAGCGTTACTCGAAGCCCCCACGTTAAAATCACCGTCGGTGGCCAGAATAATCCGGTTATTGCCCTGTTCCATAAAATTTTCTTCCGCAATTTTATAAGCCAGTTTGATGCCTTCGCCGCCGGCTGTGGAACCACCTGCCTGCAGGTTTTCCAAAGCCCCTTTGATTTTTTGTTTGTTGCTTCCCGGAGTTGATGGCAATACCACGCCCGAATTCCCGGCATAAACCACGATGGCTATTCTATCCTGAGGCCTTAATTGTTCCGTCAACAGGATGAATGACGATTTCAGTAAAGGCAATTTGTTTGCATCCTGCATGGAACCTGAAACATCAATCAGGAAAACCAGGTTGGATGCCGGCAGTTCCCGGGAATCAATCTTTTTACCCTGAAGTCCCACATGGAGTAAATAATTATCGTTGTTCCAGGGGCATTTTGCCAGTTCGGTATGGATGCTAAAAGGGACATTTCCTTCGGGTTGTGGATAATCGTAAGTAAAATAATTGATCATCTCCTCAATACGGACTGCATCCACCGGAGGAAGTGAACCGCTATTGATGTAACGACGGATATTGCTATATGAGGCGGCATCTACATCAATTGAAAAGGTTGAAAGCGGGTTCAGATTCACCTCAGTAAAGCCGTTTTCGTGGATGGTGCTGTATCCTTCGGTATTAAAATTCTCATGAACATACATTTCGGAAGGCGCCATGCAGGCTCTTTTTGCATTTCCACGGACCTTAACTCCAGCCACTCTGCCTGAAAATACCGAGGATATGGCCTGGACCGCATCCATTTGTTTCTGCTCTCCATAACCAACCACAACGCATTCATCAAGACTCATTGCACTTAAATTTAGCCCAACATTCACCACTGTGCGACCTTTTACTAAAAACTCCTTAGTTTCGTAACCTATAAATGAAAAAACCAGGGTGGTATGCAGCGAATCCATTTGAACCTGGTAATTCCCCTGAGCATCTGTAACAGTCCCCACCGTAGTTCCTTTAACAACTACACAAACACCCAACAGGGGAGTTTTGTCGGTCGCATCAAAAACCTGCCCTTTAATAAGCTGAGCCTTCACGGTGGTTAAATTCATGGTTATCAAACCAATCACAATCAGTAAAAAAACTTTTGTTTTCATAATGGTACTTTTTAAATGATTATTTTGTTTCTTCGTTTTGCAGATAGCATGCAATCATGTTCCGGATTCCATAAATGGATGGTGATTTTTTTTTTTGAAGATTACCGGGTAACCAGAATCAGTGGGATTTGAAGCGGTTGCAAAAAAATTACCGGTTAACTAATGTAATCTTCCACTTACAACTTAAGATACCTACACATTTCAGAATAAAATGAACCTGGAACTCCATACCTTCAACGAAAAAGAGCTGCTAGCCGCCTTTAAAAAGGGAGGTGATATGGAGTTGCTTGGCCAGCTATATGCCCCTTACATGCCCCTGGTGTATGGAGTTTGCTTAAAATATTTAAAAAACCGGGAGACAGCTCAGGACGTTGTTATGGAGGTATTCGAAAAATTGGCTGTGGAACTGAAGAAGCATCCGGTACCTGAAAATTTCAAAACCTGGTTGTACGTGGTGACTAAAAACTTTTGCCTGATGAGGCTCCGCCATAATGGTTCTGAAAACCGTGCCTTTAAAAAAATGAGCGACGAGATTATGAATAATGGCTTTCATGTGCATCCCCTAGATGATATAGAGAATTACCAATGGGATGCAAAGCTGAAAGAATGCCTTGAAAAGCTTAAAACACAGCAACGCAGCTCCATTGAACTGTTTTATTACGGGAAGAAGTGCTATAAAGAAATTGCAACACAGTTACAAACTGATGAAAAAAAAGTGAAATCGGACATCCAGAATGGGAAAAGAAATTTGAAACTTTGTTTGGAGGAACATCATGAGGCTTAACTATTCAGATAGCATCAAACATTGGCTCGGTTATTTAAAAGATCGGCTTTCGGTTCAGGAACGGCACCATCTTGAACAGGAGATGAACCGCGATCCTTTTTTGCAGGATGCCATGGATGGCTTTGCCAGGATTTCGCCCGATGAACTGGAGGCCGACCTTTTGCATCTGCAACAAAGGTTGAATGCCCGACCCAAAAAGAAAAAGCTACCTGTATATTTTGTCCGGATGGCGGCATCGGTAGCCCTGTTGGCTGCTTTAAGTTCGCTATTATGGTATTTTACCAACCAACCTGCCAATAAAAAGCAGTTGGCGCAGGAAACTGCTCAAAAATCTATATCAAATGAACAAACAGCAACTCCGCTTATTAGTGAGCCTGCCCAAAAGGCAGCTATTGTTCCGGAAAAAGAATTGGAAAATATAAAAACCGGAAGCACTGATAAACAGCCCATAAAAACCAAAAAACCCGGAACTGCCAAAAATGAACCCAACCTTTTGGATAACGAACCGGAAACAACGCCTTTAGCATTGGCTGAATCCAATGCTGCTGAGGAAATAGAAACTTTAGAACCCATTCAGGTCCAAAATATTGAACTGATTAGCGAAGATTCTTTGGTAATAGCATCGAATATTGTTGAACAAAAACCGGAACCAGCAAGTACGGGTGCCCAACCTATCCGGATCCGTGGAGTATCGAATGCAAAAACTATTGCAGGAAGAGTGGTAGATGCCGAAACTAAAGAAGCCATTGCGGGTGTAAGCGTTATTTCCGAAAACCAGGGAACCGTTTCCAATATTGACGGGGGATTCCAATTGACGGTTTTCAGTGACTCCCTGGTCCGTTTTTCTTTTGTTGGGATGGAAGAACAGGTGGTGCCCATGAGTGAACTTGTAGGGAATGATTTAACCATTGAATTAAAACCATCCGCTTTAGCCTTGGATGAAGCGGTTGTGGTAGGTTATGGCAGAGAAAGAAAAAAACTTTTTACAAGATCCACTGGAACCGTAAAAACAGATCAACCCTCAGAAGCTTTAAATGGAAAAGTTGCAGGGGTTTCGGCTACCCGCACCCCCATTGAATTTAAAAGATTTGATTTGATTTATGAAACCCGTAACCGGAAACATGCCCAGCCAGAGGGTGGAATAAAAAAACTGGAAACCTATTTTGGCGGGAATTTAGTAATGGACGGGGCATTGGCAGGTTTGCTAACGTTGGAATTTGTTGTAACTGCCGATGGTGAAATTTTAAATTTTTCGGTTTTCCCGGCACCAGCTACGGAATCCTCGAACCAACTTTTTCAACTTTTATTAAACGGACCAAAATGGAATCCTGCTAACAATGAGGATGGTACCACGGATGAAAAGGTAAAATTGCTGGTTTGGTTTTAAAGCCCCCCAGAGGTAGGCTTTTAAAAAGTATAAGTTAAATTCAATCCAATAGAATTTGCACTGTTGTAGAGCCCAATCTTGGGTTTTTCGTCTCCTTTTTTCCGCAATGGTGCATGATATCTGGTAAATACCGCCGCATCAATAATATTAATTAAATACACGATGCCGGTGGTGGTTATAATTGTATTCCGTAGTTTTGCCGATGCCTCGTAATCATCATACGCCTGATTCATGGCATTGCGGGCATTTTCAATGTTGGCAATATTGGTCTCGTTTAAATAATCGGTTTGAGCGGTTTTATAAGTTTGGGATTTTTTATCGGCATCCATATAAAAATAACCGGATGCCCCAGCCAGAACAAAGGTTGAAACCATATAAACAAAGCCCATCTTTTGCCGTTGGGCATAAAATTGTCCGCCTCCGGGTAATAAAGCAGAAAGCGCTCCTCCGGTGAATCTATTGAAATTTCTTTCAACCATTGTCACATTTAGGGTAGTCCTTTGAAAGTCCTTGATTTGAAATAAAGTATCGTATTTGCGGTACCCTTTTTCATTAATATCTAATTGATAATCTCCCACGGGAAGGTTAATTACACTACTTCCATTCCAGGTTGCAAAAGAATCTCTTTCATTTACCACGTTAATTTTAAAATGCTCCGGTTCAATTACGAAGGCCAGTTCCCCTTTTTGGGATTCCAATTCAATAATTTTATTCAAACTATCGCCCCGTTGGATTTTCAATGCCTCCTGATAGGTCCGGTAATAAGGAGCCTGCACAATGAGTTGATGCGGGGTTCCTAAATCTAATCGGTGTTGGCTCAAATTGGCCACCAGGTTTCCATCCAGCATAATTCTGGCTGTTGTGGGTTTGGCATAAAACCGGAGCCAGGCAAAGTTTTTTCCCATTGTCAATAAAACCTCCGAGGATTTGCTTGATTCAAAAACAATGAGGGTATCGATGGGTAAATAGTCTTTTTTTGAAAGTTGGATCCGATATTCGCCCGGGTAATAGAATCCTGTAAAATCAGTATTCCCAACTGGTTGACCATTGATAATTAAAAAAGCACCGGTAGGAATGGATTTAATCTTAAGCTTTTGCTGTTGTATGGGTTCCAACGAATAGGAAAAATAAAGATTATCCTTTGTGACCCTTAAAGTATCGAAAATGGTTTTGTAACCCAACTTGACAATTTTTACTGGATAATTTCCCTCGGAAAATCCGGGTATCGTTACATTGGAGGTGTATTTTTTGTTGGCAATAAACACATCAGTTGTTTCAGTTCCGGTGTGAATCACGATAGAATGCATCTCATCGCTGGATAACTCCAGGGCATACACCGTGCTTTTTTCCAATTCATTTTCAAAATAAAAGGGTAACAAAGGAAAACCTTCTTTTGAAAACTTCAGTTGCCGTGTACCATGCGAAACCCAAATCCAAACCTCTCCGTTTTTTTCTTCCAACTTTTCAATTCCACGGTTCCCGTCAACTTTTATGTTCTTAAAACCTGTATAAACCTTTAGCAGGGCGCAGGGTTCATCATTCACATCTAACACCTCGAATTCGCGGGCCGAAATATCTGTAGGCAGTTCCTTGAAGTTGCTGACTATCAATTTTTGCGAAAACCCTTGAACAATCACAAGTACGAAAATAATAACACTGCCGATTTTCTTAGGAATGAGATATTTTGTGGATGTCATAGAAACGGTATTTTAGGTTAATTAAAAAATGAACCTAACCCGATGATGGAGCCATCAGGGTTCTTTTCAGGTTGCCAGCTGCGCACATAAATTTTGGGCTTCAGCGTATCGGTCATATCCACCATCAAAAACAGGTATCCCTGGTCGGCATAGCTACTTGAATAATAATTCTGGGCTATCTGAATCCCATAGACTTCGCTGTTGTTGTCGCGCTTTTTTACTTCACAATCTTCGAACTGGATATTGACAAATTCATTATTTTCAAAGACCTGTTTCAACCGCTCCATATATTCCTTTTTACTTACCTTGATGTATTGGTACTGGTCGTTTTTCAACAGGGCATACATTTTATCAATAGGTTCTGCTTTTTCGAGCTTTTTCCCAATAATAATTAATGCATCATCAGAAAATATTTTATCAATATACTCGGAACGCTCCAATGCATAAGCGGTTTGATAGTTTTCTAAAAAATGAATGATTTGCCATTTGCTGGCTTCCAACCATTTGGAGTGGGAAAGTATCCCTTCCATCGATAATTGGTTCAACGAAAAGGTGATGTTTTTTATCAAACCGGTGGAATCGAAGACAATGGAAAGCTTTTCAACAAATTTACGGTTGTTGGTCGGAAAGCTGAACACAAAAGGAACTTCACGCACGATGGCATCGGTACCCATACATTTCACATCAAAATCTCTGGAGATGGGCATTAATTTGGCTTGTCCATATTTTATCAAACGTTGGTAAACCTCCAAACCCTCTTTTGTAAACAATGATTCAACGGGCTTTTTATCCAACCCATTGATATGATTCAATAAAGCATTCAGGTTACTGACTGTTTTTGCTTTATTGCCGCATTTACAAGAGTCTTTTACGGGTAACAATTGTGAATTACTTTGGGCAGTATTCTGATCATTTCTTTGATGTTCATCCGCCTTGTCAGCCGTACCCGAAATTGCTGCTGAAGTATTTATTTTATTTTTGTGGATGATTTTTTCGGCCTGTTTGTAATAAGGAAGCTGGATGACATCAATTACCGCGGGCAATTCCGGATCCAACTTTGCTTTATTCACATATTCGTATTCCACTTTTATTCTCAACTCCTCCATGGACTTCTCGGCATCGCCAAAAAGTTCAATAATACCCTCACCATTGGAGGCGCCTACCAGTGACGACCAGTCGCTGCCATTCCAATAGGAATAATCCATATTGTAAGCTTTTTTATCGTGATACGTGATGTTGAATATCACTTCCTGCTCCATCCCGCTGGTGACCACCTCTACCGGAAACACTGCCAACCTTGAAAACAGGCGGTTGATCCGGTCTGGCAACCAGGAAAACAGTTGGTAATCGGCACTTTCAAATGTAAAAGTCATCTCCTGATTATCGGGGTGACTGTATAAAAGCACCTGTGCCCAATAAAAATAGCGAAGTGCATCCCCTATCCTGCCCTCTTTTTCTGCATTCAGGGCATTTACCACGTAGCCTTTCAGTCGGTTTTCGCGTTTTTTAAACAACAGACCCAACTCTTCCCTTTTTATGTAACGGAAAACCACAATCCCAGAATCGTTTTCAACAACTAATCGCTGTGCATTGGTCAGCGTGGTGGATGAATAGGTTTTGATAATTCCTTCAAGAGTTTCCTGCACTTCACCTCCCGATTCGGTAATTACATATTTGTAATTGCTTTCCACCGAAGTACATATCTGGCTGGTCAAGTCTTTTAAAGCATTTTTATCGGCTATGGGTAGATTTTTCCCCATCCCATATCCCCAGATGTAACTTCTATCACCCTTTATATCGTCAATGGTTTGTCCCTGAAGGAATGAACCCACCATTAAAAAAATGAGAAACAAACCAATGGTCTTGCTTCTAAAAATTAACCGCCTTTTCTGATTTTTTGTGTTGTGGATAGGTTCCATAAATATTTATTGTTTAATCACTTTTACATTTCTTTTTACATTTCCATATGATATTTCTAAAAAGAGTATTCCCTGCGGAAAATGCTGCATATCAAGGTTCAACTGATTTCCCTGTTGTTTGATGGCTTTAATCAATTGTCCGGTGATATCAAAAAGTTTCACTGCAAAAATACCTTCAGCATTTTTACAATAAATGGTCAAGGATTTAGTTACCGGGTTCGGGAATATACTAAGGTCCTCCTGGTTGAATTCCTGAAACTGAATGGCTCCCTTTTCAATGGTCTTGCCCAGATGATATTCGAAATAGGCTTCAGGTAATTCAACGGTATCGGCTTTCTTCTCAAAACTGATTTTAAATAACCCGGTACCTGGCTGAATCCAAGTGTCTTCAAGAACGCCAAAGGTAACCTGAACAATGCCTTTATCCACATCATGATTGTTGAAGCTTAACACCTGATTTTCCTTTGAAAGCAAAAGGGTCAGGTTTGCGATAAGTAAATCGGGATTATAACGGACAAGAACGCGGTTACTTGTAAAACCACCAGAACCCATCCAGATAAAAGAATATTCAAGTGCATTCTCATCGAAATTCTCTGTAAGAACCGCTACAATTTGTCCTGAGTTCTGAAATTCATCTCTTTCATTTTCACTATAAGGCTGCCAACTTATCTTTTGATTGTTGTAATAATCCCAAAGCAACCCAAAAACCATTAAATCTTCAAAATCGAACTGTTGATCGGGTTCCACTGTAAATGCCGGTAAAATACCTGTTACAGGCCCCATTTCCAAAACCGGGTTTATGCTTTTCCAGTTTAAAATAACGGAATCTAAATCGGTGATGTCAACCTGATTGTCCCCATTATAATCGGCCAGTTCCGGGAGTATTATCTTTTTTTCGAATGTGGTTTCCAGTACAGGGATGGTTCTGTTCAAATAATTGAAATACCCTGGTTTGTTTAAATTGAGGGAATAAATTCCGCTTGGCAAACTGTGGGGGCCAATGTCGCCATTATTGCCTGAAGTACCAGAAAAGATGTTGCCAGGGTTGATTGAGTAGGTTACATTTGGAATACCGACAGAATCGAAATCAATGACCTGAAAATGAACGGTACTATTTTCAATTTTAAATGATTGTTCCTCTGACCAGGTTCCACCTTCATAACTATTGTCAATAGCTTGTACGCTCCAATAGTAAGTTCCTATCTTCAGGTTATTAATGAAAAAAGAAGTGCCTAATTGAGCATTTCCAAATCCAGGAAAGGTTATTTTACCATCAGTTAAAGCAGCCGGGCTTGCCACATTCTGGCTTCCTGGAGTGGTTCCTATTCTTACATTGTAGGTTAACGAAGACGATGAAGTTTCAGCATCGGAACCACTTTCCCAAGATAGGATTGCCTGCGATTGGTGTATCTCTGAATTCAAGTTTTTAGGTGCATCAGGTTTTGTGTTTGGTTTGGTTATTTGGTTACTATAAATTTTAGCAATGAGTCCCATATCGCTTTCACCAGAAAGGAATATATCTAAATCGCCATCGAGGTCAAAATCCACAACGTCCGATGACCCTTTTTGTATCCCAGCCAATCCAAAATAGGACTGTTTTACAAAACTTTGATCGGGTTTATTTTCATAAATGAATGAGATGAATTCAAACCCATTCCATCCGTTGATCAACACATCCAAATCGCCATCGTTATCGCTATCGAACCACTGGGCATTACCTTCTGACACTCCATCGAACTCAATTTGGTTTTGGAGTGAAAATATAAAACCACCCAAATTTTGATAGATTTGGGTAACATTATCAGACCCGTTTGAGCCCAATATCAACACATCCAAATCACCGTCACTATCATAATCGGCCCACTCGGCTTGCTGTGCATTCAATCCCGACAACGAGGGAATGTCCATCATGGTAAATTCATTTGCCCCTTCGTTACGGTAAATTATTGTCTTAAATCCTTCGTTGAGTGAACCAATTAACACGATATCGAGATCGTTGTCAGCATCCAAATCCATCCAGCTTACATGGCCGGAATGTAAACCAATAAGCTCAATCTGAGTTTGTTCGGTAAAGGTTTGGTCTCCATTGTTTCGATAAACCCTGGCAATATGGCCTGTATTGGCATAACCGGCTAACAAGATATCCAGTAATCCATCATTGTCGTAATCACCCCATTGGGAATTGCTACCGATTACTCCCGGCAATTCAATGCCATCTTGCCTGCTAAAGGTATTGTTGCCATTGTTCTTATACACCACTGATACATTTTGTGTTCCATCAAACCCATTCAGAAGAATATCTAAATAGCCGTCATTGTTGTAATCGCCCCAATCTACACCACTATACACAATCCCTGTAAGCAAAATCTGAGATTGTGCTGAAAAAGTATTATCCTGATTGTTTTTATAGATAATAGCCATGGGCTTTTCTGAAATTATATCTTCTCCGGTGTGGATCAAGTCCAAATACCCATCATTGTTGTAGTCGGCCCATTTTGATTCGCCCTGCATTAATTTAGTGAATGCTTCATTTATAACAGTGTATTGTCCAACAAATGTAAATGACTGTTCGGTGGCCCATTCTCCACCAACATATCCATTATCAATTGCTTGTACGCTCCAATAATAGGTGCCTGGAGCCAGGTTCTTTAAATAAAAGTCGGTTCCCATCTGTGCATTGCCCATACCGGGGAGGGTTAATTTACCGTTACTTAAGGCATGAGGGCTAACAATATCAAATCCGCCGGGGGTTGTACCAACACGTATATTGCAGGTTAAAGCGCCCGATGGTGTCATATCATCGGTAGCAGCATCCCAATTCAGGTGGACAGCATTAGCATCATTTGAGGAAAACGATAGATTAGCAGGTGCTGCCGGGGGGGTGTTATTAATGACGGTATTATTACAGTATATTTTTGAGATTGGACCAGTTGATAGCCCTGTGAGAAGAATATCTAAATCACCATCATTATCCAGGTCGCCCCATTTGGTTGAAGTTGAAGAGTTGTTGCGAACAGCCGTTAAGTTCAAATCCGTAATCTCATTGAATTGATTCCCCCCCTCATTCCGAAATATTTTTGTTTCGCTTATTCCATTACCATTAATAAGCAGATCGGTATCACCATCATTATCAAAATCGCCCCAGTTAACTGAACTACCATCAACTCCTGGTAAAACAATACCAGTTTGTTCAGTGAAGGAATTTCCGGCATTATTCCGGTAAATTTTTGAGATCAGGCCAGAACCATCGTCCCCAGTCAAAACGATATCCAACCATCCATCATCATCATAATCGCCCCAGGCAACTGAGGCATGATTTACACCAACAAAACTCCAGGACTCAGTAAAAATGTTATTGCCATCATTCTGGTATATAGTTGATACATATCCGGTTGAACTTTCCCCGGAGATTAAAAGATCGAGGTCATTATCGTTATCGTAATCGCCCCAGGCAACTGCGCTATAAAAAACACCCATCATTGAAATATCCGATTGTTCGATAAACGATCCGTCTCCAAAATTTCTGTAGATTTTAGCAACAGGCCTATTGTTATAATGACCAGTTACAATAAAATCACGTAACCCATCATTGTTGTAATCGCCCCAGGACAATGAACCGTAATCGATACCGGGAAAATTGTTTCCTGTCATCTCTGTAAAGACATTGTTTCCATCGTTCCGATAAACTGCTGTAACTGATAGGAGTATATCCAAATCGCCATCATTATCGTAATCCCCCCATTCTACGGAACTATTGTGGATATCAGGTAACGAGATATCAGATTGTTCAGTAAAAGCCATATTACCATCATTTCGGTAAACTTTGGTTGAACTATCTGTTCCATCATATCCTGTTACAAGTAAATCCAAATCACCGTCGTTATCGTAGTCGCCCAAATCAACCGAACCACTTTCAACGCCTATTATCCCGGCATCAATTTCAGAAAAGTAAGGAGTGCTTACCACCTCAAGGGTATCTGAGGGTTGACTGGTATTCCCGTAATCATCCAGCGAGGTGATATGGTAGCTGTAGGTGGTTCCTTGGGTAATAGTGTTATCCACGTAAAGTGTATCTTCTGTGCCATCCACTGTAACCTCAGAAAGGAGAGTACCATTTTTATAAATACTGACCTTCTCCAGATTCTGATACCCCGTGGAATCCCAGGTAAGGATATTTTGCCCTAGAATTGAACTCACCGAAAAACGTGCTGGTGCATGGTAGTTGGCGTAGAGCTGGGAGATTTCAGTATCTGTAAGTACTACATTATATATTGCAATATCATCTATACTACCATGTAGGTATCTTGATGGGTCTGCTGAGCTATTACCACCTACCATATTGAAGCCTGCATCACCTGCGTAAATATCCGAGAAAATACCACTAATAGCACCATTGATATACATTTTTATAGTATTCCCGGTTCGAACAACCGATACCATTGCCCACTCATTTTTAGGGAAGCTCAGATCGGAGGTGTTTGCATACCAGGAAAAACCATCAGTATAATGATAAGTTAGTTTGACACTATCCACACCTGATTCTAGCATTATATGAGTGGGTGTTGAGCCTGCTCCAAATAAGATAAAATCAAAATCAGCCTCGCTAACTTTTACCCATGAATTTGTAGTAAAATCACCTGTAAAGCTTATTATGCTTGAAGCGGAAATATCAATATAGTCATCCACCCCATCAAAGCTATAGGCACTATTGACATTACCAAATCTATCGGTAACCAAGGTAACTCCATTATTTTCCGTTCCATTATAGCCACTCCCACTCTCGTCGTTGGCATTACCGTTGAAGGGGTAGTAGGCAACCAGACCAACGGGTGTTACTGTAACCTCGTTGCTGTAACCGCTCTCCAACCCTGAACTGTCCACTGCCGTGATACGGGAATAATAGGTAACCCCGTTAGTCAATCCGGTAATGACTTTTGAGGTATCGGCAATCCCATCCATTGTTGAATCCATTTTAACAATTGGGTTGGCCGTAGTCCCGCCGTAGATACGGTACCGAAGGAAATCCGGTTCCGTGTTCTGATTCCATCGCAGGGTCACCTGCATATCGCCGGCAGTTGCAGCCAGATTAACGGGAACTCCTGGCGGAATATCCGGTCCAAGCGGTGTTGCACCCACCTCGTTGCTGTAACCGCTCTCTAACCCTGAACTATCCACTGCCGTGATGCGGAAATAATAGGTAACCCCGTTGGTCAATCCGGTAATGACTTTTGAGGTGTCGGTAATTCTATTGGTGGTTGAATCCATTTTAACAGTTGGATTTGCCGTGGTTCCACCATAAATGCGGTAGCGTAAAAAATCAGCTTCCGTGTTCTGATCCCATTGCAGGGTTACCTGCATAACGCCGGCAGTAGCTGAAAGGTTTGCCGGGGCTGCCGGAGGTGCCACATACCAATAGGCACCCATGTCGTTGGTACTGCCATCGGGGTCGTTGTACTGGACATCGGGATGACCCGCGTCAATTGCCGGTGAACCCTGCAGTAACCTAAAATCATTGTCCAAAGGGTTTTTGAACAAGGGATCCAGAGTAATGTCGCCATTGCCTGGGTTTTCATCAAAACCGGTGTAACTAAAGGTATTCCCAAACACACAGTTGTATGTCCTGACAGTGGCATCATAACTAAGAGTCCTCACACCAAATGAGGTATAACTGAAAATGTTGTTGCGTATCACGGGTGTTCCGGTACCTGAATTGATTTCAATAGCTGCGGAACCATTGTAAACGGTATTATTAACCACAGTAGCTCCTCCGTACACTTCAATGTTGTTAGAAGCTGTGGCCGTTAAATTCTGAAATACATTGCGGATCAAGACAGAACCGTTGTACACTTTTACCACCGCATCGGTTATGCTTGAACCACCATTAAATACAAACCCATCAATGGTGGAAGCCTTGGTATCGTTCAGCACAATGGTACTAACCCCGTTTAATACCGTTTTATTTTTGAAGATATGGCGGTTCCCTTCCCAAAAGGTACTATCGTACCCACCACGCAAAACAACATCTGTTAAGGTATTCAGGTACTGACTGTACGAACCGGTAGCCACTTTAATGGTATCACCGGAAACAGCCTGGTTGAGTGCCGTTTGAATGTTTTTTAACGGTGCAGAAGTTGAGCCATCATTGGTATCGTTGCCTGAATTGGCGACACATAAGATTCCCGGAGTGGTAATAAACAAGTTTATGGCAGAATATTCACTGGACCCCAATGTAACCACAGCACAAACCCGCCAGTAATAGGTGGTGTTTAAGGCTAAACCCGTTAATACTTTCGTGGTATCTGTTACCAAAGGGTAGTCAAAATCAACAACCACAAACGAATTATCGGTTGAAACCTGTACATGGTATTGGCTGGTTTCGGGGGTGGCGCGCCAGACTAAAGCTACATCTAAGGGCTGATGAGCGGCTCCATCAATAGGACTTGCTAATACAGGTGCAGCAGTCGGTACAGGCGGCAAATAGGGTGAATGTTTGGTTCCGCCATAAACCCCCATATCAATTCGGGTGTCCCAATACATTTCGCCCCCGGCTGCATCGCCCGGATCGCCGGCATCAACGCATGGGGAGTTTTCCAGCAAACGGAAATCCATATTATCTGCATCCTTGAACATGGGATCTTGAGTAATATCACCAATCCCCGGGTTCTGATCTGTACCACTATATTCCTGATAAAGCGGGTGCACATTGTTATATGTCCTCACTGCAGACGAAAAAGCGTAAGTATTCATACCGTATGAGCCATTTTCGATAATATTGTTCCGAATGTTTGGTGTTCCGGTACCAGATTGAATATCAATCCCCCAGTAACAAACGTAAAGGGTATTATTGATTACTGTTGCTCCTCCATTTACTCTGATTCCTGTTGGGTACGCATTGTAAATACCCTTTACCACATTATGTGAAAAGACGGAGCCATTGTTCAAGGTAATAATTTCATCGGTAACGCTGGTGGTGCCATTGAAAATAAACCCATCAATGGTGGAAGCATACTGATCGGTGAGCATCTTGGTACTTATACCCTCGATTACTGTCTTGTGGTTGAAGATATCTCTTTCATCATTTAAAAATGAGCTACTGTAACCTCCTAATAGTTTAACAGATACAACCGTGTTAAGTACCTGACTATAGCTACCTGCTGCAACTTTTATGGTGTCTCCGCTTAAAACCCTATTCAAGGCAGTCTGGATATTTCTTAATGGCAAAGCAGTCGTTCCGTCATTGGCATCATTCCCGGTGGTTGCTACATATAAAACTCCTTCGCGGGTGGTAAATTGATATGTGGTGCTAAAATCACTAGTCCCCACAATATTCTGTGCCTTTACATGCCAGTAATAAGTAACATTATTAACAAGTCCCGAGAGTGAAAAGATGGTATCTGCTACTGAATTATTATCAACAATTAACCCTGAGCCAAAGTCGGAGCTTGTGGCAACCTGTAACTGGTAGGTAGTGCCACCCAGGGCCGCATTCCATAGTAGGTTAAGGCTTGTAAGCTGATCAACGGCATTGTTTTCTGGTGATGCCAAAATTGGAGTTGGCGGTGCATACATGGTTGTGGTAAAGCTGTAAACCGCAGAATAGCTGCCTGTATAGTTTAGGCTCGATGCGCAGACCCTCCAGTAGTAAGTGGTGCTGTTCAATAAACCGCCAACCTCTTGTGAAGTTGTTGTAATACCTGAATTATCGTAGATGATTTTTGAGAAATCAGCAGCTTTTGAAACTTGAAGTCTGTAGCTGGTGGCATCCAAACTTTCGTTCCAGCTAAAAGTGGTTGTATTTAATTGATCGGTTGCACTGTTTACCGGACTTACAAGCACGGGTGCAACCGGGGCGCTATGATAGTAAGGCACATTGAGCCGATAAATGGTTAACCCTTCCGCACTGGCATACCAGAGCGATTCGCCGTCCCAGGCAACACAATTGAATCCCCAGTTTCTGGCTATGCCCAGGCCGGTAATATCGTAACTGGCCACAAGAACTCCGGTGGTAGAATATTTATAAATATCACTATAACTATCGGATCCTTCACCAGAATCAGCTATCCAGAGGTTGATCCCGTCAAAAGATATCCCGGTGGGATGCCCCCACATACCGGAAGGTGAAAAGCTATACAGTAAAGTGCCGTCGGGTTTGTGTTTGTATATATCGCTGAAATTATAATCGCCAACCCAAAAGAATTTTCCATCCCATTCCAATCCGCTGTCGCTATAGTAATACACCGGTAATGTATCCATTGGGTTCCCCAAGGAGTCTATTTTATGCTGCGGGTTATCGCCCAACCACAGCCCTTCGCCATCCCAGGATAGATCGGTGACCGGTGGATTGGGTGCAGCAAAGGTTGACAGCACATTACCCGAGGTATCCATTTTGTAAATATTCCCCAAATCATCGATCATCCAAAGGTTTTTCCCATCAGAGGCAAGCCCGGTGGGTTTACTGCCCGGCGAGGTAAACGATTTACGGATAGAAACCGTGGCGTACGGGGGTGCTAACTCCGTTCTAAAACTATCCGCGGATGAATATGCACCCCACACCTCTGATACTTTGGCTTTTACTCTCCAATAAAACTTCCTGTTCGATGCCAATGGGCCAACCTGCCGGTAATTATTTGTAATCGTTGAATCATCAAAAACGGTAGAAGCAAACAAAGAATCGTTAGATACCTGTAAGTAATATTTCTCGGCCCCCGAAGCCACATCCCATAAAAGTTTCGGACGGTAACCGTTGGTAACCTGAGATTCTGCCGCCACAGATACCATAAGCAGCAATATCCAGATGCAAAAGGCTTTCATTTTTTGATTGGTATGCGTCTGCATCATTCGCAATTTTTGGATTTAAGCTAATACTATACACAAACAGGTTATTGACAAACAACCAAAGCTCCTCGGAAAACAGCTATGTCAATGTTTTCATTCGCTGTATTTCTAATTTTTGTCGAATCGGGCATGGTTGTAAGCTGCCCATCTCCGGCGGCACTAAAGTAAATCCGGCATAACGGGCAACTGCCGCTAAAACCGTTGGGGTTACCGCCAAGCAACACTCCATCTATAGCAACCAGATGGTCGGCATTCATTGCATCCAGCGAATTGGTCAACAATACCCAGCTTCCCCCATCATTCCCTATAATGGTATTGTTCCCTTCTATTCTGGTGATGGTAATAGATTCCCCTAAACTGATTTTTGAAGTTAATCCTTTAAAATCAACCACCTCTTCCAAACATAAATCCATATATCCTTCAGTATCGGCAGTAATTTTTTGATACCAGGGCACGAATATCAATGAGGTCTGCTGCAAGGCATCCATGGTAATGGTAGCGGAAGTGGGAAGAGTTTGCTCATATTCACCCAATTTTTCCTTTACCTGGAATATGTAAACCCCTTCATCGATATAATTATAGGTAGCAGCCTGCAGATTTTGCCATGAACTAAAGGATTTGTCACGGCCCTCTAATTTAAACGAATAGAGGGAATTGGTAAATCTTCCTTTCCATTTAAATGTTATATCGGGTTGTAATACAATTTGCCCATCAAAGTGCGAAGTAATGGTGGCCTCAGGTAATTCAAATTCAGGGTTCAAAGGATCGATAGGGTTGGAATTCTCAGGCGGCTCTATAATAGAACAGGAAAGTATTGAAAAAACAATACCGCCCATAATTAACAAATGAAAACTGTGAAATGGCTTCATAATGAATGGGTTTTCATCGTTTTGCAACTTATAAATTTAAACTATTTCTACCATTTTTCACATATTTCGGGTAGAATTTTTCCTGAGTATCAGCAATACCCTGAATTCAAGACAAGAGATTAAGAGATCGGGACGGGAGATAATGTGCTGATTTGTTAATGTGCCAATTAGCTAATGAATAATTCAACAACCTTTATAAATATACCTCCCGCGTACCTATTTCTTCCATCTTCAACCATGTTTCTACCATCTTCTATTATGTTTTTGTCATCCTTCATTATAAAAACCGACCAGAGGTCGGTGTTACCTTCTTCGCACCTTAGCGTCTTTGCGGTGGAAGATTCATGGCTGCTTGGCGAGAAGGATTCCACCTCAAACCCCTAAAAGGGACTTTAAAAACAGTCCAGATTTAAAACCCGTGCTTTTAGGTACAAATCCCCGCTACAACGACAAACCTGTCAGGTTTTTGAAACCTGACAGGTTTATTGATACTATTCATTGCGGTGAAATATTCCCCCCTATAATCCCGCCACGATGGGATACTTCCGTTGTGGTTGCTTGTGAGAGGTTAACAATTACTGTTTGATAATCATAAGAAATCATAACCTTCTACGGCACCAGTGTACTATTATTCATTGCGGCTTAGCGATTTTGCGGTAACATACAGAGACCACAAACAAAAAGGCTACCCAAATGTTGGATAGCCTCTTTTTATAAAAAGTTTTATCTCTATTGGGCAGGGCTCATAACCACCTCAAATCTGGCCGATTTTGGCAAATAGGTTTTAGCAAACGCTTCCACCTGTTCCGGGGTAACGGCATTCACAATATCCTCGTAAGCCGAAGGGACCACAACGGTTTCACCATGTTGGTAGTATTGGTTGATGGCGCTCATCCAGTAATTGTTTTTGCGCAGGTTTTCCTGGCGCACTTTGATGAAGTTTTTCATAGCCTCGTTCAAATCGTCCAGTTTCACGCCTTTGCTATGAATTGAATCCATTTCGGCATACACAATCCCTTTCAGTTTATCCGACTTGGCCGGGTCGGTATCAAAAGCTACAATCAGGCTATATTGTTCTTTGGGGAAATGGCTTACATTGGCACGGACCGAAACTCCATAGGTTCCTCCCTCCTCTTCGCGGATAACATCGGTGTAACGCTTGTCGAGCAATTCAGCAACCATGTCTAACAGAATCCGGTTGGTCGGGTTGTATTTCATTTCGCCATGTAAATTCAGATAGATGGTGGTTTTCGGGGTTTCCATGGTTTTTTGGAAATGTTTCATGGTCCCATCGTTGGGATATTCCACTTTGGTATCCATCCACTTTTCGCTCCGTTCTTCCGTGATCAGGCTCCCCAAATATTTCTCAATCAAAGGTTTTACCTGTACAGTATCAATATTTCCTACAAACACGAACGTAAAATTGGCGGCATCGGCAAAACGTTCCTGATAAACCTTTTGCATGGTAGCAAAATCCAGCTTTTGGACGGTGTTTGTATTCATCAATACGGTGCGGGGGTTGTAGTTGTTCGACACCAGCGTGACTGAATCCCTGAAGGTTTTATTGATGTCGGCATCCAGATTGGCCACCGAAGCCAGGTAACGCGATTTTAACGCGCTGAATGCCTCTTCGTCGAAACGGGGTTGTTCCATTTGCAGATAGGCCAATTGCAACAATGTCTCAAAATCCTTAATAGATGAACTACCCTGTAATCCTTCGTACAATTCGCCTACATAAGGTGACAGTTTAACCACTTTTCCGGTTAATAATTTTTGCAGGCTCACCTGGTCGAATTTGCCTACCCCAAAAGCCCCCATAAAATTCCCAATCATCTGAATGGTTGGTAATTCAGTTGCTGAGTATAAGGAACTTCCCCCTTCGCTGTAAGCGCTCATCAAAATCTCGTTTTCTTTGTAGTCGGTCGTTTTAACCACCACCTTTACACCATTTTTCAAAGTCCACTCGGTAACTCCAAAATCGGTAAGTACCTGTCCTTTAGCTACCACTGAACCTGTAAGCGTTTCAGCAATCAATGGTTCATTAATAACTTTATCTTCGTAAGGTTTCAATTCGGCATTTTTGACTTTGGCCGCAATGCTGAGCAATTGATCTTTAGTTGGATACACCAGCCCCTCTTTTTCAGGACCCGATAGTATATAAATTTGATTCTCAACCGTATTCCATTTTTTTGCCAACGCATTTAGTTCGTCTAATGTAATGGTAGGAAGCAATTGCTGTGCTAAATTGTATTCCAGTTCAATACCCGGGGCCGGTTCATTCACCAAAAAATGGTATTGCAATTCGCGGACCAGGCGGTCGTTCAACTGTTTGTTCCGTTCTTTGTAGTTCTTCTCAAATTCGCTGAGCATCGATGTTTTAGCCCGTTCCAGTTCACTGGCAACAAAACCAAAACGGTGCAGCCGTTCATTTTCTGTCAAAGCCGATTCAATCCCTCCTGCAATATTATCTTCTTTCAGATTGGCTCCAACGGTGTAAACATCGGCCAACCGGGCCATATTGTAATAACCGGTATAAGCGCCAATAAAGGGCGGGTTGCCTTTTTGGACCATCTCGTCGAAACGCATCCCCATCATGTTTGAATATAGTTCATCAGCTAAATTCTGACGATAGTAGGTCATATCTTTTTTAGCGAAGGCTGTCGAAGGGTGTTTGCAATAAAAGGTAAAACGCAGGCCGCCAGCCTCAGGATCGGTAATAATTCCTACAACGGGTTCGGCATTTCCGGGTACCTCAAAGTATTTGCGTTCCTTGGGATTCTCAACTGCCGGAATGGGTGAAAACATGGCTTTGATTTTCTCCTCTATCCGGGCGGCATCAATATCACCTACCACAATAATGGCCTGCAAATCGGTACGGTAATAATCGTGATAAAAATCGCGGATCACTTTTGGTTCAAAGTGGTCAATCACATCGAGGCTTCCAATAACATCGCGGTCGGCATATTTAGAGTCCTGGAATATATATTTGCGGCTTTCCAGATACACGCGCATTTGCCCCGAACGGCGGGTACGCCATTCTTCATGGATCACACCGCGTTCGCTGTTTATTTCCTCTTCGGTCAATAACAGGTAATGGCTCCAGTCGTGTAAAACCAATAAGGTAGAATCGAGCAAATTGGGGTTTGTTGTGGGAACGTTGCTTAAGTTGTAAACCGTTTCATCCACATTGGTGTAGGCATTAATGTTACGGCCAAAAGCAACGCCATATTTTTCCAGATAATTCAGGATTCCTTTGCCTGGAAAGTTCTGGGTACCATTAAAAGCCATGTGCTCCAGAAAGTGGGCAAGCCCGTTCTGCTCGTCGTTTTCGAGTATGGCACCCACATTCTGGACAATATAAAAACTGGCCCGTTCCTTGGGTTCTTCGTTGTGCAACACATAATAGGTCAATCCGTTATCAAGTTTTCCGTAACGGACATTTGGGTTTAATGGCAACGGTTTGTTCGGGTCCAGCCCCTCCTGAGCTTCACTCAATCCAGTGGCAGTCCACAATAGAAAAAAGCTCATCAAAAGTTTTAGTGTCTTCATACAAATTTGGTTTAATTAGATTTTAGTCGTTGGTCGAATTAAATAAAATTGAGTTACAAATTAACCACTTTTTATGGGAAATATTGAAAAGATGGGGAATATTAACTTAAATGAAAACTAATACTAAGATACCTATAGATGAATAATTTTCAACCAACTCTTGCATTTCACTTTTAAATTCATACTTTTGTGTCTGAAATAAAACAAAAATGACAAATAAAATGCAAAATAGGAACCATATGTGTTGTTGTATGAAAAGCAGCAGGGGCCTGTTTTGTTTGTTAAGTTGATATACACAAATAGAATTAGTAAATAAACGCGGGCCCTTTCAATTATGAGAGGGCTTTTTTTGTAAAATACCATGAACAACAAAGAATTTTTTAACCAGATTGGCCAATTCCGGCGGAGTTCCGTAGGAAAAGTCCCTCCGCTCCGGGCAAGTTACCGGCTATTGAACGACATTGTTGAGTTTCTTTTTCCCATTTTAAGCAAACGCGATTGCCCGTCGGTGGAACAGGAATTTGAAAGCATCCACGAACAGACCATCCGGCTGTTGCAATCTATCAGTTATGAAAAAGAGCAAACGGTGATAGTAGCAGACCAGTTTATTGGTTCCTTTCCTAAAATTTATGATTTACTCATTAAAGATGCCACTGCCATTTATGAGGGCGACCCGGCGGCCGAAGCCATCGAGGAGGTCATTGTCAGCTATCCGGGTTTTTATGCCATCTGTATTTACCGCATTGCCCATGAACTTTACCAGCTAAATATCCCGGTATTGCCCAGGTTATTTTCGGAATACGGACACAAGCATACAGGCATCGACATCCATCCCGGGGCGCAAATTGGCGAGGCTTTTTGCATCGACCACGGTACGGGCGTGGTCATTGGTGAAACCACCCAAATCGGTAACCATGTAAAGATGTACCAAGGGGTAACGCTGGGTGCACTTAGCGTTAGTAAAGAAAAAGCAGGTAAAAAAAGGCATCCAACCATCGAAGATAATGTAACCATCTATTCGGGCACCACCATTTTAGGAGGCAAAACCGTTGTAGGGCACCATTCCATCATTGGCGGAAATGTGTGGCTCACCGATAGCGTTGAACCCTATTCCATTGTACTCAACAAAAGCGAAATATTTGTGAAAAATAAAAACCCGGAATACGATACGGTGATTGATTTTGTGATTTAAAACGGAGACGGGAAATCATGGGTTCATTTGGGAATGGTTAAATTGTTGGATTGCTAAATTGTTAATTACTAATTGTCTCATATCTCGTGCCTCAAAACCCCGTGTCTGAAATCTTGATACTGACTACTTGACACTAAATTATTAACTACTAACTACATATAAAATGAAAGCAAACAATGTACTTGAATTGATTGGGAACACCCCAACGGTGAAAATCAACCGGCTGTTCGATAACCAGGCCGAAGTGTGGGTAAAACTGGAAAAGCAAAACCCCGGAGGGAGCATCAAAGACCGGATTGCCCTTTCGATGATTGAGGCTGCCGAGAAAGAAGGGCTTTTAAAACCTAACACGGTGATTATTGAGCCTACCTCAGGAAATACCGGGATTGGCCTGGCATTGGTAGCCGCAGTTAAAAAATACCGCCTTATCCTGGTAATGCCCGAAAGCATGTCCGTTGAACGTCGGCGGTTGGTTACAGCCTATGGAGCGGAACTGGTTTTAACACCCCGCGAAAAAGGTATGAAAGGTGCCATTGAAAAGTCCAATGAATTGAAACAGGAATTGGGTGGTTGGATTCCCATGCAATTTGAAAATGCAGCAAATCCCGAAATCCATAGTAGTACCACTGCTCAGGAAATTTTGAACGATTTCCCCAATGGGTTCGATTATTTGATAACCGGCGTAGGAACGGGCGGACACATCAGTGGGGTGGCTCAAGTGCTAAAAGCCAGGTTTCCGCAACTGAAAGTTTTTGCCGTGGAACCCGAACTTTCACCGGTTATTAGCGGAGGCGCTCCAGGCCCTCACCCGTTGCAAGGCATTGGCGCAGGTTTTATACCTAAAAATTTATATACCGATCTCCTGGATGGCGTTATTAAAGTGAGTAAGGATGAAGCTTTTGCCTATGCCCAAAAAGCCACACGCGAAGAGGGGCTGTTTGTAGGTATATCCAGTGGGGCTTCGTTGGCTGCCGTTGCTCAAAAACTACCTGAACTGAAAGGCAAAAAGGTGTTGACTTTTGCTTACGATACCGGCGAACGGTATTTGTCGGTGGAGGGGTTGTTCTAGCCAAAATCCCGTAATAAAAATACGGAATCAGCTAAAACCGTAAAAATGAGTCTTGGTTTTTCAGTCCGGCTTATTTTTCAATAAATAATTTTTATCTTCGCCCTGATAACCCAAAAGATGTAAGATGAAAAAGCTATTGATGATCGGAATACTGATAAACCTGAATATCTCCGGTGTGTTGGCCCAACTCCCGGAAGTTGGGCAGATAGCTCCGGAGATTGTTCAAAAATCGGTAAACGGCGAAGATTTTAAACTCTCCGATTTAAGGGGGCAAGTGGTGTTGATTGATTTTTGGGCCAGCTGGTGCGGCCCATGCCGGAAAGAAAACCCAAACCTGATTAAAGCCTATCAAAAGTATAAAGGTGCGGAATTTAAGGATGGAACCGGATTTACTGTTTTTAGTGTTTCGCTGGATATGAAATACGAATCGTGGGTTGAGGCTATTAACAAAGATGGATTAATTTGGCCCTATCATGTGTGCGATTTAAGAGGCTGGACCAACCAGGCAGCTAAATTGTATAACATTAAAAGTGTACCTACTAATTTTTTAATTGATGGTAATGGGGTAATTATAGCCATTAACCTTAGAGGAGAAGCTCTTGAAGCAAAATTAAAGAAAATGAAGAAGGGTTTTTTTTGACCCGCATTTTGTTGAAATAAAAAATCCTAAGATGTGCTCTTAGGATTTTTTATTTCAACTATTTACCATGCTATTGACAAAGTGATTTGGTCCGCACTTCTTCTAATAATTTTTCAGCCATAGCGGTTAATTTGATATTTGCAGCATCAATACTCCCTGATTTTTTCCCACTACAACCAGCTTCGATTAATTTAGCACCAATTGCCTGAATAGCTGCGTCACAAGTGCTTGCTTCAACACCGGTACATTGATAATCAGTACCGCCAAACGTGTAATAAGAGTTGTTTACCCCATCGCTACAAAAAGTTGCCACTGCATCAACACTCGTAGGGCAATTAAAATCATCTGATAAATTTTCTGCATCACATGATTCAGTATCTTCGGTTTCACATGAAATAAATGATATTGAAACCGCAAGAGCTAACATAAAAAAATACTTGGTTGCTTTCATTGGTTTTGTTTTAAGTTATTTGTTTTTAATGAATCAATTACGAAAAATCCGGGTGCAAATTAAAAAATATTACAGTTACCTCAAAACTGTGGAAAGCTCTTTTTCAATAACAATTTTAAAACTATCATAAGCTTTAAAACCTTTGTAAATATGATTATTTATAACAAAAGTAGGGGTTCCGGTAAGTTTTATCCGGTTAAACTCCAGTTTATTCCCCAATAAATAATTATCGGCTAAACCACTCAGCATACATTCTGCTACAAATTCATCTTTTTCGATAAACTCCTGGGTGGTATTTTCAAATTCCGGGGTATAAACCACCCGAGGTTCAAGCAACAATAATTGGTGTAATGGTTCAGAATTTCCAAACCGATGGATGCAGACTATTGTTTTAAGTGAATTCTGGATGGGTTCCTCATTTGTTAAATTCACCAGTTTTACAACCAACTTAACCTTTCCTCGATCGATAAATTCCTTTTTTAACGGTGGAAAAGCATCGGTAAAAAATTTCCGACAATAAACACAATCATACCTGAAATAAAGATAAACGGTGAGTTGAGCAGAGTCCGAGCCATAAACAATATCCAATTCATGCGGCTGAATTTGTTTCACATATTGGATATTCTGGTTTTTCTTATATAAATAGTAACCTGCTACAAAAAATAAACTTGTAACTATTATTAGTAAACTAATAAAAAAGTTCTTTTTTTTCAAAACTATGACCAATTATTCCTTTGTTCCTGAACCGGGATTATTCAACTTTTCAAGCAGTTCTTTATTACGAATGGTACGATCAAAATCGGTACTGAAATTCACCAATAATGGATTAAATAAAAGGTTGAGGAACCCTTCCTGTTTATTTATTTCATTTAAAAACTTTTTATAAAGTTTCACATTATCGAATCCATATTTTTTATCGGGTGCAATTTCCATAGCAACCAGTTTCAGCCCATCTCTTTCCTCAGTTTCCCCCTCTTTTTTACTTTGTTCTGCTTGCTGTCTTAATAATTTCTCCGATTTACCAATCAAAACATCATTTAAATGAAGTACCAAATGATATTCAAAATCCTCTTTAAAACTCTGCATGGCTGCTGCCGAAATATCTAATGCCGAACTAACAATGTCAGTTTTGGGAATATAAATTTTGTCCTTAAATACAAATATGCTGGTTGTTAGGGTATTAAAGTCCAATTTATCAAGTTCTTTTAAACCACCGATACTCATAGAGAGATCGACCAATGGCGGATAGTTATAAATTTTACCATCGGTCAATTTTAAAGTTCCTTTAGCTCTGATTTTTTCAGTGGGCCAATCGCCTTTTACATAAAAGGCCCTGACATTGAAATCACTGGTAAGTATTCCACTGACTTTATCGTAGGTTAAAGCGGTATCGCCAAAATTATCGTTTACCATCAATAATTGTTTAACATCCAGATGTTCAACTGCATTTTTAATATCAACCACGGGTTGTTCCCACTTACGGGCATCAAATTTTAGTGATGTATTTACCTCTCCGCCGCAGGTTTTAAGTTTAAACTGGTCAATCACATATAAACTATCGGAGAAACGGAAAAGCATGGAGATATCGTCAATCACATTTTTTTCGTAGGTAATTTTTTTAACTCCCATTTTTCCATATACCACAAAATGAGGCATTCCCAATTCTTTATAGTTGGGTAAAAAGGCTCCGGCACCCAGGGTATCCACTGAGGTTGAATCGGTTACCGGGGTTGATTGGGTATTCTCAGCAACAGTTTCATTCATTACTTTTTCATTCGTAGTTGCAGATGAATCAACTGCGGTGGTATCAGTAGCCATCATGGCCTGTATAAATTCATTTTCAATGGTACCCAGTTCCACATCGGTATGTACAATTAAATCGTATTGCGGAAGGTTTTTCATAAAAGCCTTGTACACATTCCAGATTTGTGTATTATCTATCTTAAAATCAATGCCCGAGTAATTTCCATGCACTTTTTCAATAGCAATGGAATCATCTTTCATAAAAACCTTTCCTGAAAAATTGTGCAACACAAGGGAACTATCGGGTAAAACCACATTCATGTTGCTTACAGCCATTTTAAAGGTGCTGTTTTTGAAGGCTAAATCGGTGGACTGGTCGGCTATGGAATCGAGGTTGATTTTTCCGGCCGATTGCATCTGTAAATTAAAAATTCCATCAAGGACGGTTACTAAGGTATCGGGAACCATGTTTTTAATTTCGGCCAGATTTAAGTTCACCTGGCCATTGAAACGGTATTCGGGTTGTTCAAGGTTTTTCAGGAATACCGATGCTGTAATTTGCGAGCTATCGGTTTCAAGCCTGAAATTTTTCACATCTACGGTCATTTTATCCATGTGGTTGATGCTTCCTGTAAACCGGGTATCGAAACCGGTATTTTTCAGTTTTACTTTGTAATCGGGAACCGAGACTGTAAAGTTTTTCACCGTAAAACGGTTGGGTTCGTAAATAAAAGTACCGCCCATTTTTTTAACTGACAGTGCAGAATCCATCGTAATGTTAAAATTCTGTAATTCCATTTTTGCCGTTGTTCGGGCCATTGCGTAATCGGTAAAATCGTCGCCAATGGAATCGGGTAAAACTCCCTTCGTTTTAAAATCAATTTTCACCACACCAGTGATCGATTCGAGCAATGAATCGGGGATAAATGATGCAAAGTCAGTAACATCAATGGTTGAGTGGGTTTCAAAAACATAGTTTATGTGGTCGAGGTCCGAAACTTCAAAAGCGGCATCGAACCGGCTGTTACCGATTTTGGCATGTACGGTTTCGAATTTTGCAAGGGTTGTTTGGTTGGTGCATTTTTCGCCATTGGTTACAAAACCTTTTAATTCCATGTTTCTGATTAACGGATAATCTTTGGTATCCATCAATCCGTTTTCGAATTCAATGCTGGCATCAACACGTGGCATCAACGAATCGGAATAATCTCCTTTTACTGTAGCTTTAAATGAAAGAATTCCTTCGGCATTCCGTACGCCATATTCTTTTAAGATATCAGCCGGAGCATATTTCATGAGCTCTTTCAGGTTTATCTTTTTGCCTTCAATTACCAAATCGGTGGTAATGGTATCTTTAACTATAGCCGTTCCCGAGGCGTAAAGTTCAGCGCCATCGGTTAACAGGGCCAGATTGTGGATGGTAGCTTTATCGGCATCGTAATCAACATCGAACCGGGCCTCGGTTTCCTTCATCAGGTTCAGGTTGGTACCTTCAAAAGCACAATTGGTAAGTTTTATGTTTCCTTTGATGCGGGCCGCATACATATCGCCCTGGGCGCGGGCACTGATTTTCATTTCGGGAATGTTAACCTGAGCCTGAGCTTTCAGGGTACTATCGGAATAAAAACAACGGATGTCGGTTAATAAAAATTCCTCTAGCGATAAGTTCAACGGAACAGAGGTTGTATCTTCAGCCACTTGTGGTTCAGGCACGGTATCGGTAGCCGTTGTATCCATCAAAAAATCGAAATTGGTTGAACTATCGGCAGCAACCAAATAACTGAGCTGTACCTGCTCCAGTTCAATCTTTACAATGTCAATCACACCATCCATCAGGGGCTTTGATTTTACCGAAACATATACCCGGCCAATATTCATGAGGGTATCTCTGACTAAAACCGTTGAATCGCAAGTAAGCAGTGAATCGGGAGCTCCCAGGCAAATGCCTTGCAATTCGATGGTAGCTAACGGAAATCTCCGTAGAAGATTGAATGATACTTTGTCGATAGCCACGGGCGCCTTTATGGTTTGGCTGACCTTTTTCATGGCCAAATCGGTAATTGTATCCTCCGCCAGTTTTGCAGTAACTAACAAAACAATGAGCAACAAAAGAACAATACCAATAAAATAAGCCAGAATCTTAAATGCTTTTTTAAAGGGGCGAAAGAATTGTTTAGCAGCCATTTTACGAATTGAATTGGTGTTTGTAATAGTTTGTATTGTCTGTTTTCCAAAAGTATATTTTTTTTACGAAAAAGGAATCCTCAAATGTGAACCTAAAATTCTGATGCTTTAAACACAAAGGATATATTGCTGTTAAAGAATATAAAAAAAAGTAATCTATTACCGATATTTTATATTTTATTTGTGTTTCAAAGTAAAAACTAAACTTTTGTTTTAATTTATAAATTCAGGAATTATGTCAACCCATTCTTTAATCGACGAATTAGATAAGAAAATTTTATCGTTAGTCGCAAAAAACGCGCGGATTCCATATTTGGAAGTTGCCCGTGAATGCAACGTTTCAGGAGCTGCTATCCATCAGCGCATTCAACGTTTAATCAAATTGGGAGTAATCACCGGTTCCGAATTTATTATCAACCCAAAATCCATTGGGTTGTCAACCTGTGCCTACATGGGAATCTACCTTACCAAGGCAGGGTTGTATAACGATGTGTTGAAACAACTGGAGCAAATTCCCGAAATTGTGGAATGCCATTATACCACCGGGGAATATTCGTTGTTCATCAAAGTAGTCACCCGCGATAACGAACATTTAAAAGATATTTTATCTGGAAAGTTACAGAAAATTGAAGGTATCGAACGGACCGAAACATTCATCTCGCTCGAAGAAAACTTTAAAAGACAATTTCACGTGGTATAATAGCCCGCCAGAAAAACCGGTTTTGCGACCGGTTTTTTTATGCAAAATTGTTTTAAAAGATATTATCTGTCATGAATCCATGTACCGGATTTCTGTATTTTTGACGAATCATTGAAATCATCAACATATCAAATAAAACATAAGAATTATGAAAAGAGACGAAAAAGTATTTGAAATTATTGACAAAGAATATCACCGCCAAAAAAATGGAATCGAATTGATTGCATCGGAAAATTTTGTGAGCGAGCAGGTAATGCAAGCCATGGGTTCGTGCATGACTAACAAATATGCCGAAGGTTACCCCGGAAACCGTTACTATGGCGGCTGTAAACATGTAGACGAAACCGAACAGTTGGCCATTGACCGGTTGAAGGAGCTTTATGGCGCCGAATATGCCAATGTACAGCCCCACTCGGGAGCTCAGGCAAACATGGCTGTCTTTATGACTGTTTTGCAACCCGGTGATACTTTTCTGGGCTTAGACCTTTCGCATGGTGGGCACCTTTCACACGGTTCACCCGTAAATTCATCTGGCATCCTTTACCGTGCCGTCTCTTACGGAGTAAAGGAAGATACCGGAATGGTTGACTACGATATGATGGAAGATGTAGCCACTGTTGAAAAACCAAAATTGATTGTGGGCGGTGCATCTGCCTATTCCCGTGAATGGGACTACAAACGGATGCGACAGATTGCCGACAAAGTAGGAGCTCTTTTTATGGTTGATATGGCACACCCTGCAGGTCTGATTGCAGCAGGTTTGTTGGAAAACCCCGTAAAATATGCCCATATTGTTACATCAACCACTCACAAAACCCTTCGTGGCCCGCGTGGAGGAATCATCTTAATGGGTAAGGATTTTGAAAACCCTTGGGGGTTGAAAACACCCAAAGGCGAAACCAAAATGATGTCGGCATTATTGAATTCTGCTGTATTCCCAGGCATTCAGGGTGGCCCCCTTGAACATGTTATTGCCGCTAAGGCGGTTGCCTTTGGTGAGGCGTTGGACCCTTCATACAAAGAATATCAGATGCAGGTGAAAAAGAATGCCTCGGTAATGGCTCAGGAATTCATTAAAAAAGGGTACAAAGTTATATCTGGTGGCACCGATAACCATTCCATGCTGATTGATTTACGGACCAAATTCCCTGAACTCACCGGGAAAAAAGCCGAGAATACGTTGGTATTGGCCGATATAACCATCAACAAAAACATGGTTCCGTTCGATAGCCGCTCCCCATTCCAAACCTCTGGCCTGCGCGTGGGTACACCTGCCATTACAACCCGTGGATTGAAAGAGGCCGATATGCCTGTTATTGTTGAATTTATTGACCGCGTACTTTCAAATCCAGACGATGAAAAGGTAATTAAACAAGTTTGTGCCGAAGTAAATAAAATGATGAGCCACAGACCTATGTTTGCTTGGTAAGCACATTTTTCTTTACCTAAAATATCAATAATAAACATGAGAGGGAAGCAATTTTGTTTCTCTCTTTCTTTTAATACAAAACTGTTTGATTTTCAATATTAAAAATTTAATTAATATGACTATCGGGAAAGATA
>DOTG01000004.1 GCA_003512955.1 Marinilabiliales bacterium
CCTAAGTCCCTGCTCGACCCTCTCGACACCCTTGTTTAGAACTTCGCCCGTCCGGTGTTTTTCCTTCAAAGCGGGTGCAAAAGTATTTTTTATGCCTATTCAATCCAAATATTCCGACACATTTTTTTTGATTATTTTACAAATATATTACAAACACTTGATTATCTTTATCTTAAAATTTATCCATTTTTGAGAGTTTGAAATGCTATATGTCCATCGAATAAGAAAGAATACCTAATATTATAATAGAAGTAAAAATGTGTCGTTCATTTTTGAATCAAGAATAGAGGTAACTACCCAAGAATTATTATCTTCGCATCATTCAAAAACAAAAAAATGGAAAGAAATAAAATTGTCATTATCCCCACTTACAACGAAAAGGAAAACATTGAAGCCATCATTCGTAAAGTATTTTCACTTGAAGGAGATTTTAATCTTTTAATTGTTGAAGATAATAGCCCGGATGGAACTGCCACCATTGTAAAAAGGTTGATGCAGGAATTTCCAGAAAGGCTTTTCATCATGGAACGATCTGGAAAATTAGGTTTAGGAACTGCTTATATTGATGGCTTTAAATGGTCGTTGGCGAATGGTTATGAGTACATTTTTGAAATGGATGCTGACTTTTCACATAACCCAGAAGATTTGATAAAACTGTATCATTCCTGCAAAGATGGGGCCGATTTAGCCATTGGCTCAAGATATATATCTGGAATAAACGTAGTTAACTGGCCCATGGGAAGGGTTTTGATGAGTTATTATGCCTCTGCATACGTGCGGTTGGTTACTGGGATGAAAATACAAGATACTACTGCCGGATTCAAATGCTATACCCGTAAAGTATTAGAAACCATTGATTTTGATAAGATCAAATTTAAAGGGTACGCCTTTCAGATTGAAATGAAATTTACCACCTGGAAATTTGGATTCAAGATTGTGGAGGTTCCGATCATTTTTACAGACCGAAAAGAGGGCAAATCAAAAATGAGTGGCGGTATTTTTAATGAAGCCATTTGGGGAGTGATGCGGATGAAATGGCGGAGTTTCTTCCGCTCCTATAAAAGATAATAGGCTATAACAATATGATGAGGATTCTTATTAAAAATGCATCCATTGTCAATGAAGGCATCCAAAAGCTTGGACACATTGTTATTGCTGGTGACCGCATTGAAAGTGTGTTGGATTCTTTACCTGCCGATCTTCATCAACAGGTTTACCAAATTATTGACGCATCCGGGAAAATAGTTATTCCGGGAGTTATTGATGACCAAGTTCATTTCAGGGAGCCCGGGTTAACACACAAAGGGGATATTTATAGTGAATCGAAAGCGGCTATTGCTGGTGGTATCACCTCTTTTATGGAAATGCCTAATACCAATCCACAAACAATTACACAATCCCTTTTGGCCGAAAAATTTGAATTAGCCTCCGCAAAGTCGTTGGCCAATTTCTCTTTTTATCTGGGAGCCACAAACAATAATCTTAAAGAAATTGTAAAAATCGATGCCAAAAATGTATGTGGCATAAAGGTTTTTATGGGGGCATCTACCGGAAATATGCTGGTAGATAACATTAAGACCCTTGAGGGTATTTTTGCCGAAGCCCCATGTTTGATTGCCACTCATTGTGAAGACGAAACTACTATCAAACAAAATCTGGAACACTATAAATCGCTATTTGGGGAGCATATACTTCCCAAACACCATCCATTAATCAGGAGTGAGGAGGCGTGTTATCTTTCATCGTCAAAGGCAATAGAACTGGCCACCAAGTACAATAGCCAACTGCATGTATTGCACCTTTCAACAGCCAAAGAACTGAGCCTCTTTGGAAAAGGCCCTGTTGAACAAAAGAAAATTACGGGTGAAGTCTGTGTCCACCATCTTTGGTTTGATGATAGTGATTATGAAAGGCTTGGGCAACGGATTAAATGGAATCCTTCAATTAAAACCTCACGTGACAAAGAACAACTTTTACATGCTCTGTTGAATAATAAAATAGATGTAATTGCTACCGACCATGCGCCACACACTTTGGAAGAAAAAATGCGCCCCTATACCACCTCAGCTTCAGGGGGGCCACTGGTACAACATTCGTTGATAGCCATGTTGGAGCTCAGCCTCCAAGGAAAAATAAGCATTGAAAATGTTGTTGAAAAAATGTGCCATGCCCCTGCCATGTTATTCCGGATCAAAGAACGTGGCTTTATCCGTCCGGGATATTTTGCTGACTTGGTATTGGTAGCCTTAAACCAACCCCATACGGTAACCAAAGATTCGCTTTTGTATAAATGCCAATGGTCACCATTCGAGGGTGTGACGTTCCAATCATCAGTCAGCCATACGTTTGTCAATGGAAAACTGGTTTACGATCAGGGACAATTTAACGAAACACCCAAAGGCAGCGCTTTGGTATTTAACCGCTAATTCATTGCTTTTCTAACTTTAACGCAGAATAAACCTCGACATGGTACGGCTCCGTTGCTCCACCAGGATGGTTTTCCCTTCAAGAATCTTATTCTCCGCTCCCGGCTTATAATGCCTGATGGTAATCAATTCCAACTGATCGTTGTATTTTACTTTGTAATGAAGTTTGAGTTCCTCAATAGCTTTAGGGACCCTATTCATATTTGTATCCACCGAAATTGAAAAATTGAGCGCGCTGGTCTGCATCAGATTCACTTGGATTTGATGTTTAGCCAGAACCGCAAAAATGTGGCTCAGGTTTTCTTCCATGATAAACGAAAAATCCAAAGGGCGGATGGAAACCAATACCTGAGCCTCCTTTTTGATATATACCGGGGGGAAATCAGAACTTTCAAAAGGGCCAATAAGGGTTCCTTCATCGCTAAGCGTTAAAAAAGAGCGCACTTGTAACGGGATTTCCTTATTTTGGAGAGGTTTCACGGTTTTTGGATGAATAACCTTTGCCCCATAATAAGTAAGTTCAATGGCATCGGCATACGAAAGACGGGTGATTTTTTCAGCTCCGGACATCCAATCTGGGTCGGCACACAAAATACCCACCACATCTTTCCAAACCACCACTTTCTGGGCATTCAGCGAATTGGCAATAATAGCCGCAGTGTAATCGGAACCTTCGCGACCTAACGTGGTTGTTTGGTTGTTCTGGTCGGAACCAATAAATCCCTGAGTAAGGAATAATTTTTTGTCGGAATCGGCAAACTGTTTTGCAATTAACTTCCCTGTAAGTTCCCAGTTTATCCGTCCTTCGCGGAATGTGCTGTCGGTTTTAAGGCAGTTCCGGATATCGACCCATTCTACCTTTATCTGTTGCAGGTTTAAATAAGCAGCAACAATTCTTGTAGAAAGCATTTCGCCAAAACTTACAATTTGATCGTATTCATAATCATAGTTCAAGCTTGGTTTTTTTGAGGTTTTGTGGTCCAATTCTTTCAGCACATTGCTAAATTCACCAAAAATCTGATTTTCCAAGGGGAACAACGACTCGATAATTTGACGATGATAAGATTCAAACTGTTGCCGAAACTCCTGAAAATCGGAACCTTTATAATAATGATGGGTTAATTTTTCCAGAAGATTTGTGGTTTTTCCCATGGCAGAAACCACAATCACACCTTGACTCATATGCTCTTTGCAAATATTTGCCATCCGTTGAATGGCCTCAGTATTTTTAATGGATGCACCACCAAATTTATTGACAATCATGTTTTTCGTTTCTTTAAGCTATTTGTAACCCAATAAATTGCTGTCAAAATTAAAGAATTGATGCATATTACCTTACTTGCAGGGAAAAGAATTTTAGTAGGCAAAAACAGGTGTTAAATCCTTTAATGAATTGTTTTTTAATAACATATTATAAAACGGATGTGTTTTTTCATTACTTTTATTTTATAAACAAAGAAATTTGAGATAAATAGAGCCTTTTTTCAGAAACACACCGCCTATGAACCGTTTTAAAATACTTATGAGCCAATTGATGTTAACATTCATCATGACAACCACTTATGGGCAAACGGGTGTATTTTATTATATCTCTGACCCAACCAATCTACCCAATTCAAAGGTGATAGATATTATTGAAACTCCTGAAGGAAATATTGTTATGCTTGATAGAGCGGCAGATGATAAATACTTAAACCCAGTCATCCATCTGCTTACCACTGATAAAATAGGGACCTTACAAAAAAATGTCTCCGCTCCTGTTGAAAATCTGTACGACTTGGTAAAAATTAGCCCATTCAATGAATCAAGCTTCCTTGTTTTTGGGAATTTAACCCTCAACAAACAGTACGAGGCCACACAAGTCACTATTGATGATAAAGGGACGATTCTTTCGCAGAGCAAAGAGTCACAGGTTTATTCCACATTAATCAGCGATGTGAAAAAAGTGGGAGCCTATTATTTTGTGCTTTATACCAAATCAGGTAAAAATGAAAAGTATAACATCACGCTAAATAAAGTTGAAGCATCCACAAACCAAGTGGTCTGGTTGAAAAAGATATCGTCGGAACAAAATGAGGAGGCCGATAAAATAGCGGTTTTGCCAGATGGGCGGATCGATATTTTGGGCAAAAAATATAATGATGAAATGACCGAATATGTTCCGATTATTTATCAAATTGACGAAAACGGGAACCAGGTCTGGAAAAAAGGGATTGACTTACCAAGCAATTTTAGTTGTCAGAGCTTTAGTGTGAATGATGCTAAGGAAATTGTTTACCTCTGTGGATATACTAAAAATCCCACCGGATTTTCCGAAACCCGGCTGGTAAGACTTTCTTCTACTGGTGAAGAGTTGAATTATGTTATTCTCTCCGATTTTAGCGCAAACGGACTTATTGCCCTGAAGAATAAAACCTACATTGCTTATGGTTCAAGGTTTTATGTAGATCAAAAACAGGTGGTGACCAAGGCTAAGTATGTGATTTTTGACCCAATGCTACGCGAATTGACATCAAAAACACTGGATGACACCGACAAACCGGACAAAGACCTGATACAACAACTGAAAACCAGCTCCGATTTAAATACCGCCACCCAACTGATGGATGGCCGTATAGCTTTGGCAGGGAAGATTTTCATGCCTGTTGCTCCCAATAACCCTAAAAAGCAAAATGTTCCGTTATTAATACTCATCGATAGCGATGGAACCTATCAAAAATAGGTGGGTTATCGGTAGATGATGATTTGCCAACACCCATTTTACAAGTTTCCTCTTATTACCTGCAATTATCCAATGCCACAATAGTGCTTCGGTTCGTATTTATTAATCCGAAAAACTATATTTGCACAATGTAAATGAGTTTGGCATACATTCAAAGATGCTATTACAGCTAATGGATTAGCCAATCACCGAAACCTAAAATGATTATGATATACAACTTCGACGAGACTATTAATAGAAAAAATACAGACTGTGTAAAATACGATGGGCTTGCTTTGTACCTGGATGCCGAGGGAACGCTGCCCATGTGGGTAGCCGATATGGACTTTAAATCACCTCCGTGTATAGTCAATGCGCTAAAAAAACGCTTGGAACATGAAGTGTTTGGATATACCATTAAAACCGATCGTTTTTATCAAAGCATCATCCATTGGCTTGAAAAACGACATGGTTGGGAGGTAAAAAAAGAATGGATTTCGTTCAGCCCTGGGGTTGTTGCCGGATTTACCATTGCCATTGAACAGTTTACCCAACCCGGTGACCAAATTATTGTGCAACCGCCGGTGTATTTCCCGTTTTTCCAATCGGTAAAAGATAGCGGCCGACAAGTGGTTTACAATCCGCTCAAACAGGTTAATGGCCGTTATACTTTCGATTTTGATGATTTAAAAAGCAAAATAACTCCTAGGATTAAAATGTTGCTTCTAAGCAACCCACACAACCCGGGGGGTACGGTTTGGACAAAGTCGGAATTGTTGGAACTGGCTACCATTTGTATAAAAAATCATATCCTGATTATTTCCGATGAAATTCATGCCGACATTGTTTATAAACCTTCGAAACACACCCCTTTGGCCAGTATCAGTAACGAAATTGCTGAACAAACATTGACCGTAATGTCGCACAGTAAGACATTTAATGTTGCAGGATTGACCACCTCATATGTGATTTGTCCAAATCCAGAAATGCTGAAAAAATACAACCACGGATTAAATGTGCCACACCTGCACATGGGAAATATTTTTGGCACCGAAGCTTTAATTGCCGCCTACACAGAAGGTGAACCCTGGTTGGAACAATTGCTGGTTTATCTGCAAAAAAACATTGAAACTGTTGATGCGTTTTTAAAAGCCGGAATTCCACAAATTAAAATGATGAAACCCGAATCAACCTATCTGTTGTGGCTCGACTGTAAAGAGTTGAAAATGGAACCCAAAGAACTTCACCAATTCTTTTTATCGGAAGCCAAAGTTGCCGTTAATGAGGGAAGCATGTTTGGCCCAGGAGGAGAAGGTTTTGTGAGGATGAACGTAGGTTGTCCGCAATCAATGGTAAAACAGGGCCTTCAGCAAATTAAAGATGCCCTGAAACGGAGAAAGGCCGCCTTATAAACTCTGGTTGTTAGGCTAACAATCAACAATTTATCTTAAAATAAAAAACCCCGGTTTGAATTCCGGGGCTGACACTGATTAGAAGTTTTTGGTTTTAAGGGTTAAATTGTATCTAGATTCCAGTGAGGGTTCCGGAAAAAAGTGAACAAAATCAATTGCCATGAGTGAAAAAGTTATTCAGCCAACAGTTTTTTTACCGTCCAATCGGTACTACAAGCCTCTTCGTGCTGTTCTGCCTTTAAGTCATCGGGCTTATCACTTTTAAGCTCCACGCAAGCTGGGTTAGATGTAGCAGAAGCATCATCCTGCAAAGTGGTGGCCCAGATTCCTACCGAAAAACAGAGGGCTATCAGAATTAAATAAAGTGCGTTCATGTCCTTGGTTTTAAATGTTACCCAAATTTCAATAACATTTTTCCAGATTGAAAGTGTTTTTCGATAAGCGGTTAAAAACTCCGATAAAAGGTTTCAACAAAAATTCACTCCGAATACGGGTCAATTGAATATGATTCAGGTTGCATCAACTTTATTTGGAGAATCTACAAAAAAAGGGAACTTTGCAAAAACAAATTTGAAAAACGAGGAATTATGGTTAACCCCTATATTGAAGAAACCACTTTTGAAAAAATAGATTACACCCAGCAACCTTTACCCAAAGGGGAATACGAGCGTTGCACCTTTCGGAATTGTGATTTCTCGGGCAGTCAACTTTCTGAAATCCGGTTTGCGGAATGTTCCTTTTTTGATTGCAACTTAAGTCTGGCCAAAATCACCAAAACGGCCTTTCAGGAGGTCCGGTTTAAAGATTGTAAATTGATGGGCTTGCATTTCGAGACGTGTCAAGGTTTTGGGTTAGCCATGGGTTTTGATCATTGCACCCTAGATCATTCTTCGTTTTACCAGCAAAAGCTGAAAAAGACCCATTTCAAGAACTCCAAACTCCATGAGGTAGATTTTACCGATACTGACTTAAACCACGCTGTTTTTGAGAACTGCGACCTTTTTCGGGCAGCCTTTGAAAATACCAATCTTGAAAAAGCTGATTTCCGCACCTCGTTCAACTTCAGCATCGATCCAGAGATAAACCGGATGAAAAAAGCCAGATTTTCGCAAGCCGGATTGGCCGGACTTCTGCTAAAATACGATCTAGAGGTAGAAGAATAACCTTCTGTTTTCGATATTTTTAGAACCATCATTTGAGAAGCTGGTTAGGAATGTGGACTTATTTTTGAACAAAAAGCACTCCTTTTTCCTTTATAAGCATTAAATCATCTTATTATGGAAAATACAAAACCCAAAAATATTACGGTAGAAGCTACCGTGAATGCCCCTGTGGAAAAGGTATGGACCCTTTGGACCACACCTGACCATATTACGCAATGGAATTATGCATCGAATGACTGGCACACCCCACGGGCAGAAAACGACCTGCGTGTTGGCGGAAGTTTTCTTTCGCGGATGGAGGCTCGGGATGGCAGCCTAGGTTTCGATTTTACTGGTGAATATGTAGAAGTGGCTCCCCACAAAAAGATTGTTTACACGATTGCCGATGGACGGCTTGTAACCATCACCTTTACAGCCTTGGGCCAAACCACCAAAGTAGTTGAACAATTCGAAGCTGAAAATACACATCCCATGGAGATGCAGAAAACCGGATGGCAAGCCATTCTGGATAATTTTAAGAACTATGCTGAGAACATCCTTGAATAAAAACGTTGGATGTTAATACCTATTTCCCATTCTGAACAGGTTGATTTATTTAACTTATTTTAAATTAGTTGTTTATGGCTATCCAAAAAATAACCCCATGCCTTTGGTTCAATTCGCAAGCCGAAGAGGCTGCCCGATTCTATACCTCTATATTTAAGAACTCCTCCATAGGCGACATTAGCCGATTTGGAAAAGAAGGTTTTGAGTTTCATGGAAAACCTGAAGGCGCTGTAATGACCGTAAGTTTTACTCTTGATGGGCAATTGTTTACTGCTTTAAACGGTGGCCCAATCTTTACCTTCAATGAATCCGTTTCATTTATGGTAGGCTGCGATACCCAGAACGAAATAGATTATTATTGGAATAAATTAACAGAAGGCGGACAAGAAAGTAATTGTGGCTGGTTGAAAGACAAGTTCGGAGTTTCGTGGCAAATTATACCGAACATCCTTTCCAAATTGATGACCGATCCTGAAAAGGCACCACGGGTAACACAAGCCTTTTTGCAAATGAAAAAATTTGATATCCAGAAATTGATGGAATGTTGACTTTATAAATCTGCTTTTTAAAGCCCTATCTATTTACACCCTCTATAAAGTGCTTTTTATAAATAACGGATTAAACATCATTAAAAAAACCCCGGACAGTAAATCCGGGGTTTCTATTAGTTAGTAAATAATCTTTCGCGAAATTTTTGATGTTCCATAATCCATCCGGATGATGTAAAGACCATGACGCGTAATAGAAGATTGGAATGAATAGGTACTTTGTCCGTCATTCTCCAAGATAGTGGTACACGACAATTGACGGCCACTAATGTCAAAAGCACTTACAATAGCTGTATTAAACCCTTGAGGCATGTTATTTATTGCTATCTCACTGCCATTTAATGAAACGTGGGGCCCGTTTTTGGAAATATTTTCCGGAGCTATTAACCAAACAGCTCCTTCCTGATATTCATCTGAACTAATATCGGATATTAAATTGCTTGCACAAGTCATGGTATGGCTTCCCAAATTAGTAACCACATTCTGGCTATACATGTCCCATTCGGTAGCTAACGTGGCAAATCCCGATGTTGGGTTGGTTTTTATTCCTGCATATACCGAAGCTTTACGAACCAAGGTCTTATCAACTGTAGTCAGGGTTCCACTGGTCCAGGCAGTTCCCGGGTCAGACCCAATCCGCCCAAAGATATCGACATAGGTTCCTGTAGATATTTTTTTAAGTGCGATGGCATCGTCACCATTAAAAGCTATAGCGCTATTTGAAGTAGCTGCACCAGTATAAACAACGGCACTGGAGTTTTTATACACAATGGTTGCTTTAGAGGCTAATGTGCCACTCAATGTTACCGTTGTTGTTGCCGATGAGGCACCATTGGCAAAAAGCAAAAGTTGATAATCACTTAAACTTATACTGGCCGAAGTCCCGTTATAAATTTCAAGGTACTTATTATTTGAACTTCCCTCAACATATTCTGATATAATTAAGTCAGTAGCACAACTACTTGAGGTATCATTATCTGTGATAGTCACAGTTTTTGAGGTTGTGGTTCCTAGTGTCAATCCCGATGAAGGATTGCTGATTGTTAACGTTGCAGTCTCAGTCCCTTCTACCTGCGTATCATTCACAATGGTAAAGGTTACCGAACCGGTAGTTGCCCCGCTGGCAATGGTAATGGTCGAACTGCTTAATGTGTAATCGCCGGTGGTGATTCCGGTTCCGCTTACTGCCAACGAAACTGTTTGGGCACTGCTTACCGCCGACGAAGCTGTGGCTGTTACAGTTACAACAGTTGCAGCAGCTTCTGTGACTGTGGTAGTATTCACCGACAGGTTCACTGTAGCTGCCACATCGTTATCTGTGATAGTCACAGTTTTTGAGGTTGTGGTCCCCAGGGTCAATCCCGATGAAGGATTGCTGATTGTTAACGTTGCAGTCTCAGTCCCTTCTACCTGCGTATCATTCACGATGGCAAAGGTTACCGAACCGGTAGCTGCCCCGCTGGCAATGGTAATGGTCGAACTGCTTAATGTGTAATCGCCGGTGGTGATTCCGGTTCCGCTTACTGCCAACGAAACTGTTTGGGCACTGCTTACCGCCGACGAAGCTGTGGCTGTTACAGTTACAACAGTTGCAGCAGCTTCTGTGGCTGTGGTAGTATTCACCGACAAATTTACAGTTGGATTGGTGGTACAACCGCTCACCCAAATGGCATCAATATATTCAGGATGATCGATAAATGGATTGCGGTTTTTTTGTATGACATAAACAGCCTCATTGCGGTCAATTTCTTTTTGGCTCACAGGATCGGCGGCATTCCATTCCACCAACATATTCAAAAACCAGATTTCGAAGCTTGGAAAGGAAGTCCCATCAAGTATCGCATCAACCTCAGTGGAATTCGTTTCCCAGCTTGCTACCAAATTCTCATACCGGGTAACCATGTAAAAGTAAGTACGGGCAAAGTCTCCTTTATATTCATCAATAGGTTCAAAAACAGTTCCGGTATATCCCGGATAAGAACAAGGGCCTAACTTGCTTCCATTACCTGAGGTGTATGTGGGCGACGTCACTTCGCCAAATGGATAGTTGCTTCTGCGTCCATTGACATAACCATCGGTGGGGTAAAGGTGAAAAAGGTCGGTGTACATGGGAGTGGCATCGTTAAACCAGCTTTTAGGAAACGAATGTTCGCGGTTGTAACAATCCCCTTCGCCGCTGTATGTACCACATTGATCAGTTGTAAACGTATAACTGATATTGGAATACATATCCCAGACTTTACCATCGGAACGGTCATCGGTGGTTTTAAAACTTGTCCACAATGTGGTATAAGTGACCGAAGTGTGCCCTTTAATGATGTTATAAAGAGCGGTTTTCAGGTCTTCTCCACATAATCCACTCGCATTGGTATAATAACCTGTTGGAATGGAACTAACTGCTGGAAAGACCAACCGGATGGCCAATAACAGAGAACCGGCCAGTAGTAAAACTTTTTTCATACACATTAATTTAAGTTAGTAGTATTTACATTGCAAATAATAGTGACTGAATAAATATTGTTACAAGAATATTTCACTAGTTTACTTTATTAAGACCGTAATATTTTCTATAATTAGCCGAAAAACACGGAAGTAAATATACTAAAAAAACAATCGGTAGTGATCGGGATCAGGTTGTTTTTTCGGGTTTTTATTAACAATGATATTGACAACAACCTTTTGGGGAAGCTCTCAAATTCAATTAAATAGGTCTGCTGAAAAACTCCGGAGGAGTTGAAGTTGAATAACCACGGGTTATAACCCGTGGCATTTACCACAAATAAAATATTGACCCCGAAGTGGGTCAAATAATTGAAACCGATTAAATTGAACCCTTTCCGGGTTCCGGTTTCATCACTGATACTACACCCTGTATTGCCATACGGGGCTATTCACATTAAATCGTTTCAGGATTTCAAATACAAGCATTTTTATTGGATAGTTTTGAAAAGCTGGCAGTAAAAACATTACTATATGTTAAAGTGTTTGTTATTGGTTTCTCAGCAAGCCCTAAATAGAACAATTTTATCAGATAACATCAATCCAGTATGAATGTAAATAGGCCGTATGTTTGTAAAAGCATAAGCCTAAATATTGATACTTGATTCAGGTTGATTAACAATTTGGTATTAGTTGATAGGATTTATGCACACCAACAAAAAAAATTCATTTCCAATCCTCTAGAGCCATGATCTGGAGAAATTATCAATTCCGGTTTAAATAATGTGAAAAAACATTTTCCTGAAAATGCCATAAAAAAACGCTATGGATTAAGGTAGAATTCTACAATAAATCATAGCGTAATGAAAAATATAAGGCTTTATACTAAGCTACTTTCAACCGTTTCAGGTTCGATTTGCTTAACTTTTCTTTGGCGTATTCCAAAGTAACCACAAACTCTTTGACATCTTCCGAAGGTAAATCAAACATGGCATCGTTGATGATTGCTTCGCAGATGGCGCGCAATCCACGGGCGCCCAGTTTGAACTCCACGGCTTTATCTACAATAAATTCAAAGCAGGCCTCTTCAAAACTTAATTTGATGTGGTCGAGCTTGAACAGTTTGATGTATTGTTTGATGATGGCGTTCTTTGGCTCGGTTAATATCAACCGCAACACATCCCTATCCAGAGGATTGAGGTAGGTTAACACGGGTAAGCGCCCAATAATTTCAGGAATCAGCCCAAAGCTTTTTAAATCCTGCGGGGCAATGTATTGCATAATATTGCTGCGGTCAACACGTTCGCGGCTTTCGTGGCCGCTATATCCCACAGTTTGGGTATTCATTCGTTGCGAGATTTTTTTCTCGATACCATCGAATGCACCGCCACAGATAAAAAGGATATTTTTGGTGTCAACCGGAATCATTTTTTGCTCAGGATGCTTGCGGCCTCCCTGAGGTGGGACATTCACGATAGAACCTTCCAAAAGCTTCAACAATCCTTGCTGGACCCCTTCACCGGAAACATCGCGGGTGATGGATGGGTTGTCGCCTTTGCGGGCTATTTTGTCAATTTCGTCGATAAAAACAATGCCGCGCTCAGCCGCACTCACATCATAATCGGCAGCCTGGAGCAGCCGGGTTAAAATGCTTTCAATATCTTCGCCCACATAACCGGCTTCAGTTAATACAGTAGCATCGACAATGGTAAATGGAACATGCAACATTTTAGCAATAGTACGGGCTAGCAGGGTTTTTCCGGTTCCGGTTTCTCCCACCAAAATAATGTTCGACTTTTCAATTTCTACATCGTCTTTGGCACTTTTATGTTGGGCCAGACGTTTGTAATGGTTGTACACAGCCACTGAAAGATACCTTTTGGCATCGTCTTGCCCTACCACGTATTGATCCAGGAATGCTTTGATTTCTTTGGGTTTCAAAAGCTTTACCTTACCAAGATCGAAGTCGCTGGTTGTTTTTAATTCCTCCTCAATGATTTCATGCGCCTGATTGATGCAGCTATCGCAGATATGACCTGAGATTCCTGCTATCAGTAGGTTGACATCTTTTTTCTCTCTTCCACAAAACGAACATTTCTCCATAGTATCTTTTTTATTGCAGATGTATTCCTGTTTAAAAAGGTTGGCATCTAATGCAAAATAGATTCCCAGTTTGTTTCTGGAAATCTATTTAAAATATTGATCACATTTCTTGTTATACTCTTTTGCGCTCCAAAATTTCGTCAATCATGCCATATTCTTTAGCTTCAATGGCGGTCATCCAGTAGTCGCGGTCCGAATCTTTCTGTATCTTCTCAAACGAGTTACCTGAATGTTTGGCAATAATCTCGTACAGTTCGTCGCGCACTTTAATAATTTCACGGGCGGTAATTTCAATATCGGTTACCTGACCTTGTGCACCTCCCATGGGCTGGTGAATCATGATCCGTGAATGGGGCAACGCCGAGCGTTTTCCGGCTGAACCGGCAGTTAGCAATACCGCTCCCATTGAGGCAGCCATTCCGGTACAAATGGTGTTGATGGAAGGATTGATGTATTGCATGGTGTCGTAAATGCCCAACCCTGCATAAACAGAACCTCCAGGGGTATTGAAATAGATGGAAATGTCCTTGTCGGGATCGGTTGATTCTAAAAACAGCAATTGCGCCTGGATAATGTTGGCTACATCGTCATCGATGGGAACCCCCAGAAAAATGATGCGATCCATCATTAACCGCGAGAAAACGTCCATTGAGGCCACGTTCAATTGGCGCTCCTCAATGATATTTGGTGTAATATAGCTGCTGCTTATCCTCGAGTATTGATCGTACCTGAGGCTATTGATACCCTTGTGACGGGTGGCATACTTTCTAAATTCATCGTGTGGAATCATAAACCTAAATTTTAAAATTGGTGGTCAAGTTAACTATTTTTAACAGGACTTTGTTAAAAACAGTTGAAATCCTTTCCGGTTTATCCCGAGGTATATTATTTGAACAATCCTTCGAATTCATTCATGCTGACCTCTTTGGGCTCAACTTTCATGGTTTCTTTGATGTAGCTCAGGATTTTCTGTTCATACACACGGTTCACCATTTTGGTATGGTCGTCTTTTTTCTCCAATGATTTACGGGCATAACTTTCCAGATGTTCATCGGGAATGTGCATCAAACCGTATTGCTGAAACTGCATCAATACCGATTTTTTTGCAAAATCGAGCAATTCAACATCATCAATCTTCAGAGCTTGTTCGTCAATCAGTTTATTTTTGATCAGCTGCCAGACCAAATCGTTTTTCATCAAAGGATAATCTTTTTCAACCGATTCGGTACTTAATTCCTCGTTTACAGCTACCAGCCAACGTTTCAGGAATTCATCCGGGAGGGTAACATTGGCTTTTTCCACCAATTTTTCTTTCACATCTAAAAGGAATTTGTAATCGCTGGATGAAGCAAAGCTTTCTTTGATTTCGGCCACGATTTTTTCTTTGTATTCTTTTTCAGATGAAACAGTACCAGGGCCATAAACAGCATCGAAAAGTTCTTGATTCACTTCGGCTGGTTTGTGGCTGGTGATGCTCTCTACGGTAAAGCGGAATTTGCCACCCAATTGCTCTGCAACTTCTTTACTGATACGCAACATCGCGGCCAAATCGGTAGGATTTGAGAACGCTTTTTTTATTTCGAAGTCGATGATGTCTCCTTTTTTAGCACCAATAACCAGTGCCCGGATGTTCGACTCTTCCACACGGTCAACGGCAAAAAGGCTGTCTTCGGTAACGATGCCACCCTCTAACACGACATCATCTTGATCCAATTGCTCAAATTTACCTTTCACCAAATCTTTTTCATTTACAATCTCGCCCTCATCGGTTTTACCATAACGGGAAGTATGGCTTTCAATGGTTTCATTTACCATTTTATCGTCCACGTCAATTTCGTAGTAGGTAATTTTATCGCGTTTGCTCAATTTCAAATCAATAACTGGTGAAAAGGCAATATCAAAGTTGAAGGTGAAATCTTCTTTCGCATCAATATCTACATCAGAGGGTTGACGCATACTTGGGAGCGGTTCTCCAAGAATATCCAATTTCTCGTCCACCAAATGTTTGGTGAGGTTTTCGGAGACCATTTTGTTAATTTCGTCGAGTAAGACGGACTTACCGTACATTTTCTTTACCATTCCAATTGGGGCCATTCCGGGGCGGAATCCCTTGATGTTGGCTTTTTTGCGGTAGTCCCTTAACACTTGTTCTACCTTCTCTTCATAATCTTGTTTTTCTATCTTCACTGTAAGGATAGCATTCAACGCGTCAATGTTCTCTCTTGTAATGTTCATCTTGACCAGACTTTTAAATAACTTAAACTTAAAAAACCGCCAGACAGAAGACCCGAATGGCGGTTTATTTTTTATTTTGGCAGTGCGGATGAAGGGACTCGAACCCCCACGCCTCACGGCACTAGATCCTAAGTCTAGCTCGGCTACCAATTACGACACATCCGCTCAAAAATTGGTGGTGCAAATATACAGTTCTTTTTTGTACGCACAACAACCCTCATTAAATTTTTAAATAAATTCGATTTTCACCACAACAAACGTTACATATATGATTCATAATTATAACGTTACTTCATAAAATAAGTAATTTGTCTCGATTGTTTGAGAGGTTTTCAGGTAAAATCGGGAATGGCTACCTGGGAGCTAAAATAATAGGCGGAATATCCTGAAAGTCCGACCATGTTATAGTTGTTGTTATTCTTTATAAAATATCAGTATGACAGCCCTTTTAAGGCCGTACAGGGTTATGCCCGGCATTCATTCCCCACTGGTTCCAGCCTCCAATTGATTTATCTTTGGTATTTATAGCAACCAATTTTCCGTTTTTTGTACCACAGTAAATCCAACCATTGGCAAGGGCAGGTTCCGATGATAAAATTTCCTGAGTATAAAATTCTTTTACTTTCTGACCGGAAACCGGGTTAACCAAAGCAATTTTAACTTTATGAACCGATGCCAACAGGTAATTTCCTGCAAAAGTTAAAAAGGGGCTGTTTTTTAAATCGGAATGTAAGGGTAAAGTCCATAAAACCTTTTGTGATGTGGATAAAAAGGCTTGTAATCCATTTTTATTTATTTGATAATAGTGGCCATTTCCCACTAAAATCCGGTTTCTTGAATAACTCATCTTTTCAGATGACGTAGTGCTGTAATTCAAATCAACCCATACTGAATCGGAGAACTGGCTCCATTCTTTAATTATTCCAAAATCGCTGGTTTGGTACTGCATAAGCTTCGTTTGATTGGGTTTTTTATCATTTCGAATCGAAACCCAAAGATTTTTGCCATCAATTAGCGGGGTATTCACTGCATGTGCATCTAAAATAGCATGTTGTACCCCCAAATTGGCATCAAAATGATACAACCAGCCAGCTAAGTCGGTAATAAAAAGCTGGGTTCCGAAAACCACGGGAGCAGCTAACGGTTCGTTTTTTAGGTGATTCTGCCAAAGTATGTCCCCAGTTTTAATATCGAAGGCGGCAATAACAAAACGGTCGGGCAACAAGCTTAAATTATCGGGATAGGCGGCATAAACTTTACCGTTTGCCACGGTGGGCGAGTGATAGATATTGGGTCCCAGCCATTTTGACCAGGCTAAAATCCCGGTTTCGATATCGATGGCGTACAACGTGCACGACTGGGTATTTATGAGCAACATTCCCTGATCGACCACCAGTACCGACGGTCCGTTTTCAGCTAATTGAATTCCCCAATGCGAGATGCCGGTTTCAGCATCGATACAATAGATGTTCGGATTGTAATACCCGGCGCTTACAAACAGCTTTTTATCAACCACCGCCGGAGTGAGAATAGGACCGTTATCGGGAAAATTCAAGTTGAAGCCCTGTGTGGTTTTTTCATAAATGCCAGATTCCAATTGCATTTTTGTAGCTTTTCCTTCCATAAATTCCGTACGGAAATCACCCTCACGATTGGCTGTCCGGTAAAATTCTTCCACTTTTTTTGAGCCAATATAGGTAACCTGAACCGAAGTGGAATATAAGGTGGGTGACATTGGAAAGTCGAACCGTTTCATGGCCCGTTCGTATTTAAAATTCAGTTCGTAAATGTATCCTTTAGGTAGAATCATAGTCAGCACGCCATCACGACCGGTTTTACCGGTATAAACTTTGTTAGTTCCTAGTACATTAAAATAAACATCTTCGCCCACCAATGGCTGGTTTTCGTGGTTCCGCAAATAAATTTTCGATAGCACCCGCTCCGTTGTAGCCCGCATATAATTATCGGGCTCCTGCCGGATGGTATCGTTTATTCCGGTTTCTTTAACCTTAGTGGGGACGAACGTTAACACCAACCCCAACGAATGGTGAGGTACCTCTATGGTTTCAAATCGTTCAAACTGATCGACACTGACAACATAATCCAATTGCCCGGGAACATGAAACTGAACAAATCCATAACTATTGGTTTTCCCTTTATAGACTTTCAGTGTCTGTGAATTAAAAATCCGGATCTCTTTATTTTTTACTGCTTGATTCAAATGATCCATCAAACCGATCTTCAAAAAAACATTTCCGGCATCGGGCCGTATCAGGTTTAATCCAGCCTGATCGATGGTGTCGATCTTTCCATAAGCCTGTTTCAAATCTGTGGCTAATTTGGGGATGGTAATATTCTGGGTAACAAACGATAAACTGTTTTGGGGAATGTTCAGGGTTGCCACAAGAGCCGAATCGTTCATAAGGACCTGATAATTGCTCCCTGTAATTACCTTAAACTGTGCCATTCCTTTGGTATCGGTAATGGAGCTTTGTGTTTGCGTGCCATCAGTCTTTTTTAACTTCAGACCGAAAAAAGGAACCGCGTTTTCATTAACATCTGTTACTTTTAAGAACATATCTGCATCGTGGGGCTCCAAACCGTTTTGTGAAATTAAAAGTAATGGAACTAATAAAAGAATGATAAAGAGGGTTATTTTCATTGGTTACAGATTTTATCACGAAATAAACGATCAAATTTATACTAAATTACCTTTTTTCTTGAAAAGAAAACCTTAAATATTAAACATGAAGATTTATAAAAACCCTCTAATAAGTCCAAAATGAAATAAAAAAACCACCCGGAAACTGGGTGGTTTTTTTACTATTTGAATAGCACTTTTTTACCCTTCAATCGCTTTCAACAAAATTTCAAGAATCTGAACGGCGGCTCGTGATACCGAGGTTCCGGGACCAAAAATGCCCACTACTCCGGCATCATATAGATATTGATAATCCTGGGCAGGAATTACCCCGCCGGCAATAACCATAATATCTTCGCGGCCTAACTTTTTCAGTTCGGCAATAACGGTTGGTACCAGGGTTTTATGGCCGGCAGCCAGCGATGAAACCCCCAACACATGCACATCGTTTTCAACGGCATCTTTGGCGGCTTCTTCGGGTGTTTGGAACAAGGGTCCCATGTCCACATCGAAACCAATATCGGCATAACCGGTGGCAACCACTTTTGCGCCTCGGTCGTGGCCGTCCTGTCCCATTTTGGCAATCATAATACGGGGTTGACGGCCCTCTTTTTTAGCAAACTCGGTACATAAGGTTTGCGCTTTGGCAAATTCGGGGTCTTTGGCAGCCTCGCTGGAATAAACCCCAGAAATAGAACGTATCACGGCTTTATATCTTCCTACAACTTTTTCGCATGCAAATGAAATTTCACCTAAGGTAGCCCGTTTTTTAGCAGCTTCCACAGCCAGTTCCAACAGGTTTCCTTCACCTGTTTCGGCACATTTGGTAATGGCACTCAGAATATTCTGAACTTCCTGTTCGTCCCGGTTGGCTTTTAGTTCAGCCAATCGTTTCAACTGTGATTCACGCACGGCGGTATTGTCCACCTCCAGAATTTCGAGTGGATCTTCTTTTTCGAGTCGGTATTTGTTTACCCCAACAATGATTTGGGCACCTGAGTCAATTTTTGCCTGTGCGCGGGCAGCAGCCTCTTCGATGCGCATTTTTGGAATACCGGTTTCTACCGCTTTTGACATGCCACCCAGTTCCTCCACCTCTTCAATTAACTTCCAGGCACGTTGGGCAATTTCGTGTGTCAGACTTTCCACATAATAGGAACCTGCCCAGGGATCGAGCGAACGGCAGATTTGGGTTTCTTCCTGCAAATAAATCTGTGTATTACGGGCAATCCGTGCCGAGAAATCGGTAGGTAAGGCAATAGCTTCGTCCAGGGCATTGGTATGCAAACTTTGGGTATGGCCTAAAGCTGCTCCCATAGCCTCAATGCAGGTGCGTCCCACATTGTTGAACGGATCCTGTTCGGTTAAGCTCCAGCCTGAAGTTTGAGAGTGCGTGCGTAAAGCCAGCGATTTTGGATTTTTAGGTTTGAACTGGCTTACCAGTTTTGCCCAAATCATACGGGCAGCACGCATCTTGGCAATTTCCATAAAATGGTTCATTCCCACAGCCCAAAAGAACGACAAACGTGGTGCAAAGGCATCGATATCGATACCCGCTTTTATACCTGTACGCAGATATTCCAAACCATCGGCAAGGGTATAGGCCATCTCAATATCGTTGGTAGCTCCGGCTTCCTGCATATGATACCCCGAAATAGAAATGGAATTAAACTTGGGCATGTACTTCGAAGTGTATTCAAAAATATCGGCAATGGTTTTCATTGAGAATTCTGGTGGGAAAATATAGGTATTCCGCACCATAAATTCCTTAAGAATATCGTTCTGGATGGTTCCTGTCAGTTCCTCTAATTTAGCCCCTTGCTCGAGTGCTGTTACAATATAAAAGGCCATTATAGGCAGAACTGCTCCGTTCATGGTCATCGATACCGACATTTTGTTCAAAGGAATCTGGTCGAACAGAATTTTCATATCCAAAATGGAATCGATGGCCACCCCGGCTTTACCCACATCGCCAATTACCCGTGGGTGGTCGGAATCGTAACCTCGGTGAGTAGCCAGGTCGAAGGCAACCGACAAACCTTTTTGCCCGGCAGCCAGGTTGCGGCGGTAAAAAGCATTCGATTCTTCGGCGGTTGAAAAACCTGCATACTGGCGCACAGTCCAAGGTTGCGATACATACATGGCAGAATAGGGACCGCGCAAAAAGGGAGCCAGCCCCGCGGCATAATTCAAATGCTCCATGCCCTCCAAATCCTCTTTGGTATAGACAGGTTTTACAGGAATCTGTTCGGCAGTAAGCCAGTTTTTCTGGATATTGTGTTGTTTTTGCCATTCTTTTCCAGAAATACCGGACTTTTGAACAGCTTTGAAATCTATATCTTTAAAATTTGGTCTCATATTTTCTTAAGATTTATAGATTCAAGACACCAGACACAAGACAAAAATCTTGATTCTTGATTCTTGATTCTTAGTACTATATTCCTAGTTCTTTTTGAAATGCTGTTAATGTTTCCAACACGTTACTTTTCACATGAATGAAGTGTTCCAACCCAGCTGCTTTAAGGGTTTCCATAATTTCTTTTGGGAAACCAGCAACCACCACTATGATTTTACCTGCCTGTTCTTTAACCTGGGGAGCAAAAGTTACGTACTCTTCATCGGAACTGCAAACAACAATAATATCAGCTTTTGCCTGAACTGCATCACGGATGCCATCGTTCACCTCGCAATATCCTTTTCCTTCAATTACTTCGAATCCGGCAACGGCAAAAAAGTTCGACGAAAACTGAGCCCTGGCTTTACGCATGGCTAAACTTCCGATAGTTAACATAAACACTACAGGACGTTTGTTTGATTTGGCAAACTGATCGGTTTTATAACGGAGTGATTCGAATGCCATGGCGCCGCGGTAAGCCACCAAAGGTTCAATTTCAGGGTTTTGAGGGGCGGTTTTCATTAATTGGGCTGGTTCAATGGCCAACTCAACTTTTTCGTTAAAGTTGGGATATTGATTCACTCCTAACAGAATCTCACGGCGGTTGGCAATATCCATATCGCGCCGTTGAGCCATCTCCTTAATTTGGTTTTGAATAAATCCCTGGGAAACAGCTGCCAGGTAGCCACCTTTTTCCTCCACTTCGAGGAAGAGTTTCCAGGCTTGTTCGGCAATATTGTTTGTAAGCGATTCAATATAATAGGACCCCGCTCCCGGATCGACGGCTTTATCAAAATGAGCCTCTTCTTTCAACAATATCTGTTGGTTGCGGGCAATACGTTCGCTAAAATCGGTAGGAGCTTCGTAAGCAACATTGAACGGGTTCACCGTTAACGAATCAACACCTCCTAAAACCGACGACATGGCTTCGGTTTGTGTACGGAGTAAATTTACATAGGGATCGTAAATGGTTTTGTTCCAGTTACTGGTCACCGCATGAATATTAGCTATACACGATTTTTCCGATTCAGGTTGATACGCTTTTACTACCTGTGCCCATAACAAACGGGCAGCACGTATTTTGGCAATTTCCATAAAGTAGTTTGAACCAATGCCAAATTTGAATTTCAGGGCTTGTGCAGCTTCATCGACGGTTACCCCTTTTTCGGTAAGATGCACCATGCAATCATTGGCAGCCGCCAGCGAAAAGGCTAACTCCTGAACGATGGATGAACCCGCGTTCTCGAACACATCACCACGGACTACAACTGTTTTAAATGAGGGAATCTCTTTAACCATGTGAATCAGTTCTTTGGACTGATTCCAAAAGCTATCAGTGGTTTTAATACCTTTATTCAACTCACAGGTAAGTGAATGCGCAACAACTGCTCCTTTAATAGCTGTAAGATCAACTTTCTGCTGTTTTAAATAAGCAACCAATGATCCGGCAACACTGGGTGCTGCACTTCCGGCTACAAAGTTGATTTCGATGGTTGTAAGCGGCAAATCTTTTAAAAGGACAGCCATATCCTGAACACTGTAATTTTTGGAGTTGTCGAGCACAAAACCAAACGAATTTACTCCTTTCGAAAGCACCTCGATAGCTTTGGCATTGGCCGTTTTCAGGTCAAATTCTTTAATTTCCTGACGGATAAACCAACGGTTCTCGGTTTTATTGCCCCGTACAAAAGGGAATTGTCCGGGCATAGTGTCTAAATAACTTATCGGTGCAAGATTCTCGCTGCGATAGTAAGGACGAACGTTGAATCCTTCGATGGTTTTCCAGATAAGCTTACGCTCATAATCGGCCCCCTTTAGGTCGCTGATTATTTTTTCCTCCCACTGTTGGGTGGTAACAGGCGGAAATGCTGTAAATAATTTCGGGCCTTTATCCATTTCTGACATAGATGACTGATTTTGAAATTAGAGGGCAAAATTACGAACCTTTAGCAAATGAACACCTTTAAAAAACTGTTTTTTATCAGGTCTCAATGATTCGTGAAAATCTCAGCAAAATTTTTTTTATTGTTTCCGCTAAGATTTCAATGCTATAAATCTGTAAAGGATTAGATAGGGTATAACCTAACTTCAGCGATTATAGTGGTAGTTCAGAATATTTAGCTCCGGATAAAGTGGGGCATTTCGGCGGGCAACTCAATGCTGATCTCGATCAATCCGGCCAGTTTTCCCCCATGGAACCACGGCGATTGGTGAATCAGCTTTTTCAACCCGTTTTTCTCAATGGTGTAGGTATTGGGTTTTCCGGTAGCCAGAATCTCCTTAATTTTCGCTACTGATTTTGGGTTATGGCAATCGTACAAACTTTGCCCAATAAGTGCTTTACCGCCCCATTTCTCAAATGTGGCCGCGGCCTTTTGGTTCATATATACAATCTGGGCATGCTCATTACACACGGTCACTGCCGAAGGGTATTCATCAAAATAATTAAAAGGACTCATCTTATTATAGTTTGGGGTTTAACACAAACAAAAATATATAAAACATGCTCACGATACTAGGCTTATGTTGATAAAAAACTAATTTTGGATAGATGAAATTTTTTTTAACAATTGATACGTTGTGAACCATGAATAAAAAAATCATTTTTCCCGTTTTGCTTTTAGCCGCCATGAATATAAGCGCTCAACAAGGGAGCATTGGCAATGTGCAGTTGGAGCAAATCCGCAAAAGTTATAATGCCAACGACCCCGCTACCCGTGCCTTGACCAATGCCTTGACCAACAACGAAGTGAAAAAACTGGTGCTGAACCGGCAGAACCTGGCCACTATCGACCACAATTTTAAATACAAAGTAAAAGTTCAGGGAATATCGGATCAAAAACAAAGCGGCCGATGCTGGATGTTTACCAGTATGAACGTGCTTCGCCCTTTGGTGATTGAAAAATACCAACTGAGCAGTTTCGAATTCTCGCACAACTATCTGTATTTCTGGGATGTGTTTGAGAAAGCAAACCTGTACCTGGAAGCGCAGGTAAAATATGCCGGCAAACCCATGAGCGATTTGTATGTGGACTGGCTTTTTAAAAATCCTATTGGCGACGGCGGCGTGTGGAGTTCGTTTACCAACCTGGCCGATAAATATGGGTTGGTGCCCAAAGAGGCCATGCCCGAAACCTTTGCAAGCGAAAATACCGCCTGGATGATGCGCGTAATCAGCACCAAACTGCGCGAGGATGGATTGAAACTGCGCGAACTGGTGAATCAGAAAAGCAAACCGCAGCAATTGGAAACAACAAAAATATCAATGCTTGGCGAAATTTACCGTATCCTGGCACTAAATCTGGGTGAACCTCCAACTACTTTTATGTACCGTTTTGTAACCAAAGACGGCGATTTGGGCGAGACAAAGGAATTTACCCCAAAAACGTTTATGGCCGAGGTGTTGGGCCCCATTGATTTTACCCAATATGTAATGTTGATGAACGACCCCACCCGCGAATATTACAAAATGTACGAAATTGAGTACGACCGCAATGTAATGGAAGGCCGCAACTGGACTTACCTGAACCTGCCCAATGAGGAACTGAAACGCTTTGCCATGGCCAGCATCAAAAATAACAGGGCCCTTTATGCCTCGTGTGATGTGGGCAAACAGTTGAACAGCGATTTGGGCTACAGCGATATTGATAATTACGATTTTGAATCATTGTATGGGATCAAATTTGGGATGAACAAAGCCCAACGCATCCAAACCTTCGAGAGCGGTTCTTCGCACGGAATGGCTTTGATAGCCGTGGATGTGGATACCAACGAAGTGCCTGTCAAATGGCAGTTCGAGAATAGCTGGGGAAGCTCCAGTGGGCATAATGGTTACTTAACTTTTTCCGATACCTGGTTTAACGAATACCTGTTCCGCGTTGTTGTTCAAAAAGATTTTCTAGATGAAAACACGTTGAAGTTGCTGGAGCAAAAATCCACCTTGCTTCCTCCCTGGGATCCCATGTTTCAGGCGGATGAATAAATTCATTGGTATTTGGTTTAGACACTAGTTGTAACCGCAATGTTGGCGCAAAATGTTTGTTTTACCTTAATGCTTATGATTTTTTGTAGTCAGCCAAAAAGTGATGGGAATTCAAATATGGAAAATTTGAGGAGCTATTAGGGGAGCTTGGAAAGGACTATTTGAATGAAATTGCTGATGATTTTATGATCACCTAGTGTCAAGTCGAACATGAGTTTGCTTCACGTTTTTTTGTAACATTATTTCTATAAAACTTAAAAAATACCTCAGAAAATAAAAAGATTGGGTTTTGAAGTATCGGATATTTTCATTATTGCGCGTATGTTCTGCCATCAAAGAAAACCTTGGTGGTATTCATCCCCTCGTTGAAAATAACAGCCTCGGTAAGCACCTGAAACTCATTTATCTTCTCGAACGAAAGTTCGAACCGTTCCCCGGCTTTAAACAACCGCAGGTAACCATTTTGATCCAGATAGGCCAAGGCGTTGTAGTTAAGTTTATAATTGGATGGTATATAATTCTCGATAAGGTAATTTTCACCCCCATAAAAAGCAAAAAGCTGCCCCTGCTGCTGATATACCAGAATGTCGCCTTTTAACTCATACACATCGGGGGCAAATGAACTGACATCAAAAACCTGCCCGTGGTCAAACAGCTTAAAATCACCCGTATTGGTTACATAGGCCACTTTATCGTAACCTACTTGAAACGATTCCGGCCGAAAAGATTCAATGGTAGAAACCTCACCCTGATAAAACACCTGAAGATAATCGGTCGCCGGATCGATAAAAGCCAATACATCCCGGCCTATTTTACTGGTAATTTCTTCATTCGTCCTGAGCAATTCCACCATGTTCCCCCGGTAAAACAACCAAAAGTTCTGGTAAAGATCGCGAAAGCAAACCATGTTGGACCCTACCTGAAACAAACCTGCATCATCCGACAATAACCCGTCGGCCAGCGTGATTACTTGTCCATGATAATACACCTGAAAGTATCTTTTTTCCGTATCGAAAAAGGCCACCAAACTGTCCCCTGCCAAATATTGCCCAACATATTTTGAAAGCATCTGCTTACGCCCATCTTCAAAAACAAACAACTGTGAATTGATTTTATAGGTGACCAAATGGTCAGTAACCGCGTAGGAACTGACCATGGAGCCCAACTCATAATCAATATGGTTGTAATACACTTTCAGGTGGCTCGAATTGGTAACATAACCCACGCTTTTGCTACCCACGGCATAGGAAAGGATGGGCTGGTATTCCAATTGGCGCGATTTACCGCCATCGAACACCCAAAAACGCTTTTGGTAATCGGAAAAAGCAGCAACGCCCTGGGCAATCACGAATTGGCTTATCAAACCCAAGAAACAGATGGCTACATACTTCATTGTTGTGCTGATTTGTTGTTAACCAAAGATAAAAGAACGAAGTTGAAAATGCAACAGCCGTTCCGCTATTCCCTGATCACCTTTACCAAGCCCTCTTTTCCAATTTTAATGATACCTGAAGGTTTAGCTTTTTGAAGATCGCCCTGCCGGTATTTTACCACATAATCTGCCGATGCCATAATGCTGGGTTCAATATCATCGAAAATGGCTGGCGAAGGGTCCCCACTGATGTTGGCGGAAGTAGAGACAATCGGCCGTTTAAATTGCTGGATGAGTTGCTGACAAAATGGTTCTTTTACTACACGGATGCCCACACTTTTATCCTCCTGGTTCACCACGTTGGGTGCCAAGTTTTTAGCCCCTTCCAAAATCACTGTCAGGGGCGATTCGGCCAATTCAATCACCTCAAAAGCAATTTCAGGAACCTCGTCAATGTAGCTGGCGATTCTCCCGGGATGATCCACCAGCACAATCATCGACTTGTTGTCGGAACGTTTCTTTATTTCAAATATCTTTTGAACAGCATCAGGATTCGTGGCATCGCATCCCAATCCCCAGATGGTATCGGTGGGGTATAGGATGATGCCTCCATTCCGCAACACTTCCAGAGCTGTTTTAATGTCTTCACGCATAGTCCAGGTAAAAAATCTGTATAAAAAATTACATCATTACTAATTATTGACAACTTGCTTAAACCGCCACATTGTATTCCCGCAAAGCATCATTCAGCGAAGTCTTTTTGTCGGTGGTCTCTTTGCGGGTCCCGATAATCAGCGCGCAGGGAACCTGAAAACTTCCGGCATTAAACTGTTTGGTATATGAACCGGGAATTACCACCGAACGTGGCGGCACATAACCTTTGTATTCCTTGGGCCCGGAACCGGTCACGTCAATAATTTTGGTAGAATTGGTAATGACCACATTAGCTCCTAACACCGCCTCTTTTCCAATATGCGCGCCTTCAACTACAATGCAGCGCGAACCGATAAAACAGTTGTCCTCAATAATCACCGGAGCCGCCTGAACAGGTTCCAAAACACCGCCAATACCCACCCCTCCACTGAGATGCACGTTTTTCCCAATCTGGGCACAGGAACCTACCGTTGCCCAGGTATCCACCATGGTCCCGCTATCTACATAAGCGCCAATATTCACGTACGAGGGCATCATAATAACACCGGGTGCCAGATAGGCCCCGTGGCGTGCCAACCCATGGGGAACCACCCGTACCTCCTGAGCGGCATAATTCCGCTTTAAAGCTATTTTATCGTGAAATTCAAAAGGCCCTACCTCAATGGTTTCCATCTTGCTAATGGGAAAATACAAAATAACGGCTTTCTTCACCCACTGATTAACCTGCCATCCTTCGTCCGTAGGCTCAGCTACCCTAAGTTTACCTTTATCTAGAAGTTCAATCACCTCGCGGATGGCCTCTTTTACTTCATTGGATTTTAACAGTTCCCGGTTTTCCCAGGCTTTTTCTATCTTAGGTTGCAGTAGATTCATTGCTTTATGTTTAGTGTTTTTATAGCTGCAAATTTAATGAACTAAATGTTTTTACCATGTAAAGTTGACAATTTGTAACTGATAAATGTTTCAGGTTCTTGATCCAAAGAAGGGTAACGAAACTTCTTTTCATTGTCCAATAAATATTTCGATGCTTGATATTTCAACACAAAATTCACGTTAAATAGTAATAAATCATGGATGGAACTCAACCTAAGATTCTGACTTCTGGTTATTACCGGAGACATATTTATCGTTGGGAAACAAGAATTCAATAGTTATATGTCAATATATCATTTGATTTTATTACTTTAGGTTCAGGATAAACATCCCTGTAAAATTAAACGAACCGATTATTAACGAACTTATGGAAATTAAAGGTACCGCGGTAAAAACCATACCGGAATTTGTGAAACAACGGCATCCCGGAGAATATCTTAAATGGGTAAACTCGCTATCGGTAGCATCAAAAAAAATTGTAGCTGATGTAAATGTGGCTACCTGGTACCCTTTGCAGCCGGCAGCCGTTGAACCTACCCAAAAGGTTATTGAAATGTTTTTTGGGGGCGATGTTAAAATGGGAGCATGGGAACTAGGCCGTTATAGTGCCGATGTGTCTTTGAATGGTATCTATAAGCTGTATGTGAAGTTTTCATCGCCCGGCCACATTATTTCGCGGGCCAGCCGCATTTTTGCCGCCTACTACAATCCATCGAAGCTGGAGGCCTCTGAATTGCACCCCAATTCAGTAAAACTGTTGATGACTGAATTTAACCAACCCAGCGAGGTTATTGAATACCGTATTGCCGGTTGGATAGAACGTGCTTTAGAAATTTCAGGATGCAAAGGGGTTGAGGTAAAAATTACGGAGTCGTTGGCTAAAGGGCAGAGCAAAACTGTATATGAAAACAGTTGGAAATAAGCAGTTTAATTTCTTTTTATTGCTGATGATTTACTTTTTATAATCAAAAACTGGGGCGAACACCCAAAAATTAGCTGCTTCAATAAGCAGCAATACCCGCTACAAACGCCTAACCCCAGCAAGTAAGCGGGATATGGGCATAAAAACAAGGTGATTGATGGGTGGAGTTCCCAACAAAACCAATTACTTTTTGAATTGAATTTCCCAATTTATTGTATCAGTCCCATTGAATTGCAAACGTACCCTCAGTATCTGGTTATCAGCCATTTTAACCGAATAATTATGAAAATCGTCGTAAAGCTTGGCCTGTTTGGGTACCCAATAATAATCTGCAGGGATGAAAATTATTACATCGTACGAACTCCCCAAAGGCCCTGTTGAAGTTCCTGATAAGGTATTGTGGGCAGAATCAAAATGGATGTCATCCAGTTCAACCGCGCCTTGCATGGCGTGGCGTGTGGTTGAGATAAATTGGGGAATGGGCCTTTTCTCATGCAGGCTGAACAATTCTGCGCTCCCGGGAGGGATTCTTACCTCTAAAGAATCGTTGATTTCACCTACAAAATGTTCGTTCCAGAAATCGTAAACCAGATAGGTTTTTTTAGGATCGAGCCAAAGCCGATGTAAAGGAAAAACCTTAGTTATGGAAGAATCGAGATTGGGATTGAAGAACCCGGCCACAGTCCATTGATCGAATTCCTTATTAAAATTTACAGCAAATGCTGTCTGTGGATCCATATCGAATAAATCCACGGGTTTGGCATTGGTTCCGGTAGCTGGGAAGATTTTATGCAGAATCTCCAACTTACTGTTATTCATGTGAGTTAACCTATCACCCGACATCATATTGCCACCGCTTAACGAGATTAATGAAGCTACAGCCTGTGCCTGCGTGTTTGAGAGCAAATCGATGCAAACATGGTCGGCATCATTTGTCCATGTGCGGTTATGATAAAAATAGCGTTTACCTGCAGCTCCGGCGCTACATGATGTTCCAAGGAAATATTGCTTCCACACTTCGTTAAAATACCCATAATTTTGGTCGTATTCAACCCGCATGCTGTTGATGGAACCAATCGAAATGTTTCCCGGTCCGCAATCGAGCAGGTGGCATTTATCGCCGGCGGTTTTTCGCATAATCTGTAAAGCCTTGGTATAAACCTGCACAGGAGTTGCCGAAGTATCGTAAAAATGGTGGGCCGAGAACACGGTCCAAGCCACAAAATCCACTTTAATCATCTCGAATCCCCAGTTGTTGGCCAAGGTATCAATTAAATCGGTAAACCACTTCCCGGCTCCGGGATGGGTAATATCAAGTGCAAAACGTTTGGGGGTTTCGTTCCGGAACCAATCGGTGTTTTCGTTAGGCCAGGGTCCTATGCGTTTTAAAGTACCTTCATCGGTTTTTAAAAACCAATCGGGATGTTTTTTGAATACCTCGGTGGTATCGGAAACAACAAAAGGTGAAATCCAGATGCCTGGTTTTAATCCCAAAAGTTTGATTTGGCTGGCCAACCATTTTAACCCGTGCGGGAAACGGCTGTTGCCTTCCCATTCGCCATGCCATGTTTGGAATCCCTCATCAATTTGAATATATTCAAGTCCGTAAGGTTTCAGGTGCTTTGCTGCAAATTGGGCGTTTTTTATGATTTCGTCTTCTGTAAAGTGGTCGAGGGTATAAAACCAATTGCACCAACCATTCACAACTTCGCCAATATTGGCTTTCCCGACTTTAGCCATGATATCGGCGTAATCTTCGAGTACCTGATACGGGTTATTGGCAATGTTGATCATGAACCTATCGGAACTGATGGTTTGTCCGGGTTCCATCTCCAAACCCGGGTTCAGAACCGATTCGGCCACCAGTGAAATTTGGTTATCAGTGTTTTTTAAAACCTGAATACGGCCTAATCCCGATTTGTTTTCTATATATCCGAGCGACAGACCTTCCTGATCATATCCGCTAAAGATGCCAATGTTCCACCAGCTTTGAATAGTCCTCGGGTTATCGGCAAGCTGGCGGTTCAACATCACTCCGCCTTTGGTTTCACCGTAAGGTTCCGGCTTTTGATAAGGGTCACCAAAGGTATGGATAGTTCCCGCATCGTAATACATGGCCCCATTGGTCAGGCACTTTTGGGCCCCCGGCCAATATAAATATCCCGGATGTTGTTCGGTAATTGCCAGAGGTTCTATGCTTTTGATCCCAACGTTGTGTTGCCCCCGGTTGGTGCAGGTGGTTTCGAAAGTTAACGCCTGTAGCGAATCATAAATACCAATCTCCCACTTTACCTCAAGGGCGTGAGCAGTGTCCATAAAAGTATAAATCAATTTACGTCCTTTGCCCAATTCATTAGTAAAAGGCTCAATTGTAACATGTACCTTTTCAGTTAGTTGAGGCGACCAAAAATTAACGGAATCGTAATGGATTGTGGTAAACGCTCCCGAGATAAATGGAGTCTTGTTAGGCCGTCCGATGATGATTGTTCCTGTACCTGAATTGACAAGTACATCGAAAAACGGGCTTTGCATGGTGCGATTCGTCTGTGCCACAACCGATGGCCGACTGACCCATATTAAAGCAAATAAAACAACCAACCAACTGTGCCTCATAAAATTCTCTTTTATTGAAAATTCAATTTCAAAAGATACTCCATTTTTTACTGTGTTTTAATCATTTCTTTCATAAGAATTGTTTTGTTGGCTATTAGCTGGTAATAATAGATACCCGATTCCAATTCTTGGCCTTCAAACATGATGGAATGGGAACCCCGTTCTTTCAGTCCCTCGTTAAAGGATGCAACAATTTGGTTTTGCTGATTCAAGAACTGAAATTTTACATTCCCCTTTTCAGGTAATAAATAGTCGATTTGTGTGCTGCTTTTAAATGGATTTGGATAATTCTGTCCCAGAAAATAATGTGTGCGATCGGAGGGGTTCTCGATAATACCCACCACATCAAAAGTATAGGCCGCCGACCATTCACTCCATTTCAGGTTGTGGTCGCGGTAACGGACTTTACAAATGAGTTCCCGGTTTTTTGGGAGTTTGGGCGCGGGTATTTCCAGTTGGTTGAGGTTGAACTTTTCATTTAAGTCCACAGGTTTTCCCTGGGCATCGACCCCAAACACATTTTGCCAATGGAAACAAGTATCCAGTACCAAATTATTGTTATTGGTCCCGTCGAAAAACTGCATCTGAACAGACATCAACGAATCTGTCCCCGAAAAGGCTGAAAGGTTGATTTGAAGTGCCTCTCCATTTTTTGTGATACTTTCAATCACGGGTGAGGCTGGTTTTGATTGGTCCTTTTTTTTGTACCATTGATCGAGTAGCGTGGAAGGTTTCGGGCTTACCAAATCGCCCAGGCTATATACCGAATTCTGGTAGCTGTGGTTGGCAATATCTACCTCCACTACCTGAAAAAAATATTCGCTATAGGTTTTATGGATGTCGGCATAATCGTGAACAGCGGGTTCGTTCCAGGGATCGAGCGGGCCGCCACTGCCTCCGCCACAAATGATACGGAAATCGGCATCAGGTTGACCGGAAACGATGGTTCCCCGTTCAAAACCGTGGGTGTGGCCATAATGAATCTGTTGAACCTTGGTGTATTTTTTTATGATGGGAAAAAGTCTTTTCGTAACATAGTCAGGACCTGCATCAAAAGTAACGACATCGTACCATAACTCTGAGTAAGGTGGGTGGTGCATTACCAAAAACACAAAGTCGATGGAAGGGTTGCTTTCGGCCTCGTTCAATTGAGTGTTGAGCCAATTGGCCATGGTTGTACCATAGCTTGCAGTAATATTTGTGTTGAGTCCCAGGTAAAGGGTATTCCCCACCCTGAACCGCCATACTTTTTCGTTAAGATTGGCATTATCCGGAAAGGCTGAATAATTATCTAATTTCATGTATTGATAAAAGTAAGGGCTCTCGCCTTCATGATTCCCGGCCACGGCCATGGTAGCAATATTCCCTGACAGGGCGGCCATGGGGCGGAAGTATTGAACCGAATAATGGTCGATGGAATTGCCCGAAACGACCAGATCGCCGGAGTGGATGATTGCCTGAACGTGATCCTGAATCCCCGACCCGTAAAGGGTTTCTAACTTCTTGCGTACCTCTTTCAATAGTTTCATGGACATGGTGGTATCGGTGGCATGGGTATCGCCAAGCACTACAAAACGGAGAATTCCCTGGTAAGCAGTATCGGGTAAAGTTTTAAAGATGTAGGTATCGGAAGTATCGTTCCCGCTCAATAGCTGATAATAATACGATGTATTAGGTTGCAGCCCTTCCAGCGAAACGGTATTCCACCAATAGGAATATTTAATAAACTCGCTGCTGCCAAGGGTTTCAGAACCTAACAGGCTGTCGGTTCCGTACCTTAAAGTGGGGACACTTTCTACGGTATCGTGCCAACAAACGACCATGGAACTGGTACCCGGGCTTTGCAGGTAAGGAATGCGGGCCATTTCGGCTGTGCCTACCTTGTGCCCATATCCACCCAGTTCCTCAGCTTGTTCACTGGTGAGGTATTGGTTCCAAATGGACAATTCGGCACAGCTAATTTCGCCATCTTCGCCATTTTCATCTGCAAAAATGAGTAGGAATTGATTCAGGGAAAAACGGTCGTCCAGGGTTTGGGGATTGCCTGTGAGCAGGACTTTTCCATCCAAATACACGGTAAAAAGGGTGGGGGTTTTTACAGCAATAACCAACCGGTACCATTCACTGTTCTTGATGGTGTAACCACTGTAACCAACTGCGGCTACGCCAATACTTCCTTCAGGATTGATAAAGAAATCAGCATCACTGATGTTGGCTGTATCGGTTTGAAAAAAAGAATGCCACACCGATAAAGAAGGCACCTTCACATCGAAAAGAAGCGAATATTCATTCACAAAAGTACCTCCACCATTGGCCTCAATCGCATGCTGCAACTTGTAATAACTCCCAACCCCAATGGTTACCGCCCCATTCCCATCGGTAGGCCCAGGTGCAACCTCATGGCTTCCCACCAATTGTAAAGAAGCCAGACAGCTATCTTCAGCCTTCAATAAGTCTGATGGGTTGTCGAACTTCCACCACCCTTTACGTTCAGGAACGGTGGCGTTTATGGAGTTAAGAACAAATACGAGTGCTAGGGATACAAAATATTTATTGAATCTCATGATACGTGATTTTTGGGATTTGTAAATGGAAATGATAGCGGATATATAAATTCACCAGCCAGGTTCAACCCGACTGGTGAATTTTGTACTGCCCTGAAGGCTCTATTTTGATTGAAGCCTTATAAATGAGCCCTTCAGGAATCTAAGAATTGCCAAGAAATTATTTCGATACAGTGATTTTACGGTTACTTACCCGGTTGTTGTTTTTCATTTGAACATAGTAGATTCCATTGTTCAAGTTGCCGGCATTTAATTCCAATTGGTAATCACCTGCCATGCGGTTGCCTGCATTTATTTCCTGAACTTTTTGTCCAATAGCATTGAAAACCATAAAAGAAACATCGCCCGATTCAACCACGTTGTAATTTAAAGTTGTAACGGTTGCAAATGGATTGGGATAGTTTTGATCTAAATCGTTGCTCAAATTTGCTTTTAACTTGTCATGAACACCAACAGTGGTGGCATCGCCTAATTCGGCAGCTTCATCGGCTGTTAAAGCAACATCCCAAATAGCGATTTCAGAGCACTGCATAGTATTGTCTTCACCATCGTTATCGGCAAAGAATAGAATTGATTCTGCCAAAGCATCGCGGCTATCAACTTCTTGGAAAACACCAGCCACCCATATTTCGCCATCAACATACACATTGTAGGAAACCCCATTTTCAACCGAAACAATCACGCGGTACCATGTAGCAGCTTCCATAGCCAATTCAGAATACCCATAACGCCAAGCTCCAATTAAGTTGCTGGTATTAAGAAACATTGAAGCATCGGTAGCATTTTCGATATTCGTTTGAAAAATAGCATGCCACAAGCTTGATTCAGGCATTGAGATGTCGAACATCAAACTATAAACGTTCACAGAATCACCGCCCCCGTTGGCATCAATACCGTGAGTAACCGTTATATATTCGCCCATTTTCACTTCAACAGCTAAGTTGCCTGTAACGGGGCCATCAACTGATGCAAGCGTTCCTTCAAACGTAAGATTACTACCAATGGTGGCTTTCTCAAGATTGGATGCATCATCGAATTTCCAGTGGCCTTTTTTTTCAGGCACCTGAGCTAAAACAACGGAACCTGCAAGAAGGCTCATCAATACTACAGCAAAAGTAAATCTCGTTTTCATAAGCATTTGTTTTTAGTTAATTAAAATTACTATATTATTATTCTGATTTATAAATTATTAAGCAATTGTTTATTAGAATTATTTCAATAACCACATCACCTTGTTAATTTCATCATAGCCATCATACTGTCGGTTTAAGGCCTCAATCAGGTTTTCCTGATTGTAACTAGTTTCTGATTCAGGGTACAAACAACGCAGTGGTAAAGCATTTGGGTTATTCTCGTTCATACTTGTTGCTGGATTAATAGGGAATTCAGGATAACTATTCCTTCGATACTCAAAATAGCTAAAATCGGCATCCTGCATAAAACGCAGCAAATATTCCTGCATCCATACTTGTTTTAATTGTTCATCAGTGGTTGCCTTGAATGCTGCTTCACCGGTAAAATAACCGTCTATATAGTTTTGGTCAATGGCCACACTGTGAGCATATAAATCTAAACAAAAGTTCATTTTATTGGTAAGGGCTGCTTTTACCCCACTCTCATAATATTCTTGGCCAGTTCCGGTAGTAAACCAACCTCTGATGCGGGCTTCAGCCAAAATTAATTGCTGTTCGGCATACGACAACATTATCAAGGGCTCACAGGCATATTCCGCTGCGTATTGCAAATTTAACCGCGAAAGTTTATTGGCTTTATAAAGCACATTCATATCACTGTATTCCATTGATACATCAACCCCTACATAGGCGGCAGTATCGGTTTGTTCAAAACCTGCTGTAATTTGTGCCGCTGCGGGTTCACAAAAATAAAACAACCGCCTGTCGTTCAGTTTTTTCAGATTCGAAACCAGCAAATCGCTGGCAACCGTTTTAGGAGTAAACATAGAATTGTCACTATACAAAGGATGCGGATTGGTTGCTGAATAAACCAACCCAAGGTATTCATCGGCGCTAGTCATTAAATTTCCGGCAGTTACTATTTCAGCAAAACGGTTCTTAATATCCAATGCGGCATCATCAACTTTGGGGCTTAAACTCATTAATACTTGCAAGGTAAAAGCATTTACTGCTTTGCGCCATTTCGCCGGATCGCCATTAAACGGGGTTGGGTCACCATCGAATTTAATATTTTGTGCAAAGTATTGATCGGCTGCTTGCAATTCATCGAGAATACCCAGAAAAATGTCTTTTTGCAAGTCGTATTTTGGTTTAAACAACCCATCAATCCCTTTACCCGCTTGAGTATAGGGAATATCGCCCATCCAAAGGGTAGTTCTAAAAAATAACCTTGCCCTGGCAAAACTGGCAATTCCTCTATATGAGGGTTCCATTACGGTACCTGTTGCAGCTTCTACCATGGCATCAATATTGGGTAAAAGCACCATTCCACCAAAACTTCCACTGCCAAAATCGTTGTATTGGGCGCCATTTTTACCAAGAACGGCAAACCCAACATATTTCGATAAAGTGTTTTCTGAAATGTAACTCATGGCATCGCCACTATGTCCGAGCATTCCTATTACCACATTGGTACAAATTAAAGGTGCTGGTACTACTTCTGTAGCATCAGGATTGGTGTTTAACTCTTCGAAATTACTGCAGTTAAACAGGGAAAGCAGAACAAATAAGAAACCTGCTTTAATATATAATAATCTGTGTTTCATGTCATTCATTTTTAAAATAATTAAAAAACCACTTTCAAGTTTAACCCCACATATCGAATGGAGGGATCGCTAAAGTTCTCATATCCTCCATCAGGGTCAGAATATTTAAATTGCTTTGCCCATAAAAATAAGTTTTGACCAATAGCTGACACCGATGCTGATTGCATCATCATTTTTGAACAGATTGTAGTTGGAAGTTTATAAGTTATCGCCAACTCACGGATTTTAAAGAAAGTCGCATCATAAACATCCACGGTTGATGGATTACCACCCCAAGCTGTACCACTATGCAGGGTATTAATGTAGTTCTGATAGGTAGTAGCAACATCATTGGGGACAAAAACGCGGTCGTCGGTAATTATATTCCCATACACATCGTAGGTAGCTGAACCCGATTCAACCATTACACCCTGACCGATATAGTTTCTGCTTCCTGAAACAGTAGCATCGAGGTAACGCTCAGGAACAACCGATTTGGGATGCGACCCAGAACGCCACATATACATTTCGGTTACAGTTTTGGTTAATCCGCCAACCCTTCCATCAATGGAAATACTAGCATCCCAGTTTTTATAGCTTACTCGGTTGGTAATCCCCCAAATCCAATCAGGATCAGAGTAGCCAATATTTGAAGGGTACAATGAATAAAGAGGAACCCCATTTCTGTGGATAATATTTCCTGAAGGGTCGTATTGATAGTCGTAAGTTACATAGGCATCCGTTCTTTTTCCTTCGTCAATCCAGGGGTGATCCTCAATTAATTCATCAAGGGCGGTGTAATAGGTGGCATAAGTAGTCCAGTTAAAGGCTACATCCCAAGTAAGTTCTTTTGTCTTGTACGGTGTAGTATTTAACGTTACTTCCCATCCTTTTTTTGTGTATTCGGTATCGCTGTTGATATAATTATTATAATAACCTGATGCACTACTGATTTCGGCATACTCTAGCCCATCATACTTTCTTTTCTGGTAATAGGCAATATCAACCGATGCTCTGTTTTTATAAATATTTACCGCAGTTCCCAGTTCCCATGTAGCTGAGCCTTCAGCATATACATCGTCATTCCTGATAGTTGTTGGTAATGTGGCGGAGCTCAAAGTCCCCCAGCCATTTTGAGTAATATTATAAACGCTATTAATTTCGTAAATACTTGGAATATCTCTGGCAACCGTCCATGATGCTCTCAGTTTCCATAACGATAACCAATCAATTTCAGGTAAAAGTTCCGAAGCAATAAAACTACCCGATAAAGAGGGGTAAGTGTACATCCGGTTTTTTTTCGAAAGGGTAGAACTCCAGTCGTTACGGTAAGTAGCATCCACATAAATTAGTTTGTTCCACGATAATACCAACCGACCAAATAAACTGTTTACCTGCTTTCTGTATATATTCGATTCCACTATTGGGTTCTCAACAGAACCTGCCAAAGAATAAAATCCAGGAACTTTTATACCGCCCTGGGTACGTGAATCGGTACCCTCATCCTGATTATATGCTATACTTCCACCCAACAATCCATCAATAGAAAATTTTCCAAGTTCATGTATTCCTGTCAATAAAAAATCATTATTGAAACTATAACCCCGTCCCAATCCAATATTATAGGAACCTAAGGTGGATTCGCCCCAAACTTGGTTTCCATTATTAACAACAGTAGCAGAACCTGCACTTATTAGCGAACTCATGGGCACGGTAATCACCTGCCGATTGCTGTACGTATCGTAACCCGAACGAATGGTAGCCTTTAACCAAGGGGCAAAGCTATAACTTAACGTAATGGAGGCGTTTAAAATATCCTTGTCTAAACTGTGTGTCCGTTCGTTTCGGTCAAAATAGGGATTGTTGTTGGTATCGGAAAAACTATTGTTTTGAGATACATTGGGTGTTATCCAATAGTCTTGTAAATCAAGCACGTTAAAATCGGGAGCCGACCAAATTAAAAGGGAATACATTGGGTCGTAACCCGTATAACCATTAAACCCAATATTTGGCGAAGTATGTTTGTTGTACGACATGGAAGATGCTAAAGTAAAATTATCAGCCTTAATGTCGCCACTCATGCTATAGGTAAACTTGTTAAACATAGAGTTTGGATATTGCCCCTTGTTTTGCACTGAAGTGGCCGATACCCTGAAACTCCCTATTTCACTTTGGTGAGAAATATTTATGTTGTTATTTAAAATATAACCGGGCTCTAAAAAATTTTTGAAATTATCTTTTCCAACCGGTAGATAGGGCATTGATTTGCGAACCTTTTCAATCGGATCCCATTGAATGACCATTTGACCTTCCAAAGGAGGCCCCCAGGAGCCGTCACCATTTGTAACCGCCGACAATTCCCCATTTATCAATTCAACTTCGCGTCCGTAAACCGATTGTGCTTCGGGGATTGCCAAAAAACCAGCAGCAAACATATTACTACTATTCAACGAAACGGTTAGCCCCTTTTTTTCACTCCCTTTTTTAGTGGTAATCATAATAGCTCCCGTTTGTCCCCGGTATCCATATAAAGCGGAAGCCGTTGCCCCTTTCAAGATGCTTAGGCTCTCAATGTCATCAGAGGGAATATCTCTTAGAGTCATGTTGGCATAAGGAACCCCATCAATAACTAAAATGGGTTCTTCACCACGAATCAACACGGTAGGTTCTTCGGCAAATTCGGTGCTGTTTAATACATTTAAACCGGCTACTTTTCCTGTAAGCGAGGTTCCCACATCTACGGTTTTTACGGTTTGTAAACCTTCACCCTCGACTGCCTGCACCGAATAGCCAATAGCTTTCACTTCACGTTTAATTCCCAAAGCTGTTACCACTACCTCATCCAAACCTTTGGTGTCCACTTCCATTTTAATATCAACCTCTGATTTGCCCACCAGGGCAATCGTTTGAGTTTTATAACCAATAAAGGAAAAGATTAGGCTGGTATTCGCATCAGGCACTTCTAATGAATAATTCCCTTCAAAATCGGTAATGGCTCCCACACTGGTTCCCTGAATCCGGATGTTTACTCCAGGAAGTGGTTCGTTGGTTCCAATGTCCGTGATTCGCCCGCTTACTTTAATCGGCTTTACCTTCTCCTGCTGAGGGTTATCTTTCTTTGGTGTCAGAATGATTTGCCGGTTGCTGATTACATATTGAATGGTACCATCTTTAAAAAGGTTATCCAGAATTTCGGTGATGGATACATCTTTATAAACAGCATCTACCTTACGCGTTACGTCTATAATTTTTTCGTTCACCAAAAAACTAAAGCTGGTCTGCTTTTCAATCTCGTTCAATACATCATTGAGTGTTACATCTGTCATATTTATCGAAATCCGCTCCGTTTGGGCAACCAAAAGGGTGGGAAGTATCGCAAATGCAACCAGCAATCCAATAAGTTTTCTTGTTATCATACTTGATATTTTAATTTTAACTCCAATAATATTCTAGTATCAAAAACTCCTGTTTTTAATAAATTCATTCACAAAACTGTTATCAAAAGAATAAAATCTATTGGGGAATACCCCCCACGATTTGAGACCCGTAAATTTATCCTGCTCCTGATTTGTTGAATTTTGTTTTCATCGTTATCGTGTAAAGGTTATTTGTTTGCTGCGTAAATAATGATTTTGCGTCTTGAAAAAGTACCGTCATTCAACGGGTTAGGTTCAATTTCTGTGTAATCGATGGGCGACGATATCTTCAGCAGGCGCAACAATTCATTAAGGGGTTCATTTTCAAAGCTGGCCCTGAACCGATATTGTTCTACCGAATCGCCGACAACCTCGATATCAACATTATATTGGCGTCCGATCTTTTTAGCCACATCGCTCAAAAGGTCGTTCCGGAATACCAATTTGCCGTCTTTCCAGGCAATGTGTTTGTAAGTATCTTCTGACTGAACGGAAGCCTTTCCATTCAGGACATTGTAAATTAGATGATCATTTGGTTTTAACGATGAAATAACAACCTGATTCCCTTTTGCATCGGTTTTTGTGACGGCAACTTTCCCTTCAGCCAACGAAACCGATGGGTTTCCATCCTTTGAATAAGCCATGACATTGAAGCGGGTACCTGTAGCTTTCACGCTAAAATAGGCGGTATTCACATAAAAAGGCGATTCGGTATTGGATTTTACCTCAAAATAAGCTTCCCCGGATAAATGCACGGTTCTGCTCTTTTTACCGAACCTGTTGGGGTATTCGATACTGCTGCCTGCATTCAGCCATACTTTCGAACCATCGGGTAAATCAAAGGCGGCAAAGGAACCAAATGGAGCCGAAATTTTGGTATGTTGAGCTTCGGCTTGGGAACTGCTTTTGATTTTACCCAGACTTAACCATAGGGTAGCAATAAGCAAAGGCAGCAATAAAAAGGCAGCAGCCCGATGCCAAAACTGCCAGAAAGTAATTTTTTTATCCCCGGACTCAATCTGTTTTAAAACTTTGGCAAGGGCTTTATCTGTTGAAACGGGAAGTTCTTCGGTCGATTCCCAGAAGTTCTTGATCTGCATGAAGTGAATCCGGTTCTTTTCCGATTGGCGAATCCATGAAATGAGTCTGGCTGCCTCTTCCGGTGTCAAATCCCCATGAAGGAATGAGGCAATCAATGAATCTATATCGGTGTAATTGTTTGTGTCCATAAATGTTATTTCAATTAAACGACGTTTCAAAAAAGAAACCCCACATTCATATTGTCACTTTTTTTTCAGAAGTAATTTTTTTATCTCAACGTTATAAAAGCCACAACCAGCAATAGGAAATCTTTGAGTTCCTCCCTTAAAAGCAAAAGAGCTTTGCTAATCCGCACCTCCACCGTACGGACCGAAACCTCAAGTTTTTTGGCAATTTCCTGATAATTAAGGGCCTCAAATCGGTTCATTTTAAATGCTTGGGAATACGGTTCAGGGAGTTTAGCCAGTGCTTCATCCAATTTATCTTGAAGTTCGGAATGCAAAATATAGTTTTCGGTATTGTTTTCCGATAAAACCGGGTGTTCCAAAATAACCGATGCAAAATTTGTTTTGACTTTCAGATGCCGCAACCAATCGAGGCTCTGATTTTGGACAGATTTCAGCAGGTATGATTTTAACGATGTTTGAACAACCAATCCATTGCGGTGTTCCCAAAGTTTTAAAAAACGATCCTGAACAATCTCTTCAGATGCTTGCAGGTTGCGGGTAAAGCTAAAGGAAAAAACCACCAAATCCTTGTAGTATTTTGTAAATATAAAGGTAAATGCCGATTTATCATCGTTGCATAACCTTTCCACAAGTTGGTTGTCATTACTATTGGCTTGAATTATCATGCTATAACCACCTTTTGGATTCATTCATGTTTCGAATTTATCTTTTTTTCACGAAACTTTCTTGATTATTAGCAATACTGTTTTGTTAAAAAATAGTTATCTGGTGTGGAACCTTTGGTACATCAAGCCATTCATGAGATGAAAACAATGAATAGGAATTATCAGGTATGTTGCAAAACAAGGATTTGATTGGGGTTGGCAGGAAACATCATAATCGATCTGCTTATTTCAACACTCATACAAAATAAAAAGAGTTTATTCAACGGAAATATTACCGCTAAATAAACCCTTAAATATTTTCAGATCATTTTTATAAATAGATACTTTTTAGTGTTGGCACTGGTGTCCGTGATCATGCCCATGGTGATGATGTTCATGGGTTCCACATAGAATAAGAGAATCCTTTACCTTGCCCTCCAGGTAATCGGCAATTACCTGTTTGGTTTCGCCCCGGCATCCCCGGATGACTTTGATATCGGCAAACATCACTTTGTTATAGGCTCCCTGACCCATGTTCCCCGCTAACATTATATCCACGCCTTTGGTTTTTAATTCGCTTACTATGTCCGATTTACAACCGCAACCCTGTAAGGATGGAACAACTTCTTCGGAAAGTATTTCTTTTTCCTCAACCGTATAAACGGTAAAATACTCGCAATGTCCAAAATGGTCGTCAACCTGGCCGTTTCGTGTTGGAATGGCAATTTTCATATTTCAAAATTTTAAAAGTTAAATTCTATTTTCGATTAACGTTCGGTTTCTTTTGCTGGTTCAACCTCCCTTGCTGAATCTGGTTCCAGATGGAAATTTGCCGGGTGCTCAAACCGGATGGCTTTCCCGTGAATAAGGGCACTGGCAATTTTCTGATGCGCTAACATCAGTATCCGTCCGAAGGTCTGCCTCGAAATTTTCATCCGTAAAGCAGCTTCCTCCTGATAGAGTCCCTCAAAATCCGCCAATCTTATGGCCTCAAATTCATCGAGCCCCAAACTTTCCTCTTCCATTTCACGGAGTGGAATCCCCACTGGCTTGTAATAGGTAATGTTTGGAATATTTTCAATATGTCGGTAACATTTAGTTCTTGGCATATGCTCAATTTAAGGTGGTGCAAATATAAGCATATGCTCAATATAAACATGAAATTCAGAAGAAAACTTTATCTAGGGGTCTGCTAAAAAACTCCGAAGGAGTTGAATGTTAATAACCACAGGTTGCCACCCGTGGCATTCGCCAAATTATAAAATTGACCCCGAAGCGGGTCAAATAACTGAATACTAAAAAATTGAATCCTTTCCGGGTTCACTCTTTATTCTTCACCCAGCATTACCATATGGGGTTATTCAGCTTAAATTCTTTCAGAATTTTAAATGCAAGCGTTTTAAATGAATTGCCTTGAAAAGCTTGTAGCAAAAAACATTGCATTATGTTGTAAATCACATTAAATGTGTTTATTGTTAGTTTCTCAGCAAGCCCTAACTAAAAATTTGCACCTCTCAGATAAAAAAAAGCGCCGGAAAACCCGACGCTTTTCAGTAATAGTATTTTTCTACTAATAGAATTCTGAACGACGATCTACTATTTTGGCAGCTTCTTTTACAGCTTCAAATACTTGGTAATTTACCCTCGAACGGTACGAACGGGCCATCAGGTTCTTTTCGCTGGTTGGATCAACAGTAGTTGGGTTTTGTACATTTTTAACCTGCACCACATACACACCATTTTTACCTTCAATGGGCTCGGAAATTTTGTTGGCAGGTAAAGTTACAACAGCAGCCTGTAGTTCAGGTTCAAAACCAACTCCCGAAACAGTATATGCTGCAAAATTTGCATTTACTACCTCTTTTACCACGGTTTGTAGGTTTCCGGCAACTGATTGCAAACTGCTTGCATTTTTCGATGCCTCAGCCATTTTCTCAATCAGGTAGGCCGCTTTTTTGCTCTTTTTAATTTCACGTTCTACGTCCACTTTCACTTCATTCAATGAGGCAATACCTTCTTCCTGAACACTTTTCAAGGCAGCAATGACAAAGAAATCACCAAATTCTAAAATTTCTGACACCGTACCTTTTTCCGATTGATAGGCCCAACGCACCAAAGAACGAGAGTTTTCAAGGTTTGCAACAAGTTTATCCTCCTTTTTGAGCGAGGCTACTTTTAAGGTATATCCTTCTTTTTCAGCAGCCGTTTTGAATGAATTGAAATCGCGGTTCGATGCTCCAAACTTGCTGGCTTGGGCATAAGTGTTTTGATATGTTTTTGAACTGGCAACAACGGTTTGAGCCAATGTGGCAATTTGTACTTTTTCAGTCTTCTTGCTTTGGTCAACCACCTCAAGGACATGTGCGCCAAATTGTGTTTCAACAGTAACCATATCCCCAATTTTGCCAAAGAAACAAGCATCGTTGAAAGGTTTTACCATCTCTCCGGCTTTAAACCAGCCTAAATCGCCACCTGTGGGAGCTGACCCATCCTGAGAATATGCTTTAGCTAATTCTGCAAAGTTTCCTCCCTTTTTAATCACATTCAACAAACTGTCGGCTTTAGCTTTTGCATCTATACCAGCCTCAGATCTGATTAAGATATGGCGGGCTTTCACTGAATCGGGGACGTTTTTAAATTCAACTACTTTCGAAATTTTATAGGCGTTATCTTCTTTGTATGGGCCATATACGGTTCCGGCTTCGCTATCAAACAGATTGGCGATTGATGCAGCCAATTCATCTTTGGTATAATAGGTTCCATCGAAAGGGATATCTGAATTTAAGCTGATGTATTGCTCGTTATTCTCGGTCTGAATAAATTCAGCTTTGGCATTTTCAATCATTTTCAACGTCTCGCGGTCATCATCGGCCGATGGTAATACCTGGAACGTTACGTAATTGATTTCGCGTTGTTCGGTTTGTTTGAATTTCTCGGTGTTTTCGTCGTAATATTTTTGCAAATCTTTTTCAGTAAACGAAATCAAACTATCTGAAACCGTGTTGTATTTAATGGTCACGTAATCAAAATCCACTTTTAATCCTTTGTTCTCAACCTCTTTCTTAGCCTGAACAGTGGTCGAAATCATGGCTTTTTCAATTAACGTATTGTATTTCTGGTTGATTTTTTCCTGAGCCAGGGCCTTTTCAAAAGCTGTCCATGAAGCTTTTGCCTGACCTGAAGGATCCAATTCCATATTTTTTAGAAACTGAATAACCAAAGCCCGGTCGAACTGCCCGGTTTGTTGGTTTTGAAAAATAGGAATTTGTTTAATCTGAGGGTCAATGTTGTTTCCCTGAACGATGTCAAAAAGTTCATCGCCACAAATGCCAATACCTAATTCATCCAGTTCATCTTCCATTACCACGTCGCGGACCATTTGTTCCCAGGTCTGATCCTGAAGTTGATCCATAACGGTTTGTTCAACAGATGTTTGTCCTGTATTGCGTTTGTAATTTTCGATGTTTTCATCTATTTTTTCCTGATAGGTTTGAATGGAAACCGATTTACCACCAATTTCGGCCACGTTTGTACGTGAACTGTTAAAAAGGGTGCTGCCCGATGTGAGTAAATCGCCCATGATGAATGCTAATAACGCTAAGCCGATTACTATGGATACTGCTAGCCCGGCATTGTTTCTAATTTTCTGTAATGTTGCCATTTGTCTTTATTCTAATTGATAATCGTATTACGTTGATTTTTTCAGGCTACGAATATAATAAAATTTAAATTATCTAACCGGAATTCAGGTTTTTATTAATCATCCGGTTAAATTACTGAATTTAAACGATTAAGGTAATTATTCCTGAGGTTTTTATTGGAAATAAGAGGACGGTTTTGTGGGCAATTAATGAATTTTTAAATGAACCAATTCAATTTTGGTATTTGTAGCCTTAAGTATTTTAAAATTAAATTGTTCAATTGTCACCATGTCGTTTATTTTGGGAATGGAACCATGATGTTTGAGAATCAACCCGGCAATGGTTTCGTAGTCATCGGAAACCGGGAAATTGAGGTTGTATTTTTCATTCAGATCATCAATTTCCAACCTACCTGAGAATCGGAATTCATTGGACCCCAGCAGGGTTTCTTCCAATACAACTTTATCGTGCTCATCCTGAATATCTCCAACAATTTCTTCCAAAATATCTTCCATGGTAACAATACCGGCTGTACCACCAAATTCATCTACCACCAGTGCCATGCTTTTCTTGTTTTGGATGAAAAGCCCTAACAACTTGTTTGCCGGCATAGTTTCGGGCACAATGGGAATTTTACGAACCATGCTTTTAATATTTTGTGGCTTCTCAAAAAGGTCGATGCAGTGGGCAAATCCAATAATGTTATCAATGGAATCCTGGTAAACCAGAATTTTTGAATACCCTGTTTCGGTAAACCGTTGCTTTAAAACCTCCACACTTTCATCGATAGAAACGGCTTCCAGCTCAGTCCTAGGCACCACGCATTCCCTCAACCTGATGTCGGAAAAATCGAGGGCGTTCTGGAAAATTTTTACATCATGTTTCAATTCATGAGCTTCCAGTTGTTCCTCTTGGGTTTCGCTAACCAGGTGATCGAGGTCGATTTTTCCAAAAGTGGGCGTGTTTTCTTCATCTATTTTTACACGGAACAAATAGCGGAGTATCAAGCGCGAAAGCCCTGTGGTAAGACGGGCTATCGGAAAAAAAATCAGGTAAAACACAAACACCGGAAGTGCAAATAGCCGCAACGTCTGGTTGGGATTAATCCGGAAAATGGTTTTAGGCACAAATTCGCCAACTACTAATATGATTAACGTGGATATTAAGGTTTCAAGAAATAAAATCACCCCTTCGCTTTTTGTAAATGAATGAATGGCTGGCTCTAAAAGGACTGCCATAAACATACTATAGATAACCAGCACCACATTGTTACCAATAAGCATGGTACTAATGTATTGCGAAGGATTCTCAGAAAAAATATTGATGATTCCCGAATGAAACAGGTTCTGCTTTTTGTCGAGCTCTATCCGCAATTTATTGGCCGAAACAAAGGCAATTTCCATCCCTGAAAAAAAGGCCGACAGCACTAGTGTAACCAATATAATTAAATAGGGGGTCATTGCGTTTTTTTTACGAATGTATAAATATTTTGGGAAAGGTGAAGCCGTTTATCGAAATAGCTTGCCTTAAAAGGTTTATGTATCCGATTTCCCAACTCGTTCACGGTGGCGCGATGAGTAAAAGAACAATGCCACCGCAGCAAAGAGATAAAAAGGCAAAGCCGGCTGAAAACCACGGTTTACATTTTCATAAATGGCAATACCTAATGTCCCTAATGCCACGAGTAACCAAATAACCTCAAGGATGTACTTTAGGGTCTGTAGGATTTTTAATTTACTCATTTTCCTGAATGTTTATTGTACCCCGCATATTCACAAGTTCCCATGAACTGAAGGTTTGATCCGATTCAAACCCATCTCCATAAAAAATTCCGTCGGCAGTATTGATTTTCACAAATTGGTCGGACATGATTTTTTTCTCGTTCTGGAGCCAAATCAGGTATTCGGTGTTAAGTGTTTCGCCTTTTTCGTTGGTAGCCACTACATTAAATTTAGCAATCCAACGGCCTTCATCCTCGTAATAAATGGAATAATCTGCCCTAATGGTGGAAGTGATGCTCCCCTCTTGGTTGTAAAATGTTAAATCCATTCCTTCGGGAAACTCCAGTTGCGATTTACCTTTATCCTGAACATACCGGTTCAGTAATGGTGCTTTCATCAGTATGTTATTGATGCCATTAGTGGTATAATACATCTCGATATTTCGGGCTGAAACAATTGCCGAATCTTGTTTGGCCGTAAGTTCCTGTACCTTTTTAATATCGTTCTCGCAACTGGCAAAAAACATCAAAACCCCTATAATTACAGGGGTTTTGAAAAGTAAATTAACAATATTTTTAAATTGCTTTTTCAATCAGTCAATTTGTTAGAAACGTACCTTTGTTGTAATATTAATCCATCCACCTACGGTGTATGAGTCACCTTCTTTGGTACCTACCTGCATAAACCAATCTTCGTTTTTGGGGAAATATTGGCTATAGGTAGCAATCAATTCATTAGCTTGCTCAACTAAAGCGGTATCAACTTGTTTGGCTTTAATAAAATTATCTACAGCTAACCAAAACACGGAATTTTTTTCAATGGGTTGTTCCCCTATTCCTTTTGTGGCGGCGTAAGCTTTCCCAATCATGATATATGGGCGGCCATCGGCAGGATTTAATTTCAGAGCTTCAAGAGAAAGTTCACGAACCTTGGGATAGTTCTCCATGGCCATGGCCAATGTGCTCCATTCGTACAAATAGAGAGCTTTGGTGATAGGGTCCTGTTCCAGACGGGTTGCTTCATCATAATAATTATCGGCTTTTGGGTATTGCTGGGTTTTCAGGAATAACCGCGCCAGATTATGGGCCGCCTCGGCACTAGGTTCCAAACTGTATAATTTTTCTGACGCTCTGGCAAATAATGGAGCCTCGGTACAATCTGACTTGTTTAACAACTTGGTCACTTTCTTCAACCAATCAATATTGCCATTGTTTTCGGCGCATTTGACTTCAAAAATGGCAATTAAAGCATCACAGGTAGCTGCACCGCTTTCTGAGAACAAAGCTTCAACATTGCTTACGGAGGTGACTATGTTTTCCAATTCTTTGGTGGCTTTGTCGGCGTCTCTGCTCCCTGATGAAACAATATTTTTATTGAACAGGGTAGCTTTGTCTAAGGTTTCCATGGAAAAGGTGTAAGCTTCTATCACTTCGGCTCCTTCTATTTTTGAGGTTTTATATAATGCTACAGCCGTTTGCATATAAATGGTTACCACTGCTGCTTTACTTTCCTGACCTTCCAGTTGCATGGCCTCTTTTAACATGGGGTACACCAACTCTGCCGAAGCATCGCCTTTATAACCATACAAATCGGCTCCTTTATAACTTAATACCGGTCCCCGGTCGCCAAAAACTTCAATCCTTTTATCGTAAACCATCAGCAGCGTATCAATTAATTTATCCTTATTGGCATCGTTTTTCTCTAGGGCAATTAAGTTTTTATAAATGGTTGCCCCTTTGATAAAGGTGTTTTTACTTGCCTGCGGGCAATGTCTGTAAACTTCGCGCCAAGGTTTTACGGCATCTTTAAAGTTTTGCTGTTTGTAGAATTCAGAATAAAGGGAGATGTTTTTGGCGCATTCAACCCGCTCCGCGCTGTCTTTCCCGTATTTGGGGTCTTCCCAGGGTTGTTTGCCTTGCCCTACTGCACTTATTGCCAATGCAATTACAGCAATTAGCGAAATAGTAGTTTTAAAAAAAGTAGCCTTCATTGTTATTATATTTTAAATTAACGAACCTAAATAATTGGCAAAGATAAATTTTAAGTTAAAAATACATAAGTTTCGTCCAATAAAATTTTGTCAAAAGCTCTGTCACTAATTTGATTATTAGTCTAAAAACCAGAACAAATATTTGGCCAAAGTATTTTAAAGAGTCCCTCTGGTATTTAACCACCTATAAAGAATCAGATTTAACCCTTTTTGTACTAATAAAGCATCGGAGTGAAACGGTGATTTTAATTTGTTTTCAAACATTGATGCAAATCCACCGGTTAACACAATTTTCAAGTTTTGATAAATCGCCTGATAGTGCTGAATATATCCGTTAATCTCAAAAAGTATCCCATTCTGCACCCCGCCTTCGATAGCAGTTTTTGTAGTTGTTGGGGTAAGTTCAGCCTCAACCACAGGTTCCAGTAATGGCAATTTCCCGGTGAATTGATGAAGGGCACGATACCTGAGCTCAGGGCCGGGTGAAATAATCCCTCCCATAAAGGTTCCATGTTCACTCACAAAGTCGATGGTAATGGCTGTTCCAATATCAATAATTAAAACCGGTAACCCGTAAAATTGATGATTAGCTGCCACAGCTCCAGCTATACGGTCTTTACCGAGCGTGTGCGGTGTTTTATAATTTATCGTAATGGGCAACGGAAGTTCAGCGTTCAGTTCAATAACCGGAAAATCCGGGGGCAAAAACTGACTTACAGTATTAAGGCCCACTCCCCGGGTATCGGAAAAAATCCCATTCTTCAGGTTATAATCCTGAAAAAGTGAAGCCCATGGAATTTCATTGAGGTGGTTGTTTTGGGTTTGGCAAACGACTGTTGAACCTTCAAAAACAGAGACCTTACATTGGGTGTTGCCCACATCGATAATCAGGTTCATAAAAGTGGCGTTTATTTTTGAATCAGTTCCAACAGGTGGTTGAAAAAGAGAATTCTTAATGAAAGACCATCCCGGGTATTATAAATCAGGCGGACCGAATAAACATTTTTTCCTTCACCTAATGTCCACTGCCGCTCAAAAAAACCATTGTTGAAACCGGTTTCATCTTTAACCGTCATTTCCCCCAGGTTTTCGTCATCCCATCCGTAAATCTTGAAAAGTTTATGTGTCAGTTTTTTAATATTTGCCATATTGGTGTGATCCGGTTCAGCTGGAAAGTTAACATTGATGTGGTTGCTACCTACAATGTTTTTTTTGTCGTTAAAAACCCTAAATACCACTTTGTTGAAAAGATCGATCTCAATCCAGGGAAGCACTTTTTCGTATTCAATCATGAACAGCCCTTCCTGCTCCTCAAAGGAAATCTCTTCGTAATCTTCCTCGTAAAAAAAGGTGGTCAAATCGAAGGTGAAAAGCTCGATAATATTTTTAGGCTCTTTAAACAAACCAAATGCCGACATATCTTTTTCCCATTTGCAAGTCACAAAAATAACAATTATTCATAGATTCGATTTTTTTTGTGCTTATTTTTCAATGGGTTGTGAATGGTCTTGGCATCAAATTAAAGTCCCTTATCAAAAATGGCGGCCTCAATGAAAATGAAACCGCCGTTTTTGATGGAGAAAATTTAGGTTTTATTTTAAATAGGTATCCAACCACCTGAAAAACTCACGCTGCCAAAGAATGGCATTCTGGGGTTGGGTCACAAAATGGGTCTCGTCAGGAAAATAAAGCAAACGGCTGGGAATTCCCCGTAATTGCGCTGCATTAAAAGCTTGTAACGATTCAGTGTAGGGAATCCTAAAATCCTTACCCCCGGTGATGATCATGATGGGGGTATCCCAGTTTTGCACAAAACGGTGGGGCGAATGTGCATAAGCCTTTTGAGCCACTTGGTTCTGCATATCCCAATACATGCCACCCATATCATGATTTGGGAAAAAAGTTTCTTCGGTGACTCCTGCAAAACTTTCCAAATTGTACATACCGCAATGCGAAATAAAAGCCTTAAACCTTTTTTGATGATGCCCGGCCAAATAAAAAACGGAATAGCCTCCATAACTGGCTCCCACGCATCCCAAGCGGTTGGCATCCACAAATGGCTCGATTTTAATGGCATCAATGGCCGAAAGGTAATCATCGATGTTCTGTCCATAATAATCAGTGGAGATTTGCGCATTCCATTCCTCGCCGAACGAAGGCAATCCCCGACGATTGGGTGCTACCACAATATAATCGTTGGCTACCATCATCTGGAAATTCCACCGGAACGAGAAAAACTGGCTAACTGCCGATTGGGGGCCTCCCTGGCAATACAACAGGGCCGGATATTTTTTATTAGCATCGAAGTTGGGAGGATAAATCACCCACACCAGCATTTGTTTGCCATCGGTGGTTTTTATCCAACGTTCTTCCGATTTTCCCATCTTGATGTGTTTGTAAATCTCCTGGTTCACAAAAGTAAGCTGCGTCTCTTCGCCGGTTTGCAGGTTGATGGTAAAAAGTTCCGTAGCCATGGCGTGGTTCATTTTTGCCCCCACCATTACATTGCCTGCTTTTGAGAAATTGGTATAATCGTGCATCCCTTTGGTTAGCTGGGTAAATTCTTTGGTATCCAGCTTTACCTGATAAATTTGATGCGTGGCATGGAATCCGCTGATAAAATATACGGTGCTTCCATCTTCGGACCAAGCATAATTCGAAGCATTTTGATCCCAGGTTTCATTGATGATCTCTTTGGTACCTGTGCCAATATCCATAACCACCAAGCGCTCTTTGTCCGACTCATAGCCATCGGTTTTCATGCTTAGCCAGGCTATTTTTGAACCATCGGGAGCAAACACCGGGTTTTTATCGTATCCCATATTGTCGGACGAAATATTTTTAACATCACCATTTTCAAGCTGATACAGATAAATATCGGAATTGGTACTAACCGCAGAAGCACGTCCATACAATTTTTTGCATGTATAGGCGATGGCCTTTCCATCAGGGCTCCAGCATACTTCCGATTCATCGAAATAGGGAGCCAACGGGGAATCCCACTTTTCACCTTCCAAAATATCTTTACCTGGTTTTACCAGTCCTGTTCCGATTTCCGAAATAAAGATGTGCGAGTAACTATAATCGGTCCAGTCGTTCCAATGGCGGTACATCAAATCATCGGCTTCTAAAGCATTGGCTTTGGGTAAATCGGGATTCTGTTCCACAATGGAATTCTCCAACTTGACATCTTTCAAATAGAGCAGGTGTTTGCCATCAGGTGACAATCTGAAAGCATTTACGCCTCCTTCAATATCGGTAAAGGGCACACGGGCAGAGCCATCGGGGTTCATCACCCAAACCTGGTAATCCCCATACCGGTTCGACAAAAAGGCAATTTGTTTTCCGTCGGGAGTCCATACCGGAGAAACATCCATAAAGCGATCCTCGGTCAGTTTTTTTGGAGTACCGCCAGTGGCAGGTACCACATAAATATTGGATGTCTTTTTCAACGTTTTGGCATCGTAATAGGTGACACTGTAAAGCACCGATTGTCCATCGGGTGACAGTTCCCCGCCAGAAAGGCGGCCAAATTTCCAAAGAATTTCAGGTGTCAGTATTCCTTTTTCAATTTCTTCAGCAGTTAAGGAGCCACTAAAATCGGAAACCTCTTCGGTTTTGATTTCCATTTTATTCGATTGGCACGATGCGAGAGCCAATCCGGTAAACAACCATGACCAAAATAGTTTTTTCATCCGTCTCGTTTTTATTGGTTAAGTTTCAGTTTGTATGTTTTTTATTTTTTATCCAACCGGTTGAGCCCCTTAATGGCCAAGTCGAAGTTGGGACGTTGTTCCAGGGCCCTCATAAAATAAGCTCGGGCTTCCGGGGTGTTCCCGGATTTTTCAAAGCAAAAACCTTTGTTGTAAAGGGCTTCGGGATAATTTGGCTTAAACATCAGGGCACTGTCAAAATGGCTAATGGCTTGGTTGTATTCGCCATAAAAAACCATATCAATATAACCTAAGTTGTAATGAACCGCCGGAAATTCTTCCGAAACCTCATCCAATAAATACCGGTAAGCTTTAATGGCCTCCTCAATCTTTTCGGTTTGCTGGTAAAACATAGCCTTGGCATACAGTGCCTCATAGCTGTTGGGGATGATGCGCAGCGCATTTTGGTAATAGTCGATGGCAATTGGGTTCAACCGTTTTCCAAAAAGCAAACCCAACTGCATATAGGCATCATAATAATCGGGTTCGCGCTCCACGGCTACCTGAAAACTGGTGATGGCTTTGGCCGTGTCGCCAGTTTCAAGAAATACCATCCCTTTGGTAAAATAGGTAGGCCCATACTGTGGATCGGCTTGTTGCGACTGGTTTAAATAGGTGATGGCTTTTTTATAATCCTGAATATAAAAATAAAGATTCCCCAAACGGTACAAAATATCCCGGTTGTTGGGAATCAATTGATTCCCCTTTTGCAGGATGCGATCCACGGCTTCCGATTTGCCAAGCTGTAAATAATAATCGGCCAGTTGGTTGTAGAACAACGGATTTAATGAATCCAGATGGTTGGCCAGCAACAAGTCGTCCATGGCTTTGGATAGGTTCCCGGTTTTAATATACAACTGAGCCCTGTCTGCAAATAGTCCGGCATCCGTCGGATTTTTTCGAATCAGTTGGGTTACCGAATCAATTTGTAGCGAATCTATCGGCAGGTTTCGTTCATCGGGTGGGTTTTCCATTTTTTTTTGTTGGCACGATACCAAAAACAAGCCCACGGCAATCATCAAAAAAGGATAGTTCATTTTACAAAAATTTTATTCAATCGTTTCTGATCCAATGCTGCGCAAATTAGTGTATTCTGATGAAAATTCCATGTTTGGAGGGTTACAATTTCATCCGGTGCGAGGAAGTGTGAAGATGTTATTCAAACAGTTCTTTTCCGGGGTCCTTTAAAAATCACGGTTCTAATCTTTTTCAAGCAGCATCTTGTTTGCATCACTAATACATTCACTATTCCGGTGTAATGAGCGATAAGGTATGCAAAGCCCGTTCTACCGTTGCCACCTGGTCAAAGGTCAAACTCAGCTTGTTGTTTTTTTCCTGCATCCGGCAGGTGTTGCGGTATTTCTGGATGCTGTGCAAGATGTGCTGAAATGTAGTCGTTTGAAAAAACAGCGATTTCTCGTCGGAGATAAAGTAGCAGGTCATCTTTCCATTCTTGAGCATAACACGTTCCATGCCTAGATTTAGAGCTTTCCAGCGCAACCGGACAATCTTTAGAAGTTCCTGGGTAGGTTCGGGCAAAGGGCCAAACCTATCGGCAAGGTTAGATTCAAATTGTGTCAATTCCTCCTCGTTCCCTAAGGCATCAAGCTTGCGGTACAGATTGATCCGTTCCGGGATGCTGCTGATATATTCATCGGGTATAAGCAACTCAAGATCGGTGTCAATAAAGCAATCGTTCACAAAACGCATCTGGGCCAACGCTTCCGGGCTAATTTCGGCATGATCCGTGGAAGTTTCCGGTTGGTAAGCTATATCTTTAAGTTCGTTTTGCCTGAGTTCTAACAAGGCCTCATCCAGAATTTTCTGGTAAGCTTCAAAACCCAAATCACCGATAAACCCGCTCTGTTCGGCTCCCAAAATATTGCCGGCTCCCCGGATATCCAAATCCTGAAGGGCAATGTTAAACCCGCTTCCCAGTTCCGAAAAATCCTCAATGGCTTTCAAACGCCGCCGGGCCTCGTTGGTTAATGAAGTTATCGGTGGAGCCAGCAGGTAACAAAAAGCCTTCTTATTTGACCTCCCCACACGCCCCCGCAATTGGTGCAGGTCGCTCAACCCATAATTTTGGGCTTGGTTGATAATGATGGTGTTGGCATTCGGAATATCCAACCCCGACTCAATGATAGTAGTAGCCACCAACACATCGAACTTTCCGTTGATAAAATCGAGCATCTTGGTTTCCAGAGTTCTTCCCTCCATCTGTCCGTGGGCAAACAACACCCGGGCTTCGGGATTTAACCTTGAAATCAGGTTTGCCACCTCGTGGATGTTTTCAACCCTGTTATGGATGAAGAAAACCTGCCCGTTCCTACCCAATTCATAGTTGATAGCCTCCTGAATGATGCTCTCGTTAAAGGTGTGCAATTCGGTAAGAATGGGTTGCCTGTTTGGAGGTGGAGTGTTGATGATGGAAAGGTCGCGGGCACCCATCAACGAGAACTGCAAGGTGCGCGGGATGGGTGTGGCCGTTAACGTAAGCGTATCTACATTGGTTTTCAACTGTTTCAGTTTTTCTTTAACGGTTACCCCAAATTTCTGCTCCTCGTCAATAATCAGCAGACCCAAATCCTTAAAAGAAACCTCCTTCCCCACCAGTTTATGCGTACCAATCAGGATATCTATCTCTCCGGTTTTAAGTTTTTTCAGGATATCGGTTTGTTCTTTGCCTGTTCTCAGGCGGCTGAGGTAATCCACGTTACACGGGAAATCCAGCAACCTGTCCGAAAAAGTTTTATAATGCTGCAATGCCAAAATGGTGGTTGGCACCAACACGGCTACCTGTTTGTTGTCGGCAACAGCTTTAAAAGCTGCCCGTATGGCAATTTCGGTTTTACCAAAACCCACATCGCCGCAGACCAGCCGATCCATGGGGGTAATTTCCTCCATATCGGCTTTCACTGCTTTGGTGGCCTTCGATTGATCGGGAGTATCTTCATAAAGAAACGAAGCTTCGAGCTGCTGATTCATAAACGAATCATGCGAAAAGGCAAACCCCTTCAGGGCTTTCCGTTCGGCATACAGCTTGATTAAATCTTTGGCAATATCTTTTACCTTACTTTTGGTTTTGGCTTTCAGGTTTTGCCAAACAGCCGAACCCAGTTTGTGGACAAAAGGCTCCCCGGTATCTTTTCCTTTGTACTTCGAGATGCGGTGCAGCGAGTGGATGCTCACAAACAGCACATCGTTATCGCGGTAAACCAGCTTAATGGCCTCCTGGTATTTGCCGTTAATCTCCATCTTGTGCAATCCGCCAAATCTGCCGATGCCATGATCGATATGAACCACATAATCGCCCGGGTGCAGGTTCGTCAGTTCAGCCAGGGTAAGCGACTCCCGTTTGGTGAATCCGGTACGGATGTTGAATTTATGAAAGCGTTCAAATATCTGATGGTCGGTAAAACAGGCAATTTTCAGATGGTGATCGATAAACCCTTCGTTCAGGGTCTGATGAACCGACCGGAAATCAGCTTTTACATCACGATCGTGAAAAATGGCCGAAAGGCGATCAATCTGCTCCGGATTATCGGACAAAATATAGTTCTGGTAGCCATGTTGCTGGAAATCGTTCAAGTGGTTTGCCAGCAAATCGAATTTTTTGCGGAAAGCCGGTTGCAGTTCTGTATCGAACGAGAACCGAATGGTGCCGTCAAAATATGGGGTTCCCCCAAACTCAAGTACTGTACGGTTGGTAAGGCTCTGAATGAGCTCATCTCCGGTAATAATCACCTCGGGTAGTTTTTTGTCATCCAGCAACAGATTCGGTTCCGATGCCAGGTTTTCCAATATCTGATTCAATCGGTCTGCTGTGAAACGTAAATCGTCAAACGCAAAAAGGGTGGGTTGCCGAAAAAAATCAAACAATGGAATCCGCTGCTCTCCATCAAGCTTTTCCTGGATGTTTGGAATAATGGAGACTTTGGTTGGTGTTGATTTGGTCAACTGTGTTTCAATGTCAAAATAGCGGATAGAATCTACCTTGTCGCCAAAAAAGTCGATGCGGAAAGGTTCTTCCCCGGCAAACGAAAACACATCGATCAAACTCCCGCGCAACGCGAACTGGCCAGGTTCATACACAAAGTCTGTGCGCTCAAATTCATATTCAGTAAGCAATTCCAGAATAAAATCCATGGAAAGGGAATCGCCGGTTTTGATGGCAAAGGTGTTCGATGTAAGCCTCTCCGGGGCAAGCACCTTTTCCATTAACGCCTCTGGGTAAGTAACTACCAAAAGCTTTTCGGTGACATTACTTATTTTATTCAGGACATCAGTCCGCAGCAGGATATGGGAACTGTCCGTTCGCCCGTACTGAATTGACCGTTGGTAGGAGGAAGGCAGAAATTCCACCAAGTCGTTGCCAACAATGGTTTGTAGGTCGTTATAAAAATAGGCGGCTTGTTCTTTGTCGGCAATGGTAATCACCAGATTGCGGTTGTTTTTGGTAAAAAACGAACCCACCAGCATGGCCGCCGACGAACCTTTTAATCCAGTAAGGTAAGCCTTTCCTTTTTTCTCAAGTGCCTGATGTATCTCTGTAAGTTGAGGAAGTTCCAGGTACCTGTTCTTTATTTCCAGAATTTTCAATTTCTTATTTTTTTACCTCGGCAAATTTAGAACAAACCTTGAATCCGCAGCATATTTTTAAATTGCTAATAATCATCCGATGACTGATTTTGCAAATAGTGATATAAATTGCTGTTAATTAACAAGCCCCCGAAATTATCGGGACAGGCTGTCGGATGATACTTGCAGGTTTTTGAGAAAATAAAAAAGCCACCGGATTTTTCCTGTGGCTAATTGAATGTATGTTTTTTCATTGTTTATTCATTGCTTTCGCCATCATTTATGGCTATCAGGTGGATGGGGATTTTTTTAAGCTTGGCATAAATTTCACCTTCCGACAGAATATCATCATCATCGAGGTTGTAATGCCACCGGATTTCAATGTTACTCCCCGATTTGTAGAATTCCTCCAACTTGGTCAATAGCAGCGAAACCATTTTTGCCGATGCCGAATTCAGGTAGTCTAATTTGAAATTGAATACCAAAGGTTGGTGAATTTTACCCAAATTTTGATCAATCCACTGCAAAACGGGCTCATACGTTTTTACCACATTTTCAGGCAACGACCGTCCTGAAATCTCGTAGATGTTGTTTAGCGGATCAAAAACTATCTGAGGCGTTTTTGTAGTCCGGTCCACTATCAACGGGGTTATATTATTCATAGGTTTTTATTTTGCTAAATAAAGGTACAATATACTAATTTTTCAATTGACATGATTTTTTTTTGACTTACCTTTTTTTAAGGATGAATTTTCCCGGTTCAATAGATTTCTGACGGTAATGTAACCAATGGCACTTACCAGAACTGCCCCCAGTACATAAAAAATCCCAATAAACAAAAACAGCCAATACCCCTTTTGATCAGTGGCTACTTGATGGTTGATCCCGTGGTAAGCTTTGTTCATGTTCACATATACAAAAAGAGTTACTGCCACATAAAGTAAATTTGCCAACAAAATTAAATTTTTCCGGCGGGTAAAATAAAATCCCACAAAGCTGATTACTAACAATGGGACAAAAAAAGATATGTTTGCAAGGGTAACGCGTTTTTGGAGCAGTAGAAAATCTGAAATAGATAATCCCGTTTGGTTTTCGAGGATGGTTGATTGCATGGTCAAACACAATTTTACTAAAAAAATACCAGCCACCAACCAAAGACCTAAAAAGACGAGTAAATTGATTTTTTGTTTATCCATAACCATAGTAAAAAGGTGCCCCAAATGTACAAACTTTTATTTAGTTTTCCCCTTTATCGTTAAATCCTATTTGACGGACTAATTATTTTAAAATCAGCCAAATTAGATGGTTGCAAGAAGTTTTCGTATTCAAAAAAAAATCTTTCAACGACTTATGTAACCGTTCATCGGTTTTTTCTTCTTTAGTTTATCATACTGTCAGAAATTTGATTGTATAAAATCCTTAAAATGAAGAAGCCATGAAAACCCCAATGTCTCATCCCCTCTTTTTTTTATGCCTGATATGGCTGTATGGCGCACCTACCCATGAAGTAAAAGCACAACCATTGGTTCCTGTGGAAGTTGCCGCTTGCCAGGATTTTTTTGGTTCCATCCGTGAAGGAAAAATTGAATTAATTGAAGATTGCCTGAGCCAAAGGCCAGAATTCATCTCCCGTCCCGACGAAAACAGGAAAACCCCGTTGTTGGTAGCAACCCAACATGGACAAACGGAGGTAGTCAAATTGTTGCTTTCAAAAGGTGCCTCGTGGAGCGAACTCACCCCAAACGGACTGAATGCCTTACATGTGGCATGCAACTTTGGACAAACCGGGGCGGCAACACTTTTAGTGGATGCAGGAGCTCCCTTGAATGAGCCCACATCGCGTGGTACCTATCCTATTCATTACGCAGCAAACAGCGGAAACCTGGAACTGGTTCAATGGTTGGAAATAAATGGTGCCGATTTACACGCGCCGGGAGGCAATCAAAGCAATTTGCTGCACTGGGCGGCCATGGGAGGATCTGTGGATGTTTACAATTATGTTGCCTCAAAGAATTTTGATACCCAGGCTACCGACGGCGACGGCGATGGGATGCTCCATTGGGCTGCTACAGGGCGCAGTGCCACCATGGTAGATTATTTAATAAACGAAAGAGGGTTTTCCATCCATACCCTTAACCAGGCTAAAGAAATTCCATTGGAACTGGCCATCCGGTTCCGGCAATTTGAAACCGCCAAATACCTTTTTGAAAACGAAAAAGAATGGGCCTCCGACAATCATAAAGGGCAATCATGGCTGCATTTAGCGGCTCATTCCGGGTTTTACCCTTTTGCTTCGTATTTAATTGAAAAAGGATTTGCCGTTGACCTTTTGGATACCAACCAAATGACCCCTCTGTGTTATGCCGCCTCAACTCAGAACCTACAGTTGGTGAAATTATTGGTTGAACAGGGTGCTGTTGTCAACCAACCTTCTGAATCTATGTGCCAAAATGAGGTGACAACCCCGTTACATAGGGCTGCATGGAACAATCCTGCTATAGTAAAGTATCTGATTGAAAAAGGGGCCAATATGAATGCCCGGAATTCTGAAGGACAAACGCCTTTGCACATTGCCGTTTTGGGCCGGGATCTTGATTGTGCCAAGATTCTGATAGAAGCCGGTGCTGATATAAATGCCCGTGACACTTTAGGCAGAACACCTTTGCACCTTGCCATCGGACATAAAAAGCAGGATATTTCCAATTGGTTGCTGACACAAGCCGTGGATGTAACACTGACAGATCATTTGGGAAAAACCGTTTTACATGAGGCTGCCATTGCCGGAATGGAGCAACTTATTGTTCCGTTGCTCTCAAAAAATGCGCCGACAACGTCATGCGATCGTGCCGGGAATTCACCCCTGTTTTATGCCAATTATTACAGCAATACTAAAACCGCCCAGGCTTTGCTCAAATGTGGAGCCAAAGAGGAGCTTTTTAGCGATGCCGATTATTGCCACAAACCTCTGAAAAAGGGCGAAGCCATGGTTTGGTACCTCAACCATAGTGGCTTTGCTGTAAAAACAGCCCAAAACCTGTTGATTTTCGATTACTGGCAACCCGATTCCTGTCCCGATAATCCATGTATCAACAATGGTTTTGTCTGCCCACAACAAATGAAAGATGAAAAGGTGACAGTATTTGTATCGCACACGCATACCGACCATTATTCAAGAGGCATCTTTAATTGGAACTATCAGATTAAAAATATCCGCTATGTACTAGGATTTCAGGAAACCAATGCCCCGGTTGCTTACCAATATGTGGCCCCTCAAACCACAAAAAAAATCGATGGACTGAAAATCACTGCCATTGAATCGACCGATTCAGGGGAAGGTTTTCTGGTGGAAGTTGACGGTGTGACCATTTATCATCCGGGCGACCATGCCAACGGCTTGCGCGAAAATCCCACAGATTTTACTGAAGAAATTGATTTTTTAGCCAAACAAACCAGGAAAGTTGATTTGGCCTTTTTCCCTGTTACCGGATGCCGCTTCCGCGATAAGGAAGCATTGGTTCAGGGAACCTATTATGCGCTGGATAAATTAAAACCCGGGGTTTCGTTTCCCATGCATGCCTCAGGAAACGAAGATGCGCTTTACCAATTTGTGGTGCGGGCAGATCAGGAAAATGAAAATGCAAATTTCCAAGTCTTAACACATAAAGGGGATCGCTTTTATTATTCGCGAACGGAAATGAGTTGGTTTGAAAAATAGTTGCCATTGAAAATATAAGTCCGTTTAGTTAGCAGAAAAGAATATTTTAGTATCAAGTAGTCAGTATCAAGTAGTCAGTATCAAGATATGAGATTGAAAGATACGAGACCAAAGACAATTAGCCAATTAGTTAATGAGCAAATTAGCATATTTTCCATTCTTCCAACCATTCAACAATTTAACCCTGTAACCATTACCTGCTCTGTTCATTGCGGATAATTTTACCTAGCACTTATAAACCTTAACAAAACGATCCTGAAATATTAACTCATCTGCTTTTTTAATAAGTTCCAATTTCGAAAGGTGAACCTGAAGATTCCTGCACTGATGATTGCTAAGCCCAATGAGTAAATAAACCACGGGAAGTGGGCTGGTACAAATTGTATGGCATAATCCATAAGCTTTTGGCCGGGGACCCATATCTGTCCAAAGGAAAATACCTTTAACAAGTAACCCACATATTCCCACGTAAAAGCTACAATGGTAACCAGCGAACCAAAAACCAAAAACACCCACTCCCTCCAGTGGATAAAGGTTTCTGGGTTTTTATCGGTAAAATAGTTGATACTCAGGCACAACAAAATCATCAGCAATGAAAGCAAAACAGGGGTCAACACCGGGCCTACCCAAGTGGTTGGCAGCAGAAACAAGATGTCCCAGGTCATCCAGCTTTCGGGCCAATTCAAGAGGAGCTTTAAAAAAACATAATAAAAAATATCCCAAATGGCAAAGCCGCTGATGAAGTATGCAAACTTTTCGGTACGCGTTCTACCGGCCAATACCCCAATGGCAATAAGCATGATAAGTGTAGCCGCTTCACGCAGGATTTCGGTTACTACTATATGGGTGTCCATCATTTTTAAGGGGAATGCAAACCCCTCGGGGTAATACAATTGGCGCAAATAAATCACAACGGCACTTTCGAGCATCCCCATGGCCATACTGAAAAGGAATACCCACAAGATTGTTTTAAGAGTGGTGTTTTTCATTACAATAGATTGATAGATTATTAGACACAAGACGTGAGATAAAACATAACTTATTGAAAGCCATTACTTAAATATTTTGTTCATGCTTTTTACATATAACAGAATATCATTTACTTATAAAATTTAACGACTATTATCATTAGGAATATTTAAAATAACGACAGAAAGTTAGATGTTCGTACATACTTTAAATTTTGAATGATATAAAATTATCCAAAGGATTTGTTTGAGACAAGTAAAAAATCCGTGATAATCTGCGTTGCAAAGCACCTCCGGTATCAGCGTTCTCATAAATAAACACACTGATAACGCGGATAAACCGCTGATTTTCGCTGCTAAAGAAAAATGTAATTATTAATTAGTCCGTACAGGATAACAGCCAATTGTTGATAGATGTACAGAAAAAATTTGACACCAATAGTCTTTCTCAGCAACTCCAATTAATATACAGCATCCGATGGCTCTTATAAAGTTATAACTCTTTACCCTGGCTCACTTTTATCAACTGCATCACTTTTTGGATTTTTTCCTCCAGCGGGGCATGACCATCAATCCAGTGAATGGTAAAGCCATCTTTTTCCATTTTGCGGAAAAAGGTCATCTGCCGTTTTGAAAATTGGTGGATGGCCACATTCAGCTTTTCAAACATGGCATTGTAACTGAATTCTTTGGCTAAGTATTGGGCAATAAATTTATATTCAAGCCCATAGTAAACCAATACCTCGGAAGGAACCCCTTTGTTCAGCAATGCCTGCACCTCGTCAATCATTCCCTGGCGGAGACGCTCTTTGAGCCGCTCGGTTATCAGGTTTTTTACAGTTTGCCGATTCATTGCAATGCCAATAATCAACGTGTTGATTTCCGGATAAGTGAATTCTTTTTTGGAATGCCCGGCTTCATACCTGGCAATTTCAATGGCACGGATAGCCCTTTTCCTGGTATCAATATCGCTGGTATTGTGCAGGGGTTTCAGGGCTGCCAAATGAGCCGCCAGCTTAGGCAAGTCCCATGTTTCAAGCTCTTGCCTCAGCAATTCGTTTACCGGGACGTTAATCAATTGGTAGCCTTTCAATACAGCTTCGATATACATTCCGGAACCGCCGCAAAGAATTGGAAAACTGCCGTGTTCCTTTATATTCTTATACGCTTTTAAAAAATCAGCCTGGTATTCGAACACGTTGTACTTTTGGCCGGCCTCCAAAATATCTACCAAGTGAATTGGTACAGTAACTCCTCCAATGATATAATCTTCCAAATCTTTTCCGGTGCCCAAGTCCATGCCCCGGTAAACCTGGCGTGAGTCGGCACTTATAATTTCGGCATTCATTAAATGTGCCAGGTGCGCCGCCAATTTAGTCTTTCCAGTGGCCGTGGGACCCATGATGGCCAACAAGTCGATAGGTTTTTCCTGCATGGTATCTATTCCAATGGTGTTACAATCTGCAAAAATAAGCTATTTTTGTAACCGGTTTTCAGGCATTGAAAATAGATGCAGCCAAAAGACAAATAATGATTACTAATAAAGCAATGAACGAAAAGACCATTAGGAGACGGATGCAAGCACTTTTGATTGAACCCCAAAACGAATTCAGGGTGATACAATCCGAAAACCTTTCCAGCGGGGCTATCCTGAACCAATACATGTACCCGGTGCTGCTGATATTTATGGTCACCACCTTTATCGGGAGCATTGTGTTTGGAGCCGCTACGTTTTTAGAAGGTATCCTGATTTTTGTGTTCAGCATCTTGATAACCATTCCTTCGCTCTTATTGTCAATTTATCTGGGTATTTGGCTGCTTAAAAAGTGGATGCCCAAGATTTTAATTGATTATAAGCAAATCCACCTTCATCTTTCCGACATAAAAACCCCCAACCTTGGGTCAAAAACATTCACGCTCATCTCCTACTCGTTAACTCCGGTATATCTGTCGATGATTGTTTCCGGGGTTTTTCCCAGGCTGTCAGATTTAATCAACCTTTTTGGGCTATATGGATTGGTTCTTTACTGGCAAGGTGCCGAGGTTTTATTCGGCTATCCTCTAAGAACCAGACGGTTGTTTGTAACAGTGAGCATATTCCTTTTTGTGAGTATTTTTGTGATTTTCAGGTACGGGATGAAAACCTTATTTGAATTTTTGATTTTTTAAAAACAAGTATTATGAGGGCAACAAGCAATGTGCGGATTAAGAATAAAAAAGCAACTTTTAATTACGAAATATTAGAAACCTACACGGCGGGAATTGAACTTCTGGGAACCGAAATAAAGAGCATCCGCAACAATAAAGCCGGCCTGAACGAAACCTATTGTACTTTTGTGGATGGCGAACTCTATATTAAGAATATGTACATTGCCGAATACGAATTGGGAGGTTATGTAAACCATGAACCCCGCCGCGACCGTAAATTGTTGCTCAACCGGCAAGAGCTCAACAAATGGGAGAAAAAGATGAAAGAACGCGGTTTTACCATCATTCCGCTATCGCTTTTTGTGAATGCCAATGGCTTGGTAAAGATAGATGTAGCTTTAGCACGCGGTAAAAAACAATACGATAAACGCGAAACCATCAAAGATAAAGACAACCGACGCGAAATGGACCGGATGCATAAGGAACGTTAGGTTTTGTTGTGCTAAGTATCAAGATATGAGATTGAGAGATACGAGACCAAAACCAATTAGTTAATGAGCAAATTTTCCATTCGTCCAACCACTCAACAATTTAACCATTTAACACCTAGAAGAATTTAAACCTTAAAGAAACCAGATTGAATTCAACGAACGGTACGTTTGAGATTAAGGTATTTCCTCCGTTGAAGCAATCGTTTTTTTCAAATTCCCAAATTTTTCCTATTTTAACTTTCCAAAATTCAAATCAATATGGGAAGTTATATTTTATCGCTCGACCAGGGAACCAGCAGCTCGCGGGCTATTTTATTTGATATAAAGGGACAAATTGTAGCATCGTCTCAAAAGGAATTTCCTCAATATTACCCGCAACCGGGATGGGTGGAACAAAACCCTGAGGAAATATGGCACAGCCAGCTTGAGGTGGCTCATGAGGTAATCCGAAAAGCGAAGATAAAACCACTTGAAATACATGCGTTGGGAATTACCAATCAGCGCGAAACGGCCATTATTTGGGACAAAACCACGGGCGAACCTATTTATCCGGCCATTGTTTGGCAGGATAAGCGTACTTCGGTTTTTTGCGACGAACTCAAAAAAGAGGGCTGGGCTCCCTATGTTCATGAAAACACCGGACTGGTTATTGACAGCTATTTTTCGGCCACCAAAATCCATTGGATGCTGAACCATGTTCCGGGAGCTATGGACCGGGCTAAGAAGAGGCAATTGCTTTTTGGGACTGTGGACACCTGGCTGATTTGGAAACTGACCAATGGGGCTATTCATGTCACCGATTTTACAAACGCCTCACGGACCCTGTTATTCAATATAAAAACCTTGGAGTGGGATTTGGAATTACTTGCCCGCATGGGAATCCCAGACAAAATGCTACCTAAAGTGGTAGCTTCGAGCGAAAATATTGGGAACACACATCCTGAACTATTTGGGGGGATTCCGATTCCAATTGCCGGAATTGCCGGCGACCAACAATCGGCACTTTACGGTCAGGCTGGGTTTGAACCTGGGGTGGCCAAAAACACTTACGGTACCGGATGTTTTATTTTAATGAATACCGGAACTAAAAAAGTAACCTCTACGCACGGTTTGTTAACCACATTGACTTGCGGAACCCGGCAAGAGTATCCTCGTTATGCACTCGAAGGCAGTGTGTTTATTGCCGGTGCCGCCATCAAATGGTTGCGCGATGCCTTACATCTGATAAAAAAAGCCGATGAAACCCTTGAAATCGCTGAGAATTTGAAAGACACTCAGGGAGTTTACGTGGTCCCGGCGTTTACAGGTCTGGGTGCCCCCTATTGGGACATGACCGCCCGTGGAACTATTTTTGGATTGACACTTGGGGTTACCGATAAACATATCGTGAAGGCGACGTTGGAATCGCTGGCTTACCAAAGCAAAGATGTGCTGGATGCCATGGAAAAGGATGCCGGGGTAGCCATCAAGGTGTTAAATGTGGACGGTGGGGCATCAACCAACAACTATTTGATGCAATTCCAAAGCGATATTTTGAATGCCCAGGTGGATCGACCCGAAATTGTTGAAACCACCGCCTTGGGAGCCGCATTTTTAGCGGGTTTAGCTACCGGATTCTGGAAAAACAAAGACGAACTGAATCAAATCCGTAAGCTCAACCATTCCTTCAAACCTAAGATGGCTGAAGAATCGCGCATCCTTTTGCACGAAGGTTGGCAAAAAGCAGTAAACCGCTCCATGTATTGGGAAGACGAATAAAAAGCAGGTGAAGATTCTGATCTGAATATTCGGTATTTTTATTCTTGTGGTTCCCGTTTTAAAATCACATAGTTTGAATTGGCATATAATGGTTTGTAATGGGGTAACCCGGTAGTCCGTATTTCATGAAACGGATATTGGGTTAAGTTGGCAAATTCCTGGGCGACAATTATATAATTTACGCCCAACCTCGTGATAATTGAAGCCAATTCTTCGTTGGTTACCCGTTTCAGATTGTAATATTCCACATTTTTGTAAGAATAAATGGTGTAATTATCAATCTGGTTAAAGATAAATTCCCAGGGAGCCAGTACCTTTTCATGTTTGGGAATGTATCGGGCAAGCTCTTCATGAATCTCGGGATAATTGGCATTGTATTTAAAAACCATCTTAAAACTGGTAGCAAGGTTCACCCCTTGAAAAACCAGGAGCAGCAATAGAATTACAAGTACCCGGTTTTTGCGGTTTTCCATGGCTTTTTGAATGCCCAGGGCGGTTATCAAGGCCATAATGGGCAAATAATACAATAAAAACCGTTCGGCTACATATGCCCCAAACAGATTCAGGCTGATGACCAGGATAAGGAAGTAGCGCATGATTTCAGGAATCTGCTTTATCAAGCTTTTAAAATATACAATCAGCATAAAAAAGAACAATGCAGAGGTGGCCATGGCCCGGTAACTCCAAAAGAATCGCTGGTGTTCGGTAAACAAAGCCTTCAACCGGATGAGGGCAATATTGCCTTTCAGCTTCACGGCTTCGTTTGGGACATTCTGAAATTCGCCAATAAAAGCTTTGATGCTTTCAACATTGGTCATATCCCAGAAATAAAGCATGCTTACAAAGAAGGTAACCAACGAATATTTTACCCAAGCCTTATATTTACGGTAACTCAAAAGGTAAATAAAACCGGTTATGGCAAAAACATTCCCGTTAAAATGGGTCAGGAACGAAAGCCCGGCCATCAACCCGGCAAGGATAACCAGATTTTCCCTCTCCTCTTTTATGGCACGGTACAAAAACAGGAATGAGCAGAATCCCAGAAGCATCATCGCCACATCGGGACGGAAAATAATGGCTTGTTCCAACACCAAAGGAGTAGAGATTAAAACAAATACCGGAAGCATCCAAAACCACCGTTCCTGGTTGGGGAAATGTTTGATAATAAATCGCCGGTAAATAATTAAGAAAAGAATAAAAAGAGCAAGAACATAGGCTTTGAAAATCCAAAAATGCCAGCCAAAAAGTTTAATTAAACCCGCTCCCACATAAACGTGTAGCTTGTAAATGGCGTAAATTCTCACTGATGCCTGGTTCACCAAAGGCATCGACTTAAGCCGGACAACACCTTCGTTCAGCAACCAATAGGCCTGTTCGCCAAACCAGTTTTCATCGCTTTGGATAAACCGGTTCTTGAGGCTTACCAGAAACGCCAAGGCAAGAATGCCCATCATCCAAAGCAATCCTTTTTTTGAGAATAAAGCCACGGCAAGGGTTTGGATGGGATTTTTATAACGAGTTTTCAATTTCGGAATTATTTGGTTGGATTGGGATTAAAAAAAGAGTTATGGCATGGGATGTCCTTGCGAGGCAACCAGAATTTGGAACCATTGTTCATCGGTTAACTCCAATTGCATAGCTTTTGCTGCCGAAAGGACCCGTTCTTTCTGAAAAGTGCCAATCACAGGAATGGGACCCGATGGGTGTTTTAACAGCCAAGCCAGTGCCACTTGGTCCAACGGGGGGTCTCCCAGTTCTGCGGAAATTTCATTCATCGCTTTTCTTACCTTTTGTGCCCGTTCCGATTGGCCGCTAAACAGACTGCCACCAGCCAACGGCGACCAAATCATGGGTTTTATCTGGTTTTTAATACAAGTATCCAATGTTCCATCATAAATAGGGTCCACATGCAATACCGACCATTCAATTTGGTTGGTAATCAAAGGCGTTTCCATCCGCTCACTCAACATTTCGAATTGTGACGGGGTAAAGTTTGAAACCCCGAAATGCAGCACTTTTCCCGATTTTAAAAGCTTGTGAAACGTTCTATCCAACATTTCGGGGTGCATCAATGGGCTGGGACGATGAATCAACAGCAAATCCAGGTAATGGGTGTTTAAATCTTTAAGGGTCTGCTCCACCGAATGCACGATGTGATTTTCGGTAGTTACGTAGTAACCCAAACCCTTTTTTGCAGATGGCGAACCTGGCAAAACGATCGCGGTTTTAGAAACAATTTCCAATTTTTCGCGCAAAGAGGGTTCTTCTTTCAAAACCCGTCCAAAATATTTTTGACTTTGGTAATTGCCGTAAATATCAGCTTCATCGATAGAAGTAATTCCAAGGTCCAGACCATCGTGAATCAATGAGGATATTTCCCGGGCAGGGACATCGTTGAGTCTCCATAACCCGAGAACAATATTCGATAACGATAAATTGGCTTTTGGGGAAAGTTGCTGTTTTTGCATAGTCAATAACTTGATTTATGGGCAAAATTACTAAAAAATGTTGGATGGTACGGAGGGAAAAAACTCAGGTTACCGGCAGGTTTTGCAATGTAACCATCAAGGCTGGCAGCAATGTAAACAATCAGTTTTCGTTCCCGGTCCATTTGGTCAGCATAAATGCTTAATAAGCCCGTTCGTCTTTCCCTTCGATGTAATTGATAAAAGATTTTGTAACCACCTTGTTTCCTCCGGGAGTTGGGTAATTCCCCGTGAAATACCAGTCTCCCGGGTGGTTCGGGCAAGCCTTATGCAGGTTCTCAACGCTTTGATACACAATTTCAACTTCAGCCTTAACGCTTTCCGATTTCAGCAATTGGGCAACCTTTACTGACACTTGCTCAGGAGTAAATTCCCTGAAAATATGTTTCACATAATTGATGACATCTTCTTTGGGAAGGTTCTCTTGCTCTTTCGATTTCAGGTACACCTCCTGAATCAGATCTTCTTTTCCTTGATCCTTCAACAATTCAATGCCTGCCTGGAACGCGATAAAATCGCCAAGTTTGGCCATATCGATACCGTAACAGTCGGGGTAACGGATTTGTGGCGATGAGGAAACAATTACAATTTTTTTGGGTCCCAAGCGATCCAGAATCTTTAGGATGCTTTGTTTCAGGGTTGTTCCCCTAACAATGGAATCATCAATAATAACCAGGTTATCAATTCCCCGGCGGATGGTACCATAAGTTATGTCGTACACATGACCTACCAAATCCTCACGTCCCTTGTCGGCGGAAATAAAGGTGCGGAGTTTCACATCCTTAATGGCAACCTTTTCGACCCTTGGGCGGAGCGATAATATTTTCCGCAGTTCATCGGGTGTAATATTCGTTCCTTTGTCAAGAATCAGCCGCTGTTTTTCTTCAATCAGCCAATCTTCAACTCCTTTTATCATCCCATAAAAAGCCGATTCGGCAGTGTTCGGGATAAAGGAAAACACGGTATTTTCAATATCATAGTTTACCGATTTGAGGATATCGGGAACTATCAATTCACCCAGTTTCTTCCGCTCTTTATAAATATCCTCGTCGCTGCCCCGCGAGAAATAAATCCGCTCGAAGCTACACGCGGTATTGGCTTGGGGAATGCGGACCACATCTTCCGAAACTTTCCCATTTTTCTTGATTATCAGCGCGTGACCCGGTTTCAGTTCCTGAACCTCATCAATCTTGATATTCATGACTGTTTGAATGGCTGATCTTTCAGATGCAGCAATTACAAACTCATCATCCTGGTGGAAGAAGGCTGGCCGGATTCCGTTCGGATCGCGAAATACAAAGGCATCTCCATGTCCAATCAGGCCTGAAATTACGTAGCCGCCATCCCAGTATTTACTGGCTTCTTCCAAAATTTTCCGCACGTCGAGGCTTTCAGCAATCAGGTCGGAAATCTGGACATTGGCATATCCTTCGTTTTTATATTGACGGAAAAGCCGTTGGTTTTCTTCATCTAAAAAGTGTCCTACTTTTTCCAAAATGGTCACGGTATCGGAATAATCTTTTGGGTGCTGCCCCAAATCCATCAGGTGTTTGAACAATTCATCTACGTTGGTCAGGTTAAAATTCCCTGCAATGACCAAATTCCTCGATTTCCAGTTATTCTCCCGCATCACCGGATGCACGTTCTCTATATTGTTGCGCCCAAAAGTACCATAACGCAAATGGCCCAAATACAATTCGCCGGCAAAAGGGAGGTTGTTTTTTGCAAATTCCGGGTTGTTTAAATCCTCTTGGTTTCCTTCACTTTCGATGGATAAGCGTGAGTTTATTTCGGCAAAAACATTCACAATGGGAGTAGATGCATTGGAGCGGGACCGGCTGAGGTATTTTTTCCCGGGAGCAATGTCCAGCTTAAGTGATACCACGCCAGCTCCATCCTGCCCACGGTTCCTCTGTTTTTCCATCATTAAATAGAGTTTGTTTAAACCAAAGCGCCAAGTACCATATTTCTCCTGGTAATACGATAAGGGTTTTAACAACCTTATTAAAATAAATCCGCATTCATGCTTAATTGGATCGCTCATGCTTATTGATGTTTTTATTTGTATTGATTGCCTGCTGATAACTTAAAAATGCACCATTTGATTTGGATGCATCCACCTCCGGAAGGATTGTCAGAATGCCTGGATTGAAAAAAGGTTTAATTTGTTCCATATCCTAATTTGGGATATTTGATTTTTGATTTTACAATGTAAGAGTTTGGAAATTTTTTCCGCACCTGATGAAAAAATTCGTAGGCTTCATTTTTATTCCGATAATCCCCTACTCTCAATTTAAAATATGGAGCCTGATATTCTGTATAAATCAGTGAGGCATCAAAATCGGGAAATGATGTTTGGAATTCTTCAATGAGTTGGTTGAGTTTTTCGCGGGCATTCTGGTCCGAACCGGAATAAATCTGTATTCTAAAACCATTCAAACCCTCTTTTTCGTTCATCCGGATGCTTTTTTCCACCAGTACATTTAAGGAGGGGTCTTGAGTAATTTCAATCTTGCCGCCTGTGCTTTTAGCTTGTAATTGCAGGAAAATATCTTCACTTATGTTTAAGGAATCCTCCTGTTTGGACTGTCCAAATAGAGTTGTCCCAATAAAGAGGCAGGCAAACACTACATACAGAATCTTTAACTTCATTCCCTTTTTTTTGATGTGCAAAGATACTAATTTTTGGCAGATACCACGGCGTCATTGTTTCTTCATACAGCGTATCCAAAATGGCAACTTCCCAGGTAAATCAGCCATTGGTGTGGAAATGCAGCCCTTTTTGTTAAAAAATTGTTGAAACAAAAAAGTCTCCTAAATTCGGAGACTTTTCTATAGTTTTTTCTTAATCGCGACCAGATAGATAGGAGAGCAGACGAAGGATTTCGAGGTACAACCAAATAAGGGTGACCATCAACCCAAAAGCTCCATACCATTCAAAATAACCAGGCAATCCAGCTTGCGATCCTTTTTCGATGAAATCAAAATCAAGTACCAGATTTAATGCGGCTACTACCACAATAACCAGGCTGATGATAATGCCCAAAGTTCCACCACCGTGCATAAAAGACATGTTCATGCCAAAAAGTCCTAGAATAAAACTGACAAGATAGGCTACTGCAATTCCAGCAGTGGCAGCAAAGATGCCTGCCCTTAGTTTATCGGTAACTTTAATAATCCGCGATTTATAGGCAAACAAAAGGGCAAAAAGCACTGCAAAAGTTAAAGACACAGCCCGAAGTACCAAACCAGGGTACATCGCCTCAAAGAATGCAGAGATAGCACCTATAAATAGGCCTTCTAAAACGGCATAAATAGGGGCCAGAATGGGAGACCATTCTTTTTTAAACATCGTAATTAAGGCTACTACAAAACCTCCAATACCACCTACCAGCATCCAAACTAAAACGGTTGAGCCGGCAGCGGCGGGTTCGGTAACATTAAAAAACTTGCTCCAACTAAAAGCAGCACCAGCTAAAGCCAACAGTAGCATGATGGCAATTTTGTTAACAGTTCCTTGTACTGTCATCACTCCCGATTCAGTGCGTTGGAAAGCAAAATCCCGAATCAGTTTTTCATTCATTGTTGGATTTGATGATTTCATCCTTTTCAATTTTAATTAACAAATTTTCAATTGGTATTCTTAAAAATTCCGTCGGTCATTCTCAAAAATCAGACCGGAAAAAAGTAAAACAATAACATTCTATTTCGTGTTGAACCATAAAAACTCCTCACCTAGCCTATAAACATTGAGTTTTTCGGATTGCATCAACCGGACGGCCAATTCTTTCATCTCGGCATTATATACATCCGAAACCACTGAAAGGCTCTGCATCACAAAACTCAAAGATTGGTGAACCATCACTTGGTCGATGGCCGCCATCTCACCGATTTGAGTAAAAACCATTGCTTTTAAATCATCAGCAAGGGAACCTCCCTGCCGGATGTGCCATCCAACCGAATAAAGTGCCAACGTTTTTTCTTCCAAAGTGCCAGCCATCCAGGTTTCTACCAACCCGGGCAAATAGGGCAACCGGGCAAATAAATTTCTGGAATATTGTTCCCGTAGTTCTTGATTGACTATTTTTTTTGCAATAATCCGGGCCTTCTCAATGGGCAAATCAGTTACATCAAACAGGCTGGAAGCCAAAATTCTCGTCTCGCGGATATCACGTTCCCACAATAAAAAAGCCAACTCATTGTTGGGTTCGAATTCTGACACCACCTGGCGCAAATGGGGAATAGAAACCCCATAACTCAACTGATAATCCAAACCCATGTTGCGAAGTATCTTAGCTACATCACCATTCTGCATGTGCGAAATCTTCCGTACGATTTTCTTATAATTCTCTTTTGTATCGGTAGCTACTTCTTTTTTCAATCTTATGGTTAATTTGAGTTTCAAAAATTATGGGCGGGGGAATATAAAAAATTCCGAAGCCACATATTTTTTACAAAAAAAGCCCCGGTTTTACCAGGGCTTTTGGGTGGAAGATGGGGCTCGAACCCACGACCAACGGAACCACAATCCGCTACTCTAACCTACTGAGCTACATCCACCATTTTGCGGTTGCAAATATAACTAATAAAAATCCATTTTTCCAAGAACCTGTTTTGAATTCTACAAAAATATTTGACTACCTGCATAAGCTTGTTAATTCTAATATTGTTGCATGGTTTAGTGCCTTTAAAACAAAGAATTACGAAACAACTTTTTCCTCTTTTGCAGGGAATAATATTGAAAGTAACACACTCGAAACCAACACAAACAATATAAAATATAAGGAATAGACCGATTTAAACCCGATAGCCTCCAACCAGGTATGAGCCAACAGCTTGATACCCACAAAAATAAGCAACACCGAAATACCTATTTTCAGGAAGTGGAATTTATTTACCACATGGATGAGCAGAAAGAACATGCTCCGTAGCCCTAGAATGGCAAAAATGTTCGAAAAGAATACCACAAAAGGATCACGTGTGACGGAGAAGATGGCCGGAATGGAGTCGGTGGCAAAAATCAGGTCGGTAAACTCCACCATTACCAGCACGATAAACAAGGGTGTAATATAGGTGTATTTTTTGCGGCGGACAAAAAAATTGTTTTTTACATATTTTGGAAAAACCCTGAAGTACCTGGAAAGGAATTTAACCAATGGATGGTTTTGTGGTTCAATTTTTTCCTCTTTATTTCGGTCAATGAACATTTTTGCCCCGGCATAAACCAAATAGCCTCCAAATATCAGAAGCACCCATTCAAATTTGTGGATTAAAGCTGCACCTATAAAGATGAATAAAAACCGAAGTACAATAGCCCCTAAAATCCCCCAAAACAGGACAGGTTTATAAGCCTCCGGTTTTACCGAGAAAGCGGTTAATATCATGATAATCACAAACAAGTTGTCAATCGATAAAATTTCTTCAATCAAATAACCTGATAGGTAATCAATGGCCATGGTTTTGCGATACATGGTCAGAGCCTCTTCAAAACCAAGTCCTGAGAGATTTAGGTGGGGTGTATAATTGCTGGCTACCCTGATTAAATCGTCGAGGGAATGTATCCCATGCATTTTTTCGCCATGAAAAAACAGAAAAACGCCAAAGGCTAAGGCAAAGGTAATCCAAACTAATGTCCAACCGGCAGCTTCTTTAAACGACACCATGTGGCTTTTACGTCCTATGACTAATAAGTCGAGAAGTAATACGGATACTACAAAAATCAGAAAACCTCCCAAGAAAAGTGTTTCAATATTAAACATATATTATTTTATTTTGGGCAAAGATAGAATTATCTATCGATACCAAAAGTGATTGAAATGGAAATATGTGATGCACTTTTTAAGGTGCAAGTATATCGGCCGGGTGCATTCTAAAAGGAAAAGCCTCCAATTCCCGCAATTTAATTACCTTTGATTGCCTAAATTTTCAATAAAGATGAAAAAGATTTTTTCCTACTTCCTGCAAGGATTATTTTATATAGCTCCCATTGGGCTAACGGTTTACATAATTTATTGGTCGTTCACTTATGTTGATGGTTTTATTCAGAAAGCACTTCAATCTTGGGTCCATTTTAAAATACCGGGATTGGGTATCGTGGCCATTTTCTTCTCACTGGCTTTGTTAGGTTTTTTAGGCCAGACATTTATTGCCACACCCATCAAAAACCTTTTTAACCGGGTTATCGATCGGACACCCATTGTAAAAGTAATTTATTCCGCGTTACGCGATCTGTTTTCGGCCTTTACGGGGAAAGAAAAAAAGTTCAGCAAACCTGTGTTGGTAAAGGTGAATAAGGTTTCGGAACTTGAAAAAATCGGTTTTATTACCGAAACGGACCTTAGCCAGTTAAATGTTTCGGAAAAGGTGGCTGTATATTTCCCTCACGCTTATGCTTTCTCCGGGGAACTGTTTATAGTACCTACGGATAACATCACTCCAATAGATGTACCTGCCGCCGATGTAATGAAGTTCATCGTCTCCGGTGGAGTATCGGGTTGGAGTTAACTTTCTAACTGTTTTGGGAACTTATAAATCGGTTTCTACTGAAACAAAACGGGCAATATTCCGCGACATTTCAATACGGTTATAAATTGACTGCATAATTTTCAGGTACAGTTTTTCTTTCAGAACCATGTCTTCAAGGCCCGCGTCCACATTGGGGTTGTCGTTTACCTCAATAACATAAGCTTTTCCATCAATCATTTTAAGATCGACTCCATACAAACCATCGCCCATGAGGGCTGCTGCTTTTGTGGCTGCTTTAATAATAGGTTCAGGGACATCTTCCACCAACATAGTTTCCACTTCGCCAAAATAATCTTCCTGCTCACCGTTCCAGTTGCAGATTTGCCAGTGGTCCTTGGCCATAAAGTATTTGCAGGCAAACAGAGGTTTTTGGTCGAGCATTCCTATGCGCCAATCGTATTCCGAAGGAACAAACTCCTGTGCAATTATCAGATCCGATTTTTTAAACAGATGGTTGAGCGAATGAGCCAATTCATCGGGATTGTTTACCTTGGTAACACCCAATGAAAACGCGCTGTCTGGCTGTTTCAGCACCATCGGGTACTGAAGTTTATCGAACCCGTTTTTCCGGATAAAATCCTTGGTCAGGATCATGGTCTGCGGTGTCAGTATCTTATTCTGCCTCATCCTCTCTTCCAGGAATATTTTATTGGAACACCGGAGGATGGACCAAGGATCGTCAATAACTACTAAACCCTCAGCATAAGCCGTACGCGAAAAGTGGTAGGTATAATTGTTCACGCTGGTTGTTTCGCGGATAAACAATGCATCGAACTCAGTAAGCCGGTCGTAATCGTCTTTGGTAATAAACTCGGTATAGAACCCGGTTTTTTTGGCTGCATCTTTAAACATCTGCAATGCCTCGGGGTTCGAAGGCGGGTTCTTCTCTTCGGGATTAACCAAAATAGCCAAATCGTATTTATAGTTGTTGAAACGATGGCGCTGGAACCTTTTGCGCGAAAAGTATTCGCGTGCAAAATGTTGGATACGCTCAAAATCTTCGTTGTTAATTTTATCCAGACTTAATGGGCTCACCCGTTGGATCACCCAACGATCGGTTTTGTTAAACTGAACATGCATCAGCGGCGTTTCGAACAGGCGGTACAGGTTATGCCCTAATACCTTGTAGTTTTTATCGATGGTCTGTCCAAAGTAAATATTAAAACTGATTTGGTTCTGAGTCTCCTTTTCCAGGGTTTTTTGAAGCAAATCGTCAATATCCTGGGCAATGGTGCGTATGATGGAAACATTTCTGAAATCGCGGATGGTGGTTACATTGGGAATAGCCCGGTGCTCACGGGCCGAAGCCAGCAATGAAACATAATACCCGATGCTTTGGTACCGATAAGAGTTGGAAAGATTGAAAATCCGTCCATTTTTAAGTGACTGGAATTCATTTTCGGAGAGGTAACTTTTTGATGAAATCACCCTTAACCCTTCAATTTCGAGTTTCCATTTTTTTGGATTGTCGACCACAATAATATTGGTAATCCCGTTTCGTTCTTTGGGGTCGAAAAGGTTTAAAATCATGCGTTGGGCATGTATCCCATCGCTATAATAGTTTGGAAGTTCTTCGGTAATTACAAAACCGGCTTTTTGGTACCAGTCAATTAGTTTTGTGTTGGTGGACAATGCTTCGAGCGACAATTTGTCGAATCCTTTTGAGATGGCTACATGTTTCACCTGGGCCATTAACATCAATCCAATCCCCTCGCTCTGGTATTCGGGCAATACCCCAATGGAATAAATCCGCAAGGTATGCTGATAAAGGTTTAGGATGAGGCTGCCCACTGGAGTGATCTTTCTTTTCTCTTTAACTTCGGCAATCCAGACTTGTTGGGCAGGACTTTGTAAGCTTAGCCGCAACGAACGTCGCGAACTTTGTTGGAATTCTGGGAAGCAGGATTTTTCTATTTTTTCTAAAAAAGGTAAATCATTTAAAGTTGATTTCCTGATACTTACATTCATAAAATGTTATACTAATGACATTTCAAAAATACTATTTTATGAATAGGATAAGCTTTTATTAAAAGTTTTTTTGATAAGATATTACCAAATTATTTCAACAGGTATATGAACAAGTAAATGAGCAGATTATGAGCTATTTAGATAATTTATCTTTACTCCTCCTGATAGGGTATCTGTATTTTAATAAGGACACCTGGGCTGTTATTCTGGATTGGCTTATCAATAATTTCAAAATAACAGGGTTTTTTTGTCAGATTCTGCAAATTTTGCATCCGTTGTTTGGTAATTTTTGTAGCCATAGATACATGGTTTTTTGGTTGTTTTTCAGCCGTTTGCTCCTGAAGGCCCTTGCCATTATCTTCAACTTCAATCACCAGAAATTCATTCTGCTTTGTAAAACGGACAAAAATTACACCTTGCCGTTCAATACCACGGACACCGTGTTCAATGGCATTTTCAATAAAAGGCTGTACCAGCATAGGAGGTACCTGACAAGTCTGCGGGTCAAGCCCGTTGGATAGTTCAAAGTAATAATCGAATTTGTTTTGAAACCTCAATTGCTGCAGCTTGAGGTAGTCGTCGAGAATTTGAAGTTCGTTTTCCAACAAAATAAAATCGGAACCTGAACCCATCAGTATATTCCGCATCAAGCGCGAGAAATTGACCAAATATTCCGAGGCGGCCTTTTTATCGTTGTTTAGGATGAAATTTTGTACTGCCGATAACGAATTGAACACAAAATGAGGGTTCAGTTGAGCGCGTAGCAATTTTTGCTCTAAACTCATTTCGCTCAGCATGTTTTTTAACTTCCGTTGACGATAAGCAAAAAGGACAAACATGGCCAAAGCCAGCAAAACTGTAGCAATACCTAAAAACAAATAACGCTGCCTACTGAGCTGCAAGGCTTTTAATTCGGCATCTTGCTTAAGGATGATAATTTCGCGTTCCTGTTTTTCGGCCTTGAATAAAACATCCATAGCCTCGGCATTTTGGCGGCTAACTTCTTTAGTCATGCTGTCTTTGTAGGCCAGCGATTCGCGCATATGCTCCAGGGCCAATTGGGTCTTAAAAGTATAGCTATAAAGTTCCGAAAGAATTTTGTTGGCCTCCAGAATCTGCCATTTACTGCCAATGTTTTTCCCAATTTCCAGTGCTTTCTTTAAATGATCTTCAGCCAAGGGGTATTGTGCCAACTGCATATATACATTGCCCAGATTCCGGTGGTTGTCGGCTACATAAATCAAATCGCCAATCTGCTGGTTGATGTCCAGCGATTTCTGATAGTGCTCCAATGCTTGTGTGTATTGTTTCAATTCCATATAAACCATTCCCAAACTATTGTTGCAGATGGCCTGCCCCAGGTTTGAGCCAATAAGTACATTGATGTTGTAGGAATGCTGCAAATAATAGAGGGCAGAGTCGGTATTGTGCAAATACAGGTAAGCCTCGCCAATATTGTTGGTATTGATGGCCTCGCCCAGCAAATTCCGGGGATGTGTTCCCAAATAATTCAATGAACGCTTAAAGTATTCAATGGCATCGGTATAGTTGTTATAGCTGATATACACGTTCCCAATCCCGTTAAGTGCTGAATGAATCAACAGGGTATCGTTAGCCGATTCGGCCCATTCCAGTGCCTGCATGTACAATTTTAAAGCCTGCGCATTGTCATCAATCCGGCGGAATGTTACAGCCATTTCATGCAAGGTTTTGGCATTTAGCTCGTCGTCGTGGGACTGATTGGCGATGGAAAGCGACTGCCGGTGGAACGAAATGGCCAAACTATATTCAGAAATGTTGCGGTACCTTTTAGCTACCTGGTTATAAATATTGGCCAATTGCCGTTGATGGTTGTTGATTTTGGCTATTTCAATAGCCTGCTTTAAATAATTATCCAACGGCTGTTTGACTCCTTCAGTATTTCGGTATTGTTTGTCGGAAAGTTGGAGCAGGCTATCAATGACCTGGTTGGTAATGTTTTTGGTATTGGTAAGGGGCAATGCTCCTTTATCAGGAAAATTGCAAGAAGCCATACAAAGGGCAACCCATACAATTAAATAACCGATCGATCTCAATGCAGGTAGTTTTGCTAAAAGTAAAAAGAATAATTGGAAAATCTGCAAATGGTTCTTTTTTATCCCCGTTTGCTGATCTCTGTCAACGATTCGAGTTGGGTAATTAAAATGTCTTTACCATCCAGTGATACAATACCTTCGGCTTCAAATTCTTTGAGAAGTTTTACCGTACTTTCCAGTGAAATACCTGCAAACTCAGCCAGATCTTTTCTGCTCAGGTGTGAAAAGACTTCGTATCCGGAAAATTCTTCTGAGGCCAGATAAATCAGGGTCGAAGCCAGTTTGCCCGGCATCTGTTTGGTGGTAGCATTTTTTATAATTTCGTACAGTTTGGTTTCGCTGCGGCAATTATCGGAAATTACCCGCCAAGCCACTTCCATGTTGTCTTTCAGCATTCTTTTCAGTCCTTCTTTATCAATGAGGCAAATGCGGGCATCGGTTAAAGCTACCGCCGAGTATTGATATACCTGCTGGTTGAGCACACTCTGAAAGCTCACAAATTCGCCGCACCGGATAAGCCGCAGATTGATGTTCCGTCCGTTTCCGGTTTCTAAAAAAACTTTAATCAAACCTTCGTAAACATACATTACGTAAGGGGCAAAGGCACCTTGCTTACAGATATTTTCGCCTTTGGTGTAGGTAAGCTGCTGTTTTTTGTTGTTAAAATATTCCGAATCGTCGGGAAACAGGTGGTGGAAGCAGGTCCCCTCATTGTTGCATCCTTTACAGCTTATCGGTTTTGAAATGTCTGACATGGCTCTGTGAATAAAAACACAAAAATAGAAAGATTAAAGGTCTTTAATACCAGATAAACAGTTTAATTCTTTCATGTATTGTATAGAATTTCAATGCTTAAAAGTGAACGAAACATAATAATAACATTTTTATAGCTTGGAATGCCTCAGCCCAATAGAAATACCTGTTTTCAGAACCAAACGGGCATAATTAGGTTCAGTAAAATTTCTATCTGCCAGGATTAAACCTTCTGTTGTTGAGAAAAAGTCTGTGGTATTATTCACAAACTTGCTGTAATTCCATTGAATTCCCCCTCCCAGATATAAATCGACAATAATACGTTTATGCGAAGTTTGGTACCCAATTTTTAAAGTTGCGGTTATTGCCTGCCGATGGATTGAAATCCATCGGTCTTTTATTATATTGTTCTCCGGATTAGGATTCAGTTCCCAAACCTGAAACTGTTCTTTAAAAAAAGCATTTCGATAAAAAAGTTCAGGTGCTACATAAAAGCCATAATTATATAACCCTTTCCAATTAGAATACAACCGATAATCTGCACGAACAATATAGCCTTTTGCTCCGATATAATTTTTATTTTCAACTATTGGCAATAATATACCTGCACGAAACTGATAATTAAGCCACCTGAATTTTTGAAATTCTACTGCTAAATCAACCGATGGATAATCCATGTTTAATGCTGATAAAAGGGGTAATTTGAAAAGGGTATTTTTTGTAAGTTCATTTTCCGGGTTTTGTGCTTTTAAAGGAAAAATATTTAGGCAAAACAGAAGGAATAATAGTTGTTTCATGGCGTAAATATTCAAATTGTTTCATGATTTGAAGTCAGTTTTCGGCTTGAAGTTAGAGAATTATCTGGTATGACTCATTTTTTTCAATGGAAATTCATGTTAGAATTCTAGGGTTGCTTATATTTAGCTGATTTTTACCTAACCCAACAGTTTTGAAAAAAATTGTAAAAAAAAGCCTTTTGACCCTCATTGCACTTCTGAACCTTACTGGTTGGGCTCAGGAAGGACGTTTTACAGGTATGGGGCAGGCTTCGGTGATGCTCCCCGATTTTTGGTCGGCATTCGGGAATCAGTCAGGTTTGGCATATCTGGAGCATCCCGAAATTGGAGCCAGTTATTATAACGCCTACCAGCTCTGGGAATTGGGAACACAGGCCGGAGCATTTGTTTATCCTACCCGGACAGGAAATTTTGCCGCCTCGTTACACCGTACAGGTTATTCGCTATTCTCAAAAAACCAGATGGGTTTGGCCTATGCCCGAAAATTGGGCGAAAAATGGTCGGCCTCGGTTCAGTTCGATTACCTTTATTACCACCAATCGGAGCAAACACAGCACAAAGGTGCTTTTTTAATCGAAGCCGGTGTGATGGCTGAGCCTATAGATGGATTTTTTATTGGCGCTCATGTATATAATCCCACCCGGGTGAAGCTTTCCGATTATCAGGACGAACGGGTTCCGACCCTTATGAAAGCCGGGTTGGGGTATTATTTTAGCCAATGGGTTGTGGTTACCCTGGAAGCTGAAAAAGATTTGGAATTTAAACCCAGGGTGAAATGTGGCGTGGAATACCAAGCCGTAACACACCTTTTTTTACGGATGGGGCTCATGACCCAACCCAACCAATTTACCTTGGGCCTGGGGTATCAATTAAAAAACCTGACCACCGACATTGCATTTGTTACCCACGAAACACTGCCTTTATCTACCCAAATATCTTTAAAATATTCATTTAAATAACTAAAACTATGGAACTTTTAACCACCGTTTGGATATTTTTAAAAGCCGTACTGTTGAGCACTTTTGTACAATTGATCGCCATTTTTGGTATTTTTTTCATCTTCGGGCTTTTACTTTATTTATTGGCACGCTTTACCCGGGTAACTTTTGTAAAAAGCGTCGGGTATAAATTCGATATTTTTATCACCGGGTGGCTCGGTACCCCGGTACATGAACTGGGACATGCCCTGTTTTGCCTTCCTTTTGGGCATCAGGTAACTGAAATCAAGTTATATACGCCCAGCAGCGAAGATGGAACCCTGGGATATGTCAACCATAGTTACAATCCGAAAAACATCTGGCACCGCATCGGGAACTTCTTTATTGGCATGGGACCCATCCTGTTTGGCTCCTTCGTGCTTTTTCTGCTCATCAAATATTTGCTGCCCGATAACCACAGTCTGTTGCAGGTGATCAATTCGCAAGCTGCCGATTTAACTACCTGGCAGGGGTTCGGAAATCTTTTTATACAATTGTATCAAGTGGGGATTCACTTTCCCGGGCTTTTGTTTTCCAGCAGTAACATCCATTCCTGGCAATTTTGGGTATTTTTATATGTGTCGTTGAGCGTAGCTTCGCACATGGAACTGAGTCCACCCGATTTAAAAGGGGTTTGGGTAGGTCTGCTGTCCATTGTTATTTTGCTGTTTGTCATTAACTGTATCAGCCATTTCTTTGGCGTGAATGTTTCCGGATACATGTTTTCGGTAGCCCGTTTCACCAATTTGTCAGTGGGCATTTTTACTTTTGCTACGGCTTTGTCGGTTCTATTTTTCCTGGGTTCGTGGTTATTGCTTAATATTTACACACTCATTGTTCACCGCGAGGCTTTTCATCCGTTTGCCTGATGCTTTACCGAATCGCCTTTGGTTGTTTGCTGGTGGTGGCCTTCTATCCGTTGTTTGGGCAGGAACAAAAAAGCTCCCAACAACTGGTTGAAGAGTTGGTTGAAACACTGGCCGAGGGTTCCGATGCTGAATTGGATTTTACCTCGCTCACCGAAGACTTAATTTATTTGGCTGAGAATCCCCTGAATTTGAATACCGCCCAGCCGACCGATTTGGAGAAACTCCCATTTTTGACCGATTTTCAGGTGATGAGCCTGATTGATTACCGTTCCACCTACGGGTCTTTCCTAACCATTTATGAACTGCCCTTGGTTTCCGGGTTCGATTTCCCGACCATCCGCCTGTTATTGCCTTTTGTTAGGGTGGCTCAAGCACAGGAAAAATCAAATCTCGATATTAAGAAAACAATAAAATACAGCCAGAGTGAACTACTGACAAGGGTTTCCGGGATTATGGAACAACCCGATGGGTATCAACCGGTGCCTGATTCGTTGAGTGAGGCCAATCCCAACGATTATTACCCGGGAAACCGCATGCGTTATTATGCGAAATATAAGTTCTCAATTAAGGAGCAAGTCCAAGCAGGAATAACTGCTGAGAAAGATCCCGGTGAAGCATTTTTCAAAGGGCCACAACCGAATGGATTCGATTTTTATTCGGCGCACCTGCAATTCTCGAAGATCGGTATCTTAGAAACCGCCGTTTTGGGTGATTTTGAAGCACATTACGGACAGGGCTTGGTGATGGGCTCTTACCTGAGCAACAGCAAGTCGTCGCTGGTTATGGACATCCGCAAGAAATATGAAGGGCTTAAAAAATATTCCTCCACCGACGAAAACCAATACTTTCGCGGCGCAGGTGCTACCGTGGCTTTAGGTGATTTTAAACTATCGGCATTCGGTTCCTACAAACCGTTGGATGCAAATTTGGAAGCCTCAGACACGACCTTAACCGGTGAATATGGAGTGACATCGCTACAGGTTTCAGGAATCCATGCAACCCCCAGTCAACTTGAAGACAAACACACCTTGAAGGAAACCATGATGGGCGGAAACATCCAATACCGGTTCCATCAATTTCGGATTGGGATTACAGGGGTTACCACCAGCTTTAGTAACCCATTTACGGCCAGCAACCACCCGGAGGATAACTATCAATTTACGGGAACGCGAAACCAAAACCTGGGAGCCGATTTTTTATGGACATTCCGGTCGATATATTTGTTTGGCGAGGGAGCCGTCTCGTCAAACAAAAGAACAGCAGGGCTGGTAGGAACCATTTTACAGCTCACCCCCCAGGTGAGCCTTTCGATGCTTTACCGGAATTATGATGCAAAATTTCAGACCCTCTATGGAAATGCGTTTGCCGAGAGTGGAAAAAACCAGAACGAACGGGGTTTTTACTCAGGTATCCAGCTTTTCCCTATTAAAAAATGGAAACTTTCGGCTTACTACGATTTTTATCGGTTCCCGATGACCACTTCGCAAGCCGATGGCCCTTCGAAAGGGCACGATTTTATGGTTCAAGCTGATTTTGCTACCAACCGGGCTGTAAGTATGTATTGGCGCCTGAAAAAGGAAACCAACGAAGGAAACCTTTCTACCACAAGCCCTGAGGTAGCACCACTGGTGGAACAATCGCAGTGGCATTTCCGGTACCATATCAATTATACAATGAGCGGCATTTGGCATTTTAAAAACCGGGTTGAGGTAAGTCAGTACCAACAGCAGAGCGGTTCCAATGAATATGGGTTTTTGCTTTACCAGGATGTAAGCTGCGACCCGGCACGTATCCCGCTATCGGTTACTTTGCGGTACGCGGTTTATCAAACCGGTTCATACAACACGCGCATCTATGCTTACGAGTCGGATGTGCTGAATGCCTATTCTGTTCCCGCCTTGTACGATAAAGGTTCCCGGTTTTATCTGCTGCTGCAATATCAATTTTTGTCCAACGTGGAATGCTGGGTACGGTTCTCGCAAACGGCCTTTACACAGCGTACCGAAGTAGGTTCCGGCATAGACCGTGTTCCCGGGAACCATAAAAGTGAACTAAAGGCCCAGGTGCGGTGGCGGTTTTAAAGGGATTATTCCTGTCATCATTTTTTTCACCGCTAAAACGCTAGGGCGTAAGGAATTTCATTTCATCATTCTTTATTCATTTCCCTTTCACCGTTTTCCGGTTTTTAAAATTTGCATCTTCCGTTATTTGTATTATTTTTGGTAACGGTTAAAAACATTTACTGAAACCAGCCTTAAAACTGAGGATAAATGAAAAATAACCGCGTATCTATTGTTTTTATATCACCAAATTGGGGAGATATATACGTAAAAACTGAGTTTCTATAATTGTTGGGGCACAAAAGCAGCAAGACCACGGAGGTTTACACACATGTAATAGCAGTAAACAATAAAAAATGCGCAACCCATTGGATATATTGATGAATAAAATTACTTTGGAAAACGGATTAAAAAAAACAGTTGTAAACAAAACCGATATATACTGAATAGAAGAGGGGAGGTAGGTATATAGGGATGTTGTGTTTCATGCTAAAAGAGACCGTGCAAATAACGCCAACGCACATTTGGCACATTTGCAAGCTCGAACACATAGGCTGCTGCTTCAGCTTGCAAAAGAGCCGAATTTTAGCCGACGCACATAGAGATAAGTTAAATTAGAAAAAAATGGATCCTATTTCACTGACTATTCTAACATATGTTTCTTTAAAATTTCTTGATCAATTTTTAAAGGAAGAAGGATATGGAAGAATAAAAAAATGGCTTTTCCCAATAAGAAAGTATAGTAATCAATTAGCCATCGTTATATCTAAAACGATTCAAGAATATGAAAAGGATCACCCTTTCAAATCTGAGGGTAATAAATTTCCGTTTTATCATTCGCAAATTCTTTTTGAAGAATTGAATAAGTATATTCTTTTTAAGACTGTATATTCAAATCAACAGTTATTATTGAAGTTTAAAGAAAATTCTAACATAATATTACCGTCAACAAAAGAGTTAAATGAGTTTTATGATAGATTAGTAACTAATATTAATAATGACAAGCTATTAAAAGTTTTATTTATAGAAGAAAACTATAAGTCAAAAATCTTCGATATTCATGAATCTATTATAAATATAGAGAACAAAATATCCTCACTTAATGAACAAGTTGTATTTAATCCTAATAATGAGTGGTTTCAAAGGCAGTGTGAAGCATCTATTTTAGATTTAGGAAATAGATATACACCTGAATTAAATTTCAAACTGGAAGTTTCAGATATTTTTGAGGGAATTGGAAGGACAAAAAAATTTCAAAAATCATTTACTGAAAAGATTGATAGTTTACTTATATCTGGAAAAAAAGTTTTAAAAGATATTCCTCAAATAAAAGAACATATATTGCTCTTGGAAAAGTTCTTTGACGATATTTTAGAATTATATAACAAAACGACATTTTCAGGTATTCAAGCCCTTCCTTCTAAAGAATTTCAGGAACTTATTGAAGATGCCAAAAAAACAACTGAAATAATTCAAGAATTTTATCAAGATGAAGAAAGAAAAATCCAAAAAGAAAAAAATGATTATCAGTTCTACCATAAATACGGATATGAGATTAAAAATCTTAGAGAATTTGATAACAGACTTTCAAAATTCGGGCATTTTATAAATGGGAATTCTGTTAAATTAGCAAATAACCCATACCTAGTTTTAGATGGTGAAGCTGGTATTGGGAAGTCACATATGCTCGGAGATGTAATTTCAGTTCGTACTCAATTTAATTATCAAAGTATATTTCTGTTAGGACAGCATTTTGTTTCCGAGGAAGATCCTTGGACGCAGATATTTAAGAGACTTCAAATTAATTCAAAGTCAAATGATTTTTTGCAGAAATTAAATGAATTTGGAAAAACATCTAATAAAAGAGTTTTAATCATTATTGATGCTATAAATGAAGGAAAGGGCAAAAAGTGTTGGCCAAATTTTATAAATAGTTTTATTAAAGAGATAAAATCCTATGAATGGCTTGGATTAGTTTTATCTATACGTACATCCTATAAGAACTTGATTTTTCCCAAAGATCAAATAGAAACTATGGGTGTAATAGAGCAGACTTTGTACGGTTTTAGAAGTGTTGAATATGAAGCAAGTAAATTGTTTTTTGACAATTACAACATCGAACAACCAAATATTCCTTTATTACATCCCGAATTTCAAAACCCACTATTCTTAAAATTATTTTGTGATAGTTTAAATAAGTCTGGATTAACACGGATTCCAGATGGTTTACAAGGTATATCATCAATTATTAATTTTTTTATTAATAGCATTAACTTAAAACTTGCAAATCCCAATAGACTTGATTATTCGGAAAGAATAAATCTTGTAAAGAAATCTGTTGAGAGTATCATTTTATTTAAGGTTGAAAATAAAGCCAGATATGTGCCATATGAAAAAGCATATGAGATTGTAGAAGATGAAGTATCAAAATTTATTAACACAAAAGGTTTCTTAGATGAATTAATTAGAGAAGGTATTTTCTCGTTAAATCTTTTCTGGAATCCAGATAAGAAGCCTGAAGATGGTATATATCTAGCATATGAAAGATTTGAAGATCATTTAATGGCTCAGTATTTAATCGAAAAATATCCAAAGTTAGAAGAAGAATTTGGGGCTGAAGGACAATTACATGACTATATAAAAGATGAACGAGCAATTAATATAAATCGAGGACTTATAGATGCTTTTTCAATACAAATTCCTGAAGTTACGGGTAAAGATTTCTTCAATTTTGTCCCAACATATAAAGATAATTATACTATAATTGAATCCTTTGTAGAAAGCTTACTTTGGAGGAAAATTGAAACAATCACTGATGAATCCAGAGATTATGTCAATGAATATGTTTTTCTTTATCAAGGAACTCATGACTTTTTCTGGGAAACAATTCTAGCAATCACTGCAATACCAAATCATTACTTCAATGCGTATTCTCTGCATAACCATTTAATGAAATTCTCATTGTCAGACCGAGATGCAGGTTGGACACAATCCTTAAAATATAAATACAGTGATGAATCAACAGTTAAAAGACTTATAGATTGGGCTTGGAGTAATAACGATAAATCACATATTTCAGATGAATCAATAAAACTGTCATGTATTGCCCTAGCATGGTTTCATACTACTACTAATCGACAACTTAGAGATTGTTCAACTAAAGCATTAGTTTCTTTACTTCAAACCAGGGTTCATATAATCATTGAATTACTAGAACTATTTGAAGGTGTAAATGATCCTTATGTATACGAACGATTATATGCAGTGGCATATGGTTGTGCAGTACGTACTAACCAAATTGAGGAATTAACAAAACTTAGTGAGTATATTTTTAATTCAGTATTTAATAAAGAAAAAGTGTATCCCCATATTTTATTGAGAGACTATGCAAGAGGAGTTATTGAATATGCTCATTACAAAAAATGCACATTAGATTTTGATTTGGCGAAAATTAGACCACCATATAAAAGTCAGTGGCCAGAGATAATTCCTTCAGAGAAAGAACTAAAAGATAGATATGATAATTCTAAATATCGTCAAATTTGGAGTTCTGTTATGGGTTTTGGTGATTTTTCTAGATATACAATTGGAACCAATCACAATTTGTCTGAATGGTCAGGTTATCAGAAAAATCAAACGCCAATAGATCGTGAAAAATTATTTGATGATTTTAAATCACATTTATCAAGCAAACAGCAAAAACTTTTAGATCAGCTTGATCCTATCATTTCAGAGGAAAGTGATGAAGAATTTGATTTCGGTGACAGTAAAATCAGATTCAACGTTGCAGTTGGACGAAAAAGTGAAGAAGAACTTAATAAGATTCGTGCTGATTTTAAAAAGTCTCTTTCCCAAGAAAAACTTAAATATTATGAAGAGGAGGTGGAACCATACCTTGACCATAATCATAATATAATTAACACTGGTTTTCATTTTGATTTAAGAATAACGCAAAGATTAATTTTCTCTCGCGTCATTAGTCTTGGATGGAATCCTGAAATTCATGGAAATTTTGACGATGAAATAGGTACTGGAAGAGGGAGGTCAACTTATCCGCATGAAAGAATTGGTAAAAAGTATCAATGGATAGCATATTATGAATATTTAGCAATGCTTTCTGATAATTTTATTAAGTATGAAAGATGGGGTTCAGATAAACAACAGGAAGCCCCCTATCAAGGCCCCTGGGAACCATATGTTCGGGATATAGACCCAACAATGCTGATTCATAAAACAGGTAGCTACGAATCTGATGACCCTGAAAAATTTTGGTGGTCAGATAGAAATAAATTTGACTGGCAATGTTCAAATGATGACTGGGTAAATAATTCAAATGTATTGCCAAAATTTGAAGATCTAATGCAAGTAAAAGACTCAAATAATGAAGAGTGGTTAATACTTGAAGGTTTTCCAAGTTGGTCTGAGCCAAAGAAAATTGGAGAAGAAAAGTGGGATTATCCTCATAAAGAATTATGGTGTCATATAAGAAGTTATTTTGTAAAAGAAAATGATTTCGAATCTTTTAAAAATTGGGCTGTAAAACAAGATTTTATGGGTAGATGGATGCCTGAAAGCACAGATAGATATGAAGTTTTTAGTAGAGAATATTACTGGTCACCTGCCCACAATTATTTCATGTCTGAATATTATGGCGGTGAAGAATGGAGAGATATTCATGATAATGAAACAGGAGTATTTATTGCTTCAGTCATGATACCAACAGAAGGATTTCTATGGGAAGAAGAATTTGATAAATCAAAAGAAGAAACTATTAGCTTTTTGAAACCGTGCCGTAATATTTTTGAAGGCATGAACTTGCAATATTCCGATCAAGAAGGAGCTTTTATTGATAATACTGGAGAAATAATATGTTTTGCTACTAATGTTTATCACAATTCAAAATCACATCTAATTGTAAAGAAAGAGCCATTCATTAAATATTTAAAGAAAAATGGGTTAAATATATTATGGACTGTATTGGGTGAAAAACAAGTAATTGGTGGTAGGACTTTTGAAAATGAATACAGTGGACGTTTGGAAATGAGTGGAGCCTTTTATCTTGATAATAATAAATTTTATGGGAAAATTAATACAAAAAACAGCTAATACTTCGCATCCATACACATTGCCAAGTCGCACAAAAGCCATCACACAGCCCAAAACTTGTCAAAGAGTATGGCTGCCCAAATGCACGGACAGAAAGCAGAGAATAAAGCACGAAAACACAACACGGTATATAAAACATTTGGCGGAAAGTGCTAATTTTAAGGGCAGTACATTTAATAAACTTTGCAACGGTTTGATAAGGAATCGCTTTGAAATGCCAAACGTTTCATATACCCATCCGTTGGCATTCATTGTAAAAGCACATATAAAAGATAGAAGGTGAAAATATTTTATAAGTATCTATTTGAAAAGGAGTGCCTAAGAATTGATAAAGAAGACCTGTTGAGTGCTTTTGAACAGAACTTTTATAGATCTGGGTGCTATCATAAAATGACAAGGAAGGAGAATGGACTTAACCTATACAATGATTTTCTTGACTTTAATTATTTATATAAAATGGTTAGTCCTTGGAATCTTTGGAATGGCATAGGAGATATGAAAATTAGTATTATTCCGAATTTGTCTAATGAATCATATTTGATTAAATTTTCAATATCCATACTTAGGTCATTAGTTTTTAATGCGTTAACTATTATTATATTCTGTATACTGTTGATTACTAATTATTCTTCAGAACTATTCTATTTTTTCATATTGTTCACCACAGTAGCAATCACATCATATTTCACAAAATATATCAGACATAACAGATTTTTCTCTAGAACAATTAAAATTGGAGACTTTTATAAAGATCAAGTTGAAAAAAGTTACGATTGGGAATCTATTTTAAAGGAAAAAACAAATTCTGAATTAAAAGAGATTATTAAAGGAAATACAATTCTTCCAGATATTGTTATTGATTTAGCAAAAAAGGAAATGGGACATCGAAACAGTAGGAATTAAATAATAACTGGCTACAACACCGCATATAAAGCATTTGCGGTCAAGTGCGGACTTCAAACTATGAATAAGAAATTAACTACATTAGTAACCCGAAATGGAGTGCAAGCAAGCGCAACCGCTTCATATGCGAAACGTTAGCGGCAAGATGAAGAAAAACGACACAGCAAGACAAATACGAACGACATTGAACAGATGAATTTTAGTTGACAAAGACTATGGTTATTTAAAAACACTATAAACCGACCATTAAATTCCTAAAAGTATTTATTTTTAAACAGTTTTAGGAATTTTATTTATCTTTGCCCTATGCAAACAATAGCACGTAAACGGTACTTAGAAACACTTAGTGTTCTTAAAGACAAGAATTTAATTAAAGTTGCCACAGGCGTTAGACGTTGTGGAAAATCAACTTTAATGACACAATTTCAAGACTTGTTGCGTAAAGATAACGGCAAAGTTTCCATTTTGGCAATCAATATGGATATGCCCGATTTTAGGTTTTTAGCAGAAAAAAATTGGAAGGAGATTTATGATTACATCATTAAGCATCTCAAAAAAAACGTAACCAATTATGTGTTTATAGACGAAGTGCAAAATGTTCCTGAATTTGAAAAACTGTTGGAAGGCTTATACGTTCACCCAAACATAGATTTGTATGTTACAGGTTCCAACGCATTTTTATTATCAAGCGAATTGGCAACTTTGCTCACAGGTAGAGCTTATGAAATAAATGTATTGCCTTTTTCTTTTGCTGAATATTTAGAGTTCACGGGTAAAACCACAAACCCTGACCGTGCTTTTGCTGAATATGTGCGTACAGGTGGTTTCCCCGAAGCTGTAAGACTTTCAGCAGAAGGAAATCATTTTGCAAATGAATATTTGCAAATGGTTTTTAAAAACATTTACGACAACGATATTTCTAAGCGCTATACTATTTATGCCGAAGAATCCTATCAGGAGGTTGTAAACTTCTTAATAGATTCAGTTGGTTCAAGTGTTTCAGCAGGGAACATTGCTAAAGTTTTAACGACAAACAAAAAGAAAATTGACAACAAAACAGTGTCGAAGTACATTGATACTTTGGTTGAAGCCTATTTGTTTTACAAAGTAAACCGCTATGACATCAAAGGCAAACAACATTTGGCAACGCTGGAAAAATACTATTTGGTGGATTTAGGTTTTCGCAACGCATTACTTGGAAAAGAATTAGCAAGCGATGCAGGGCATTTACTTGAAAACATAATTTATCTTGAGCTAAAACGCAGAAATAACCAAGTATGGATAGGAAAAACCAATAATTTAGAAGTTGATTTTGTTGTTCGCAACAACGAAGGTTTTACACAATACATACAAGTTGCTCAAACAGTACAAAACGCAACGACTTTAGAACGTGAGTTAGCACCATTTGACAGTATTGCAGACCATCACGAAAAACTTTTAATTACAATGGACTACGACACAGGGACATATAACGGAATTAAAAAAACAAACGCATTAGATTGGCTTACAAAGACCGAAAAATAAGGGCGAACCGATAACGCGGTATAAAACATTGGGGTTTAAGTGGTTATTCGAGCATTCTGACCCGCATCAAGTTTGGTATAACTGGACAGGAAAGTAGCCCGCAATCCCCAACGATTTCATACACACATCCGTTGGCAATAATTAGAAGGAACATCATCATAACTATAATATATATAATAAAATGGCACTACCTTCATCTTACACAATGGCTTATGGTTCTCTAAGTCAATTTTTTGATAAAATTAGAGACGGTCAAGCCCCTGATAAGTTTACAAACCAGATTTTAAAAGATTTAGGATTTAAATCCAATAATCATAGAGCATTCATTCCGATACTCAAAGCACTTGGCTTTTTATCTGCAGATGGTTCACCGACAAAACGATACCATGATTACAGAAATCACTCACTATCAAGAGAAATTTTGGGACAATCCTTAAAAGAAGCATATTCTGATTTATTTCTTATTACTTCTAAACCTGGAAGCAAAGACAAGGATTTAATAAACGGAAAGTTCAAGAGTTATCACAATGTAAGTGAAAATGTAGCAAAACACATGACAAATACTTTCTACTCTCTATTAGCATTAGCTGATTTAGATGGTAAAAGTCAAAAAAATGAGGAACTTCCAAAAACTGAATCTAATCAAGAAATTGAAAAAGAACCTGAGAAAAAAGTATTATCAAAGAAAACTGGAGACTTAGGACTTCATTATAATATTCAGATTCATTTACCTGCAACTAAAGATATAGAAGTATATAATGCAATTTTTAAATCTATAAAAGACCACTTAATTGAATAAGACAATAAATAAAAAAGACATTAGAGACTTCTTTTTTAGAGGTTTAATGTTTGAATCAGAAGCAACCGAATTTCAAAAAGCTGGAATTCAGATTGGCGCAAGTTCTACTTATGCAGAAGAGCAGTTACTATCAGAATCACTTGCCCCCTTTAGTATTTCTAGGAGAAACAAAGCACTTGAAATGGCTAGATTATATTCTGTTCTTCATTGTTTTGAGAATGAAATTAGAGAATTGATTAGGGAAACATTAAGTGAAAATGAAGGTCTTGATTGGTGGACAAAACTACCAACTAAAATAAAAACTCATGCAGAGTCAAGACAAGAAATTGCATTTAAGGATTCTTGGCTTGAGGGTGAAAAAGAAGATTTACTTGGTTTTATTGATTTTGGCATGCTTGCTTCAATCATTATAGAAAAATGGCAATATTTTAATAGTATTATTCCTTCACAGCATTGGTTAAAACAGAGAATGGAGGAATTAGAAAAAACTAGAAATTTTATTGCTCACAATCGAATGTTGCTTCCAAGTGAGTTTCAAAGAATATATATGTACATTGCCGACTGGAATAGAGTAATTGGATTATAACTAACTATTGCCAACATGGTATAGTGCATGCGGGTTTTGGTGGGTTGCGGGTGTGTGTGACTCGTAAAAAAAGTTTTTGTAAATTGATAAGGAATCGCCTCGAAATCCCGCACAACACCATACCATCAAACGTTGGGCTTAATAATTAAAAAACATGAGAAATGAATAAAATATTGTTTGTGACTTGGATTTCCTTTATAACAATGTTTTCATGTAAAACTGACCAGAAAAAGGATGCTGATTTTAAAAATGAATCGAAATCTAAGGAATATCTAAATTTAAAAGACTTTTCTGAAAAATTTAGTGGTGTTTGGCTTCCTAAGAGTTATTTGTATTCAATTGAAAAATCTAAATCTGCGTATTTATCACATAAAGCAATTCCGATAATTTCTGAGCTATCTATACATACAAAGGATTTAAAAAATGACACCTTATACATCGGTGCTAGTCTTAATAACCATGAAGGTTACGGATTTAATATTTGGAATACTGGACAATTGAAAGGTAATGAATACCTGAATAACATTTTTGATTGGGAAAAAGAGAATAAATATCTTTTTGTATATAATATAGCAGACACAACGATTTCTATAGTATTTAAAGGTATTAAAGACAGTATTGAAAGTCGAATTGAATTTGTCAAAGTGCTTGAATATGAGTTTGTTTCTAACTACGGTGGAATTGGATATGATTACATTTCTCGAAAGTTTATAATTAATGGTAAATATCAAGTACTCGACTCCAACAAAAATGACCTTGGAGTTGCTAATTTTGAGCCAATGACTGGAAAAATAAAGGATTTTAACTATGGTTATTATACAATTGCAACAGATTATATAGCTAACCCTTGCTATCCAAGTGACCATATTATTCTGAGACTTAACCCTGAAGAATATTTAACTCAAAAATATCTGAGTATTATAAATAGGAATGACACGATTTTATTATATGAAACTGAGGAAATTGTAACTGATTCGACTTATGATTTCGGTTTGACTAGCATTGTATATTACATGATTAATAAAAATTACTAAGCACAACACCGCATAATAAAGCAGCTGCGAGAAAGTGCAAACTTGAAATTATGAATAAGAAATTAACTATATTGGTGAAGCAAAAGGAAGTGCAAGAAAGCGCAACAGCTTCATATGCATAACGTTGGGCAACATTTTAGAAACCTAATTTATGAATTACGATTTTAAAAATAAAAAAGAGGAATTTTTGGTAGTAGAATTTCTTCAATATAGCATAAATGCGGGACTTCAGACTAGAAATGAAGAATTTCCAATATATAGACTAGAAAATCTAAGCTTAGATTTTGCTAAACGACTTAGAAATGAAATCAAAGATTTTCTGCTTGTTTACTTAAAAGATTTTAATCGAGTAGATGAAAATGGGCATGTATCAAGAATAATAGAACTTTCGGATAAAATATCAAAAAAATATTCCGAGATACTTTATAAAAAAAGGTTCAGGATTGGAGTCAGTCAAAAAATTGTAAATCTCTTCTTAAAGTATATGTGGACAAGTGGTCAAATTGAAATGCCATTTCACTGTCCAATTGATAATATTATCAAGACAAAAGTTCTTAAAGGGATAAAGAATAAGACATTGAAAGATTGGACAGAATTTGATAAGATTACTGATTACATGAAGTATATAGACATAATCAGGCAAAAATCGAAAGATTTAAACCTAACTATTGCTGAATGGGAATTAGAGAACTGTAAAAGAAAATAAAAACGTTGCCCAAAGAGCGGTATAGCCAATAAGGGTTTCAGTGGCGTTCGAAAGTTTGTGGCTCGCATCAACTTTCGTGCATCTTGAAAGGGTAAAGCTCCGAATTCCCTTACTTGCCTTACTGCAAACGTTATGTGCAAGGCGAAAAGACCCATCTACCAAATAAACGAGGATAATTTAAAGATTTTTTAATCCGTGAACGATTTGTAATAAAAAAGTTGATAAAATATTTGGTTTGTATTCCAGACTTAATTAGGTTTGTATCGCAGACTTGTTTTATTAATTTAACTTAAAAATCATGGAAACACAACAACAAAATTTTGATTCATTTGATGAAAATCAATCACTTCAGGTGATTAAAGAAATGATTCAGGTTTCTCAAAAGAAACTAAAAAACGATGGTGTTCTATTTATCTTATGGGGATGGATTATATTTTATAATTACATTTCATGGTATGTGATAAATAATATTGTAACAACCTACCAAATTTATAAGGGATTTGAATATTTTGCAAAAGGCATAGTAGTATTTGCATTTGCATTTTCAATCTATTATATTTTTAGAAAAAGTAAAAAAGTGACAACCTATATTGGAATATCACTAAGATATGTTTGGATTTCATTAATAGTATGTCTCTCATTAGTCAATATGATTATATTTAATACGATACATGAATTTAATCCTACACTACAACATCCTATTTTTATGGTATTAATGGCCTTTGCAGTTGTGATTACCGGAGGAATATTGCGTTACAAATTAATCACCTTTGGAGGTATAGTTTTTGGCCTCTTAGCTTATATATGTATTTATTTTAGCGTAGAGATTCAAATGCTAATTGAAGCACTTGCTTGGTTAATTGCGTTTATTATTCCTGGCCATTATTTGTATGCAACACGTAATAGCTAAATACCATGTTCAAGGAATTAGACCCAATATTGCATTCACAAGTAAGGCTTGCTATAATGTCGTTATTGATGAGTGTAAAATCTGCTGAATTTAGTTTTTTGCTGGAAAATATTAACACAACAAAAGGAAATTTGAGTTTTCAGCTAACAAAGTTGAATGAAGCAGAATATATTAATATCAAAAAGTCTTTCAAAGGCAATTATCCATTAACAACTTGCGAAGTTACTCAAAAAGGGATCGATGCTTATGAAATTTATGTCAAATCTATTGATGAATATTTTAAAGAGTTTAAAAACAATAAAAAATAAAATTATGAAAACATTTAACCGGAAAACTATGAAAGCAATATTTTTAGTATCCATGTCTTTTCTATTTTTCATTATTTCATGTGATTCACAAACAAATACAAATGGACAAAAAGTTGTATTTGGAATACATGAAGTTGTAAAAGTGGATGTAATACCAGTTGCAATAATTGATACCCTAAAATCCATGGGTGTTCAAATTGAAAGCAATCCACAAAAACCTGTTCTTGGTTATATTACCATGAAAGATTCTCTGGTTCTTCAATTTGATTTATCTAAAGAAAACATTAAACTAGTAAAAATGATTCAGATGACTGATGAAGAACAAAAATATTTCGTGTTAGCTGGGATTAGACCAAACACTGTTATTAGCATGTCGTCTATAAAAAAAACCAAAGCTAATGGAAACAATGTGGAGATTTATTTCAATTCGAAGGGTGCTACAGATTGGGCGGATTTTACAAAACAAAACATTGGAAAATCGATAGCATTCATCATTGACAATCAAATTTATGCAATTCCTGTAATAAATGGTGAGATTAAACATGGGATTGCAATGATTACTGGACTTAATAATGAAACCATTGCAAAAAATATTTCGCAGGCATTGAATTTAAGCATACCTAAATGATATTTTTTTAATACAGATAAAAAATTGATTATAAACAACGCCCAGCACATAACATGCAACATTGTAAAAAGACAGCTTCGAACGATAAATAATTGAATTGAAATCATGTTAGTCCTTAAAATAGATATTTTAAAATACATCAGTGACGACCAACCCGGATTTGCTGAAGCCAGATTTAAAGATGCATGGGATAAAGAATTTATGGTTCATGATAAAGTTTCCCATTTTTACTAAAGAATATTTAGATTCTAATAGTAAATACCCTCAGCCTGGCATTATTGCTTGCTTGAAAATTAAAGAGTTTGTTGATAAGGATGGTCGAAGAATTATTACAATAAACACAGAGAAACCTTGGGCTGTGGAAACTATTGATGGTATTTATCAATTTGATATTTTACCTAACCAATTAACAGAGATATAATTAGTAAGACTGATTTATGAAATATGAAATATGAAATTGAAATAATGAAGCCTTTATTTAGACTTTTGTGGCTTCAGTCTGATAATTATAAATTGCCAATCCAAAATATGGGATATAATTTAATGGAAGTTGGAAAATTTACTGGTCGGACAAGAGATATTATTAAACATTACCTTGACTACTTAATTGACCAAGGATTTATGGAGCTTGTCTCAGAGAAACCTTTATTGTATCAGTTTACAGATAAAGGAAGACTAATAAAAGGTATGGATGATATTGAAAAAATAATAAACAACGTTGCATAACACAGTGTATGCCATTTTAAGACAACACAACAAACAATGACAGAACTTGAAAAATACATACAAACTTATTTCGGTGTCAACAAAGACGACTTGACGAAAATCAGTTCGTTTTTCAAACCTTCGGCATTGAAAAAGGGCGACTATTTTCTCAAAACTGGTAGGCATTCCGACAGACTTGGTTTTGTTCAGTCAGGTATTATTAGAGAGTTCGTTTTCATTGACGACAAAGAAGTAACAAAGTGGATTTCAACAAAAGGTTATTTTGCGGTGGACTTATCCAGTTTTATTTTTCAACTTCCTGCTCGTTGGAACATTCAGGCATTGACAGATTGTGAACTTTATATCATTGACAGCAAGGGTTATCAAAAAATTGGTCAAGTAATTCCTCGTTGGGCAGAATTAGAAAAACTATTTATAGCAAAGTGTTTTACTGTTTTGGAAGACAGAATTATTACGCATCTGTCAATGACAGCGGAAGAAAGATATAATCATCTTTTTAATTTTAATAAAGAATTGTTTAACCTAGTGCCTTTGCAATACTTGGCTTCAATGCTTGGTATGACACCTGAAACATTAAGCAGGTTAAGAAAAAAAGCGGCTGGCTGAACTTCTTGATTTTTGTCAAGAGCAAGCCTTGGTTTTGTGCAGACCTTTGTAAGGTTAATTAAAACAAAGGACAATGTTTACAAAATCAATTTTACTAACCGCAATTAGCTTGGCAATTTCAACTGGTTCATTTGCACAAAACAATTCAAAAATGAAAAGTATTAACAACAGCGCACCTGTAAAGTGCAGCAAGACAATCACTATTAATGCAAACAGCGAAAAAGTATGGGCTGTAATGACCAACATTAACAATTGGGCAACTTGGCAAACTGACATCAGTAAACCGAAGCTGAATGGAGAATTAAAGCCAGAAACAACATTTGACTGGAAAACTGGTGGAGTAAAAATCCATTCAACACTTCATACCGTTGAACCATTTAAGAAATTGGGTTGGACGGGAAAAACATATGGTTTGTCTGCGGTACACAACTGGACATTGACTGAAACAAATGGACAAACAAATGTTTCGGTTGACGAAAGTATGGAAGGTTTTTTTGCAGGGCTTTTGAAAAAACCATTCAGCAAAAACTTGGAAAAAGGTATGCAAAACTGGCTCGACTTATTGAAACAAGAATGTGAAAAGTAACACGAAACAAAGAAATACGGCATAAACAGCACCTACCACGTTGGATGCAAGCCAGGAAAAGCCCTTTTCGATAGTTATAAAGTGTAAAAAAGTTATTATTGATACTTTTTGAAGACCGTTGTTGTTGTATGGCCACCAAACCCAAAAGTATTATTTAAAGCAACAGAAATATCTTTGTGACAGGCCTTATTGGGTGTAAAATTTAATTGTTGATTTATGGTTGGGTCAATTTCATTTAGATTGATTGTCGGGGGTATTATATTGTGAACAATAGCTTTTACACAAGCAATGGATTCAATAGCACCTGCTGCCCCTAATAAATGACCAGTCATTGATTTTGTTGCACTAATTTGTATTTGGTCTAACGATTGTCCAAAGACTTTTTCTATAGCCTTACACTCACTTATATCACCAATAGACGTTGATGTAGCGTGAGCATTAACATACGTAACATCATTTGCATTAATCCCCGCATCTTTTAATGCTCCTTCAATGGCTAATATTGCACCTAATCCCTCTGGGTGTGTTGCTGCTACATGATATGCATCAGATGCAGATCCATATCCAGCTAACTCACAGTAGATTTTAGCACCCCTGTTAATTGCGTGTTCCCGTTCTTCAATCATTAATACTCCCGCACCTTCACCTAAAACAAAGCCATCCCGGTTTTTATCAAATGGGCGCGATGCAGTTTCAGGTGATTCGTTCAATGTAGATAATGCTTTCATGGAATTAAATCCCCCAACTGCAGCCTGTGTTATTGTGGCTTCGGAACCACCTGCTAAAACAATGTCGGCCCTTCCTAATCGAATAATATCAAGTGCATTGGCTATTGCATTATTAGATGCTGCACATGCTGAAGTTATAGCATAACTAATTCCATGCAATCCATAACGAATAGAAATTTGTCCGCTAGCGATATTTGATATCATTTTTGTTATAAAAAATGGATTAAATCTGGGAGTTTTATGGTTCTCTCCGAAACTTAGAAGTTCCTCTTCAAATGTTTGCATGCCGCCAATTCCAGTCGCCATTATAACTCCAATTCTATTGCGGTTACAAGTATTTAAGTCAATCTTTGAGTCATTCAAACATTCGTCAGTGGCGGCTAAAGCATATAGCGTAAATAGGTCCATTTTACGAGCTTCTTGCTTATCTAAATATTGTAAAGGGTTAAATCCTTTTACTTCACAAGCGAATTTTGTTTTATGTTTGGTGGTATCAAATTTGGTAATTGAACTTGCACCACTTTTCCCACTTATAAGATTTCCCCAAAAATCATTTACATTATTGCCTATCGGAGTTATTGCCCCAAGGCCAGTGATTACCGCTCTTTTCATAATTATTTATTTAAAATGATAAAATGTTTCAAAATATACTTACTAATAAGTAAGTAGTATGTGTAAAATTTTTATGGTTTTAAATCATCAAGAATTGATTGTTGCAAGCACTTATAATCAATTTTTTCCATTATTCCGGTTAATTGAAGGCTTGCAACTAAACTAGAGAAGATAATTAAAGCTTTACTATCCGGCGCATCTTTAAATGCAAAAACCTCATTATTCCGTCCCCGGTCAAGAAGTTCCGTTAACCATTTTAATATCATCTCAATCATTTTTTTTAGCTCTACTTTTGTGGTCTCGTTTAAAGTGTTATAATCAGGACTTAACGAACCAACCAAACATTTTTTATGTTCACGGTAACTTTTAACATAAATTTTAATGAACGTTTCAAGTTGTTGCCATTCATTAAACTTTCTGTTAACCATATTATCAACCATCTCTTCAAAGCGTTGAATATTAGTTTTAACGATGCTGGTTCCCAGGTTCTCTTTCGATGGAAAATAATAGTGGACGGCTGCATTTTTTATTCCTAATTCCGAAGATATGTCCTGGTAACTGAAAGCGTTGTACCCTTTGGTGCGGATAAGGTTTTCTCCTAATTCTAATATTTTTTCTCTTGTTACTGACATTTTGCAAAATTTTGACACAAATATACTTACTAATTAGTAAGTAAAAAATATTTCTTTATTTTTTATTTGTTAACTTCGGGTCACATTTTGGAAAAATTCTATGATAGGTTTAACTACATTTGGGCAAAAAGAAAAAAGGCCTGTTGCTAATAAAGTGTAAATACCTTGCGGGTTTTAGGTGGTTATCCAGGGAGGCACCGCCTGCAAAACCGGATAAGTGAAAAGCTCCGCAATTCTTACGGTACATAGCCTCGGTCGTTGTATGCCAGAAACCAGCCCGATAATCCAACGTAAAAAAGATTTTAAATTTCTTATGTAAATTAAAAAATTGAAGAATATTTTCACTATGTTTACAAAATGCAAGCAATTGCTTGCATTTTGTAAACAATAATTTATGGAATGGTACATACCTATATCGCTTTTACCTGGAATTGCTTTAATAATTCTTTCTACGAGCAATTTTATTATAGCATTAAACAATGAAATAAAGGAATTGAAAAGTAACTATGATTTGTACGAGAAAATAATCAACTTGAAAATCATTCAATTAAAACGACTCAGCATTGCTATTAGTGGCTTGTATATAAGTGTACTATTATTTACTCTAACAGGTCTATTGAGTTGGTTTTCAGCTCTAAAGCCAGTTATTTTTAGCTCGCTTATTTTTTCAATGACATGTATGTTTTTTTCAGTAACCTTCCTTATTTCATTTGCAGTTAGGGCAATTAAAATTAGACATTTACATTTAAAAATTCATTAATCAATGGAATACTCAGACAAGGCATTAAATATTTTGGAAACTGCCAGAAAGCTTTTTTCACAGAAAGGTTTTAAAGCGGTAACAACACGGGAAATTGCAAAAGAAGCCAATGTGAATGAAGTTACAGTTTTTAGAATATTTCAGAGTAAAGAGATTCTATTTGAGCATGTAATCTCGCAAATGATTTTTAAGCCCAAAATATCAGAATATATTGATGATAACGAGAAAGACCTAAACAAATATTTGAATGGAGTAGGTAATTTAATTCACACTATCATTTTAGAAAATATTGATTTATTTAAAATTGAATTGTCAGAGAATAAACGAATGCAAAATTTAAATTTAATTAACCGTTTTCCAAATGAGATAAAAGACAAAATGATTAAATATCTAATTAACGTACAAAAGCAACCTGAAAAAGAAGCAATATTGTTCTCAATCTCTTTTATGACGGCAGTTCATGGGTTATGTATGAATTTGTATTTGATAAAAACATTTACGCCTGCACCTGACTTCAAAGAGTGTTTAGATTTTATCATTAAGAAGTTCTATTAATTTTTTTTACAAGAAATGCAAGCAAGTGCATACATTAAAAAATAAAAATATTATGAATGAGTTGATTAAAAAGATGTTTCAAAATAACAATCAAAATACCCCAATGTATTTTGAAGCATTAACCGGACAATTAGGTCAGTTGTTAAAACGTAACGATATTGTTCGACATGGAAAAAATTCTGTGAAGCAAAATGGATTCGTCGGAAGCCCAATGGAAACTTTGCCATTGTTCAAAAAAATAACGATGCTTCCCACCGGATTGCGTCTTTATCAGCAAATAAAAAAAAGTTTAACATTCCAACCCAATAAACCTTTTAAAGACAAAATCTGTGATATAGAGTTCAATGAATTAAAAATATTTCTAGAAAGTTTGAATATAACAAGTTATGGTTTTACAAAAGTAAATAGTGATAATATTTTTATTGACAGGGGAATCCTTTATGACAATGCAATAGTGATTTCAATTCAAATGCCACTTGAAAAAATTGCAAAAGCCCCAAGTTTTGAAACGATGGTAATGATTGAAGATACCTATTTGCAAACTGGTGAAATTGTCAATAAAATAGCTGGCTTTTTAAGAAAAAATGGATATGGTGCTCATGCAGGTCCGGGTTTAGGGGGCATGACAAATTACCCTATGCTGGCTAAAGATGCTAATATGGGTGAATTCGGCAGGCATGGTTTGCTAATTTCACCCGAAAGTGGAGCATGTCATCGTTTGGCAGCGGTATATACGAACATCAATAATTTTCCGTATGAGAATACAAACGAACATCAATGGATTAAAGAGTATTGTCATAATTGTGGAATTTGCATTAAAAAATGTCCTAATAATGCGATTTTAGAGACACCTAAAACAACAATCAATACTCGTGTCAGACACATTGAATACGATAAGTGTATGTCCTGTTTCAATCAAAATTTTGGTTGCTCAGTGTGCATTAAAGTTTGCCCTTTTACTAAATCTGGATACGATAAATTACTTGAAGTACATTTAAAAAATCAAAGCAGAATCTTAAATTAATTAAAATAAATATGAACTCATTTGACATTAACAGAGTACATTGGGAAAAGGGGAAATTCCAGCCTTGGTACCTAAACGAAAAACCAGTTAATTTAAAAGATTTGAATTACAATGGTGATGAAGAACTAATTGTTATCAACTTATCAGGTAAACAATACGGATTCTTGTTACGAGAAGTTGTTTATCATCACATTATACAAGGAAAATTAAACGATGTAGATTTTATACTTACATTTTGTGGGGTTTGTAATGCTGGTGTATTATTAAGCCCTTTAATAAAAAACAAACTTTATCATTTCCGGGAAACCGGAGTATATAATGGGCAGCAGGTTTTTGAAGACATAGAAACGCATACTTTGTGGAACCATTTAACCGGCGAAGCACTTTACGGAGAGCTTAAAGAAAACACGTTGGAGTATATCGGTTCGCTAAACATGACAACAATTTCAGGAGTAAATAAAACTTTACCAGACTTGCCGATTTATATTTCAGGTAGAAAAAAGATTTATAGAAATATAATGCGATTTGTTATCAAGGTTATTTTAGGTAAAAGGAATAAAAATTGGTTGCCGCCACATTTTCAAAAAACCTTACCCGAAGTTAGTAATGAATTACCTAAAATGACAATGGGACTTGCTATAAAGATAAAAGATAAGCTACGGTTTTATCCTGCTGAATCTTTTAAAGAAAATGAACTTAGAGATGAATTTAATGGGACAAAAATTACCGTTAGAATTGAGAACAAAGTCCCTAAAGCAATCACAGAAACTGGTGAATATCCATTCCAATTATTTACCAGATGGTATGCTTTTATCTTAACTTACCCAAATGGAGAACTATTTAAAGAATAACGTTACTTAATATCGCATATAAATCATTGTGAAATTGTCCGTTATGAAATATATCCATTTCGCATCGGCGTTTGTATCGGCGGATAGGAACAAAACCCGCAATCTACTACATTTTCCGCCTGCTATCGTTAGAAGCAAGTTAGCTTATCCGCCCTTTCATTGACTCATAAGTATCCACATGGCGCTCACTCTTGGTCTTATAAATATCTTCGATGGTAATTAAAATACCCGTTTCTTCCACATCGCCAAAATAAGGGTTGATGCTGGTTCCAAACACTTTCATGGTTGGTGAAAGGTTCATGTAAGCATTAATCAGGGGTGGGATGTTCTCGCCCAATTCCCTCACATTTTTTGAAAGGGTTTTGTAATCCTCGGCGTAATCGGTACCTGAGAACAATTTAGAAAGTCTGTCCACATCAAATTTGAGGTCCAACGGGTCAATCAACCGGATGAGGTGATCGTATTTTCCAAAATACAGACGCATGAAATACAGAATCATGTTACGGGCCCCGGAGTTATAATGGGTGTACATGGTCACTTTCCCAAAGAAGTATTTCACCTCGGGATGATCCACAACCAAAGCACCCAATCCGTCCCACAAATTATCGAGTGTATATAAACCCCGCCGCCCCGATTGGGTAACCTGTTTGGCCGGAACCACAAATGAACGCCCCAGTTCAATCAGATAGGGCAGGTAATCGGTTTTAAATTCTTCGGAATAATGAAAAAGCCTTGAGGTTGCCAAAATAGGATTTCCCTGGTCATCCAATGGAGCCTCGCTACACACTATAAACCGATACCCTCCCAAAATTTCCTTTTCAGCAGGACTCCAAACAATCAATTGTTTATAAGGTTTATCGGCAATATCGTATTCATCAATGTCGATGGATTTTCCGGTCCCCCCTCCTGCTCCACGAAAAGTAATTTCACGCAGCCGGCCTACCTCTTTCATCAGGTTTGGCGAATCGGAATGAGTAAATATATAAATCTCATTATCTCCAAAATTGGTCTTCCGGACAAATTTTTTTAGAGTTAGTTCCTTCTCCAACAGCGATTTATCTATTGCCTCGATAATTGGTTCCATAAAAATTCACTAATTTAGCGCAAATTAATAATTCATTTTATTAAAAAGATAGTTTTGGTTTCAATTTAACGAAAAGATAATTCATTTCATTCCATTTCGTAAGTTTTTACTTTCAAAAAATCCGCCCATTCCTGTGAGCACTTTGAATCATCAAATTGTGCCCAGGGAATGGGTTTTCCAAAACGTATAACAATTTGCCGGTCTTTCTGTTTGAACATCTCGTCCACCAGGTACAGCATCTCAATATTGGCCTTTAGTCCAATCCTTTTTCTGAAATTGGCCAGATTGTAAAAGAAATCTGAATTCCGGCCCATAATATATACGGGCACAATGTCGCGTTGGTGCTTAACGGCATTGGTGATGATGCTTTTTTTCCATTCCAGATCTACTACTTTCCCTTTAATTTTCCGGCTGCATAAACCTGCCGGGAAGTACAAAATGGGCAAATTGGAGCGATACACCTGATCGATGGCCAGGAACGAATCGCGGTTGAGTGTTCCGTGTTTGTTCACCGGTAAAAAAACCTGATTCAGCCCCGGAAGGTTCAGTAACAAATCGTTGACAGGGAAACGCAAGTCGCCATAAATATCGTGGACTACCTTCATAAACACCAACCCGTCGAGCCCCCCCAACGGATGATTGGCCACCATCAGCAGCCGTTTGTTTTCAAGAGGCAAATTTTCTTTTCCTTCAATAATAATGCTAGCCCCAAACATTTTTAAACCTGAGTCGATAAACTCATATGGGTCATCGTTGTGATGGTGTTCCAGAAATTCATTTATCTCGTCGAGATGAAGAATCCGTTTAAATTTCCGTAGCACAAAACGGGGAATCACCTTGAGCAGTGCAGGGTTCTTGCTTTTGATAAGTGCCTCCAACTCAATCTTTGTGAATGTATCCCCTTTTGAATGACCTACCATTACTATTTTATTTTGGCCGAAAATAAGTAAAATCTTGAAGCAATTGGTGCGAAAATGATAAGTAGAAATACTGAATTTGAAAAAGAACTATGAAATTTTACGATGCGAATTTTTAAAATCTTATTGAAATTATTCTCTGATATATTAACTTCGTTTAAAACTTAAACCAACATTTCATGAAGTATTTATTAAGCATCACCATTATCATATCTGCGAATTTCAGTATTCTATCACAACGATTAGATACAACTATCTTTAATTCAGCATTCGAGAAACAGTTGTTTCAAAAGGTTATTGATTCGCAGGTATTTGATCCAATGGAATTATTTTTTTCAATGAATTATCATGAGTCATCGGTGAATCAATCAAAAAATAAGTTAAATAATTTTTATAAAGAAATTGCCCCTGAATTAATTAGCAAACAGATAAAAAAGCAGATAAAAACGATTTACAAAAGAACCCACTCTCATTTTTTAACAAAGTACGAAGAGAAATCATTTTTTGAAAATATTTTTGAAAATGGAACATTTAATTGTGTATCAGCCACGGCATTATATGCTCTTGTACTTGAAACTTACCATATTGAATATGTAATAAAGGAGACACTGCAACATGTTTATCTAATAGCCGATCCCAAAAGAGATCAGGTTTTTATTGAAACAACACTCCCATCAAAAGGGACTTTTTATGTAGATGAACATTACAAGAAAAATTATGTGGAATATCTTGAAAACAATAAAATTATCTCCGAATCGGAATTCAAAACACAAAGTACAGAGTCGTTATTCGATAAATATTATGACGAAAATAAAACAATCACCTTAAAAGAACTTGCCGGAATTCAATATTTCAATGATGGTATTTTTAATTACGAGGCTTCAAAATTTGTCGAGGCTTCAAAAAGTTTTGAAAAGGCATTCATACTTTACCCTTCAAATTCAATAAAATTAGCTTATCATACTGCATTATTAGCATTATTAAACGAACAGCACCAAACCAAAAAATATTCAGCAATTACCTTGGCTAAATTTATTAATCTCAATAAAAATAACAATGAAGCTAAAACGCTAACTGAAGATTATTTTGGACTTTTAACAGAAGAACTTGTGATCAATCACCCGCAGTTAGGATACTATGAAAAACAATATCATGACTTTCAGGATTATATTTCTGACTCTATTGATATTAAGATAATTAACCAGCAGTATTTTTACTATACAGGTTACGCAAATTATATTCAGCAGGACTTACCTAAAGCCCTTGTAAACCTTAACAAGTCATTTGAACTTAATCCTGATAACATAAATACAAAACAATTGATACAAGAGGTGGTATCAAACCATATTTTTAAAGATGTCAATCGGGAACGTGAACTCGATTCTTTAAAAATATATTTCAGTATGTATCCTTTTTTGTTAAAAAATGACAAATTTCAAATTTATTTCACCTATTGTTACCTGAGAATCATTGGTGAAGCGATGCATTATAACGATGTACCCAAAGCAATGAAGTATTTATCAGAATTTGAAGACCAAATTAAACTTTACCCTGATATTGTTATGAATGATAAATATGTTGAACTAGCTTATGGAGAACTTGCATCATATTATATAAGAAAAACAAAATATAATGAAGCTGAAAAATACTATCTGAAAGGGTTAGCATTGGCACCCAATTCTTATGAACTTAAAAAACAAAAAGAACTCTTATCAAGTCAAAAAACAGGCCTGAATGAGTATTTGAATGATTCGAAAAACTATGATAAAATCAATAATGAATTGGCTCTTGAAATTCCCAAAAACCCAGATGAAAAGTCCGGTTTTAAGGAATCGATGGATACCTTTTTCCCCGGCAGTTGGGAAGCGGTTAATTTTATTGAAGATGGACAAACAAAGGCAGTTCCAAAGGATGAAAAACTGGTAATAATAGCCAAACCAAACAACAAATTGGAATTTAATATGGGCGGTATAAAAGAAACCGGGAGATGGGCAATCCGGAACAAAGGTCATCTTTTATATCTGATTCCAAAGGATAATGAAAATGACTATCTGGTATTTAAAGTTGTTGAAATTTCAAAAAATACACTGAAACTCCAGGCCTATGATGGTGGTAAACTGGAAAATATAATCGTTCAGTTTAAAGCGATAACTCAATAACCTTTGACGCCCCAAAACGAGAAGTAGGTTCAACCCGATGTGTTTTTTCTATCGGTTTAAACACATCCATGGCTAATTCAACGCGGTTGTTTTCGGCTGAGATGTGCGATAAGAAAAGGGTATTCAACGGCGAACCGGTTAATGAACGGACCAATTCAAATGCCTGGTGGTTGCTTAAATGTCCAAAATCCGATGAAACACGTTTTTTTAAATACGCCGGATAACTTCCCGTTTGCAGGAGCGATGCATCATAATTGCATTCGAGAAAGGCTGCATGGCACATACTTAATTGTTCCTTCACTGTTTGGCAAGCTTTTCCCAAATCAGTTAACACGGCAACGTGTAATCCATCAATTTCAATCCTAAAGCTTACCGGTTCGGCAGCATCATGTTGTTTATCAAATGCATGTATTTTTATGGAACCTACCTGAAATGTGTCGCCTGCAGAAATATAATTCACCTTTTCAGAACGGTAATTCACAGGAACATTCTGATAAGTTTTTCTTGTGGCAAACCCCGGAATGTTATTCTTTTCAATAATTGACCGCATCCCCCTGATATGATCGGTATGTTCATGGGTGATAAAAACAGCCCTTATTTTTTCTACCGAAAGGCCCGTGTCTTTTAACCTTTGCTTGAGTTGCCTGTTCGAAATACCTGCATCAATCAGCACAGCTTCGTACCCGTTCCCCACATAATAACAATTTCCGTTGCTCCCCGATGCCAATGCACAAATTTGAACCATCTGTATCCTGTTATTTTTTGATGCAAATATGGAAACAAATTATTAAAATCAATCCAGGTTATATATTATCAATTAAATGTTACGGTCGCCTTTTAACAATTTCCCAGATGTATATCTACCCAGTAAAAACCATGGACGGTTCTGAAATTTCACTTTGTCTTTTTAAATAATTTGAAGTTACCCCAAGACCCAAGGTGTAAAAGTTATCAACAATAGTGCAAAAAAGTGCATGAAAGTGGGGAAAAGTGGTAAATATTTCTTTATTTTACCACCTTGAAAAACAGAAGTTTCAATGACCAATTTTGTAGGCGATCATCCTTGCAAGCTCGATGGGAAAAGCCGAATCCTTTTCCCTGCTGCCCTCAAAAAACAAATGGAGGGGGACAACGATCGCTTTGTGGTTAAAAAAGATCTTTTTGAAAACTGTCTGGTTTTATACACCCTTCAGGAATGGGAACGTCAAAACCAGCAAATCAGGCAAAAAATAAACACCTTTAATAAGGAGCACAACGCTTTCTTGCGCGGGTTTTACCGTGGTACTGCCGAGGTTATCCTCGACAGCAGCAGCCGGCTGTTGATTCCTAAACGCTTGCTTGATATTGTTGGAATTGACAAAGAGGTGATTTTGGCCGGACAAGATGCCAAAATTGAGATTTGGGCCAAAGAAGCTTATGAAAACCTGGCTCACGATGAGGAAGACTTTGCCGCATTGGCCGAAAAAATAATGCAGGGGACGAAAAGTGAGGAGGCCTAATGGAACTGTATCATACACCTGTTTTATTGGAACAAAGCATCGAAGGCCTTGCGATTAAACCCGATGGAGTTTATGTGGACTGTACCTTTGGCGGAGGCGGCCATTCACGGGCTATCTTATCGAAACTTACCACAGGTAAACTCATTGCTTTTGATCAGGATGCCGATGCATTAGCCAATCAACCCGAAGATGCCCGGTTGATATTGATTCAAGGGAACTTCCGCTATTTACGGAATTACCTGAAATACCAAAAGTTTGAGAAAATAGATGGGATTTTGGCCGATTTGGGCGTTTCGAGCCATCATTTCGATGACCAAACCCGTGGCTTTTCGTTCCGTTGGGATGCCGCTTTGGATATGCGGATGAACCAGCATGCCACATTAACTGCACGGACGGTTTTAAATGAATACGAGCCCCAAAAACTTCGCACCATCTTCCGGCTTTATGGCGAACTGAACGAAGCAGGACGGATTGTTCATTACATTGAAAAATACCGGGCAGAAAAACCCATTGACACCGTTCCGCAATTCAAAGAACTGCTTGAACCCATCATGCCTCCAAAGGCCCAGTCGAAGTTACTGGCTAAAATTTTTCAAGCCCTCCGTATTGAGGTAAACCAAGAGATGGAAGCACTTAAAGAGATGTTGGAGCAATCGGTGGAGGTATTAAAACCAGGGGGCAGGTTGGTGGTCATCACCTACCATTCGTTGGAAGATCGGTTGGTTAAAAACTATATAAAAAACGGTCTTTTTGATGGGGAACCCGCTAAAGACCTTTACGGCAACGTGTCAGTTCCATTTGCATCGGTTAACCGGAAGATTATTATTCCCGGTGAAAACGAAATTGAACAGAATAGCCGGGCACGGAGTGCCAAATTAAGGATTGCAGAAAAGATTTAATTATGGCGAAAGAGGAAAAAAACGGTTGGAGTTTGACAGGAAAAAATGGGAAGAAAAAAATCCCCATCAAATCTATCCTCGATGGCAGCATCTTGACCAAAGATGTGGTGCTGGACCAGTTGCCATTTATCCTGTTTCTGACTTTTATGGCAGTAATGTATATTGGAAACCGGTACCATGCCGAGAAAATTTTACGCGAAACCCAAAAGGCTCACACCGAGCTGGGTGAAATGCGTGCCGAATCAATTACCACAGCATCCAAGCTAATGAACATCAGCAAACAATCGGTGGTAGCCCGCATGGTGAAAGAAAAGGGCCTCGAACTGAAAGAGGCCGTGAAACCTCCAAAAAAATTGATGGTCGATGGCGACGAGTGAAAACAGTACCCGGAAAGAGATTGTTACCCGCATGGGAATTGTCTATGTGGGCATCGTGATATTTGGTCTGCTTGTAGTCACCCGCATTGTTTATCTTCAGGTAGTAGAGCATGACAAATGGATAAGTTCCAATAACATCACACCCAAAGACATTACCATTGAACCGGATCGGGGGGACATTTTAGCCCACGACGGCCGGTTATTGGCCACTTCGGTTCCTTACTATGAGGTCCGTTGGGATACACGCTGCGACGCATTGACCAATTCCATTTTTAACAAGCACATTGATTCATTGGCGCTGGGATTATCGAGTATTTTCCGCGATAAATCGGCTCAACAATATAAAAGCCTATTAGTGAAAGCCCGTTACCGTGGCGACCGTTATTTATTAATTAAGCGCAGGGTGGATTTTGTCCATTTAAAAAGGCTCAAAAGGTTACCCATTTTTCGATTGGGGCAATACAAAGGAGGACTCATTGTCATTCAGGAAAATTTGAGAGTACAACCTTTTAACGACTTGGCCAGCCGGACTATTGGCTACCAGGGAAAAGGGGGGACTACGGTTGGTATCGAAGGGGCGTTTGACGAAGATTTAAGTGGTGAAAAAGGGGTCCGGTTGGTACAGCGGATTGCCGGCAATTATTGGATGCCTGTAAGCGATGGCAACGAGGTGGAACCCCGCAATGGATATGACGTGATATCCACGCTTGATATTAATTTGCAAGATGTGGCCCACGACGCCTTAAAAGATCAACTTCAACGACATGGTGCCAGCCATGGTGTTGCCATTCTTATGGAGGTGGAAACAGGTGATATTAAAGCCATGGTCAATCTGAAAAAAGAGGGCGACGGCTATTACTCCGAGCAATTCAATTATGCCATTGGTGAACGCACTGAACCCGGATCAACTTTTAAGTTAGCCTCGTTAATGGTGGCACTGGAAGATGGGTACATTGAATTGAACGATATGGTTGAAACGGGTAAGGGATCGGTTAAATACCACGACATTGTGGTAAAAGATACTAAGGAAGAGGGCTATGGGAAAATCAGCGTGAAACAGGTTTTTGAATATTCATCAAACGTGGGGGTATCAAAAATTATTACCAAAAATTATAAAGGAAATGAGGAAAAGTTTGTGAAAGGGCTAAAAAGGATGTCGCTAACCGAAGGACTCGACCTTGCCATTAAAGGCGAAAGACCCCCTTATATCAAATTTCCGGATGATAAATTGTGGTCGGGGGTTTCGCTGGCACAAATGTCGTATGGGTATGAGGTAGAGCAAACCCCTTTACAGATTCTGACTTTTTACAATGCTGTGGCCAACGATGGTAAAATGATGAAACCCCGCTTTGTGAAAGGTATTGCCGACCATGGGGAGATGATAAAAACCTTTAGCCCCGAAGTAATAAATTCTTCCATCTGTAGCCGTTCCACCATCAAAAAGGCAAAAATGATGTTGGAAGGTGTGGTAGAAAAGGGAACCGCACAAAATCTAAGAAACGCCAACTATAAAATAGCTGGCAAAACAGGAACAGCACAGATTGCCAATAAAAAATATGGCTATAAATACAACTCACAAACCAGTTATCAGGCTTCGTTTGCAGGGTATTTCCCGGCCGATAACCCAAAATACAGTTGCATTGTAATAGTTAACGCACCTTCGAGTGGGGTTTATTACGGAAATTTGGTTGCAGGTCAGGTTTTTAAAGAAATTTCGGATAAAGTTTATGCCACCCAATTCGAACTGCACGATGAAATGAAGTTGGCACGGAACGAGGAACAGAGCATTCCCTACACCCGAAAAGGATCGCGTAAAGAGTTGGAATTGGTGCTCGATGAACTGGATATCCCCACGGAAGATCTGGGAGTGAATTCAGATTGGGTGATTACCGAAAAACAAAAATCCGCCGTCAGGCTCCACAACAGATACATTACCGATAATCTAGTCCCCGATGTGGTTGGAATGGGTGCCAAAGATGCTCTTTATATACTTGAGAATATGGGCTTGAGGGTGATAATCCGTGGCCGTGGTGCAGTGACCTCACAATCCATTGGTCCTGGAAACCGGATTCAAAAAGGAGATAAAATTTATTTAAAACTGGGATAGTGAAAAAGTTGGAATACCTATTAGAAGGAATCAAAACCAATTCAGTGGTGGGCCAGACCAACATTGAAATTGGAGCTATTGAATTTGATTCGCGTAAAGTAAAAAAAGGCGACCTGTTTGTGGCCGTAAAAGGATCTGCTGCCGATGGCCATCAATTCATCAGTGCAGCAATTGGCAAGGGTGCTACAGCAATTGTATGCCAAGACTCACCAGCCCAAATCCCTTCAGGGGTAACCTGCATTTTGGTGGACGATTCTGCAAACGCACTGGGAGTGCTGGCATCAGAATTTTATGGAAAGCCCTCCGAAAAACTGAAACTGGTGGGGGTTACCGGAACCAACGGCAAAACCACCACGGTCACGTTGTTGCATCAATTATTTATCAAATTGGGGTACAAAGCGGGTCTTCTCTCGACCATCCGGAACTTAATCCATGATAAAGCCGTGGACGCTACCCACACCACTCCCGACCCGGTTCAGTTGAATGAATTGCTGGCCCGGATGGTGGCTGCCGGTTGCGATTATTGCTTCATGGAAGTCAGTTCACATGCCGCCCATCAGCAACGGATAGCCGGGTTGCATTTCAGTGGTGCGGTTTTTAGCAACATCACCCAGGATCATCTGGACTATCATAAAACATTTGCTGAATACATCAAAGCCAAGAAATTGTTCTTCGACGGGTTAGATGGCAGCGCGTTTGCCTTGGTGAACAGCGATGACAAAAACGGTTCTGTCATGCTTCAGAATACCAAAGCAGCCAAACATACCTACGCCCTGAAAAGTATGGCTGAGTTCCGTGGAAAGGTACTCGAATCGTATTTGGATGGCATGTTGGTAGCTTTTGACCAAACGGAATTATGGACCCGGTTTATTGGCGGCTTCAATGCTTACAATTTATTGGCGGTATATGCTACGGCCCTGCTTTTAAAACAAGACCGCGAACAGGTCATCCAGGCTCTCAGCAACCTGAACCCTGTAGATGGTCGTTTTAATTACATCCGCTCAAAATCAGGAAAATTGGCCATTGTGGATTATGCCCATACCCCGGATGCACTGGAAAATGTTTTAAATACCATCCGCGACATCCGCGAAAGCGACAACCAGATTATTACTGTGGTTGGGGCCGGCGGAAACCGTGACAAAACCAAGCGCCCGCTAATGGCCGAGGTTACTGCAAAACTGAGCGACAAAGTGATTCTGACTTCTGACAATCCAAGAAACGAAAACCCCGAAGACATTATTCAGGAGATGCGCCAGGGGGTGTTACCTCCTTATAATAAAAAGCTGCTGGCCATTACCAACCGCAAGGAGGCAATCCGGACTGCCTGCATGATGGCAACACCCGGAGATATTATTTTGGTAGCCGGCAAAGGACATGAAACTTATCAGGAAATTCAGGGTGTGAAGCACCATTTTGACGACAAAGAGATTATTAACGAAATATTTGGAGAAGAATAACTATGTTGTATTACCTGTTTGAATACCTTGACAAGCTGAATTTTCCAGGTGCCGGGATGTTCCAATACATTTCGTTCCGTTCAGGAATGGCTATTATTTTCTCGTTACTTATCGCGCTCATTTATGGTAAAAAGGTCATCCGGTTGCTGCAACGGATGCAAATCGGGGAAGAAGTGCGCGATCTTGGGCTCGAAGGTCAGATGCAAAAGAAAGGGACCCCAACCATGGGTGGAATTATCATTCTGGGTTCCATTGTCATTCCGGTATTGCTCTTTGCCAAACTGCACAACATTTATATTATCCTGATGCTGATAACCACTGTTTGGCTGGGTACCATCGGTTTTATCGACGATTATATCAAAGTGTTTAAAAAAGATAAAAAAGGACTGGCCGGCCGTTTTAAAATCATGGGTCAGATTGGTCTTGGGTTGATTGTTGGGTTGACACTCTATTTTAGCGAAGATGCTGTTATCCGCGATACCCATTTGACAAGCAATATAAAAACGGAGATGGTGATTCAGGAAGAATCGTTTGGTATTGATGAATCGGCCAAGCATCCAATGGATGTAAAATCGACCAAAACCACCATTCCTTTTTTTAAAAACAATGAGGCCGACTATGCCGGGCTGGTAAAATTTCTGGGCGAAGGAGCCTCTAAAAACTGGGCTTGGGTGGTATTTGTAATTGTAGTCATCTTTATTATTACCGCCGTAAGTAACGGTGCCAACATGACTGATGGCCTCGATGGTTTGGCCACGGGAACTTCCGCCATTATTGGGGTCACACTGGGGATTCTGGCTTACCTTTCGGGTAACCTGATTTATGCCAATTACCTGAATATCATGTACATTCCACATACAGGCGAATTGGTGGTATTTGCTGCTGCATTTATGGGCGCCACCGTAGGATTTTTGTGGTACAATTCCTATCCGGCGCAAGTATTTATGGGCGATACGGGTAGTCTGTCGTTGGGCGGAATTATTGCTGTTTTTGCCATCCTCATTCATAAAGAACTGCTGATTCCCATCCTTTGCGGGATTTTCCTTGTCGAAAATCTTTCGGTAATGATGCAGGTCTCCTATTTTAAATACACTAAAAAGAAATTTGGTGAAGGACGGCGGATTTTCAAAATGGCTCCCCTCCACCACCATTACCAGATAAAAGGTTTTCCGGAGGCTAAAATCGTGACCCGGTTCTGGATTATTGGAATCATACTGGCTGTATTAACCATTGTCACTCTTAAAATCAGGTAGCCCGATGGAACCTCAAAAATACATTGCCATATTGGGAGCCGGCGAAAGCGGCGTGGGTGCAGCGGTTTTGGCCAAAGCCAAAGGATTCAATGTGTTTGTTTCCGATTTAGGAAATATTACCGATGCCTACAAAGCCGAACTCAACGCCCATCAAATTGAATGGGAAGAAAACCAGCATTCGGAGGAGAAGATTCTGCAAGCTACAGAAATCATCAAAAGCCCGGGTATTCCCGACAAAGCACTGTTGGTAAAGAAGGCTGTTGAAAAGGGCATCCCCATCATCTCCGAAATTGAATTTGCTGGTCGCTACACCCAAGCCTTTATGATTGGCATTACAGGGAGCAACGGGAAAACCACCACCACGCTTTTGACTTTCGATTTATTAAAACGGGCTGGATTCAACGTTGGTCTGGCCGGGAATGTGGGAAAAAGCTTTGCACGCCAGGTGGCTACTGAAAATTTCGACTATTATGTGCTTGAGCTGAGCAGTTTCCAACTCGATGGCATGTATAGTTTTAAGGCCGATATTGCTGTTATAATGAATATTACCCCCGATCATTTAGACCGGTACGAATACAAGTTTGAAAACTATGTGGCATCTAAATTCCGGATTATCAGGAACATGACTAAAAATCAGAAACTCATATTTTGCCAGGATGACGAAGTGGTGGTTGCAAGATTAAAAGAACTGAATCCTGACATTGAACTTTTGCCCTTTACGCTTTCCCAGAAGATTAAAAATGGGGCGTATGTAGATGGAGAACAAATGGTTATTAAACTTCATAACAACGAATTTACTATGGATATTAAGGATTTAGCACTACAAGGTAAGCACAATACCTACAATTCCATGGTAGCTGCTGTGGCCGCCAATGTTCTGAGCATCAGAAAAGAAACAATCCGCGATTGCCTAACCAATTTTCAAGGGGTGGAACACCGGCTGGAACCTGTTATTTCGGTGCATAAAATTGAGTTTATCAACGACTCAAAGGCCACCAACGTAAACTCTACATGGTACGCCCTCGAAAGCATGAAAAAACCTGTCATCTGGATTGTTGGCGGAGTTGATAAAGGTAACGACTATACTTTACTGATGCCTTTGGTTAAAGAAAAGGTGAAAGCCATTGTCTGTCTGGGGGTTGATAACTCAAAACTTCGGACAGTATTCGAGGGAAAGGTAAAAACGTTGGTCGAAGCCCGTTCTATGGAGGAAGCTGTGCGAGCTTCCTACCTTCTTGGAACCAGTGGTGATGTGGTACTTTTATCGCCAGCCTGCGCCAGCTTCGATTTATTCCAGAATTATGAAGACCGGGGCCGGCAATTTAAACAAGCAGTTCGGAATCTTTAGTAGTTAACTTTTAGTTGATACAATTGTGAAAGAGAAATTTTTAAGGAACTTCAAAGGAGACACCGCCATCTGGCTCATCATCTTTCTGTTGGCTATCTTCTCGATGCTCACTGTTTACAGTGCCACAGGTACTTTGGCCTACCGCAAAATGGGCGGCAACACCTCCTATTTCCTCTTTAAACACATGGCGTTTCTGGGCTTTGGTATCGGAATCAGCTATGTACTTCACAATGTATCGTATAAAATCTATTTTTCGCTATCGCAGTTATTGCTTTACCTGAGTATTCCATTGTTAATCTGGACGTTATTCAAAGGGGTTAGCCTGAACGATGCTTCGCGCTGGGTCACTTTGCCGGGAACAGGTATTTCGTTTCAGGCCTCCGACTTTGCCAAGCTGGCGCTCATCATGTACATTGCACGGGTTTTATCGAGCAACCAGGAAAAGATTCACGAATTTAAGTCCGCCTTAAAACCTATATTGTTTTGGGTATTTGTCATTTGTGGACTGATTTTACCCGCCAACTTCTCAACGGCGGCCATGCTGTTTGCCATTTGCATGATACTTTTGTTTATTGGCCGGATACGTATGAAACACCTGCTTTCGCTGATGGGGATTGGCGTGGTGGCCATTACCATTTTTATTGTAATCGCCTGGAATATGCCCAACAAAGGCAGGGTCGGAACCTGGAAAGCTCGGGTGGAAAACTACATCAGTGGCGACGATAACGGAAACTACCAAGCCAATCAATCAAAGATTGCCATTGTAAGCGGCGGACTTTTTGGAAAAGGTCCTGGCAACAGTACCCAACGCAATTACCTTCCTCACCCTTATTCCGACTTTATTTATGCCATCATTGTAGAGGAATATGGACTTTTAGGAGGTATTGCCGTGTTGATGCTCTATTTGTTTTTGCTCTATCGGGTGGCGCTCATCGTCCGTAAAAGTGAACGTACCTTTCCAGCCTTTCTGGTCATCGGGTTGGCATTTAGTTTGGTTTTTCAGGCATTGATTAACATGGGCGTGGCAGTTAATATTTTCCCGGTTACAGGACAAACCCTCCCTTTCGTAAGTATGGGGGGTACATCCATTCTATTTACAAGCGTGGCTTTCGGAATCATTTTAAGTGTGAGCCGTACTGTTCAACCTGATGAAGCAATCAAACAAACAACTGAAACAGAAATTGAAAATGAATCAGAACAAGAGTCAGAAGCCTCTGCGGATAATAATTAGCGGCGGGGGCACCGGCGGCCATATATTCCCGGCACTTTCGATAGCTAGGGCCATTCAACGGCGCGATACCAATGCCGAGATTTTGTTTGTTGGTGCCCATCATAAAATGGAGATGGAAAAAGTCCCGGCAGCAGGTTATAAAATTGTAGGGCTTCCTGTGATTGGATTCCAGAGGAAATTTTTGTTAAAAAACCTTACGTTTTTCCCAAAATTGTTTATCAGCCTTTCAAAATGCCGGAGCATCATTAAAACCTTTAAACCTGATATGGTGGTTGGCGTAGGAGGTTTTGCCAGCGGCCCCTTGCTTTGGACCGCACAAAGGCTAAAAATCCCAACCCTGATACAGGAACAAAATTCGTATGCCGGGGTCACCAACAAGTTATTGGCTTCAAAAGCAAACCGCATCTGTGTGGCTTACGACGAAATGCACCGCTATTTCCCGGAAAAGAAGATTGTAATTACCGGAAACCCGGTCCGTAAAGATTTACAACATATTAAATCGAAAAGTCAGGAGAGCCTGGAGCATTTTAATATTAATCCCGAAAAGAAAACCGTATTGGTAGTTGGGGGCAGTTTGGGGGCACGTACCATTAACGAAAGTATTGCCGCCAACCTCGATGAACTGATTCATAAAGACATCCAGGTTATTTGGCAAACAGGAAAGTATTACTACGAAACAGCCGTTCAGGAATTGGTTGCCTACAAAAAGCACCATGTCCAGGTACATCAATTCATTAACCGGATGGATTTGGCCTTTGCCACAGCCGACTTTATTATTTCCAGAGCAGGTGCCGGAACCATTTCGGAACTGTGTATCGTGGGCAAACCTGTTATTCTTGTGCCTAGCCCCAACGTGGCCGAGGATCACCAGACGAGGAATGCCATGGCGTTGGTAAGTAAAAATGCCGCCATCCTGGTGAAAGATAAAGAGGCCAAAACCCAATTGATTCCTGAGCTTTTTAAACTGGCATCGGACGATCAGCGCAGAGTGGAATTAGGCATCAACATTCAAAAGTTGGCCAAACCACATGCGGATGATCTGATCGTGGACGAAATTTATCAATTAATATCGTAAACTTTGGAACTGAAGAATTTTGATAGGATTTATTTTGTTGGCATCGGCGGCATTGGAATGAGCGCCCTGGCTAGCTGGTTCGCCAAAGCGGGGTATCAGGTGGCCGGGTATGACCGTAGTGCTTCTGAGATTACCCAGAAACTTCAAGACGAAGGCATTGAGGTGTTTTTTGATGAATCGGTTCATGCCATTCCTGATAAATTTATCGTGGAGCCCAACCATGTTTTGGTGGTTTACACGCCGGCCATCCCCAAAAATCACGCTGGCTGGAATTATTTTGTAACCCATGGATACCGGGTCATGAAACGGGCCGAAGCCTTAGGCATTTTGGTAAGCGGGAAGTCTGGCATCGCCGTGTCAGGAACCCACGGTAAAACATCGGTATCCACAACTACTGCCTGGTTGCTGAAAGATCGGTGCAGCGCGTTCTTAGGAGGGATTTCGAAAAATCTACAATCGAATGTAATCATCCAGCCGGAAACCAAAACCGTAGTGATTGAAGCGGATGAATACGACCGTTCCTTCCTAACGCTTTTCCCTGAAACTGCTGTTGTTACAGCTATGGATGCCGATCACCTGGACATTTATGCCAATAAAGAGGAGATTGTGGAAACCTTCTATCAGTTTATTGGGCAAATTAAAAAAGGAGGAAAACTGATTTACAAAAAGGGACTAACCATTCCTTCATCGGTAAACCTGGATATTACCTATTACACCTATTCACTGACTGATACCACTGCCCAGTTTTATGCCCAAAACATCCGGGTAATCGACGGTCAATACCTGTTCGATTGGGTAACCCCCAAGGGAATTTTCCCTGGATTTATCATGGGGATTCCCGGGTTATATAACCTTGAAAATGCTTTGGCAGCTTTAGCGGCAGCATGGTTGAATGGCATGAATCCCAAACAATTGAAAAATTCGCTTGCGCTGTACAAAGGAGTTAAACGGAGGTTCGACTTCCAAATCAAGCAGTCTAAATTGATTTATCTGGACGACTATGCCCATCACCCCGAAGAAATACGGGCTTGCGTGGAATCAGTCCGCCATTTGTTTCCCAACCGGCATCTCACGGTGGTTTTTCAGCCGCACCTGTACAGCCGCACCCGCGATTTTGCCGATGAATTTGCAAAAAGTTTAGATTTATGCGATGCCGTGATACTTTCCGAGATTTATCCGGCGCGGGAGGAACCCATTCCGGGAGTGACCAGCCAGATGCTTCTTGATAAGATGGCCTTGAAAAACAAAAAAATCTGTTCCTACGAAAACATTCTGGAAAACCTGCTCACGAGCGATTTGGATGTGCTCATAACCATGGGTGCTGGCAATATCGACCGATTGGTAGAACCCATCACCGAGGCATTAACACTTAAATACAAGGAGGTTTTCGAGTGAAAAAACTAAAAAATATCATCTCTTGGGTGTTGGTTCTGGTCTATCTGGTGGTGGCCCTTTCATTCATCTCGGCCAAACGAAAAGAGGTGGCCTGCGAAAAGGTGAAAGTTCATATCTATGATGGAACCAAAAACCTGTTTATTGAGGAAAAAGATGTGCTGAACATGCTGAAACGCAATAAAATAAACGTGATTGGACAGATCATAGAAGATGTAAACGTGAACCGTTTAGAAGAGATCATAAAGCATCATCCCTCAGTAAAAGAGGCCGATGTATATCGCAGTTTAACGGGTGAAATCAAGGTAGGAATCCAACAACGAAAACCTATTTTGCGGGTATTCAACAACCATGGCGAGAGTTTTTACATTGACGATGAAGGTACAGCCATGCCCCTTTCGACCAAATACTCGGCACACATATTGGTGGCATCTGGCAACATCAGTTTTACCTATTCCCGTTTGATAGCCCAAAAGAGAGAACAGCGTGGTGGAAAAGTTGTGGAAAACTCGATTCCCCAATTGCGTGATTTATATCAACTTGCCTCTTATATTTATAACGACGAATTCTGGAATGCTCAGATTGAGCAAATCTATGTGAATAGCAGAGATATTGAGCTCATTCCCAGAGTTGGAACCCATGTAATTAAATTAGGAACCATGGAAGACTATACCAAAAAGTTCCGGAATTTAAAGGCATTGTACGAACAAGGCTTGCCGGTGGTAGGCTGGAACAACTATAAAACAATAAATTTAAAATACAGCAATCAGGTAATTTGCACAAAAAGATAAGATATGAACCCTAAAGAAAAAATAGTAGCAGCCATTGACATTGGAACCACTAAGATTGTGGCCATCATTGGGAAAAAGAACGAAAACGGTAAAATTGAAATACTTGGATATGGCAACACCAAGTCCACCGGAGTTAAACGGGGTGTGGTGCTGAACATTGAACAAACCGTTATTGCCATCAGGCAGGCAGCCGACCTGGCCGAAGCCCAGGCAGGTTTAAAAATCACCGATGCCTACGTGGGCATTGCCGGCCAGCACATCCGCAGCATGCGCAACCGTGGGTACATCAACCGCGATTCGTACGATGCCGAAATCTCGAAAGAAGACGTGCAGGCGTTGGTGGACGACATGTTTAAAATCCCGATTGATGTGGGCGAAGAAATTATTCACGTGTTGCCGCAAAGTTATGTGGTGGACAACGAAACAGGTGTGAAAAACCCTGTAGGTATGTTTGGCAAACGGCTGGAAGCCAACTTCCATATTGTTATCGGACAAACTGCCGCCGCCAACAACATCAAAAAATGTGTCAACCGTGCGGGTATCAATGTGAAAAAGTTGATTCTTGAACCACTTGCATCTTCGGATGCAGTGTTGACCGAGGACGAAAAGGAGATTGGGGTAGCTTTGGTGGATATTGGTGGGGGAACGACCGATGTAGCCGTATTTTACGATGGCATTATCCGTCACACGGCAGTGATCCCTTTTGGAGGTAACATTGTAACACAGGATATCAAACAGGGATGCAACATTTTGGAGCGTTATGCCGAACAATTGAAATTGAAATATGGTTCTTCCTTAGCCGACAAGGCTCAGGAAAACAAAGTGGTGAGCATCCCAGGCATCAACGGCCGTCCCCCGAAAGAAATTTCGTTCAAAAATCTGGCGCACATCATCCAGTCAAGGATGGAGGAGATTATTGCCCAGGTGTATTTTGAGATTGAAGCTTCGGGGATGTCGCAGTATTTAGGTGCAGGTATTGTGCTCACCGGGGGCGGTGCATTATTGAAAAACCTGAACCAACTGGTAGCTTTCAAAACCGGACTCGATGTGCGTACGGGTCTTCCGAGCCAGAATATCCAAAGCGATAAAATGGAAGAGGTGAACCAACCTACTTTTGCTACCAGTTTTGGGTTAATCCTGAATGGGTTTAACGAAAAAGGCGACAATTGCGCCGAAGCAAAAATTATGGTTCCGAAAATGGAGAAAAAACAAGTAACAGTGCCTGATAACGAACCCGAGCCTGTAGTTATGGAGGTGGAACCTGTTGAAAAGAAACAAAGCAAAAAGAAGATTTCAAATTTGTTTGATAAACTGGGCGAGTTCTTTGAAGTTGACGACCAACAGATGTAAAATCCTGAATTCATCAAAATAGAATCTAAAAAGGATGAATCAGGTGCTAACGGACTATTACTGAAACAGGAAATTGAAAACAGCAGTAACGCTAGAAATGCTGCACAAAGCTTACAATTATGGCTGAAGAATTAATGAATTTTGACCTTCCCCGCGACAGGTCTTCCATCATCAAGGTAATTGGTGTGGGAGGTGGGGGCGGCAACGCGGTAAACCATATGTTCCGGCAGGGAATCACCGATGTGGATTTCCTGATTTGTAATACCGATGCCCAGGCATTGGTCAACAGCCCCATTCCCATTAAAATACAGTTGGGCGAAACACTTACACAGGGAAGGGGTGCGGGCAACAAGCCTGAACAGGGGCGTCATGCTGCCATTGAAAGTCTGGATAAAATCACCGATGTGTTATCACATAATACCAAAATGGTGTTTATCACAGCAGGTATGGGTGGAGGCACTGGAACAGGTGCCGCCCCGGTGATTGCCGAAGAGGCAAAGGATTTGGGCATTCTGACTGTTGGAATTGTTACACTGCCCTTCCGCTTTGAAGGAAAACGCCGGATGCAACAAGCCATTGAAGGGTTAACGAAGATGCGTGAACATGTAGATGCCCTTTTGGTGATTAACAACGAGAAGCTGCGCGAGATGCACGGCGACTTGCCTTTATCACAAGCCTTTGGAAAAGCAGATAATGTGTTGGCCGTTGCCGCCAAAGGGATTGCCGAAATAATCACCGTGCACGGCTCTGTAAATGTGGATTTTGCCGATGTGCAGACGGTGATGTCCAACAGTGGCGTGGCCTTGATGGGTTCTGCCCTTGCTACAGGTGAAAACCGGGCCATAAATGCCATTGAAGAAGCACTTTCGTCGCCTTTGTTGAATAACAACGATATCCGCGGAGCCAAAAACATCCTGCTCAACATTGCATCCGGCCCCGATGACGAAGTGCGCATGGATGAAATTGGTATGATTACAGATTATGTGCAGGAATCGGCGGGAATGAACGCCGACATAATCTGGGGAAATACCCTGGACCCGAAACTGGGGGCCAACATCTGCATTACCATTATAGCTACCGGCTTTGGTACCGACAGCATCCCGGAATTTATCGCGCATCAGGAGGAGCAGAAGATTTCTGTCCCTCTGGTTGAAGTGAAATCCCCTGTGAAAGAACACACACGGAGCAAGCTTATGAACCCCCAACCCATGCACGATGATGAAATACCCTTCGAGGTGATTGATAAAGGTTCGTTTACCGAAAATACCCTGCCCTTCCTTAGCGATGAAGATGCCAACCAAGAAGAAGAAATTGAACGGTTTGAACTGTTTACCGAAGAAAAACCGACTCCAAAACCCGTCCCACGTCAATTGGATCTGGGCATTGCTACCCCCGGTGATTCCAAAGGGGTGAAATTGGAAAAAGCAAGCAAGCCGCAGGTCTCGTACAGCAACGAGAACGATCTGGAAGAGCTTGAAAACGAACCGGCTTACAAGCGAAAAAAGGTGCTACTGGACGAATTAAACGAATCGAACGTGGAGGCTAAAGAGGTGTCGCGGTTTACACTCACCGACGAAGAGGGGGTAACCCGCATCCGTAAAGAGAATTCATTTTTGTTTGATAATGTTGACTAGTTGAACGTTGGTAATTGCTTACAAGCGGGGTATTTTCTAACGATGCCCCGCTTTTTTATGAAAAAAAATTGAAATGTAAAAAGGCGAAAGCTTATTTTATTGGTTGAAGAAAAATTCCTGTAACTCGTAAATATCTCCCGGCGTCAGCGTGGAGTTCATCTCAAAGATGGCATCAATAGCCTTTTGAAGCTCTTCGTGCGAAATATACCGGTCTTCGTTCAAGTCCACCTGTTTAAATTTCTCAGGAATACCCTTGGATTCCTTCTGTTCCCTGGCTTCGGTGGTTTTACTGTAAAGCTTCACCTCGCTACGTTTCACGGCATCAGGGTCGTACAACAAAACAATCAAATGGGAATCCATAATTTTTATACCATTGGCACCTACGGCAAATGAACCTGAAGGTGTATTGGCCTGCTTGTCTAAATAATCGGGAACACCGTCCTTGTCGGTATCTTCCGGACATCCTTTAAAGTTAACTTTTACATCTTTAGGGGTTTCCGGGCATTCGTCATTAAAGTCATCTACACGGTCCCCGTCGGAATCCTCGTTGTCGGTAATGGTAAACTTCAGGTTTTTAAAGTTTTCAACGGCCACAATTTCATCGGCAGGCGAGAACAGGTCAAATGACAATGCAACGTATGTATTCATAACCAAATCGTTCTTCCAGCCACTACCTCCGGTCACATTATCGATGTAATCGGTTACAGCTACGTGAAAGGTAGTTCCCAACCGGCATTTCACCCGGTCCGAAACGGTTACATTTACTCCTAAGTCAATGGGTAAAGCAAAACTGGTTTTTGAATATTGTCCATATCCGTAAAGATCAAGCTTGCGGAGGTCGGTTTCATATTTGTAATCGCGGCTGATAATCTTTCCGTAAACACCCAACCCCTCTTCCACATCACGGATGGTGCCATCGCTCCAATAAAAATAAGTTTGATCATCAGCCGATTGAAAATCGCCTTTGGGAGTGAATTGCAATATCTCTGCCCCTAACGAAATGTATGGGTGGATGGGACGTTGCCGTTTCAAGAAATGATTGAAATTATAATACAAACTTACGCCACCAAAAAACAGGCTTGTAGTGAAATTCCTCGTGTTATCAGCCGATCCGTCGTATTCATTTCCTGATACTTCACCAAAAGTCCCTTGAAATTCAATATCAAAATTTTTGCTGAGATTTCGTGAGATAGAAACACGGTAGGAATTCATGCCACTAATGGGGGTGCCCATATAGTTTTTAACATCACCAATAAATGTAAACGAACCCACTCCGGCCCCAATAATGGGTTTAAAGGCGCGGCCCTCGGTAATTACCTCTTCTTCGAGCAACATGGTCTCATATTCGCTGTCGAGCTGCTGTGCCCAGCCAGCTTGAAACATGAACCCTAAAAATGCGAAGAATAAGACCGCAACTCTCATAAACACTAAAAGTTATGGTTGCGAATTTAATAAAAAGGTTGATATTATTTGTACCATTTTTGGTTGGCTATCATAAGTGCCTCCTGAACGGTGATGCGCATGCCACTGTTATATGCTGCAACAAAGGCATCGTGAATGGGTGTGTTGTTCCAGATGTAGATCCTGTAATCGCGGGCATCACGGTAAATAAAAAAGTTCCCAATGGTGTATTTGTTCCAGCCATCGTGAATCTCAACTTGCACTTCGTCGGTGATGTTGAGCTTTTTAAAGTAATTTTTATCAACCAGTTTATGCCCGGCAGCAATTTGTACCCGGTACGAAACCCCATTCTCAGGAAGGGGAACATTGGTAATGGCTGCCAGATTTCCCATCTGGGTATTTGTAGTCGGTTGTTTAATAGGTTCTTGCTCAACATTGTAGATATTCGGGTTCTCGTTGACAGTTTCGGTATTGATATTTTCGGCAACCAAATTGGTAGTTGCTGTCTGAGTGGTATGCTGTTCAATAGCTGTTGTTGACGACGAATTATTGGTTTGTGTAGTTGTTGCATCATTTGTTGGTGTGGTTTGTGCCACCAAATCGGTTTCGGCAAAGGTACCTAAATCAACAGCCCGTTCAGCAATATTAATGGTTTTCGTCCGCTCGTTTTCGGCATAAGAAAAAGTTCCCGAAATGAGAAACGCCTGATCTGAGGCGGCACCCTCAGGTATTAATTTGTAGGAAACCACAAATTGGTTTTCCGGGGGCATGCTCATCCATAAAAATTTGATGATGGAATTTTTAAAGGTAAAAATGGAGTTCTTACTCTTGATGCTCTCAGCCTTATATCCAACAGGAACCTGCTCCTGAATCTTTCCGAAATCTTTCAGGTCGCCTTTATTCACCATCAGGTTGACAATAATCTCGTTGTTTTCGTTCAAAAAAGGTTTTTGGCGGATGCAGTCGATGTTTTTCAGGCTGACATTTTGGTAAGAATAGGTAGTTTGTGCCTGCTCTGCGGTTCCGGCAGCTATTTCATCGCCAATAATAGTGATGGTTTTGGGGGCAGTAGTAATCGTTTGTACATTGTTATTTTCGATGTACGAAAACTTACCCTCGAAATTAAAGGTGCCTGAAATGGTTGGGGCCACCTGAATGGCATACGACACAACCACAACCCGATCAAATGGAACGCGCATCCATTGAATCTTCACTTTTTGATCTTCAAATTTGAATTCGCCATTGGCAGTTTGCCTGGCCACAGCGGTAAAACCTACAGGCAATTCCTGCTGAAAGCGGGCAAAACCTTCAATATCACCTTTGTTTAGGGTCAATTCTACAAGGAATTCGTCGCCGGCTTTGGCACTTTCGGGGATATTAAGATCAAGCGTAACCTGGCTGCTCATAAAACCTAACAAGGTAAGCACACCGACGATTGAAGGGATGACAATTGATCGAAACATAGGGCTTAATTATACATGTTGTCTAATTAATTTTGTGCTAAAATACTTAAAAACCCCATAAAATCAAATATTGACAGGGGTTGCGACGGGTAAAGTTGATAAAATTGCCCGATTGTTAATAAAATTAATGAAGTAACCATATTCTAAACTTCAATTGTAATCACATATTCAACCTTCTCTTAAAAGGTTTTCTCGCTTTGCTTCCAATGACTGATTGCCGTAAGTTGCTTTATTTAGATTCCTCCTTTCAGTCGGAATGACTGTGGTTCTTTTATTAAGTGAGGTGTTGGTGTGGAGGAGGGAAGCTTCGCTTCCCTCCTCCACACCAACAAATACACCCAGCCTACATGGTCATTCCGACCGTAGGGAGGAATCTTGTTTATCGAAATAATGAATGTTGATTCAACAATACGATTGTTGTAATATCTCACTGTCATTTTAGCATTGTGGCTAAAAATTTAGTTGAATTCTCGAAATGACAGCCAATTTCAAGGATTTGGAAAGACAATTTTTTTAGTTTCCCTTGATGCCTTTAGTGGTTAATATTGAGGATTACTCACAAAACCATATTCTGTAACCAATACATTCCATTGAGGATTTTTTCCATTAATCAAATCCTCCTTTTTTTGTCGGTTCCATTTTTTAATCTCTTTTTCTCTGGCTATTGCCATTTCAAAATAAGCAAATTCTTCGAAATAGATACAATATTCAAGATTGTACTTATCAGTAAAAGAATTTTTTACCAAATGATTTTTATGCTCATATATTCTTCTGCACAAATCATTTGTAACACCAATATACAATGTCGTTTTGTTTTTATTAGTCATTATGTAAACAAATCCCGTTTTGCTCATTGAAAATTATAAAATAAAAATTAAGTGCATTAAATAATCAAGACATAACCTCGTATATTCTTTAAATTATATCCAAAGGGCAATAAACCTGGGATAAATCAGCATTAAATTCCTATCAATATGACTCTGGTACCTCAATATTTAAAGCTGCTGCCGCCCAAAAACTCCCTCAAAATAGATGTCGGGGGAATCTCTTCATCGGCAATAGGCACCACGTAACTAAAAAATTTAACCAACCGGGTAGCTTCGCGGTAGGCTTTTTCGGTGGGTGGTACTTCCAAAAGCAGGGGCTCGGCATAACGCTTTAACACGCCCGTTTCGTAATGCACCGCGGTGTTAAACATAACATCGGCATTCTCCTGATAGGGAAAAATGTTCTTCTCCTCCCCTTTCCGCACACTGCTCCAACGGTTAATGGTATCTAAGGCTGTGTAGCCCCGGTATTTGTAATCACGGATGATGCGCCTCACCAGGCGGGTGTCGGTCGTGGGAATCCGGTTGTGGTTGTCGAGTGAAACAGTGGTTAATGCCGACACATAAATTTTATATTTGGTCTCATCGCCTATTTCGGCTGTCAACCGGGGGTTCAGGGCATGGATACCTTCGGCAAGAATGATGGTTTTGTCATCTATTTTCAGTTTATCGCCATCGTAAAAGCGCTTACCTGTTAAAAACGAAAATTTCGGCAACTCGATTTCCTGCCCCGACAAAAGCTGTAACAGGTCTTTGTTCAGCAGTTTCAGGTCGAGAGCTTCGATGGCTTCAAAATCATAATCGCCATTCTCGTCGCGGGGGGTAAATTCCCTATCTAAAAAATAATTGTCAAGCGACAAAGTTACCGGGTTCAACCCGGCTACTTTAAGCTGGATAGCCAACCGGTGCGCAAAGGTTGTTTTCCCGCTGGACGAGGGTCCCGAAATCAGAATCAGTTTGGGATGTTCGGGGCGTTTTTTAATGGCATCGGCAATATAGGCAAGCTTTTTCTCATGCAAAGCTTCTGCAATTTTTATCAGTTCACCCACTTTATTGTTTTTCACGGTTTCGTTAATGTTCCCTATGTACCCCACGTTTAAAATCTCGCCCCAGTTCTGATATTCCTGAAATACATCAAACAATTTGTCCTGGATGATGATGTCCTCGCATTCACCGGGGTTTTCGGCTTTAGGAACAATAAGCAACATGCCGTCGTAATACTTCACCAGATCAAAAACCTTCAGGTAACCGGTAGATGGGACCAGGAACCCATAAAAATAGTCGATGGCATTTTGGAGCCGGTACACCGATGAATAAATCTGGGGCCGCGACTCAAACAAAAGCGCTTTTTCAGTCAGGCCATGTTCCTTGAATAACTGGATAGCCTCGGTGGATAGGATCTCGTCGCGCTGGAATGGCATGTTTTGGGCAATGATTTCGCGCATGCGGTTGCCAATGGCAAACACGGAATCAATTTCCAGGGAGTCGTTCATCCCCTCGAACTTGCAGTAAAAACCCTTTGAGATGGCATGTTCAATTTTCAGTTTCCTGCCCGGTAAAATCTCGCTGGCAGCCTTCTGCAGCACAAACGAAAGCGATCTTACGTACATCCGCATCCCATCGGGATGGGTAATATCAATAAATTCAACCGTTTTGGGTTTATAAATGTTGTAGGCAAGCTCTTTAAGCTTGTTGTTTACAAATGCCCCCAAAATGGGGTGCTTCGTTTCAACACCCAAATCCTGGGCTATTTGTGTTAAAGTGGTACCTAGCGGATATTTCTTTTTTGTCCCCGTATTTTGGCAAATTATTTCTATCATAAATCGCGAATGATTAAGGTTGCTTTTTCCTACTAAAGATAATGGTTTTCTCCATTCAAACGAACAGTCTTTTCGATTTGTTGCCTTTGAGATGCCAGATTTGCCGATGATGCGCCGGCAGTTGTATTTACCTTTCAAACTAAAGGCTTTTCAACCGACGGTAAAGAAATCTGGCGTAGCAAATAAGGTGTTTTAATCTTTCCAACTAAAGACTTTTACACCCTCATTTATCAAGGTATCAAAAAAGACCAAGGTGCTTTTACCTTTCAAACTAAAGGCTTTTCCACCACATCCATATATACGGAATTCCCGTATAACGGTGCTTTTACCTTTCAAATCAAAGGCTTTTCCACCCCATTTCCATGAAGTTCCGGTTGCTGTACCGGTGCTTTTACCTTTCAAATCAAAGGCTTTTCCACCGGTATTGTTGAGTGGGAAAAGTATGATACGGTGCTTTTACCTTTCAAATCAAAGGCTTTTCCTCCTTTATGTAATTACAGGCACTACCGAAATACGGTGCTTTTACCTTTCAAATCAAAGGCTTTTCCACCAATATTAAAAAAATGAAAAACATAAATCCTGGTGCTTTTACCTTTCAAACTAAAGGCTTTTCCACCACATCCATATATACGGAATTCCCGTATAATGGTGCTTTTACCTTTCAAATCAAAGGCTTTTCCACCTCTGCGATTGCACTAAACGCATCATTAGAAGGTGCTTTTACCTTTCAAATCAAAGGCTTTTCCACCGGTAATACTTGGTTTAAGCTTAAAGACGACGGTGCTTTTACCTTTCAAATCAAAGGCTTTTCCACCCAAGCAAATGGACCTTCTCAATAACATCAGGGTGCTTTTACCTTTCAAATCAAAGGCTTTTCCACCTGTCGAGTATTACAGGAATTTCAATTGAACGGTGCTTTTACCTTTCAAATCAAAGGCTTTTCCACCTATTCGGAATTTTACAACGAACCATTCATTGGTGCTTTTACCTTTCAAATCAAAGGCTTTTCCACCGTATTCTTTCGTTTTCGTTTGCTATTCAATGGTTCGTGCATTTTCAATCGCATAATCTTTCTTTAAAAAGGTAGTTTCATTTATTCCCAGCACCATTTTTATTGTTTTATTCTCGCGCATTTCATCATACGTCCAGGTTTCAGGTACCTCGGTATGAAAGGTTTTGTTCCTTAAGTCTTTTAATTGCTTACCATCATCGGCATAGCGGCAAATATCATTAAAGTTGAAAAAAGCTGGTTGCCGTTTATTGTAAGCTTCCTGTAGTTTGGCTTTTTTATCGGCTTCAGGTATCGTTTTTACCGTTTTGCTTTCCCAGTCGAGCAATAACCGGGCCCAGGTAAGTGCCTGGTGGTTTATGGTACGCATGGCCTCAACCACTTCGTTGTAAGGTATTTTAAATACTCCGGGGTTTGTTTCAATAAAAACCCGTTGCTGATACTCCTTATCACGCAAACTGTTTTTGATCATGTACCTGATGGTCTTTTCAAGCACCGGTTTGCTGTCAATAAACATAAAGTCATCGAGTTGTTTCATTTTTACCACAACCTGGTATAAATTTTTGTCAACCGGGAAATCAATAGTAAGTTCGGTGTCGTGAATTGCCTTTACATTCAGAGGCTGTTTACCATTTACCTGCTGGTTAATAATTTCACTGAATTTGGGATGGCATTTATCAAGATATTTTTTGGCTATTTGCCAAAGCAGGGCATCTTCGGCAATCAACTGGTTCATTTTTCCAATAATCTTTCGTTGGGTTTTAATTTCGTTAAACAATCCTAAATACTTTGCATATTGGTAATTGCTTTCTTTTAAACCAACACGGAAAGGGCTCTCACTATTCCAAACCTTGGCCGATAAATTGAACGAGGGGTTTTGGTTCATTTCGGTCCGGTAAAAGAATGAAACGGGAATGCCCGGATGGATACTAAATGGCAATAACCGGGTATGGACTACCTTTTGGGTTAATCCACCCGTAAATCCCAAACGGCTCAGATAGTAATTGTTAGGTTCCCGCCCCTGTTTCAATTGGTTTTTCCAGTCGGTTAGTATTTTATGTGTAGCATTTAAAATGCGTAAAAAATAATCGTTAAAATCTTTTGCATCATTCAGCATGGTTCTTATTTGGTAGGGCAGGTGTTGTTCAATATTGCCGCTTTCGTTATGGCTTTCCTTAATCAACCGGTTGTATAAATAGTTATGCCCCTTTTTATCATATTTATGTTGCTCTTTATCGAGGCAATAATGATAAATACTCATCCGATGGTATTCGTTGCGGCGCAGGAATTTAAACTGACTGTTTTGCGGATATTGCCATTCGAAAAATTTATAACAGCGCATAATCTGGCGGTTTTTATCGGCCCGGTTCAAATAATGATGGTTTTCTATTAATGCCTCAAATTGTTGGGTTATATAATCCATACGGGCAATAGCCTTCTTTTTCATGTCGGTGATTGGTTCTGCTTCACCCCATTGCCGGCTGATGTATGAAGGTATTGAATCGTTATTCAAAAGACTGAGTGTATTCAATGCCTGGTGGTTTTTTAAAATATGTTCGTTGGTAATTTTTTTCAAATCAGCTAAAAGGGCTGGCATAAACCCGTTCAGCATTTTTTCTTTTCCATCGAAGCAGGCAATTAACAGGTTTTTTACGGCTTTATGTCCCATAATAAATACCTGGTTTTGGTAACGGAATGCTATTTGGCCGTCATTAAATTTTAAACGATAGTTATCGGTTAGTTGATTCATAAATTGTGAACCACTCTTTTTCAAATCAGGGGTAGCTGTTCTGTTTGCAATCAGGTCGTTTTCAATTTGCAGAGGTTCTACCTCCCACTCACAATCGGGTAATAAGTTAAAGTCAGCCATAAACCGGATGGCAAATTCCATAAACCGGTTCTCATTGCGGGGTTTTTCATCTTTTTGCCAATAAAAATCGTAAAAAGTAATTTCAATAACCCCTCCAAGTAGGTTAATCAATTTATCCTTTTGCTCATTAGCCTTTTCCCATTTTCCTTTTTCGATTTTTTCTTTCCATTCTCCTAACTTCTCTCTTACAAAATCATTGGCTTTAAGTTTATATCGGTAGTGTTCCTCAATCAATAACAGGTCGTTTGGGGTTATTAATGGTTTTGAAATCACTAAAATCAATTCTTCACGGTGAGCCATAAACAGGTTAAGCTGGGTGGTGAAGAAACCTGTATAATTCTCATCCCTGATTAGGTTTAAAATAATTTTATGGAATGAATTCAAATCGGTTCTGAATTTAAAACCGGGTTGCGTTTTGTGATAAAATTCAACCAGGTTTGTATAAGGTTTTCCATCTTTGCCCCAAACCTCCGAAAACTCAAAATCGCTTAACAATGGCATTTTATTAATAAATGCAATATAAGTACCTACGGATTCTTTAATAAGAATACCATTGCTAATTGTATTAAAAAGAGGAAAAAGTTCCGGATTGGTTACCTCTTCGGGAATATCGTTCAGGTAATTGATGAGCCTATAGGTATGCCGCGTGGTAAGGAACTCCTGTTTATCGGGTAATTGATCCAGCATATTATCTTCATATCCGTAATGAGTGCGGGTGGCGCCATCGCGATGGGTAAAATGGCGGTACACCAAATGCTTTATTTTATACTCCGGGGTATCGTCGCGTTTACAACCTTTCCGTTGTTTTAAAAAACGGGTCATTTCGCCTCGGGTAAGAAAAAAACTCAGGAAAAAATTACGGCCTTCACCGGTAATGTAACCTAATCCATCATGAATATCGAATAACAATTCTTTATTTTTTTTCTTCTTTAATTCCCTATTTTCTTTCTCATAAACTTCAGTTTCTTTCGAAAATCGTTGTCTTTGAGCATCAATAGCTTCCAAATGCTTGTTTTTAATAAATTGTACCAAGTCAGCATCAAATACCAAAACTTTGTTATCGTGCCAAATGTGCGACTGAAAATTCCGGATGTCCTGAAGCTTAGCAACCATTTTCAGCACCATTGTTTTATCATTTTCAGTCAATGAATATTCACTTCGGTTTTTGTCGTATTTATATCCTTTCCACAAATAATCGCAGAGTTTTACAAATTGCATATCAGTAAGTTTTTGTTTACCATTTATAAAGGCTTTCATAAATTGTTCAAGGGCATCTTTGTCGCGTTCGAGTTTATTGCCGCATAAAGCGTTAATTAAACCAGCCATTCTAAAATAGGCTATGTTATAATAAATTGTAAGTTCGGGAGTTTTACCACCGGTAAAAACATCTTCCCGATTTAATTCTTTTTTCATAAGTCTTGAATTAGGTTATTTATTTAATTGGTCATCTTTTCCCCTGGGATGTAATGCCATAAAGTTTCGAAAAGTAAATCTGATAATGAGTAAAAACTTTTGCCGTGAATAATAAAACGATGGATAAATACTTATTAATGAAATGACAAAAACAAAATGGTAAACCGGCAAATGGTTTCGCAAACAATCCATACCTAAATATATTGCCGTGTAGAGAATCAGAATTAGTAAGGCTGTAATTATAAACATTACAGATGAATTACGGAAAAACAACCGTTGTGATGACAGGGTTGTTATTTTAGCATCCTTTTCGTTTACTTCAAGATAATCGCCCACCCTTGAATAAAAGAGTTTTAAATATCCTTTATTAAAATCTTTCCCCTCTTTCACTAATTTGTACCCAAAGACCAAATCAGCCAGCACAATTAATCGTTCAGCCGATTTTTTTTCACTTTTAAAATAATCAATAATGGGAATATCTTTATAAAAGAAATCCTCCATAATTTTTCCTAATGAATTAAATACATGTCCTATTAAATAGGAAAAGATTAAAAAGGGTAAAATGGTATATGTTGCATCCACATTAAACCATTGGTTAAATCCTGGAAAATTCAATTGTAAAAAGACAACCAAAACAAATAGAAATGTTCCTCCAGGTACAACATAGGCAATAAAATCGAAAAAATTTAGCTTATCCATAGCTCAATCTAATTTTATGTTAATGAAAAATATATAAATATACCTTTTAAATTTACCTTCTTTAAAACCAATCAATTAAAACAGGATTAAAAAAACGGGAACAGTAATATCCTCCCGGCATTCGTTAATCAATCCAACTATCAATATATTCTTCACCTCTCAAAAAATGTATCCTCGTTCCACTTCGCCGGATTGTTTTTTATGTATTGTTTAATGCGTTGGTACGATGCTTCATCGCGTACCACGTGGTCGTAATAATTGTTTTGCCAGTTTTTTACACCCGGGGTTTGGCGTTCCCTGTTTATTTGTTTTGATGTTTGCATTTGGAATTTACCCAATATTTTGGGGATAATCATTTGGCGGCGCAATTTCCGGTATTGTTTAATATCATTTACCGTATCGGGGTTTTGTTTCCCGGTTGGGGGTTGTTGTTGCGCGGGTAAATAAAATTCATGAATTTTATTTACCGCATCACCATCCGCATTGATATTGTTTGTGGTAATATCATCATCAGGGTTAACGGCCATCCCATTATCGTAATTATATCCGGCCAATTCAATCAACAAATGGATGTGGTTGGGCATCACCACCCATTCATCTAAAATACACTGTTTATGGTATTGGGGAATTTTCAATATTTCGTCTTTAACCAACCGTCCTAAAACCGATAATTCCATGGTACCATTTACCACGCGGCCTAAAATACATTTCCGGTGTTGGATGTTAATGGTAATAAAATACCGGGCAGGCGCCGAGTAATCCAAAAAGGATGCCCGGTTGGTCTCTACCCGGTATTTGTTGTTGTAAAGCGTCATTTTTCGTTTATATACAGGGGTTTGCTTGTAGTACCATGTACAGAGAACTCATGAGTTCTCTGTACCATGCTCTTACTTACCCTCGGTACTGGCACCACCGCCACTGCTTTTAGCCGATTCAATAACAACAAAGCCCCAGTCGGCCATGCGTTTCATGTTGCTCCGGTTAATACCTGTTAATACATCGCGAGTGGCTTTAACCGCTTCGTCGATGCCTTTCAATAACAGGTCGCGTTCCTTATAAGCCTCCTCCATTTGCTTTTTATAGGCTTCGGCTTTTTTATGCCATTCAAGGCAGGTGGCTACTTTGGGGCCTTCGGCAGCCCAGTTAAAATCGGTCATGCTGTTCAGGGGCGATGCGGCACCTACATCGGTGTGGTGTTTGTAAATCTGTTCAGCCAATTCTAATTCCTCCTTCGGGTTTTTGGGTATTTCAACCCGCATTTTGCTTGTTGCCATACATGTAAATTTTAATGGTTTAATAATAAAGTAAATTTGTAATGAAAAGATAAGGAAACCGTTAGGTAACATGCAAATTTTTGGGATTTCCGGTTTTTGTTTTTAACGCCAAAAAGAGGTTTTGATATAGCTGCAAACCACATGAGATAAGCACCCCGTTTTCAAAACATGTTTTTTAGCATATAGTGATGAACTATCGGATTTTTGGGATTTGCAAAAACCATTATCCGTTATAAAAAAACGATTTTTGCATCAGGATACGGCCATTCCTAAATCTTTTATTGGTGGTTTAGATTCATTTCACCCTCAGGCAAATTCAAATTTGGCAAAATTGTTCTTGAAACTGCCAAAATCAAGCTCAACTTTGGCACTTTCGTTCATGATTTTGGCGAAATCGTGCTCAACTTTGGCAAAATCGTGCTCAATGTTGGTAAAATCGTGTTCGATTTCGGCACTTTCGTTCTTGATTTTGGCAAAATCGTGTTTGAATTTGGCAAAATCATGATTTATTTTGGTGTTTTTCAGGCTTTGATACCCAACTCCGCCTTTAAAAATGGGGCTGTAAACCCTTTCTTTTGTGCCGCAACCTCTTCGGGCGTTCCGGTACAAAGTATAGTCCCCCCGCCCACGCCGCCTTCGGGGCCAATGTCTATGATGTGATCGGCCACTTTAATTACATCCAGGTTGTGTTCAATCACGATGATGGTATTTCCCCGGTCAACCAGTTTGTAAAGCACCTGCAACAGCACCCTGATGTCTTCAAAATGAAGGCCTGTGGTAGGTTCGTCAAAAACGTATAATGTATGGCCGGTATCTTTTTTCGATAATTCCGTAGCCAGTTTCACGCGTTGCGATTCGCCCCCGCTCAGAGTCGTAGAAGGCTGCCCCAGCGTAATGTAGCCTAAGCCTACGCTTTGCAGGGCCTTTAACTTTTGAAGGATTTTTGGCACATTTTCAAAAAACTCCACACCCCGGTTAATGGTCATGTCCAATACTTCCGAAATGGATTTGCCTTTGTACCGGACTTCAAGGGTTTCGCGGTTGTAACGCCGCCCGTTGCATTCGCTGCAATGCACATATACATCGGGTAAAAAGTTCATTTCAATGGTCTGCAGGCCGGCCCCTTTACAGGTTTCGCACCGCCCGCCTTTTACATTGAAAGAAAAACGCCCGGGCTTGTACCCCCTGATTTGTGCTTCGGGCAGGCGGGTGAAAATATCGCGGATGTCGGAAAATACTCCGGTGTAGGTAGCCGGATTCGAACGCGGGGTCCGTCCCAGGGGCGACTGATCCACTTCTATCACCTTGTCGATATGGTTCAAACCCTGAATCTCTTTATAGGGAAGCGGCTGCTTGAGGGCATTGTAAAAATGATGGTTCAAAATCGGGTGCAGTGTTTCGTTTATCAGGCTTGACTTTCCGCTACCGGAAACACCGGTAACGCAAATAAATTTTCCCAAAGGAATTTCCACATCCACATTTTTGAGGTTGTGCCCGGTAGCTCCTTTCAGAATCAGTTTTTTCCCATTTCCTTCGCGCCTTTTTTTAGGAACTTCTATTTTCCGGTGCCCGTTCAGGTATTCGGCCGTCAATGAACACGAGTGGAGTATCTGCTCCGGGGTCCCCTGGGCCACGACTTTCCCTCCATTCCTGCCTGCATAAGGTCCCACATCGAGCACATGATCGGCCGATAGTATCATGTCCTTATCGTGCTCCACCACGATCACCGAATTCCCACTGTCGCGTAATTCTTTCAGCGATTCAATCAGCCGATGGTTGTCGCGTTGGTGCAGGCCAATACTGGGTTCATCGAGGATGTACAGCACATTCACCAGTTGCGAACCAATTTGTGTGGCCAGACGGATGCGCTGGCTTTCGCCTCCTGAAAGGCTCCGGGAGGAACGGTTTAACGAAAGGTAGTTCAATCCTACCTGCAACAAAAAACCAAGCCTTGAACGTATTTCTTTTAAAATCTCAGAGGCAATCTGCTTCTGCTTTCCCGATAGGCGGTCTTCAATGTTTTCGAGCCATTGGTAAAGGGCATCAATGTCCATCTGCGAAAGTTCCGCGATGTTTTTCCCGTCAATCTTAAAATACAGCGATTCCTTTTTTAGCCGGGCTCCCTGGCATTCAGGGCAAACCGCCTCGGAGATGTAGTGCTGCATCCGCGAATTGGAACTCTCGGTAATGGCCTCGTCGCCCTGCTCTGCTTGCAGGTAGCTGAGGACACCCGGAAAGCTCAGGAAATAATTCGAGGAATTTCCCAGGGGCGTATTTTGTAGTTTAAAAGGTTCGTCGGAACCATAAAGGATAATGTCTAAAACCTCTTCAGGGATTTCCTTCACGGGTGCATCCAGGTTGAATTTATATTTGTCGGCAATAGCTTCGATCTGCCAAAAGATGAGGTTGCTTTTATATTTCCCCAGAGGGGCAATGGCCCCTTTTTTAATGCTCAGCGAGGTATCGGGGATGACTTTGCTCATGTCAATCTGGTTCACGGCTCCCAGCCCTTTGCATTTGGGGCAGGCACCTACCGGCGAGTTGAACGAGAAGGTATGCGGTGCCGGTTCGTTGTAGGATATTCCGGAAACCGGGCACATCAGGTGGCGGCTGAAAAAATGCAGTTCCTTTTTATCGGCATCTAAAACAAAAGTGACTCCATTGCCATGCTTCATGGCTGTTTGCAGCGATTCACGTATCCGTTTCCGGTCTTTTTCCTCAACCAGTAACCGATCAATGACCGCCTCGATATTGTGGGTTTTGTAACGGTCGAGCCGCATCCCAAGGGTCAAATCCTTTATTTCGCCATTGATGCGGGCGTTGATAAAACCTTTTTTGAGCAACTGCTCGAAAAGCTCTTTGTAATGGCCTTTCCGCCCTTGAACCAATGGTGCCAAGATATAGATTTTACGGTTGCTCAGTTTTTCAATGAGCAGGTCGGTGATTTGGTCGTCGGTATATTTTACCATTTTTTCGCCGGTAACATGCGAGTAGGCATCGGAAGCCCGTGCGTACAACAGGCGCAGAAAGTCGTAAATTTCAGTGGTTGTACCAACAGTTGATCGCGGGTTTTTATTGGTGGTTTTCTGTTCGATGGAAATTACGGGGCTCAACCCGGTAATTTTGTCCACATCGGGCCGTTCCATGGTTCCCAGAAATTGGCGGGCGTATGCCGAAAAAGTCTCGATGTAGCGGCGTTGGCCTTCGGCATAAATGGTATCGAAAGCCAGCGATGATTTTCCGCTTCCGCTTAAGCCAGTGATTACCGTGAGGCTGTTTCGGGGAATGGTAACATCAATGTTTTTTAAATTATGGACCCTGGCCCCAAATACTTTGACATTTTCGCCGCTCTCGATGGGGCTGTCGTTATATTCCGATGGTTGCATGTAAATTATTATGTGACAATTAATTTTAACCCGTGTGCTTTTTATAGATCAGTGCTTTTTTAACTGATGTTAAAGCAATGGGCAAAGATAACGAGAGTTTTTTCAATAATTGCCCAACCCGGGATGTGGAATTTTAACAGCCCTTAAAAAACAAAATTTCGCGAATCTTATTCCCTCGGTTTGTAAAAGGCTGTATCTGCACTCACCTTCCGGTATTTCGTGTCAATAATTTTTATTTGATACTTTTTCCGGTACGGATTGGTCAATTTATCATCACGGAGCCATGGATTCAGTTCCTTCAGCATTTTGTAATTAATGCCATAATAATGGGCGAAATCGGGCATGCTGGTAATGGCGGAATCCACCTCAACCAAGGTACTGGGTATCTCGGTATAATATTGGTCTCTTGCCAGGTAGTATCCATATTTTTCAGGATCTTCCAGAATAAGCTTGAGGGCAATCAAGCGGTACAGGTATCTTCCGGTTTCGTCGCCAAGAACCATATTGTAATAATCGGACGATTTTTGGCGCTCAATCTGTTTGGCAATATTTCCTCGCCCCATGTTGTATGAAGCTGCTGCCAATGCCCAGCTACCATATTTCCGGTAACTGTCTTTTAAAAATTGTGAGGCAGCTTTGGTTGACTTCTCCAAGTGGAACCTTTCGTCCACCTCGTCGTTTACCTCCAGCCGGTAATCATTGGCGGTACCATCCAGAATCTGCCAAAAGCCGGTGGCACCAGCAGGCGAGACCACGTTTGCCAAACCACTTTCAGCAACTGCAAGGTATTTCATGTCATCAGGAACATTGTAATCGCGCAAAATAGGTTCGATGGCTGCAAAATAGCGTTTCGATTTTTTTATAAATAATAATGTCTGCGAATGCCAATAAGTATTCACCATCAGCTCCCGCTCCAGGCTTTCGCTCACATCAAAGTTTTCCAGGGGGACACGCTCCCCGGCAAAGTAAAGCTCCCCGGGCAATGGAATAGAAGTAATATGCTGGATTTCGTCCTTTTTCAGAGGGCTTTCGCCTCCGGGTCGGCTGCACTGATGGGTTGAGAATCCTCCGATTAACACAACCAGTAAAAGGATGGAAAAGACTGAGATGATGAACAAGGCTTTTTTTGACATATAAAAGTTATTTAATTCAATTTTGTTTGTTGAGCGTTTCAGGGTAAACTAAAATTGAGAAAAAAAGTTCACTTTTGGGGTCTGCTGATTTTTGTGATGGAATATAATGTAACCAGCACGATAAAGGCCACCGCAGCAATATACCATGGTGAGATGGGTATCCATCCGGGTTTCACAATTAAAATTACAGATAAGCTCACAAAAAGAAGATTCGTGGTAAGTAAAATAAGTGCCACTTTACGATCGGGAAACCCAAAATAGGAAAGATGGTGTGTGGTATGGTCGCGTCCGCCCACAAATGGCGATTGCCCCCGCATCAACCTATTAATGGTTACGGTGGTTGTATCGGAAATAGGAACCACAAAAGCCAAAAAAGTAAGCATGAATGGATATAAAAGGGAATGTCCGGAAGCCGCAGGGGTGTTCCAAAAAACTTTTATCCCCACGATGGCTACAAATGCCCCAAGAAATTGGGAACCATTATCGCCCATATACATTTTTGAAGGATTCCAGTTATAATATAAAAAACTTAACAGCGAAGCCAGTACGCCCAAGGTAAGCATCAAAAAAACCCCTGAAACGGGTTGTGTGAAAGACAAAATAAAAATGACCCCCAATAAAATAGTTGAACTGACTGAGGTAGTAATGGCATCCATATTATCGAGCATGTTCAATGAATTCATGATACCAATCACCCAAAAGATGGTGAGTAGATAGTTTAAAGTTTGGGATTCAAACACCTGAATGTAAACATCTGAATAAATTAAAATGATGCCACAGATTATTTGAAAGAAAAATTTGAATCCGGGAGGGGTATTCAACATATCATCGGCCAGACCCATTAAAAAAGCCACAGTTACAGCCAGAATCATTCCTAGAATTTCTGGCTTCAAGAGCGCTTCAATATTAAAGAAAGCAAAGTAATTTAATACCGAAAAAATGAAAATAACATAAAAAGTAATGCCTCCAAGGATGGGTTTGGTCTGGCTGCTCCACCTCTCGGCCGACACATTGGCTTTTTTAATTTTATACCTTTCGGCCCTGATTACAAAGAACCGGTGTAATAATAAGCTAATAATTAATGTGTAAACAAAAAAGGAAATCAGAATTAACGTGTTGGTCATTGTTTAAGCTTTTGTAGTTTGCGTGTGAGTTTCTTCCCTATGGTAGTTTCGTCATCTTCGGTGTAATAGCCGTAACCGTAACCATAGCCGTAACCATAGCCGTGGCTTCCGTAACTTCGCTGATGCAATTCCACTCCATTTAAGATTATTGAAAGGTTATCCATGTTCTTGCTTTTCACCAGGTTGTTGATGTTATCGATAAAATGGCGTTTTGATACATTAGCCTTCATCACATAAATGGGATAATTGGCCCGTTGCAGGTTCGATAAGGCATCGGTCACAATTCCTACGGGTGGGGTGTCAATAATAATGATGTCGTATCTTTCCTCCAATTCGGCCAATAAAGTTTCCATTTGTTTGCCTGCCGACAATTCCGAAGGATTGGGCGGGACGGGCCCTGCAGTGATATAATCAAAATTTGAGAGATCCGACTTTTGAATACATTCATCCAAAATGTTTTTCCCTATCAAAAGCGTACTGATGCCCTTGTTGTTGCTGGTGTTGAACCCCAGATGGATGCGTGGTTTTCGTAAATCCAGATCCAAAACAATGACCTTTTTACCTGAAATGGCCAGAATACCTGCCAGATTTATAGCAACAAAGGTTTTACCTTCACCTGAAATGGTGCTCGAAACCGTTATTATTTTAGTCTCGGCGCCATGCGAAATAAATTGCAAGTTGGAACGGATGGTCCGGAACGCTTCTGAGAAAATACTATTTGGATGTTTATTGACCAATAATTGCGAAACTGGGATCTCCTTTTTGTAAATAGGCACGGTACCCAGGATAGGAGCATCGGTAAAATTCTGGATAGTGGCAATGGAGGTTACTTCATCGTAAAGCAGGTATCTTAAAATAATGTAACCCACACCGGCAAACAAACCTATTAAAATAAAAACAGGATAGATTTTTTTGCTGATGGGTGAAATGGGTTCTACGGGAACATTTCCAACCTCAAGGATGGTATTTTGCGACACATACCCGGCTTGCGAAATCAAGTATTCGGCTTTCTTTTCAATCAGTTTGTGGTAAAAGCCTTCATTAATGGTGTACAGACGTTCCAGCTTAGAGTATTCCAGCTCATCAAAATTCTGATCGTTGAAAATTTTCGACTCGTATTCTGCTATCTTCTTTTGGTAATCCCCTTTTTTGGTTTCCATCCTCACAATGGTGGAATTTACAAATTCAAGCAACAGGTCCTTTTGATTGTCAATTTGTTTTTCGAGCAATTTAATTTTAAGGTTGTCGCGGGTAATGTCATTCAAAAGCTGTTCCTTTTTATTAATCAACTCCTGGAGGTTATTTAAAACGTTAACCACAATGGTTTCCGATTTGGTGCCCGAAAGGGTGGCAATCAATTCATAAATATTCAGGTCATGGTCGTTGGCAACCTGCTGGTTGATGCGCTGCAAAGCCACCAATTCAAAATCAATGTTGATGAGTTCATCTTCCAGTTCCGAGATTTTGGTGGTAAATAATGGAAACGGAGAACCTTCGGCTTTAAATTGATCGGTATTGATTTTATTCTCCCGTTTAAAGGCTACCAACTCTTTTTCAGTTTCGTCGAGGCTATGATACACCTGCTTCAGGCGCTCCTCAATAAATGCAAGAATGTTTGCCGCACTCTCCTTTTTAATCTCCACATCATATTTTAAATATTCCTCGGCAATGGTATTTACAATGTCGGAGGCTTTTTCGGCATTGTAGCCCGAATAGGAAATCTGGATGGTTTGGGCCGATCGGTTGAGCAGGAAAATATCAAGGTTCTGAAGATGATTTTCAACTATATTCTTTGGATTGGAGATAACAAAATAAAAGCGGTTGCCTTTATAGTTTTCTTTTTGACTCTCAATAGTTAAGTAATCGGAAACGGTACAACGGATGGAATCTGCCCTAATGGCAGACCATTTCCCAATTTCAATGGGATAAGAGGCATTCACACCCCCATCTCCATAATAAATAAGGGCTTTCTCTGAACCGTCAAACTCAATATACACCGGGATATCATACAATTTTCCGGTAATCATTTTCCATTCAATCTGGAAAGGGGACCTGCGGTACAATTCGGTAGAAAGAAACGTCCCTTCTGAAAAATAGGAAATCTGGATAGGAAGCTTAAGAAAAGTCCGCTTCAAAAATTCCTTTGACCGTAAAAGTTCAATAACCTTTAATATGTCATTATCCTGATAAACATCTTCAATTTTGAGGACCTTGGTGGTATTGTTAGTCTCGTTTATTTGGATGATGGATTGGGTCTGATAAACAGGCTGTGTATACCGCAGGTAAAGAAAGGAAGCCACAAAGGAAACCGCCACAAATAAAATAGGAGCCCAATAGTTTTTGCGTACTATCTGCAAAAAGATGGCTAAATCGAATTTGTCATTTATAATGGGGATTTTACCTTGGTACATAGTTTACTTTAAAGCATTAATAGTAACAAATAAAAGGGCAAAGGTATTGAGAAGCGTGAAGTAGGGCATGATCTCGGTCAAAGACCTTGATGCATACCGGGTCCGTTTCTCTACATAAATAATGTCGTTTGCCTGCAGAACCATGTTGGCTTTTTTCATCTCTTCAATAGAACTGATATTGAATAAATACACTTTAGGATCATTCAAATTACCTCTAAGAAGTTTGATTTTATAAGCTTTACTAAAATCGTCGATGCCTCCGGATTGGGCAAGGGCTTCAATTAATGTAAACTGTTCGTTTTCAATGGTTAATACCTTACCCAGGTTACTCCCCGATGAAAATACTACCACCCTGCGGTTAGTGACATTGACCAAAACAAAAGGTTTTTGATAATATTGGCTATATTTTTCCTCAAAAAGTTTCTCCGTCTCTTTAATAGTCAACCCGGCTACCTGGACCCGGCCCAGCGTTGGGACTTTAACCAACCCGTCGTGTTCCACCATGTATGGATTTTGGTACCGCTCGTTCATCGCGGTGTTGGAATTGCTCTCCATATCAATCAGTTGGATGCCGTCGTTGGTAAAAATACGTACATTCAGCTTATCAAAAGGTTTAATGATGTATTCTTGTTTTTCCTCTTCAAAGGAGGCGTAGGGATAATTCACACCTGTATCGAACATAACACTCGGGTTCATTACCTTGCAACCGGGTAAAGTTAGTACCACCAAGCCAAACCAAACAAAGCTGTTCTTTAGAAAGTTTGTAATCATGAGTATCTGTAAATTCCCCCCAAAAATATAAATTTTTAATTAGGTTCTGCCGAATATGTCCTTATTTGTGCTGATTAAGAAGATTGTAATACAACTGCTCCATATCGTGAACCAACCGGGTGTAATGGAATTTATTCCGTACATGCTCCCATCCTTTGCTGGCCTGCGACTCGCGCAATTCTTTATTGTCAACCAGTTCAAGCAGCTTTTCCGAAAAGTCGCTGATGCAGTTATTTTTTGTAAGCAACGCGGTACCGTTGGGGATAACAATATTTTCAATTCCTCCCACATTGGTGGAAATGATGGATTTGTTGGCTGCCTGGGCCTCAATTAAACTTACAGGTGTACCTTCGTTCAGCGAGGTCATGGCCACAATATCGAGTCCGGGATAGGCCGTGTCGATATTTTTAATCCACGAGGTAAATGTTATTGTCGATGGTTTGGCATTCCCATTAGGGGCATATTGAAAGTCGATGCCAAGGGAACTGCAAAGTCCCTGCAAATCGTCCCGCAATTCTCCGTCGCCAATAATAAAAGCTTTGATGGGGGTATTTGTTTTTGCCTTTACCTGCTGGATGGCCCGGATGAAAAGCTCGTGGTTCTTTACCGGAGCCAACCTGCCAACAATTCCAATGGCAACATCGTCTTCGGTTAAGCGGTATTGCCTCCGGAATTCGGCCCGCTTTGCCACATTGTTTTCCTGAAATCGCTGCAAATCGAACCCAAGAGGGATCACTTCGAATTTTTCGGAGGGGGCAATTTTATAAACCTCCGACAATTCTTCTTTTTGCTTATCGCTGATGGCAATAATTTTTGAGCATTTATTGGCCAACCCCTGCTCAATGTTAATGAAGATATTCGTTTTTGAGGAGCCAAAATAGGAATGAAAGACATGTCCATGGAACGTGTGAACAATGACTGGTACATCGTTTCTTATAGCTGCCAACCGACCAATGGTCCCAGCCTTCGAGGCATGTGTATGAACAATGTCAGGTTTAAATTGCTTGATGAGTTTCGAAATTTTCCGGTAGGCAATCAAATCATTGGCCGGATTCACCGAACGACGCATTTCAGGAATAATGATAGGGTTGATTCCCAACCCTCTAACAATGTATTCCGAACTCTCTTCGAATTCTTCCTTCGTCCCTCCTACTAAAATAGAATCAAAATCGGACGATAAATATCTGGTGAGGTAGGCTGCATTGTAAGTAGGTCCACCCAAATTGAACCGATTGATAATACGTAAAACTCTAGGCATCGCTCTTTCCCTGTAATACAGTTAAATTTACGGCAAATTAAGCAATAATGATAAACATCCCGGGATAGTTTTTCTGCTCAATTGACTAATCCATATATTTTATCCACCAATGCTGGAAAACCAATAAAGCCCAAAGATGCGCATGGACATCGCCCGGATTTTTAGAAAAAAGCTTGCCGGAATACTCTTCCACCACCCGGGGGTTAAATATTTTCTGAGCCTCCAAATAATCCCGGTTCAGGTATTTGTTCAGCAATTCATCTTTCAATTCCGTTTGAAACCATTTTAAAAGCGGAACCTCAAAACCATGTTTCGGCCGCTGGTAAAGCTCTGTCGGCAAAACATCGCGGTAAGCATCTTGCAGGATGCGTTTGCGCATTTTCGGGTTTATTTTATAAGCATCGGGCAACGAAAACACGAAATTTACCAGGTTGTAATCTAAAAATGGCACCCGGACCTCTAAACTATTAGCCATACTCATGGAATCGACCTTATGCAGCATGTCGCTCACCAGAACCAGTTGCATGTCGGTGTAAAGCACATCGCTAATGGATTCGGTATTGACCAGATGCTTGAGGATCTCATTTTTTCTAACCTTTAGGCCATTGAGTAACACCTGGAAATGTAACAAACGGTTGGCTTCAGTTTCCGGTAGTACCGAAGCCCAAAACCAATACCTTTCCTTCTGATCGAAAGCGAGCCCTGAACCATATTTTTCCAGTTGTCTGATTTTATTGGCAGCACTTGAACCCCTTGATTTGGGAAGGTTTTTCCACAACGGTAGGCCCGCTTTTACAAAAAGTGACTTTAAACCCGGTTCAATGGCATGAAGGTGGGCGTGGTGCTTGTTGTAACCCGAAAACAGTTCATCGGCACCGTCGCCGGAAAGTGCCACAGTCACTTTTGAGCGGGTATGCATGCTTAAAATATGCACCGGTAGTGCCGAAGAATCGGCAAATGGCTCATCAATATAATCCAACACCTGATGCAGGTTGCCGTACAAATCATCGTTGGTCAATTTAAAAACCTGATGGTTGGTGCTGAATTTACGGGCCACCAGTTCCGCATAATGTGTCTCATCATAGTATGGTTCATCCTGATAACCAATGGAGAATGTATTCAATTGGTCAGTCAGCTTCGATGCCTCAGCCACAATAATAGATGAATCGATGCCACCGCTCAGGAAAGCCCCCAAAGGTACATCGGAAATCATGCGCAGTTTTACCGACTCTGCTATATGCTGCCTGAGTTTTTCCTGGGCATCCTCGTAATTCAAATTCGATAAATTGCTGCGGTTATAGGTTATTGAAAAATATTGCTCTTCATGAACTTGATCGCCTTCCACAAAAAGATAGTGGCCGGGAGCCAATTTTTTGACGTTTTCGAAAATAGTGTGTGGCGATGGGATGTAATTCAACTGGAAAAACTGGCTCACCGATGTTTTGTCGATGACTTTAGGAATCCCTAAGGCTATCAGGGCTTTCATTTCCGAAGCGAATAGTAATTTGTTGCGGTCGCGGTAATAAATCAGGGGTTTGATCCCCATACGGTCGCGGGCAATAAAAAGGGTATCCTCGCGGCTGTCGTAAACGGCAAAGGAGAAAAAACCATTCAGTTTTTCCAAACATTTCGGCCCTTCAATAATGTAAAGGTAAAGCAGCACTTCGGTATCCGACATGGTTTTCAGGGGCAATCCCTTTTTCACCAAATACTCCCGGTGCTCCTTAAAGTTATAAATCTCACCATTAAAAATAATAGCATAACGCCCCGTAAAATCCTGAAAAGGTTGCGAGGCTGCATCGCTTAAATCAATGATTGAAAGCCGTGCATGCCCAAAACAGGCCTTTCGTTTTTGCCAAGTTGCCTGTTTATCAGGGCCACGTTGCTTCAGTGTATTTACTGACGACTCTATATTCTTAAAAAATTCCTCACCCTTTTCGTTGAAAGCGTAAACACCCGTAATCCCACACATCTTGAAATGGTTTATAAAATAGTCCGGAAGAAAGATACAAACTTTTCATGGGGATATGATACCAAAATCCGCGATAAATTTTCCATCCCTTTAAAGGATTTCAAAGTAAAATAGTCTAGCCCCACACTGCCAATGCGGTGTTGAAACAACTCCTCGGGTGAACGGTTAACCACCACAAAAATTCCCAAGGGTTGTGTACTTTTATACAGTTCATTGGCTAAAAGACGGTTTTGCTTCAAAAATTCAATGTTTGCTGCAATATGCTGTATTGTTATCTTTTTGAAATCAGTAACCACTTTTTGACCCTCCGGAGTTGCCAATAATTTTGTGATGATGGTTTGAGCAAAGGCATTGATGCCATTGGTGGCATACATCAACCGCAATGATGCTCCATCAATAAATTTTTTGTTTTGGTTATACATAAACCCAATCCGTTGCCCGCTCAAACCCACCGATTTGCTAAAACTCTCAATAATAACAACCATTTCCAGTTGCATCAGTTGCTGATAGAGGATGTCGGAGCGGTCGTAAAAAAGCCTTCGATAAGGGCTGTCGAAAATAACTACTACGCCTTGTTTATCCAGTTTTTTAATCAATTCCAGCAGCTGCTCATCGGGCAGTTTCTCGCCAGCTGGATTTCCCGGATCGCAGATAATAACAGCGTTTCCCGAAAGTCTGGCAGCATTCTTCAATAGCCAGTCATACTCAGGGTAGCTCTCAGTGGCTAACTCCCGCAGGTTCATCAATTGTGAATAGGTCCCCCAAAAAAGCGGTGGCAACCAGACTTTGTCCACCCGGATGTTTTGCAGGCAAATATCCAAGCCACTGATGCCCCCGGCAGTAATTAAAATATGCTCAGGCAAAGCTTGGTTATTAAAATATTCTTCGTTGATGGCTTTGCGTAGTTCTGCCTTCCCATTTCCGGAAGGATACACCTGTATATCGGAGGTATTAAAATCAATGCTTTGTATAATTGAATTCAGATCGATATTCACCACGGAATTCACGCCACGGTTAAGCATCAGGTACTCATACCCGGAATCTTTCATCGCTTTAATTAAGCGCGTTCCCATGGCCACAATATCCGATTGCGAGGTGTTACTAAGTTTAACTGGTATCATGTTTCTTGGATAAATAACAAATGTAGCATTTTTTATAGAAAGGAAAGGAAACCTATTCATGACAGGGCTACCACATTTAATAAAATCATTTTGCCCGGAGGAGATGAGGTATTGTTGCATTGTTAATGCCAAAGGTTTTAATACTCCATGAGGTTTGGGGTAATTTCTGTTTTATGCCAATTTTTTTTACCGCAAAGGCGCGGCGTTTGTAGCGCCACAAACCTGACAGGTTTAAAAAATAATTAAATATTCATTGAATGCAAGTGTGAAAAGAGCTTCCCGATAAACAGGGTGTTTTATTCTAAAATAAACAAACTTTTTTCAGGACAGGAATACTTTTATTCAAGAGGCAGAGCAACTTCGCCCCCCATTTACATAGTGGATTTTGAGTGGAGGAATGTTGTCACTCAGGTAGAGGAAATTTACAAAATGAAAAAAAAGAGGTGTCTCAAAAGTAGAACTTACACATTGAAAGTTTTAGGTTAAAATAGAACGCTGATAAAACCTATTTTTGTAGATTAACGCAGATTTTTTCTGCGGAAATCAGTGCCATCTGCTTCATCTGCGTTCTATGTCTTGCAATTTACTAGGTATTTCAAATTTTTATTAGCCTTTTGAGACACCCTCTACTGAAAATACTGATTGCCAGTTTCTATTTCAGCTTATGTTTAGCAATAAAATCAGTCAACAAACCATCAAGATTTGGTAATCCAATCTCCTGTAAATCGTAATATACCCGGGTGTTTGGTTTGTTGATTTTCACAATCCGGTTTAAATCAATGGGGGTACCAATCACTACGCTGTCGCAATCGGTATTGTTAATAGTGGTCTCAAGGTCTTTTAATTGTTCGGCGCCATAACCCATAGCCGGCAGCAAAGTTCCAATATTTGGATAGATGCGGAATGTTTCAGCCAGTTTACCAACCACAAACGGACGGGGATCGACCAGTTTAGCGGCGCCAAATTTCTGTGCAGCCACAATTCCTGCCCCGATTTTCATTTCACCGTGAGTGAGCGTGGGTCCATCTTCCACCACCAAAACGCGTTTCCCTTTAATCAGTTCCGGTTTGTCCACTTTAATGGGCGATGCACCATCAATTACAATGGCATTAGGGTTTACTTTGGCAATGCTTTCGCGGACAACCTGGATACCTTCAGGTGAAGCCGAATCCATTTTATTAATGACAATGGCATCGGCAATCCGAAGGTTCACTTCACCTGGATAGTACGATAATTCATGACCCGGGCGGTGTGGGTCGGCCACAGTAATGGTCAAATCAGGGACAAAGAATGGAAAATCGTTGTTGCCACCATCCCAAAGAATGACATCGCAACCGCTTGGATCCTTTTCGGCTTCACGCAAAATAGCTTCGTAATCCACCCCGGCATAAATTACATTTCCTCGCACTACATGAGGTTCATACTCTTCCATCTCTTCCACTGTACATTTGTGTTTGGCCAAATCGGCTACGGTAGCAAATCGTTGTACCTTTTGGGCATTTAAATCGCCGTAAGGCATGGGGTGGCGCACGGCCACTACTTTTAAGCCTTTTTCCATCAGGTACTCAATCACTTTACGCGATGTTTGGCTTTTCCCACAACCTGTACGGGTAGCCACTACGGCAATCACAGGTTTGGTACTTTTTACCTGAGTGTCTTTGGGGCCTAACAAACCAAAATCGGCACCGGCAGCATTCACAATTGCGCTCATGGCCATTACTTTGGCGTAAGGCACGTCACTGTATGAGAAAATGCAGATATCTGCTTTTAATTCTTTTATCAGCCTTGGTAAGTCTTGCTCGGCAAAGATGGGAATCCCTGCTGGATAAAGCTTTCCGGCCAATTCTGCAGGATATTTCCGTCCGTCAATGTCAGGAATCTGAGCGGCCGTAAATGCAACTACATTGTAACTTTCGTTGTTGCGGTAATAGGTGTTAAAGTTGTGAAAATCGCGCCCTGCGGCACCAATAATAATCACATTTTTTTTTGCCATAAATCCTCCGTTTTTGTTATAAAGTGTAAATAAAATCAATTTGATGCTCACAAATTTAATGGTTTAACCATAGCTCCATTGAATGGAAAATATGTTAAGAAAAATACCAGGCACAACATTTTTGTTCCGGATGTTAAGAATATTTCAAACCTTTGGAATTTATAACAAATAAGTTTTGACATGAATATATTGGCTCATTTATATCTATCGGGAGGGTTTGATGAACGGATGCTCGGAAATTTTATGGGCGATTTTGTAAAAGGGAATCAATATACAAAATACCCAACGGCTATGCAGGAGGGGATTATACTCCACCGCAACATTGATGATGCTACCGACAAGCACCCGGCGCATAAAAGTAGCCGCGACAGGTTCCGGCAGCATTACGGGCTTCATTCAGGGGTGGTGGTTGATATTGTCTATGATCATTTCTTAGCCAACCATTGGCAGCATTATCATTTGAGCGAACTTGAGGATTTTGCACAACAAGCCTATCAATATATCGGTTCACAAACCCATTGGCTTCCTGCCAGGCTGAAAGAGATTACCCCGTATATTATCCAAAACAATTGGTTGGTTATGTATAAAAGTTTGCCGGGACTTGAAAAAGTGTTGAACGGTATGTCGCGCCGTACAAGTTTACCAAACAAGGCGCCTTTTGCTATGGATATAATTGATAAAGAATACGTTAACTTATATCCGGAGTTTCAGGATGTGTTTGAATCGTTGATACTTACCTTCAATCCCACATTAAACGATGCTAAAAAGTGATAAAAAATAAGTGAAAAAGCCAATAAAACCAAGATTTAACGGATTATAGTTTTTTTTTTAATAAAAACATTTTTAGATTTGTACAATTGTTGAAAAATTAAATTATTAACGATAAATCAACTAATTAGGCAATTATGAAAAAACTAAATGTTAACATTTTAGCATCCTTTGTATTTGCAGCCCTAGTACTTGCTAGTTGCGGAGGGTTGGATAAAATGGTAAAAATGGCGCCACAAGTGCGGTACGAGGTAACACCCAAAGTTCTCGAAATGCATGGTGATAGTGTGGAAGCAACTTTAAAGGTAACGTTCCCTATCAAGTATTTCCAAAAGAAGGTGATTCTTGAAATTACCCCTGTGTTGAAATATGAAGGTGGCGAAAAAGCCTTCAAGTCTTTAACTTTACAAGGCGAAGCTGTTCAGGCAAACAATCAGGTGGTTTCATTCACCAGTGGTGGGAGCTATTCTGTAACTTCAAAAATTGCTTTTGAAGAAGGAATGCGCAAAGGCACTTTGGTGGCCCGCGTAAAAGCAACCATGGACAAAAAAGCAGGCGAATTACCTGAGGTAAAAATTGCTGACGGAACTATGGCCACAGCATTGTTACTCGAAAAGGATGCCATGCCCATTGCAGCCGATGATAAATTTGTACGTATAACAACTCAATCAAAAGAAGCTACCATAAACTTCGTCATTAACCAGGCAACCATCTTGGGTAAAGAATTGAAAAAAGAGGAGGTTCAGGCACTGCAAAACTTTGTGGCTGAAAATGCTGCCAAGGGGCAGGTGGAATTTAAAGGTGTTGAGATTTCTGCTTACGCTTCTCCTGACGGACCCGAAACATTGAACACCAAACTTTCCGAAAACCGGATGAAAAATGCTGAGCAGTATTTTGCCCGCGAAATGAAAAAATCAAAAGTTGCCGGCCTGGAAAACGAAGGGTTCATCCTGTCAAAAGCAACTCCAGAAGACTGGGAAGGTTTCAAAAAATTGATGCAGGAATCCGACATTCAAGACAAAGAACTGATTCTACGTGTACTTTCCATGTATTCCGATCCTGTTGTCCGTGAAAAAGAAATCAAAAACATTTCTGCCGCTTATGAAGTAATTGCTGAGAAAATTTTACCGCAACTGCGCCGTTCAAAATTATCTGTAAACATTGCTATCATTGGGTACTCCGATTCTACCTTGAAAGTATTGGCAGTGAATAATCCTGATACTTTAAAAGTAGAAGAATTAATGTACGCTGCTTCTTTAATAGGCGACATGAATACCAAAATGGCTGTTTACCAGAAAGTAGCCACCAACTTTGCTGATGACTGGAGAGGCCACAACAACTTAGGTTATGCTTACATCAAATTGGGTAAATTGGCCGAAGCTAAAGCTGCTTTAACCGAAGCAAAACGTTTAGATGCCAGCAATACCATGGTTTTAAATAACCTAGGTGTGGTTGCCCACATGGAAGGTGATTTAAAAGCCGCCCAAGAATATTATGATGCTGCTGCTGGTGCAGGTGGTCAGGTAAGCTACAACCAAGCCTTGTTGGCAGTAAAGAAAGGTGCTTATGAAAATGCTTTGAATTTATTTGTAAGCAGCAAATACAACACCTTCAACTTTGCCTTGGCTAAATTGCTGAACTATTCAGTTACTAAAAATGCCGATGCGTTTGATGCTGCTCTTGGCATTATTTCAAAAGCCGAAAACCAAGAAGCTGCCAATGTTTATTATCTGAAAGCCATCCTTGCTGCTCGTAAACAAGACTCTGAAATGCTTTTCAATAATTTACGTACGGCTATCGAGAAAGACGGGAAATATAAAGCTTACGCACAAAATGACATCGAGTTTGCTCAATACGCTGCCGATGCTACCTTTAAAGGTATTGTTGAATAAGCTGTAAGAACGAACAAAAAAAGGACCTCAATTTTTTGAGGTCCTTTTTTTGTTGTATCTGTTATTCTTCTTTATATTATGTGCCCCGAAGTTTTCTGAAAAATTCCCAAAGAACAATCCCAGCACTCACGGAGATATTGAAGGAATGTTTGGTTCCAAACTGTGGAATCTCAATGCAGTAATTGCTTTGATTGATCACCACCTGATCCACTCCTTTTACCTCGTGTCCAAAAATCAACGCGTATTTTTCCTTGGAACCGATTTCAAAATCTTCGAGGCTGATGCTATGTTCTGCCTGTTCTATGGAAATAATTTTATAACCCAAGGTTCTCAGTTTCTCTAATGCTTGTAGTGTATCTTCAAAATATTCCCAATGAACCGATTCAGTAGCTCCCAAGGCTGTTTTGTGAATGTCTTTGTTCGGGGGTGTGGCTGTAATTCCGCATAAATAAATCCCTTCGATGCAAAAGGCATCGCTGGTTCTAAAAACTGAACCAATGTTATTTAAACTTCTTACATTATCTAAAACCACAATTATAGGGGTTTTGGCTGTTTGCTTGAATTCCTCTATACTTATTCGCCCCAATTCTTCATTTTTCAGTTTGCGCATGCCGATATTCTAAAGTACAGTTATAAACTACCAATTAACGGGTTTTCTCCGGACAGGCATGCTCATACAACGGGCGCCACCTCCACCCCTGGCAAGCTCGGAACCATCTATGGTTACCACATATTTTTGGTAATCGTCGAGCGAAACAGTTTTTTTAAGCACGTCGCGGGCCCGGATAATTTCAAAGCCGTGTTTATGCATCTCCTCCATGGTATAAACATTGCGTTCGTAACCAATGACCTTTCCTGGGCCCAAGGCAAAAAAGTTTGCACCACTGTGCCATTGTTCCCGTTCCTGAGTCCAGGGATCAGCTTGCCCTCCACAAAATACAGGCTCCAGATCAATCCCCAATTGCTTTAATACCACTAAGATGTTGGGGACTGTATTAATCACTACCCTGCTGTTTTCTAAATTAATGTGTACGGTACGGTACTTATTCGGTTGAAGTATAACCGGCTCGAAAACCATGCATTTGTTGACATCCAAAAAGGTAAACACCATGTCAAGATGGATAAACGATTCCGGGGAATCGGGCAGTTCCTGCACGATGATGTGTTTGATATTTCCACGGGATTGTACCTGATCCAAAATAAAATCAATGCCTTGAGATGAAGTTCTAAGCCCGGTGCCTATGATTAGCACATCGTGCCTTGCTACTAATACATCGCCGCCTTCGATGGTAATTTGCGGATCCAAAGAATCGAACCGGGCCGGATTGATGGTTCGTGTTGTAAAATTGGGGTGGTGGTTAAAGATGGCTTCCATAATCCGGGACTCCCTTTCGCGCACGTGACTAGCCATTTTTCCAATCAATACATTTTGGTTAATTGTCATTGAAGCATCGCGCATGAAGAAAAAATTATGCAACGGGGGTAACGAGTATCGGTCGATATCGAAAAAACGGGTCAGGTTGTCTTTTTTCATCATCACACCCTCAATCAACTGGCGGGTAAGTTCCTTTACCTCCAGCGATAAAAGAAAATCACGGCTTTCACGGACTTGCTCGTATTGAAAAATTTCATCAATCAATTGTTGTTTCACTGCATCCACCTTTAAAATGTCGGCCAAAAGATCCTGCATCTCAAATACTTTGGCCCGTTTTTGCAGAATCCCTTTGAATTGGCAATATTCTTTTTGGGCTACCGATAAATTGAGGATGTCGCTGTATAAAGCCCTTTCGGCATTTTTGGGGGTCATGTTTTCAACCTCCTGCCCTGGGGTATGCACAATAATGGCTTCCAATTCCCCAATCTCCGACGATACCTGTACCTGTATGTGTTCCATAAAATTGAACCTAATATTTTTAAATTGAATCGTGTAAGTGCTTATGAGATTCCGTAAAGGGCTTTGTGGTAAGGTTCTCATGGTCGAATTGGGTGGTATTCACCAATTCGCCTTCATCGTTGTAAAATTTCCAGGTGCCGTGTTTTTGGCCCCTGACATATTCTCCTGTGTAAAATACCTTTCCATTTTCGTGGTAAACTTTGGCTTTACCGGTTCTCAGGCCTTTTTCAAAGAATCCGACACTCCATTGCTCTCCATTTTCGAAATAAAAAATCCATTGCCCCTCTTTTTCACCCTCTTTATATGTCCCTTCTACCTTTTTACTCCCATTTGGGTAATATTGAATTTCCCTGACCAAGCTTTGGCTGGCTCCATTTCCTTTATAATATTTAACAATTTTGGCCTTTCCGTCCTGATAGGTTTCTTCAACAACTTCTTTGTACCTGTTTTGGCAGCTTTGAATAAAAACAACTAAACTTAAAAGCAAGAACCCGGTAAGAAAGGCATTAACTAGTTTCATGTAGCAGGTGATTTATATTTTTTTACCATTGATGCATGCTCCGCCCTTATTCAAGAACCATAGTTAGTTGATAGTGAATCAGGTTAAAGAATGCCCACAAAAATAATAAAACCGACAGCAAAACATCGGCAAAAAGTAAAAGCTTTTTCGAAAGGTACTGGTGGAAGAGTACAAAATTGAAAATCAAACGCAAAAATAGCTGAATTAAGAAGAACAGAAAGATGCGCAGGGCAAAAGGGTTGAAGTTTTGGGCAAGCGTAAGGTTGCCCCTGATGATTGAGGAAAAAGCCCGGGAAAGGCCTGTACTTGCTACAGGATCGGTATAAAGGGAATGAATGGGATGGGAGGTGCCAGTGGGCGGAAAAATACCGGAATAGATGAACACAAGGACAACTATTCCGGCAAGATAACTGTTTATTTGAGCGTAAGGAGTCTCTGAAAAAAACGCACGTATAGGGTTTGGTCTATTATTGTTGTTTTTCTCTTTTTTCCTTTGCATGTTCAATCTCTTTTTTGGCTTCCTGCAAGGCTTCTTTCACCTCTTGATGCACCTCTTTGGTTGAATCGTTGAGCACCTGATGGACATCGTCCACGGCACCTTCCAGTTCATCCAGGGCTTTTTCAAGGTCATCTAACGACTGTACTTCTTCTACGGAAGAATCCACATTGTCATTAAAGTCCTCGGTCCATTCCATAAAATTACGGAATTTGTCTTCAATCTCGGAATGGTCACCTAGTTTTACAATAAACAGAATCCAAAAAATTGCTACTAAAAGAGCCAAGGAACCTAAAGAAACACCTGCGATTCCTAACCCTTTAGGAGCGGAATACATAGAGGCTTTTGCCAGCGATACGGCTCCAAATACAATGGCAACAATCCCAATTAATAAGGCTACCACGCCAACACAGGGAATGAACGATATAACCGCGGCCAAAATTCCAAGCACCAAAGCGGCGATTCCAAAGCCTTGGCCATTATTCTGCTGATTTACCTGAGTTTCCATATTCTATTTTTTTGTGAAGTTAATAAAAACGAATGCTTTTATAAAAAAACGATACGTTTTTTGATTCGTTACACTTTTGCCAAGCCATTTCAACAAAAAACAAATTAATCTTCATCTAAGGCTAGGCTCAAAGTATCGGAAGGCTGGATAGTAACAGGGTAGAGGATGTTTAGTATCTGTTGGGCGGTTATTCTTGCTCCCTGGCTACGGTTTTTCAACACCACAATGGTGGTGGAATCTTTCTGAACCCGCACTAACAATGACCGGTATCCGTGCCACCAACCTGCATGGTAAAGAATTTTGGTACTATCGGTGGTCCATTCCATCATGCGCCAGCCATATCCATAGTTCGATTTCGATTTTATGGGTTTCCCCATAGGTTGAAAAGCCTTTTGCAGGGTATCGAAATTTATCACCTGGTTTTTGTACAGACCCTGATCCCATTTGAATAAATCCACGGCACTGCAATAAATCCCCTTATCGCCTAACACCTTGTCCAGGATATTATCGTGTGCTTCACGCCACCGGTAAAGGTAACCCGTTGTTGTATTGGTTTTTTTCGGATCACCCTTGCCTGAATATACAAAGGAATTATTCATCTGCAAGGGAATAAAAATATTTTTTTCAAGATATTGGTCGAATGGAATGCCTGAAACTTTTTCAACAATGGCGGCAAGAATGGCATACCCGGTATTACTGTATTGGAAGCGCCGGTTGACTGATGCATACAAGGGAATGCCTTTTTTTGTGATTTCGTTCACAACATTCTGGCAAGTAATGGATGTATCCGATTCCAAAGACAGGTTCTGTAAAAAATAATGATAATTGGGCAGTCCTGAACGGTGAATCAGCAAATGGTGGATGGTGATTCCATGATGTGGAAAATCGGGGAAGAATTTCTCGATGGTATCGGTCAGGCTTAACAGCCCCTTTTCATACAATTGAAGAATGGCTACCGCCGTGAATTGTTTTGATACGGAAGCCAATTGGAAGGATGATTCCAACATGTTCGGTTCTTTTTTTTCATAATCCGACCATCCGAAGGCTCCCGAATAAAAAACCGAATCTTTTTGACCAATCAGTACCACTCCATTAAAGCCATGATTTAAGTGCAGGTTATTGAAGAATTTCTCCAAACCATCTTTCTGGTTTTGATTGAAAGTTAATTGAGATTTACTTTCTTCTTGTTTGTGCAACAAATACTTACCTGCCGGCTTCGATTGGTTAAATGAATAAAGGGTTAATACTATGGCAATAACCCCCCAGCTAACTAAGATTTTATTCTCTTTAAAAAGATTCATGTTCTAAACCCTCGATAATGCAAGCTGTATGTTATCCAGCCAGTCCATATAATCCCTCATGGCCGACTGAATTATCTCCAAAGCCTCCTCACGGCCATATATATCTGGGATTTCCGTATGGGCTTCGGCCCCGGGCAAGTCTTTATATGTTAAAAAGTAATGTTTTAACCGGTCGACAATCAGGCTGGGGAGCATGTTAATATCGGTAATCTGGCCGTAAGTGGCGTCATCTTTCATCACGGCAATAATTTTATCATCGGCATCGCTTCCGTCAATCATCCGGAAACCCCCGATTGGGATAGCGTGTACCAAAATATCACCATGCGAAATTACTTTCTCGGTTAATATACATATATCCAAAGGATCGCCGTCACCCTGGATGTTATCGCGTCCGGTTTTATTCATGCAATATTCCCCAACCCGCTTTCCACAATAAGTTTGGGGCAAAAAACCATACAATGCCGGTATAACGTTTGAATATTTTTGAGGCCGATCAATCATTAAATAGCCGCTTGATTTATGAACTTCATATTTTACTGTATCGGTAGGCACCATTTCAATATATGCATTCACTTTTTCGGGAGCACCTTCCCCCAAATCAATCCCGTGCCAAGGGTGCGATTTATAGCGCAATCCCATCAGCCTTCCTATCGGATCCATCAGTTTTCCACTTATCTGCATGTCGTAATTTTTTGCAAAGATGGTTAATTATTTAAGTATGTCTATATTTTTATTTTGAAAATAGACCTAACAACTGTTATCGTCGTAATGTTCTTGAGCAATTGCTTATATCCAGATTGTGCATCAGGAATGCAGAACCGATTTTGGTTGGATAGTATGAGTCATCTTAAAAACATGATGGCTGTTTCGGTATCGGGCAAATGCCAATTGGCGCAAATAGTTTGTTCCGTGGAATAATTTGGGACTATATAAAAATGAAGATAAGGGTTGACAGATGCCCGAACTGGGTTAAATATAATTTCACCCTTTCTTGCCAGTTGGGCATTCCTTTTTGCTATGTGGAGATTACATTTAGGAAAGTTTTCCATTTCATTTTATGGAGCGCCCGTTCTATTCAGCCTGTTTACCGGTTTTTTAACTTCTTATTGTTTATAGCAAGCCATTGGCTATTGTTTTTGCGGCAAATTGTTTTATTTTTGATAACAGCTATTGAAATAATTTAAGTTGAACCGCCCAAAAAAAAGAAATAATACATGCCAACTAAACCCTTACGAACCGCATTTATACAACCAAAATAGGGAGATACATTTATAAAAACTGAGGTTATATAATTGTTGGGGCACAAAAGTAGCAAGACCTCGGAGGGTTATACGCATGTAATAGCAGTAAACAATAAAAGATGCATAACCCCTTGGATATATTAATGAATAAAATTACTTTGGAAACCGGATTAAAGAAAACAGTTGTAAACAAAACCGATATATACTGAATAGAAGAGGGGAGGTTGGTATATAGGGATGTTGTGCTTAATATTAAGAAAGACCCTACTCATATGAAAAGTATTAAGATTTTAATATTTACTTTAATTTTTTTGACAGGCATTCAAAAAGTAAATGCAGATTCAATTAATTCAGATTCTTCGATTCAGAAAATAGAAACTGTTTTGCTTTCGGATACTGAAAATAAAGACATTATTTCAAAACAGAAACTTGATACCTTGACAATTAAGGTTGCTGATAAAGTAGAATTAAAATCAGGGAATCGGGATTATATTAATTTACTTTTCCCAATTTTGACTTTAATATTAGGTTTCTTTTTGAATCGTGGATATGATTATTTTTCGCAAAAGAAAAAAATTAAAAAGGATGGACAACGATGGATTACAGAATTGAGATGTTTAGAGCAACCTCTTCAAGACCAAAAACAATCAATAGAAGATTTTTTAAAAGAACAGGCTATTGATAAATTTGATACTCCTGAATTGATAATACATGATATTTTAGATTGTGAAATATTTAAATCCTTAGACAAGACAAATCTTCTAAAATACTTAGACGCAAAAAATAAAGATTTTGATAAAGCTGTTGAATTATCAAATAGTGTACATGGATTTATTAGCTCATTACAATACATTTCAAAAACAATCAAATCAAGATTTAATGAAAATATTGAAAATTCATCAAAACATTTTGATTTGTTTAATGAATATCTACAGCAACTTATGCAGAATTTTGCTCAATACGGAGTGAAAATTGAACAAACAACTGGAAAAGACCCAATTCAGGATTTAACATATAAACAAATTTGGGATTTAGTTGAAAAGTTCATTTTACCTCATTCTGAAGATGGAAATATTGAGGTTTTTAGCTTTCAAAATAATTTTATCGTTCCTCTTGGAGACTTGATTTCAAAAAATAGATTGAATGATGATTTAAGAGAAATGTCTGTGATTTCTTCTAATTGCAATTTGGAAATTAAAGCACTAAGAATGGAAAAAAGATATTTATTGGAGAACTACACCAAAATTATTTCTCACTTGGATAAATCAAAACAGAATTTAGATAAATTGATTAAAAAGATTGAATAAAATACTAAGCACAACAATGTATATACAAAATAGGCGAGACAGTAGTAAATTCAAAGGTTGTAGCCCGCTTCAAAATCGTAACAGTTTGAAAAGTTTGAAGCCCGCAAACGCCTACTTTGCATATACTAAACGTTGTGTACAAGGCGAAAAAAAAGAAAGATTTTACTCGGAACTCCATAATTGATTTTTTAAAAGATAGATTTTTGCAATACTAGGATTTAAGAAATAGATTGGAAAACCACAGAATAGGACTTGGTAAATGCGGGAAAAGACAAAACAACAACAAAAAAAGGCAGAGTAACGACAAAAAATGGTAAAGCAACGGCAGAAAAAGGTAGAGTAACGGAAGGAAAAGGCAGAGTAACGGAAGGAAATGGTCGGGAAACAGAAGGAAATGGCAGAGCAACGGAAGGAAATGGTCGAGAAACGGAAGGAAATGGCAGAGCAACGGAAAGAAATGGTCGGGAAACAGGTATAAATGGTTGAGCAACGGGTATAAATGACCAAGCAATAGACAGGACCGATAAAAAAACTCAATAAGCAAAGAAAATCAACCAGAAAGATTAAGGATTTATCATAAAAAAGCACTAAAATTACACTACAAGAGAAAGACAAACAGGTAAATAAACATTGTAAGAATAGAAAGAGATTGTATTATAAAACTTTAGATTAGTAACAAAGATATATGAACGCCCAGTACACAACAGCACCTATACCCAATGCGGTTTCCGTGGGACCAAAACAGCTTCCTGCCCTTGGCAATTCTCGGTTCGGGGGGACAGGTTCCGGTTTTAATTCCGCACAGGGCATAGCTGCGGGGCGTTAGCTGTAATTAAAACAAAAAAATAT
>DOTG01000013.1 GCA_003512955.1 Marinilabiliales bacterium
CAGCTACCAGTGTTAATTCAAGTTCTTTTGTTGTAAATTGGACTCCAGTAACTGGAGCAACCGGTTACGTGCTTGATATATCTACAGCAAGTAATTTTTCAACGTTTGTTTATACTTATAATAATGCAAGTACAACCCAATTTACAGGTAACCCAAACAGTTCAGTGGCAATATATGGCATGATCTATCCAGGAACAACCTATTATTATAGGATACGGGCAGTCAAGAATACATCGCAATCTGCTAATTCAAATGTTATTTCAGTTACAACAATGGCCGCAGGGCAGATAAATCCTCAGGCTAGTAAAAAATCGGCCACTATGGAAAAGCCGTTAAATATTGCTGATATAAAATTTACTATTTATCCAAATCCAGTAGATGAGGTGTTAAATATTGAATTAAAAGATATTAAAGAGAAAGTAAACTTAAATATCTATAACAGTTCGGGTATTCTTATTAAGTCATTAATCTTGAGTAATACATTTAATGACATTGATGTTAGCAATTTTCCTAAGGGTATGTATTTAATCACAGAAAATGGTACAGTGATAAATAAATTCATAAAAGAATAAATTTGCCCTGTTCAAAAATAGGATGAGGGTGTCTATTACTTTTTAGACACCCTCATTTCGTTTACTTTTTAAATATGGATACGAAATTTTTATTTGTCAATTAAACCACTATAGATTTTAAAATAAAAAAATAAAATTTTTCTTATTTGTGTATTTTATAATTTGATCACTACTGTATTCATTTATAGAACCTTTTTAAATAAACTTATTGAGCCTAGCTTTATTTACAGAATATCAAACGATTGCATAAAATTGTTGAGGTGTTGTTGTAGCCATTCAACAAATTAAGTTAAGCATGTGAAATTGTTATGCAAGGTTAAAAATTGACTTGTAGATACAAAGTAACCTAAATTAGCCTTCCGAAAAACTCAAACAATAGACTATGAAAAAATCAATACTCCTAGTTTTACTGATGACCTCAATAACAATGCTTTCCTTTTCGCAGGGAATAACTGTTACAGGTCAAATTACGGATGCAAGTAAAAATGCGTTGCCTGGTGTGACAATACAGATTAAAGGTACTACAAATGGTACTATCACCGATTTTGATGGGAAATACACCATTAATGTACAAAATACGCAAACGTTAGTGTATTCAATGGTTGGTATGTTAACCGAAGAGGTCCAGGTTAACAACCAAAATGTGGTCAACCTTACATTAATTGAAGATTTAAAACAACTTGAAGAGGTTGTTGTAATTGGATATGGTTCCAGCAAATCGAAGGATCTTACCGCACCCATTGTTACCATAAAAGGAAACGAGCTATCAAAACAGATTACAGCTAATCCTATGCAGGCTTTACAAGGAAAAGTAACTGGAGTACAAATCATCAATTCAGGAAAACCCGGTGGGGAATCCACGGTAAAAATCCGAGGTGTAGGTTCAATTGGTGATTACGCCAAACCACTATATGTAGTAGATGGGGGTTTTGTGGATAACATCGACTTTTTGAGTTCAAATGATATTGAAAGCCTGACTGTATTAAAAGATGCATCAGCAGCCGCAATATACGGGGTTAGGGCTGCCAATGGAGTAATTTTAGTTACAACAAAAAAAGGAATAAGTGAAGTGCCAATGATAAATTATGATGGGTACATGGGATTGCAAGTTCCAGTAAATATAATGCCTATGGCCACAAAGGATCAATATATTACACTGTATAATGAGGCAAATACAAACACCACTGATTTTATACCTAAGGTAGCCGATGATTATCCTGCTAGCACTGATTGGTATAAGGAGTTAGTAAGAATAGCTGTTACACACAGCCACAATGTTGATGTGTCGGGGGCTACCGAAAAGACATCATATTCATTTGGAGCCAATTATTATTTTCAGAAAGGGATTATGGATTCAAAAAACGATTATGAAAGAGTGAACTTACGGGCAAGAATCGATCAGAAAATCAATAACATAATAAAAGTTGGGTTCAATACAGTTTATTCGAACTACAATAAACAGCTAGCTAACGATGGCTCGGCTTTCTTTAGTGCATACGTTAATCCTCCGGTCTATTCAGTTTATGACGAAAATAATACCGATGCTTATCCTATAAAATTTGGGTCACCTCAAACATATGGTTATGGTAACCAATATGGTAACCCCGTAGCTTCAGCCTATTATTACGATAATATTGAAAAGGGATACAAGTTCCTTTTAAATGGAAGTTTTGAAGTAAATATCATCCAAGACAAACTTACGCTTAAAACCTCTTATAATCAGGATTTAAACAATTGGAATACCCGCAATTATTCTCCTGAATTTAATGTAGGTGGTTCACAAGGAGTTCGTAAATCAAGCCTAACAAAAACTTTTGGAAACTCATCGAATACCATATTTGACAATCTTTTAACGTACCGGAATGAGGTAGGATCTCATAGTTTTACTGCTCTTATTGGACAGTCAACTCGTATTCAACGTTCCACATCACTTTCGGGATCTGCCCTAGATGTTCCTGGTTACGATGATGCGTCAAAATACCTGATTACAGGTTCATATAAAGACAGAAACGCTTGGGATGAGGGATATCTGTACCATGGCTTATCTTATTTTGGTCGGGTTACTTATAATAATAGCGATAGATATCTGGCAACCTTCACCTTTCGTGCCGATGGTAGTTCAAAATATCAAGAAAAATGGGGATATTTCCCTTCAATGGGAATAGGTTGGATACTTACGAAAGAAGATTTCATGAAAAATTCCTCCATCTTTCAGTTTCTTAAGATTCGTGGGAGCTGGGGCCTACTTGGAAACGATAATATTCCAGCAAACTCAGCAGTTACTTTGGGTTCTACTGGTGCCGGAAGCTCAGGTGTTTTTGGTGATGAGTTGGTTGATGGAGTGGGTTCCCAAACCGTTGTTCAAAATTATTTAAAATGGGAAATAGTGGATGAATTTGACTTTGGTGTTGATTTTTCCGTGATGCAAAAAAAATTAACCGGTGAAATTGACTACTATCGACGAGTAACTCATAATGTTGTTTTTAATGCACCTATTGCAACAGGCGGTGGTGTTGCAGAGCTTCTTGGCAATAATGGAGATATATTGAACAGTGGTATAGAGTTAAATCTTAATTGGACTGATAAAATAATCAATGACTGGAATTATCATGCCGGACTCAACATGACCACCATTTATAATAAAGTACTGAAACTTGAAGGTCGTGAATACATCCCATCGGGATATGTGCGTGGTAATTATACCAAGCGAACCCAAGAAGGCCATCCTATTGGCGCATTTTATGGATATGAGATTGACGGTGTATATGCCAGCGAAAGTGATGCTTTACGCGACCCAGTATCACAAGCAATTAAAGACAAAGGATTTTTTAAATATAAAGATCAAAATGGTGACCTCGTCATTGATGACAAGGATAAAGTATATCTTGGAAGTGCCACGCCATGGCTGATTGCAGGTATTGATTTTGGAATGGAATACAAGCAATTCGATGTTAGCCTTTCATTTCAAGGCCAACTAGGCAATAAAATATTAAATGCCAAACGGATGAACCGAGATGTTTTTGTAGATGGCAACTACGACCAGGATTTTTATGATAAACGATGGACCAGCGACAATAAATCAGATACCTATCCATCTGCTGAAGCATATAACTTTTCTTACACACAACAATCAAACAATTTCTTTGTCGAAAATGGTTCATATATCCGTATCCAGAATATCCAAATAGGTTACACTTCGAAAAAAATTAAACACATTCAAAGTTTGAGGGTTTACGCGTCAGCTCAAAGGCCTTATACACTTTTTTCATATAACGGATTTACACCTGAAATCGGTGGATCACCTATTGAAAGTGGAATCGACAATTCCGTGTATCCTATGCAAGCTATATACATAATTGGATTAAAACTTACCTATTAATTTTGGTTTTAAACTTAAAAATTAAGTTGTGAAAAAAGAAAAAGCAAATTATAAATGTGTAAAACAAAAAACTATGAAAAAATTGATAAACCTTTTATATATACTCCTAGCAGGGTTAATTTTTGTTGGATGTGAGGATTTTTTAGATATCCGTACAGAAGGCAGTTTGCCTACCACCGGTATTGATTATAGTAAATCAGAAAATACGTTTAAACCTGTAAGTGCTGCTTATGCTCAACTAAGAAGTTATGGAGCACACGTTTTTCCATACATCGGCATGTTCGAAATTGCCGCCGATAATGCAGACAAAGGTAGCACCCCAGATGATAATCCGACAATGAAGGAATTAGATAATTTCAGTTTCACATCCAGTAATGGATTAATTAATGACTTATGGAAAGGTTATTTTGACATTGTTAGTGCTGCCAACTATGCCATACACGAGATGCCTTTATATGAGGATGCTCAACCTAATAGCACCGACAAATTGTATACTCATCAATGTCAAGGTGAGGCTAAAGCCATTCGGGCTTATGCATATTTTAATTTGACCAGAGCATTCGGTAGAGTTCCTATTATTGATACCGTTTTAACCTCAGAGCAGTTAGCACAAAAAAAACAAGCAACTACCCGTGAATTATACGATTTTATCGAAAAAGACCTTCGTGAAGCTATTTCTGTTTTACCCGAAGATTATACTGCCGATTGGGATGGACGCATAAACAAATATACGGCCATGGCGATCAAAGCAAAAGCACACATGTATTGCAACGAGTGGGATTCCGTTGCGTCTCTTACTGATAAAATCATAGCTTCAGGTCGATATGGCCTGATGTCAAAATTTCGTGATGTTTTTAGTGTGGATAACGAAAATAGTGTAGAATCTATTTTTGAAATTCAAAGCTCGACCCTAGGTAAAACTCTAGGTGACCAAACTTTCTTGGAATATGCCTATGTTCAAGGTCCCCGTGGTAATAGTCCAGGTAATATGCAGGGTTGGGGGTTTTGTACCCCAAGTCAAAACTTGGTCGATTTTTATAACCTCAGAGGTGAAACAGTTCGCCCATCTTCCACGTTGCTTTATCGGGGCACTAAAACCCCAGAGGGTGATAGCATAAAAACCATTTGTACCAACCCAATTTATAATGGCAAAGTTTATACCCCAAGTGCTTACAATAATTGGAATTACAATGGCTATGGATTCGATCACAATATCCGGATCATCAGATACTCAGATATATTACTCATGTTTGCTGAAGCATTAGTTCGTGGAAGTTCTGTTGAGCTTACTTCTGGGATGGACGCTTCTGGTGCAATCAATCAAATTAGGTTCAGAGCTGGTTTAGAAAATATTGGAGGTCTCTCATTGCAAGAAATATGGGACGAACGAAGAGCTGAACTTGCATTGGAAGAAGACCGTTTTTTCGATCTGGTTCGCACTGGCCAAGCCGCTACTGCACTTCAAAGTAAAGGGTTTATTTCAGGTAAAAACGAATTATACCCTATACCATCGGCGCAAATGCAGCTTAATACAAATCTGATTCAAAACAATGGATATTAGTAATATCAAAATATAATTATTGTTTAACTTAAACTAAATATTATGAAAAACAAATTCAAATTCTTAAGTTTTCTGGTTTTTTGCCTTATGGTAAGTGCTGCAACTGTAACTTTTGTTGCTTGTGGTGACGATGATGATAATAATGTGGATGATGGAAAAATTGATCCAAGTACCATAGCAACAACAAACTTAGTTGCCTATTTCCCATTTGATGGAACTGGAATAGAAACTATTGCAAATCTGACACCTTCCGTTCAAACAGGCGTTACTTATGTGGCAGGTCGTCGCGGACAAGCTTACCAAGGAGCTGAACTTGCACATTTACTTTATACACTGCCTGCTTCAAGTAAAATGAAATCTTTGACTTCATTCTCCATTGGAATGTGGTTCAAATCACCACTTGTAACTGGTGACCCAGAACCTACTATTTTTGAAATTGGAAAATCAGATGATTTGTTTTGGGGAAATTTAAAACTTGCGTTGAACCGTTTGGATGCTAATGCTGACTCCTTGCAACTTAAAGCATTTTTTCTGAAAAATGGTGCTACCTGGTCAGGCCAACATGTATCATATTCAAATAGTAATTTTATTATTAACAAGTGGATGCACCTTGTTTTTGAATATGATGCCATAACTTCAAAATACAAAATATATCTAAATGGTGTTCAAGTAGTTACAAACGATGGCGTGGAAAACCGTTATTCTGAAGATGGGATTGCTCTTGGTGAATTAGCTTTTGTCAATGCTGATGTAATCAATATTGGTGCTTGGCGTACAAAAACTGAGGCTGCCGCCACTGATGCTTGGATGGGTTGGTTCTTGGGTAATCTTGATGAACTTCGCGTTTATGACAAAGCACTAAATGACTCTGAGGTGAAAGCCTTATATGATGCTGAGGTAACTCAGGTAGAGTAATATTTAAAAAGGAGGATAAATTTACCATCCTCCTTTTTCTCTTTTTTAATTATTTAATACTCACATAAAAATGAAATCATTATTGCCCTTTTTATTGATTTCTTTCTTCTTTTTGGCCTCTTGCCAAAAAGATAATTCTACCGATACCAAACCTGTTAATACCCTTGTAGAATCGGTATATATAAATCAAAAGCTAGTAAACAATAATCAAAAAATATTCAATATCCCTATTGATTCTGTTATTGTGAAAATTAATTTTTCTTCGGCTATTAACCCTGCTAAAACCAATCCTGAAAAGTTTTTTATCAGTAATAGTGTAGGATTCGATTTTACCATCCTACCTTCAGAAGATAATAAACAGTTGTCTTTCCGAATCAATCCTATATTAAATTATTATTCAGACTATAAACTATATATTCTTGATGGTGAATACTTAGGAGTAAAGTTTATTGATTCGTATGAATATACTTTTACAACCTATATAGACTCCACCCCCAAATTCCCGGTCATCTCTGATGATGAATTACTGACCCTGGTTCAGCAACAAACTTTTAAATTCTTTTGGGATTATGCCCATCCTGTAAGCGGATTGGCCCGTGAACGTTTGGGTTCGGGCGATGTGGTTACCTCGGGTGGGAGCGGTTTTGGGGTTATGGCTATTCTTGTGGGTATTGAACGCGGATTTATTACCCGTCAACAGGGTTTTGAAAAGCTTTCTACCATTGTTAATTTTTTAAACAATTCCGAAACAGAAACTTTCCATGGGGCTTACCCTCACTGGTTAAATGGTTCAACTGGGGCTGCCATTGCATTTAGTACCAAAGACAATGGTGCCGACCTGGTTGAAACCGCCTACCTGATCCAGGGATTGTTAACGGTCCGTGAATATTTTAAAAATGGGTCAGCCGAAGAACTACAACTTTGCGACACCATTACTGCCATCTGGGAACGGGTTGAATGGGATTGGTTCCGCCAGGGAGATCAAAATGTGCTTTATTGGCATTGGTCGCCCAATTATGGCTGGGACATGAACATGAAAATCCAGGGTTGGAGCGAATGCCTGATTGTATATGCGTTGGCGGCAAGCTCACCCACACACAGCATTCCAAAAGTTGTTTATGATGAAGGTTGGGCAAGATACGGTGCTTTCCCGATGAAAAACGGCAAATCGTTTTACGGGATTACTTTGCCTTTAAGCTGGGATTATGGCGGCCCGTTATTCTGGGCGCATTATTCCTTTTTAGGATTAGACCCCAGAAACCTATCGGACCAATATGCTAATTACTGGGAACAAAATGTGGCACATAGCCTTATCAATTTTGAGTATTGTAAAGCAAATCCAAAGAAATACTTATGCTACAGTGCCGACTGCTGGGGATTAACGGCTAGTGATATTCCAAATGGATATACCGCCAGTGAGCCTTCAAACGATATTGGTGTAATTGCCCCAACAGCAGCAATTTCGTCCATCGCATATACACCTGAACAATCCTTAGATGCCATTCGCTTCTTTTATTATATTCTGGGAAATAAACTTTGGGGAAATTACGGATTCTACGATGCCTTTGATGCCAACGAAAGCTGGTGGGCCAGTTCGTACATCGCGATAGATCAGGGACCTGAAATTTGTATGATTGAGAATTACCGGACGGCATTGTTGTGGAATCTTTTTATGGAAAGTACTGAGGTTCAGCAAGGTCTTACAAAGCTAGGGTTCAGTTATTAATAAAGTCTTTAATGCTTCTGATCCTTTAATTGATATTTGAATATCAGAAATAAAATAAATGCTGCTTAAAAATCCGACTAAACAATGAAAAATCAACTAAAAACCAGTTTATTGCTTTTGCTTATCATCTTAATAGGTAATTCAAGCTGTGTAAAGAATGACCAGCCAATCTATAAATCATTTGGGAAAGTTAATTATCCGGTTACAACTGATGATGTTGCTATGCTCGATTCCATTCAGTACAAAACATTTCAATTCTTTTTAAACGAACACCATCCTGAAAAGGGAATTGTAAAAGACCGTGCCGCAAGCTGGGCCCCGGCCAGCATAGCATCAACCGGTTTTGGGATACCCTGTTTTGCCATTGGTGCCGAACGGCAATGGATTACCCGCGAACAGGCAGCTGAGATAACACTCCAGATTCTGGATTTTTTTACGAAATCCGTACAAAGCCCTGATACCAATGCCACCGGCTACAAAGGGTTTTATTACCATTTTCTGCGGATGAATACCGGCACCCGCGAATGGAAATGCGAACTTTCATCGGTTGATACCGGCATATTGATGATGGGTTTCCTGTTTGCCCGAAACTACTACAACTTGGACAATGAGGTTGAATTACAAATCCGTGAGCTTTCGGCAGCTTTACTTAGCAAAATGGATTGGAATTTCTTTATATTGCCTTCATCCAGTAAATATGCGCACACCATTTCCATGGGCTGGACACCTGAGGAAGGGCTGCTCGATTATGGCTGGTTCGGCTATAACGAGGCTTTGTTTCTCTACATTTTGGCAGCCGGAACCGGAATGGAAAACGCTGAGCAGAGCTATGATTCATGGTTAGCTACCTACAAATGGGATACTCCCTACGAAGGGCTTTCGCATGTGGCTTTTCCACCTTTATTTGGCCACCAGTTTTCGCAAGCTTTTATTGATTTCCGTGGCTTGGGCGATAAATACATGAAAGAAAAAGGGATTGATTACTTTGAAAATTCCCGCCGTGCCACTTATGTTCAACGCGAATATGCCATTGAAAACCCAAAAGGCTGGGTTGGCTACGATTCGCTTTGCTGGGGCTTTACAGCTAGTGATGGCCCAGGCAATAGTTATAATTTCGAAAACAAAAAGTTTGAAGGCTATGCAGGCAGAGGCGCCAGTGGCGCAAATAATACCATTGCCGAGGACGGAACCGTTGCACCTTACGGACCACTGTCATCGTTACCATTTGCGCCTGAAATTGTGCTACCGACCATCCGCTCGATGAACGAAAAATACGGCAGCAAAATATGGGGGAAATATGGCTATCTTGATTCTTTCAATCCAACCATAAACTGGGTAAACAATGATTATATTGGTATTGATCAGGGTCCTATGTTGATGATGATAGAAAATTTTAGAACAGGCCTTGTGTGGAACTATGTTATGAAGGATTCGGTAATTCAGACAGGATTACACCGACTTGGATTTGAATATCTAAAATAAAAATTTCTAAATATGATTTTTCAGACTTTAAAAAGCGCGATGGCATTATTTATTTTAATGCTAATGCCTGCTATTATGCCCGCTCAGATTCAAACCCTCGATGATTTTGAAAACAAAGAGGGCTGGTATTTTATCCAATCCGATGGGGTCAGTCTTAAGCTGACCAATGAGCCCGGGATGACAGGTAATGCCATCCGTTTTGATTACGATTTTACCAAAGGAACCGGATATGGAGGAATTCAAAAGTTATTCCCGATGGATTTGCCTGAAAATTACGAATTTACTTTTTATGTGAAAGCAGAATCGCCCTCGAATAATTTTGAAATAAAATTTGCCGATAAACCGGGCGACAATGTTTGGTGGGTAAGCAACCGGAATTACGATTTCCCCGAAAAATGGACCAAAATCCGTATCAAAAAAAGGCATATTCAATTTGCCTGGGGACCTACCGAAGATAAGCAGTTAAAGCGGATCGACCGTATTGAATTTACCATAGCATCGTTTGTGGGCGGCAAAGGTACTCTGTGGCTCGACAACTTTAAATTCGAACCCTTACCCGATGAAACCGAAATTTACCCATTACCTACAGCAACCTCTGCATCAAACCTAAAAAAACAACCTGCCTCTTTTAGTATCGATGGCAAGGTTGAAACCTTTTGGCAGAGCAGTAAAACCAGTAACGAATCAATGGTCATTGATTGTAAAACCCGCCGCGAATTTGGGGGAATGCAAATTGACTGGCACGAAGATTTCATTCCAAAAGGTTTTGATATCCTACTTTCAATGGATGATAAAAACTGGGAAATGGTTTATTCCGTTGCATCGAATCAGGGAAAAGTGAGCTTTATCAGGCTGCCTGAAACCGAAGCCCATTTTATTAAAATACAATTTAATGAATCAAACTCTACAAATGGAGTAGGAATCCGTGAAATAAAATTGCTAAACATTAAAGAATCACTTACAATAAACGATTTCCTGATATATGTTGCTACCCATTCTCCAAAGGGGGATTATCCCAGATACTTTTTAAATCAAGCATCATTCTGGACTATTTCCGGTGTTAACAACGATGTAAAGGAGGCAATGATTAACAAGGATGGAATGGTTGAAGTGGATAAAGGGCTTTTTTCAATTGAACCCATTGTTAAAATGGGCGATTCCCTTTATAATTGGAGCAATGTAGCATCTGCACAGACATTAGGTTCGTCTGAAAACGAAACAGAATTTGAATTCATCCCTACTGTTACCTGGAAAATACCCGGCTTTTCATTCGAAACAGCCATCACTTCTGTTGGCGAAGCCAATATAAATTCAAAACTTAACATGGGTTACAAACTTAAAAACACCTCGGATCAGCCCAAATATCTTGAATTGTATTTGTTGATACGCCCTTTTCAGGTAAATCCCTATTATCAGTTTTTGAACCATCCGGGAGGTGCCGGTAAAATAAAGATAATTAAAGAGGTAAACGGGCAGTTACAAGTAGATGATAAAGTGGTGTTGTTCTCCAAAAAATACGGTTCGTTTGGTGCCTGCGATTTTAACGAAGGAAACCCGGTGGATTTAATCCGTAACGGAAAAATGCCCATAAACTCTACAGCAACCGATAAGAACGGTTTGGCACAGGGAATTGTTAAATATACCCTGCATCTTGAGGCTGGTGAAGAAACCATTTTGTATGCAACGGTTCCATTTCATCAAAACATGGCTTCCGATGAAAATGCATCTGCTTCAAACAAAAAAGCAGAATTTTTACAAACTGTCGAATTTTGGAAAAATAAAACCGGTCACATACAGTTTCATTTGCCTCCTTCGGCAGATAAAATTATTAACACCTACCATTCGAATTTGGCTTATATACTAGTCAACCGCGATAAGGTAGGAATCCAACCAGGTTCGCGCTCTTACGAAAGAAGCTGGATACGCGATGGTGCATTAACTTCGTCGGCCTTGTTAAAATCGGGCATTGTTCCTGAGGTAAAAGATTTTATAAGTTGGTATGCCGCGCATCAATACGAAAATGGGAAAGTCCCCTGCGTGGTCGATTTCCGAGGACCCGATCCGGTAGCCGAACACGATAGCCATGGCGAACTCATTTATTTAATCCGCGAATATTTCAACTTTACTCACGATACCGTTTTCCTGCAGGCGAATAACAAGTGTGTTTTGAAAGCTGTGGATTACATTGAAGCTATTACTGCCGAACGTTCCACCGAACATTTTAAAAATGGGAACGATAGCATCAGGGCTTACTTTGGGTTGGTTCCTGAATCTATTAGCCACGAAGGGTATTCGGCAAAACCGATGCACTCCTATTGGGATAATTTTTTTACCATGAAGGGTTTAAAAGATGCCGCCGAAATTCAAAGGATTCTTGGCGAAACAGCAAATTATGAACGGATTTCGGCCCTCCGTGACGAATTCAACAAAAACCTTTACAACTCCCTTCGGTTGGCCATGTTGACACGGAATATCGATTATGTTCCGGGATGTGTTGAGTTGGGCGATTTCGATGCCACTTCAACTACCATTGCATTAACACCCTGCAACGAACTAAAAAACCTGCCAAAACCACAGGTTTACAACACGTTTGATAAATATTATGAATTCTTTAAAAACAGACGCGACAGTAAACTCAATTGGGTAAATTACACTCCATACGAAAATCGTTTAATCGGTTCGTTTATTATTTTAGATCAACCGAAAAGAGCCCACGAGTTAATTGAGTTTTTCCTAAACGACCAACGTCCAGGGGGATGGAATCATTGGGCCGAGGTTGTTTGGAAAGACTCCTGTTTCGCTGGTTTTATTGGCGATATGCCACATACTTGGGTTGGTAGCGATTTTATTAATGCCATCCGTTCGATGTTTGTATATGAGAATGAGTACGACCAATCGTTGGTTCTGGCATCGGCTTTATATCAGGATTGGATAGATGCTCCACAGGGAATGTCGGTAGAAAACCTACCTACCTATTATGGTGAAGTATCCTATTCCATTAAAAAAGAATCTGGCTATTATCGGTTTAACATTACTGGCAAATTAAATTTACCCGAAAACGGAATTAAAATCAAGAACTTTAATGGAGCAAAGTTGCCCAAGAAAGTAACTTTAAATGGTACCGAAATCAAGGAGTACAATGAAAAAGAAATAACTATTAAGCAGCTTCCTTCCGAAATATTGATTTATTATTAGTTAGGATGTTGCTAAGTTAACCTGAATTAGGTGTCACAATTTCATAAATAAGATTGAAAGAGTTGAACATTAAGTTATTAAAGTAACCAAACCACACAAAAATGAAAACAAACTTGGTAACTGTTTTTGCGTTAAGCTTTTCTTTGGTTTTGTTTCTGAATTGCAATCCGGAATCGGCTCCAAACGAACAGGTCCCAACTAGTTCGGCAACCTGGGATAGTGTGCAATTTTGGAATTTATCAACCGACGTAACTACGGTTGCTGAATTAGTCAATTTTAACGGCCAAAATAACAATGGGTTACGGATTGATTACCAATTTGGTAATAGTGGCTGGTTTAATCTGGAATTAACGCAACAAAAACCGGTAAATACCGATTCTTCTATTGTTTTCTACCTGAAATCGACGAGTTCAAATTATATTGAATTAAAATTTACCGATTCCGATGGCAGCGTTTTTGGGGCAAAAAAGATAATGACCGACTATCTTGCTTACGAAAAGCAATTTGTCGTCTATTTTACTGATGCTAAATATTGGTGGGGAGGAAACAATTCGTTCGATGGTTTTAAATCGTTTTCAATAGCGGTTTCAGGCAGTGGTTCAGGAACCGTGTGGTTCGATGAAATTGGTAATGGAACAACCCAATTGGAAAGTTCAATGGAACCGGAATATTCAACGCTCGACCCCGACAGTACTCTGGCAGGAATAGGTTTTGTACAACGGCGCGATGAAGCCATGACAGCCGAAGATCCTTTGGTGCTTGAGTATTTAAAAACCATTCAGGATATTTCATCGGCACGTATGGATTTACTGCCTTCGATGGAAGATGATCAGGCACAAACTTTTAACAATGCACTGGTTGCCATTGCTTTCATTGCTAAAAATGAAAAAGAACGGGCCGAGCGGATTTTAAATTTTTATGCAGATGCTACCGATACGAATAATACCGAACAATACCTGCAGAATTTTTATTACAACGGCGAAGCACGAGGGTTTTTCCAACATGTTTCACTTGCAACAAGGTACGACGAAGGCGAATCATCGGACCGGTGGATGGGCGACATGGCCTGGTTGCTCATTGCATGTAAAAACTATGAACTAAAATATGGCCAGGGCAAATACACCCACCTCATTGAAATAATTAGAGATTTATTAATCTCATTTTATGTAGATTCGGGCGAAGGTGGATATGTACAACATGGCTGGCGAAACGGCGATAAAAAACTCCATGAATCGGGCGGGCACCACGAAGGAAATATTGATTGCTATGTAGCCCTGAACCTTTGCGGTGAAACAGCTTATGCCGACAAAATCCGTATTTGGTTAGATAATGAACTAAAGGACCTTAAGAATTTACCCCTCGATCTTTACACCTGGCGGGTTTTGGCTTATGGACACGCTTATGCATCCCTGTTAAATATTCCTGAATACGATTTCAGATACCGGAAGATTCTTGAGATAAAGGGTAAAAAAGTCATGGGGTTTTATCATGGTCCGGATATTACCATTGATAACTTTTGGAACGATGGGACCGGACATATGGCTTGCGCCTATGTAACCTTGGGCGAAAAACAAAGAGGTTATTTTTATGCCAATCAGCTCGATTATCTTATTATAGAGCGGAATATTGATGGTGTGGTAGGCCACGCAATCCCGTATGTGGTATATAAAACAACGGGATATGAATGGGTGAATACCCAAAAAGGATTTGTTTCGAGCACGGCTTGGTACATCTTGGCAAAAAATGAATACAATCCTTTCCTTACGCAATAGAAATTAAGTTAACAAACAGTTATGAAAGAACAGGAAATGCAGACACCGCAAAATTATTCAAACAACGAAGATAAAATCCGTTTTTCACAATTAGCTGCGTATGGTGCCGGGGGTATTATCCCCATTGCCCTTTTTAATATTGCCGGTATCCTGGTTGGATTAATGGGCAACATAAGCTTGGGATTGAGTGCTTTTTGGTTGGGAGCCATATTGATTATTCCCCGTTTGTGGGATGCCCTTTCCGATCCCATTATTGGCCATCTTTCCGACAATACCCGAACCCGTTGGGGACGACGCCGTCCGTATTTATTATTGGGTGGGATTGCTGCTGCGGTTTCTTTTGTAGTTATCTGGTGGATCCCCAAAGGTGATTTAGTGCATAGTTGGTTCCCTACCGATTCAGGATACCAAGTGTTTCAACTGGTTTATATCCTTTTTTCACTACTCATTTTTTTCACTGCGGTGAATATTTTCGAAATCCCTCATGGTGCATTGGGAATGGAAATGACTACCGATTACCATGAACGGACCCGCTTGTTCAGCGCCAAAAGTTTTGTGGGCAATCTCTTTGCCATGAGCACCCCTTGGCTCTTTGCATTAGCCAGCATGGAAGTTTTTAAAGGCCCCGGAGGGAATGAGGTGGATGGAATGCGTTATGTTTCAATCCTTATTGCAGCCGTTCTGATTCCACTTTCGTTTTGGTGGTTTTTAAAATTGCGCGAACCCGCATTTAAGAAAGTATCGGTTCAGGAAAAAACTCCCTTTTGGAGCGACATGAAACGTACCGCCAGTAACAAAAATTTTATCATGCTCACCCTGACCATATTTACATTGGCAATGGGCTTTAATTTTGTAAGCTTGCTTGGATCGTACATCCCTATTTTCTTTATTTACGGCGGCGATAAAGTTGCAGGCGCTACTCTTTTAGGAATTAATGGAACCATTTGGGCCATTACTGGGGTACTAGCCGTTTTCCCGCTCAACTGGATTAGCCCCAAATTAGGGAAACGCAAAACCCTCTCCATTGCTATTTTATTGATGGTGGTGGCGCAACTATCAAAAATTGTGTGCTATAACCCTGAATATCCCTACCTGATTATTATTCCTACTGTTTTACTTTCTGCCGGAATGCTTTTCTTTTTCACCCTTGGTTCTTCTATGGTTGGCGACATCTGCGATGAGGAGGAGCTAAAAACCGGCAACCGTTCCGAAGGAAGTTTTTATTCCGTTTTCTGGTGGTTTATTAAAATGGGGACAGCACTTGCCAGCCTTGTGGCTGGAGCCCTGATTGTTTATACCCTATTCGATGAAACGCAAGTTACCAAGGTGGATAGTTTACAAGGCAATGTGAGAGAACTGCGGAGCGAAATCCAATATTGGCAAGGTGATCAAGACCTTACCAAAACAAATACTACATTACTCGAAAACACGAGGAAACAGGTTACGAAAGCCATGGATGAATCCAAAAAATATTTGACTTATCTGGAAAAGGAATCTGTGAAAAAACAGGATGAGGCCTATCAAAATGCCACAGAATACAAAAGCCAACGAAACCAAAAATTCTCAGAGGCAATTTCGGCTTCAAAGTCTACATTAATCGAATTGGAGAATCTAAATCTGCAATTGGCTAATGTGGAACCTCCGATGACCGATTCATTAACAAAAGCCATTGTTTCATCTGCCATTCCTCTGATTCTTGAACCCAAACTTGAACGGGCCCGGTTGAATTCTTTTGAGCTTTTATCGCATCTGGAAGGGAAATCACTGGAATCAGAAAAGAGTGAAGCACATTATACTCAACTTATCCAAAACAGTGCTGAAGTTGATAAACAACTTTCAACCATTCAAACGAATATCCCTTTGGAAACTCTGGATAAAGAACTGTCCATTATTGAAACTGAAATGGTGCAACTTACTATACAATCACCCTATACGCTCTTTATCATGCGGGTCATTGAAATTGGTTTGCCCATTTTGTTGAGCATATTCTCCATTTTATTCATTTTCAGATACTCACTTACCGAGAAACGTTCACGTGAAATTAAAGACTTATTAAAACAAAGGAATTTGGCACGTAACAGTGAACCTATTTAATAAAAATAAACCATGACATTTCAAATTAAAGAAAACAACTTTTACCTCAATGATAAGAAGGTATTCCTGAATTCAGGCGAAATTCATTACTTTAGAATCAAACGCGAACTTTGGGATAAACACCTCGAAGCAGCAAAAGAAGCTGGGTTAACCACTGTAAGCTCCTACGTACCCTGGGCATTCCACGAACCAAAGGAAGGGGTTTTCGATTTTATTGGTACCTCTAGCCCCGAACGCGACCTGAAAGGTTGGCTCGAACGCTGCAAAGCCCACGGCTTGCAGTGCATCGTAAAACCCGGCCCGTTTATTTTGGCTGAGTACCGTGGTGCCGGATTACCCGATTGGTTTATGGATCAATTTGGTACCGATGTAAAGATGCGAAACAGCAAAGGCGAAATTTTTCCCAGCGATGGGGTGAGTCTTTTTAACCAAAAATACATGGAGAAAGTAACCCTTTGGTACAATCAAATCATGCCTTTCATCAGCAAACAGCAACTTTCAGCAGGTGGACCCATTATTATGATGCAGATTTGCAACGAAATCGGGGTTTTTTCATGGCTGGCACATCAGGGCGATTACAAATCGCCGGTTAATGAGAAGTTTATTGCTTATTTACAGAAAAAATTTAACAATGTAAACGAAGTAAACCAGCTCTGGGGAACCACTTATAAAGATTTTAATCAGGTGGAACTGCCACCTGACGGAAGGATTCCCTACGCTTCGAAACAGGATCGTGGGCGCGATTACGAATGGCACCGGTTCTGGCGGACCTATTATGGCGATTACCTGCGGATGCTTACTGCCATGGCCAGGGAACAGGGCGTTTCGCTTCCCCTCTATCACAACCTCCCGGGATGGATTTACGGCAGCGGGTACGAATTCCCGGTGAACATTACCATGTACGAAGATTTATTTGAGGATAAGAGCGAGATTATTTTCGGGGTCGATCATATCCCCGAATTTTTATCGTACCGCAATATGCACGACGATCGTATCATTAACGATATTACCTATGCCATGCAGGGCAACAAACCCCTGTTTGCCGCAGAATTCCAAAGCGGTTCGCGCGAATACCATGTGGTGACCAATCCGCGCGAAATGGAGCTTTTTTACAAAGCAAGTATTGCCAACGGGCTTACCGGGTGGAACTACTACATGTTTTCGCAAGGACGCAACACCCGCCACACCGGGTATTCGGGAGCCACTTTTTACTGGTTTAACCCGCTTACACCCGAAGGGGAACGTACCACTGCATTCCCTTTGGTTCAACGGATGAATAAAATCATTAAAACTTCGGAGCCGCTCATTGTCAATGCCAAACGTAAAGCAGAGGTCTGTGTATTGTTTTACCCGCATTACTATGCAACCGAACTGGAACGCCCGGTATCGGCAGCATGTGAGCTTACATTTAATTATTCCGCCATCCGCCGGCCTGCTTATTTCGATGGGTTGCTAAAGGTTTTGCAAATCTTAAATATTGATTACAATATGGTAGATTTGACAAAAACAACTGCCGAGGAATTAAAAAAATACAAACAGGTTTGGGCGTTCAGCACCGACGAAATGAATGCAACCGATCAGCAGATCTTAGCAGATTATACCTATAATGGCGGCAACTTGGTTTTATTCCCCTACCTGCCCGACCGCGAAATGTCGCAAAAACCATGTACTATTTTGCGCAAGGCTTTTTCTGTTCAACCTTCGGGAACAGAATCCATTGATTCGCCCCTGATTGATGTGTATGAATATAGGGATATTAAATGCGCCAACCCGCAAAGCGTGTTTACTGAAGAATCGTTGGCCGATGCTGAAATTATTGCCCGCACCATCCGGGGAACGGTTTGCGGGTTTACCAAGAAACTGGGAAACGGAACATTCACCCACCTGGGTACCTGGATTGGTTTCGATACCGAAGGCCATAAACCTGTATATGAAGCTATTTTAAAAAAATCGGGAGCCAAATTGAGGCAAACCACCACAAATAATGAGAATATAACTGTTCGTGAACGCTTTACCAGTGAAAAAGCCGCCATGCTTTTTGTGGCCAATTATTACAACGAGGATCATTCTTGTAATGTCAGCTATACGCATCCATCAACCGGAGAAGTTATCAGCCTTCCTTATTCCCGGAATCTGATGCTTATGCCGCCATTGTATAGCATTTTAACTCCAGTTTGCATGCCCATTGCAAAAGGAATAAACCTGCTTCATGCTACTTCCGATATTTTAGGGGTCGCTGAAAAAGACGGGCATCTTCAAATATCAATTTATGGCGACCGTGATTTGTTTGGGGAAATGGTTTTTGAAGGCGACGATATTCAAAAAATAAAGTTGGTTACTCTGGATGGCGAACCATTGAAGACCGCATCTCATAAAAACCGGGTGGTTGTAACTTACCCCCACAAGCATAAAACAGAAATGATGCTTACAGTGAAAATCAATCAGGAGTAAAATTAAAATCAATATCCGTTTATGATAAATATCAAAAATCCCTCAGGCCTGGCTTTCGATTTCCTTGACAATGGATCGGTTCAACAGATAGTTGCCGACCCAATAAGGATAAGCTTAAAACCTGCCACGGCTTATTCAAAATCGGGAGCAAATCTTTTTCTAAGAAAAAGAACAAAAACAATTGAGTTCAAAGCTTTACTGGGGCCCGGAAGCAACAGTGTTTTTCAATTAACGAAGGATATGCTGGTTGCTAAAGGTAGCTGGGACGGGCTCGAATACACTTGCACGCTTCAATTATCGGATAAAAGCCTTAGCTGGCAATGGAAAATTGAGGTGGAAAACCCAACGGCTGAACAGGCCGAACTTGATGTTATCTATGTGCAGGACATCGGATTAAAACCTGCCACCAGTGGTTTGGTAAACGAATATTATGTGAGTCAGTATCTGGAGCGGATGGTTTTTGACGATACAACCTTCGGCTCAGTTATTTGCTGCCGTCAAAATATGAAAGAACCGGTGGGCAACCCTTGGTTAATGCTAGCTTGCAAAAACAAAGCAATAGCCGGAAGTACCGATGGTATGCAGTTTTATGGAAAAACCTACCGCGAAACCGGGATGCCCGAAGGGTTGCTTGCTGAGAACCTGGGCGGTAATTACGCCGGAGAATCATCGGTGGTGGCACTTCAGGAAACCCCCTTTTTGCTTTCTGCCGGAAGCCACCATACCAGTATCTTTGCAGCCACCTACATGGCTGACCATCCAAAGGCCTCATCTATTGATGACTTAACCCAATTGGAATCACTTTTTCGGGAATTTGAACCCGGAACCAGTTCAACGGGACTAATAAATGCGAAAGTTTCAGGGAAAAATCTATTTAACACCACTCCTTTTTTACCCATTGACAATTTGACCGAAGCGGAACTTGACCAGTATTTTGGCCGCGAAAAAAGGTTTGCTGAAACGGAGAACGGCCAATTGCTCTCCTTTTTTTGCCAACAGAACAACCACGTAGTGTTAAGGGCCAAGGAAATATTAGCCGACCGTCCGCATGGGCATATCATGCAGGCACAAGCCGGTTTTGCTCCTGACGAAGCCATTGTTTCAACCACTTCGTTTGCCTTTGGGGTATTCAATTCGCATATTTCGCAAGGCAATACCAATTTCAATGTATTGCTTTCGGTTTGTACCAGCCAGTTCAATCAATCGCCTGAATCGGGACAACGGATTTTTGTTGAAATAGATGGAAAACCCTACCTGTTAGGAGTTCCATCAGCCTTCGAAATGGGATTGAACCATTGCCGATGGATTTATAAATCGGGAAACCATTGCTTTCAGGTTCGTTCCTGGACCTCCAAATCGGCACCTTCGGTAAACATGGATTTCAAGGTACTGACCGGAAAAAAGGTGAAACTGCTCCTTACACACGATTTTGATGAACTGAACAATTGGAAAATTTCGAAAGGTGAAGTTTCCCATGAATTTATAGCCATCCCTAAAACAGGAAGCATGATTCATGAAAAATTCCCAAAAGCACAATTCCGGTTTTTGGTTAACAGCACACACATCAATTACAGTTCACATGCCAATGAATTGCCCCAATTTGGCAATCTTTCAACTATAAAAAGCCCATTATTTTCCCTTAAAGTGGAAGAAACTACAGCCTTTTCGCTGAGTATTATTGGTGAGGTCAACTCTAGAATCAGATTCTCAAAGATTGAAAATATTGATCAAAATTGGCTTTCCGAGAACCAAGCGGCTCAATTGGTTTGGCAGAATCTCAGTTTAAATCTGGCGCTTAAAAGCAACCAAAAAGATGTAACTGCCATTCAGGAAATCCTCCCCTGGTACGGAATGAATGCCCTTACCCATTTTTTAACTCCTTACGGATTGGAACAATTCAGTGGTGCCGCCTGGGGAACACGCGATGTTTCGCAGGGACCGATTGATTTGTTGCTGACCATGGAAAAATACGAGGATGTTAAACAGATTTTTAAAACTATCTTTTCGAATCAAAACACCGATGGTAGCTGGCCGCAATGGTGGATGTTCGACAGTTATTCAAAAATCAGGGCGCACGACTCACACGGCGATGTATTTTATTGGGTAATTATTGCCCTGAGCGATTATATAAAAGTTACCGGCGATGTGGCCATTTTAAATGAAATGGTACCCTATTTCAATCAAAATGATGGAACACCGGTTGAACTCAAACCAATCAGCGAACACATCGAACGGCTGATTCAAATGATTGTAAATTCGTTCATCACGGGTACAGCATTGGTTCCATTTGGGGGTGGCGACTGGAACGATTCCCTACAGCCTGTGAGCAAAGAATTGGCCGAACGCATGATTTCGAGCTGGACGGTGGAGATGAATTATCAGGCTTTCAGGCAATACAGCCAAGTTTACGAAAAAACCGATGCCACAAAAGCCAAAGAATTAAAAGATATTTGTGAACGAATAAAATCCGATTTCAACAAATACCTGGTTAAAGATGGAATTGTTGCAGGTTATGGCTTGGTTGAAGATGATAAAAGTATTTCGGTACTTCTTCATCCTACAGATACCAAAACAGGCATCCGTTATAGTATTCTCCCAATGAACCGTGGAATTATTAGCGAAATTTTCACCAAAGAGCAGGCAGAATCTCACCAGTCCATCATCAATAAATACATGAAAGGGCCTGATGGTGCACGTTTAATGGACCACCCGCTCAAATACAAAGGTGGTATCCAGTCCATTTTTCAACGGGCAGAAAGCAGCACCTTTTTTGGCCGCGAAATCGGTTTAATGTACATTCATGAACACATCCGATATGCCGAATCGCAAGCCCGTATCGGTAATGCCGAGGCCTTTGTTAAAGCCATTCGTCAGGCTATTCCGGTTGCATACCGCGAAGTGGTTCCTAGTGGAGATATCCGTCAGGCAAACTGCTACTACAGCAGTTCCGATGTTACCTTTAAAAGCCGGTACGAAGCCGATGAACGCTACGATGAGATTAATACAGGAACATTGACTTTAAAAGGCGGCTGGCGTGTTTATAGCAGTGGCCCTGGCATTTATGTGAGCATGATTGTTTCCAGGTTACTCGGTTTAAGGGTCGAATTCGGAAATGTCATCCTCGATCCGGTAATTCCCAAGTCTATGGATGAACTTGCTGCCTCACTGGATTTTATGGGGCATAAATTAACATTCAATTATAAGTTAAAAGAAAGCAATTTCAGTCCCAAATCCATTTCAGTAAATGGAAAAACAGTATCATTTCTTCATCAGGAAAATAAGTATCGGCAAGGAGGGGCTGTAATTCCTATGGATCAATTTTTATCTTTGCTAAATCGCCCCGAAAATATGGTGGAGGTAATTATGTAATAGCAAAAAATATTGTTTTCAGTCGGGAAAATTAAAAAAACAAACAGTAACGCTTTTAAAATCATGAAGAAACATAGTGCTCTTTTTATAACTGCCATCGCCCTTTTCATTCTTTTTGGCGGTTGCAATACAGAACAGAACCAAGAAATAGGAACCAGTGAGTATCAACAAAAAGTTGATTCTTTGATAAAAATTATGACCCTTGATGAAAAAATTGGACAGCTTAATTTATTAGCCAGTGGCTGGGATGTTACCGGTCCGGTGATGGATCCAAACTATAAGCAGCTAATAAAACAAGGTAATGCCGGAGCTGTTTTTAACGCGTATGGTGTCGATTATGTGACCGAACTGCAACGTTTGGCCGTTGAAGAAACCCGGCTGGGAATCCCTTTATTGTTTGGATACGACGTGATTCATGGTTATAAAACCATTTTTCCTATCCCCTTGGCGCAATCGTGCAGTTGGGATTTAGAAATGATTGAACACTCCGACCGTATTGCTGCCACCGAAGCCACAGCCGAAGGCATCAACTGGGTATTTGCCCCCATGGTCGATATTTCGCGCGACCCACGTTGGGGAAGGGTTTCCGAAGGAGCCGGTGAAGATACCTGGCTGGGTAGCAAAATTGCTGCTGCACGAGTAAACGGGTTTCAGGGAAACAACCTTGCCGATGAACAGACCTTGCTTGCCACCATGAAACATTTTGCTGCTTATGGTGCACCACAAGCCGGACGCGATTATCACACGGTGGACATATCGGAACGGAGCCTCCTGGAATATTATTTGCCCCCTTTTAAAGCCTGTGTAGATGCAGGAGTTGCATCGGTCATGACTTCGTTCAACGAAATTTCAGGTGTCCCCTCTTCATCAAACCATTGGCTTTACACCGAACTGCTTCGCAATACCTGGGGTTTCAAGGGTTTTGTAGTTACCGATTACACCTCAATTTACGAACTGATTCCTCATGGGGTAGCCCAAGATTCTGCCCATGCCGGAGAACTTGCTCTAAAAGCAGGGATTCAGTTAGATATGCAAAGTTCCATATTTATCAAAAACCTGAAAAATTTGGTGAAAAGTGGAAAGATTTCTGAAAAATTGATTGACAAAGCGGTATCTGATATTTTATTGGCTAAGTACAAACTTGGCTTGTTCGACGATCCTTACCGGTATTGTAATAAAACCAGAGAAGGTAATGAGATTATGACTCAAGCTTCAAAAGATTTTGCCCGTCAATTTGTAACTAAAAGTTGCGTGCTTCTAAAAAACGAAAATCAAACGCTGCCAATTCCCGAAACTGTAAAAAAAATAGCCTTAATCGGTCCTTTAGGCAATGCAGCCGAAGACATGCTGGGTAATTGGTCGGCCGCCGGTTGGGCCCAATATTGCGTAACTCTTTTCGATGGGCTTAAAGCAGAAGCCGTGGATAAAAATATTCAGATTCATTATGAAAAAGGATGTGAAATAGTTGGACTTTCCACATCGGGGTTCGATGCTGCTATAAAAGCAGCTAAAAATGCTGACTTTGTAATACTTGCATTAGGTGAGGACAGGAATATGTCGGGCGAAGCCGCCAGCCGTACCAATCTCAATTTGCCTGGTGTACAAATGCAACTAGCTGAAAAAATCATCGAAATTGGAAAACCAACAGCCGTGGTGCTTTTCAACGGGCGGCCTTTAACAATTCCTGAACTTGACCAGAAAGCTCCTGCCATTCTGGAAGCCTGGTTTGGCGGTATTCAATCGGGAAGCGGTATTGCCGATTTATTGTTCGGGAAAGCCCTCCCATCAGGCAAATTAACCATGACATTTCCACATAACGTGGGGCAGATACCCATCCATTACAACATGAAGAATAATGGGAGGCCCGTGGATCCAACAAACCCAGAGTATCGCTTCCGTTCAAAATATCTGGACAGCCCCAACCAGCCTTTGTACCCTTTTGGTTATGGTTTAAGTTATACAAACTTCTCGTATAGCAACCTTAAAATCAGTTCGCCTGAGATTCGGGCTACCGATACCTTAACCATTCAGGTTACTGTCTCGAACACGGGAAAGTCCGATGGTGAAGAAATTGTCCAATTATACATCCGCGATTTGGTTGGAAGTGTTACCCGGCCGATAAATGAGTTAAAAGGATTTTCCAAAGTGTTTTTAAAACAGGGGGAAACGCGTGATGTAATTTTTAAAATTACTGCCAACGATTTAAAGTTCTTTAACCTTGATATGGAATATACCTATGAACCTGGAAAGTTTGACTTGATGGTTGGGCCAAATTCGGCCTCTGGATTAAAAGATAGTTTTTCATTGAGATAATAAATTAGGTTAAATGCGTTCAAAAACGGGTGCATCAAAACAATGCATCCGTTTTTAGTATTTCGAATGACCGATATGGAGTTTTGTAAAAATATCAGACATATAAATTGATAATAATCAATTATCTGACCTAAATTTCATTGAGAATTTGTTTCCAATTCTTTAAAATCCATTTCTTTTGTTTAATTTCATTTTTCAAACTTAAATGACGGATGTACCTCCACTTTCAGAAATCAATACTTAACCTGCTATTTTTTGCTGCCCTTTGTCTTTCCTCCTCAGTTTTTGGGCAAGAAGATAAAATCATAAACTACCTTCAAAACGAATTTAAGGTAAACCAACAGATCTGGGGAATTCATTCCAACCCTAAAAATGACATGGTTTATTATGCCACCAACATAGGGTTACTCGAATTCGACGGGCTATCGTTCCAAATCTGGGAAAACCCGGCACAAAAGATGATCCGCTCGGTCATGGTCGATTCGTCAGGGTTGATATTTACCGGCGGGTTTGAATCGTTTGGGTTCTGGCAAAAAGACAATCTCTGCCACTTGAAATATCATCCGTTGACGGATTCATTTCCAATAAATAAGAATGATGAAATCTGGAAAATCTATTTCCTAAACGGGGCGGTTTATTTTCAATCATTTACAGCAATTTACAAATACGATTATAAAAAAATTACCACCTTTCCTTCTCCGGAATTCATGTTGTTCATGTTCCAGATAAGGAACCAATTGATTGTTCAGGTACTCGACAAAGGGCTTTATACCTTCAAAAACGATGTGCTAAAATTTATTCCCGGAAGTGAGCAGTTTAGTCAAAAAAAGGTACATTCCATTATTCCCTATATCAACAACCAGATGCTTATCTGTACCGAAAAAAATGGAATCTATCTTAAACATGATTCCGGTTTCGCCTATTGGAATTCAGCAGCTTCCGAATATCTGAAATTGCAAAATTGCAATGCAGCCGCCGCAATTGGCGATTCGGTATTCGCCTTTGGAACCATCCTCGATGGAATTATTTTAACCGACCATCTTGGGAAAATCGAGGAGCGCTATAATTATGGCAACGGACTCAATAACAATACGGTGCTGTCGTTTTTTGTCACTCAAAAACAAGGCCTTTGGGTAGGCCTCGATGAGGGGATCAACTTCATTAATCAGGGATCAAAAGTTTCCTATTTCACAACAGCAAACGGGAGCCTGGGCTCAATTTATACCATCCTTATTGATGAAAACACCCTCTATATGGGCTCCAATCATGGATTATTCCAAACACAACTTAACCTTTCCGATAACAACCTGCATTTTCAACGGTTATCATTAGTCCCAAACAGCCAAGGCCAGGTCTGGACTTTGGGTAACTTCGACCATCAAATTATTTGCGGTCACAACGAAGGTACATTTCAGGTCAAGGGACAGCAATTCACAAAAATTTCATCAATAACTGGTGGATGGGTCATTAAAGCATTCGAAGACAAACTTATCGAAGGAACCTACACTGGATTGGTCACCTTGGAAAAAGATCCTGCGGGCAATTGGAGCTTATCAAAACGGATTGAAGGATATTATGAACCTACCCGCCATCTGGAAGTCGATTATCTGGGTTATATCTGGGTTTCGCACCCGCAAAAAGGCATCTTCAGGTTGCAGCCCAATGAGTCCATGGATACAATTACCGGCATCATCCCTTTTACCGATCTGAAAAAGTCAATTGGATTAATGGATGTTTACAAATTGAACAACCGTGTAGTTTTTTCCACCGGAAAAGAGTTTTATACGTACGACTATGTCAATGCCGCCATGGTTCCATTTACTGCCCTCAACAATGCTTTAGGTGAATACCGGCAAGCATCGCAGATTATTCCTAACGAAAAGAACCAATATTGGTTTATCTACAAAAATAAACTAGCTCTATTTCGTATTTCCATTGAATTTGAGCCCACAAAAATTTGTGAATATTTAATTACCGATGCCAATATGCCTGGTCAGGATCTGACCATTTTATCATTGAAAAACAGCAATTTTATTGTATCGAACCGGAATGGGTTGGCTCTGCTACGGAACGATGTCCCGGATCCAGCACAGTTGAGGCCATCCATGTATGTAAAAAGCATCTTCTTTCAAGGTAAAAATAAGAACATTACCATTTGTCCAAATCAAGCTCAACTTGAAGTCCCGCATTACGTAAATAATGTTCAATTTAGTTTTGCCGATCCTGATGCCATCAACCTTACTACCGGTAATTACCTCTACCGGATTATCGAAATTGAAGATTATTGGAACAGTACCCAAAATCCGGTTATCCAATACTATCACCTGAATCCAGGTACATATCACCTCCAAATGGCCTCCGATTCCAATACAAAATTTATTGAGACGGAATTTACCATTCTGCCTCCCTGGTATCTAAACAAATGGGCTTTTATAACCTATTTTTTAATCATACTGGCAATTGCTTATCTTTTGGTTAGGTATTTTAAAACCAAACTTCAAAAACAACGGAAATTACTTGAGTTTGAGATAAAACAGACCTCTCTTGAAAACCGTTTGCAAAATACCAACGTAGAGCTTATGCTCACTTTAAGGTACTTGATTCAAAAAAATGAATCGCTCCAGAATTTACGGGGCGAACTCGATGCCATTAAAGGTGAACCCGGAAGTGTACCTACAAAGTTTATAAAAAAACTAGACATCCATATCACCCAAGGACTGGAACTGCAAACAAAAGAATGGAAGATGGCCTTGCACAACTTGAAACTTTCTCAAGAGGGCTATTTCAAGATGCTCAAAGAAAAATACCCTAAACTGACCAATAACGACATCCGACTCTGCTCCTACCTGCGGATGAATTTCAGCTCGAAAGAAATTGCCCAACTGCTAAATATTTCAACCCGTGCCGTAGAGATTAGCCGTTACCGGTTGCGCAAAAAACTGAACCTCGACCACGATAAAAGCCTGACTGACTTCCTGATTCAGGATGAAATATAACTTGGTTTTTCATTACATTTTGTTGAAATATCATTAACATTGTAGTTCGGATACCAATAAGTTAAACCCAAACGTTATTCATTACAAATTATTAAACCTCAAATTATGAAAAATCTAGGAATCATCGTAGCAGCATCATTTTTGTTTGCTATGTGCACAGGAAATCAAAAAGTTGAAGAAGCCCAGATGCGGACCGATAGCTTACAGCGAGTGGTTATGCAAAAGGATTCGGCCATTTACGCCGTCATGGGTACCTTCCTCGAAATTGAAAACAACTTGGATGATATCAAGGCCAAAGAAAACCTGATTACTATGACCGTCAAAGACGTTGAAGACCAACGCTCACGCGAAGAAAAAATCAACGACGATATCAATGCCATCTATGATTTGATGCAAAAAAATAAAGAGAAGGTCAACAAATTAGAGAAACAATTGAAAAATGCCCATATCAAAAACAAAGAATTGGGTAAAACCATTCAGGCATTACAAGATAAACTGGCCGAAAAAAATGCGGAGATTGTTCAGTTGCGTCAGCAGCTCCTTGACATGAACCTCAAAATTGATGAACTTACTTACACATTGGATACCTTAAAATTTGACAATCAGGTAAAGACTGAAATCATTAAAGCACAGGACGAGAGCTTGAATACCGCCTATTTCTTAATTGGGACTGAAAAAGAACTGAAAGAAAAACACATTCTCGATAAAAAAGGCGGTTTCATTGGAATTGGCGGCGGCAAAAACCTTAACAAAGATTTCGATAAAGAACTCTTTAATGCCATAGATATCCGCAACAAAACATCATTCGAAATCAAATCGAAAAAGATGAGAATCATCACTACGCACCCAACAGCATCCTATCAAATATATGGCGAAAAACCGATAGATAGCCTGGTAGTTAAAGAACCGTTGGAGTTCTGGAGTGTATCAAAATATCTTGTAATTGTTGTGAATTAATTTTGCTCAATAACCTATAAAGGTGGCCTCTGAAAAAAAAATATTTTCAGAGGCCACCTTTATTTTTTTAAGTGTGCAAACCACACCCACCATTGGAATCGGGCGAACCGCGACAATTATTTTTATCGTAAAACCACGATTTGTTTGAATTTTTCCAAAAACTGAACTAATTTCGGGAGGGTTTAACACAATTTATTAAGAAAACGGAAAATGCAACGATTAGCCACCTCACCATTTATAACGGAATCAGGCGACAGTCTTAACTTGAATGTGGATGCCTACAACCGATGTATCCATATAAATATTGGCAAAGGGGTGGCGGTCTTCAACCAGAATCTGGCCAAAGAATACCTCATAAACGATTCCAACCCCGAAATCATATCTTTTTACCGGAATCTCACAAACCCGTTACTTTTAGAGGAGATCAATAAGTTATCCACCAATTGGAAGTTGATTGCAGAGTTCAGTAAACTATGCAGCAACGAAATTTTTATTTCCTATACCGATTTTGAGAATAAAATTATTTCTATTGAAGACGTCCAGTACATGGTCCGGGCAATAGTTTTGATGAATACCGATATTGAGAAGTATAATCAACTATTTTACCACCCGTTTTTGGTTAGCTACGATATGTTCCTTAATACCCTTATAAAAACCACGGTTGTACAGTTGGAAAAAAATAAAGGGATGCATTTTAGAACCGAACCCAATCGGGATTTTCAATCCCTCATTGAATCTTCCTTTAAATATGGTTTCTTCAACCATTTTCAAAACATGCTCAACCTTCAGAATACCAATCTGGTTGATTGCCTCGAACCTCAAAAACAAATTGCTATCTGGTATTTTCTGAGCCTTTTGGCAAAAGGAAACCGCATGATATACGATATAAATGAAAATCTGAAAAGTTTATATGCTGCCGAGGTGCTTAATCCAGATGTAGTAGATGAAAAGCTCAAGTATCTTACAACATTAAGCTCACACCCTTTTCTGGAACGGACCGCCTTTTACAACTTACCCTATCATGTATTTCTAAAACAAATCAGTCCAAAAACAGACGATTTTATACTTGTTGATTTTAGAACAATAAATCTTCTGAAAAGCAGTACCCAAGATTTGAGGCCAATTCCCCTGGTAAATAATATCATCAATCTTGTCGAAAAATTACCGTCAAAATGGGTGGTATTAGCAGACTATGATACTACGTTTGAATCCCTTTACGGGAATAGCGGCTTTCGGATGGAACGGTTGAAAAACGATAAAAAGGATTTTATCCTCATCGCTAATAACTAATAAAAAACCCGCTTTCGCGGGTTCTTTTATTAGTTTATTTCTTATAGCCATAAACAGCCAACTCACCCAGTTCCTCCTCAATACGGAGCAATTGGTTGTATTTAGCCATACGGTCCGAACGGCTCATTGAACCAGTTTTAATTTGACCCGAATTAGTAGCTACAGCAATATCGGCAATAGTTGCATCTTCAGTTTCGCCTGAACGGTGCGATGTTACCGAAGTGTAACCTGCACGGTGAGCCATCTCAATAGCATTCAACGTTTCAGTTAATGTACCAATTTGGTTTACTTTAATCAAGATAGAATTGGCACAACCTTCCTGAATACCTCTTGAAAGATATTCTACATTGGTTACAAACAAATCGTCACCTACCAACTGGATTTTCTTTCCAAGCTTATCGGTTAAAAGCTTCCATCCTTCCCAGTCGTTCTCGCTCATACCATCTTCAATGGAATCAATAGGGTATTTTTCAGCAAGTTGGGCCAAAAAATCTACCTGCTGAGCTATCGTCCGTTTAGCACCATTGGCGCCTTCGAATTTTGAATAGTCATAAATACCATTTGCAAAGAATTCGGAGGCTGCACAGTCCAAAGCAATGGTAATATCTTTACCTGGTTTGTAACCGGCTTTTTCAATGGCTTTTAAAATTGATTCCAAAGCATCTTCGGTCCCATTCAAAACAGGAGCAAAACCACCTTCATCACCAACTGCTGTGCTTAAGTTGCGGTCATGCAACACCTTTTTAAGGCTGTGGAATACCTCGGCACCCATCCGTAAGCCTTCGCGGAAAGATGGTGCACCCACGGGGCGTATCATAAACTCCTGGAAAGCAATCGGGGCATCGGAATGCGAACCCCCATTGATGATATTCATCATTGGAACAGGAAGTGTTACGGCATTGGTACCACCAATGTAGCGGTATAATGGCAATCCCACATATTCAGCAGCAGCTTTTGCAACAGCTAATGAAACTCCAAGAATGGCGTTGGCACCCAATTTTCCTTTGGTCTTAGTACCATCCAGTTCAATCATCCGTTTGTCTATTCCAACTTGGTCGGTTACTGGCAAACCAATAATTTCAGGGGCAATTTTCTCATTTACGTTCTCAACAGCTTTTAATACACCTTTACCTAAAAAACGGCTTTTATCACCGTCTCTCAATTCAAGGGCTTCGTTTTCACCGGTTGATGCTCCGGAAGGAACAGCAGCACGGCCTACAATTCCACAGTCGAGGGTAACTTCAACCTCCACGGTTGGATTTCCACGCGAATCCATGATTTCACGGGCATGAACATTTGCAATCAATCCCATAATTTTATAATTTTTGATTTTTGAGTGAACAAATTACTTTACGCAAAAAGAGGGATAAATATACGTAATTTATCCCTCTTTTAAAGTCCTAGAATATGTCTTTATTCATCTTTTTTATCATCATTAAGTACCTCAGCTTCGGGTTCCGATGCTTCGTTGGTCACTGTATCGTTCACAACTGGAGCGGTTTTCACTGCTTCAACAGTTTTGGCAGCGGTTATTGTAGGAGCTGCATCCTCTGATGATTTTTTCTTGGTTCCACGTCTGCGTTTTGATGCTGTTTTAGCCTCCGATTTGTTCTCTTGAGTATAGTTTTGGTTGTAATCAACCAACTCAATGATGCACATTTCGGCATTGTCACCAATACGGTTGCCTGTTTTAAGAATCCGGGTGTAACCCCCAGGACGGTTGGCTACTTTTAAAGCCACATCACGGAACAATTCTGTTACACTCTCTTTGTTTTGTAAATAACTAAAAACAACACGGCGGGAGTGGGTTGAATCCACCTTTGATTTGGTAATCAAGGGCTCAACATAAACCTTTAAGGCTTTCGCTTTAGCTACGGTAGTGCTAATCCTTTTGTGAAGAATGAGCGATGTTGCCATATTCGACAACATTGCACTTCTGTGACCAGTTTGCCTACCTAAATGATTAAAACTTTTATTGTGTCTCATCTCAATTAATCTTTCTCAAGTTTATACTTACTGATGTCCATACCAAAAGTAAGGCTCATTGAATCTAACAGATCTTCAAGTTCAGTCAGTGATTTTTTACCAAAATTCCTGAATTTGAGCAGATCATTCTTATTATAGGTACATAGGTCGCCTAAGGTTTCCACATCGGCTGCTTTCAGGCAGTTCAATGCGCGTACCGAAAGATCCATGTCAACCAGCTTGGTTTTCAGAAGTTGACGCATATGCAGCACTTCTTCGTCAAACTCTTCGGCTTGGTACTTCTCATCTGAATCCAAAGTAATTTTCTCATCTGAGAATAACATGAAATGATAAATCAGTATTTTAGCGGCCTCTTTCAATGCATCTTTTGGATGGATGGAACCATCGGTTTTGATCTCTAAAATAAGCTTTTCGTAATCGGTTTTTTGTTCAACCCGATAGTTTTCAACAGCATATTTCACATTGCGGATTGGTGTATGGATAGAATCCACGGCAATTACTCCAAATTCGGCATCAACGGGCATGTTTTCCTCCGATGGGATATAGCCCCGTCCTTTGTTGATGGTTATCTCTAATTGAAGTTTAACTGTTGATTCCAACCGGCAAATTACCAATTCAGGATTTAATACCTCAAAACCTGTGATGAATCTCGACATGTCGCCAGCGCTGAATACTTCCTGATCGGTAATAGTGATTGACACTTTTTCATGATCAATGTCTTCAATTTGCTGCTTAAAACGGACCTGTTTTAAATTCAAAACAATCTCGGTAACATCTTCTTTAACTCCGGGAATGGTAGAGAATTCATGCTCAACTCCCTCAATCTTAAGGGTAGTAATGGCAAATCCTTCTAATGATGAAAGAAGAATCCGACGCAGAGCATTTCCTACTGTATTTCCGTAACCGGGCTCTAAAGGTCTGAACTCGAATTTTCCTGAATAGTCATCCGCTTCCAGCATTACAACTTTATCGGGCTTCTGAAAAGCTAAAATTGCCATAATATTAATATTACTTAGAGTATAATTCTACAATTAGTTGTTCCTTGATGTTTTCAGGAATCTCAGTCCTTTCAGGAACGTTTAGGTATTTACCGGTCCTTTGGTCTTTATCCCATTCCAACCATGAGTATCGGTTGTGGCTTTCAGTAGCCAACGAGTTTGAAATAACTTCCAAAGATTTCGATTTTTCACGAACGCCGATTACCTGTCCCGATTTTAAAAGGAACGAAGGAATGTTTACCACGTCACCATCTACAGTAATGTGCTTGTGAGAAACCAACTGACGGGCTGCAGCACGTGTAGGAGCAATTCCTAAGCGATACACTACATTGTCAAGTCTTGATTCTAACAATTGCAACAATACTTCACCGGTGATACCTTTGCTCCGTTGAGCTTTGTGGAACAAATTGGCAAATTGTTTTTCTAAAATACCATACGTGTATTTTGCCTTTTGTTTTTCCTGTAACTGAATCCCGTATTCTGAAGATTTTTTCCTCTTTTTGTTCAAACCGTGTTGGCCTGGAGGGAAATTTTTTCTTTCAAAATATTTATCAGGTCCGTAGATTGGGTCGCCAAATTTCCGGGCGATCTTTGTTTTTGGTCCAATATATCTAGCCATCTGCTAATTTTTTAATCGATTCAACACAAATTAAACACGTCTCCTTTTAGGAGGTCTGCAACCATTATGAGGTAATGGAGTAACATCTACAATCTCTACAACTTCAATACCTTGATTGTGAATCGTTCTGATAGCAGATTCTCTACCGGTGCCAGGTCCTTTGACATATACTTTGGCTTTTCTCATGCCACCTTCAAAGGCTACTTTCGCACAATCTTCAGCAGATACCTGAGCCGCGTAAGGAGTGTTCTTTTTTGAACCTCTGAATCCATTTTTTCCGGCTGATGACCATGAAATAACCTGTCCGTCATTATTCGTAATAGAAACAATAATATTGTTGAACGAAGAATGAATGTGGACTTGTCCGCTGGCTTCTATTTTTACCGTTTTCTTTCTTGCAGTTTTTGACTTCTGTGCCATAATAACTTATCCCTTATTTAGTAGCTTTCTTTTTGTTAGCAACGGTTTTCTTCCTACCCTTGCGTGTACGTGCATTGTTACGGGTGTGTTGTCCGCGTACTGGTAAACCAACACGGTGACGTACGCCACGGTAACATCCAATATCCATTAAACGTTTGATGTTTAATTGTACTTCTGAACGAAGTTCACCCTCCAATTTATATTGTTCGTTAAGAATTTTACGAAGCGTTGCAATTTCTGCATCGGTCCAATCTTTAACTTTAGTGTCGTAGTTAATTTTTGCCTCGGTCAAAATTGAACGGGCAGCACTACGTCCGATTCCGTAAACATAAGTAAGACCTATTTCGCCCCTTTTATGCTTCGGTAAATCAACACCTACAAGTCGTGCCATAAATTACTGTTTAAAATTTCGGTTTGCAAAGTTATAAAATTATCCTTGACGTTGTTTAAATTTTGGATTTTTTTTGTTAATCACATACAAACGTCCTTTTCTGCGTACGATTTTACAATCCGCACTGCGCTTTTTTACTGATGCTCTTACTTTCATCTCTTTAGTCCTTTTATTTGTATCTAAATGATATCCGCCCTTTGGTTAAATCGTAAGGCGACATTTCAACTTTCACTTTATCCCCTGGTAAAATCTTGATGTAGTGCATCCTCATTTTTCCGGAGATATGTGCAGTAATCACATGCCCATTTTCCAATTCCACCCGAAACATGGCATTGCTCAATGCTTCGATAATAGTACCATCTTGTTCAATTGAAGCCTGTTTGGCCATAGATTTTTTTTAATTAGTTTGCTCTTTATTTATTCATTAGTAACAACCATCGTCAACCAATCAATATCAGCGACTCCGGAAATATTATTCTATTCACCAAAAACCATTTTTCACCTTTAAATGCAACTCAAATTTCAAGGTGTATGAATGATCCTTCATAATGCTTTTGAATAGAATTTAAGGAAAGCTACCATAATTTGCAGTTCAAAGAATTAGTCTTCAAACTAAATTTTAAAAGATTTAGTGTTAATAATCTCGAACCTGGCAAAGGTCATAAAACTCTTCTGACAGCTTTCCTCAATTTGAAATTTCTTCGGCTGTCTAATAAAAATAACATCAAAGAACGTGAATTTCTAAATGAATTAAATCATAGTGCGTCCGCCTTTGATGCGTCCGCTTTTCATCAATCCATCATAATGTCTCATTAACAAGTGGCTTTCAACTTGTTGCAGGGTATCAAGCACAACCCCAACAAGAATTAAAAGCGATGTACCACCGTAGAAATAAGCAAAGCTGGTTTCAACACCTGCTATCATAGCAAAAGCGGGCATTATTGCAACAAATGCTAAGAAAATGGAACCAGGGAGTGTAATTTTTGACATCACATCGTCGAGGAACTCAACGGTTTTACGGCCTGGTTTTACACCGGGAATAAATCCTCCGTTTTTCTTCATGTCTTCAGCCATCTGTGTCGGGTTGATGATAATAGCTGTGTAGAAGTAGGTAAACAGGACGATTAATAACGCGGTAATAAGATTGTATAAAAATCCGGTATGATCCGACAACATGGCTGCAAAGCCTGTTGCAGAGTCGCTACTTGAAAAACCTACAATTGCAATAGGTAAGAACATAATTGCCTGGGCAAAGATGATAGGCATTACACCAGAGGCATTCACTTTAAGAGGAATGTACTGACGCACGCCACCATATTGTTTGTTCCCGACAATCCGTTTTGCATATTGTACTGGTATCTTCCGGGTCCCCTGAATCAATAGAATGGTAATGGCAATAACCACGGCTAAAGCAATCATTTCTATTAAGAACATAACCAAACCTCCACCTTGTTGATTCACCCTTGAAATAAATTCAACCCAAACGGCTGATGGGAGTCTTGAAATGATACCAATCATAATAATCAATGAAATACCGTTACCAATCCCTTTATCGGTGATTTTTTCGCCCAACCACATAACAAACATGGTACCGGCGGTTAAAATAATCACTGAAGAAGCCGTAAAGAAAAATCCTTGCAAAACAAAAGCTGAGGCAGGTAGTTGGGCATGTAAGTTGGCAAGGTAACTAGGTCCTTGCAACAATAAAATAAATACAGTCAAATACCTAGTAATCTGGTTTATTTTACGGCGTCCGCTTTCACCCTCACGCTGCAATCTTTGAAAATAGGGAACGGCCATACCCAGAAGCTGAATTACGATAGAGGCTGAGATGTAGGGCATAATTCCCAGAGCAAAAATAGATGCATTTGAAAACGCACCCCCTGAGAACATATCTAATAATCCTAAAACACCACCTGCAGTTTGATCTTTAAGTGCAGCGAGTTGAGAGGGATCGATGCCCGGAAGAACAACTTTAGTCCCTAAACGGTAAATAAGAATGAGCCCAAGGGTAGTAAGAATCCGGGCTTTCAAATCTTCAATCTTCCAGATATTTTTTAAGGTTTCAATAAATCGCTTCATCAATTTAATATTACAAAGTTACTACTGTACCTTGTACCTTTTCAATAGCTTCGACAGCCGATTTTGAAAAAGCATGGGCTTTAACTTCAAGCTTTAAGGTTAATTTTCCGTTACCTAAAATCTTCACACTATCATATTTTGCGCAAAGCCCGTTTTCGGCCAATACCTGAACATCGATAGCTGTTAAGTTTTTAGTTTCGGCTAGTTTTTGTAGGTCGCCAACATTAATGGCTTTATATTCCTTACGGTTGATGTTTTTAAAACCGAATTTTGGAACCCTACGCTGTAAAGGCATCTGACCTCCTTCAAAGCCGACCTTTTTGGAATAACCTGATCTTGATTTGGCACCTTTATGGCCTCGGGTCGAGGTACCACCGTGACCTGAACCTTGTCCTCTACCAATTCTTTTATCAGATTTTACGGAACCTTCAGCAGGTTTCAAATTACTTAAATCCATATCTGAATATATTATTTAATCTCTTCTAAAGAAACTAAGTGTTTAACTTTATTTATCATTCCCATAATCTCAGGAGTTCCTTCCTTTTCAACACTTTGGTGCATTTTACGGATTCCCAATGCCTCCAGGGTTGCTTTTTGACGGACAGTACTTCCAATCTTACTTTTAATCTGTGTGATCCGATATTTTGCCATGTCTTTAATTTTTATCCTTTAAAAACTTTTTCCAAAGAAATTCCTCTCTCATTGGCAACGCTGTAGGCATCACGGATATGTAACAAAGCATTAAAAGTTGCTTTCACTACGTTGTGAGGGTTCGATGAACCTTTTGATTTGGCAAGACAATCTTTCACGCCAACACTTTCTAATACAGCGCGCATAGCACCACCGGCTTTTACACCGGTACCATGTGAAGCTGGTGCAATAAATACACTCGCGCCACCAAATTGGGCCAATTGCTCGTGAGGTACAGTTCCATTAATTACAGGAACTTTAATCAGGTTTTTCTTTGCATCTTCAATTCCTTTGCTGATAGCAGTAGTAACCTCGCTGGCTTTTCCTAAGCCATAGCCAACTACGCCGTTTTCGTTTCCTACAACTACAATGGCAGAGAAGCTGAAAGTACGACCCCCTTTAGTCACTTTGGTAACACGGTTAATGGCTACCAAACGGTCTTTTAACTCTAAGTCAGTTGTTTTTACTTTTCTAATACTTGACATAACTTCTAAAATTTAAGTCCTCCTTTTCTGGCAGCCTCAGCCAAGGCTTTAACTCTACCATGGTATAAAAACCCGTTGCGGTCGAAAACCACTCCGTTTATTCCTTTCTCGATAGCTACTTTGGCCACTAATTCACCAACTTTTTCGGCTATTTGAGTTTTGTTTCCTTTTGTTTCAGCAATTTCTTTGTTCAACGACGATGCTGATGCAAGTGTCACGCCAGCCACATCATCAATTACTTGAACTGAAATCTGCTTGTTGCTACGGTAAACACTCATGCGGGGCATACTGGCTGTTCCTGTGATTTTTGCGCGTATGCTCTCTTTTATCTTTTGACGTCTTACTAATTTATCGAAAGCCATAATTACATCTGTTTAAATGTTATTTACCTGCTGATTTACCAGCCTTTCTACGAATTTCTTCCCCTACAAACTTAATACCTTTTCCTTTGTATGGTTCTGGCATTCTGAATGATCTGATTTTCGCAGCTACTTGGCCAATCAATTGTTTATCGCAACTCATCAATTTAACTTTAGGGTTACTGCGCCGTTCGGTGATTGCCTCTACCTTAATCTCAGTAGGCAAGTCAAAAACGATGTTGTGAGAATAACCCAAGCTCATTTCAAGCAATTGTCCTTTAGCTTCGGCACGGTAACCCACGCCTACAAATTCTAACTCAATAGTGTAACCCTCAGAAACACCAACAACCATATTCTTCAGAAGAGAACGGTACAACCCATGCATTGATTTATGAGGAATAGAATCAGAGGGGCGGCTCACTATTAATTGTTCGCCTTCCACCTGTACTTCTATTTCAGGGTTTACCTGTTGTTGAAGTTGTCCTTTAGGCCCTTTTACTACTACCACATTGGTTTGATCCACAGTAACTGTTACTCCTTTTGGTATAGCTACAGGTAATTTTCCTATCCGTGACATTTTTTACTCTTTTTTAATAAACATAACATAAAACTTCCCCGCCAACGTTTTTAGCGCGGGCTTCTTTATCGCTCAATACTCCATAGGAAGTAGAAACAATGGCAATTCCCAATCCATTCAACACACGTGGCAGTTCTTCGGCGCTTTTGTAAATACGCAAGCCTGGGCTGCTGATACGTTGAAGGTTTTTGATTACGGGTTGTTTTGTTTCACCATTATATTTAAGAGCGATTTTAATGGTTCCTTGTACTGAATTCTCTTCAAATTTGTAATTTAAGATATAACCTTGTTCAAAAAGAATTTTGGTCATGCTTTTTTTGATGTTTGAAGAAGGTATTTCAACTACCTTATGCTTTGCCATCTGGGCATTGCGAATTCTGGTTAAAAAATCTGCAATTGGATCTGTCATTTTTTTAAATTTTAAATATTACCAACTTGCTTTCTTTACTCCTGGGATAAGACCTTTCAGGGCCATTTCGCGGAAGGTAATCCTGCTGATACCAAATTGACGCATGTATCCTTTAGGTCTTCCTGTGAGGCTGCAACGGTTATGCATGCGGATTGGTGACGCATTGCGGGGGAGTTTCTGCAACCCTGTTGAATCGCCTTCGGCTTTAAGTCTATCGCGTTTTGCAGCAAACTTTTCAACCATTCTTTTACGCTTTACCTCGCGGGCTTTCATTGATTCTTTAGCCATAGCTTAGTTCTTTTTTAGGTTTTTAAATGGTAAACCAAATTCCCTGAGTAAAGCATATCCTTCTTCATCAGTATTGGCTGTTGTAACAAAAGTAATATCCATTCCAAGAATTGTATTGATCTTGTCAATATCAATCTCAGGGAAGATAATCTGCTCGGTAATACCCAAGGTATAGTTTCCTCTTCCATCAAGTTTACTGCTGATCCCTCTAAAGTCACGGATACGGGGCAATGCCACGACCACCAACCTTTCCAGGAATTCATACATGTGCTCTCTACGCAAGGTAACTTTCACCCCAATTGGCATGTTTTTACGCAGTTTAAAGTTCGAGATGTCTTTTCTCGACATGGTTTTCACTGCTTTTTGTCCGGTAATAGCAGTAAGTTCCTCTACAGCTATGTCGATCAATTTTTTATCGGCAGTAGCTTTGCCCACTCCTTGGTTGATAACAATTTTCTCCAGTTTGGGAACTTGCATCGGAGTTGTGTAACTAAATTCCTTAGTTAAAGCAGGAACGATTTCTTCCTCATACTTTGTCCTAAGACTTGGTTTGTAATCCATTACTTAATCTCCTCTCCAGATTTTTTTGAATATCTTACTAATTTACCTTTATCATTCAGCCTTCTTCCAATCCTGGTAGGTTTTCCGGAAGAGGGATCCACATTCATCAAGTTAGAGATGTGGATAGGGGCTTCTTGCTTAAGTATTCCACCCTGTGGATGTTCAGCATTGGGCTTGGTATGTTTCGATACCATGTTAACCCCTTCAACGATAGCGCGTTGTTTCTCGGCCATTACTTCAAGAACTTTTCCTTTTTGTCCTTTCGATTCTCCAGAGATGACCACAACGGTATCACCTTTTTTAATATGCAATTTTTTACGCATTTCTGATAGTGTTTACTGATTATAAAACTTCAGGTGCCAATGAGACGATTTTCATGTAGCTGTCACGCAATTCACGGGCTACTGGCCCAAAAATACGGGTACCACGTATCTCGCCTGCATTGTTCAATAAAACACATGCGTTGTCGTCGAACCGGATATAAGAACCGTCGGCACGACGGACCTCTTTTGTAGTACGGACAACAACAGCTCTGCTTACAGTTCCTTTTTTCATGTCACCACCTGGGATGGCACTTTTCACCGTAACAACAATTTTGTCGCCAATAGAGGCATAGCGCTTTTTTGAACCGCCAAGTACATTAATGCACAAGCAGGTTTTAGCACCGCTATTATCAGCTACGGTTAGTCTAGATTCATGTTGTATCATGGTTACTTCACTCTTTCAATAATTTCAACTAATCTCCAACTCTTTGTTTTACTGAGAGGCCGTGTTTCCATAACCCTCACTGTATCTCCGATATTGCATGTATTGTTTTCATCATGTGCATGCAATTTGGTCGTTTTATTGACGAATTTACCATAAATTGGGTGTTTCACTTTTCGGGCAACAGCAACTACAATGGATTTATCCATCTTATTACTGACCACGACCCCAACCCGTTCTTTTCTCAGATTTCTTGTATTTTCCATCGCCAAAATTATTTGTTCTCGTTAATTTGTCTTGATCTGAGCTCAGTTTTCAACCTAGCTATATCTTTTTTTGTTTGCCCAATTTTATTTGGGTTGTCCATCGGAGATACTGCATGGTTCAATCGCATACGGGTCAAGACTTTTTTAAAATCATCGATCCTCTCTAGTATTTCTGGAGTTGATAACTCTTTTATTTCAGAAGGTTTCATTGCTCATTAATTTGATGTTTCCACATAGTCTCTTCTCACCACGAACTTGGTTTTAATCGGAAGTTTTTGTGCTGCCAGGCGCAATGCTTCTTTTGCCACTTCAAATGATACTCCTTCTGCCTCAATGATAATGCGGCCTGGGGAGATTGGGGCAACAAAGCCTTCTGGGGCACCCTTACCTTTACCCATACGGACCTCTGCAGGTTTTTTGGTAATAGGCTTATCGGGGAAAATCCGAATCCAAATTTGTCCTTCACGTTTCATATAACGTGTCACAGCTTGACGTGCTGCTTCTATTTGCCTACCGGTAATCCAAGCTTCTTCAAGTCCTTTGATCCCAAAGGAACCAAAAGCCAATTGGTTACCGCGCATCGCGTTCCCTTTAATCCGCCCTTTTTGCATCCGGCGGAATTTCGTTTTCTTTGGCTGTAACATCCTTAATCTTTTTTAACGATTAATTCTTACGTTGTTTTTTAAATCCTTTTTTTGGAGCCTGGCTGGCCACGTTTGGAGTTAGATCGGGTTTACCATAAACCTCTCCTTTGCAAATCCAAACTTTGATGCCAATCAATCCAACTTTAGTCAACGCTTCTACTGCTGCATAGTCAATATCGGCGCGTAGGGTATGCAATGGTATCCGGCCTTCTTTATAGATTTCGGCACGGGCCATTTCGGCACCGCCTAACCGGCCTGAGATTTGAATTTTAATACCCTCGGCACTCATCCTCATCGTTGAGGCAATGGCCATTTTAACAGCCCTGCGGTATGAAATACGGCCTTCAAGCTGACGGGCAATGTTGGTACCTACAAGGTAAGCATCCAGTTCTGGTCTTTTAATTTCAAAGATGTTGATCTGAACCTCCTTTTTGGTAATCTTCTTTAACTCCTCTTTCAACTTGTCAACCTCTTGACCGCCTTTACCGATAATGATACCAGGGCGGGCAGTATTTACCGTAATGGTTATGAGTTTTAGCGTACGCTCAATAATAATTTTTGAAACGCTAGCCTTAGCTAAGCGGGCATGAAGATATTTACGTATCTTTTCGTCCTCTACTATTTTTTCGGAATAGTGGTTTCCACCAAACCAATTCGAATCCCAACCTTTGATGATCCCTAATCTATTCCCTATTGGATTACATTTCTGTCCCATCGATTCTTAATTATTCGTTGTTTCACTATTACGGCTGTCCACCACTAATGTCACGTGGTTTGATCGCTTCCTGATACGGTATCCTCTACCTTGTGGAGCAGGGCGTAACCTTTTCAGCATCCGTCCTGAATCTACATAGATTTCTTTTACAACCAGGTCAGATTCTTCAATGCGGACTCCCTCATTTTTTTGTTGCCAGTTGGCAATGGCAGAAAGCAACAGCTTTTCTAACCGGCCGGCAGCTTCTTTCGGAGTAAAACGGAGAATATCCAACGCGTAGTTTACCTCTTTCCCACGTACTAAATCAGCCACAAGGCGCATTTTACGTGGCGAAGTCGGGCAATTGCGCAATTGAGCCATGCTCTTGCTTTTCTTCTCCTCTTTTAACTGATTGGCTTTATTTCTTTTTCTTGCACCCATTTTACATCAGATTAAAATTATTATTTTTTCTTTCCTCCATGACCCCGGAATTGACGGGTTGGGGCAAATTCGCCAAGTTTATGGCCAACCATATTTTCAGTTACATACACCGGAATAAAGCGGTTACCATTATGAACAGCGATGGTGTGCCCAACAAAGTCTGGAGATATCATCGAAGCCCTTGACCAGGTTTTGATTACATTCTTTTTTCCTGATTCATTCATGTCTAACACGCGCTTTTCAAGCTTGTAGTGAATAAATGGGCCTTTTTTTAATGAACGACTCATATCTACTTAATTTACTTTTTCTTTCTTTCAATAATAAACTTATTCGATTGCTTCTTAGGTGTACGGGTTTTGTAACCTTTAGCAGGGATACCCTTACGTGAGCGTGGGTGTCCTCCTGAAGCACGTCCTTCACCACCACCCATTGGGTGATCTACCGGGTTCATTGCAACACCACGTACACGTGGGCGGCGGCCTAACCATCGGCTTCTACCAGCTTTTCCGGATCTTTCAAGACCGTGGTCTGAATTCCCTACTGAACCAATGGTAGCTTTACATGTAACCAAAACCATGCGTGTTTCGCCTGAAGGCAATTTGATAATTGCATATTTACCTTCGCGTGAGGTCAATTGCGCATACGTTCCGGCGCTGCGTGCCATGATTCCTCCCGAATTTGGGCGTAACTCGATGTTATGTATGATAGTTCCCAAAGGAATATCGGAAAGGAACAAGCTGTTTCCAATTTCAGGGGCAACTCCTACTCCCGAATTGATAACTTGACCCACCTGCAATCCGTTTGGCGCTATGATGTAGCGTTTTTCACCATCGACATAAAAAATAAGTGCAATACGTGCACTACGGTTTGGATCGTACTGGATACTGTTTACAGTACCCGGAATACCATCTTTGTCCCGCTTAAAGTCAACAACACGATAACGTTGTTTGTGTCCACCACCTATATATCTCATTGTCATATGTCCGACGTTATTTCTACCGCCGGATTTCTTTACAGGACCTAACAATGATTTTTCAGGTGTGCTACAGGTAACAGCATCAAAATTGCTTACTACCTTAAATCTTTGTCCCGGTGTTACCGGTTTGATTTTTTTTGCAGTCATTTTATCCTATCTGTCTTCTATATATTGCTGTAAAAATCGATGGTTTCGCCAACGGCCAAGGTAATGATGGCTTTTTTATAGTTGTTCGTTTTACCTTGAACGAAACCTGCTTTTGTATATCTCGACTTAAGTTTGCCCCCATAACGAATAGTGTTCACTGAGGCTACTTTTACATTGTATAACTCTTCAATAGCTTTGGCTATCTGTATTTTATCGGCAGTGCGCTCGACAATAAAACCGTAACGGTTCATTTTTTCGGTTTGCGCAGTCATCTTCTCGCTAATGATGGGTCTAAGTATAATATCCATGACTTCCTCCTGTTCTTATCCTAAAATTGTTTCAATTACACCCACTGATTTTTCAGTTATTACAATAGATGAAGCTTTCATGATCTGATAGGTATTCAGATTATCAGCTGTAATAACCTCAGCACCCTTCAAATTTCGCGACGACAAATATATATTTTTATTTTGTTCGGAAACTACCACTAATGATTTTTTGTCGCTGATTTTCAAGTTTTCAAGCATCGAAGAGAACATTTTTGTTTTTGGGGCATCCATGTTAAAATCTTCAATGATCAAAATCTGATTCTGTTTAGCTTTGTACGTTAGGGCTGAAACACGGGCCAACCTTTTTACTTTTTTATTCAGTTTAAATGAATAATCGCGGACTTTGGGTCCAAACACACGGCCTCCACCTCTAAATACGGGAGATTTGATACTTCCTGCGCGAGCCGTACCGGTTCCTTTTTGTTTTTTGAGCTTTCTGGTGCTTCCTGCTACTTCGCCACGTTCTTTCGATTTGTGTGTACCCTGACGCTGGTTAGCCAAATACTGCTTCACATCAAGATAGATTGCATGATCGTTGGGTTCAATAGCGTAGATGGAATCATTCAATGCTACTTTCTTTCCGGTATCCTCGCCTGCTTGGTTTAAGACTACTAATTCCATTATCTTTCAATTATTAAATATCCACCTTTAGGACCAGGTACTGATCCCTTCACTAATAACAAATTGCTCTCAGGAATAATTTTTACAACCTTCAAGCTTAACATTTTCACTTTGTCGCCGCCTGTGCGTCCTGCCATGCGCATTCCTTTGAATACTCTTGAAGGAAATGAAGATGCACCAACTGAACCGGGAGCTCTTAAACGATTATGCTGACCGTGGGTAAGATCACCTACCCCACCAAATCCATGGCGTTTTACAACACCTTGAAAACCTTTTCCTTTTGAAATACCACTGATATCTAACCAAAGATCATCTTTGAAGATATCCACAGTAATCACATCACCTAACTGATATCCAGTTAATTCAGTAAATTCAGCCACTTTAATTTTTGGAGTAGTGCCTGCTTTTTTAAAGTGCCCAATCTCAGGTTTTATCGACTTTTTTTCTTTTTTGTCGTCAAAGCCTAATTGGATAGCATCGTAACCATCTTTTTCAATGGTTTTCACTTGTGTTACAACACAAGGTCCTGCTTCGATAACAGTGCATGGAACATTTTTCCCCTCGGCACTGAAAACCGATGTCATTCCGATTTTTCTTCCTAATAATCCAGCCATTTTTATAATTATAAATCTATCAAACTTTTATTTCAACTTCAACTCCACTTGGAAGTTCGAGTTTCATCAAGGCATCTATAGTTTTAGCTGTTGAACTATAAATGTCTAACAATCTTTTGTACGATGACAATTCAAATTGCTCCCTCGATTTTTTGTTCACAAACGTAGAACGCAGCACGGTAAAAACCCTGCGGTGGGTAGGAAGCGGAATTGGGCCACTTACTACAGCTCCGGTAGTTTTTACAGTCTTAACAATCTTCTCGGCCGATTTATCAACCAAGTTGTGATCGTATGACTTTAATTTAATTCTGATTTTTTGGCTCATATGATATGATTCTTTATAATAATTCTTTTCGACCTTTAAAACTTTCTAACACTTCCATAGCAATTCCTTTTGGAGTTTCTTGATAATGTGAGAATTCCATGGTTGAGGTGGCACGTCCTGAAGATATTGTACGTAATACGGTAACATACCCAAACATTTCGGCCATTGCAACTTTTGCTTTGATAACCCTTGCACCCATACGGGCTTCCATTCCTTCAACCTGACCCCGGCGACGGTTAAAGTCACCAATTATGTCTCCCATGTATTCTTCAGGGGTTACTACTTCTATTGCCATAATTGGCTCTAAAAGTACCGGTTTTGCTTTGGCACAGGCTGCTCTAAACGCTTGACGGCCTGCGATCTCGAATGACAACTGATCTGAGTCAACAGGGTGGAACGAACCATCAAACAATTCAACTTTGATGCTTTCCATGGCAAATCCAGCTAAAGGACCATTTTTCAATGCTTCTTTAAATCCTTTTTCTACCGATGGCACATATTCGCGAGGAATGGAACCTCCTTTAATAGAGTCGATGAATTGAACACCAACCACATCTTTATCAGCAGGGGATATCCGAACTGAGATGTCGGCAAATTTACCACGGCCGCCGGTCTGTTTTTTGAATACCTCTCGGTGTTCAACCAAACTTGTGATTGCTTCTTTATATGCAACTTGAGGTGCCCCTTGGTTAACTTCTACTTTAAATTCACGGTTCAAACGATCCACAAGAATCTCAAGGTGTAATTCACCCATCCCACTAATAATGGTCTGTCCTGAATCGTGATCGGTCCTCAATTTGAAGGTTGGATCCTCTTCGGCCAGTTTGGCTAAAGCCATATCCATTTTATCCATATCTTTTTGAGTCTTTGGCTCAATAGCTACACTAATAACAGGTTCTGGGAAAGACATGCTTTCCAGAATGATTGGTTTGTTCTCAATGCAAAGGGTATCGCCGGTACGGATATCTTTGAAACCAACAGCGGCGCAAATATCACCAGCCTCAATTTCATCTTTTGGGTTTTGCTTGTTCGCGTGCATTTGGTACAAACGCGATATACGCTCTTTTTTACCGGTACGCATATTCAGTACAGATGAACCAGCATCTAATTTTCCGCTATACACACGAATAAATGCTAATCGACCCACATAAGGATCGGTAGCAATTTTAAACGCCAAAGCTGCAAATGGCTCACTATTATCAGGTTTCCGGGTTTCTTCTTTATCGGTATTTGGGTTGATCCCTTTAATACTTTCAATATCCAAGGGGCTTGGTAAATAAGCTGCAACTGCATCTAATAAACGTTGGACCCCTTTGTTTTTGAATGCCGATCCGCAAAGTACAGGTACAATAACTTGGTTTACTGTTGCTTGACGAATAACTGCACGGATTTCTTCGGCAGTGATTGAATCTGGGTCATCAAAAAAACGTTCCAATAATGAATCGTCCAGCTCTGCAACAGATTCAATCAATTTAGCACGCCATTCATCAACGGAGTCAACTAAATCGCTTGGAATTGGGACATATTCATAGCGGGTAATTTTTTCTTCATCATCGTACCAAACGATGGCTTTGTTCTCAATCAAATCAACAACGCCTTTAAAATCGGCTTCGGCACCAATTGGAATTTGAATTGGAATTGGATTTGCATTTAAACGCTCCCTGATTTGAGAAACAACTGAGAAGAAATCGGCTCCTACGCGGTCCATTTTGTTAACAAATGCAATACGGGGAACTTTATATTTATCGGCTTGACGCCAAACTGTTTCTGACTGAGGCTGAACACCTCCAACTGCGCAATAAACTGCCACTGCACCATCGAGTACACGTAATGAACGTTCAACCTCAACGGTAAAGTCAACGTGTCCCGGAGTGTCAATGATATTGATTTTATGCTCAATATCCTGATATTTCCAGAAACAGGTAGTTGCAGCAGAGGTAATGGTGATACCCCGTTCTTGTTCTTGAACCATCCAGTCCATAGTTGCAGCACCATCGTGTACTTCGCCAATACGATGGGTCAACCCGGTATAAAACAGGATACGCTCGGTTGCTGTGGTTTTACCCGCATCAATGTGAGCCATAATTCCTATGTTCCTGGTCAAATTTAAATCTCTTGCCATGTAAAATTGAAATATTTAAAAACGTATCGACAACATTGATTAGAACCGGAAGTGTGAAAACGCTTTGTTGGCATCGGCCATACGGTGGGTTTCTTCTTTCTTTTTATAGGCAGCTCCTTCTTGGTTATATGCAGCCATGATTTCGGCTGAGAGTTTTTCTGCCATACTTCTTCCAGCACGTTTACGTGAGTAAAGAATCATATTCTTGATACTGATTGAAACTTTGCGCGATTCACGGATTTCTTGGGGGATTTGAAAGGTAGCGCCACCTACCCTACGGCTGCGAACTTCTACTTGAGGAGTGATATTCAATAAAGCCTTTTTCCAGATTTCAAGTGCAGACAATTCATTATCTTTCATTTTAGCACTCACAATGTCAAGTGCATCATAAAAAATCTCGTATGCTACATTCTTTTTTCCATCTACCATTAGGTCGTTGACAAAACGGGTCACCAATACATCGGTAAATTTAGGATCTGGCAATAGAATCCGCTTTTTTGGTTTTGATTTTCTCATTGCTGTTTAGTATAAAATTCTATTATTTTTTAGGTTTCTTAGTACCATATTTGGAACGGCGCTGTTTGCGGCCTTCAACCCCTGATGTATCCAAAGCACCTCTCACAATGTGATAACGCACCCCTGGAAGATCTTTTACCCTACCTCCACGGATTAACACAATCGAGTGTTCCTGAAGATTGTGCCCTTCACCAGGAATGTAAGAGTTTACTTCTTTACCATTGGTTAAGCGTACCCTGGCCACTTTACGCATGGCTGAGTTTGGTTTCTTTGGGGTGGTGGTATATACACGTGTACAAACACCACGGCGTTGAGGACATGAGTCCAAAGCAGGAGCTTTACTTTTCTTTTTAATATCAGTTCTCCCTTTTCTAACTAACTGTTGTATCGTTGGCATATCTAACTAATTATATTATATTTTATCCCACAAAATCGGTTCGCAAAGGTAAAAAAGTTTTTTTTTAATTCAATAGGTGCATGCAAATATTTTGATTTTTAGGCGAAAAAGCGAAAATCGAGTAGATTTGCCGCTTTACGGTTCTGTAAAAACTGACTGTTTATAAAATTTTCGATATTCATTTAACCATAATATTAAAAACCGCCCATTTATAAACCAAGCCTCAATTCAAATTCATTTTTTTTAAAACTCTTACACATGATTAATATGTATAACATCTTTTTTGAATACTCTTCTCCTGACAACAACTAATAATTTTTCAAACCTAAGGTATAGGAAACCACTATGGAAAAACTCACTATTGGATGAGCTAGAATTTTTTGTGATCAGGAAACGATGAATTCCTAAAATACTTTTTGCATTCCTATGAAAACGGAAATTCCCCTATATATTTGAATCACTGCAATATTATTTATTACTTGAATTTATCATGATGGATAAATAGTGTTGACCTTGCATCTTATTAAAATATTATTAATTTTGAAAGCCTTTGTTATGTAGGCAAAAAGACGCAAACGATTGTTTAATTCTAAATAAAGAAATAATGAAAGTTTATCAACCAAACGAGATTAAGAATATTACCCTTATGGGGAGTGCAGGCTCGGGTAAAACTACCCTGGCCGAGGCCATGATGTTTGAAGGAGGTTTGATCAACCGTCGTGGCGATGTGGAGAGTAAAAACACCGTTTCCGATTATCACCGGATAGAACATGAACAACAGCGTTCCATCTATTCTACGGTAATGCATGTTGAGTACAACAATAAAAAGTTGAACATTATCGACACCCCGGGATTGGATGATTTTGTTGGCGGCGTTATTTCATCTTTGGCAGTGACCGATTCGGCCATTATGGTAATTAACTCGGCGCAAGGTGCTGAAGTGGGAACCCAGATTCTGGCGCGTCATGCCAAAAGGTTAAACACGGCAATGTTGATTGCTTTTAACCAATTGGATCAGGATAAAGCCAATTTTGAAAAAGCTTTTGAAGATATGAAAAACCTTTTTGGTACAAAGGCCGTGTTAATCCAATACCCAATCAATCCGGGATTAGGTTTTAATGCAGTAGTTGATGTGCTGAAAATGAAAATGTACAAATGGAAACCTGAGGGTGGTGTACCCGAAATATTAGATATCCCGGCTGACGAAAAAGAACGTGCTGAGGAACTGCATAATACTTTGGTTGAATCGGCGGCCGAGAACGATGACAACCTGATGGAGCTTTTCTTTAACGAAGGTTCGTTGACAGAGGATCAGATGCGTGAAGGTATCCGGGCCGGTATCCGTAAAAGGACCATGTTCCCTATCTTTTGCGTTTCGGGGAAAAAAGATATGGGAATCCGCCGCATGATGGAATTTGTTGGGAATGTGGCTCCCAGCCCATGCGACATGGCCGGAGTGAAAGATACTGATGGGAAAGAAATCAAATGCGACCCCTCGGGTAAAACTTCTTTATTTGTCTTTAAAAATACGGTAGAAGAACATCTAGGTGAGGTCCTCTTTTTCAAGGTAATTACTGGTAAATTAACTGAAGGTATGGACCTTATCAACTCCAAGAAAGGAGCCAAGGAACGGGTATCCCAAATATTTGCCGTAGCGGGAAAAAACCGCATCAAACTTACTGAAATGGTTGCCGGCGATATTGGCGCTACCGTAAAACTGAAAGAGACAAAAACCAACCACACGTTGGCCGAAAAAGATTTTGGTTCGACCTTTCCTGCCATCACTTTCCCAGATCCAAAATTCCGAACAGCCATCAAAGCTTTAAGTGAAGCTGATGATGAAAAACTGGGAGAATTGTTGAACCGGATGCACGAGGAAGATCCAACTTTACTTGTTGAATATTCTAAAGAATTAAAACAAATCATTGTACACGGGCAAGGTGAATTCCATTTGAATACGCTGAAATGGCAGTTGACAAATATTTATAAACTTGAGATTGAATTCTTAAATCCCAAAATCCCTTACCGGGAAACCATTACCAAACCTGCTCAAGCCGATTACCGGCACAAAAAACAATCGGGTGGTGCCGGCCAGTTTGGCGAAGTACATTTGGTAATTGAACCTTTTTTTGAGGGAATGCCAGCACCATCGTCATTTAAGATTGATGGAAAAGATTTGGTAGTTTCGCTCCGGGGAACTGAGGAACATACCCTGCCATGGGGAGGGAAACTGGTGTTCTGCAACTGTATTGTAGGTGGTTCCATTGATGCCCGCTTCCATCCAGCCATTATGAAAGGGATTATGGAGAAAATGGAAGAAGGTCCATTGACCGGGTCTTATGCCCGTGATATTCGGGTCTGCATCTACGACGGTAAAATGCACCCGGTAGATTCAAATGAAATCTCATTCAGATTAGCAGGTAGAAATGCCTTTAGCCAGGCATTTAAGAAAGCGGGTGCCAAGATTATGGAACCTATCTATGATGTGGAAGTATTGGTACCCGGTGATTACATGGGTGATGTGATGAGCGACTTACAAGGCCGCCGTGCCATGATTGCCGGTATGAGCAGCGAATCGGGATATGAGAAACTTCAAGCCCGGGTACCACTTGCCGAATTGAACAAATACTCAACTACCTTGAGTTCATTAACTTCGGGAAGCGCAACCTATACTATGAAATTTGCCGAATATGCCGCAATACCAGGTGAGGTTCAGGACAAACTGCTTAAAGCTTACGAAGCTGAACAAAAAGAGGAATAAAATAAATTCAAATACAAAAAGACCGCCCCAATTATTGAGGCGGTCTTTTTATTTTGTAAAATACCTAACATCCTATTTGTTATTCAAATGATGCAGAATGGATACAACCGATTCTTTGGCATCGCCATAAAGCATGTCGGCATTATCTTTATAAAAAAGAGGGTTTTCGATACCGGCATAACCGGCGGCCATACTGCGCTTCATAACAATTACCTTTTTGGCTTTCCACACCTCAATAACAGGCATTCCATAAATAGGGCTTCCTGTATCTTCAATGGCAGCAGGGTTTACAATATCGTTGGCTCCAATCACCATAACCACATCGGTTTCAGGTAAATCGGGATTGATTTCATCCATTTCGAGTACAATATCGTAGGGGACATTTGCCTCGGCCAATAAAACATTCATGTGACCTGGCAAACGACCAGCAACAGGATGTATCCCAAAATGGACTGTTTTGCCTTTCCCTTTTAAATATTCGACCAATTCATTAATTGGGTATTGCGCTTTTGCTACAGCCATTCCGTAACCAGGAACAATAACTACCGACTGCGACTCTTGGATCAATTCAGCCATTTCAAGATGTGAAATTGAGGTTACCTCGCCCTCAATTTTTGCCGAACTTGATGAAGATGTGTTTCCAAAGCCTCCAAAAATCACCGAAAAGAAAGAACGGTTCATGGCTTCGCACATAATAATAGAAAGAATTGCCCCTGAACTTCCGACCAACGCCCCGGTTACAATTAGCAAATCGTTGCTCAACATAAAACCGGCAGCAGCAGCGGCCCATCCAGAGTATGAGTTGAGCATGGAAACTACCACAGGCATATCGGCTCCGCCGATAGCCATAACCAACATGACACCAAGAAACGCTGCAAGAACAGTCATTATGGATAAGTCAATCAACCCATTAGTACCGTCGGCCATTCCAAAACGAACACCTAATACTATGGTAACCAACATAATTAAAATATTCACGGCATGTCGGCCTTTGTAAATCAGAGCTTTGCTCATTATCTTACCTTCGAGTTTTCCCCAGGCAATGATGGAGCCGGTAAAAGTAACAGCCCCAATAAATACCCCAATATACACTTCGACAAGATGAATATTCCGCTCTGACCCCATTAACTCATGGGTTTGAGGATCGAGGTAAGAGCCGAAACCCACAAGTACCGCGGCTAAACCAACAAAACTGTGCAGAATTGCTACCAATTGGGGCATTGAGGTCATTTCGACTTTCCGGGCTACTGTAATTCCGATAACAGAAGCTACTGCTAAAGCTACTATAATATATATATGTCCTTCAACTTCTTTACCTAACAATGTGGAAAGAATGGCAATGGCCATGCCCACGATTCCATATATGACTCCCCGTTTAGCCGACTGCTGCGAGGATAATCCGCCTAAGCTCAGAATAAAAAGTATGCTGGCAAGTAAATAGGCTGCTGTTTGTATTCCTGTTGATATCATTTTCTATTTTCTAAACATTTTTAACATACGGTGCGTCACAAGAAAACCACCTACAATATTGATGCTGGCTACAAGAACGGCTACAAAGGCCAAAATAGTCATTGGGCTTGAGAGTTCTACCTGCATCTGCAACAATCCACCGATGATTATGATTCCACTGATGGCATTGGTAACCGACATTAAAGGGGTATGCAGTGCATGGGTAACGTTCCAAATGACTTGCCAACCTACAAAAACCGCCAGAACAAAGACTGTAAAATGACCCATGAAATCAGATGGAGCAACCTGTCCGAGCCCTAAAAGCAATAGAGCTACTACAACCAAACCTATAGCCGACGAACGTGCTTTCTTTTTTGCTTTTTGTTCTTTCAAATTCTTTTGGGCAAGCATTTCTGTTGCTGTATCTGTTTTAGGTTTTGCCGAACTAACCGGAAGTGGCTCTGGTGGCCAATTGACGACTCCGTTATGGGTTACCATCGCCCGTTTTACTACATCATCGTTCCAATCAATTTTAAAATTCTTGGCTTGCCCCATATCGTCGAGCAAGTGGCAAAGATTGTTGCCATACAACTGACTGGCTTGAGCGGGAAGCTGGCTAACCTTGCCAACAACTGTGACGCCATTGGAGGTAGTATAAATTTCATTGGGCTTTGTCAAAGTACAATTCCCTCCTGAAGAGGCAGCCAAATCAACAATGACTGAACCCGGTTTCATGGCTGCCACATGGTAATCGAATAAAAGCTTTGGAGCCTCTCTCCCCGGTATCTGAGCCGTTGTAATGATTATATCCACTTCCTGGGCTTGCTTTCTGAAAAGTTCCATTTCAGCATCAATAAATGCCTGACTCATCACTTTAGAATACCCGGACGCGGTAGCCCCGTCTTCCTCAATTTCAACGGTAAGGAACTGGGCCCCCATGCTGCTGATTTGCTCAGCTACCTCTTTACGCGTGTCGAATGCTCTAACAATGGCTCCTAAGGAACGGGCAGCACCAATAGCTGCAAGTCCGGCCACACCGGCACCAATAACCAAAACTTTGGCGGGTTCCACTTTTCCGGCCGCCGTAATTTGTCCGTTCAAAAACTTCCCATAATGATTGGCAGCTTCAATCACGGCGCGGTAACCTGCAATGTTCGCCATGGAGGAAAGGACGTCCATTTTTTGTGCCCTCGATATACGGGGGATGGCGTCCATGGCAATGGCGTTTATTTTTCGATCGGCCAATTTTTTCAGCAACTCAGGATTTTGAGCTGGCCATAAATAGCTCAAAGTAATCGTACCCCCTTTTATTAAATCAACTTCGCCGGAAGTTGGCGCCTGAACTTTCAACACTATGTCTGTCAATTGATAAAGCTCTTTTGCTGAAGAAACCATTCTTGCCCCGGCTTCTTGAAAACTTTTATCGGAAAAGCCGGAACGCTCACCTGCATTAGTTTCAATGCACACATCGAAACCTTGCTTAAGTAAGCGTTTTACTGTGGTAGGTGTGGCTGCAACCCTTAATTCATCGGGTAGCAGTTCTTTTGGGATACCAACAATCATTGTCATTTGTATTAAATTTACTAAATACGCTTCTGAAAAGAAACATGTATATTGATTCCTCTACACATTCTTGATTCTGCAAAGAAAGTAAATTCAATTACTTAAAAAAAATATAGAAAGATTAATCCGAACCCGGATCGGATGTTGTAGAAATATTACGAGGAGATAAAAAAATCAATTTAAAACAAAAAGAATTTAATGATGGCAGCAATAGAAAGAGTAATGATAATGATCCCACTAATCCGGTTTAGCATAAAAATATTTCTTAAACGGAATCTTTTTCTAAAGATATTCACAACATAAGTAAGCAAAAACCACCACAGCGAAGCCCCGGCAAAAATACCCGCAACCAGCATCAGGTTAGCCCGTTGGCCTTCGGAATCGGTTAAAAGCCCCATCATGGTAAACGCCGCCCCAAAAAAGATGATTGTTAAAGGGTTGGAAATGGTTAAAAAGAAAACTGAGATATAATCCTTCAGTGCCCCTCTCTTTTTACCGCTGGTCCGGTGATACCGGTATTGCTTTACAGGGTTGTTGAAGATCATGCGGAACCCCAGAAAAAGCAGCACCATGATGCCCACCACCTGAAAAAGTATTTGGTTTTTGGTGAGGAAATTGGTAATAAATGTAACCCCAAAGGCCGCCAAAACCGCATAAAAAGTGTCGGCAGTGGCTGCCCCCAGCCCGGAAAGGAACCCTAAGAAATGACCTTTGTTTACTGTTTTTTGGACACATAACACACCGATAGGCCCCATAGGAGCAGAAACAATAATGCCAACCAATAAACCTTTTAGGAAAAATTCTATGTTCATTCCAAGTAACGAAAGCCTGATATACGAATAGGCCAAAAGTAGGAATTTTTGATCAAAAACCGAGGGTAGCCAAAAAAGTATTAACTATTTTTAACGTTTCATTAATATTAACTTTTCCGATGATGGAAATCAAAGCATTGCTTGACTCTTTGGTACTTACCTATAACCGAACGGAGTTTATTGAAACCGATCCGATTTCAGTCCCCCATGCTTTCAGCCGGAAAGAAGATATGGAAATAGCCGGATTTCTTTCGGCCACCTTAGGCTGGGGAAACCGGAAAGCCATCCTGAAATCGGCCCGCCAGTTAATGGCTTGGATGGACAACCAGCCCTTTGATTTTGTAATGCATGCCAGCGAACAGGAATTAAAACCTCTTGAAAAATTTGTTTACCGGACTTTTAATGGTGCCGATTGCCTCTTTTTCATCCACGCGCTACGGAACATCTACAGTCAGCATCAGGGACTGGAAGCTGTCTTTACACATGGGTTCAGGCAAAATGGAGAAATTAAGACGGCTATCGGTTATTTCCGCTATATTTTTTTTTCAATTCCTTATCCTGCGCGCACAAATAAACACGTAGCCAGCCCCATGGAGGGTTCATCGGCCAAACGTCTGAATATGTTTTTAAGGTGGATGGTACGCAGTGATGAACAAAAGATTGATTTTGGTCTTTGGAAACAGATTCCCATGGGGGCATTAAAAATACCTTTAGATGTCCATAGTGGATCTGTGGCCAGGCTGTTGGGACTTTTAAACCGGAAGCAAAACGATTGGAAAGCCGTGGAACTATTGACTCAAAAATTACGGGAATTCGATCCCGAGGACCCCATAAAATATGACTTTGCCCTTTTTGGTGCCGGAGTTAACAAACTTTTACGATAATGGCAAACAACTATTTTGCATTCAAACAATTTAAAATTTTACAAGAGAAATCGGCCATGAAGGTGGGCACCGATGGCGTATTATTAGGTGCCCTGGCCGATGTGAGCCATGCTAAAACTATTCTGGATATTGGCACCGGAACCGGCCTTATTGCCCTAATGCTGGCCCAACGATCGCGGGCAGCTATTGATGCTATTGAGATTGATGAAGATGCTTTTGAGGAAGTTTGCCAAAATGTAGCCACGAGCCCCTGGCCCGGACGTATCCGGTTGTTTTATCTCTCCTTACAGGAATTTAGCCGAAAACCCGGCAAAGGGTACGATTTAATTGTAAGCAACCCGCCATTTTTTTCAAACTCGTTAACATCGGAAAATCTGCAAAAGAACCTGGCCCGCCATAATACCTCTTTAACACCGGCCCAATTGATTGAAGGGGCTCATCACTTGTTGGCCTCATCGGGGATTTTTCAGCTCATTCTGCCTGCTGAAAATACTCAACTATTTATTGAATTAGGAGCGGGATGCCATCTCTTTTGTCAAAACAAAATCTGGATAAAACCTACTCCCGAAAAAGCGCCAAAGCGTGTGGTACTTACTTTTGGCCGAAATAAAGTAACTTGTATAGAAAAAACTTTGGTTATTGAATCAGGTGGCCGGCATGTTTATTCACCAACATATCGGGAATTGACCAAAGATTTTTATTTGAATTTCTAAATCGTTCCTCAATTAGTTGAATGAAAACTCAACACCCGCATTTAGGAACAATCGCTGAAATGAATCATCGTTAATACGCAGGTAATTCCTGAAGTAATAATTGTAACCGGGTGTAAGGGTAACCCCTATCGTGCGGTTTATCTTGTATTTCAAAATCATTGAAACATTGCCTCCTGAAATTGCTTCGGGGAATTGCCCCGAAACAGCTTTATACTTATTAAAACTGTGCGTCCCATCGGTCAACAAATTTTTATACATTGACCCAGAGTTAAATTCATTTGTTACCCCCAGCGAAGCAAAACATTCAAAATGCTCTGTTTTTATAAGGGAATAATCCAGGTTTATATTGAAATCGAAATTGTATAAGGTAACAATGGTTTTATCGAAATTCGGATAGGCATCTGTCCAATAAACGCCTTGCTGCATCTGAACAAATTTAAGCTCAACCCGTGGTCTGAATTTTTCGGTAACAAAAATACCCATATCTAACCCGATGGAAAAACCTGGTTTTATTCCATAATACTCAAAACCATCGGTGCCAATAACTGTTTTGTAAGCATTTGAATTGCTTAACCATCCGGAACTCAATCCAATACTAACGCGGTTTTTATCTGTCTCCTGTGCTGAAACAAACACTAGAGTAAAAAGAAATGCTAAAAATAGGAGCGCTGTTTTTTTCATTTTAACTTGCTTAAATTATCCTGTTCATTACGAAGTTTCACAGGTGCATTATGTTAAAATTAAAAATCACCCCTGTGAATTTTTCGTCAAAAATAAAGGTTCAGAAATTGTTCCTGTTCAGTTATCGATAAAACAGCTAAAAGAATAGACAGATTCCATGATTTTCAGAATAAACCGGATAAAAATTCCTATTCCACCACAATCTCAACCCTGCGGTTTTTCTGATGCGATACGGTATCAAACGGCTGAGAACTCCCGTGCCCAAAGCAATTTATCCTGCTTGGTAAAATACCTTTTGCTACTAAATAGTCTTTCACGGCAATAGCCCGGTTTTCGGAAAGGATGATATTGTGTTCTTCAGAACCTGTCTGGTCGGCATGTCCATGGATATTTAACTCCAGTTGCGGATTTTTGTTCATCTGTTCCACCAGTTGATTGAGTTCGTTGAATGATTCCGGAAGAATCTGCCATTTATCTGTTTCAAAATACAGATGTTCCAGCACCATCTTTTGGTCCGGTTCCAGCGTACCTGAAAAGAAACGTGTTTTTTCAGCTACAATAAACCCGCAATCTTTGTAAAAAGCAGTATCAAATGGAGCCACAAATACATCGTCAATCAGGTAATAGGCCATCGGATTTACATACTGAGTGGCAATAAAATTCTCATCAAAGGCCCGGTATTCGATTTGCTGGTCCGATAAAAAATTCCCAATGATGATAAAGGCTTCATCCCCTTTCGCGGTAAAAGTCCCGCAGATTTGTGTCCAACGATCCTTATCGGCGATGGCTTCATTGTTTACATAGGTTATTTGGGGCGATAACGGATAATTCACCGTGTTCCGGTTGGTTAATCCGGTAGATGAAAAATAAATTCCCAACCCGTTGCAGGCTGCTAAACAACTCAGGGCCAACCGTACCTGAACCGAAGCGTAATAGGTTTCCCCGGCCTCCAGTGTATCGGTAAGCCGTGCCCTAATGTATTCCCGGTATGAAATCTGTTTGGGATCCAGTTGCAGCATACAGCCCACTATCCCCATGTAGGCTTTTCCTTCATAGGCTTTGGCACTTCCCGCCCAATTCAAGGGTACCCCGCACTTTTTTGAACAGGCATTAAAATAATCAGGAGTGCCCTCAGTGGGCGATTGCCAATCAGCCACGTATAGCCATTGGCTGGATGTTCCATAATCATCCGGACATTGAACAAATTGCTCAAAACCGGCATTTGGTACCAGGTTTTGTGAAAGCAAAACGGTTGAACATCCGATGGCTAGTGCTGTAATAAAGTATCGCATGTTCATTGAATCAAACATTTATGAATCAACTTCCCCAGCATCTTTCCAGGAATCGTCGAACAGGAAATTATTGTATGGATAACGCTTGGCATGAATCTCACGCACCTTGTCATAAATCAGTTCCCTAAATTCATTGATGTTTTGTTTTTGTTTGGCTGAAATGAAGATGCACGGAAGGTTGTTCTTGGCCATCCATGAGTTTTTCAATTCATCAAGCGACCAGTTTTCTTTGGTCCGTTCTGTCAGATCATCCTCATCTTTTTTAATAAACGTATAGGCATCCATTTTATTAAAGATGATGAAGTTGGGCTTTTCAGTAGGATCAATTTCATACAGTGTCAGTTTCACAATGTCAATCTGTTCCTCAAAATTCGGGTGCGAAATATCAACAATGTGTAGCAAGATATCGGCCTCGCGGACTTCGTCCAGGGTTGATTTGAACGATTCGACCAAATCGTGGGGCAATTTGCGTATAAACCCTACGGTGTCGGAAAGCAAAAAAGGCAAATTACCGATAACAACTTTACGTACCGTGGTATCCAAGGTGGCAAACAACTTGTTTTCGGCAAACACCTCCGACTTGCTCAACAGGTTCATAATGGTTGATTTACCCACATTGGTGTATCCCACCAAAGCCACCCGCACCATTTCACCCCGGTTCTTCCTCTGGGTTGCCATCTGTTGGTCTATTTTAGCCAATTGTTCTTTGAGCCTTGCAATTTTATCACGGATGATCCTTCGATCTGTTTCAATCTCGGTTTCACCAGGCCCCCTGAGTCCAATGCCTCCACGTTGCCGTTCCAAGTGAGTCCACATGCGGGTTAATCGGGGAAGTAAATACTGATATTGCGCCAATTCCACCTGCACCTTGGCGTGAGACGTTTGAGCACGTTGAGCAAAAATATCGAGAATTAAATTAGTCCGGTCGAGGATGCGCACTTGTAACGCCTGTTCCACATTCCGAAGCTGTGAAGGAGAAAGTTCATCGTCGAAAATCACCAGATTGATTTCATGTTCTTCTACATAGCTGGCAATTTCCTGAATTTTACCTGTCCCAACAAAAGTTTTAGGATGGGGCCTATCAAGCTTCTGGGTAAACGATTTCACCGGCCGGGCACCTGCGGTTTCCGTTAAAAAGGCCAACTCATCCAGGTATTCTTCTACCTGCTTTTCATCTTGATCCTGATTAATGACCCCAACCAGAACTGCGGTTTCAATTTCCTTTTCGGTACTGTAATAGGCTTGTCCCATAATTAATGTATCAACGGTTGTAAAATTATTGAAAGGGAATTAGAATAACAAGATAATGAATTGAATGACTTTGATAGAAAAAAAAACCGCCGGGTATCCGACGGTTTTTTAATTGATAATATCGTACGAACCAATTAGTTCAATTGGAAGTTAATTGGAACGGTAAATGAAACTTTCACTGGTTTTCCGCGTTGAGAACCGGGCTTCCATTTGGGAAGGTTCTGAATCACACGGATAGCTTCTTTATCTAAAGATGGATCCACCCCGCGGGCAACAGTAACTTTTTCAATTTCACCCTTTTGGTTTACTACAAATTGAACAAACACACGACCTTGAATACCATTTTCTTTGGCTATCTCAGGGTATTGAATGTTTTGGGCAATGTATTTACGAAGTTCCAAATCACCTCCGGGGAATTCAGGCATGTTCTCTACAATAAAGAATACCTGGGCTTCTTCTACCTCTTCTTCTTCTTCAATTTCCACGATGGCTACCTCAGTGTTTTGATCGGCTTCGGTGTCATCAATCTGAAGTTCGTCTTCAATCTCCACATCGTCTTCCACAATATTCAAAACTTCCGAAACTTTTGGAGGCTCTGGAGGAGGAGGAGGTTGAATTTGCTGTTGGCGGGTAATGGGGATAATTTCTTCCTCAGCTACCACATCTTGTAATTCTCCCAGGTTGCTGGTTGATTTTTCTGTTTGTGTAATGTTAAAAGACCACAACACCAAACCCAAGGAAAGTACAAAACCAATTTCAAGAAACAAACCACTGTAGTTTCTTAAATCTAATTTGGGGTTCTTTTTAAGTTCCATAATATATTGTATTACCTATTTTTTCAGCCGCTAAAAATACAGATTATTACTTTCAAATTCAAGAATCTATAAATTATTATTTCAGATTTTTAAAAGTACCCGTTAAACTTGCAGCTTTCGTTTTATTGTTGATTCTCAGCTAATTTAAAAAGACTGATTTTTCGAAGTTGGCAAAACTCTTTTTTAACTATTCTTTTCTACCAGTTGTTTTGCCATTTCTGTCAAATTCAATCCTTCAAAATTTCCAGAACTCAGCCATAAGAGTATGGAATTTTGAAATTCCATAAAAAAAAGTTCTTTTTTAAATATTTCTGCATCATCAAAAACTACAAGTCCTTTTTTTTCAAATGCTTCAGTTATCATTTTGGAGTCAATGGGCTCTAATCTTTTGAGTTCAATAGCATGGTGGCTATAAAAAACCATGGCTGCGTCAGCCTTTTCCATGCTGCTTTTGTACTGTTCCAGAAAATCTTTATTCAGACTGCTGTAAGTATGAAGTTCCATGCAGGCCACCAATTTTTTATCGGGAAACTGATTTTTTACCGCATCAATGGTTGCTTTTAGTTTCGAGGGACTGTGAGCAAAATCCAAAAATACAGTCAGGTTTTTACTTTGAGCTAATAATTGTAGGCGCTTGCTGGCTCCTTTAAAGCTACTGATGGCCCGATAGAATTCGTTGTCGGTTATCCCAAGCTTTTTGCAAACGTGGTATGCCCCACTGATGTTTTGCAGATTATGCTCCCCAAAGATTTGAAGGGCAACCTCTCCCTGCAAAGTTTCTAACAGTGTGTTTCCATCTTTTACCCGGTAAGGATGTGTCTGATAAGCAATTGTTTCAATATCCTGCTTTTTACGGGCAGCAATTTTTTGGAGTTCAGTGTCCTGTCCAAAATAGATTAACGTTCCACCATGTTCTATCTGGTCAGCAAATAGGGCAAATTGCGATACATAATTTTTAAAGGTTGGGAACACATTGATATGGTCCCACGCAATACCTGTAATTAGCCCGATATGAGGTTTGTATAGGTGAAATTTCGGCCGCAAGTCGATGGGCGAGGTCAGGTATTCATCTCCCTCAAACACTGCAATGTCGGCATCATCGGAAAAATTTACCATAGTTTCGAAACCTTCTAACTGGGCGCCCACCATGTAGTCGAACTTTCGATGGTTCTCCTGCAGCACATGCATGATCATGGCAGTGGTGGTGGTCTTACCATGGCTACCGCCAACTACCACTCTGGTTTTATTTTGAGTCTGGTTGTATAAAAACTCAGGGTAGGAATAGATGGTGATGCCCATTTGTTTGGCTTTTAGCAACTCCGGGTTATCGGCTTTTGCGTGCATCCCTAAAACTATGGCATCTAAGGAATTTCCGATTTTATCGGGAAACCAGCCCAACTGTTTGGGAAGTAGTCCATGTTTTTCGAGCCGGGAACGTGATGGTTCAAATATTTCGTCATCGGAACCGGAAACCTGATCCCCCTTTTTGTGCAAAGCAATAGCCAGATTATGCATGGCACTGCCCCCTATGGCGATAAAGTGGTAGTTCATATTTTTTACTCTTTAGATTTTAGACTTTAAGGCACAAGATATGAGAAATGAGACACGAAAACATAAGACTTATTCCTAAGTTACATTCTTTATTCTCTACTCATTGTTAATTGCTCATTGTTAATTGCCCGATACTTCTGGTACTCATGCATCAAGGCATTGAATAACATTTGGGCAACCAAATGGCCGCCCTGCCTGTTAAAATGGATAAAGTCGGGGCTGGCTAACGGTGGCTCTGCAAAAACCCAACTGGGCATGGAGTTTTTACCACCCATGGCCGAGTACAAATCCCAGAAGGCACAACCTGTATTTTTTGCTGCCTCTTTTTGAGCCTGCAACACCTTGAGCAACGACGGATACGTCTCAAAATAATTCCCTTTCCGCACCGACATGTCTGAAACCCCAATAACCAAAATAGTTGCATCAGGTAATGTTCTTTTTAAGAAAGATAATTGCTGTGTAAGTATCCGTTCATAAAAATCAAAATTCTTCACTTGGTATGGGACCACGTTCACCCCAAACTCAAAGATAACAAGCCCGGGATTCAGGTTTGAGGCCATCGCCCGGAATTGGGATTGATTCATGCGGGTAAATTCAGAGCCTGCACTTCCCCGGAAAGGCAGATTATCTACACTCACCCCTGTAGAAGCATCAAGCGCTATTCCATATACATCGGGGCTTTTGGCTCCCTCAAATTCTATACGGAACTTTTTGGGGGCTTTTTCCAGTTCCCATTGAATGCTCTTTGTACCCGTGGTTGTGTCCACCTCTTCGAACCAAATTAAACTATCATTAATATAACCCCGCATCAAAAAAGGGCTATGGCTATTCCCATAAAAAATATGGCAATTATTAAAATGATTAACCGATTGGTAAGCCATCCCGGAGCGGCCAAATTCAATGGATGCCGTAACCGGATTAAAGTTTTGAGGGAGACTGTCCTGCTGGTAGCTGGTAAAACGGGCAAAACTCCCCAGAACCCCGAATTTCCTGTGGGAAAGAATGGTGTCGGAGGGAAAATAAACGGCATGTTTGTACCAATTCTCGGATGAATTATGTAGAATAGAAGATGATTCGGCATGAGCCGGGACTACCGGCATCAATCCGGGGCCGCTCCCACCAAACCGTTTTTGAAATTGGTTCCGCAAATACCCGGTAATCCGGTCCCCTTCAATTTGACTGTCGCCATAATGCCAAACCCGGACCCTTTTCTGATGAGCTATATCCAGTTCTTTAAAAAAAGGAAGCAACAGTGATGAGTCTCCGGAAGGGTATTCAATGGGTTGAATTTTTCCCTTAAACTCATTTGCCGCCGCCCGCAAGGTGTCTAAAGGTGCATTTTCCGTGGAATCAAGAAATTGTAGTGAATCCTGATCTACTAATTTTTGGTTTTCCTGAATAATGGTATTGATATTGGCATAAGAAACCTCATGACCCGAAAGTGAGCTAATATCCCAATGAAATTGCAATGTCCAGGAATCAGTAACACGGATTCCGTCATCAGGAAATACCCAGGCAATACCCATGACCATGGTTCCGATCAATAACAAATAGAGAAGTATGGAACTGGGTTTCACTGCTTCAATAGACTATCGGAAGGTTAGCTTTTTACTTTAATTTTGAGTTGTTGACCCACTGAAATCCCCCGTGCATTATTGATATTGTTCCAGCGCATAATATCGGTATCGGTAACCCCGGGATACTGTTTGGCAATATCCCACAATGTATCGCCACTGCGGACGGTATAATATTCATATTCGCCAGATGAGTCAGTATTCGTTGCCTCTTCCAGAACGGCTGCTGTGGTTTTACCCACCGAAGCTTGTTTCTGTTCAAAGGTCATTTCGTTAATTTTTTCGTATTTAGCCACTTTGCTTTTGTGAATATAAATGGCAAGCTTCTGTCCGCCACGAATAGTGTTGCGGCTGATATTGTTCCAATATCTTAAATCGGCCACCTTCACGTTATACCAGGCAGCAATATACCCGAGATTGTCCCCGGATTGAACTGTATAAGTAAGTTTCCGGTGATCCTTGCTGGGAGGCCCCGCCTGATAAGTGTTGTATTCCGGTGCTTTTGACAAAGCCTCGGGATTAAAATAAATGGAATCTTTATAAGCAAAGATGGAATCCTGCAATTCAATGAACCGGGTAGTTTGTTCATACGGGAACCTGATGGAATAAGGTTTGTTTTGACCCGGCACAATATCACGGCGGAATTGCGGGTTAAGGCTCCGCAGTTCTGCCATTGGAATTCCCATCACCTGGCTGATCTGTTCCAAATGAACCTGCTTGTTAACAATGACTGTATCGCAAAGAATGGGAAGTTCACTTTTCTTTGGATTCAGATTATGATTGTCGTAATAATTCATCACATAAACGGCTGCAATAAACGCGGGTACATACCCTCTGGTTTCGCGGGGCAGCCGGTAATAGATTTCCCAGTAATCGCGTTTTCCACCACTCCGGCGGATGGCTTTGTTCACGTTTCCCGGACCACAATTGTAGGCAGCTATTACCAGGGTCCAGTCTTGATAAATATCATATAAATCTTTCATGAATTGGGCTGCTGCATAGGAGCTCTTCACGGGATCGCGGCGTTCATCCACAAAGCTGTTGATTTCCAACTTGTACATCCGGCCTGTATAATACATGAACTGCCACATTCCGGTGGCACCAACCCGGGAAACAGCGTTCGGGTTCAGGGCTGATTCAATTACCGGAAGGTATTTTAATTCCAGGGGCATCCCGTTGGCATCGAGCACCTCTTCAAAAATGGGAAAATAATAGTCGGAAAGTCCGATCATATTCTCCACCAAATCGCGCCGCTTGTGCGTGTACATGTGGATGTAGTTCCGCACAATATTGTTGAACGATAGATCGAAGACCATGGGCAATTTCCCAAGCCGTGCTTTATACACAGAATCTGGGAAATCGTTAATGAGTAAGGAATCAGCAAAATCTTCGGCTATAAACGATGTATCATTGCCTGGCGACATCTGCCGGTTGTACCATACGCTAATTAAACTATCTATTTCGGCATTGAAGGCCATTTCGCGGTTATAGGTGGAATCGCCCGGAACCGATTTCGCGTGAACAGAAAAAAACGCCAGGGCTAAAAACAAAGAACTAATTATCAATTTCTTGTACATAGAATATCTTTAAAAATTAAAATTTAATCGCACACCGCACTCCAAAGGAGGTGCCTTGAGTATTGCTGAACGCTGTTGTTTGAATGGGTTCAATCATTGGTTCTACGTGCAATGTTAGATCCTCCGACATGTCAAAATCGAATAAATGTGCATCTACATCAGCATCAATAATTTGTGCCACATATAAAATTCCGATGCTAATATACATTAAATCCCGGTACCTACGCCAAATTTGTTTTGCTTGTTTCAGATTCTCAAGAGTTGCTTTGGGTTCCAAGTCAACCAAACCGGTCTCCCCATTTTTTATCCGGTACTTAATGTCGTAAGCGTTTTTATATTTTGTGTAAACAAAGTTGTTATAACCGGCATAGTAGAATAAACCCGTAAAACCCGCGTAAATAACGGGTACTTTCCAATATTTCTCGTTATAGATTTGACCTAAACCCGGAACCAGTGCCGACATAAATGTTGCTTTGTGAGGCGAGTGGGTTTTGAGGAACGAACTATCGCTCTGATAATAATCGGGTCCAAATTGTGCCATGGTCTTTGGTGACCACAAAACCAATAAAAAAACAAAGGGCCAAACATGCCTTTTGAGAATTTCTATGCCTGACCCAAGTAACACCTTAAATAAGTTATACGTTTTTATCCAAAATAGCTATGATGCGCTCTAAGTCTTCATCCGACTTGAAGGGGATGATGATTTTCCCCGTTCCATTGGCTTCTCTTTTAAAGGCTATTTTGGTGTGAAAATAGCTATTCAGATGTTTTTCCAAATCGTTATAGGTAACATCTTTGGCTGGTTTGGCTGGCTTCTCGGCAGTCACTAAAACCGCAGGTCCATCAGGTTCGTCTTTAATCGTCCGGACCATGTCTTCCACCTTGCGGACCGATAACCCTTCGTTAATAATCTGCTCAAAAATGAATAGCTGATCTTGGGCATCCTCAACATTAATTAATGCCCTGGCATGGCCCATGCTTACCATTTTTTTGCGGATTCCCAGTTGAATTTCGGCTGGTAATTTCAATAACCTGAGGTAATTGGTAATGGTGGATCGTTTTTTCCCCACCCTGTCGCTCATGGCTTCCTGAGTAAGTTTGCACTCCTCAATCAAACGTTGGTAGCTGATGGCAATTTCAATGGCATCCAGGTCTTCGCGTTGAATGTTCTCAACCAAAGCCATTTCTAGCATACCCTGGTCGTCGGCAGTACGGACGTATGCCGGAATGGTTTTTAGCCCGGCCATTTGAGCAGCCCGGTAACGGCGCTCGCCAGAAATGAGCTGGAATTTGTTTTCACTTAGTTTACGGACAGTTATTGGTTGAATGATGCCTATTTGTTTGATGGAATCGGCCAGCTCAACAAGAGCCTCTTCGTCGAACTCCGTTCTGGGCTGAAAAGGGTTTGCTTCAATATACCGGACATCAATCTCATCAATAGCCGAATTCCTCGATTCATTTCTGATAGGTCCTGCATCTTCAATCAGGGCTCCTAATCCTTTACCTAAAGCGCTACGTTTTACTGTGGACATTGAAATATTTATTATTCAATAATTTTACTTTTACTATCCATCTGGGTCATGTTGTTTTTTTGAAGCACTTCGCGGGCCAGGTTCAAATAATTTGAAGAACCCACCGAAGCAGCATCATAAAGAACAATGGGTTTCCCATAACTAGGAGCTTCACTTAGTTTGACATTCCGCCCCACTAAAGTTTCAAAAACCATATCTTCAAAATGGCGTCGGACTTCATCCACCACCTGATTCGAGAGCCGCAAACGGGAATCGAACATGGTACATAAGAAGCCCTCTATTTGCAATTCGGGGTTCAAACGGTTTTGGATGATCTTTATTGTATTTAATAATTTGCCCAATCCTTCGAGTGCAAAATACTCACACTGAACCGGGATGATCACGGAATCGGCCGCGGTTAAGGCATTTACCGTGATGAGGCCCAAAGAAGGGGAACAATCGATGAGAATAAAATCATATTTGTCGCGGACCTTCTCCAATACCATCTTTAACATTTTTTCACGGTTTGGCAACTCGAGCATTTCTATCTCGGCACCTACCAGGTTAATGTTGGATGGGAGGATTTCAAGCCCCTCGATCTCGGTCTTCAGCAAGTTGTTTGTAGGATCGGCATCATCAACCAGGCATTCGTACAGTCCAACTTTAATGTTATTTACATCGAATCCAAATCCAGAGGATGCATTCCCCTGTGGATCGGCATCTACCAAGAGTACTTTATATTCAAGTACAGCCAAGCTGGCAGCTAGGTTGATAGCTGAAGTAGTCTTTCCTACCCCACCTTTTTGGTTTGCCAATGCAATAACTTTTGCCATGTGAGTTTTTATTTAATGTCTATTAAAAATGTCTGAAATAACTAGTTATTATATTGAATATCAATTGATAGCACTGCTATATCGCTATTGTTTTGCAGGGTGCAATTTAATGAAAAATATTAAAAATATCTTGCAGAAAAAGTTTTGACTCTATTTATTTCATCCAAATTATGATTCCGCATCCTTCAAACTACCTTCATATACCGAATATTTTCGGAAGGTACATTCCAAAGGCCCGTTGAAAAGTTTTATCTTTTTTTCGGGTTTCAATCCCAGGAATTTCATTACATCGGCATTACTGCCAATAATCCAGGAGGTGAACCCGGTAAAGTCAATCTTAAGTTTATCTCCTATCTTTTGGTAAAATATTTTTAAATCATCGGGTTGAAGCCTTTCTCCGTAGGGCGGATTGGTGATCATAAACCCATTTTCTGTTTTCGGTTTTAAATCGAAAAAGTTTTTTGGAGCCACCGATATTTTTTTTGTCAAGAAAGCTTTGGCAATATTCTCCTCGGCTATTTTAATGGCAAGGGGGGAAATATCGCTTCCCAAGATTTTATGCTTAAAATCAGGGGTGCCAAACGACTCCTCAGAAATTTCCCCGAACAAATCGCTGTCGAAATCTTTCCAGCTTTCAAAACCAAACTTTTCGCGGTAAGTCCCTGGAGCAATACCGTGTGCTGTCATTGCGGCTTCAATCAGGATGGTCCCTGAGCCACACATGGGATCGTAAAAATCGCAATCCATGTTCCAGCCAGAGAGTTTAATCATGCCCGCCGCTAATACCTCGTTGATGGGAGCTTTGGTGGTTTTAACCCGGTACCCGCGTTTAAACAACGGATCGCCCGAACTGTCGAGCAACAAATCGCAATGTGTTTCGGTAATATGAATGTGGATTTTTAAATCCGGATCCTGTGTATCAACATCGGGACGTTTGCCTTTGCGACGGCGGAATTGATCCACAATGGCATCTTTTACTTTTAGAGACACAAACTTGGAGTGGTTAAAAACTTTAGAGAAGGTAACCGCGGCCACTGAAAAAGTTTCTTCGGTGGTCATGTAGTTCGCCCAATTGATGCGGCTGATCTCTTTATACAAGGCATCTTCGTCGTTGGCTGTAAAGCTTGCAATAGGTTTCAAAATACTGATGGCTGTCCGTAACTGATAATTTGCCCGGTACATCATGGCTTTGTCGCCATTGAATAAAACGGCACGGTTTTGTTTCTCAACCCCTGTGGCCCCGATATGGGCCAACTCCTCGGCCAAAACATCTTCCAACCCTTGAAATGTCTTGGCTACCAACCTGTATTGTTTCTCTTCAGTTTCCAATTTTTTTGTTTTTAAAAAAGTATGCGAAGAAACAAAAGCCGGCCCACTTATCCAAAAATTGAAACCGATTTTAATTAAGCTATTCCTCATAGCAAGAACTGATTTGAACGTAGAAAGTTGGCATGCCGTTTTAACCCTCCATTTTCCGAAAATTGAGCGGTTGTTTTACAACATTCATGATGTACTTTAAGCTTTACGGCTCCAATCGCCTTAATTTGCAGCCCATCCAATGATACTATAGATTTTGAGCAGTGTTCAACAACATGCCTGTTTCCATCTGCCACCGATAAATAATTGTCGGTAAATGATAATTTAGCTGATTGAAATTTTAGCCTCCAAAGGCTTTGCCATTCGATAGATGATGAATAAAAATAGAATAATAAAACAGACCCTATCTGGGATAAATATTGAGACGCGTTCGGGCTACGGGTTAAGAATGTGCCAAATCTTTCAGATAGGTCGTAATTTATAAACAGATGAAGAAGATACTTATCTTAGGTTCTGGGATGGTTGCCGGTCCCATTATTAAATACCTTTTGAATAAAGGTTATTTTGTAACCGTGGCATCAAATACGCCCGATAGAGCCAAAATGCTCATAGGAAGTTTTCCAAAAGGAAAAACCGTTGTTTGGGAAGCCGGCCAAACCGATTCACTTGATGTTTTGATTCAAGAACATGACCTCGTGGTGAGCCTGTTGCCATATTCCTTTCATGTAATGGTTGCAGAACGCTGCATCAAACATAAAAAAGACATGGTGACCACTTCTTATGTAAAACCTGAAATGAAAGCGCTCGACCGCCAGGCCCGCGAAGCTGGAATCATCATTCTTAATGAATGCGGGCTGGATCCCGGAATCGATCACATGTCTGCCAAACGGATCATTGATACCATTCATGGATTTGGTGGAAGAGTGATGGAATTTTATAGCCTTTGCGGTGCCTTGCCAGCCCCGGAATCGGCCAATGAGAACCCATTCCGTTACCAATTTACCTGGAGCCCCAAAGGAGTGGTAATGGCAAGCAACAACGAGGCTCATTACTTAAAACATGGAAAACAGGTTTTTACCGCCACCGAAAACTTGTTCAAAGATACATTCCCAATTAAAGTTCCCGGAATCGGCGATTTGGAAGTTTACCCAAACAGGGATTCCATTCCATATATAGAAATATATGATATCCCTGAAACAAAAACCATGTACCGGGGAACTATCCGCTATTCAGGCTGGTGCCAGATTCTGGACATTTTTAAACAATTGAAGCTTACCTCCCCTGAGGTTCGTGATTTTACCGGAATGACTTATTCCCAAATGCTTTTGCATCTGATAGGTATTAAAAAAACCGACAATGTGAAAAAGTCTGTGGCAAAATATCTGAAGATTGATGAAAAACATTTAGCCATAGAAGCTTTGACGTTCTTAGGCCTTCTGTCGGATACGCCCATGAACCGCACCAAAGATTCTACCTATGAAATTGTTTCCGATCTGATGATTGAAAAGATGATGCTCCCCGAACAAGAACGGGATATGAGCATCATGCTCCACGTGTTTTTGGCCGAATACCCCGATGGCCGTAAAGAGGTCATCAAATCAAGGTTGTTGGATTACGGCGTCCCCGGAAAAGAAACCTCTGTAGCAAGAACCGTGGCTTTGCCGGCTGCATGTGCGGTCCGGATGATTCTTGAAGAGGAAATTACCATTAAAGGGGTTCACATTCCGGTACTGCCTGAGATTTACAACCCCATTCTGCTGGAACTTGAAAATATGGGTATCGAATTTGTTGAGGAATACGGCCTCCCCTTGAGTCATAATATTATTTAGGGAGAAAAAATTGGAAAACGGATGTAAAATTTTGGTTAATTTTTTTCAGATTTAAAAATAAATTAATTAACATTGATTCCTGAAAACGTATTACAATTTATAAAAATATCTCTTGCCAATTTAAAAAACCTTTCGGGATCGCCAATCCGGAGGGTTTTTTTATGTCCGTTTTTTTTACTTCTGCACACCACCCAATGGCCTTGCATAAAGGGCTACATCTTTTTGCTCGATGTTTTTATCGCAAAGGATCAGTAACCGCTCCATCACGTTTCGGAATTCACGGATGTTGCCCGTCCAGTTGATGGATTGGAGCTCTTTGATGGCTTCACCAGAGATTGGCACTTTGGGAACCCCGTATTCTTCACAGATTTGGGAAATAAAAAAATCGGCCAATAAAGGGATATCGTCCAAACGATCATTGAGCGACGGCACATGAATGAGGATGACGCTCAACCGATGGTACAAATCCTCACGGAACCGGCCCTGCCCAATTTCATCTTCCAAGTTTTTATTGGTGGCAGCAATAACCCGCACATTCACATTGATGTCTTTATCGGCTCCCACCCGTGTAATTTTATTCTCCTGTAGCGCCCTCAATACTTTGGCTTGTGCCGAAAGGCTCATATCGCCGATTTCGTCTAAAAAAAGGGTACCGTTTTCGGCCTGTTCAAACTTTCCTTTACGCTGTTTGATGGCTGAAGTAAAAGCTCCTTTCTCGTGCCCAAACAATTCGCTCTCGATAAGTTCCGATGGGATGGCGGCACAGTTTACTTCAATGAATGGTCCTTCGCCCCGATGGCTTTTGTCGTGCAACCATCGGGCCACCACCTCTTTTCCGGTGCCGTTTTTACCGGTGATGAGAACGCGCGCCTCGGTAGGTGCCACACGTTCAATCATGTCTTTAATGAGCGTAATGGCTGCCGATTGGCCCACCATTTCGTAAGATTTATTGATTTTTTTGCGCAATGTTTTTGTTTCGGTAATCAATTCCGAACGGTCAGTGGCATTACGGATGGTAACTAACAACCGGTTTAAATCGAGGGGTTTTTCAATAAAATCGAAGGCCCCCAATTTTACCGCTTTCACCGCAGCATCCACATTCCCATGCCCCGAAATCATCACAATTTGTATATCGGGATATTCTTTAACCACCTTTTCCAATACTTCCATGCCATCCATTTCAGGCATCTTTATATCCAGCAGCATCACATCAAACGCTGATTTAGTCAATACTTCCAGACTTTCCATACCGGTAGCCGCTAAAACAACTTCATGTTTCTCATACTCCAGAATCTCTTTAAGCGTATTCCGGATGCTCCGCTCATCGTCAACTACCAGGATTTTTGCCATATTAAAACAAGTTAAATAGAATTGAGACTATTGAAAAATTGGACAGATGAAACGTAGAATGTCTTTTAATGGACAATTCCACTTTTTCAATAATGATTATAAAAATCTAATTTGATATCGAAAGTTGTGACAACACCCCTTCTTTCAACGAATAGGTCGATTGAATGATACCTTTCACCTTTGATAGCCCAAGTATATATTTGGTGAAGATGGAGGCCATTACAATAGTGTCCACACGCAATGCCTCAAATCCGGGAATAATCAACCGATCTTCCCGGGTGGTGGTGGTCATCAGGTGGTAAATTTCGTCGAACTGTTCCAATGAAATATGGAAATTCAACAAGGCTTTTGAGATGGGATACCCTTTTTGCCGGTGATAAATCATGGCTGCATAAGTATCAAAAGCCCCTGAACTGCCCACCAGTTGCGTGACCGGATATTTCTCAAGGGCTTTGGCCAAAGGTTTCAATTCCTGATGGAGGTATGTGGTGACAGCTTCAATCCGGGCTGGGGCAATGGGGTTTTCAGGACGAAACATTTCCAACAACCGGGCTCCACCCAATTTAAAACTATCTTTCCAAAGCATTCCCTCATTATTGGCGATGATGAGTTCGTTGCTTCCGCCCCCAATATCAAGGATCAGGTAATTTTCGTCGGTAAAAGGTACCGCCTGCCTTACACCATAATAAATAAAATCGGCCTCTTGCTCACCCGAGATGGTTTCAATCTGAATGTTGAAATCGCGGGCGATTTTCGAGATAAAGGCATCGGAATTGCTGGCTCCCCGGATGGCCGAAGTGCCATAGGCCACCACTTTATGGCACCGGAATTCCTGAATCAGTTGGCTAAAATCGCGGATTACGGCATAAGCCCGGGTAAAGGCCTTATCGGAGATGTACCCACTGTTGATGCCTTCCTGACCCAACATGACTGCCGATTTAGTGTTCAATAATACTTCAAATTCTCTTCCGTCGTTGGTATCGGCAATTAAAATATTGAACGTATTGGTTCCCAAATCAATGATTCCAGTTCTCATATATTCTTTTTTAAATCAATGTACAAAACAACCTGCCTGCTAATATATTCAATTACTAATTGTTAATTACTATTTGCTAATTGTTATAAGTCAACCATTTCCATATTTCTTTCCAACTGGATTTTTTGCCATACATTAAAATTCCTGTCCGGTAAATCTTTGCGGCCATCCAGGTAACCAGCACAAAAGTGATGATTAAAATTACAGCCGAAAGGATGACCTGTGAATAAGGAATTCCGAAAGGAACACGGGCCATCATTACTACCGGCGAGGTAAACGGTATCATCGAGAGCCAAAAAGCCAACGGGCTTTCCGGATTCTGAATGACATTGACCATGGCTATAATAGCTATAATCATCGGTAACGTGACCGGTAACATGAACTGCTGGGTGTCGGCTTCGCTATCCACAGCGGAACCAATAGCCGCAAACATGGCTGCATACAGAAAATACCCTCCGAAAAAGAAAATGATAAAACTGATAATAATCGCTCCAAAGTTAACTCCCGAAAGGGCTCCCAGCATATCGGATATTTCAGTGTTCATTTCTTCTGTTGGGGCTTGGGTTTGCAGCGAACTTCCGGTTTCCATGAAAGTATCTACCTGAACCTGCTGTGGTTGGGTCATTTTAGCTACATCTGGCATTAAAACCGGGATGACCGTATAGTAAATTCCAATGGTCAAACCAATCCAGAGCGCAAATTGGGTAAGAGCCACCAAACCCACTCCCAGGATTTTACCCATCATCAATTCAAACGGTTTTACCGATGAAATAATTACCTCAATAATCCGGTTGGTTTTCTCCTCAATCACACCCCGCATGACCTGCGAACCGCTAAAGAAAATGGTAAAATAGATAAGGAACCCGGCCAGATAGCCAATGGCCATAAACAGATTGAAGTTGGTCTCCTTCTCCTCACCCGATTTTGAAAGCTTGACCGAGCGGATGCTGATGTTTGTTTTTACAGCCTGCAGCACATTTTCATCGATGCCATAGGTTTTCAGTTTGTCGCGTTCCAACCGCTTTTCAATGGCATTGGAAATGTGCATCTGTACCCCCAGGCTTGGCGATTTGTCGGAATACAAATGGACCGCATTGGGTGAACTGGCTACCACATGGCTAATGTAAACCAGCGCGTAATAATTGCTGTTATAAAAATTGCTTTTGTATTTTTCGATGTCGGCATCGGGCAAATATTCAAACTTGATGTATTTGCTTTCGGGGAATTCACCTAAAAACAGGTGTGAACTATCGGCCACGGCAATCAGTTTTTCTTCGGTATCTTCCATTTGAGCCATCCAGGCGGGTGTGACCATCAATCCGGCAAAAAGGATGGGACCTACAATGCTCATGATTAAAAACGACTTTTTCCGCACCCGGGTATTGTATTCGCGGGCAATGATGGTAGCTATTTTGTTAAAACTTGTCATGTCTATTTCTGTTAAAGGTTAATTGGCATTTTTTACTACTCTGATAAAGATGTCGTCCATGCTGGGAATAACTTCGCTGAACGAGGTAATCTTTACCTTCTGCATCATCAGGGTTAAAAATTCATTATTCTCAATCCCCGGGTTTAGCTCTGCTTTGAGGTAATGAACCTGGTGGTTCTCTTTGTGTTCGATGATTTCGGCCTTACCGTGGATGATTTGAGCCGCCTCGGTATAACTACCTTGATAGGTACACTCAAACTGAGCCGTTTTAAATTGCTGACGGATGGCTTCCACCGGACCGTCGAGGATTTTTTTCGATTTGTTGATCAGGGCAATGTGGTCGCAGATTTCTTCCACCGATGACATGTTGTGGGTAGAAAAAATGATGGTGGAACCTTTTTCTTTCAATGTCAAAATTTCCTGTTTCAGCAGGTTGGCATTGATGGGGTCGAACCCGCTGAAAGGTTCATCGAAGATGAGCAATTCCGGTTCATGCAGGATGGTGACAATGAACTGGATTTTTTGCTGCATCCCTTTGGAAAGCTCCTCCACCTTTTTGTCCCACCATGCAAGGATTTCGAACTTCCCGAACCACCATTTCAGTTTTTTGATAGCGTCGGTCCTTGATAATCCCTTCAATTGAGCCAGGTAAATGGCCTGTTCGCCTACCTTCATTTTTTTGTATAGTCCCCGTTCTTCGGGCAAATAACCTATCTTATATACATCTTCGCCTTTCAGGGGCTTCCCTTTAAACAGCAATTGCCCATTGTCGGGTGCGGTAATTTGATTGATGATACGGATTAAGGTGGTTTTTCCGGCGCCGTTTGGCCCCAATAACCCAAAAATCTTAGCCTCAGGTACATCCACCGAAACTTTGGTCAGTGCCTGATGGTCCGAAAATTGTTTGTCGATGTCAATCGCTTGTAGTATGCTCATGGCAGTATCTTGTTAAAAATATAATCAATTGGTACAAAAAATCCATAAAGGTTACGAAAATAATAGAGAATTATTATAGTTTGACAGCAGATCGGACATTTTATTTTGTCTTTTTTAACCACTAAGACACTTAGGACACAAGGAATACGCTACGGAAACTTCGTGGGCCTTTGTGTTCTTAGTGCCTGTGTGGTAAAAACAAACGTAAAAATCCCTTTTTTAAACCGTTTATAAATTGAAATTATAACAAAAAAAAGGTTGGACAAACCCAATTTTGTTCTCCTTACATAAACGAATGAAGTCATCTCCAGAAAATTCTATTCTAAAAAACAAAAACACGCCGCATTTAAAAAAAAACAATATATTTGCGCGATTATCAATTAGGATAATTTTTTACAGTATAAGAAAATCAATAAAATACTAAACAAATGCAGAATAAAGGAGCTATTAGATTTGTTGCTATTATGTTTGCACTGGTATGTATTTACCAGTTATGGTTTACCGTAAAAACAGCACAAGTAGAGAAGAAGGCCAAAGAATATGCACAAGGTGATATTCCTAAAATGAATAATTACCTTGATTCCGTGTCTTCAAAACCCGTTTACAATTTATTTTGGATCAAACAATTTACCTATCGCGAAGTAAAAGAACGTGAAATCAACCTGGGTCTTGACCTTAAAGGGGGGATGAACGTGATTCTGGAAGTATCGGTAGTGGATGTGATCCGTTCCTTATCGAACTATAGTACCGACACCACATTTAACCGGGCTCTTGCTTTGGCCAAACAACGCCAGATAAAGGAAGGCCAGGAAAATTTCGTGAATATTTTCGGGCAAGCTTTTAAGGAAGTGGATCCGAACGGGAAATTGGCCGCCATTTTCAACACCATCGAGCTTAAAGATAAAGTCAGTTTTGCATCAACCAACGAAGAGGTGCTGGAAGTATTACGTGTGGAAGCTGAGTCTGCTATCAGCAACTCGTTTAATATTCTGCGCAACCGTATCGATAAATTCGGTGTAACCCAGCCAAACATCCAGCGTTTAGGTAACTCCGGACGTATTTTGGTGGAACTGCCCGGGGTTAAAGATCCCGAGCGGGTACGTAAGCTCCTACAGGGAACTGCCAACCTGGAGTTCTGGGAAACCTACGAGAATGCCGAAGTCATCAACTACCTGTATGCTGCCAACCAAAAGATTAAAGAAATTAACGATGCCAAAGCCGTTTTAACAGCCGCACCAGTTGCCGGGCAACCCGTAGTACAAACAGATACTGTTGCAAAAAAACCTGCCGACGATGGGCTTTCGTTAATTGAACAGTTAGAAAAAGATACTACAGCTACCGATACCGCCGTGGGAAAAGACATGGTGAAAGATTTCCCATTGTTCTCGGTGCTTCAGCCCCGCTTTTCGCGCGATCAGAAGCCACTCCAGGGTGCCGCCATTGGGATTTCCCATTTTAAAGATACCGCTCAAGTGAACACACTTTTGAACCAACCCCAGGTAAAATCATTGTTCCCAAGAAACATGAAACTATTATGGGGAGTAAAATCGGTTGATAAAGATGAACAATATTATGAACTGTATGCCATTAAAGTAACCAGCCGTGATGGCCGTGCTGCTTTGGAAGGCGATGTCATCACTAACGCGCACAAGGAATATGCCCAGGGCCGGGGCGATGCCGAAGTTTCCATGAGCATGAATGCCGAAGGTGCCAAAGTGTGGGCCCGTTTGACTGGTAACAACGTGGGACGTGCCATTGCCATTGTTCTTGACGATTATGTGTATTCTGCCCCAAATGTTAACCAGGAAATTAAAGGAGGGCGTTCCTCAATTACCGGTGGTTTTACCGTTGAAGAGGCCGAAGACTTGGCCAACATCCTGAAATCGGGTAAGATGCCAGCCCCTGCACGTATTGAACAGGAAACCATTGTTGGCCCATCGCTGGGTAAAGAGGCCATCAATAAAGGGATGTGGTCTTTTGTAATTGCCTTTGTTGCCGTAATTCTTTTCATGGTTTTCTATTATTCGAAAGCCGGTTGGTCTGCCAACTTAGCCTTGTTTGTGAACGTGTTCTTCATCATGGGGGTATTGGCATCTCTGGGAGCCGTATTAACCCTGCCCGGCATTGCCGGTATTGTGCTTACCCTGGGTATGGCGGTGGATGCCAACGTGCTTATCAACGAACGGGTCCGTGAGGAACTGGCTGCCGGTAAGGGCATCAAACAGGCCATTAAAGATGGTTACAGTAATGCCTATTCTGCTATTATCGACTCCAATGTTACTACGTTATTAACTGCCATTATTCTTGGTTACTTCGGTAAAGGCCCAATTCATGGTTTTGCCGTTACCTTAGGTATTGGTATCTTATCATCGTTGTTCTCAGCTATCTTTATCACCCGTCTGATTTTTGAACGCCAACTGGCAAAAAATAAAGTACCTGTATTCGCCACCAAGTTTACCGAAAATGCCTTCAAAAACATCAATTTTAACTGGTTGGGGAATCGTAAATATTTCTACATTTTCTCCTCTTTAATGATTGTCGTAAGTATTGGTTCCATTGTTACCAGAGGATTTAACCAAAGCGTTGACTTTACCGGGGGACGGACTTATGTAATCCGCTTTGCCCAGCCGGTAAATACAACCGATATCCAACGCACCTTAAGTGCCGAGTTTGGTGAATCACCCGAAGTGAAAACTTTCGGTGAAAACAATCAAATAAAAATCACCACACAATACCTGATTAAGGAAGAAAATGCTCCTGCCAAAGATGTTGAGCTTGCCAAAACACTTTTGAATGGTCAGGAACCGCTTGTTGACGATGTGGTTGAAGCCAAACTTTATTCTGCTTTAAAGGGTAAATACCTTCCTGAAGGAACATCATTCAAACAGTTCTCTGAAAATTACCGGATGAGTTCTGAAAAAGTGGGGCCAACCATTGCCAGCGACATTAAAACTTCAGCAGTCCTGTCGGTCATCTTTGCCTTGATGGTCATCTTCCTCTACATTGTTATCAGGTTCCGTACATGGCAGTTTGGACTAGGGGCTATTGCTTCATTAGCCCACGACGTCATCTTTATTCTTGGTGTATATTCCCTGTTTAAAGATGTCATGCCTTTCTCCATGTCAATCGACCAGGCATTTATAGCATCCATACTAACAGTAGTTGGTTATTCAATCAACGACACGGTGGTTGTTTATGACCGTATCCGCGAATTCTTTGGGTTGCACCCTAAATGGACAAGTTTCCAAACCATCAATGCCGCCATGAACAGCACCTTAAGCCGTACCATGATTACTGCCGGTACTACTTTATTGGTTCTTTTGGTAATGTTTATTTTTGGTGGTGAGGTTATCCGGGGATTTATCTTTGCCATGTTGATTGGTATCTTTGTGGGTACCTACTCATCAGTAGCGGTTGCTTCTACGGTAATGTTTGATACGCTTAAAAAGGCACAAAAAAATCAATAGACTTAGTTCGTAATCTGACAGGCAGCCCGGCAAAAAACCGGGCTGTTTTTTTATTCCCGTTTCGATGTATTGATGCTTACACCTATAGGTGGCAATACGGTTAATTTTCTATATTTGCTCTCAAAACAGACCTACAATGATACAAATTGAAAACATCCATAAAAATTACGGTACGGTTGAAGTATTGAAAGGTATCGACCTGACCATTACGAAAGCTGAAATTGTAGCCATTGTAGGAAAAAGCGGTGCAGGTAAAACCACCCTGCTGCAAATCATCGGGACCCTGCTCAATGCCGACCGGGGAACCATTACCATCAACGGAACCGAAGTGAGCCGCCTGCGCGAAAAAGCACTGTCGAAATTCCGGAACCAAAACCTGGGGTTTGTCTTTCAGAACCACCAACTGCTGCCCGAATTTACAGCCATGGAAAATGTGATGATCCCGGCTTTGATTGCCAGCCAGAACCGGAAGGCTACCGAACAAAAGGCCAGGGAAATCCTCGACTTTTTAAGCCTGGGGCACCGCCTGGGCCACAAACCCAAAGAACTGTCGGGAGGTGAGCAGCAGCGGGTAGCCGTGGCACGGGCGTTAATCAACAGCCCCGAAGTCATCCTTGCCGACGAACCTTCGGGCAACCTCGATACCCAAAACAAAGAAGAGCTGCACCAGCTATTTTTTGCCCTGCGCGATAAATTCCAGCAAACCTTTGTGATTGTAACCCACGACATGGCCCTGGCCAAAATGAGCGACCGCACCGTTACCATGCAGGACGGGAAGATTGTAGGCTAGATGATGGCTAAAAGTATCAAGCTGTCAGTATCAAGATACCTGATACCCGAACGAAACACAGGGTATTTTCGACCTGGAAATCTATAAGTTGCACCTATTTTATTCCTTAATTGGATTGGCTGCATTTACATGTTCTGATCCTCTTTTCTCCCTGAAAATTACTTGATACACTTTACCCACAAAAGTATTCTTAATCAAAGGTATCAGAACCGAGGTGGCCAATATGCTGATAAGTACCACATAATAGGTTATAGCCCTGATTTGCTCCCCCTGCTCAATACCATATTGCAAAGGGAGTCCGGCCAATACAGCAGCAGCAAGGCCTTTGGGGACCATCACGGAAATCATGGCTTTATCGTTCCACGGAAAATTTTCCCGGATTAAGAACCGGGTAGTCACCAAACGGGCTAAATAAATCAAACCAACCACGAGAGCTGCCACCCAAATGCTGTTCCAATTGTGAAAAGGAATGGAAAGTCCCAGATAGATGAAAAAGTAAAGCTTTAGAAGGAAAACAATCTCACGGTACAGGCTTTTCTCCACCTCGGTAATGATGCCAAACGGCAACCGGGTAGAATTCACCATGGGAATACTTATTTTGTCGTAATTTCCCAATATAATTCCAAAAGCCAGAGAGGCAATAGCACCGCTAAATCCAAAATATTCGGCCAAACCATATACCACAAACATAAACGCAAAAGTGGTAAACTGGGTATTGGGAAACTGACGCACCCATTTGAGTAATCGCAACCACACGTATGCACTGATAATTCCTATTACGGATGCCAGAACCAGTGAAGAAATCAACCCTCCAACAATTTTACCGGGTTCTACTTCCCCGGTTTGATACCCGTTTAAAAACCCAATGACAAAAACAATACACAAAACATCCGTTAAAGCTGATTCCAAAATAAGAATGGTTGAAGGTTTGTCCCCCATTTTTAAAGCACTTACCAGGGGAAGCACCACCGCCGAGGAGGTCCCTCCCAAAATAAACCCGGTAATAAGCGAGACCATAACTGGGAAATGTAACACGGAATACAGCACGGTTGCTACAATTAAGGCAGTAATTGCAAAGAATAGCAAGGTGAGGATTGACGAGGTTTTCATTGAGTGCGAGATAGAGGAAAGCTCCAGGCTCAATCCCCCTTCAAAAAGGATGACAATAAGGGCAATGCTGGTAAACACGTTCCCTACCATTCCGAAATTTTCAGGAGTAGCCCAATGGAATACCGGCCCTATCACCATACCAATGAGAATAAGTACCAACACATCGGGAATCATGGTGCGTTGAAAAAAATGGGACAGATAGTGCCCCAGAAAGTACAACAGCCCAATAACGATAATTACAACATCCATTTCAGTTTTTTTATATGGACAACTAAAATAATACATTTTAGGGAAATGGTAAGAGCAAAAGCAGAGGGAATTTATTTTGACAAACTACTGTGGATCAAATCCAGGGCACCTTATGTATCAGTGCGCCGCTAAGTATATGTGATGAAATAGAATTAAAAAATCCGGCCAGCGACCGGATTTTGTTCGATAAACAACCTGATTTTTTTATTGAAAATTACCGATAAACCCTTGATAATACTGGCACCTTGCCCAGATATGGTTGTTTATCAGTAAGTCAAAGATACATTTTGAAAGCAAATCACAACCAGCAACTTTAGGAAATGTTCAAAGCAATTGGTTGTTTATCAGTAAGTCAAAGATACATTTTGAAAGCAAATCACAACCTATCCGCATCTGGATATAAAAAACCTATCGTTGTTTATCAGTAAGTCAAAGATACATTTTGAAAGCAAATCACAACTCAGAGAGGGAGTTGACAAAAGGTTTTGAAGGTTGTTTATCAGTAAGTCAAAGATACATTTTGTTTGAAAGCAAATCACAACATATATTTGTTTGTTGTTTAAAAAGAAAGGGTTGTTTATCAGTAAGTCAAAGATACATTTTGAAAGCAAATCACAACACAATTGCAAGTATAAAGCCGAAATAAACGGTTGTTTATCAGTAAGTCAAAGATACATTTTGAAAGCAAATCACAACATGATAGCGTAAAAGTAAATGAGTTACTTGGTTGTTTATCAGTAAGTCAAAGATACATTTTGAAAGCAAATCACAACAGGTTGGGATTTACCTCATTTTGAATTAGGTTGTTTATCAGTAAGTCAAAGATACATTTTGAAAGCAAATCACAACGTGGTATAGACGTGAACTTAGTTCTTCTGAGTTGTTTATCAGTAAGTCAAAGATACATTTTGAAAGCAAATCACAACAACCGCAAGCAAAACGAGTGGGGCGTGGATGTTGTTTATCAGTAAGTCAAAGATACATTTTGAAAGCAAATCACAACCGGATGGACGAAAGCCACATTTTTAAAAGCGTTGTTTATCAGTAAGTCAAAGATACATTTTGAAAGCAAATCACAACGTTTTTTACAAAATTAAAAAGCCTGAAGGAGTTGTTTATCAGTAAGTCAAAGATACATTTTGAAAGCAAATCACAACCAAAGAAAGTCGGCAAATTTTTGAATGGTTGTTGTTTATCAGTAAGTCAAAGATACATTTTGAAAGCAAATCACAACACTGCGGGAATTATTACGGAGGCGGTATTGGTTGTTTATCAGTAAGTCAAAGATACATTTTGAAAGCAAATCACAACAAACATAGAGTATACTAGCCTGATTCACATGTTGTTTATCAGTAAGTCAAAGATACATTTTGAAAGCAAATCACAACTTAAATCAGACCAGATGCGCAAAAAGAAAAGTTGTTTATCAGTAAGTCAAAGATACATTTTGAAAGCAAATCACAAC
>DOTG01000011.1 GCA_003512955.1 Marinilabiliales bacterium
GGCAGAAGCCACCGAAACCACAGTCCCTATCGGTGTTTCAAACCTGAGGAGGGACACAGCGTCAGTTTTGGGTGTTTTTTGTTTTAAAGCCATATCCAAAAATAACAAAAACAGGAGTGAATGTTTAAAAAGGGGTGGTTAAAAATGGCAACATGGTTCTGAAAAGGTTGCATAATGGGTAGTTGTTTTTGCTTCAAGATAATTGCTAACGGTGCGATATTTTTTTAAATCTCAGTTTTTTGAGCAGCTGGGGTTTGTCTTCGAGGGCAAATTCGGCCGCAATTAAAAAATCATCCAACCAATGGTCGAGGGTAACCATAATTTCACTTTCCTCAATAACCGCTTCATTCGGGAGTCCATTTTCGTTAATGTATCTGTTGCGGTAAATTTCTAACGACCGGAGCAGTTGCTGGCCCTGTTTAATTTCCGACATCGGGATTTTGAACCGTATCAAACGCTGTTGCAGTACAGGGTTGGCCAATATCCCGGAATAAAAGCTGATGAGGGTGTTCTTCCATTCGGTATAGGAGAATGGGATGCTGCCGGTTAAATTGAGCATGGTAAGTACGTCTGGGCTTTTGCGGAAAATGATTTTTGCTTTTTGGCGGTGTTGTTGGTAAAGTTTTTCTAATTGGTGTTTCACCAACTGGTATTCCCGGAATTGAGTGTTTTTTTTCAAATCATTGTTCAATGCAACATCAATTAAGGTACTGGCATTTTGATAAATCTGAAGACCTTCGTTAATTTTTTCCTCGGTATATCCAAATTCGGCCAACCGTAAGGCAATCTCCGACTGGTTTTTGGCTTGTATCAATACCTTCTGGGCTTGTGCAATAAATGTTTTTTCTGGGTGATCCGGTTTTAACTGCATAATCAAAATATTTTTAAAGATACTATTGAGTTAATAGAATGTAGAAGCTTATAAGATAACAGGTTAAATCGGTTTTTGTTTTGTTTTTACACGAGTTGTATTATCAAATTCTGAAACTGTTGAATCCATTGATGTGGTGATTGAAATTTTTTTAATTTTTGAAAACGGTTCTTGCTTTTGCATTGATGAGAAAAAGGGCAGATTCCTTTTTAAGATAATTTTATCAGGAAAGATTTGCATTCGTGTAAATTATTTCAGGATTATTTCATTTCTAATCATTTATAAGTAAATTAGTTGGATTATGTCATTGTTCAATCAATTCAGCGTATCATGGGAAAGAAAAAAAAGCACGAGCACGTGGAGCCCAAAACCCGGGACGACCGCTCGATAAGTAATGAGAAATATGAAAAAGAGTTAGCCAAACTTCAAATCGAGTTGGTAAAGCTTCAGGAGTGGATTAAACTTAAACAACTAAAGGTTGTGGTCCTTTTTGAAGGTCGTGACGCAGCAGGAAAAGGGGGGACCATCAAGCGGATTACCGAACCTCTGAATCCAAGAATCTGCCGCGTTGTGGCTTTGGGGACTCCCACCGAAAAGGAAAAAACACAGTGGTATTTTCAACGGTATGTTGCTCACCTGCCTGCCGGCGGCGAGATGGTTCTTTTCGACCGCAGTTGGTACAACCGTGCCGGGGTGGAACATGTGATGGGATTTTGTACCAAGGAACAGTATGAAGAATTCTTGCGTTCCTGTCCGGAGTTTGAGCGGATGCTGGTCCGTTCCGATATTGTACTGATAAAATATTGGTTCTCGGTTTCTGATGAGGAGCAGGAACACCGTTTCCAGGAACGTATCAACGACCCTACCAAACGTTGGAAACTCAGCCCCATGGATTTGGAGTCGCGCGAACGCTGGGTAGAATATTCAAAAGCGAAAGACGAGATGTTCAAATACACCGATATTAAACAGGCTCCCTGGTATGTGGTACGTGCCGATGATAAAAAACTGGCCCGCCTGAACTGCATCAGCCATTTGTTGAGTATCATCCCTTATGAGGATTTGACTCCGAAACCTTTTGAATTGCCTCCAAGGAAGGAACATGACAATTACATGCGTCCACCCATTACCGATCAAAATTTTGTGCCTGAAAAGTATTAAATCAGTGTTGCAGTTGGATAATAGCTCAACAGAATTTTAGGCTGTTAGCTACCCTACGAGGGTTTCAAACCCTCGTAGGGTTACAGGCTTTAGTAGGACTTTGTCACTTGTTGAAAAGCTTTAGAGTAAAATTCCAAACCTATCAGGAGCAGGTTCCAAAACCTCGTGGGGTTAAAAGGTATGTTTTTTATTTTGCACCGAATCAGAAAAAATGGTGATTTGTTTTTAACCTTTTAACTATCCTGGCGTCATTCATTCAGTAAAAGCAAAAACTTTGGAGCATCAAATTACATTGCAACAACTATTAATTGAAAAATGCAAACGGGGCGACACGCAGGCACAGCATGAATTGTACAAGCAATATGTCCATGCCATGTATAATGTGGCCTATCGCATTTGCGGTAATCGTTACGATGCCGAAGATGTGTTGCAGGAATCGTTCCTGAAAGCTTTTACGAAATTGAGTTCTTTTAAAGGCGAGGCCTCTTTTGGCAGTTGGCTCAAGCGGATTGTGGTAAACCAAAGCATTACGGCCATGCGAAGCCGTAAAGGATTTTTAAGCCCACTGACCCCAGCCATTGAATCGAATACAAAGGAAGAGGCTGATACATGGATTGATGAGGATTTTCCGATGGAAAAGGTGATTCAGGCCATTGAGTCGCTGCCCGATGGCGCCCGGACAGTGTTTACACTCAAAGCCATTGAGGAATATAAGTTTAGCGAGATTTCAGAAATGCTCGGGCTTTCTGAAACCAATTGTAAAGTGCAGTACCACCGTTCGAAAAAGCTTTTGAATGAAAAATTAAAGGTTCTGGTGGCCGAAAATTAGATGGCGGTTAAAGATTCTGGATATGGAAATGGAAGACTATTTGAAAAGGAATAAAGCCTATTTGGACACCCAACAAGGCGATTACGGATCGGTTTGGAATCAAATACTTCAAAAGAAACAACGTGCTGCTAAACGGAGGAGGTTGTATATACAATGGGCTGCTGCATCGGTCATTCTTTTTTTTGCTATTGGGATGTTGGTCCGGCACGAGTGGGTGATGCAACAGCAATTGACCAGCCTTAGCCAAATAAATAAAGAACTGGCCCGGAGGGAACTTCAATATCAAAAGCAGGTAAGCCAAAAGTGGGAACAATACACGCTAATCCAAAGTCCGACATCGCCCATGGAAGCTCTGTTGATTGATGAACTGAAACGTCTGGATACATTGTACCAAAAAGGACTCGGCGATTTAAAAGAAGCCGGTTTTAACGAACGGGCTGTTGTGATACTGCTCGATACCTATGAAAAGCGCTTGCGCATTATTGAACAACTGATTTACGAAAAACAAAAACAAGTGAACTATGAAAGCAAAACTAAAAAAATTGACATATAAGCAGTTGCCCTGGCTGGTAACCGGAATACTCAGTTTTATTGTATCGTTGGGGGTATTGGGTCAGGAAACCAAAACCTGGGAAGCAACGGCATCATATAAAAGCAATCCCCAGGTAACCATTCATTTGTACGATACCCACGCGGAGATACTTCCCGTAAAGGAAGATAAAATTGTAGTGCAAATTGAGTATGTGGCTGAGGGCGATAACTCCGATGCCCTTGCTAAACTTGAACAAGCAATGAAAACCGAACTCTTGAAGCAGGATGGGAATTCAATTACCATAAATACTAATTTTTACTCAAACCTCAAAAGTTGGTCGCTTTTTGGGTTTGGTGAACAAAATTATGTGGTTTTAAAAGATGGGAATAAACTTAAATTCGATGATTTTACCTTCGAGATTAAAAAGCTTCGGATTTACCTGCCATCGGAGATGGAACTGAATATAGATGGTAAATATGGAAAAATAGACGTTCTGTTCTCGGTGCATGGGGATTTGAATTTTGAAGCTTACGATCTTGATTTTGTGGGCAAAAGTATCGCCGGAAAGCTCAAGGTGGATGCCAAATATTCAAAAATAAGGTTTGATAAAGTAGGGGAAGCCAGGTTGGTACTGTATGAGACACGTTTCGGGGCCACCGAAATGGGCAATGCCGACATTGACTCGAAATATTCACAAATAGAAACAACCACCTGTGGCGGGCTCAATTACCTAGGATATGAAGATAAAATGGCTATCACCAAGCTTCCGGCAGCAAAGATGGAGGCAAAATATTGCAACATCCGTTTGGGCGATGTGCCCAACATTAAAGCAAACATGTACGAAGGTAGCTTGAACCTAAAGAAGACCAATACCTTGGATTTGAACGCCAAATACCTTGAGGTTGACGCCATAAATTTGAAGTCTTTGAAAATGATGGAGGGGTATGAAAATAAAATTTTGATTGAATCGGTGGATTCACTCATTTCAATAAATGGCAAATACAACAATGTGGAAATCCAAAACTTGAGCAGCTATGTAAAAATGGATGGCTATGAGGAGGAGGTTAAAATCAGTTCGGTAAATGAGGCCTTTACGTCATTGCTTTTCGATGGCAAGTACCTTGAGTTGAACCTGACTATCAGTAAAAATGCAGCCTATCGGTTTAAAGGAGTCGTCAATTATCCTGAGTTCAGGTTCTTACGCGAAGAATATAAAATCATTTATCACGACAAAGATTCTGACTTCCTTAAATACGATTACCTCTACGGTAAAATTGATAACCCTACAAAACTGATTCAAATCAATGGGTACGAGGTAAACCTGACCCTAAACAACCTGTAATTTCTCTCTGGAAAAGACAAAAGAGGCTGTCCAAAAAGTAGGATTCTTGGAATCCAAGTCATCGGATGAATTTTTAATTGATTTAATACATATTAAAAATCACCACAATAAGTAAAGATATTCATCCGATGACTTTTTAGACAGCCTCTTTGTAATTTGTTGGTTGTTTTTAGCAGTATTAAATCACAAAACCATCGGGAATGACAGTCCCTTTTTTAATAATCACGATACCTTCTTTTACGGCAAATAATTCATTGTCGGTATCTTGAAGGTGCTTGCCGCCATTGATGCGGACATCGTTCCCAATAGCGCAGTTTTTATCTACAATGGCATTGTTGATATAGCAGCGTTCCCCCACACCTAATATTCTTTTGGTTCCACCTATTTCTTTGTTAATCTCTTCCAGGTTTTGGTAATAATCACAACCCATTAGTATGGAGTTTACCACGGTGGTCCCTTTGCCAACCCTTGACCGGATGCCAATGATGGAGCGTTCAATACGGCTGGCAAGTATAATGCATCCATCGGAAATTAAGGTGCGTTCTAAGGTAGTGCCTGATATTTTTGAGGGTGGCAACATCCGGGCACGGGTATAAATAACATTGGAGTTATCGAATAGGTTGAATTTTGGAATGTCGTCGGTAAGGCTCAGGTTCGCTTCAAAAAAGGAATCAATGGTACCAATATCGGTCCAGTAACCTTCGTACTGAAAGCTCAGAACCTTTTTATCTTTAATGGCCTGTGGAATTATTTCGCGGCCAAAATCCTTGGTTTCCTCATTGGCCATGAGTTTGATTAATAATTCCCGGTTGAAAATATAAATCCCCATCGATGCCAGATAATTTTTGCCTGCGTGGCGCATCTCATCGCTTACTTCTGAGGTCCATTGGGGCAACACATCGGGTGAGGGTTTTTCGATAAATTCCTTGATAATACTTTTTGTATCGGTTTTCAGGATGCCAAATTCAGGCGCCTCTTTTGCAATAACCGGAAGGGTGGCAATGGTAATGTCGGCTCCTTTTTTGATGTGGGCATCCAACATTAAATTAAAATCCATTTGATATAATTGGTCGCCCGATAGAATCAAAGCATAATCAAAAGGATAATTGAGAAAATGGTGCATACATTTACGCACAGCATCAGCCGTTCCCTGAAACCAGGTTCCACTGCGCGGAGTAAGTTCAGCTGCTAAAATATCGACAAACGATTCGCTGAAGAAGCCAAAATTGTATGTGTTTTTGATGTGTTTGTTTAAGGAGGCCGAATTAAATTGGGTAAGCACAAAAATCCTGTCAATGTCAGAATTCAAACAGTTCGAAATAGGTATGTCCACCAACCGGTATTTCCCAGCCACAGGGACTGCAGGTTTCGACCGGTTTTCTGTCAACGGGGCGAGCCGGCTCCCCTGTCCACCCCCTAAAATGATTGCTAGCACATTCTTTTTCATATGACTACTTTTTTATAGTTTGGTAAAGTTCAATATATTCTAAAGCTGCACGGTTCCATGAATGGTCTATCTGCATAATTTGTTTGCGGATATTTTTAAATTCGTCCGCCGCATCATATAAATTCATGGCCCGTTCAATAGCTTGCTTGATATCCCAGGTGACACACTGGTCGTGGCATATCCCAAAACCCTGGTCGCCAATATCGGTTACCGTATCCCTGAGGCCACCCGTCCGGCGTACAACAGGAACAGTGCCATAACGTAAAGCATATAATTGATTTAATCCACAAGGTTCTACTCTTGAGGGCATTAACAAGAAATCGGCTCCGGCATAAATAACATGCGAAAGTTTTTCATTGTACCCGATATACGAACAATAGTTACCTTTGAACTGTGGTTCTAAGTCCCACAAGGCCTGTTCAATGTGTCGTTCGCCCGAACCTAAAATCAACACATTCAGTTTATCGTGGTGTTGCGACAGTGTTTGATAGATAACCTCAGGAAGCAGATCCGCTCCTTTTTCGCCAACAAGCCTGCCAATAAAGGTGAACAGGGGTTTCTTAGTATCCAGATTAAATTGGTCGCATAACCATTTTTTATTGGCTTTTTTTCCCGATTCCACGGTTTTTAGTGTGTAGTTTTTTTCAAGCATGGCATCGGTGGCAGGATTCCAAACCTCGACATCAATGCCATTCAGAATGCCTTTAGATTTTCCACGTTCCGCACGCAATAAGGGTTCCAAACCGTTCATCGATTCCCCGATTTCATCCATATACGAGGGTGAAACAGTTGTAACCTCCCAGGCACATTTAATGGCAGAGGCTAAGGGATTGATGGCTTTGTCCCATTCAATTAAGCCGGTAAAAAAGGAATGGAAAGGCGGTAAATAGTGCATCCGGTCGAAACCGAATTGGCCCTGATATTGTCCGTTGTGGATGGTAAAAACCGTGGGGATTTCTTTCAAACGGCCATATTCGTAAATGTTTGCTATCATAAATGGAACAAACCCGGTGTGCTGGTCGTGGCAATGAACTATTTCGGGCAGGATTTCCCATTCTTTCATCCAATTCAGGGCAGCTACCTGAAAGGTGATGAATCGCTCTGTGTCGTCGTGATACGAATAAATCCGTTCCCTATCAAACAATCCTGGGATTTCGATGGAAAATAATTCGAACCCGATGGGGTTTTGCAATAATTTAAAAACCTTGAAAGGGTAATCGTGCCGGCCAATCTTAGCCGATCCCTGAAAAAGCTGTTCAAACAGATTGTCGTTGCGGAACCTGGTGTAATAATGCGGCATTATCACCGACGATTCATGGCCGGCAATATTCTGGTACTTTGGTAAGGAACCGACCACATCGGCTAAACCGCCGGCTTTAGCGGCAGGATAGCATTCAGCGCTAATATGAACTATCTTCATGTGAATGAATTTGTGAATTGTTTGAACCTGTTTTCAATGAGCCGTTTACATTGGACGACATTCCGAAATGGGAATGACCGATTTAAAAATAGTAAAAAACCTTTGATTGGTTATAGTTTGGTAACTATTCTGCTAAAATATTTTTGCCTGTATGATGGATTCGTGTTAAATATGAAATTTTTAGAGTGGTATTTCAATGTCTAAAATCTAAACTTCAACAACCAAAAAATGAAGTCCAACGCTATTCAATTGTCCTAGTCAGCCCCGCATAGTATTTTTGAATCGTGAAATTTAAATTATTAATTCTTAAAACTTTATTACTATGAAAACACGATTCTTTCTTTTAGTTTCATTGATGGTTTTCTCAGTCTTAGCAGCAAATGCTCAAAACAATTCAGTTGTGAAACCATGCAAAGCCGATGTGCAACTTTCAGCCGACAATCAAATTGTGGTTAGGTATCTTGATGTAAATCAAAACAAAATCAAAGTATTGGTTTACAACGAAAAAGGTGAAAAAATTGATGGCCGTGCTTTTAAAACCGATGGTATGATGAAAATTACCTACGATGTAGCAGATTATAAACAATCAAAATTGCTTTTCAAGGTAATGTGCAAAGGTCAGGTAGCTTGTAGCGAATTAGTTACCATTAACGAACAAGGTATTGTGCAAATCCCAACACCAATTAATATCGATAATGAAATGGCACATGGTGCCAAAACCTTATTGGTTGGTAACAATCAATAGGGTTTAACAGGTAAAAATGAGATTTTTAGTTACATTAGCAAATCAAAACAACGTATTCCAATGCAGTATCAGTCGTTTTTACAGAACATAAAAATAAGGGTATCGGCAGCTCTGGTTGCCGGTATCTTTTTTAAGTTTATCAGCGATGTGATATTTGGGTTGTTATACAAAAATTACAGCATCTTTCAACCTTTTTTTGGTTATTTCCAATCTGTTGGGTTGGCTTTTCTGGTTATTTATATTTATTATTTGCTTGAGAAAAGGTTAAATAACGCCCTGCCCTGGAACCAATCCTTGATAAAAAGGTTTCTGGTTCAGTTAGCCTTGGAGATTTTGATTATCTTTTCACTTTTTGTGGTTTTTAGGTGGCTGATTCTATGGCTGTTTTACCAAAATGTACTGGTTGTTATTACCGATGAGTTAATCCTTATTTTTACCGTCATATTGGTAGCTTTTTTGTACAATCTATTGAATTTGTGGATATTCCTGCTTTTTCAATGGCGCCATTCGTTGGCCGAGATGGAACGGTTTAAAAAAGAGAGTGCCGAATCGAAGTTTGAAGCCCTTCAAAACCAAATAAACCCGCACTTTTTATTTAACAGTTTGAATACACTTTCATCGTTAATGTATGAAAATGTGGATACTGCTGCCAGCTACATCCGCCAGTTGTCTTCAGTTTACAGGTACGTTCTCGAAAATAGCCAAACCGATTTGGTCCCTCTGAAGCAAGAACTCACTTTTATTGATGCTTACGAATATTTATTGGGTTTGCGGTTTTCGGACCGTTTGCTTTTTAAACGGAACATCGACAACCGTTTGCTTGACTCCATGATTGCTCCAATGACTTTGCAATTGTTGATTGAGAACGCTGTCAAGCATAATGTTATTAGTGCTAAAAAGCCTTTAACCATTGAAATTGTTGCACAAAATGGGTATGTTGAAATCCGGAACAATGTTCAAATTAAAACTGCTGAGGGATATTCATCGGGGCAGGGTCTGAAAAATATCCAAAGCAGGTATCAGTTTTTATCGCCCAATCCGGTGGTAATTGAGAATTCGGAATCTCAGTTTGTGGTGCAGATTCCATTAATTGAATCAACGTATAAAAAATAACAGATGCTTAATGTGTTGATTATCGAGGATGAGCCATTTGCGCAAAACGAGTTGAAACGCTTATTGCAGAACACCGGCTTTACACATCAGGTACTTGCTTGTATCGAATCGGTGGAAGATGCCGTAGAATGGTTCTCGGCTCATGATGCCCCCGAACTGGTTTTTATGGATATTCAATTGGCTGATGGACTGAGCTTTGAAATTTTTACCCAAACAACGGTCAACGTTCCGGTTATTTTTACCACAGCTTACGATGCCTATGCCATTCAGGCATTTAAGGTAAATAGCATCGATTACCTTTTAAAACCGATTGATCAGCAGGCTCTGAACAATGCGTTGCAAAAATATGAGTCGTTAAAAACACACCGGGTGCCCCAAAAAGCCTCATTGACGTTGGAACAGCTTGATAACCTATTGAATATGGTTCAGGTTCCCAAAGAATATAAGTCGAAAATACTGGTAAAATCCGGCGACCAGTTAAAGTTTATATCGCTCAACGAGGTGGCTTATTTTTATTCCGAAGATAATGAAGTGCTCTTGATGACATTGGATAAAAAGCGGTACGTGGTTGATTTTTCAATTGACCAGGTGGCCGGTATGGTAAATCCAAAACTGTTCTTTCGGTTAAACCGTGGCTACTTGGCCAATAAAGACTCTATAGTCAAGATACACAAACACTTTAACAGCCGGTTGAAAATTGAATTGGTGCCTCAAACAACCGAAGATGTGCTGATTAGCCGGGTAAAAGTTTCTGATTTTCTGGAATGGATGGAACTTTAAAGATGACAACGATGAAAAGGATTTTATATATTTTATTTTTTTTGATACTTGCCTACTCTTGCAAAAAAGCGGTGCTAAAAGTGGAAAGTATTCCCGGGAATACCCCTCAAGGGGCTCCTATCTACGTTACAGGGAATTTTAATCATTGGGATCCGGGCGATTCCCGGTTTCAGCTTCATATGAAGCCCGATAGCACTTATATGGTAGAATTACCCAGAAGCTTTGGTACATTGGCCTATAAATTTACCCGGGGAAATTGGTCCACCGTGGAGGCAAACCGATGTGGTAACGATATTGAAGACCACCAATTGGAATATTCAAGATGGGATACCATAAGTCATCGGATTGAATGCTGGCGGGATCTTGAGCCATTGAATTGCGATTCTATCACCATTATTGTCGAGAGCATTCCGTTGAATACTCCTGTTCAGGATTCCATTAAAATTGCCGGAAGTTTCAATGCCTGGAACCCTGGAACCAAACCCGAATTTCTATTGCGGAAAAACCCGGATGGGTCCAATTATTTTGTCACCGTTCCCCGCATTTCGTGGAACAACAAATCGTCGAACTTTTTCACCTATAAATTTATCAGAAAAGATATTACTATTTCAGAGGCTGACCGTTTTGGCCGCGAAAAAGAACCGAGGGTGCTTGAGTTTGAGAGAGGCGATACCGTTGTTGTACAAATCGACAACTGGAGCGACATGGCAAAACCGGAACTGAATTATGTAACTATAGTTTTAACCGCTATCCCGGAAAATACCCCCAAAGGAGATAAAATTTATTTGGCAGGAAATTTTAACGACTGGAATCCGGGAGACGACGGATTCATATTCAGAAGAGATGCCAAAGGCAAATACATGATTTCTTTGCCAAGAAAAAAATATGGGCTTTCATTTAAAATTACCCGTGGCAGTTGGTGGACAGAATTTACCGATAAGTGCGGTCATAAAATGAATAACCAGGAATATAATTATGACGAGATTGATACTCTTTACCTAAAAATTGAAAATTGGTTAGACTTGCCAAAGCATTACAGCCAAGACTTAACATTGGTTATCAACCAATTGCCTAAAAATACGCCCGGTACCGATGTTCTTTATTTGATTGGTCACGAATTTCCTTTTGGAAACAAACCCGAGAAATATGCTTTTACCCAGCAGGAAAATGGTTTGCATACACTGACAATGAGGCGTAAAACATTGGACGGGTTTTACGTTGTTTGCCGGGGGACCCATCGTTCCCAAGAGGTTGATGAAGGTGGACGATATATATTTCCGCGACATTTTGTACAGGAATGCAGCGATACAGTTTTTTTGAACGTAGCCAAATGGAATGACCTTTTTGAACCGGATGAAAAAATTGTGACCGTGCTGTTAGAGCAGTTGCCCAAACGCACTCCTGAAAAAGATAATATTTACATAACCGGGAAATTCAATGGGTGGGATCCGGGTGATGCTAATTATATACTTAAACGCGACGGCAAAGGAGCGTGTTCCATCCAGATTCCTTTGCGTTATTTACGATCGGGTTTTAAATTTACCCGGGGCGATTGGAATACCGTTGAGGGCAATTTTTTTGGAGGTTTTGTTGAAAACCGCACCTACACTGGTAATGAAAATGTGGTGAAATTAAAAATTGAAAGTTGGGGTGACTAACGGGAACGAAAGCCGTTAACTTGCCATTTCCCCTAGTGGAGCTATTTTATAAGTAATGCTTCCATTGGGGCATACTGATACACATTTCAGACATTTACTACAGCTAAACTGTTTCGACGGATGCCTTTTCCCGGTTTTGTATAAACTGTATTCAGGATTCAAGGTCGAGATGTAGCATTGTTTATCGCATTTTCCGCACGATAAACAGGTTGTTTTGTTGGTTTTTATTTTAAAAAAGCTGTATTTGTTCAGCCAACCCGATACCCAGGCAATGGGGCATCCTATTTTATGGTATTGGTACATCTGTCTGAAATTCCCTTCCGGACTCATCCCCATGATAATTTCCATAAAAAAACCAAGCGGGCACATCCAACGGCAAAATATCTTTCCAAAAACAATACCGGTGATGGTTCCTGCCAGCAACACGTACCACAAACTGATTTGATAGTACGAAACTACAATATAAACTGCCGCGCCAATCAGGGCCTGGATGATTCTTCTTCTGTTGATGATAGATTTAAGCATGTCGTAAAATTTTACGAATGCAAATATATAAATAATTAGATATATGTATAAAATTTTATCTTTTTGGCGGGTATGGTGATCATTTATTCTGGAAAGTTAATTTTGCAACTATTACTGCTTTTCGATTTTAATAAATAAAAATGGATTTGTTTTGAAACTGCTTGAACAACATATCATTCCTGACGATGTAGAACGGATAAGGCTTTTGGAATATGTTCTTAAATCAATATCCACCGTATTGAGCCGGAACAGTGCCAAAAAATCAATAAAAGAAGGGCTTCTTTTATTAGATGGGTTAAAGCCTGAAACGGGCTGGTATGTGAATCCCGGGCAGATAATTTCAATTTACGGGAATGATGACCGACCCCTTAAAAAGGTTTTTAACCTACCCTTAAACATTTTATTCGAAGACGATTATTTGGCTGTCATTTATAAACCTGCGGGATTTGGTGTGAGCGGAAATTATTTTAGGACCATTGAAAACGCGCTTCCGTTTAATCTGAAGCCAAGTCCGTTATCCGATAAATTGGAACGTCCAAGAGCAGCACACCGACTCGATAATCAAACCAGCGGACTTTTAATTGTTGCCAAAACCCAAAAATCCCGGATTGAACTGGGGAATCAATTTGAGCAGAAGCAGGTATCCAAAGTATATCAAGCCATAGTCATCGGTAATTTGCCTGCTGCAGGAATTATTGAAGCCCCCATTGACGGTAAAGAAGCTGTAACTGAATTTAAGAAAATACAGGTTGCAAATTCCAACAGGTACAAGCATCTTTCGTTAGTGGAACTGAAACCTCTCACAGGGCGTACCCACCAGTTGCGTATCCACCTGTCAGGTTTGGAACATCCAATTCTGGGAGATAAATTGTATGCCGGTTCTCATCTGTTTTTTAAAGGCAAAGGACTCTTTTTGAGTGCTGTAAAACTGGATTTTATCCACCCTATCGTTGGAAATCCGATGCATTTTGAAACCGGTACTCCAGCCAAATTCCTTTCATTGCTCAAACGGGAGCAAGCTTTGTACGAAAAAATACCGGGATGATGGAGTAAATGGCTATGGTTATGCTCAGCGTGGGATTATGAGGCAATTCCGAACCGGGCACAGGTAAAGTTGTAGCGGGCTATAACCATTGAAAGCCTACTCTCCGGCAATTTTTTATTTTTAATAAACCTCCAAAGGTTATTTTATCTAAATCATCTTCAGTTAAAATATTCATGGGCGGTTCTTCTTTAAATTGCCATCGGACCAGTTACTATAACCGGGAATTTTTGCCAAAAAGCTGTGAGAGCTGTACCCTGTTTTTTATCCCGGCCTTTTGAAAAATATTGTGGGTGTGGTCTTTAACCGTTTGTAACGAGATAAAAAGCTTGTCGGCAATCTCCTGATTGGTTTTCCCTTTACAGATTTCGATAATAATTTCCTGTTCGCGCTGGGTAATTTTGTATTTAGCAAAAAGTGTTTCGTTGATTTCAACAGGAGATTGTTGTTCGGGTTGTGGCAATTTTTGAATTTGACTCAACAGGTAAAAATACAAAGGAAGGTTTCCTGCAAAAAAGATGAGGATAAAATAGATACCCACCACCCAATGGATGGGCGAAAAATATAATGAAGCCGTTTTAAGAAGAGCTATTACAGCAACGATGAGTGCCGCTTGGGTAAAAAAACGTTTTTGGAGATGATCTTTTTGCTTGAACGAGTTAAAAAAGAGTTCAAAAGAAATATACCCTTGTACCAACAGTTCTAAAACTACAAATCCTAATAAAATATACCTACGCAGGCTCTCTTGATCGGCAATTGTAAATTCAGGTATTTTTTTAATAACCAGACCATACGCCAAAAAAGCCAGGGTGGCTAAAAGAAAGTAAACAATGGGTACCAGCCTGTGGGTCTTCTTTTTACATAATTCGCCGGCCATTTTCAGTTGCATGTACCAGGCCGCAATCAAAAATGGAAGCCCAATAAATGGCAAAAGCTGCGAAATGGTTTCAATTCCCGTGAAACTTATATCAAACTTTGGTAGGATTTGTCGGATCAAGAGACTTCCGAGGATTCCATAGAAACCAAAAAGAAATAATAAAACCTGATAGTAAAAGAAGCTGTTTAAATACCCCAGCGTGTATTTGTTCCGCGAATTATGCAGGAGTATAATGGTGTAAAAACCCAGTACCAGACTGAGCGAAATGGTAATTATGATAGCTACTTGAATCATACCGGAAATTTACATAAAAATCTGAAACCAAACTTTAGTTGGAGAAGAAATCCTTGCGCCCGGGCATCCCTACCGAAGTAGGAAAACTTCAATATCCTACCTTGGTTGGATTGACGGGGCTTGTTTGCCGATATATCTTTGTTTCGGATTTAAAACCGCATGTTAAAAACCTTTAAAACAGTATTAATTAAAAGCAAACAAAAATGAAAACGCAAGTAGCAAATCTAAAAACAAAAACGGGTTCCGTATTGACCCACAGTTGGAATGTTCTTTGGGACCGCTTTATCACCCTATTTTTAATAGGTTTGGTTATAGGAGTTGCCTATATTCCTATGTCGGCCATGGATGGAACCGACCACAATAGTTTTTTGGCCTCGGTATTGGGGACTTTTTCGTTCCTCTATTTTATTTTTCTGTTGTCTCCTTTGTTATACAGTGCCGATTATCTGTATTTAAAAGCCATCAGGGTTCAGAATTTTGAAGTAAAAGAATTGTTCGATGTATTCAACAATTATTTGAATGTGGTTTTGGCAAGCTTGCTCCGGGTGGCCATCATTGGAATTGGTTTTGCCTTCCTCATCATCCCCGGCGTTATCTTTGCCTGTCGGTTGGCTTTGGTTCCTTATCTGGTTATGGATAAAAGGCTCGATCCGGTAAAAGCTGTTGAAGAAAGCTGGCGTTTAACCAAGGGGAAGGGATGGGAGATTTTGTGGTTATACATTGTTTCCTTTGCCTTGATGGTTGCCGGCCTTATTGTATTGGTATTCGGATTTTTTGTAGCCTTAATGTGGATAAACGGTGCATTTGCATCTTTATATCAGGCAATTATTCAGGAACGGGGCGAATATACTCCTGTAGAAACTGAAAATATTTAATTCTAATTTTTACAACCCTTAAATCCGCAGAAAAAAACTTTCTAATAGTCACGGTGTGACTTATTATTAAAAAGCACCTGTTTTTTATAAATAAGAAGCATTTAATTAACAAGTCACGCCGTGACTACGGAATTTAGGTAACCCTTAATAAATGTTATTAATCCTTAAAACCTTACAATTATGAAAACCTTAAAACCATTTTTAGTAGTAGCATTGATTTCCATTCTTTTTTCAGTGCAAGCAGTTGCCGGGTCAAAAACTTATTCGCATTTGCCTATTGGCTTAAAAAACTTTATTGAACAAGAGCTTCGGAACCCTGAGCAAAAAACCGGGAATGTTCTGGTAGGTAATGTGTACATCGAGTTTTTTGTTGATGAAGATTGCCAGATTCAGGTAGTTGGATTGAGTTCCAGCAATACGGGTTTGGGTGAATTTGTTAAAAACGAACTGATGCAATTGCCTTCGTTAAACATCAATTGCCCCAAAGGTGTTGTTTACGAAATAAAAGTCCGGTTGGCTTATACTTAATAATCCAGGCTGGATAGATTATATTTTAGCTAAAAAAAACGCTGGTGAAACAAATTCAGTTTCATCAGCGTTTTTATTTTTTAAAATTACCTAACATTTCATACTGAAATCTTTTTTAGAAGACAAATCAATCCTGACTTATACACAATGCGGATTGTGTAATCTTTTTATTTTTTTTCTTTTTAACTTCGTAATTAGCTGTTATATCATTTATTACTGCAGCTTTTATAAATACAATTCCAAATTTACCAATTTGCTGCATTTGCTCTTTTGTTATATAGTATGAAATAGCAAAAGAGGTCGCCACTTGATTTCCATTGACAAAAGAAACAGGAAGTGCTTCATTTGCTGAAACAAGTTCTAAAATTGATTCATCACCCAATTTAATAAATACTTTTGAACCGGCAGGAATGGCAAAATTATCTTCTCCTCCTCTGGCAAAACTTAATTCAAAACGCAGATCATCATTTGCTCGATATAATGCCATTTTTGCCCACATATTAATGTTTATATAACTTCGTCTAACACGTTCTCCGGTAATTGGATCTTTCTTATCAAAATCTAATTTACACTTTTGGGCTTGTGCTGGCATTATTAACATTATTGTCAAAACAAATAGCATACTAAATACTAACCTTTTCATAATTTTTAAATTTTAATGGGTGTTTTTGTTTGTAAATATTGTTAAATATAATAATAAAATAGAATCGTAATCTGAATCTACTTAAAACAATCACTATTTCTTAAAAATATCCTCAGGTTTTAATTCAACCACCTTACCATATTTGCTTAATTCCAGCATGTTAATCTGTTCTTTGTTGCCCACGATGGCAATTAACCATGGTTTCCCCTGGACATTATTTTTATAAAACTCCTCAATGCTTGAGAATTCTAATTTTAATAACTCCGGATACCTTATTTCACGTGGATCTTTGGTATAACCTTGTTGCATCCAGTTTGAAACACTCGATGATTTAGAACGGAACATGGGTTGTTGCGCATTAATGGAAAGCGTGAGGTTTTTTCGTACTTCGTCTATTCTTTCCGGCTTACGGGGCATTTCTTTTAGGATTGAAGTATATACATCAATGGCTTCGGTGGTTTTGTCGGCCTGGGTAGAGAGCCATCCGCTGAAGTAACCAGGTTTACTGAATAAAAACGAAGGACGGTAGGAACCCGATGAACCATAAGCCAGGGAGCGGAATTCCCGGATTTCCTGGAAAATGATGGACGCCATGGAACCATCCATGTATTCGTTAAAGCCAGCCATTTGGGTCCGGCTAGGCTCATCGTTCAACCCGCCCTGAACAAAAATGGAAATATGGCTTTGGATGGCTTTTTTATCGTTTACAAAAAGGATGGTGTTTTCGGTAACCGGGACACGATCGGGTTCAATTTTTCCAACTCCGGGTGTAAAGGTGCCATCAATTGGGAATTGCTTTATAAAGGTTGATGCAAAATCGGTAGCAGCCAATTTTCCACAATAGTGAACTTCAAAACCGTATCCGGTAATTTCCTTGGCTTTGCCAACCAATTGCTGAACCGTAAGCTTTTCAACCTCCTTTAAGCTGTAACGCTTTAAGTATTTTGAATCTTTTCCATAGAGCGCATATTCGCTTAGTGCACTGCTGGTTGTACTTATATCCTTTCCTTCAAATTTCTGTTCCATTTTCAGGTCCTGAACCAACTTTTTCAGATGCGGTTCTTCAACAGTTATGTTCTTGGTAAAATGGTGAAACAAGTCCAGAGTCATGTCCAGGTTTTCCTCCAGGCCACTGATGTTTATTGTAGTGGTGCTTTGGTCGGCAGAGGTTGAGAAGTCGCATCCCAATAACTGTAATTGTTTTTTGAAATCTTTTAAGGTGGTTCCTTCGGGCGACGCATATTCAAAAACCTTGATGGCTTGTTCTGCCAGTGGATCGTTATAGGTTCCTTTGCCAAAAACGAGTTTGAGGCTGAAAATTTGGTTGATGGGGTTGGGAGTGATGAATGCCTTTACATTCTTGTTGAGGTTCATTACTGCAACATCTTCCTCAAAATCGATAAATTTTGGAGCCATATCGACGGTAGGCATCTGTTCAATTTTTTGTGCGTATTTCGATTTTTTGTCACCATTCATGCCAGGAACCGGTTTAAATGGGGGTTTTTCAATTTTGTCTTTTTTAGGGAACCCCATCCGGGAATGGAATGCTAAATAATTGGGGCCAAAATATTTATTGGCAATGGCTATTACTTGTTCTTTTGAAATTTTGTCAATTTTTTCAGATGCCGACAAATATTCTTCCCAGGTAACCCCGTACAAAAAGGCGTCCATAATGGCATAAGTCCGCCAGCGCATATCTTCGAGCCATTTTTCATATTGTTTTTTCATTTCAGTTTTTACCCCTCGGAATAGTTCATCGCTAAAGGTTCCTTTTTTGAGTGCCTCTAACTGAACATTAACCTCTTTTTCGGCACTGTTCAGCGACTGCCCGATTACTTTAGGTACAAAAAACACATAAGTCCCGCCCAGTTCGGTATGCAAGTCGTTCATCACCCCGGCATACATCAGCTTGTTTTCGTCGCGCAATTGATCGAGCAACCCGGTTCCGGCGCGGTTGCTTAAAAGGTTGGAACAAAGTTCTAAAGCCATTTCATCGGGATGGCTTTTGGGTACCGATTGAAAACCCAGGAACCCAACTTTTACAGGAGTGTATCTGCCCGAGAACTGTTCCCGGCCATTGAATGGTTTTTCGCTCAGGTTTAAGTCCGATGGTTTTTCGCCTGATCGCCATTTGCCAAATTTCTCTTCAATAATGGGTTTAATAAGGTCGGGATTAAAATCGCCGGCTAAAACCAAAGCCATGTTTTTAGCCACATAATAGGTATTAAAATAGGCCGCCATTTTACTAAGCGACGGGTTTTTTAAATGGTCCTTTGTTCCGATTATGGTTTGTTGGCCGTAAGGAGTCTGGCGGTAAAACTGTTTGGAAAATTCTTCAAACATGCGGCTCATGGGGTTATCGGCGTACATGTTTTTTTCTTCATAAACGGTTTCCAGCTCCGATTGGAACAAACGGAACACGGGGTTTTCAAACCGGTGGCTATATACTTCGAGCCATTTTTCGACCTGGTTCGACGGAAAGCTGTTATAATAAACAATTGATTCGAAGCTTGTGCCGGCATTTATACCAATACCTCCCATGCCGTTGAGGATTTTATCCACTTCGTTTGGAATGGCAAATTCAGCAGCTTTTATTGAAATGCGGTTGATCTGTTTTTGGATTTCCAATCGGGCATTTTCATCAGCTGCGGTCGGTAATTGGTCGTAAAGTAAGGCAATACTATCCAGATATACCTTTTCCTGGGTGTAATCAATGGAGCCAATCTCGGGAGTTCCTTTAAACATGATGTGTTCAAAGTAATGCGCGATACCTGTGGCATCTTTTGGGTCGCGTTTAGCACCACCTTTTACAGCAACCATTCCGTGTATCATCGGCATGCTGTGATCGACATTTAAATACACAGTTAATCCATTGTTTAGCGTGTAAGTTTCAACGTGCAACGGGTTTTCTTGGCTGAAAAGCCACAAGCTTATGGCCAAAAAAGAGATTAATATGAATATCCTTTTCATAATGTGGAGAATTTTTTGGTTGAAAACAATTTAACGTATCAAAAATAAAATAAATTGTTTGCTTGTGGAAATTTTATAAACTATTTGTTGGTAGGATAGGAAATAGAAATTTAATCAGGGATGGTTTTAAGGGTAAAATAAAAGATACTGCCCACGCTTGGGACACTTTCGACATGAATGGTACCGCCATTTTTTTCGACAAATTCTTTGCAGAGCATCAACCCCAAGCCACTGCCTTTTTCGTTGTGGGTTCCTACAGAACTTTGGATGATTTGGTTATTGAAAAGATTTTTGAGTAATTCCGGGTAAATACCAACTCCGCTGTCCTTGATTGCAAATTCAATGTATTCTTCTTTATATTGGGAGAAAATTTCAACGGTGCCGAATTCATTGGTAAACTTGATAGCATTCATCAATAAATTCCGGAAGACGGTTTTTACCATGTTCACATCGGCATAAACCGTGGTATTGGGTTCGGTTTTAATCAAAATGGTAATGCTCTTTTTATTTGCGATAGGTTTCGAAAGTTTTAATATCTCATTAATTACATCATTGATAACAAAGATGGTTGGTTCATAAGTCATTAGGTTCATTTTGGTGCGCGACCAGTTCAAAAGGTTTTCCAATAAATCGAAGGTATTTTTAGCTGTTTCGGTCAGTGCCAATAGAATCCGTTGACGTTTTTGTTCATCATAGAATTCCGGGGCCGCCGTCAAGCTTTCCAACATACTTTTAAAATTGCCCATGGGGCTTCGCAAATCATGGGCAATAATGGAAAACATTTTGTCTTTATCGGCATTTATTTTTTCCAATTCTGCTTTTTGTTCGGCAAGTTTTTCGGCTTGACTTTCAATCTCTTGCTTTTGTTCTTCCAGTTCCCGGTTTTTTTGTGAAATTTCCGAAGTCCTCTTTTGTACTGTGAGTTCAAGTACCCGTTCCCGATATTTGAATTGCCTGATACGATATAAATAAATACCGTAAACAAAAATAAACCCTCCCAGAAACAAGAGGACATAGAAAAGGTTGGTTTGGATGAATTTGGGTTTGATGTTAAAAGAAACCGCATCCCCTTTTTCATTCCAAATGCCATCGTTGTTTGATGCAATTACCCTAAAGGTATAATAACCCGGAGGTAGGTTGGTATAAGATACTGAACGGTTATTTCCCGATTCGGTCCATTCTTCTTCGTAACCTACCAGTTGGTATTTGAATCGGTTTTTTTGAGGTTCGTGAAGGCTAAGAGCAGTAAATTCAAAGGTCAGCCTGTTTTTTCCGGGATGGATGATGATGGGTTTGTGCAAATTGGCGGGTTTGTTATTTACAAACAGCGATTCAATCAACACGTTTGGTTTCAGGGTGTTTACCTGAAGGTGCATGGGGTTTATTTGAGCAATACCATCGATGGTAGGGAAAAGCAAACTTCCGTCGGAAGCTTTTAGCGATTGGCTTGTGGCATTGCATTCTTCCTGTGCCATTCCATCGTTTTGGTTGTATAAATAACTTTCAAAAGTTGGATTTTTCCCACTGATAAAATTAAGCAATGAGGCTTTGTTTATTTTAATGATTCCGGAAACGCAGGGGAGCCATAAGTTACCCGATTCATCTTCGAGGACATCGAATGGTGAATCGTCGGGCAAACCATTTTTAGAGTTTATATTAAAAATGACATCATTTTTGATGTAGGAAAGTCCACCATTCATGGCAATCCAGAAATTCTGATCTGAATCTTCATGAACATTGAATACGATATCGCTTGGCAAACCTCTGTTTTTATTCAGGATTTTATACACGGAGTCATTTTTAATATAATTCAACCCTCCATCGTTGGTGCCCACCAGGATGGTTCCTTCATGCATTTCATCTATCGACATAATTAGCATGGAATTGAGGCCATTCTTAGCATCAATTAATGTAAGGCTGCCATCGGGTTTTATTTTAATGAGGCCGTTATTCCGGGTCCCAATCCAAATATTTCCTTTTGAATCTTCAAAAGCAAGGCGGATTTTTGACGCCGGGAACCCATTGTCTGTGTGATAAAATACCTCTTTTCCAGAAGCTGTTTTTTTGAGCAATCCATCATAAGTGCTAATCCAGAGGTTTTCTTTGGAGTCTTTTAGGATGTGGCGGATTCTTTTCCCGAGCAACTTGTGTTGGGTGGCAAAAAGGGCTACCCCATCTTTGGTAATTAAGTCAATATCACCATTGTCGTAAGCAGCTAAATAACTCCCGAATTTGATTTCGCAGATAGCATTTACGGCTTTACCCGACAACCCACTGTTTTGGTTGTGGTTGGTAAATTTTCCATCTTTAATCCGGGTTAATCCTCCTTTATAATTGGTAAGCCAAAGGTCACCTTCATCATCAAAAATCAGGTCGTTGATAAAGCTGGGAGGCAACCCTTGAGAATCTTTAATAAGTTCGGACACCTGTTTGCCTTTCTTCAAGCGGATGATTCCATTATTTGTACCTAACCAAGTGGAGCCATAACTGTCTTGGGTAATGGCATTGATGGTGGAAATATTTTGAGTAATAACAGGGGTGAATTTTTTACAATCGTATTCGTACAACCCGTTGCTGGTGCCTAAAAGTAAGGTTTTTTCATTGGTAAAATATAGGCTGTATATCCATGTACTCTTGAGCCCATCGCTGGGGCCAAATTGCTTGAGTTCCCCATTTTTATAGATGAATAATCCTTCACCTAGGGTCCCAAAATAAATTTCACCATCACAACCTTCCACTATCGTTCGGACTTCAATATTATTTAAAGGCATAGAGAAAGAAAGGGTGGTAAACTTACCCTCTTTATATATAAACCAACCCTTGTCGGATGAGGCTCCATAAATGGCATTTCTATCATCGATGTAAATGGCACGATATAGGTGGACAAATCCTTCGCTGGTCCCGTGCGACTTGAACTCCTCATTTTTGTATGAAATCAACCCGTTTTCTTGAGTCGTAAACCAGAGGGTTCCCATGTTATCTTCTGAAATCCGCCCGGTGACGTTGCTTTCGAAGTTCCGGGTGGTTTTCTTGTTGTAAACAGTAAACCTCTGTCCGTCGAACTTTATTATTCCACTATAACCCGAAAGCCAGATATACCCTTCGGAAGATTGAAAGATATGGAGCAACGAGTTGGTTGGTAATCCATATTCAGTAGTCCAACGGTCAAAATTAAACTGGTTTAGTTTTTTATCAGGATCCAGTGAATAAGGAGGCGTTTCGGCCATAACAAGCAGACCAATCCCAAGGAAAAGGTTGAGAATGATGAATTTATTCCTCATCAGTTTGTTTTATGTTAGAAATGTCTTGATGCAATATAGTTGATTTTATTTCAAAAGAAAAAATTGTGGAACAATTTCTTTATGATGATGTTATATAACTATGACTCCTGCCCGGGAGTTCATCTCATTACACCGTTTTACACCCTAATCGTCAGCCCTGCTATCATTGCAGGGCTTTTTAACTTGACTTCTTTTGACCGGCCATCCATTTGTCGATAAATATTGCAGCAATGATCAGCCCTAAACCCAATAAGGTAGTCAGGTAAATTTGTTCGTGTAAGATGAGGTAGATAAAGAATAATGACATAAACGGTGATAGAAATACAAAATTACTGATGGTGTCGGAACGGTCGGCTAATTTGAGCGCCATAAGCCAGACAATAAAGGTGATCCCCATCTCGAAAACCCCGGAATATACTGCTGCTGACCAACCAATGATGGGGATATTTGCTGGGAGAGGAATAAGGAAAAGCAAGGGGACGGTTAATACCCAACCGGTACAAAAATTTAAGAATAGATTCAAACTTACATCTAAAACCGATTTTGTATTGATGATCCAAAAACTTGCCCAAATAACCGATGACCCTATTGCAAGCATCACCCCGAACGGTTGTGCTGGTTTCAATGGCCAAGGTTGGCCTTGCGAGGCAATGAAATACACACCCATAAAACCTAATAAAAGGGTTGCCATACTTTTCAGTTTCAATTTCTGCCCCAGAAATGGGACCGAAAGCAATACCAACATAATAGGCCAGGTGTAATTTAATGCCTGAGCAATTTGTGCGGGTAAGATGGAATAGGCTTTAAAAAGAATCAAATAATATAAAAACGGATTTAAAAAACCACCGAAAACTGATAATTGAAGTTCCTTGCGGGTCAGTATTCTAAGGAGTTTCAGCTTTTTTTGTAGAAGTAAAGCCACAAAAGAGACCAATACAGCAATGGTAATTGTGATAAATACGAAATGGATGTAATGAAAATGCGATAACCCGATTTTAAATGGAACAGCAACTGTACTCCATAAGAGTACGGAGAGCAAAGCAAAGAAGATAGCTTTGGAATTATTTTTCATTTTTGTTATATAAAGCAGGTAATGATTAATCTGTAAAAGGATCGGTAATGGATACCTCCATCCAGTTTTCTAAGAGTGAATAAATATATTTTCTTTCTAAAGGGTTGAAATCTTTAATACGGGTACCATGATGTCCGTTGGGTAAGGTCATCCGGACCAAATTGTTGTTACCACTGGGCTCATAGGCTGTCGCGCTCCAGGTATCTAACCCGCCTACAATACACAGCATGTTTTTGGCATCGCCATCCAAATAGTTTTTTACCTGCTGCATGGCTTGGGGGTTAAACACAGGTTGTTTTCCCTCTGGGGCAGAAAAATCAAAAGTATAATCAGCAGTATCGCCCAAATACTTGCGGAATGGCTCTGTTTGGTAACCATACATGCCCATCTCTGTTAAAGCCGCCCAAAAGAAGGCCCGGTTGGCTTCCAATTCGTTAGCTTCGAAAAAGGTAAAGCCCGAAACCCGGTTCAGGTGGTAGAAAATATCATCAGTGGTGGATTCTTTGCCAGGAATTTCATCCGGACGGAAAGCCCCCCATTGCCAAAAGGCAAAACTGTACTCCAGGATGGTGTACTGTAAAGCCATCTTGGTGCCCATTTCAAAAGTCCAGGAATAGTCTTTGGCCTTTTGTTTCAGCATGCTTTCCAATTCATTAAAATGTTCAAAGCAAAGGCATTGAAAGTCATATACCCGTTCCCGATCCTGAGCGGTGCCAACCGAATTCAAAAACCGGTAGATTCTGGGATCTTCACGTTGGTAGTTGAGCGGAGCTACGTAGGCTACACTGGCTTTAACATCACCGGGATAAAAGGTCCGGTGGTACATGGTAGCTTGTCCGCCTTTACTAATTCCGGTCGATATCCAATTTTGAGGATAAATAGTCTGTAGGGCTTCAATGATTTTGTGCTGGTCGGTAGCAGCTTGCCAAATGGTAAGCTTTTCCCAAGGAACACTGTCGGGACGGCTGCTTTTGAAAAAACGGTGCTCAATATTCACCTGGTTGGCATTCAATAGCTGGGTCAATTCGTCCTGTTGGCCATTCCAGATTTGGTACCCTTCTAGAACGGCTACAACAGGCCGTTGCTTCCCCTGATGCGATACAATCACCCGCTGGTTGAAGTGACCAAGTACCGGATTGTTGTGATCAAGCGGTTGCTCGAAATACACTTCGTATTGTTCGGCAAAATTAGCATCATAGGTAACCGCTTCTACAGACACCACGTTGGGTAACGAACGTAATTGTTCTATCAGGGTTTGGCTGCCAGCCTGGCATCCCGAAAGGATAAAAAGAAATAGAAACAGGTGATATATGTTGTGAATCATTTTTTTTAGAGATTAAAAAGTCAAGATTATAGTTACTAAAAATGGAACGATTAAAGTTAGCACAATGCCACTAAAAACTGCAATTAAACCCATATCATTTCCCGAAACCCTTGTGATAATTGGTAACGTGGTGTCCATGGCAGTTGCTCCGCCACTGGCTACGGGAGCCATTTTCCCAAACAGGAAGACCAACAGGGGGGCAAAAAGCAGGGTGAAAATTTCTCGAATCACGTTGGCTAACAATGCAATGGTTCCCAGGCTATCGCTGTGTATTTTGGTTATAATGCCACTTGAGAGGCTGTAATAACCGAATCCGGCACCTACAGCCATGGATTCTTTCAGTGTTAAATCGGAAACTAAAAATGAAAAAAGGGCTGAGGCAGCTAAAGAACCTATTGCTATAGTGATGGGAATCAAAAGGATTCTGAATTTTATGTTTCGTAAAACAGCCAACGATTCTTCGTCGCTGCCTATGCCAATACCCACCACGAACATCAATAGATAAAGCACATAGGAGTTTATGTCGGCATGCAGCAGCAGTTTTGGGAGTAACCCAAAATAACTTACCAAGACACCTAAGATAAAGAATAGAACGATGAGTAGGCTGGCTTTCATAGCTGGGGGCTCTTCAATAATCGGTTCATGGAAGGGTTGATTTGGTATTTTTGTCTATGGGCGAATTGGAATTTTTAGTTGGCCATCCCGACTTGAAGAAAACTGAAAAAACCAACCAAACCAGCAGGATGCTTCCAAAAGTGGCCGACAGTGCAAGTTCAAGCCCCCGGAGGCCAATCGTTTGTAAATTCTGCATAATTTTAGGATTACTGCCCACTGAAACTCCCATGAAAAAAAGTAACAGCAATACCACCCAAAAGATAGAATGGTTTATTCGTTTGGTAATTTTTTTCTTTTGCCGGATTACATAACCCAATAAGATGCCTAGGGTCATTAGCGATAAAACTTCTATCATAAATTATTATTATGAGGGACAAGGAATGGGTTTGAACCTTTTTTTAGCTTCAATATTAAACCGGTAAATGAGTGAAAGTTCATGAGCGCCACCGGTATTGGTAATCATCCGCGAGATCGTAAAGTCGTAACTGTAACCGATACTGGTATCTTTGTATCTGTAGCCAAGAAGCACAGCCAAGGCATCACGGCGTGAGTAATCTTTGATAAATGGCAAATCGCGGTACCAAGCCCCGATCGAGATGGCATCGTAGGACCAATACAATCCCAAATCCATTTGGTCAGCCACACCCTGGTGTCTATAGGTGCCTGCCAGGGTAACGCTTTGGCGGTCGGCGCCAATAAGGCGTTCCATCTTATAAAACCGGAAGCCTCCAAACAAGGTGTATTTAATGGGAAGTTTGTTAACCCGATCGGTAAAAGTAATATTGGGGGTTATCAGGTGATCGGCTGTAAAACCCACCCAGATATTTGAGATAAAAAGCAACCCGGAAACGCTGGCATCGGCAGCCTGAATATGGTCGGTTATTTCAGCATCGAGAATGGGTGAAGTACTATTCGGGTTGTTGTTTTCAGTAGGAAAAATCATCGCGTTGTAATCAATGCTGCGTTGGGTATAATAAAATCCAACCCCGGGGCGGAAAAAGACTTTTCGGTTAATCTGTACATTGTAGGAATATAAAAAACCGAGGTTCAGGTTTGAAAGGTCGGCACTCCCAATTTTATCTTTCATGGCGATAATCCCCAATCCGCTGTTTAATGCAGATAGATTATAATCCATGGCAAAAATAGTGGTGGTAACTTTACCGGGGAGGCTTGGCCACTGGTCGCGGTAATTAAGCGATGCCCGGTATCCATCAATGGCACCGGCAAACGATGGTGCCTGATACAATGGGCTCGAATAGAATTGAGTAAACTGGGGGTCTTGCCCCAACAATGGTAAACTTGCCAGTAATATGAATAAAAGTGAGATATATTTAACTCTACACATAATCAACGTCTAATAAGTGTGACATCACCAGCCAGTTTAAATGGGGTCCCATTGTTGTATTTACCTTTCGACTTCCAGAAATAGACATCCTGCCCCAAAATGTTTCCAGTATTGCCGTACCTGCCGTTCCAGCCAACTTCCACTTTGTCGGAATAAAATACTTGTTCGCCCCAACGGTTGAAAATCCATAATTCGTAATCGCGGATACCGTAATGGAACGGATAGAAAACATCGTTAGAAGTTTCGCCATACGAACCATCCATTTTATCGTCGGTAGGTAAAAAGGCATTGGGGAACCGTATATAACCTTGGCCACTCACTACCACTTTGGTATCGTGGGTCAGGGAGTCAACACAACCATATTTGGAAGTAACCACTAATTTGACCGGATATCCATCCAGATTCTCGCTGGAATATAAATAAGATGGACTTCGTTCGGTTGAGCTTCTGCCATCACCAAAATCCCAATAAAAGGAAACCCCTCCATACGAAGTATTATAAAACTGTACCTTTTGGTCGGGTAGCATCACAAAATCCGGTAACAATTCAAAACTTGGTATAGGCAATGGATACACCTCAACCAAAGTGGTATCAATGAAAGTTCCGCCATCGCCATCTATTTGAACATAAGCGACAAAGATGCCAGCAGTATCATACTCATGGAAAGGATCTTTTTCGGTTGAAATCACTCCATCCCCAAATTCCCAAATAATGGAATCATGATAACCAAATTCATAGGTGGTTTCAAATTGAATTGGCAGCGGGATACACCCCTTGGGATTCCTGTCGATAATATTGATATAAGGTGGGGGTGCTTTACGTGTAACAATTTGCCAGGAAGAATCACGGCAGTTGTTGCTGTAGGTTTTAAACCACACCGTGTCGATGAAGAAGTTACTCCGTGGGGCCCAACCTGTATAAGCATATTCGTGATACTCACTGGCAACATGCGAAATAGGGGAACCGTCGCCATAGTCCCAGTCAAAAGTCCAAGGACCTGGTTTTGCCATATTTTTAAAGGTAAAAATGGTGTCGGGGTATTGTTTAATAGGTTGTAAAACAAGAAATTCAGCGTTTGGTGCTAAATAAATTGTCACCTCATCGGTAATGGTACTGCTACATCCGTGAACCGAAGCAGCATATAATGTGACTATATAAGTAGTATCGTGATTGGTTTCGTTTACATAGCGGTATATCGGGTTTTTGTTTATTGATGAGACACCATCGCCAAAACTCCATTCAAAAACAGTAGCGCCATCGGCCGATACCGGGGTTGATTGGTTGGTGAAATTGACCAACAGTGGGGAACAACCCTCACGGACATCGGGAGCAAAGGTGGCAACCACGTTTGGATAAACAATTATTGGCTGAATGACGGTATCCTTGCAATCATTCTCCGAATTTGTCAGTAAAGTCACATTGTATGTTATTATTTGTGGTGTGTTATTGATATAGGTAATGCTCTGATCGGCATCGCTTTGCGTTTCAAGGGTCTCTCCATTATCGAAATCCCAATAGTAGGTTAAATCGGTACCTTTCGAGGTATTGTTTAAAACTGCATCAAACGGGGGGCAGCTCCGATCTACATCTGTTGTTATAGACGCCAGAGGTTTTGGATACACGGTTACCTGTTTTTGGTAGGTATCGGTACATCCGTTTTCGGATGAGGCAGTCAGTAGGATGTCGTAGTTTTTAGAATCGAAATGGTCGTAATTGAAGAAGGTATGGCTAAAAACACTATCCACCACTGTTGAGCCATCGCTTAGTTCCCAGTAATAACTATATCCGCTGTTTGCTTCCGATTGGTTGGCAAAATCGATGGTAAAAGGATGGCACCCTTCAAAGTCGGTGGTAAAACCAGCTACCGGCCTGGGATAGACTACCAAAGTTTGCGAGGTGGTATCGGGGCAGTTTTCGGCATTCCGCACCTCCAAGCGGATGGTGTAATATTCGTTCGAGAGCGGTGCCGCAGTATCCGGATTTGGGTATGTTAATTGATGTTTAGCGGCTAAGGAGTCGGCAATGGTAAAGGTATAGTCAAAATCCCAGAGCTTATGCCCGCCTGTGCTCAGGTTTACTTTCGAGGAATCGGTAACTTCCACATCGAACGGTGTGCACCCACCCACCAAAACCCCTTTTCCGGTCTGATCGGCTGCCACCAAGCCAAAACTGGCTTTAACATAGGAATAAACAGTAACCGTATCGCTAGCGGTCTTTACACAGCCGGTGCTATCCTGAGTGGCTGTTAATATAATGCGATAATCTTGATTTTGGGCTTTAAAATTCACAAAGGTATGTTCAGGTTTGGGTATGGTAGATGTTTGCTCATCACCAAAATCCCAGTTATAACTTACCTTTCCTCCGGTGGTTGTATTCAAAAATGAGGTAATTAACGGATTACAACCGGCGTTGATTATAGCTTCCATGTTTGGGTTAAGTCTTGGGAAAATCCGTATTAAACGCGTAGTGTCGTGCCAGCAACCGGTAAGGGTATCCTCAGAAATTAAATGAATGGGGTAGTTTTTTGCATCTTTAAAACTGGTATTGTCGAATACATGTGAAAGTGTTGTCCTGCTTGTTTTAATTTCCTGAGGTGTTCCGTCGCCAAAGTCCCAGGTAAATTTATTCCCATTGATGGCAGCGCTAGGGTATTTGAATGTAACAGGGATGGGGGTACAAACGGTATCTAAATCTTTTTCAAAGGTAAAACCGGCAATTACCTGCGGGTAAATGGTCATTGGGTGGCTGACACTTGAATCGCAACCGTTTTTATCAACCACTTTTAATATGACACTTGGATGTTGGGTCACCGCAGTCCTATTGGCAAAGGTATGTTCGGGCTCAAAACTGGTTTCGCCATTGCCTCCGTCGCCATAGCTCCAGGTGGAGTTAAACTGGTAACCTGTAGAGGTATTTTCAAACCCGGTGAGGTGCGGGGCACAGCCGGTATCATCGTTGATGGCAAACGAAGCTACAATTTTTGGATAAATTATGATGTCCTGGGTAGTGGTATCGCTGCATTCCGTGTGGGTGTCATCCACCGTGTAAAGTTTTATTGTATATTTTGTAGTATCATTCGCTTCGTTGGTATAATAGGTATGATAGAACCCGTCGGTATTGTTTTTTAGAATGATACTTTCCGCAGGAATACCTGTTGTCCATTTGAAAGTTGTTCCGTTTAGGGAATTGTTATCAAGATATACTTGCATAGGCGAACATTCACTGGTTTTAATGTAGGTGAACTTGGCCTCTACCTCAGGGAATACAGTAACTGCCGTATCGTGTTGATGGGTGCAGCCCAGATTGTTTTTGGCAATGAGGGAAATGGAACGGGTAACATCGGAGTTGCTGCGGTTGCTGAACGTATGTGTTACTGTTGCATCGGCTGTGGTGCTTGTGAGTCCGTCGCCAAAGTCCCAGGCGTAAGTCAAAAGGTTGTTGGTACTGTTTCCTCCGGCGGTTTGGTTGCTAAGCACAACCTCCAATGGACCGCAGCCGGAGATAACATCAGGATTTATTTTGGCAATCAATTCCGGGTAAACGGTCAGTTTTAATGAATCGGTATGGGAACAGCTAAAATCATTTTGAGCCGTTAAATATACAGTTTTTGGCACTATGTCATTTTGAAGCGGGTTGATGATAGGGTATTCATCTATATTTGTGGTAGTTTGGGTCGCTGTACCGTCGCTGAAAACCCAGCTAAATTGGTTGGCACCCAACGAGGTGTTTGTAATTGTAATAGTGTCGGGGCTGCATAATAATACGTTTGGAGTGGTCATTTGCGCTTTTACCATAGGATACACCCAAATATCTTTGGAGAAATCATCGGAACATCCATTTGCCGCGATTGTTAAAGTGACGGTGAATTTCTGGGGACTTGTTCCTGTAATTGTACTTGTAAAGCTATGCGTTATGGAGTGTAACGTTGAGGTAGCATTATCGTCAAAATTCCATGTAAAAGTAGCCGCATTGGCTGGCAGTAGATTTATGGTTCCCCGATAAAAGCTTTGGTTGGTAAAGGAAATGGTTTCACCGTTACAGATGGTATCGGCATCGGTATCGAACAAAGCCTCAATTTCGGGATACACCGTAATGGTTTTTGAATAGCTTACATCACAGGCAGCAGTTCCATTGGTGTTTGTCAATTGTAAGGTATGAGTTTCTACTCCGCCCGTTTGGTTGTTGTATGCCACATCAAATGGGTTGGTATTGCTGGTAACACCTGTGCCTGAGTCCAAATCCCAAGTTGCTGTCTGAACATAAGCATTTGCAGATGTGGTATTCGTTACCTCTACATCTAGTTGTGAACAACCAGTAATTTTATCTGTGATAAAACTGGCATCCACAAATGGTAATACCGTAATCACAGAATCAAATGTTTCCGAACAGCCTGCACCATTGGTTGCAGTTAAAACTACATTGTATGTGATACTATCGTTGGTGGTATTGGTAAATTTGTGGGTAAAGATGCCCAATCCATTGGTGCCGATGTCTCCATCACCAAATGTCCAGTTGTAGGATAAGGTGCCCCCAGTAGAAATGTTATTAAATTCAATGGTTCCCGGATTACAGCTAAATGTGGTGTCCACATCGAATTGCGGGATCAGATGTGGGTAAGCCTGAATGGTTTTGGTGACAGAATCTTTACAAAAATCGTTACTGGCCACAAGCTTAATGGTGTGGTTTTCAATAGTGCCGGGAGTGGAATTCTCAATAGCAAAACTTGCTGAAATACCTACAGTTTCCTGGGCATTATCATAATACCATTTAAACAGGTCCGCATTGCTTGAATTCTGGGTAAAAGTAATGGTATCGGGGGTACAGATATGTACGGCGTCGGTACTAATGGAAGGTATGACCCTTGGATACACATATACTTTTTTTGTAATTGATTCCGAACATTCATTATTATAGGTAATAGTTAGCGTGACATTAAATTCCTGGTTTGTAATACCTGAATTCTGGGTATTTTTAAATGTATGTGCCGGTGATTCCAGATTTGAAGAGGTTCCATCGCCAAAATCCCAAAGGTAGCTTACATCAGTCCCAGAAGCCATAGCAGTTCCAACCCCTGTATAAACCGAGGCATCGGTAAAGGTGATGGAACTGTTGTGGCAAATCAGGGTATCGCTCCTGGTAAAATCAACGGTAAATTCGGGATAGACTCTGATCACCTTTGAAAATAAAGCATCGCAGCTTGCAGTGCCATTAGAATTAATTAATTCAATAATATGATCCTGAATAGCCCCTGTTTGATTTGTAAAGGTTCGGTTGAATGTAGAACCTGAAGGAGTAAATGCGGTACTATTATCGGTCCATAGTGAAGTAACGGTTCCTGAATTTGGACTGGTGTTGTCGGTAATTGAAATGGTCATTGGGCTACAATCCACCGTGTCGTCTACAGTAAAACTGGCATCAATATAGGGTAAAACACTTAGTAAAGCATTTGGAGCGGTATCCCGGCAATCATAATCGCTTTCTCCAATTAACCCTATAGTGTAGTTTTTTATATTTGGTTCGGTATGTTCATAAATATGTGTAAATGTTCCACTATTGCTGGATGTAGCCCCATCTCCCAAACTCCAGAAAAATTTGGTTGCAACTGCTGGAGTAGTTGTGTTGCTCAGAGTTGCAGTAACCGGATTACAATTATTTGGTGGTGCTGGAATACTGGATACATTTATTGTAGTATTAAATTCCGGATAAATAGTTACACCATTAAAATTAGCAGTATCTGTGCAGCCATCGTTATTCGATGCGATAACCTGTATATTGCGTATCATGTTGGCAACAGCCGTATTTTGATAACTTACATTAAAGTTAGCATCTGTTACCGGATTGCCGATTAGTGTGGAATTGGCTCCAAAAGTCCAGGCATAAGTCAAGTTCGGTTTTCTTGAATTCACAATATCAATGGATAAAGGGGAACATCCCTGTTTTTTTGATGCCGTAAAATCAGCTTCAACATAATCATATGCAGTAATTAGAACTGTATCTCTGTCAACGCAATAACCAAAAGTAGTGTCAGTGGCAACTAAAATAGTTTGGTAGGTAACATCATTTACTGTCAGATTATTATATGTGTGAGTGGGTGAAGCATTTGAATATGTTAAATTGCCATCGCCAAAATCCCAATATAATATATCGATATTCCCGTTTAAGCTACTACCAAAAGTATAGCTTAAAGGGGCACAACCATAAATGTGGGCATCGGGTGGGACAATTTCAACCGAAACGCTGGGATAAACTTCAATGGTACGTTCGAAATAATCGTAGCAATTGTTTCCACCTACAGTAAGTGAGATAGTATAGGTTTCGGTAACACCACTGGTATTGGTATATGTTTTTGATGGGGGATTTTCAAGAATGGAGTGGGTTCCATCGCCAAAATCCCAATAATAGGTAACTGCTCCTACCGATTGGTTGTCAAAATCAATAGTTAGCGGAGAGCAATTGGTAGTATTTGAATAGTTTAGCTCATAGTAAGCACGTACCTCAGGGTCAATAATAATAACCACTTTCATGGTTGTGTCAGGCCAACACGAACGGGAGGCAACAACTGTATATTCGTGGTTCCCACTTGGAGGAAATACAATTGGATTACTAATATTTGGGTCAGTAATATATAGTTTTGGATTCCAATCATAAGTTAAGCCCCCGTTAACTTTTAACTGGACAGAATCACCATAACAAGCCGTAGCTAAGTCAGAATCGGTACTGCTTGCTACAGCAGAACCCCGGTTTTCAGAATAATCGGAGAAGTACCCATAACGGCAACCAGTACCTGTTCCCCCATTTATTAATCCCAAATGGAAAACCCCTACGTCATTATACACCCGCGAAACCCTATTGGTAGGTACTTGAGGAATATAGGCTCCATTGGCTGCAATTGTGTGATCGGTGGAGAACCTGTTGTTGTTGTTGGTTTTATTTAGATAATACCAGCCTGTGGTACCCACTTGTGTAAACCATGCGGCTGGAATAGGATAAGAAGTTGGGTTATTGGAAGCATCTCTGATTTCGATATGGAAACCATTCAGTCGGTCAAATTTGGTCATTATGGTCAGAAAAAAACCTTCTGAAGTTGAACGCTGAAAACTCACATCCAGCGAACCGGTACAACCGTCAATGGTTGGCAAAATGGCTGCTCCCATTTCGCACCCAAACCCGGTAACGTGGAACACAATCACAGGTTTATCTGCTTCAATATGCAAATAATCAATAGTAGGTGAAGGGGAGCCTACCTGGGCTCCATTCATCAATCTTCGTTCAATATCCCCAATATTCGTAAGAAATGAATTTGTGGTTCCATTAATATCGGTATAAGTTATGGTTGTGTTTGTTTGTGTCGCCATTACAAAAGCAAACTCACTGTTTGGACTTACATTAGCACCTGCGGCATCTTGCCCCAATTGTCCACGCATGACAATATATTCCAATCCGGCCAGCCGGGTGGGAATCAATTGATCGCCCATCAGGTCATAACAGCCCGATAAATCAGAATGGACAGAGTCATCTTTCCACATAATGGCTATGGGTTTATTCGAAGTTACCCTCGAACCCCCTAAGTGGGCAGAAGCAGCTTCATCGGTAGCCACACAACTTACCGATTCCCCTTTGTCAAGCACAATGGAGTAAGTTCCCCCGGCATTCCATCCACCAGGGCCCTTCAAATTCTTTTCGGGTGTTATCCAAACGGTTGTGGCATCTTCGGTGGCCACAATATCAAAAGCATTTAAAGCTTCGGGCGCAGAAAAACCTTGGTTATAGAAAAAATTTTGAGAAGGTATTAAAAAATCGGTACCCAGGCCATTATCCCCTTTTAAAGCCCATATATCACAGTTATTGGTGTTACTACGTTCCAGATAGGCTGTTATCAGATTATCCGATTCAAGCAGGAAACCTCTGGTATCTTTGATTCCTTCACGTCCGGGCAACCCACTTTCAATAAAGTTGGCATCGTTGGCAGTTCCCACATTGAGGGGAGAGGCTACATATCCGGTTCGGATATACCCTGTAATGTCAATAGTAGAGGTTGTACCAGCTGGTACTGTAATGTTTATGGCAGTAAAACCACTTTGCTTAGGCATGGAAAGTGTAACCTGGGCTGAAATGTCAAGGGCTGAAATACGGATGTAGGTGGGTTCACCACCTGCATTGTTATGTCTCCAGGTAACTTCAGGTACAGCAAACCAAAAGGTTTTATCGGTTTGGGCAATTACCCCTTTTATAGTAAAAAGCAGTAAGATTGTACAAAAAAGAAACTTTTTCATATGTTTTTTTTCATTTTTACGAAACGAAAACAAAAACGCTCTTATAATCTTTATGGTATAAAACAGAAAATAAAAAGCTATTCATCATAAAAAAAATGAACTTCGTCATCTTATTTTTGTGTTTCGTTTATAAAATCTGGCTGTTTTCAGTCTGTTTGTTTTGATTTCAGGAACCACTATTTTGTGTCCCACTAATATACCAATATTTGAATTCATGTCAAGTTAGGGGGAAATAGTTTTTTAGAAAGATTCAAAATAAATAGTTGTTTTAACAATTATTGTAGATAAATGCTCAAAATCACCAAACCAAACAGCTTTCAAACCTCAGGCCTGATTCTTAAATCCTTTTTTAATTTCTTGCCACCTCATTTTATATTGCTTATCAACTTTATTTTATCGGATCGAGAATTAAAAATTAGATTTTGTAATTTTGTTTAGAAAGTTTCTAAATCATTAACGACTTTTGCTACATATCTAAATAGCCCAATTATGAAAAACTTACAATTTATCTGTTTCGTACTATTGGTTTTCCTTTTCCAACTGGAATTGAAAAGCCAAACTGTTTTTTTTGAAGAAGATTTTGAGAATGGGGGGAGCATTCCCGACAATTGGTCAAATATATTCGTTGCCTCGAATTTAAACTGGAGGTACGAAAACGGGGGATATTCTACCAATCCTTCGATACCCAATTCACGGCGGCCCCCAGCTGCCTACGAAGGAAGTTATAATGCTCTTTTTGAGAAAAGCACCTTAACATCTACCATTACAAAATTAGTAACTCCAACTATTGATTTGAGTTTGGCAATAAAACCCGAACTCCATTTTTGGTATGCCAATTATACCCGTACCATTTTATCGGCTGAGAATGATGAACTCAGGATTTATTACCGTTCTGTGGATGAAGAACCCTATTCCTGGATTTTATTGGCAGAATATATTGAACCGAAAGAAGAATGGACGGAAGGTATCGTGCAGATTCCGGACAGTGTCCGGTTCACCAATGTACAGTTGACTTTTGAAGGTACTGTTGGCCCCGGGTGGGGAATGTGTGTTGATGATATTAGTATCATTGAAACGGGGATCATTCCAAAATACCTTGAATCTATTAAAGCAGTGCAGGCTTCCACTAATACGGTTCCAACAGGGTCAATTAATAATCCGATATTGCGTATCGACTTTACAGTAAAAGGAAACGATGGAAATCTTTTTATCGACACGTTGGTTGTTGATGCGCTAATGGAATCGGCTCTGGTTGTTCCTGAAAAAGGGATACGGATTTACTTTAGTACCACCAACTATTTCTCAAATGAAAACCCGGTAGGGGATAGTTTGAAATTTGAAAATGGTAAGGCCATATTCACTGATTTAGGAATCAACTTGCCCTTCGGTTATTCCTACTTGTGGATAACGTACAATGTCCCGGTTGATACCACCCATACTTTAAATGGACTTAAGTTAGATGCTAAAGTAAGCAAGGATAACATTATTGTAAATGGGCTTAAATATCCTTTTGCTGATTTAAATCCTTCCGGAACCCGCACGATAAATGAATCGGTTGTGTTCGATGATTTTGAAGATACTGACAGTTGGACTCTTGTAGAGGAGTTTGAGATTGATCAACCTTCCGGGATAGGTGGGGCATTTGGGACCCCTGATCCCGAATATGCCCAAAATGGGAATAAGGTTTTAGGTACTGATTTAACAGGAAAAGGATTAGTACATGGTGATTATGAGAACGATTTGATGGATAATCATTGTACTGCAACCATTGAAGCATTTAGTTGCAAATACTTTAAAGATGTTTCATTGCAATTTTACCGTTGGTTGAATGTGGAGAATTCCGATTCTGCAAAAATACAGATCGACCTGAATAATAGTGGAAACTGGAATACGGTTTGGCATAATACATCATTAATAAACGATAGCAAATGGTCTCAAAAAGCTTATTCGCTTGAAAATACTGCTGACCGGACCGATCAGGTTGCCCTAAGATATGTGGTTGGTCCCACTAATAATACCTGGACATTTTCGGGTTGGAATGTTGACGATTTTGCAGTTACCGGAACGTTTATTCATACCGACGCCGGGGTTATTGCCTGGGTGTTGCCTGATGCTGGATGCGGACATATAGCACCTGAACCTATTACGGTGACCCTAAAGAATTTTGGCTATGATGCAACCAACGACACCATTCCTATTGGCTTTTCAACAGATGATGGTTCTTCCTGGACTGTTGATACTTTATTTGCCAGTTTGCCTAAAGACAGTACGTATGATTTTACATTTACTTCGCTTGTCGATTTAACAAATCCCGGAAATAATCGTGTATTAGTAAAGACATTTCTATCAGGCGACCAAGATGATAGGAACGACCAGTTTGATACGACCCTTTACATTCTTCCTACGCTATTTTTACCCTATGTCGAAGATTTTGAAGAAGGCGATGGTTTTTGGAAAAGCGGTGGAAACAATACATGGCAGTATGGCGATCCGGCTGGGGCGGTGTTAAATGAACCAGCCTCGGGTGACTATTGTTGGGCAACCCAATTGGCTAATAATTACCCCGATAACGATAGCAGCTGGATTGAGAGCCCTTGTCTGGTTTTTTCTAGCGTTGAGAAACCTATTTTTGAAGTAAAAATTCAAAGCCAAACCGAAGTCGGCAAAGATGGATTGGCTCTTTTATATTCTTTAGATGAAGGTGCTACCTGGGAATTGGTACCCGGCACCGATCCCTATAATTGGAATTGGTATTCAGGAGCTATCGAGAGCCTTGGAACACAAGGTTGGGATTCTATCACTCCCGGATGGTGGATGGCCCGGCAAACACTTCCTTCGGAACTGACAGGTGCTGAATTGGTAAAGTTCCGTTTGGTTTTTGCATCCAACGATTCCATCAACGATGAAGGTTTTTTGATAGATGACATCCGTATTTACGAAGCCCCTGCCGATGCAGGTATTACAGCCATTATTAATCCGGGTACGGCTTGTTACCTTACTGATGCTGAAGATGTTCAGGTAACCATTGAAAATTTTGGCATCCGGGATTTTAAAACAACCGACCCTTTAATTGCAAGCTTAAAAGTGAATAACAGCTTAGTGGTTACCGATACTTTTTATGTGGCAAGTAACGTGATTCCAGGTAATTCAGTCAATTTTACCTTTTCGGAACCCGTAAATATGCGCGATAGCGGGCAATATGATTTTGTGGTTTATACACACATCCCAGGCGATTCAAATATTTATTCGGCAGGGGTTGCCAACGATACCCTTATTTCAGCCATCCGGGTAAATGGCATGCCCGATTACAATTTAGGGCCAAATATTGGAACAAACCAGCCCGATACCGTGCAACTTGATGCAGGTGCGGGTTTTGCAATCTATTTGTGGCACGATGCTTCTACCAACCGCTATTTTAATGTAGATACCGCTGGAATGTTTTTTGTTTCAGTTACCAATTCTTATGATTGTTTGGCTATTGATAGTATTGAAATCATGGGTTCCACTACCGATTTGGCTGTAACTCAAATTTTAGGCATTTCGGGCGGATGTGTGAATACGCTTACTCCAGCTTTGGAAGTAACCCTTTTAAATAATGGGGATACCACGTATCATATTGGAGATACCTTGCAAGTTGGATATAAAATAAATAACCAGACTCCGGTAGTTGAAACAATTACGTTAGCATCGTCGTTGGCAAATGGGAATACAATAAATTATGAATTTGTTCAACAACCTGATTTTGATATTGTTGGAGTAAAGGATATTAGCTGCTATTCTGTTTTTGAACCGGAACTGAATTATCGGAACGATACCACTTATACCAGTATCGAGGTTTATCCCAATCCTGAACTGGATTTGGGACAAGATACCCTTTATACCGATGTTGCTTCACCGATTATTCTTGATGCTGGTGCTGGTTTTGCATCTTATGATTGGCAGGATAATTCTACAAATCAGACTTTTTCTGTTACAGACAAGAAATCATTGAAGTATTATGTTGAAGTGGCAGATGTTCATAGTTGTGGTACCGCCAGTGATACGGTATGGGTTTTTTCCGATTCTTGGGAACTTGATTCTATTCTCAACCCTACCGATGCTTGTGCCCACACTGCTGCTGAAACAGTTCAGGTACGCCTTCGGAATTTAAGCGAAAACTCATATCCGGCAGGTTTTGTTATCCCGGCTCAAATTACATTCAATAATGCTGTTTATAACGAAAATATTATTTTAACGGCAACGGTGAATAGTTTAGCTGATTTTGATTATGACTTAAGCCAGACATTTGATTTTTCGCAGCCCGGAAATTATTCAATATCGGTAAAGATTCTTCCACAATACGATTTGTCCTTAAATGACAACTCCCAAAGTAAAGGTTTTGAAACCTACGGAATTTATTTTGTTGATTTGGGATACGATACCATCATTACAAAACAAGCGGATACAGTTTTGTTAGATGCCGGCAACCTTTTCAACTCGTATAGTTGGAGTACAGGATCGGTATCTCAAATAATCCAAATCCCTAATACTTCATCCCAGGAATATAAAGTTACGGTTACCGATGCCCATTTTTGCCAAACATCTACCGATTCCGTGACTATACTTGCCAGTGATTTAGGGATTGAACAAATATATACACCTTTTAGTCAATGTGAGTTAAGCAACACTACCAAAATATCGTTCCTTCTGGTCAACAATGGACAGGATATTATTCCTGCAGGAACTGGTATGAGTGCTTATTATCAGTTGAATAACGGAGGCTGGATTGAAAAGCCATTCAATTTGCCCTATGACCTTGCACCAGATAATACCAAAACAATTAATCTTTCTGAAAACCTGTCGTTTGAGTCAGGTCAAAGCTACGATTTCGGTTTGCGGATTGACTATAATAATGATTTTTTTCCGGAGAATGATACCATTTATACCTCCATCTTTGAGTTTGAAAATCCCTCAGTAAATATTGGCCCCGATATTTATACCACGCAGCCTGATACAGTAATTATTCAGGCACAACCCGGTTATGCGAATTATCAATGGCAAGATTTTTCCAAACTGGATCACTACAATGTGACTAATCCAGCTTCGGCAACCTATCATGTATTGGTTAATAACGCCTACGGCTGTACCGATGCCGATACGCTTAAAATCTTCACCTACGACCTGATTGTTGCCGATGTGCTGGGTGATGAAAACGACTGTGATCCTGCCATCAGCCGGACCGTGCAGATAGGCGTTTCGGTGAACAGTGCCGATACCCTTCAGGCCGGGCACGAAATGGAAGTATCGTACCAATGCAACGGCATTTCGGCTACCGAAACCTTTATACTGGCAGAAAGCATGTATAAAACAAAAACATTGTATTATCCATTTACCGTGCCTCTGGAAATCAATAGTGCCGGTGATTACAATTTTACAGCTTCCGTTTCGATGGATAACGAGGTGAAAACCGACAACAACGGTTTTGCAGGCATCATCCACACGGGAACCGATTCCGTACACCTTGGCGAAGATATTGTTACCTACAATGAATCGGTAGTTTTGGATGCAGGCCCGGGATTTACCAATTATACATGGAACGATAATTCGCACAACCAGACCCTGGAAGTGACCGAAACTGGAGATTATTCCGTGACAACCACCGATAGCTATGGCTGCACCGATACCGATAGCATCCACCTGTTTTTCGTGCTTCCCACTTACGATGTGATTGATATTCTTGGTCTGGCCGATAGCTGTATCCGTGAATCGGTCACCGATTTTTCATTTGTTTTGAAAAACAATGGCAACGACACCATTCATGCCGACAGTATTATTGATATTCAATACACGGTAAATAGCGGAAGCCCGGTTGTGGATGCGTTCACCTTTGTTTCGGCTTTTGAACCGGGCGACGAGGTGGAAATACCATTCGAAACATCTGCCCAATTAATGCAGGCAGGAACCTATCTCATGGAAGTTTCAGTGACTATTGGAAGCCGGACTTCAGCTTTAGATACCACAATCCATACCTGGGGACTGCCCAACATTCCGCTTCCGGCTGATACGACAACTTATGAGGGTTCGCTTCTTTTGGACGCCGGGGCCGGTTTTGCTTCCTACTTGTGGGGCAACGATTCCATCACTCAAAGCATTCCGGTAACGCAGGATGGGGATTATTCCGTTACGGTTACCAATGAACACGGGTGTGCCAACACGACCACTGTTTCGGTCCTATTCTTGAAGCCAGGTTACGCGATTCTGTCCATCGAAGGGCTCAAAGACTCCTGTTTGCATGCTGTGGACGAGCAGATCAACTTTGTGCTGAGCAATACGGGTAACGATACCCTTTCAGCCGATAGTACCATCATCATTCAATTCCAGCTCAATGAATCGAATTCGGTAGCTGAGGATTACACGTTTACGCAGCCATTAGCTCCCGGCGGCGAAGTGGAAATAGCTTTCGAAACCACGGTGGATCTTTCAGAAGAAGGGACGTACGTATTGGAAGTGAAGGCCATTATTGGTAGCATCGAAACATTGCTGGATACCACCATCCATACCTGGGGATTGCCCGAGGTGGATTTGGGTGAGGATATTGAATCGGACGATGATCAGGTAATTCTGGATGCAGGAGAAGGGTTTGCCAGTTATTTATGGAACACTGGCGCATCATCGCAAACAATAACTGTTACAGTAGCCGGTGAATATTGGGTACAGGTAATGAATGAACATGGTTGCGGAAATTCCGATACACTAAATGTGGCGTTTGTTCCATTTAAAGTAGAAATAACGGATTTCATCCAGCCGCTTTTTGGATGCGACTCGTTGTACCACGAGGAGGTAACCATTGAAATTACCAATACAGGAACACGTACCCTGAATTCAGGCACCCAGTTGGTGTTGAGTTACCAGGCAGATGAATCGGACGTGGTGGACGAAACCGTGGAATTAGCTAGTGACATGACCCCAGGTAAAAATCTGATTTACAATTTTGCCAATTTGCTTACTTTGACAGAAAGCGGTGAACATACCCTGAAATTTTTCATCGGTCTTGGTGAGGAGGAAATGGATGCGGCTGAATACAGCATTCCGGTATATGCTGCACCTGAATTTTTTGAGGGCGCCGATACCATTGAGGTGACAGCATTTCCATACCAGTTGGCCCCGCAAGTGGAAGCCGATGCCTATATTTGGAACACAGGAGCCACCACCGAAACCATTTCGGTTACGGCAAATGGCACCTATACGGTAACCATTACTCAAACAAACACCTGTGAGTTCAGCGATTCGGTGTATGTAAAGAACATTACCCATGTGCACCAATGGTGGGCTTCGGGTATTCGGGTGTATCCAAATCCGGCCGATGCAACAGTGAGCATCGTTTTTCCGGAATCAATAGGCGCTTTGACCATTCAGGTAACCGATTTGCAGGGTAAGTTGATGTATCAGGCTGAAACCACCTCGCGCCCGGCCCAAATTGATGTAACTGCCTGGCCGCAGGGGACCTACCTGCTCCAAATTGGTGTAGGAGGGGAGTTTGAGGTTTATCAGATGGTTAAGAAATAGAACAATTGGTATCCCTGAATACACGGAAAGCGCGATGGAGAAAAACCGTCGCGCTTTCCTTTTTAACAAGATTCCGATGTAACATTCTCTCTGGTTTGAAATAGGGCTAGCATTGCTGCTACGGAGGAAGTATCCCCTTGAGGGGATGATAGGGGTGAATCTTTGAAATCCCAAATCCAAACTTTTTTGTGCTGATTGAATTATACCGATCACCGTTAAAACTGATTTTTTCGCTGATTTTAGTGTAAATCCCCGGATTAAACCTCTTCGGGGTTAGTGGTTCGAAAAATACCGGCTCATTAGCTCATTGTCTCGTGTCTCAAAATATATTAATCAACAATTTAATTGCTAAAATCCGCAAATGGATTATAAAAACCGTAAGAAGATGAACTGCTTAACCGTGGCGCGGTTCCACTAAACCAGATGATACAGGAATGATGTAAAATACTTCTTTTCAGAATAGCTGCACCCCGGCTTACGGATTTAAGGTAATCCAATAGAAATTGTATTCAACTCAGGGTATTTCCTTAAATCCGCAGAAAGAAATACAAACTTGCTGATAGTCACGGTGTGACTTTTTATTAAAAAGCATCTGTTTTTTATCCATAAGTGTCATTTAATTAACAAGTCACGCCGTGACTTGCGGAAATTAGGTATTTTTGGTTTTTAAACCGACCACCTTTTTATTACTTATTTTTGATTATTTATGTCAGAAAATAACGACCAATTGATGATTATTTTGATGGTTCTGACATTCAAAATCAACGATTTGCCAAAATTATAACAACCTGCTTTAGAATATTTTATTTGCCAAATCAAAAATCGGTAAGTTTTGGTTATATTTAGAGAGTTAAAAACCTGAAAATAAAAGTAGTTGATTGAGATTCTGCACATGTTGAAATATTAGTACCTTTATTTTGTTATTTTTAACACGATCATTAACCATTTGATGAAAGAAATATGAAGATATTCAAATATATGTCAAGATTAATCTACCTCCTTGTGTTTTTAGCATGCTCCCAAATGCTGCTTGGACAAGCAATAACAGCACCCACTGATGATTCGAGTTATCCATTTAATACAGGGTTGATTACCCTCACTGCTACACCAGCATCAGGTACATTTTCTGGAACTGGGGTTATGGATCTTGGTAGTGGTAATGGTACTTTTAATACAAACCAGGCTTTAGGCGATTATGTAATTACTTACTCCAAAGTTGGTGGGGGTGCTTTTACTGTAACCATAACGGTACATATTGTTGCCGCAGGTGCTGTAACATTTAACCCGCCCACACCGGTTTGTTTAACATACCCTGTAATTGACCTGACACTTTATGCTTCTCCCGCAGGAGGTAGTTTCTCAGGTACGGGTGTTATAGGTACTGATTTTGATCCTTCCTTTGCCGGTTTGGGGACCCATACTTTAACCTATACTCCTTTGGTAGGAGCCCCTGTAAATGCAGATATAACTGTTGAGCCTCAATTTACCGCCATACTTACCGCCGGGGGTGCAACCACATTCTGCGATGGAGGAAATGTAAACCTTTCAGCCGACCCAGTTGATGGCGACAGCTATTCGTGGTACCAAAACGGCGTATTAATTGCAACAGCATTGGGTAATAGCTATACCGCTACTGCATCAGGCAATTATTATGTCGATATTACCCGATCAAATTGTACCGAAACCTCAAATACCATTAGTGTTACAGTTAACCCATTACCTGTGAATAAAGTAATTACGGCTACCAATTATTGTGCGGGGGCCGCTGCCGGAACAATTACTGTTCCTTTATCGGAATTAGGTGTAAATTATCAAATTTATACGGATCCTGGAAATGCAATTTATAAAACTGCTAAGATAGGAACAGGTGCTGATTTGACATGGACAACTGTTGCTGCTGGTAGCTATAAGATTTTGGCTACTAAAGGTACTTGTACTTTAACCACCAATATTGTAACAGTTGTGGCTAACCCATTACCTACATTTGTTCCATCAGTTTCTGCTGATGATGCAACCCTTTGCTCTGGTTCTTCAACACAACTGCATGCCAATGCTGTTTCTGCTGCCGGTATTAGCACCTATACCTGGAATAATAGTGCAACGTTGGATGATGAATTTTTAGAAGATCCTGTAGCAACTCCATTAAATAGTACAACTTATACGGTAACGGTAGTTGATAATAATTCTTGTACAAGTTCTCAAGGAGTTACGGTTATTGTTAACCCAACCCCAAACGTTACAATAAGTCCGGTAACTTCTTTTACCATATGCGAAGGTAATACGATTAGTTTAAGGGGGGAATCAAACCCTAATGCTGCCACTTGGTCTTGGGATGGCGGTGTGTTTAGCGGCGTTGGGAATCCTCCTACGGATTATGTATATGCACCCGCCTCATCTACCGCTGTAACTCTTGATGTAGTTGATGTAAATGGTTGTTCCGGTTCGGCTACCGCAAATGTAACAGTTAACAAAACCCCAACAGCTAATGCAGGCCCAGATAGGGAAATGTGTGACGGTATAGGTACTATACTTGATGCAAGTGCTTCAACCTCCCCGTTACCTTCGGTAATTACAAGTTATGATTGGTCAAATGCAACATCAGGTGTTACAACTAGTGTAAACCCTTCAAGTACCACAATCTATACTGTTACTGTTACGAATAATTTGGGCTGTACGGATGTATCCAGCGTTACGGTTACATTCTTATCAAACCCAACCATGTCGTTAACCTCCTCAAATGCACCGACACATTCTATTTGTAATGGAGAAAGTATTGATTTAACGGCTAATCCAATTCTTACTCCGAATGGAGCCATAACAAATTATAACTGGTTACCTGGTGGTCTTTCATTACAAACAGTTACCGTTAGTCCACCCAACGCAGTATTGGGTGCTGCTCCGGCAACCCAGATATATATTGCAACTATTACCGATACAAAAGGTTGTAAGGCTACTGGTAATATTACAGTAACCACATTCTCACAATCACCTATTACCATTCCTATCGATGGTAACCAATATTGTAAAAACCCACCAAATATTCAATTACAGGCAACCCCGGTACCTACGTCTGGGTTTGGTGTTGGCCCTAATACGGCTGAATGGACAAGCACTACTGCACTATTTATTGAAAACGATGATGAATTTGACCCAACAGCATGGACATCTGCTATATATAATATAAATTATAGATATACAAATGGTTGGGGATGTAGTAATGATGTGGATGCTACGGTTGAAATTCTTAATTATGCAACACCTGTAGTTTCATTTGTTCAACCTTTAAATGGTGATGTGTTTTGTAACGATGGCAGCCCGGCCGTTGAGGTTCTAACTTCCGATGGAATGGGCGCTGAAGCCTATATAACACGTACTCTAGGTGGGGTTACTACAGATGATGGCGATGGCACGGGTTGGTTTGATGCAACTGCCGAGGGTATAGGTAATTATACATTAACCTACAACGTAGTAGTAGGAACAACCGGTACCGGTTGTACGGCTGGGGCAAGCATAAATATTACAGTTGGCGATCCGGTAACAATTACTCCAATAAATGATATGTGTGTGGGTGATGCTGACCAGCCTTTAGCATTAACCCCGGCCGGGACAGGTGTGGGGACGTGGGATATCACTTTTAACCCCGATGGAGTTAATCCCACAACCAACGTTTCTTACCCTGATAATAGTGCATTGGCATTTTTAGAAGCGAATGAGGCAGGTGAATATTCCGTTGATTATATTTCAGGTGGTTCCTGTTCAAATACAACTACAACTGTTGTCCGGGTTGAGGCATTACCCGTGCTCGATTTTGATATTGGTAGTTTTGATTCTCAGGATGGGGGCATTAATTTTTGTAATAATATAGCACCTGTAGGATTAGTTTCAACACCTTTTGGTGGAAGTTTTACTTCAAATCCTGCCGGAAACGTAAATCCGGCTACTTTTGATCCGGCTACTACAGGTCCTGGTACATTTACGCTAACATATACTTACACCGATGGCAATGGTTGTGTAAATTCGTTAACCAGTAATAATGTTGAAGTTAATGCTGCTCCTGTGGTTGATATAACTGGCCTAAATGCAGCTTACTGTAACGATGAAGCAGCTTTTACAGTAACCGGCGATCCTACCTCTGGTACTTTAGGATTTGGAACCTTTATATTCCCTGGAGCATGGACACCGGGTGTTGAGGCCATTGATAATGGAGATGGAACCGCAGAAATTGACCCATTGGCAATAAACCCAACGGGTACTTTTAATATTACATATTCAGTTGATGACTTAAATGGTTGTACCGGTACCATTACTGAACCTTTCGCCATCAACCCATTACCCACGGTCGATTTTAATGGTATTCCGGCTTCGGGGGAAATTTGTAAAAATGCGGTGCCTATTACCTTAACAGGAAGCCCTACCGATGCAAATGGTGTTTTTACCGTTATTCCGGGTCTAACCGATAATGGTGACGGAACGGCAACCTTCGATCCTGATGTGGCAACCGTTACAGTAGGTATTCATACCATAACTTATACATATACCAATATAGCAACCTCTTGCATCAATACAATCAGTAAAAATATTGATGTACTCGATATTCCATTGCAATATTCCGTAATCGATCCAGGAGGATCGGATTATTGTGAAGGTGGCGTTGGGGTGCAACTGGGAGTTACCAACTCGCAGAATACATTTACATACCGTTTAATTCGTAATGGCACTACCACGGTGCAAACTACCAATAGCGGTGCCGATGGAGCATTTACCTTTCCGGGAACCTATACCAACGGTGTTTATACTGTTACCGCTGTGCACCCGACCACGGGTTGTGAGGTTGATTTCCTGAATTCCATTACCGTTACTGAAATACCAGCCATTGACGATGCAGGACCTATTGCCGGGCCAATCGCAATTTGTGCCGATGGCACTACAACATATACCTATACCGTGGCAGCCATTGGTAATGCTGCATCTTATAATTGGGTACTCCCTGCTAATGTAACCTTGGTTGCCGATGGAGGAAATACCATTGATGTGACTTTCGACCCAGCTTTTATTACTGGAAATATAACAGTTAATGGAGCGGATATTGCTAATTTGGTTTGCCCCACCGGCGTTAGCAGTTCAATAACGGTTACCCGGAATCTAATTCCTTCCGTAGTGGGAGTCCCTTCAATTTCCGGCTATCCCTTGGTTTGCGAAGGAACCACGGCCGTAATTTACTCTATTTTGTCTACTGATTTTAACGACGAAACCACTTACGAATGGGAAATTGCAGCAGGAGCCGCTACCATACCCGGCGCAATAACCGGCACCAGCGTATCGGTTGACTTTCCATTGCTAAGTGTTGACGGTTACATCCGTGTCCGTGGGGTAAATGCTTGCGGAGAATCTAACTGGGTAACTTTAAATATAACCGTACAACCGGCCCCCGATGTCCGAATCAATACGCTGATTAACGGGAGTCAAAACTCGTGCAGTGGAACTTCGGTTACCCTTACGGCCATAGGTGCTGTCAGCTATGTATGGAACACAGGTGCTTTAGTTGATAACATTACTATTTCGCCCACTATCACTACTGTTTATACAGTAACCGGTACCGACGTAGATGGCTGTGAGGCCAGCACCACTTATACCATAAATGTAGATCCGTTACCAACGGCTTATAATGTTACAGGAGGCGGAACTTATTGTTCGGGAGACCCCGGATTGCCCATCAATATTTTTGATACCGATTTGGGAGTTACTTATGAACTCTATTTAAATGGGTTAACCACCGGGCTTACTTTGCCGGGTACCGGAAACCTGATAACCTTTGTTAATCAAACCGCTCCGGGAATTTATACGGTAATAGGTACTGACGATGTAACAAGTTGTGAAAATACCATGACCGGAAGCCAAACCATTTCTATTTCCCCAACCTCTGTCGGGGGATTTGTTTCGGGTGGTACAACCATTTGTTCCGGTGCTACCAGTGGCGCGCTTACACTTGCCGGAGAGACAGGTACCATACAAGGTTGGCAATATTCAACCGTAGCGGTTCCCGGCCCCGGTGATTGGATAAATATAGCCAGCATAGCAAATCCCTATACCAGTGGTGCACTTATTGCTACTACCCATTTCAGGGCGGTAGTCCGCAGTGGAGTATGCCCCGATGCTTACTCGGCATCTACCACTGTTACGGTAAATGACCCCATTTTAATAACATCGCAGCCAACCGATATAAACACCTGTTTAGGAAGCAATGTGGCCTTTAGTGTAGCTGCCACCGGAACTGCATTAACCTATCAGTGGTATGGTCCAGGGGCGGTGCTTATACCAGGCGAAACCAGTTCAAGTTTGGCCATAAACGGGGTTGCTGCCGGCGATGTTGGTTCGTACTATTGTGAAGTTACCAATTCATGCAGTGCAACGGTTCCAACAGTTACTGTTAACCTGAACTTGCTTACTACAACAGCTATTACTACCGATTTACCGGTACCCACCATAAGCCTTTGCGAGGGTGAAGATTATAATCTGAATATTGGTGTTCAGGGCGATAACCTTACTTATGAATGGTACAAGGGTGGGGTACTTGTTTCCGATGGAGGGGTTTATAGCAATGCTACCACAGCAAACCTAACTCTTACCGGAGTTACCGCAACAGAATCGGATAGTTACTTTGTAATAGTAAGGGGTACCTGCGGGGATGTAACCAGTGCTTCGGCTACCATTGATGTGAAACAACCGGTTGTATTTACTACCCAACCCGCGAGCCAGACTGTTTGCTCGGGTAGTAATCATACGTTCTTTGTTGCCGTTTCGGGCGATGTATTGGCAACCCAATGGCAAGTTAAAGATGGGTTTGGAGTATTTAATGATATTCTTGGTGAAACTAATTTAAACTATACCACAGGCACAGCCGGAACCTACCGGTGTATGGTTACTACTACAGACTGTGGTGGTCCCTATTATAGTGCTGAGGTTACTTTAACGGTTAATCCGGTTACAGCTATAACCACACAGCCTGTAACCCCACAGAATGTATGTGTTAACGATAATGTGTCGTTCACTGTTGTTGCTACGGGTGTGGGTTTAACCTACCAATGGTACAAAAATGACGCATTAAACCCAGTGGCTGGGGCAACCAATGCTACCCTAAACCTTACTAATGTTGCGGTTGCCAATGCCGGCAGCTATTTCTCTATAGTTACCGGTACTTGTGGTATTCCGGTTACAAGCACCGTCAGTGTATTAAGCATTGATGTGGCACCCATTATATCGGTACATCCACAAACCAAAGCAGTTTGTGCAGCAGACAATACCAACCTTTCGGTTTCCACATCGGCAGGTACAAACTTAACTTATGAGTGGTATTTTGATAATGGTGGAGGTTTTGTTGCTGTGCCAGCAAGTAACAGTCCAATACTACCCCTGAATGCTTTTAATGCGGCTCAAGAAGGCGATTATTATGTTGACATTACCAACTATTGTGGAACCATTAGCAGCAATATGGCCAGCGTGACTCTGGTTAACCCCTTTACCTTGACCGACCCAACGGATCAAACCGTTTGTGAGGGAAATACAGCTACTTTCACCGTGGCTGCCAGTGAACCCGGAGTTACCTATCAGTGGCGCAAAGGGGGAGTTGATATTTCGGGGGCTGTTTCGGCCTCATACATTATCAACAATGTTACTACAGCCGATGAGGATGCTTATAGCTGTGAGATAACCAATATCTGCAATTCACTGGTAACCAACAGTGCCCAGCTTACCGTGGTTAGCAATACCATTACCATACTAAGCCATCCGCAAGATAAAACAAAATGTTTGGGTGATATTTTTAACCTGAATGCATCAGCCAGCACTACCACAGGCGAAGTGCTTACTTACCAATGGTATAAAGCACCTGCTGTGGCATTAACCACAGGTACTACTCTTGATTTTAATCCTTTTGCAGTAGGCGATGATGGTACTTACTATTGCGAAGTTACCAATGGTTGTGCCACCAAGCAAACCAACAGTGCGGTGGTTACTGAGGGAGTTGATGCAGCTTCAGTTATTGCAGATCCAACCACTGTAAATGAATGCGTGGATGAGGATGTAACTTTTACAGTAGGTGCATTGCAAGCCGGTTTCACCTATCAGTGGAGCAAAGATGGCGTTGATTTAATTGATGACAGCCGGGTTTCCGGTTCCATAAGTAATGTTTTATCCATAAACAATATTCAACTTTCCGATGATGCCAGTTATTCGTGCATCGTAATGGGAACTTGCGGAACACCGGCAACTACAGCAGGTGCTCAACTTAACGTTCAGGCTCCCCCAACCATTACCACCGGCAAGAATCCAATAGCAGCTACCGCTTGTGTGGGTAGCGATGCCACCTTTAGCGTAGAAGCCGAAGGAACCAGCCTTATCTATCAATGGCAAAAGGATGGGGTTGATATTAATATTATTGCGAATCCCACAGCTGCTACTTCAACTCTACAGCTTACCTCTGTTGTTGTCGGCGATGCCGGCCTTTACCGATGCGTAGTTTCCAACACTTCATGTGTTCCTATTAACAGCAGCGATGCGGAACTTACCGTACTGGATGACATTGTGATTAATTCGCATCCTGTAAGCCAGGAGGTTTGCGCCAATAGTAACACTACATTTGAATTTGACATAACAGCCCCTGTGGGAGCTACTTACCAATGGTACAAGGGCTTGGTAGCCCTAAGTAATGATGCCAGAATTTCAGGTGTATCGTTACCAACGCTTACCATTAACAATGCAGTAACGGCTGATAACGGTAGCTACTGGTGCGATGTGATAAGCCCATGCGGGAATACCCAAAGCAATCCGGCACTGTTAACGGTGCGCGACCCCATTGCCATTACCCAGCACCCTCAAAGCGATGTGGTATGCGATTTAGGTACTTTGGCACTTAACGTACAGTCAACGGGCACTGTAAATACCTATCAATGGTACTTTGATAATGGAGGCGGACCTGTTACGGTTGGTACAAACAGTCCTACCTACAATACGGTATTCGCACCTGCATTGGCAGGAAGCTACTACTGCGATTTAACCAATGTTTGCGGTACCCGGACCAGCGATATGGCAGTAATTACTGCAGGAGAGGCAACGAATGTTTCTATTTCGGCAGATGTTGAACAATGCGTAGGAACCAGTACTAACTTTACAGTTACTCCAATAACCGGCACCAACCTAAATTACCAATGGTACTTAGGTGCCGACGCACTTACCGATGGGGTTAGGATCTCGGGTAGCACCACCGCCAGTTTGAATATCAATAATTTGGTAACTGCGGATGCTGGAATATACAAATGTTTTGTAACAGGCGCCTGTGGCGATGTGCAGCCTGATGCTTTGCTTACCGTTAACCAACCCATAACCATTACTACGCAACCCCGCGACAGGGCTGTTTGTGAAGGTTTACCGGCCAGTTTCTTTGTGGTGGCATCGGGAACCAATCCACTGTATCAATGGTTCGATGGTTTTGGTCCGTTGGCAGGTGAAACATCTTCAACACTTACATTACTTGCCGTTGACCCAACCGATGCCGGCCAATATTACTGCGAGGTAACCAACTTCTGCGGCACTGTTACCACTACAATGGCTAACCTTACTGTTTATGAGCAGGTAACTGTTGACGTGGATCCTGTTCCGGTAGATGCCTGTCAGGCACAAACGGTGAATTTCAGCATAACCACTTCGGGTACCGTAGTAAGTTACCAATGGTTAAAAGACGGCCAACCCTTATCAAACGGTGGTTCCATTTCGGGAGCCGATGCCCAAACATTGGTTATTGCCAATGTGGCTTTAGCCAATGCAGGGCAATATAGTTGCGAGGTTTACAGTGGTTGCAATACGCAAACCAGCGCACAAGCCCAATTAAATGTGTCGGTTCCTATAGTAATTACGCAACATCCAATTAGCACTACTCGTTGTGGTACACCGGTAAACCTAACCGTATTTGCCACAGGCAACAATTTAACTTACCAGTGGTTTTTTGATAATGGTGGAGGTTTTGCTTCTATTCCCGGTGCTAACACTTCGATATACAACGCAAATGCAGCTGGCGATTACCGGGCTGAGGTAAGTAATGGCTGTGGAGTTACAACCACCAACATTGCAACCATAACCGATGGATTGGATACCGATGTAACCATTTCGGGCAACTTAACCCAGTGTGAGGGAACCGATGCCCAATTTATAATTACGGTTATAAGCGGTACAAACTTAACCTACCAATGGTATAAAGGCAGCACCTTGCTTGCCGATGGGGGCCAAATAAATGGAAGCAACACCAGTACCCTTACGGTTAGCGGTATCGCAACGGCAAATGCCGGGACTTACCAAAGTGTGGTTACCGGTACCTGTGGTACAGAAAGCGATTTGTATGCTACTTTAACTGTTCAGGAGAATGTGGATATTCAAATACAACCTGTTTCCACCTCAGTATTGGAAGGCAATACGGCAACCTTAAAAGTTATTGCAACTGGTGAAATTGTTAGTTACAAATGGAGACATAATGGTACACCCATAAATGACGTAGGTAACTACTCTGGTACGAATACTTCAACCCTTACGGTTTCCAATGCAGCACCAGCAGATGTCGGAACTTATTCTTGTTTAATTGTTGGCACCTGCATCGATGTGCTCAGTAGCTCAGCCGACTTGTCAGTTATCGCTACTACTGTTATTACACAGCATCCATTGGACGCTACAAAATGCGAAGGGGAAACCTTGGCTTTGTCGGTTGAACCCAACTCGGGTTATACCTACCAATGGAAACGCGGTAATACGAGCCTTGTAAATGATGCCCGAATATCAGGGGCCACAACTTCATCGCTTAACATTAGTTCCGTTACCGTAGCCGATCAGGGTGCTTATACCTGCATAGTTGGAACTGAAATAAGCCAACCAGCAGTGGTAGTTGTTAACCCATCCATCACTATTACTGAAAACCCCATTGATGTAACCAAGTGTGAGGGCGATAGCCATACTTTCTCGGTTAATGCAACCGGAAATGTTACTGCATACAACTGGTATAGGAGTGATGATCCATTAACTTCAATATCGACGTTAAGGGAATATACAATTAATCCGCTAACGCCGGGTGATGAAAATGAGTATTTTGCTATTGTATCAGGCACTTGCGGATTACTGCCTGTTGATAGAACAAGCAGTATAGCTGAGTTAGTTGTAAACGTGAACCCAATAATTACGGCACAGCCAGCAGCTTCACCTCCTGTTTGCCAGAATGGTTCCATTAGCCTTGAAATAACAGCCATCGGTGATGATTTAACCTATTTGTGGTATAAAGATGGTGCGCCTATTACTGAGACCAATGTATTGGGAAAAACTACCAACCGAATTGATATAAGCAACGCCCAGGCAGCAAATGGTGGTATTTATAGCTGTATTGTGTCGTCTCCTTGCGGAAGCCCAATCACAAGCAATTTAAGTACCCTAATAGTTAATCCCACAACGGTAATAAATACGCATCCCATTGGCCGTACCAAATGTGAAGGCGATGATGTCACTTTTACGGTGGCAGCTCAGGGAGGGAACCTAACGTATGACTGGACTCTCGATAATGTAAGCCTTGGTTTACCAAGTAGTCCAAGTCTTACCATTACCAACCTCGATAAAATAACCCATGAGGGAATATACCGTTGTATAGTTACGGGTACTTGTGGTACGATAACCACAAATCCGGCGGTACTAACTATTAAAAGGTTAACTACCATTACAACCCCAGCGGCTGATGCAACGCAAACTATCTGTCAGAATAGTTCCATTACTTTTACAATAGCGGCCACAGGTGATGATTTAGCTTACCAATGGACCAAAAATGGCGATGCCATTAGCGATGGAGGCAATATATCGGGCACACAAACCAGCGTCCTGAATATATCTACGGCTCAGCTTTCCGATGCCGGCGCCTACTCCTGTGATGTTACCGGTTATTGTGGAAGTACCCAACCCAGCTACTTGTTTAACCTTGTGGTTAACCCATTAACGGCTATAACTTTGCAACCCATTAGCCGGACGACCTGTGAGGGAAGCGATGTGGTATTTAATGTAACAGCCACCGGTAGTAACTTAATTTACCAATGGCATAATAGTTTAATTGGACCAATACCATTAGCAAATAGTGCAACACTTACTTTACCTAGTGTAAGTAAAGCAGCCCATGAAGGAAATTACTGGTGCGTAGTATCGGGCGATTGTCCTCTTGGAAGCGATATTTCGAGTAACGTGGCGGTACTTACCATTAATGAAACTACCGGCATTGATGTTCAGCCAGTTATTGCTAATCCAATCCTTTGCGAAGGAGCGGCTACTACCATTACCATTGAAGCTTCGGGATATAATCTGAGTTACCAATGGAAGAAGGATGGAGCGGCAATTACGGCCACAAACTTTGAAGGGGTTGATACCAATGTGCTTGAAATCACCAACGCCAATGTTTCCGATGCGGGTGTTTACACGTGCACCCTTACTGGTGGTTGTGGAAGCAACCTAACCAGTGCCGGTGTCACCTTATCGGTAAACCCAACAACAATATTGTCAACACAGCCCATAGGCCGCGATAAGTGTGAGGGTACCGATGTTACCTTTACTGTATTTGCAACGGGCAGCAATGTTGCATATCAATGGTATAAAGGCATCACACCTCTTGCCAATGTTGGAACAGTTTCTGGAGCTACTTCAAACCAGCTTTCCATTACAAATTTGACAACAGGGGATGCCGGTTCTTATACCTGCCAAATTACTGCCGATTGTGGCGATATAACCTCTGAAATTGCGTTGCTTAACGTTTATAGGAACACTAGCATCACGGTACAACCTGTTATTGGTAATGCCACCCTGTGCGAAGGTGAATCAACAACCATAACCATCTCTGCCACAGGCGATAATTTGGTTTATTTATGGAAGAAAAACGGGCAGCCAATTGTTGATGCAAATATAACAGGTATTGATGCCGATGTGCTCGATATCTCCAATGCAACACCTGATAACGCGGGTGACTACACCTGCACGGTTACAGGAAGCTGTGGCCCGTTACGTACATCCAATGTAGTCACGCTTACTGTTAATCCTACCACTGCAATTACAGTTAATCCATTAGGCGCTGATCGATGCGAAGGCGATCAGGTTACTTTTTCTGTAACCGCTGTGGGTAGCGGCATTACCTACACTTGGTATAAGAATAGCGCGACTTCTCCGGCAATAATTAATGAAACTCTGGCAAGCGGTGCCATAATAACCGGTGCAACTACCAATCAGCTGCGGATCACCGGGCTAACACCTGCTGAATCGGGTTCCTATATTTGCGAAGTAGATGGTACTTGCCAAGACGATTTACTCACCATACCAGCTACCCTTACCGTAAGTGGCCTGGTTCAGATTGGAACGGAACCACCTTCGTTAACTACTTTATGCCAGGGCAGCAGTGCCGACATTGAGGTGGTAGCAACAGGAACCATTCTGGAATATAAGTGGAAAAAGGATAACGTGTACATTTCTGATAATGGAACCATTTCAGGAACCTCTACGGCAATCCTTTCTATATCCAATGCGCTTACAACCGATGCAGGTTTTTATTCCTGCGAAATTGTGGGAACTTGCAACACTACCGAGACTCAATTGGCTCAGGTTGTGGTTAACCCAATACCGGCTATTACCAAACAACCGTTGGGTGGTGCCATTTGTGAGGGCGACAACATACAGATGTTTGTTGAAGCAACTGGTACAAATCCTTTAAGCTATCAGTGGAAACTAAACAATACCGATATTCCTTTAGCCACCACAAGTACCTTAACAATTAATAATATTGAACCAGTTGATGCCGGTGCCTATACAGTTATGGTTTCGGGTGCATCGTGCGGTAATATTATCTCCAATACGGCCACTGTTGTGGTTAATCCAAAAATCAGCATTACGGTTCAACCCGCAAATGCCGAAGTTTGTGAAGACAATTCGGCCATATTCACGCTGAATGCCACTGGTACCGGTTCACTCAGTTACATTTGGAAATTAGATGACGTACCTTTAGTAAATGATGGTAGAATTACCGGCGTTAATACAAATCAATTGACGATTGCTTTAGCCACACCTGCAGATATGGGTATTTATAAAGCAGAACTTAGTAGCACATGTGGTATCATTGAAAGTAATTCGGCCACACTAACTGTTTTTGATTCCACCAAAATTACCAGTCATCCTCAAAGTCAAAGTGTATTGTTAGGCTTAACAGCTAATTTCAATATATCAGCTATTGGGGTAAATTCAACCTATCAATGGCAAAAAGATAATGTTGATATTCCAGGTGCTCAATCTAGTTCATTTAGCATTGCAAGTGTTGTATCTGCCGATGCAGGAGTCTATCGTTGTATTGTAACTGGCAATTGTGGTTCGGTAATCTCAAATATTGCCATACTAACCGTCAACCTTCCGGTGACCATCACAGGACCACAACCTATACCACCTGTATGTGCCGGACAATCAGCCCAATTCTCGGTTGTAGCAACTGGCTCCATTGTATCGTATCAATGGAAATTTAACGGAGGTAATTTAACCAATGGCAGCGGAATTTCCGGTGCTACTTCGCCAAACCTGGTAATATCAGCAGTAAATTTATCTCATGCGGGTTCATACTCCTGTGTGGTAACGGGTACTAACAACATTGCCAATAGCGATGTAGTAACTTTAACTGTTAACTCGTTGGCCACCATTACCAGTCAGCCTCTTTCCCAGACATTATGTAATGGTAATATCTTAGTTCTGGAGGTAGGACCCAACGACCCAACATTAACTTACACCTGGGAATTGGATGGTGCACCACTGCCTGCTGACCCAAGAATTTCTGGAACAAGCACAAGTAAACTGGTAATTACAAATATTTCAAATACCGATGCAGGTTCATACCGGTGTACCATATCAAATATTTGTGTATCTGAAATAAGTAACCCCGCCATTGTAACAATTGAACCTGTAGTAATGATAACTTCGGAACCTGAAAACCTGACTCAGTGTGAGGGACAGACTGCTTTTTTCTCCGTAGTTGCCAATGTTTCGAATGTTAGTTACAAATGGTATAAAAACGGAAATCAAATAAGCAATGGGGTCAATATTACAGGAGCAACAACTGCAAATTTGATTATCAATAACTTAACCACAGAAGATGCAGGTAATTATTCATGTAGGATTGACGATAGCTGTACCTATGATAATAGTGCTTTTGCAATTCTAACTGTAATAGGAAGGACCATCATCCAATCACAACCGGTTGATATGGCTGTGTGTAATGGTGACGCGGGTTATTTTGAGGTAATGGCAATCCCTGATGGATTAACCTACCAGTGGCAAAAGAATGGTGTAAATATACCTGCAGATATTGCAGGTTACATTTCTGGTACCCATACTAATGTTCTTTCTATTTTAGGGGTATCTCAAACCGATGTTGGTGTTTACCGGTGCGTTATTACTGGTGGGTGTAATGACGAAATCACAAATCCATCCAGTTTAACAGTTAATGAATACCCGGCAGATGCAGGCGCAATTTCGGGCCTCCAAACTGTCTGCCAAGGTTCAACCAATGTATTTTATGTAGTCCCTGAGATTGCAAATGCTGAAACTTATGTTTGGGATGTTCCCTATGGTGCCACTATTGTAAACGGCGAAGGAACCCGTTCCATTCAGGTTGATTATGGAAACGATGCATTGGTTGATGTAATTACCGTCTATGGTCAAAACAGTTGTGGCAATGGTGCTATTTCAACACCCCTTCCAATAACAGTAAACCCGCTACCAGTTGCCTTTGCAGGTATTGATAATGCAGTATGTGGTACTTCCATTCAACTAAGTGCAAATCAAACAACCGGAGGTACCTGGCATATAGTTAATGGCGATGGTGTTTTCGAAAATGCATCATTATATAATACAAGTGTTAATTTACTTAATAAGGGCATAAATACTTTTAAATGGACAGTAACTCAGAATGGCTGCACCTCTAGTGATGAGGTCATTATAACCAACCTATTGGTTGAAGTTAATGCAGGCCCTGATCAGGTAATATGTTCCCGTAATACCCAATTTGAAGCACAAACCCCACTCTCAGGAGCTTCATGGAGGGTTTTCCAAGGACAAGGAACCATTGTAACTCCCTCATCACCGACCAGTCTTGTTACCGGTTTGAATCAGGATTTAAATGTCTTTGGCTGGCAGGTTAATAACGAGGGGTGTATCTCCACCGACACCGTATCTATTACTAATAATAGGCCTTTTGCTCCCGAAGCAGGCGAGGATCAGATAATTGCTTTTCAAGAAACGGATTTAAATGCAATGGAACCCGAAGATGGTACCATCGGATTTTGGGAACTGTTAAGCGGTGGCGGTTCGTTTGTGGATCCAACAGATCCTAAGACCAAAATTATTGACCTGATGCCTGGCCCAAATACGATTGTTTGGACAGTGCAAAGAGAAAACTGTACATTGTCCGATACAGTTGTTGTTGAAAACATTCTTCTGGAACCGGCGAATGCTGGAGTTGATCAAACTATTTGTACAGATGTGACAACCATTTCAGCGAAAGTTCCAAATATTGGAACCGGCGAATGGAGTGTAATAATAGGGGCTGCAAATTTTGATAATATAAATAGCCCGACTACCAAAGTTACAAATTTAGGTCATGGAGAAAATATTCTGCGTTGGACAGTTAGAACCTCAATAATAGGTGTTACTTGGGACGAAGTGTCAATTTTAAACAACAAACCTACTCAGGCTGACGCTGGAACCGATATCACTCTTTGTACCAATCAAACAAATCTGGCAGGCAATAATTCAGTTTATGGGATTGGAGTTTGGACACTTCTTAGTGGATCAGGAAATATTGCTGATACCAGCGATGCTGAATCTCTTATTACAGATCTTGGGTCAGGTTCAAATATATTAAAATGGACCATCAACAATAATGGTTGTATTTCCGATGACTTCGTTTCCATTATCAATAGTACACCCACTACTGCTGATGCAGGGAGCGACCAAGTTATCTGTTTTGATTCAACCTCACTGTTCCCCAATACACCAACCTATGGAGTAGGATCGTGGAGCCGCATATCAGGAGCCGCAACTTTCAATGGCAATATTGTTACCAAGTTAGGGCCTGATCAGAATGTATTAAGATATACAATTACCCAGGGAACCTGTAAATCGTTTGATGATATTACCATTACCAACAATAAACCGACAACCCCGGCAGCAGGCTACGACCAGAAAATATGTGTGAATTCTGTAGTTCTGGATGCCAATCCGGCATTGCAGGGAACCGGGGAGTGGACGGTTCAAAGTGGTTCCGGAGTTTTCTCCGATAGCAGTGATAGTAAAGCAGTAGTTACCGATATTTCAGGAGGGTTAAATATTTATCGTTGGACCATTACTAAAAACGGATGTTCCGAATTGGATGAAGTATTTGTTAACAATGATTTTGTTCTAGCTACTGCTGGTTCTGATATTGATTTGTGTGAAAATGAATATCAGTTATTGGCATCAAATCCAAATCCGGGTATTGGTACATGGAATGTAGTGGGCAGCAGTGGTGCTGTATTTTCCAATCCAAACGACCCAAATTCCTTAGTAACCAATTTATCGAATGGGGCCAATCAGTTGCGGTGGATGGTGAAAAACGGCAATTGTGTATCCTCAGATATTGTAGTTGTAGGAAGCTATAAACCTACCGATGCCCTGGCTGGTGAGAATCAGTCAGTTTGCGGAAAGCAGACTGATTTGAGGGCTAATACTCCTGTTTATGGAGAAGGTCTGTGGATTCTAATGAGTGGCATTGGAATTTTTGACGATGAAACCGATCCTAAAACTACAATCAGAAATTTGGGTGTAGGAAAAAATGTTTTGAGGTGGATGATAACCGATCATGATTGTTCTTCCTATGATGAAACAATAATTACCAGTAATTTGCCGGTTGATGTATTTGGAGGTAACGATCAGGTTGTGTGTTCCGATACAGCAGTACTCTCAGCAAACCCACCGACCATAGGTACAGGCAGATGGTCTATCATAAGTGGTTCCGGGAGTTTTGATGATCCCTCCAATTATCAAACTGTTGTGCGGTTTTTAGGTAAGGGACAGAACAAGCTGCAATGGAAAGTTTCCAGCTCCGATTGCCATGTTCCCGATACTGTTATAATTACCAGCAGCATACCTACAAAAGCAGTGGCAGGTGCCGATCAAATACTATGTGCCGATAGTACACTTATGGCAGCAAATACTCCTTCGGTAGGTGCCGGTGAATGGATCATGGTTTCAGGTTCTGCTGCTATTGAAAGTATTAATGATCCAGAATCAAAGATTACCAGCATTGGTTTGGGTAAAACAACCCTTCGTTGGACCATAAGCCTCGATGGATGTTATTCCTTTGATGAGGTTACCCTCACGAATAACCAGCCCAGCAAGCCTTTTGCCGGTTACGATGTCGATATTTGTGGTGATTCGGTCCGTCTTTTTGCAGAACCTGTGGAGATAGGAACAGGGGTATGGTCTTTAGTATCTGGCGATGCTGTAATTGTGACCCCGGATTCCAATCAAACACAGGTGAACAAGATTAAATTCAATGAAAACACCTTCCGGTGGACTGTAACCAATTTAAATTGCACGTTACACGATGATATTGTAGTTACAAGTAATTATGAATACGTGAATGCCGGAGAAGATAGACAAGTGAATACACCTGATATTCAGCTGATAGGGAACAAACCGGCTCAAGGGATTGGCCGTTGGGAAGTATCAGCCAGCCCGGCTACCATTGAGGATGCGGGTAATTTTGAAACTATGGTCAGAGGTTTGGGGTCAGGTGCCAATGTATTTACCTGGACTATTACTAACGATGATTGTACTTCATCCGATAATATTGTTATTAATTATATTGTGATGCCAGTAGCCGATTTTGAACCATCAAGTACCAATGGTTGCCCACCATTAAGTGTCAACTTTGTAAATACCACAATTGGGGGTATTGGGAGTTCCCCCTATACATGGGATTTTGGTGATGGTGAAACATCTACCGAGCATAGCATTATTCATGAGTACGAGGAGCCAGGGGTTTATAACGCGGTCCTTACAGTAACAGCACCTTTGGGACTAACTGTTGTAAAAGATACGTTAATCACCGTTTACGAAAACCCGGTGGCCGATTTTGATATAGCACCTAAGAAAATATATACTCCCGGCCAGCATATAAGCTGTTTTAATTATTCAAAGCGTGTTGTATCCAGTATATGGTATTTTGGCGATGGGACCAGTATAACCGAATACGCCCCAACTTACGATTATAAGGGCAAAGAAGCTGAAGAAGGGATTTACGACATTGCCTTAACGGTAATCTCAGATAAAGGATGTACCGATTCTTTATTGTTACTTGATGCGGTAGAAGTAATCAAGAGCAGCGAATTTAAATTTCCTGAGGCATTTACGCCCAATCCTTTTGGGGGTTCAGGAGGTACGTATGATCCCGAAGATCGTTCCAACAATGTTTTTTATCCAATGGTGATAAATGGGGAATTGCTTGAATTTGAAATGCTTATTTACAACCGATCAGGTGTTTTAGTATTTAAAACCACGGATGTTGCTATCGGCTGGGATGGATATTATAAGCATAAACTATTACCTCAGGATGTGTATGTGTTTATAGTAAGAGGCCGCTATAATAGTGGACAACCTTTCCAAGAAACAGGTAACGTTTTATTAATTATTAAAGACAATTAGCATGAAGTATCGGATCATTTTTGGACTATTAATGTTAATTGGATTTTTCCCTAAGGTGAAAGCTCAAGATGTACATTTTTCGCAATTTTATAGCAACCCGCTTTACCTGGCTCCTTCATTTGCCGGTAGTTCTCACTCAACACGCTTTGTTGGGGCTTTTCGGGATCAATGGCCCAAAATTCCGGGAACCTTCATTAACTATTCATTCTCCGTTGACCATTATTTGCCAAAACTCCGGAGCGGTTTTGCATTATATGTGAACTCCGACAATGCGGGACAAGGTAAATTAGTAACAAATAATATCTCGTTTTCTTATTCGTATAACATTAAGTTAACCCGTAAATTGTTTTTGCAACCTGGGTTGGCCGCATATTATTATAGTCGTAAGGTTGATTATTCATCCATTAGTTTTTCCGATGAATATTTTTTGAATCAGTACGTGGGGGCTACCTCCGAAATCCTCCCTTTTGATAAAATACAACATTCCGATTTTGCTGTCTCCAGTTTGTTATACACCTACAATTATTGGTTGGGTTTTAATGTTGATCACCTAATGTCGTTATCGCCTGTATTGCGGAGCGATATTAAATACACCGATATGCGGCTGTCGGTTTTTGGAGGGGTCAAAATCCCGGTAATCCATAAAACAAGGAACAGAAACAAAGAATACATCCATGCAGCTTTCAATTACCGACTGCAGTCGTCCATTCATCAATTAGATGTTGGAGCTTATTACAACAGGCATCCTTACATGATAGGTTTGTGGTATCGCGGTTTCCCTGCTATAAATGAGTATCCGACCAGTTCGGCACTGGTTTATTTATTTGGCATGAAATACAAAGATTATATATTCAGCTATAGTTTCGATATGTCGTTGGGGAACCTTATTTCTCAGACCGGAGGCGGTCATGAAATTACCATAACTTATTTTGTCGTGCAATCAAATCGTCAAAAAAAATATAAAGCCATACCTTGTCCTGAAATGTAAACGATATAACGGCATCTGTACTTTTTAATGGCTCAAAGTTGATTTAAGTGGTAATGCCCATTGTGGTAATAATGGTGCCAGAGAAACTACAAAACAGAAACCTGTATAATCCATTTGTATTTGGCATAGAACTTAATCTTTTTTGGAGTTAAAATTAACCGGGAAGGAGTTCTTCTTTGTGTTTCTTGTGGACTTTGTGTCTTAGTGGTAAAATCATTCAACCACAATGGCGCTTAGTTTCACTAAGAATTTTTTAATAGAATAGGCGATTTTTTTATGCTTTCAGATTGTAAGCGGCAATCTCTTTTTTGCTTACTGAAATTGCTGTTATTAAATATGTAGTTATCCTTCGGGCTTCTTTCGAATTTCCTTATAATTGCAGCAAAATTGAACGCGCGAAACGCTCAAATTATGATGAAAACACCAATCGACTTTCAGATAGTAAACCGTGCCATTCAGCAATCGAACATCCCCGATTTGGGGCTAGCCACCATCCGCGAAATTGTCAAAATTGTAAATGTTATCGAAGCCGAATCGGGTGAAAAATTTATCCGCATGGAAATGGGAGTGCCAGGCCTGAAACCACCAGAGGTGGGAACCCAAGCCGAAATTGAAGCTTTAAAAAGCGGGGTTGCAGCCATCTATCCCATGCTCGATGGCATTCAACCTTTAAAGGACGAAACATCACGGTTTGTAAAGAACTTTATGAATATTGATGTTAACCCGGTTGGATGTGTGCCCACCGTAGGTTCCATGCAAGGTGGTTATGCCACGTTTATGCTGGTATCGAACCTTGACCCTAAAAAAGATACCGCCCTGTTCATCGACCCGGGTTTTTCGGTTCAGAAAACACAATTTAAAGTCATGGGGCATAAATTTGCCCAATTTGATGTTTACAACTACCGGGGGGCAAAATTGCGCAACAAATTAGAGGAATTTGCCAGCAAAGGAAATATCAATTCCATTATCTATTCAAACCCAAACAATCCTTCGTGGATTTGCTTTACCGAAGAGGAATTGCAGATTATCGGCGACATTGCCAATAAATACGATTTAATCGTGTTGGAAGATTTGGCCTATTTTGCCATGGATTTCCGGAACGACTTTTCAAAACCGGGAGTTTTTCCCTATCAGCCAACTGTAGCTAATTATACCAATAATTATATATTACTCATTTCAAGTTCCAAAGCTTTTAGTTATGCCGGGCAACGCATTGGTTTGTTGTGTATCTCCGATGCTCTGTATTGCCGCGAATATCCAAATCTGAAAGAACGTTTTGGCGTGGCATCATTGGGTTATGTATTGATTCAGAGGTTGATTTATGCCTTTAGCAGTGGGGTGTGCCATTCAACTCAATATGGAATGGCAGCCATGCTTAAAGCAGCTAACGAAGGTACCTTCAACTTTGTAGAAGAAGTTAAAGAATATGGCGAAAAAGCAGCTATTATGAAGCGCATCTTTACCGAGAATGGCTTTCAATTGGTATATGATAAAGATATTGACCGGGAACTGGCCGATGGATTTTATTTTACCATTTCATACCCGGGGATGCAAAGCGGCGAATTGATTAAAAAGCTACTTTATTACGGAATAAGTGCCATTGGTTTAATTACCTGTGGAAGTGAACGTACCGAAGGATTGCGGGCTTGCGTGAGCCAGGTAAAACGGTCGCAGTTTCCCGATCTGGAAAAGCGGGTCAAACAATTCCATGCCGATTATTCGGTAGGTTAACCAATTTTTGTACATTTATTTTAACAACAATAATCTCTAAAACTAGATACTATGGCAAAAGTGAGAGGAGCCATTGAGGTGGATAAAGAAAAGTGCAAAGGTTGCGGTGTTTGTGTCACAGCCTGCCCCACTCATGTTATTCAACTGGCCAAGCAAGTAAACGGAAAAGGATATAACTACGCCCACATGGAGAATCCCGAAGCGTGTATTGGTTGTGCCAATTGTGCATTGGTTTGTCCCGATAGTGTAATAGCAGTGTATAAGGTCAAAGTTTAGTTTCACGATATTAAAAAAAACAGATAGAATGGGTGAGTTAAAATTGATGAAAGGAAACGAGGCAATTGCTGAAGCAGCCATCCATTGTGGCTGCGATGGTTACTTTGGTTACCCAATTACCCCTCAATCGGAAATAATGGAAACCCTGATGGTTGAAAAACCTTGGGAGACAACTGGGATGGTGGTGCTACAAGCTGAAAGCGAGGTAGCCTCCATCAACATGCTTTATGGCGGTGCCGCTTGCGGAAAAAAAGTGATGACCTCCTCTTCAAGTCCCGGTATCAGCCTGATGCTTGAAGGGATATCCTATCTGGCTGGTGCCGAACTTCCTTGCCTTTTGGTGAATGTGGTCCGGGGCGGGCCCGGTTTGGGGACCATCCAACCATCGCAAGCCGATTATTACCAAACTACCAAAGGAGGCGGTCATGGCGATTATCAATTGATAGCATTAGCCCCGGCATCAGTTCAGGAAATGTACGATTTTGTGGATTTAGGCTTTGAACTGGCTTTTAAATACCGTAATCCCGCCATCATCCTTTCCGATGGTGTGATTGGTCAAATGATGGAGAAGGTAATTGTCAGCGATGTTAAACCCCGTTGGACTGATGCCGAAATCCAAAAGATAAGCGGAAGCTGGGCCACCACCGGTAAAACAAAAGATAGGGCACGCCACATTGCTACCTCACTTGATCTGGAAGCCGAAAAACAGGAAATCCATAACCATAAACTCCAGGCCAAATACCGCGAGATTGAAAACAAAGAGGTCCGTTTCGAAGAGTTCCAGACCAAGGATGCTGAATATCTTTTGGTAGCTTATGGCTCATCTGCCCGCATCTGCCAAAAAGCAGTTGAAATTTGCCGCAGCAAAGGTATTAAAGCTGGGTTGTTGCGCCCCATTACCGTGTGGCCTTACCCAACCAAACGCGTTGCCGAACTGGCTCATCAGGTGAAAGGGATGCTTTCGGTAGAAATGAGTGCCGGCCAGATGGTGACCGATGTGCGTTTGGCTGTTAGCGGAAAAGTGCCGGTGTCGCATTTTGGACGGTACGGTGGTGTAATTCCATCACCGGGTGAAGTAGTGGTTGCTCTTGAAAAATTTATCAATGGAGGAAATTAATTATGTCAGAGATTCAAATTCAAGATATTATTAAAAAGGAAAATTTTGTTTACGGAAAAACAAAAATCCTTACCGACAATGTGATGCACTATTGTCCGGGTTGTAGCCACGGTGTAACCCACAAACTGGTAGCCGAAGTGATAGAGGAACTCGATATTCAGGAAAAAACCATTGGTGTTTCTCCGGTAGGATGTTCTGTGTTGGCGTACAATTACATCGACATTGACTGGCAGCAAGCCGCCCACGGACGTGCTCCGGCTTTAGCTACAGCCACCAAACGGTTGATGCCCGACCATTACGTGTTCACCTATCAGGGCGATGGCGACCTGGCCTCTATTGGTGCTGCCGAGATTTTGCATGCCTGCAACCGTGGCGAAAATATTACCGTAATTTTTGTAAACAATGCCATTTATGGGATGACAGGCGGCCAGATGGCTCCAACTACCTTGATCGGGATGCCTACGGCTACCAGCCCTTATGGACGTCAGGCCGCGCTACATGGCTATCCTTTGAAAATTACCGAATTAATTGCCCAATTGCCCGGTGTTGCTTATGTAACCCGTCAAAGTGTGCATACACCTGCGGCAGTACGCAAAGCAAAGAAAGCCATCAAAAAAGGGTTCGAGAACCAGGCCAGGAAAATTGGAACTTCATTTATCGAGATTGTTTCAACCTGTTCCTCTGGGTGGAAAATCTCACCGGTGGAATCAAACCGATGGATGGAAGAACATATGTTCAAGTTTTATCCGCTCGGTGATTTGAAGGATGCTGAAAAAGACAACGAAGAGGATTACAGAAAATTCATTGAATAATACAAATCCAATTGATATGACTGAAGAAATCATTATAGCCGGTTTTGGCGGACAAGGTGTACTCTCCATGGGTAAAATCCTTGCTTATTCTGGAGTGATGCAGAATCAGGAAGTTTCCTGGATGCCCTCTTACGGTCCAGAGATGCGCGGTGGTACCGCCAATGTGACTGTTATTGTAAGCGATGAACGCATCAGTTCTCCCATCATTCATGAATTTGATACAGCTATCATCCTGAACCAGCAATCGCTCGATAAATTTGAAAAAACCGTGAAGCCCGGCGGATTGCTGTTGTTCGATCCCAACGGCATTACACACCCTCCCAAGCGCAACGATATTAAAGTTTATGTTATTGAAGGAGCCGAGGAGGCTGCCCGTATGGGGAACCCCAAAACATTTAACATGATTATTATGGGAGCCTTTTTAAAATTGAAACCGGTAATTAAAACCGAGAATGTGGAAAAAGGCCTCAAAAAGTCTTTGCCTGAGCGGCACCATAAACTCATACCCATGAACCTGGATGCCGTCAGGGTGGGAATGGAAAAAGTGAAAGAATTTCAGGTATAAAAGAAAAGCCGGGTTACGCCGGCTTTTCTGTTTCCAGACCATCAGGATTCTGATTTTTATACCTCCCGGCTTGTTTGAGTTCCTTATCAATGATCCACTCAATTTGCCCGTTGATGCTCCGGAATTCATCAGTCGCCCATTTTTCCAATGCCGCCCACTTATCTGCATCAATACGTAATACAAATTGTTTTTTCTGTTTCATTCAGGTAAGGGTGTTACTATTAATGGTGCAGTGTCCCTGCATTCACGATGGGACGGGCCGATTCTTCGCTGCATAATACGACCATTAGGTTGCTGACCATGGCTGCTTTCTTTTCGGCATCCATATCAATAATTTCCTTGTTTTTTAATTGCTCAAGGGCCATTTGAACCATTCCTACGGCACCTTCCACGATTTTTGAACGGGCAGCAACAACGGCAGTAGCTTGCTGCCTTTTAAGCATGGCACCGGCAATTTCAGATGCATAGGCAATGTAATTGATGCGTGCTTCTATTACATAAATCCCTGCCATATCTAACCGTTCTTTTAATTCTTCTTCTAAACGTGTATTTATCTCTTCTCCACTCGCTCTTAGGGTAATGTTAGCATTTTCATCCTCAAAGTTGTCATAAGGGTATTGACCTGCTAATTTTCTTAAGGCAGCTTCACTCTGGACACGTACAAAATGTTCGTACTCGTCAACTTCAAAAGCTGCCCTAAAGGTATCTTCAACTTTCCAAACTAAAACAATCCCAATCATGATAGGGTTTCCAACTTTGTCATTCACTTTGATTGGATCACTGTTAAAATTTCGTGCACGAAGTGAAATTTTCCGCCTGATGAAGAATGGATTTACCCAATAGAACCCATTGGTGCGCAGCGTCCCTTTGTATTTTCCGAACAGAACCAAGACTGATGACTCATTAGGATTGATGATGGTAAGCCCAATAAAACAGGCGGAACTCGCCACCAGCAAAATTACCAAAAGAAACCATTCTTTAACGATGACTCCATACCCTGAGGCTAAGGATATTGCCAACAAGATAAAAAAAGCGACATAACCATTCATGCCATGAAATTCTTTCTCTGTTTTCATAATTGATATTTTTACGATATTAAAATAATATCATAAAGATATGAATATGATTTTAATTTTTATAAAATGATAATGGTTTTTTTAATTTTTTCACATTACTATTTTAAGCTGTCCTAATCGTAACTGATTAGTTTGATTTAACACCATATTTCCGCAAGTCACGAATAACAATTGTTTGCCTTCTTTGTATCAAATTGATTCACCCCGTGACTTTCAACGGTTTCCCAGATGATTTGCGGTTTTTTAGGTAACATCCCCTCATGTATAAGATTAAAACATATAATGAAATGGTGGATAAATAAATTAAGAAGCGTAAAATCCCAAGTTAAAGAATCGCACTTTTTCGGTAACTCATCGTGCAGCTCGTAAAAATTTCATGGTTAGGTTATTTTGAAGCCTTCTCACGAATGTTTGTTTAATTTAAAGTGAAGTGTCAATAGAGGATGTGGATTATCGTTTTGCGGTATGAAAAGTTGCCGATTGCGGCCGATTTCCTGTCAAGTTAGACAAGGGTTGACGCGGGCTACATTCTTGCGTAACCTACTGTCACGGCAATTTTTTATACCGCGTTATGTGCTGCCTTTATTTAAATTCATTTTTGTCCGTATTCATTCCTCTTTTTAGTCTTCTCTCACTACCGCTTACTACAATAGTTCCTTTATATAATTTCATATTATTTATCGCAAATTTTTCTGGCAACCCATTGCTATACGATTTCCAAATTTCATTTGCATTATCTTTTCGGTAAACCCCGTCCCATTGTCCCGCAAAAACTGAATTACCATTTTTAATTACGTTAAAAGTATAAAGTTCAGCAGGTAACCCATTTTGAATATTTTTCCAAGTTAATCCTTTATCCGTGGAAGAAAGTAACTCATTATACGTCATTGCATAAATAGTATTATCATCTGAGCTAATGTTGTGTAAGGTACGATTTGCCATTATTTGTATCCACTCTTTTCGGTCTTTGGGTGTCGTGAACGCCCCTTGATTTGTTCCAATATAAATCTTTCCATCAAATTCGGTTAACCCATTTACCTGCATTGTACTGTTTCCGTATTCCAGTTCCCATTTTTTCCCAAATTCATTGAAAGAGTATAACCCTGCATTAGTACCTGCGTACAATTTATCGTCAATATGAACAAATTTTCGAATTGTAAAATTAGCAAGACCTGTATTTAATTTTGTCCAATTTTCTCCCAGGTCTGCAGACGAAAAAACTCCGCTCGTTTGTGTTCCTACATAGATTTGGTCTTTAAAGAAGATTAAAGGCCCAAGATTGCTTTCAATAATTTTCTTGTCAGTTGTAATATTAATCCAAAGGTTCTTTTGGAAATCAAAAAGAAAAATTCCCTTTTCTTTTGTTGCAATTCCAAGTGATTTGTCGGAAACAGCAATTCCTCCCAAAGCTATATTAATTGAATCTGGCAGCCCCTCGCTTTTACTCTCCCAAGTCAGACCATTATTAACTGAAAAGTAAACGACTCCATCAATTGTTACAACAGGACTTTTAATTTCAGAAGAGGAAAAGTTATCACTTTTCGATAATTCTTCATTTAATTTTTTAGTGTGGCCATTACATGAACTTAAAATAGTCAACAAAATTATTAGTGTAAGGTTTCTCATTCTATGTCATTTCAAATAATGCTTTCTATCGATTTAAGGTTGCACATAACACTCAGGTATGATTATCATGTATCCGACTAAGTTAGGTTTAATCAATAGCAATATGCCCCCAGTTTTCGCCTTTACGGATGCGGTTGAGCTGCGTGTGGGTAATCCCAAACTCCTTGGCAATTTTGTACAGAGGGTTTTTGCCGCGTTGTATTTTCTTTTTTAACCGAATAACATCGGTTTCAGTAAGTTTTGAATACCGGATAACCCCTTTCTTTTGGTTTGGGTTTTTAGCCAGATGTTCAGAAAGTTCTGGCCGGGTCACCCATTTGAGGTTTTTTTCGTGGTTGTTTTCTTTGTTAAAATCAAGGTGTATCACGTACTGTGAATTCTCGTCAGGTTCCGGAAGAAATAGATCGGCCACCAATTTATGGATGTATTTGGTAGTGCGTTTGCCATTGGCCAGTTTGATGTTTATCATCGGGTACCCTTGAATTTTTGATGGATATACCAAAACCATTTGCCCTGCTTTGTTCTGGGTTTTTAACCGTCCAAAATTTGAAATTTCAAACTTGTATCCATCGGCAATAGATTCAATGGAAAGAGCCTTCCATTGCTCATTAGTAAATTTTTGATCCATACCCTCCCTTTTTAATCGTAAATATACGATTAAATATTAAAAATCCTAATTAGTCACACAGCCGTGATGGAAAGCTGAAAAACCGGATAATCATCTGCTCATTTGAGAAAGGTTTCAGGGTGCTGGGTTTTAGGGTTAAATGGTTGAATTGCTAATTGTTTTTGTCTCACTTCTTGTATCTACACATCTCATATCTTGATACTGAAATCTTGTCTTGATACTTTGTACCGGATACTATTTTCTGGCTATTTCAAATGTTGTTGGCAATGTTGCCGGATCATGGCGTCGGCTTCGGTAAACTTCAACGAGTAGGCTTTTTGGAAGTCGGAGCAGGCGTCGGTACGGTTTCCCATGCCCAACCGGGCTTTTCCGCGTTTGTAATATAATTCACCGTCGGCGGGTTGAAAATCCAAAGCCATGGTAAAATCTTTTATGGCAAACTCAAAAAGTAGGGTTTGTGCATATAAATCGCCCCGGCGGATATAAAGTTCAGGCTGGTATGTGTCGGTTAAAATGCACTGATTCAATGATTTTATGGCCAGATTATATTCTTTAGCCTGGGCATAAATATCGCTGGCCAACAGATATACTTGCGTGGAAGGGGCGTATTCAAGTAAGAAAGCAATATCTTGCACGGCAGCCTCCTCTTTTTCCATGGCAAGGTTTATTTTGGCTCGTTCAAGGTAAAGGTCCATTTGCGTAGAATCGGATTCCAACGCGGCCTCTATGGCTTTAAATGCTTTCCGGGGGTTTTGGGTTTTCAGTTCCAACCGGCTTTTAACCAAATAATCCTTGGCCTGTACGGTCTTTTTGTTTAAAACATTATCAATGCAAATCAACGCGTTTTCGTTTTCACCCAAAACTTCATAAACCAAAGCTTTCAGGTAAAATGCCTCCGTCATTGATTTGCGGATTCCTGTCAGTTGGTTCAATATTTCCAGCGACTCGGCATATTTTTTATTCAAATATTCATACCAGGCGTCTTCAAACATCAGTTCATATTTCGAATACCAGTCGGTTTTCCATAGTTCTTTCCATGCCGAGGAGTTTCCGATGGTTCGGAATGCCTCATCCGATTTAATCTGGAATTGCATCCCCCGGTTTTTCGATTGCAGGTGCTGCTTTAAATATCCGCAAGCCTGCTCAGGTTTGTTGATTTGGGCATAACACGCTGCAATTTGGTAAACGCCCATGTTGTTGTTTTGTTGATTTGCTTGTAGGTATTGGTTCAAAGCCTCTTTAAAATTTGAGGCTAAATAATAAGCATTTCCCTGTTCCATGAGCAGTTCGGGAGTCCACTGTTTGATGTTTTTGTCAATAAACTGCTGTGCTTCCTGTATTTTTCCCTGTGAAAGGTACGTTTTAAGAATCAGTAGCTGTTGGTTCAACGATAGCTGGCCTTGGGCTTGAAATCCAAGGATTGCGAGCAAGAGTATCGATATGTAACAATGTTTTTTCACTAAGTCAGCATTTATTCGGTTTGAGGTATGTTCTCTCCATAAATTACATGCACGAATCCGGTCAAGGTACGGTGCTCAACGCCCGAGATGCGTTTCTCATACACTTCGCAAACATAGTAAAAAACCCCGGGCGAAACCTTGACCTTGGTTTGCGAACTTATTGCATCCCATTCAATATGCGGGTTGGTGGTTTCAAAAATTAAATCGCCCCAGCGCGAATACATTTTCAGGTCAATGTGGTCAATGCCATGATCAATCACATCGGCCGGAGTCATGGGGACCATCAAATCGTTGATGCCATCGGCATTTGGGGTAAATATATTGGGCAATTCATAAAAATCGCAAATATCCACACATACATAATTTGAGAAAGGGCTCTCGTTGTAGTTCGAATCTACCGAGGTTACCCGGTAGCATCCCGAAGGGAACTTTCCGGCATAATGCCTGTAAATCAGGGTGTCGTGATTCATTACAGAATCAGTGAGGGTATAACTGGCATTGGGTCCCGTGGCTAAATAAATATTATATTTCAAGATTTCGCCAATGTCATCCCGGATGGTCCAGGTGAGTGTGTTGTAGAAATACTCACAATCGCTGCTAACCTTTAATTCGGGAGCCAACGGCGGAATGGTATCAATGGGTGCGCCGCAGTTGGTATGCGACAGGTTCACAATCGGTTTTTTAATTCCCGGCAGATCGTACTGTCCATAAGAGGTGACGCGGTAACAATATTCCTGCCCGTTGACAAGGCCAGGATCTACATAAATTTCTGAGGTTGTGGTGCCAATACTATCAAACTGACCTGAAATTTCATTTTCCCTAAAAACGGTGTATTTGTAATTGGTCCAGGGGGTATTTTTGAGGAACCCCAGTGTCAACTTTTTATTCGAGCCATCAATCTTTGGAAAAATGGAGCTGGCAATCATGGGCAACTCCGTCAGTCCGCCTGGGTTATGGATTTCAACTTTGTAATTATAGGCAAAGTCAATGGTATTCAGGTTCTGATCAAAATAGAGGGTGTCGTCCAAACCTTCGAGGGTGTCGATGGTATGATAGGTGTTTCCCCAGATTCCTTCTGCTCTTTTAATGATGTACTGATGGGGTCCCGGATATTTCAATGTATCCAAATCCAGAGGGCGCGACCAACCAACGAAGATTTCGCCGGTTACTGCATCGTGCCGGGTAACACTTACATTGGTGATGATAGGTGTTCCCCGCACCAGTTCGGCACACATTTCATTAGAGGCCATACTTTCCAAATCATTGTCAAAGTTGGCTGTCATCATGTAACAATAATTGTATCCCTGCGGAAGTCCCATTTCATTGTTATTGTCAATATAGGTGCTGTCTTCGGGGTTCGTTATTTCTGCAATGTTTTGAAATCCAGTGTATAATGGAACACCGGTTTCGCATTTGTCAGGGACAAACCCAAAGGGACTTATACTTCGGTAAATTAAGAAACCTTTTTGGTTTTGGCAATAATAGGGTTTCCATTTCAGGTGGATGGAATTATTTGTGGGTTCCAGTTTCAAAAGTTGGGGAGGAGGCCCCATTACAGTAATCTCAACATTCAGTTGATCTACCAAACTTACCTCATCATTGTTGTCGGTAGCTTTAAAAATTATTTGGTAAGGTTGCTCCCGGATATCTGTACATTGTGGATACCAGGTGAATAACCCTGTTACCGTTCCTTTAGCTGGTGCCGATGTAAATACGGATGGCACATCTGTAGTAAAAGTCCCTCCGGTAGCTGAAAGGGAGATGGTTTCGTCGGTACTGTCGTGCGCCACTACGGTAAATTGAACGGTATCGCCAGCCAATACACACATGGGAGGGATGCTGTCAATGGTTGGCGGGCGGTTATCCGATTCGTAAACCTCAATCTGCATGTCACGGGTGATACGGCCAATTTTAATCCCCTTCCGCCACTCAAAAATATAGAATGCCACATTGTAGCTTCCGGGTTCTGTAGGGCTATCCCAGATCAGGTTCCCGGTGGCTGGTTCAATAAAGATGGGGCGGTTGCTCGATGGCGGAAACGTGTAATTGGGAATGGGATCGCCATTTTCGCCGGTACATATGGTCAGTTCATACGAAAGGCTGTCTCCATCGGGATCGAATGCTGCCGGATTGTGAATAAAGATTTGTCCTATCGCTGCCTGATCTAACGGAGGATTCATTAATATCGGTGTATTATTAAATCCTAGGGTGGGATTGATTTGTAAAATGGTTTTAATGGAAAAAACAGTTAACACCGAGTTGGGGATATTTTGAACCCCTTCGTTCCGGTTGGGGTCTTCAACAAAGATTTCAAACGTGGCAGGCCCGGCATAAGTATGTAACCCGGCATATACATTTTTTTGGTATGAATCAGACAGTTTAGTTATACCCACCCTAGGTAAAATATCCGATTTTCCATCGCCCCAATTGATTGGTAAACTAGGTCTGTCGGCTGGTAAAGTCCCATCGCTCATAGGCTTGGTATTGGTAAAGGTGGTAATGGTAAACTCAAAAGTATAATCCGAAATCTGGCGGTAGGTGATTTCTCCAGCCCTATTGTGTGTGGCAAAAGCCATTAAAACCTGAATAAAAAATATAAATAATATGGTGGTTTTTTTAATCATGCAGTTAGTTAATTTCCAGTTCTAAATGTAAAGTAGTATTGTTAAATTCTAATCCTTTTTGCTCTTCACCTATCTGGATGATGACCAGATTTTTTTGATCGCTAAAATACTCGGTTAAAATACGGTTTTCAATGGTTATTTTTCCTTTTTGATAAGGAAATACCCCGCTAAAATGATACCAAACCGATAGCTCGTCTTCTTTTTTAGAACAAAATTGCAGGTCAACCGGGCTGTTTTGATGAATGATGTTGAACTGATTTTTTATATACGCAATGGCCTGCCTGGTAAGTGAATCCTGGGTTGAGTAGTTATTAAATTCAACCGCATGTTTTTTTTTTGTGAGCAGGTTGGCGTAAAAATCATCGGAAAATACCCGTACCGATAAAAAAACGGAATCGTTCCGGAGGTCGATATTTGAAACCGAAAGGTGCAACGGATGCGCCAAACCAGCCAACGAAGAAAAAAGAATCCATACGAAAAGTAGTAGCCGCATTTTTTATTTCAAAAATAATAAAAACCTAAAGTGTTTCATTAATTTATATCTATAAGATAACTATTGTATCAAACTTTTGAGCGGTAATTATTCACGATAATTCAAATTTAGATGCATTAATCCTGATTGTCTTTCGATTTTCGATTCAAATGATTATTAACTAGTTTTCAATAAGATAAGAATAACCATTCCAATTGTTTTGAATGTTTTAAATATTTTAAAAAGGTGGAATTTTCATTTAAAGCCAAGGTGTTGAATTTTTACTGGCAAGAAAAATCAAAAATAATTTGGATTGTTCAGTTTAAATGAGTTATCTTTGTGAGTGAATATTCACACACATGATTTTGGTTTATATGAGTACAGAAATTACAGAAAGGCAGCAAGAGATAATAAATGTTTCGTTGGCCTTGATTGCAGAAAGCGGCATACAATCGCTTACGATAAAAAATCTTGCTAAGAAAATTGGTTTCGCTGAGTCGGCAATATATCGTCATTACGAGAATAAAATTCAAATATTATTAGCCATTCTTGATTTTTTCAAACAGAACACAGAGCATTTTTTTACGAATCAATTAAATTCAAACGACAATGCACTGATTAAAATTGAAAATTTATTTACAAATCATTTCAAAAAATTTTCAACTACACCATCCTTAGTTTCTGTTATTTTTTCTGAAGAGATTTTTCGCAACGAGGTGGAGCTGACTGAAAAAGTTAAGGAAATAATGAATAAAAACATTGCTAGTTTAAAAATGATTATTGAAAGCGGACAAGGAGACGGAGAAATACGTGCTGATATTGAAGCTTCCCATTTATCAGTAATGATTATGGGCTCGTTAAGAATGTTTGTAAAGCAATGGCACATGTCCGGTTATGAGTTCAACTTAATAGAAAAAGGATCGGAGTTTATCAACTCTATAAAAATATTGCTTAAAAACTAAAATTAGAAACTATGAAAATAAATGTTGTTAAAGAAACACCGATTGTTGAAACTCCGCATAAACTGGATGTTCGCAAATTATATGATAATGATTCAGCTCAGGCGATGCACATAACCCTGCAACCGGGAGAGGCCCTAAAACCACATATTACCCCTGTGGATGTATTTTTTTACATATTAGAAGGGTCGCCTGAAGTATTAGTTGGTGACGAAAAGGTTCAAGTGCAAGCCGATTGTTTGGTTGAAAGCCCAAAGAACATCATACACTGTCTGTACAATAATTCAAATGCATTAGCTCGTATTCTGGTTGTTAAAGCACCCAAACCCACAACGCAAACTAAATTATTATGAAACTGAAAACGGTATTTCGTTATGCGACAGCTGCAATAATTGCGGCTTTCGGATTGCTAACTCTATTTTTAAGCAGTTCGGTAGTATTTGACTTATTCGGCATAAGGGCAAAAGAAGGCAATTATGTGCTTATTGTAGTGGTGGCAAATCTTATTAGCAGCCTACTTTACCTGTCAGTAGCTTATGGGATTGTTGCAAATAAAACTTGGACAACTAAAGTTTTAAGTAGCTCTGTTTTAGTACTCTTAATAGCTTTTGCGGGGCTTTTTGTACATATTAATAGCGGTGGTATATATGAAACTAAAACAATTGGGGCAATGATTTTCAGGATTTCCTTAACCCTATTATTTGTAGCAGCTTCTTTTCTACTCAATAAGAGAAAGCAGATTGAAAGATAAAAAAATTTAAAAATAAAGTTAGTGAATATTCACTAATTAAAAGGCATTAAATCATGGAGCCAACCCGTACCTTAATTATTGACAAAGCTGCCCGAATTATTATGAATTCGGGATTAGAAGCCTTAACCATACCCAATCTTGAAAAAGAGGTGGGTGTAGGTAAGAATCAGCTTAATAATCATCTTACAAAAGATGATGATATTCTTTTAGTGCTTCTGGTTTGCTTTGAAACCGAACTAAATTCTATTGTTCAGGAAATCACCAACAAAGGTATTGTACCTGAAACCGAACTTCAATTACTATTTAAAAGGTTGTACGCTTTGTTCCTGCTTAAACCCTATTATCTGTCAATCATTTTTGATAAAAACCTTGCAGAAAGAGATGATGCAATTAAAATTTCAATTCAACGAATAATAAATATTGCGGAAACATATCTCTCAACAATAATAGAAGCCGGGAAAACAGCCCATACTTTTAAAACAAAAGTGTCAACCAAATTATTGGTCAACAAAATTTTATCAAGATTCCGGATTTTTATGAAAGATGAACAGCTTGTTCATGAAATGATACTTGAATTAAAAAACTTAAAAAATCAGAACAATGAAGAAGGCAATTAAAAATCTGCGTAAAATATTTTGGAACGCAAATGGAGTAAAAAAACCGGTAGTTTTGCTGGTTGTTTTGGCTGCTTCTCTTTATGGACAGGCTCAGCCATGGTCGCTAAAGCAGTGCATTGATACTGCACAGGTGCATAATAAAAACCTGCAAATGGGTAGGAACAATATGCTTCTGGGCGAAGAAAAGATGCACGAAGCCCAAGCTTATTTAATACCGAAGGTGACTATTGGCGCCGATTACAAGTATTATTTTGAATTGCCTTACCAGTTGATGCCCATGACAACCTTTAATCCCACTGCCCCGGAAGGAGAATTTAAGGAAGCTCAGTTTGGGGTACCTCACAATATCAATGCAACTATTCAATTTGTAATGCCCTTATACAATCCACAGGTTTATGGAGCCATACAAACTACAAAAATTGCAGCGGAACTAAGTGAACTTCAATACAAAAAGTCGGAGGAACAAGTGTATTTTGAAATCTCAAATCTGTATTACAATGCCCAGATTTTGAAGCACCAGCAGGCTTTTATCGATAGCAATTTGACAAATACAAAACTGCTTCTCGAAAACCTGCAATTGCTTTATAATCAACAAATTATAAAGAAAAGTGATGTTACCAAAGTTGAGTTGCAAAAAGAACAATTACTGACACAACGGAATAGGGTAACCAACAGTTATAATCAGGTGGTAAATGCCTTAAAATTTTCGATGGGAATTCCGTTCAACCAAAATATAGCTATTGAGCCGCAGATAGAAAACCTCAGTATTCCGGATTATCAAAATTTGGAGACTGTTGACATGCAATTGGCGAGTACTCAAAATAGACTTATTGGCAGCGAATTGAGTACACTCAAACATTCCAGACTACCTTCAGTTTCGATACTTGGGAATTACAGTCAGGTAGGTTTTGGATATACTGATGCCTCCAATGATTTTTTAAAGTTTTTTCCGGTAAGTTTTACGGGGGTTCAGATTTCGTACCCGCTTTTCAATGGAACAGTAACCAGCCGGAAAATCAATCAAAAGAAAATTGAATTTCAAAATAGCGAATTGCAAGTTGCGTTGGTTAATGAACAAAACAGTATGCTCTCGGAAAATGCAAAGCAACAAAGGTTCGTAACCCAACAAACCATTAAAAACACCTTAGAGCAAATAAATTTGGCAACCACGGTTTATGAGCAAATGTTGTTACAGCAAAAACAGGGAACCGTAAGCCTTACCGAAGTTTTGCTTGCCGACAATGCATTACGCGAGGCTCAACAAAGCTATTTATCAGCCATTGTTGAATACCTGAAAGCCGATTTGGAATTAAAAAAGTTGACAGGAAATATCTCACTCAGAAATTAAACATAAAATAAAATTAAGAGCGATGAAAAAATCAATAATTTATACAGTTGTAGCTTTGGCATTAATAGCCATAACGGTATTTCAACTTACGAAAAATAAGGAAACTACGGTTAGCAGGGTTTATCAATACGATAAGGAGCAAGCAATTAATGTACAGGCTATTACCTTGAAGCTTGAACGAGTTGAAAACGATATTACCTACACAGGTACATTTGAACCCAACAAAGAAACTAAAATAAGTGCGGAGATTCAGGGAAAAATCAATTCAGTAAGGGTTGATTTAGGAAGCTCTGTAAAAAAGGGTCAGGCTTTGGTTCAATTAGACAACACACTGCTGAAACTGCAATTGCAAACTGTTGAAATTCAAATTGAGGGATTAGAAAATGATGTGAAAAGATACACTGTACTTGCTAATGCCGATGCCATTCAGGGTGTTCAGTTGGAAAAGACCATTTTAGGTTTAAAATCGGCAAAAGTGCAGGAAGCCACGTTGCTTGAACAAATAAATAAAACAACTATTGTAGCGCCTTTTAGCGGAATCGTTACTGCAAAACTAACCGAAGAGGGAGCTTTTGCTGCACCCGGAATTCCTTTGCTGCAACTTACTGATATTTCGCTTTTGAAGTTTACTGTGAATGTTCCGGAACAAGAGTTAAACCAGTTCGGGTTCGGAGACTCTTATGAGCTTACTTCAGATGCATATCCTGAAATAGAATTAATGGGAAAAGTGGCAATGACAGGCAGCAAAGCCAACATGGGAAATAGCTTTCCTGTACAATTCTCGGTGAACAATACCCCTGATTTAAAAATCAAATCAGGCATGTTCGGAAAAGTACAACTAAAAAACAATCAGCAAGGAGGGCATATTATTATCCCTGCTTCTTCAGTTGTTGGAACAAACATTCAGCCCCAGGTTTATACAATAAAAAATGGTAAAGCCATGTTGCAAAATATCATCATTTCTAAACGATTTCAAAACAAGATATTGGTATCTAGCGGTTTAGTTGAAGGCGATGTACTAATTACCAACGGATTTATTAACCTTTTCGAAGGTGCAAATGTGTCAATTAGCAATTAAAAATCATGAATATTACAAAAATAGCAATCAACCGTCCATCGCTGATTATCGTTCTTTTCAGCGTATTGGCCCTATTGGGAATCATAGGTTTTTCAAACCTGGGGTATGAATTATTGCCCGATTTCAACCAGCCGGTAGTTGTAATTAAAACAATGTACCCGGGTGCCGAACCCAACGAAGTGGAAACCTCTGTTTCTAGAAAAATAGAGGATGCCCTGTCGAATCTCGAAGGAATTGACTACCTGGAAACCAAGTCGATGCCCAATGCATCGGTTATTATTGCCAATCTGAAATACGGTACTGATTTAAACATTGCCATGCAGGATGCTCAGCGCTACATCGACAATATCAAAAAAGATCTTCCGGCTGACATTCTAAGCCCGGTTATGAGTAAGGTTTCACCGAATGATTTGCCAATTATATCCATCAGTGCATCAAGCAACTTGTCTGCTACAGCATTTTATCAGAAAATGAAGGACGAATACCTTCCGCAAATTCAGCAATTAAAAGGAGTTGCCGAAATTACGATGCTGGGTGGCGAGGAACGTGAAATTCAGGTAAAGGCCGACCAGGATAAACTCAACCTGTATAAAATATCATTAAGTCAGGTTGTTGATGCTATTAACCGCTCGGGTATTGATTTGCCAGCCGGTAAAGCACAAACAGATAAGGAAAGTAATTCGGTTCGATTGACCGGAAAATTTTCAAGTGTAAACGATATTATGAATGTGCAGATAGCGATGCCTGCTCCAGGAATACCGGTGTATGTAAAAGATGTAGCTTCTGTTATCGATGGGGTGAAAGAAATTAGTTCAGTAAGCCGATACAATGGAGCAAACGGAATAGGACTCTTATTGAAAAAACAAGGCGATGCCAATGCTGTGGAAGTCTCAAAATTAGTTCACACAAAGCTCAAAGAAATTGAAAGTGCAAACTCCAAATACGGGGTGAAATTTATTGTTGCCGATGATTCAACCGACATGACCATTGCGGCTGTAAATTCAGTGGTTGACGACTTGATTTTAGCTGTAATTCTGGTTTCATTGGTGATGTTTCTGTTTTTAAGGAGTTACCGGAATTCGTTGATTGTATTGATAGCAATTCCCACTTCATTAATTACCGCGTTTGCCATAATGTGGCTAATGGGTTTTACCTTAAATCTGATGACCTTATTAGCCATGTCGTTAATTATTGGAATATTGGTTGATGATGCCATTGTAATTCTGGAAAATATTCAACGGCACCTTGATATGGGAAAAGACAAACGCGATGCGGCATTAGAGGGACGTATGGAAATTGGTTTTTCTGCCATTTCAATTACCTTGGTCGATGTGGTTGTGTTTTTACCCATCCTGTTTTTGCAGGTATTTGTTGCCGATATGCTTAAACAGTTTTCAATAGTGGTTATCACTTCAACACTAACCAGCCTGTTGGTTGGTTTTACGCTTGTACCTTGGTTGGCTTCGCGCATTGGAAAAAAGGAGGATTTGCAACCCACCAACTTCGTAAACCGTTTTCTGCTATGGTTTGAAAGACAATTAACAAGCTTCATCAATTGGTATGGACACCAACTGGAATGGGTACTTCGACATAAACTTATTTTCACCGGAATCGTGTTCGCCCTCTTGATAATGACTGTTGTTATAATGAAACAAGGTATTATTGGAAAAGAGATGATGTCAACCGGCGATCAGGGCAAGTTTCGTTTAAACCTGGAATATGATAAAACAACTACGGTTCAGGAAAACAATATCCGCACCCAGCGAGTAGAAAACTTTATATTGCAACAACCCGAAGCAGCCACACTTTTTAGCAATATTGCCGGTCCAAGCACAGGTATAGGTAGTCTTGGGGTTGGTTCGTCCAATGTATCGGAATTTACCATACAGTTAAAACCTGAAAAGGAAAGAAGCATCAAAACGGAGGCGTTTATGAAATCGCTTCGCGAAGAGCTGAAAAAGGAATTTTCGGGAATTAACTTTTCGATGGCGGTATTGGGTTTACTGCCAAAACAGGCGCCTATTAAAATAACCTTGAGCGGAAGCGACCTGAATTTGGTAATGAAAACAGGTAATGAACTGAAAGCGGTTATTGAAAAAATACCGGGTGCCGATAATGTTCAATTATCGGTTGAAGAAGGAAGTCCGGAATACAAGGTAATTCCTGACAAAGATAAGATGCAGCGTTTGGGATTAACAACCGCTTATGTGGGTTTAAATTTAAGAACCGCATTCACTGGAAATGATGATGCCACCTTAACCGAAAATGGTACAGAATATCCGGTAAGGATTTGGTTAGACGACTTTGACCGGAAAAACTTCGAAGATGTGCAACGCCTTTCCATTGTAAATCCAATGAACATACCCATTGAAGTTTCACAATTTGCTGAAGTGGTGCAGGGCAATTCACCTTCGTTGCTCGAAAGGTTAGACCGACAACCATCAGTAACCATTACTTCCGAATCGTTTGGCCGACCTTCAGGAACTTTGGCTGATGAAGCCATTAGTTTTTTGAAAACCCAACCCTTGCCCGAAGGGGTAAAATTGACCTGGGGCGCTGATATTAAAACACAAAATGAGAGCTTTGGGGCTTTGGGTTCGGTATTGCTTATTTCATTTATACTTATCTATCTGATTATGATTGCCCTCTACGATAGTTATATCTACCCACTGGTTGCCCTATTTGCCATACCTGTGGCTGGCATAGGTGCTTTTCTTGCATTAAACTTATCGTTAAACCATTTAACCTTGTTTGCACAACTCGGATTAATCATGCTCATGGGTTTGGTTACAAAAAATGCCATTTTGATTGTCGATTTTACCAACCAGTTAAAAGCACAGGGAAAACATTACAAAGAGGCATTGATTATTGCCGGAAAGGAACGTATGCGACCCATCTTAATGACAACACTGGCTATGGCAATCGGAATGTTACCCATTGCATTGGCACAAGGCACAGCCAGCGAGTGGAAAAACGGTTTGGCATGGGTAATCATTGGAGGGTTGCTTTCATCTATGATTTTGACTGTTTATTTGGTTCCAATGGTGTATTATGTGGTAGATAGTATTAAAGAGCGTTTTGCAAAAAAGAAGGAGGTTTTATAATGAAGAAGTTTGGTATAATTAGTAGCGCTTTTCTGGGACTGTTCATTTTCTCATCTTTTAGTATTGAACCTGACCCGACGTTTTCGTTAACCATTAAAGTCGAACAATTACGGAATTCAAAAGGAATTGTGCAGTTTGCATTGTACAATAAAGAGGGTTCAATTCCTGATGAATCCTATAAGAAATGCTATAAAATATTGAAGGCTGAAATAGCAAATGGCTCATCTGCAATAACATTTCACGATATTCCTAAAGGTAAATATGCTGTAAATATTTTACATGACGAAAACAGTAATGGTAAAATTGAGAAAGGATTTATTATGCCATTAGAAGGCATTGGTTTCTCAAATTATCAGACCATTGGTTTGTCAAACAGACCCAATTTTGAAAAAGCTTCTTTTATACTTAATAGCAATAAAGTATTGATGATTAAGATGGTATATCTATAAAACAAATGAGCATGAGAACAACTTTAAAAATATTACTGTTAATCGGCATTTTCATTAATACTTCATGCGAGGATTTGTTTGACTATTCTCCTTATGCTATTGATTTTAGTGATGAAAACAGGGATATTAACCAGAGAAATATTGAAAGACTTCTCAACTGTAAGAATGACGATACCATAACCATTGCATTTACAGGTGATACCCATCGTTTTTTTGATGAAACGGAATTGTTTGTAAGCGCAGTCAATAAAAACCCTGCTATTGATTTTGTAATACATGTGGGCGATATTGCCGATTTTGGGTTGCCCAAACAGTATTTATGGGGTAATTCATACCTACTTAAATTAAATGTTCCTTATTTTGTTGTTATCGGAAATCACGATTTGGTGGGCAATGGTTCGCAAGCTTATCAGGAAATGTTTGGGGATTTAAATTATAGCTTTATATACACCAGCATTAAATTTGTTTATATAAATACAAACAGTCGCGAGTTTAAATTCAACGGCAATGTGCCTGATATTAAATGGTTAGATAACCAGTTACAACCAAGCATTGATTTTACAAAGGCTGTTGTAATATTCCATGTACCACCAACTGATAGTGATTTTGATGCCTCGCTGAAAGAAGCTTTTCAAAACTCACTGGCTCATTACAATAATGTATTATTAACCGTGCATGGACATTTGCATCACCATGAAATATATAAACCTTTTGCCGATAGCATTCCGTTTGTAAATGTTTTTGGAGTGGAACACCTAAAATATAATTCGATAAAAATATCAAATAATCAGTTTGAAGTTGAAACAATTGAATTTTAAAATAGTAGGTATAATCACACTGCTAATGCTTGTTGCTGGAGTAAAAACCTTTGGTCAGGTTTCACAAAACTACGATTCTACAAGGTATAAAAAGTTTTTGCCTGATTATGTGAAAATGCAATTTGCCGGAGGTATAGGTTTTATTTCTATGGGAGTTGGATATACCTTTTTTAATCAAAAACTAGAGGTCTCCTATTTTTATGGTTATGTACCTGAATCTGTTTCAACTGACGATTTACACAGTGTTAGTTTACAATTAACAGCCAAATTATTGCGATATAAAATAAACCCAAACATTGAATTAATGCCTTTAAATTTTGGCTGGTTCATACATCACACCTTTGGCAGCGAATATTGGATAAAACTACCCGACCATTATCCAGCTGAATATTACTGGTGGTCGCCAGGTAGAAATTCGGGAGTTTTTCTGGGTGGAGAAATCAAAACAAAGCTATTAAGTAATAAAACACCAGCTTCTGGTACCGCTTTTTATGTTCGCGCAGGTAGCAGGGGGCTGTACATAGCAAGTAAATTTGGGAATGCTACAATTCCTTTAAATGACATTATAGAGTTTGGATTTGGTGTCGCAGTTTATCGTTAATATCAAACAGTATGAAGAATGTTGTTGTTGTTTTAGTCGTATTCACGCTAGCTTATACACAAACCTGTATAGGGCAAGAAAGTGACTCAATATCCCGGATTGGACTATCTGTAATATCTCAGGCTAATCAAGGCAATAGCTATATCACTTTCCCCACAGATATTGGGAATATCGAACCCCTCTGGTTCGAAGGAAATATTATTCCAAACTTTTACCTCAGGCAAAGCAAAAACTCACGATTAATGGGAGTCCTGACACCCCAAATTATCATCCGGATGTATCAGGAAGAATCGAAACCGGTGCGCACGCCCAGCTATATGCCACAAATTACGGTGTATTACAATTTTAAAGAAAATAGGGACTCACCCGATTTCAGTATGTATGGCCGTGTAACACACCATTCAAACGGACAGGATGGGGATTTCTTCTTAGAAAATGGGGAGTTAAACTTAAAAAACGGAAGTTTTTCTACAAATTTTTTGGAGCTGGGCCTTATTACTACCAATGTTAATAAACGTTTTAATGCATACCAGTTTTTTAAAACATCGTTCGAGGTTCATCCCGAGGCCTATATTCAGGATGAACTCAAAGGGATTTATAGCCAGTATAGGTGGCATACTGCATTTTCAATATTTAAGCTTCCCGATAATAAAACAGCTAATACCCGGAAAAACGCAGATATCTCCGTTAAAGGGGAGGCTACATGGTTATTTGGTGAATTGAACAATTGGAATTATGTATCTTTAAACAGGTTAAACATTAGTTTAACATTTTATTATCACCCAAGATTCTTAGAAGATATTGGGCTCTTTGTGCAATATTACCATGGGTTGGATTATTATAATATGTATTTCAGCCATCAGTTAGATGTGCTCCGGTTTGGTTTTATGACTGAAAAATTGAGGTTTTAGAGGCTAACTACTGAATTCTATATACACTATGAGAAAAAACGGAGACGAATACCTACAGACGATGACTAAAATTGAAATTGCAGCCCAACAAGTATTTCTGCAATATGGATTTCATGGTACAACACTTGCTCAAATTGCTGCACTAGCTCAGGTAAACAAAACTTCTATTCATTATTATTTTAGGTCGAAAGAAAAACTTTACGCCAAGGTACTGGAAAATGTGTATAAGTTTATTCTTTTAGATGATTTTGCTGATAAGTTACGGCAGCAAGAAGCAAATCGGGTTAAATGGTTTCTAACCACCGAGATTTATAACAATGAGAAGGTTTTTGTAAATACCATTCAAAAGTTATTCCCCGACGATTTCGAATCTCGGTTGTATTATATTAGTAAATGGCTCGAAGTTATTTCAGTATATTCCGGCTGTACATAATGCACTTTTTATAACAGGGAGACCAAGTTATTTCATATCCTTGTAGATATTTTCAATAGCCAAAACCAGCTTTTCGTTCGTGGCCGGAATGTTCAAAACAGGATATGCAGCATGGTTGTTTACCGATGATACAGCGTATTTTAAAGCAAAAAATACCGAAAGTGCGTGAATAAATGGTGGTTCCCCCACGGCTTTGCTTTGCAGAATAGTGTTCGGGTTGGGGGCATTTTCCAGCAACGAAACATGGAACTTTAACGGAATATCGCGCACACCGGGAATTTTGTAAGTGTCGGGCGAATGGTTTAGCATGTTTCCTTTGGCATCCCATTTAATTTCTTCGGTGGTACACCAGCCCACTCCCTGAATGAAAGCTCCCTCAATTTGTCCAATGTCAATGTTCGGGTTGATGGAATTGCCGGTATCATGCAAAATATCGGTCCTCAGAATTATATGCCGTCCGGTGAGCAAATCCAGTTCTACTTCCGAAACGGCCATGCCAAACACATAATAATAGAAAGGCCGTCCTTGCTGGGTTTCTTTATCGAAGTGAAGATTGGGTGTGCTGTAAAACCCCTTGGCACTTAAACTTATCCGGTTGGTGTATAACAGTTTAACGACTTCGTTAAAAGAAATAGATAATTCTGGATTTTGTGCACAAGTAATTGTGTTATTGGTAAATATCAGTCCATCAGGTTCAATGGCCAGATTGGGACAGCTTTCCTGCCAATGATTTCTTAAAAAGGAGGCAATTCTGGATTTCAGTTTGTCGGTAGCATTCTTCACAGCCATCCCATTTAAATCAGTCCCCGAAGAAGCTGCTGTGGCTGATGTGTTCGGAATGGTGGAAGTGGTGGTGGCATTTACCCGTACCTTTTCCATGTTGATGCCAAGTCCGGATGCGGCAATTTGCCTGATTTTGGTATATAACCCTTGCCCCATCTCTATACCTCCATGATTTACCAGAACCGTACCATCGGTGTAAATGTTGATTAAAGCCCCGGCCTGGTTCAAAAATGGGGTATTGAACGAAATTCCAAATTTTACCGGCGTCAACGAAATCCCTTTTTTGATGTAACGATTCTTTTTATTGAATGCGTCCACCTCACTTTTTCGGCGCACATAATCCGACTTTTGGATTAATTGTTTCCAGATAGTCTCCAATTGGTTATTTTCAACTACTTCGCCATAAGGCGTAGTTTGTCCGGGTTGATTGTAAAAATTCAGGTGGCGGATTTCGGCAGCATCTTTTTTCAGGTATTGGGCAATTTGTTCAATGGCTTCTTCAATGACATAGATACCTTGTGGTGCCCCAAATCCCCGGAAAGCCGTATTTGATGGGAGGTTGGTTTTCCATGCCGTCGATTCAATTAAAATATCCGGGATATAGTAAGCATTCTCGGCATGGGTCCGGGCCCGGGCCAGAATGGCCATGCTTAAATCGGTAGAATATCCTGCATTGGCATGGAACGAGACATGGTAAGCCAGAATCTTTCCTTCGTTGGTAAAGCCTACTTTGAACTGCGAAAGAAAAGGATGGCGTTTCCCGGTCATTTTCTGATCATCGTCGCGGAAGAGCCTTAGTTTTACAGGTTTTCGCGTAGCAGTAGCCAATAACGATGACCAAATAGCCACCATGTTTGCCTGTGTTTCTTTGCCCCCAAAAGCTCCACCTAACCTTCGGGTTTCAATAGTGACGTTATGGCGGCCAATTCCCAGAACTTCGGCTATCAAAGTCTGGGTTTCGGCTGGATGTTGTGTGGAGCTATATACCTTAATTTCATCGTATTCTCCTGGAACAGCCAAAGCTACCTGTGTTTCCAGATACCAGTGCTCCTGGGCTCCGCTTTCTAATTGGTTTTGAAGCACATGAGGACAATGATTAAAAGTTGTAATTGCATCGCCCCGTTTCATGACAACGGTTTCCTGAAGTTTCCAGCCTTTTGTCATCGAATCGGCCAGAGTTACCACAGGTTCTAACTCCTCAATATCAATCTGAATTAATTTTGAAGCCGCAATGGCCGCAGACTCAGTGGTAGCCGCAATCAGAAATAGTGCTTGTCCCACGAATTGAATCCCGTCTTCAACCAAAACGCTTTCATCGGGGGCAATGGCTCCCATCTGGTTATGCCCGGGTATATCTTTCCATGAGAGAATACTTGAAACCCCAGGGATTTTAAGTGCCTCTGAAATATCAAATCCCAACAACCGGCCCCGGGCTGTTTTGCTAGTCACCACATACCCATGCAAAGTATTGGCAGGCACATTTATATCGTCAATATAAACGGCTTTCCCGGTTACATGCAATTCGCTACTTTCGTGATACACTTTGTGTTGCATTGTTGGTCTATTTAGGGTTGTTTTGCCACAATTTCAACAAAAGATTTTTGGCTAAAGCCATTCTGCCTTCTGCTTGTGCCCGGGCATCTGAAATGGGATTAACATCTTTTTCAAGGTATTCAAAAGCCGATTTTAAAGTTTCAGGTTCCCATTTTTTACCTTCCAAAAAAGTGCATGTATTTTTTGTAAAGGTTACTGTCGCAGCCATGCCACCATAATATAAAAATATACTTTCAATGGTTCTGTCAGTTTTTAATTGAAGCCTCATAGCTACCGAAACCGTTGAAATATCCAAATCGGTCCGTTTCGAAATCTTTTCCACATCAATGATTAATGTGGTATCGGGATTTGGAATGTGGATGTTTGTAATAATCTCGCCTGGAATTAAAGCTGTTTGTCGGTATCCTTTGATGAATTCGGTTGCTGCAACGGTCCGTTCCTGAATCAGACTCTTGAGTACCAATTTGGCCTGATACGCCATGAGCAAAGGTATCAGGTCGCCAATGGGCGAAGCCGAACCTAAGTTTCCCCCCAAGGTTGCCACTTGCCGTATTTGCTTTGAACCAAAAACAGAAAGGATTTTCTTTAATGACGGTAGTTCCTCACCCAGTTCCTCTTTTAACGACTGCAAATCGGTACCACTGCCGATATCGAACCCTTGCGATGTTTTGGTTATGTATTTTAATTCTTTAACACCGGAAAGATCCAGTAACGAGGTTAAAACTTCCTTTTTCTTGGTCACCCTCAGGGCAATGTCCGACGACCCTGCATTGATTTCGATATCTGGAAAGGTAAATTTCAGGTTTAGGGCAGAGGCTAGGTTACTCGGTAAATAATAGGTTTGATGGAGATTGGTAAACCTCGAATCGTTGCATTCAATGGATTGAAGGGTCTGGATGGTCTCTTGCTCCAGTTCCTGAAAACGGTCGGTTGCGTGAGTTGACAACGCTTTCCGGGCAGCGCCGATAATGGAACGGTACCCTGTGCAGCGGCAAAGGTTTCCTGAAAACGCCTCCAAAATATCCTCATCAGTAGGATTCTGGATGGTGTGGTATAAGGCAAACATTGACATCACAAAACCGGGAGTGCAGAATCCGCATTGGCTGGCATCTAACTCAATCATGGCTTTTTGTACCGGATGCAATGCTTTTGGTTGAGCCAAATGTTCTACGGTAATTAATTGTTTGCCATGCAATTGTGGTAAAAATATCAAACAGGAATTGATGGCCTTATATGTCAATCTTCCATTGCCGGAAACCGAGGCAATCACAACCGTGCAAGCCCCGCAATCTCCCTCGGCACATCCCTCTTTGGTCCCTTTGTAGTGGTCCATTCCCCGCAGGTATTGCAAAACCGTTGTGGTGGGAGAGAGCGTTTGCTGCTTTTCCCAGGTGATGCGTTCCAACCTGTTTCCTAAAAGGAATTCTATGTAGCTCCGTTCAAAATTCATCTTTTCGGAGTTTCTTTTGGTGGACAACGGACATCAACCAATTTGGCCAAAATGGAAATAGCTATTTCTTGTGGGGTCTGGCAATTGATGGGAATTCCCATGGGCCAGTCTATTTTTGAGATGTCTTCCTGAGTTAACACCCCCTCCTCCATCAATTCTTTTGAGAATAAAGCCACTTTGCTTTTGCTGCCAATCATTCCAAGGTAAGCTACATTTTTTTTACCTATATGCCCGATAATTTCTTTATCATGAGCATGGTTGTGCGTAGTTACACACACAAACGTGTTACTGTCGAAAGTCAACGCGGCTATGGCTTCTTCGTGAGGCAGGCTGATGCAATTAATTTTTGAAATATCTATCGAATCCATGATGCCTGGGCGTTCGTCGATGAGAGTTACCGAAAAGTTCAATTGATGGGCTATTGGAGCTAAAAAGGCGCCAATGTGTCCGGCACCAAAGATGTATAATCTTTTTTTCGATAGAACAGGTTCAATAAATACGGTAGTATTTCCTCCACAGGTCATTCCGGCATCTTGGGTTAGCTGGTAGTTGAACAGGCCTGTTTGACTTGTTTTGATACAGGTTATGGCTTCGTCTATCACCAATTTTTCAAGTTTTCCTCCACCGATGGTGCCGAAAATGGAACCATCAGAAAAAACTATCATCTTGGTGCCCGATTTTCGGGGGGTACTTCCTCCTGAATCAATCAGGATACACAATGCCGATGGGATTCCTTCTTCCTCCAGGTGACTCAACTTAGAATAGATGCTATCCATGTTATTTGTAGTAAATAGATGGGTGAAATTAGTAAAATTTATTTGTTTTTCAGTACGTAAGTATGCAAAAGCATTAAAATATGGAAAAATAGAATACAAATATAATATAATTCAGTAATTAGAGTCATTAAATTTACTGTTCGTGGAAAAAAAGACTAAACAAGGTTTTGGTACTCCTTCTTGGCGAATCTTAAAAAGAAGTTGGAATCTACACCGAAAGGTCGTATTTTCGGACAGTTTCAACGTTATTGTATTTATAATAACTCGTTAAATTTGTATAAGTAGATGATAATCTGTCATATGCAAAAAGTATGAACAAAAACATTAAGTGATGATTTTCAATAAGATATGTTTTATCTCGTGTCTCATGTCTAAAAATCTACCCATCTATTGATTTCAATGAACATTTCCGATACCGATAAATATCTGACTCTTGCCCGCACATCGGAGGGGGTTTATAAAGAAAAGGGAAGCCGTTTCCTGGCATTTGCCTATCCTGTGGCATCGGAGAGTGAGGTGAAGGAACATTTGAAAGAGTTGAAGAAAAAATATTACGATGCCCGCCATCATGTGTACGCGTTCCGTTTGGGTGCCGATTTAAAAGCTTTTCGTTGCAGCGATGACGGGGAACCTTCAAATTCATCAGGCCCTCCGGTTTTGGGGCAAATACAGTCGTTTGGGTTAACCAACGTGCTCCTTGTGGTAGTCCGGTATTTTGGAGGCACCAAGTTAGGGGTCTCCGGTTTAATCCATGCTTACCGATCTGCCGCCGCCGATGCCATTGCCAATAATTCCATTATTGAAAAGTTTGAACAGGATGTGTTTACCATCGAATTTGGGTACGCGGTTATGAACGAGGTGATGAAGGTACTTAAAGAGGAAAACCCGGAGCAGAGCCATCAGCAATTCGATAATACATGCCGCATTCAATTGAGCATCCGGAAGCAGGATGGGGAAAGGGTCCGTAGCAGATTATTGGCTATTGAAGGGCTTTCAATTGTGTTTCTTAAAATCCGCAGGCCGTAGTCGGCTATTTTGAAGAGGAATACTTTACATCCATTCAGCATCTTCTGAGTTAGTGAAACCGTACCGCAACAAATCAGTCCATCTGCTTGCTATTTTATATTTTACTTGTGGGTGTTAGATTATTCAACAGGTTTTGTATTGTGTCTCGTGTCTAAAAATCCACATATCTATTGAGGATATGCAAATATTTGAAAGCTAATAGGCTTTTTTACTTTTTCAAATGGTTTTTTGAGGAACATTTAGGAAAGAAAGCTACAAAGATACGAAAAACAAACTTATTTATCCATAGCCTAAAAAATTCATTCTTTACTTAAGGGGCTTTATATTTGAAGGATTTTATTTATGCTCACCTTTAAGTATTAACTGAATGAAAAACAAAAGCTTAGTTTCCATCGACGACTATTCGAAAGAGGATTATATCGAGATTTTACGGGTAGCTGCCGAGTTCGAAAAAAATCCGGTTCAAAATATTCTTGAAGGAAGAGTGGTTGCCACTCTTTTTTTTGAACCTTCCACACGTACCCGTTTGAGTTTTGAGAGTGCCGTGAACCGCCTTGGTGGACGGGTTATCGGTTTTACCGACTCTTCTTCTTCAAGTGTGTCAAAAGGGGAATCGTTAAAGGATACCATTTTAACCGTAAGCAACTACTCCGATTTGATCGTGATGCGCCACCCGCTTGAGGGTAGCGCGCGTTATGCCAGCGAAGTAGCCACCGTGCCCGTAATTAATGCCGGCGATGGAGCCAACCAGCATCCTACCCAATGTTTGCTCGATTTGTATTCCATCCAAAAAACCCAGGGTACCCTGGAGAACCTGAAAATTTCGATGGTTGGTGATTTAAAGTATGGACGGACCGTGCATTCATTGATTATGGCCATGTCATACTTCAATCCTACCTTTATTTTTATTGCCCCCGACGAATTAAAGATGCCCGAAGAATACAAGCTTTTTCTTGATAAAAAAGGGATTAAATACGAAGAACACACTGAATTGGCTGAAAACATTAAAGACAGCGACATCCTTTACATGACCCGTGTGCAACGCGAGCGTTTTGCTGATCCCCTGGAATACGAGAAGGTTAAAAATGTTTATATTCTTAAAAACAAGATGTTGGATGGAACCAAAGACAATCTTAAAATTTTGCATCCATTGCCACGGGTAAACGAAATCAATACCGATGTGGATACAAACCACAAAGCCTATTATTTCCCTCAAGCCTTGAATGGTGTTTTTACCCGCCAGGCAATTATGGCTAAAATATTGGGATTGAAATAATTAAAAAAAAATCATTGAAATGAAAGAAGATAAGAAATTAAGTGTTTCGGCCATTCAGAATGGAACCGTTATCGACCATATTCCCGCGCAAAACCTGTTCAACGTAATATCCATCCTGGGATTGGATCAGATTACAGAAAACCTGGTAACATTTGGCACCAATTTCAAAAGCGACAGGTTGGGGCGTAAAGCCATTATCAAGGTTTCCGACAAGTATTTTAAAGATATTGAAATCAATAAAATTGCCTTGGTAGCACCCACTGCAAAACTGAATATTATTAAAGATTTTGAAGTAGTTGAGAAGCGCGAGGTGATCGTGCCCAGCGAAATTGTTGGAATTGCGCGATGCATGAACCCTAAATGTATCACCAATAATGAACATATTGTGACCAAATTTAAGGTGATTGATAAGAATGGTAATGTTGCCTTGAAATGCAGTTATTGTGAGAAAATTACCGATCAACAGCATTTGCAAATTATCCGATAGATTGTTGGGATTTTAAAAAATATCTCTAATATTTTTCCGCAAAATAAAGGGCTGACCAGTTAACTGACAGCCCTTTGTGTTTTTTAATTTTTGACCTATTCTTCGGTTTTAAATACGATTATCTTGTCGGTTTCATTTCCCAACCGATCGATAGCCCGCACTTTCATTTTGATTAAAGTACCTGACTTAAAATCCCCGATGATCCCCTGGTAAATCATTTCTTTGGAGCCATTGATGGAATAATAGATTTTGTCGTAGGCTACGGTGGCATTGGTTACCGATAAAAATAGGGATACATGCGATGGATACACATCAACTTCATCACCATCAATAGTTTCTTTAGTGTTCGGATGAATACTGAAACGGGTAAAAATCTCTGGACCTGTATTGTCGGTGGCAAATAAAACGGTGTCAATATTTATATTTCCCAGTTTATCAAGAGCTTTGATAGCAATTTCATAATCTTTGCCCCGTTTAAAACCTTCAATAATACCCGTATATATTTTTTCGGTTTCTCCTTTGATGGTGTAGTAAATCCGGTCAATAGCTACCTTGCTGTCCGTAGCTGATAAAAAGAGCACTGCCTGGCTGGAATATACATCTACAGATTGCCCACTGACCTCTTTTTTACCTAAGGGTAAAATGCTGAATCGGGTAAAAATATCGGGGCCATCATTGTCCACCACAATGTTAAGCTCTTCACGGTTTGAATTATCCACATTATCGTACCCGTAAATATTAAGCACATAAGGGCCTTGCTCTGTGATAGAGAACGGTTTGGTATAGGGAATTTCAGAACCACTATTGATGCTGTAACTCAATGCTTTAAAACCCGATTCTGCATCTGTAGCCGATAAGGAAATCTTGGTATTCAGATTCACAAAAGCAGTATCGCGGGTTTTAAAAACCTTTCCAATAAAATCATATTTCAGTTGTGGCCCCGACAAATCAACAAAGGCAGCCCTGCTTTTAGTGCTTTTTTCTCCAGCCATGCTCCGGTTTCCAACCTGATCTACTGCAAAAGAGACGACCGAAAGTGAACCTGACACATTCGTCAGGTAAAAAGGTTTGTCATACACTTGATATTCTTCGTTGTTGATGGAATATTTTATTTCCTTAACCCCCGATTTGTTATCCACCGCGGTGAGTTTCAGTTTAGTTCTTCCAGAGGAATATTCACGTCCATTCACCACAAAACTGTTGCCCATAATTTCATCTACCAGGATGGGTGGGGTTTTATCAACATAAAACGCGTATTCTTTCTTGGTTTCCTCATTACCTGTTTTGTCAACCGAATAATAAGAAATGGTATGTTCACCTTCCACATAATTGGCGGCATACAGGTTTTGGTAATATTTCCGGTACTCTTTACCATCTATCGAGTAATAAATAGCATCTAAACCTGAAATCCCATCGGTGGCCTTAAGTACCAATTTGGTGCGTCCGGAAATATGGTTTTCGGATTTTTCACCGTCAAAAATAAGTTCAGATACAGGAGGGGTTAAATCAACATGGAATATTTTGCCCTGTACGGGTTCTGTATTTCCTACATTGTCAACAGAATAATAGCTGATTGAATATACCTTTTCCTGGTTGAACTCAATAGGTTTTTGATACGGTTGATAGGCTGCTGAGTCGATGGAAACCAGAACCTGCTCCAATCCGGACATTTCATCACTGCATTCCAGTTCCAGAAGAAGCCCTTTGCCAACAAACAAATTTTGACCATCGAAATATTTTTTTGATGCATCATACTTCAATTTGGTAGCGGGAGGCCGGCTGTCGGCATACAATTCAAAAACCACATCCATAATTGGGAAATGGATTTCCTTGGTAACCGTATCCACAGCCGAAGGGCTACGGAAGGTGTTGTATCCTTCGGTATCTAAATACATGGGATCGGCAAAAGCGTTAGTGCTGTCGCTGTGTAACTGGTGCATGGCGCCTTTCTGGTTGGGTTCCGTCGATACATACAAGTAAAGCGGCAGTGATTTTTGCACATAAAGTTTGCCTTCGGGCGAGCGGTAAATTTTTGAGGCATGTTTTAATGGTGTCTGAGCTTGTAGGGCAATGCACATAAAAACCATTGAAACCAAAAAGTATATTTTCTTCATAATCGCTTTTTTCTAAAATTATGTGAAGTTACAATTTTTAATCACAATTTAAACCCCATCACCAATACATCGTCTAATCTTTGATACGATGAACCTAACCAATTATTTAACTCCTGTGCTATTTTTTCCCGTTGTGTTTCAAAGGGCAATAGGTGAATATCCTGAATCAGTTGACGGAAATTTTTGATGAAATACTTTTTCCCATTTGGCCCGCCAAATTGATCGATAAAACCATCGGAAAAGATGTAACAATAGGTATCCCCTTGAATTTCTATTTGTTGTTGGCTGAACATCCGTTCGTTTGGAGGCGATCCTTTCATAGTCCCCCCAATTCCAAAGAAATCACCTTTTAGGGTATTTACTTCGCCATTGGAAACCAGGATTAGTGGATTTACGGCACCTGCAAAGATCAATGTTTTCGTTTTCTGGTTATATACACAAATAGCGGCATCCATACCATCTGCATTCCCTGTGGTCTCTTGCTTTAGGGCGGTTTTGATTAACATATGCAGGTTTTCAAGGATGTCTTTGGGTTCGATTATTTTTTTATCAAGTACAATTTCTTGAAGGAAACTCATGCCGAGCATGCTCATAAATGCGCCAGGGACACCATGCCCGGTACAGTCAATGGCTGCTACTATTTTTAAATCGGGGTTGCCGGGAACAGTGCCAAACCAGTAGAAGTCGCCGCTTACTACATCGCGGGGGCTGAAAAAGATAAACGATTCGGGAAATAAGTTCTTGAGGTTTTTGCTGTCGGGCAGGAGGGCTCCCTGAATGTTGCGGGCGTAGTTGATGCTCTGGTTAATTTTCAGATTCTGGGCTTTGATTTCATCGTTTTGTTTCCGTATTTCTTCGTTGCGGTGCTCTAATATGCGGTTGTGCCGCTTCTTTTGTTGGTTGCTCCGTAGGATAAGTAAGGCAACTACCGCAATAAATCCCATTCCAATAACAAAAACCAGGGTCAATAACCGCTGGCTCTTTAATTCTGCTTGTTTCTTTTGTATTTCAAGTTCTTTCAGGCGGTTAATTTCTTCAGCTTCTTTCAACGAATCTTGGGTGATAGACAATTTTTGTTCCGTCTGTTTTTTTTCTTCAATCACCTTTTGGGTTTTTTGCTCGGCTTGGTTTACTGCTTGCTGGCTCTCACTCCGGGTGGCTTCCATTGCCTCCTTTTGGATTTCATTTTGGAATGCCGTATAAAGATTCATGTATTCTATCGACTTTTGCGAGTTTCCTACTTTTTCATAAGCTTCGGCTAACAGGTGGTACCCTGATTTTAAAAGGTTTTTGTTTTGCAGTTCGAGCAAAACCGGGAGCGCTTCGTTTAAATTTTCAAGCGATTCTTCCGCGCGGTTTAGGTAAAGCAACGAAGTCCCAATGTTGATAAGCGTGGTGGCAATATCGCGTTTGTTTGCTTGCGATTGGCTAATCAAAAGGCTTTTCCGGAAGAATACCAGTGCCGTTTCCATTTGTCCCATATCGGAATATATGGTTCCCATGTTGCTGTAAATGATTTTTATGGCGTTGTTGTTTCCAATCTCCTTGTTTAACGAAACGGATTGTTCGAAGGTCTGAAGTGCCTTTTCCAATTTTTCCTCTTCCCAATAAATAATTGCTAATTTGTTCAGACTGGAGGCTGTTTCAACAAGATTTCCTGTAGCCCTGTTTTGTTCAATCCTGGTTAGTAACTCTGCCTCGGTTTGGGCTTTACCTGTAAAGGCATAAAAAATGATAACAAAGAGCAGGAAAAAATATTTTCTTTTCATTTTTATAAATTGATTTTAAATACAAAATAGCGAAAAAAAAGGATTAAAAAAAACTTGCATTCTTGGTAATTCCTTTCGTTGTTTCCGATGTTGTATTTTTTTTGTTTTACCTGAATTCAGCAGGTGAAATAATAATGGTCAAGAAAATGAGATATTTAGTTACGGCGTGGCTTCTCAAAATAGTCGTAATACACTTGCAATTTTAAGGTTACTTTATTTCCGTAAGTCACGGGGTGACTAGTTGAACAACAATTGTTTGTCTTTTTTGTGTCAAATTGAGCCGCCCGTGACATTCAACGGTTTCGCAGATGACTTGCAGATTTTAGGGGTTATATTTAGATGAATGATTCTATTGTGAATTATGCGCTCATCCGAAAATAGTTTTCAGAAAACATCAAATTATGTTGGTTTGATAGTTAAACATTGTAAATACTTTTAATATGCAGTATTAAAACCCAATTATGTTTTAAAATAAAATTAAAAATCCTTTGTTAATTTTAAGTATTCATTATTGTGTCAATCAAAATAATGTTTATTTTTGCCCCCGATTGTACAAAATATGACAGGGATTAAACAAATAAAACAGATAAAACACCTTGAAAAGAGCATGGGTAAAAAACGCTCTTTTAATGGTAAACCCTGATCGGCATCGAAAAGCTTAAATAGATTTTAAATATAAGTGAGTCAGGGTTTTTTTGAAATCCTGACTTTTTTATTAACAATTAAACTATAGGAAACGTGCAAGTATTAAAATTTGGAGGAACATCGGTAGGCACCCCGGAGCGGATTAAAGAGGTTGCCGCGCTTATCAACGATGGACAACCCAAGGTAGTTGTCTTATCAGCTATGACCGGAACAACCAACGCGTTGGTCGAGATTTCAGAATATCTTTATAAAAAGAACCACGACGGAGCCAACGAGAAAATCGCGCTCCTGGAGCAGAAATACTATACCGTTGTGGACGAGCTTTATAAAACAGCTCCGTTTAAGCAAAAGGGAAGAGAACTGATTCAGACCCATTTTGATTATATCCGTTCGTTTTCGCGCGATGTGTTTACACTCTTTGAAGAAAAAGAGGTTCTGGCTCAAGGGGAATTGATGTCAACCGCGCTGATGCAATACCATCTGGAAGAGATGGGTGTTCAATCGGACCTGATATCGGCACTGAACTTTATGCGCATTGATAAAGAGGGTGAACCCGATGAATTCTACATTCGGGAAAACCTGAAACGGGAATTGAACCAGTTAGGCAATTTTTATCTCGTAATTACCCAGGGGTTTATTTGCCGCAATGCCCAAGGGATGATTGACAACCTGCAACGTGGAGGTTCCGATTACTCGGCATCTATTATGGGAGCAGCCTTGCAAGTTGACGAAATCCAAATCTGGACTGATATTGACGGCGTTCATACCAACGATCCGCGCGTGGTTGAAAATACCCATGCCATTTCAGAACTTTCGTTTGACGAAGCGGCCGAGCTGGCCTATTTTGGGGCAAAAATCCTGCACCCCACATGTGTAACACCGGCCAAGATTGCCAACATCCCCGTCCGCATCAAAAACACTCTTGAGCCGAGTGCTCCCGGAACCTTAATTACCGGAACCTGTACCAAGCAACGTATCCGCGCCATTGCAGCCAAAGACGGGATTACTGCCATCAAGATAAAAAGCGGGCGGATGCTGATGGCTCACGGTTTTTTGCGTAAAGTTTTTGAGATTTTCGAAACCTACAAAACATCCATTGATATGATTACCACCTCGGAAGTGGGTATGTCGGTTACCATTGACAATGATAAATACCTGGATGAGATTGTGGAAGATCTGAAAAAATATGGTACCGTTGAGGTGGAAAAAAACCAGGTGATTATTTGTGTGGTAGGCGATTTGATTGCCGATAATAAAGGAATCGCGGCCAGTGTTTTTAATGCCGTGCAAGAGGTCCCTTTACGGATGATTTCGTACGGGGGGAGCAACCATAATATTTCGATGCTGGTAAAAGCTGAATACAAAAAGCAGGCATTGGTGGCTTTGAGCAACAATCTTTTTAACGATCAGAAATCTAAGTAAATGAATTTCGACATTCAAAAATACAGCCACGTAAAAACCCCGTTTTACTGGTACGATCTCGACTTGTTGGAAAATACCCTGAAACAGGTGAAGGATGAGTCAAAGCGGTATGGGTACCATGTGCATTATGCGGTAAAGGCCAATGCCAACGAACGGATTTTGCAGCTGATACGCTCCTATGGTTTTGGTGCCGATTGTGTGAGTGGAAACGAAGTTCAGGCATCCATAAATGCCGGATTCGAATCCAAAAAAGTGGTATTTGCCGGCGTAGGAAAATCGGACGATGAAATCAGGTTGGGCTTACAGAATGATATTTTTTGCTTTAATGTGGAATCTATCCCCGAACTGCAGGTGCTGAATGAACTGGCCGGCGAGATGGAAAAACAGGCTGCGGTGGCATTGCGCATCAATCCTAATGTAAATGCTTCAACCCATCATTACATTACTACCGGATTGGAGGAAAATAAGTTCGGTATCAACATGTGGGAGATGGAGGATGTGTTGCAGGCTTTGGAGAACCTCCCCAACGTAAAGCTGATTGGGTTGCATTTTCATATCGGTAGCCAGATTACCGATTTGCAGTCGTTTAAAGGGCTGTGTGTGCGGGTAAATGAAATTCAGCAATGGTTTTTTGCCCGGCATATTATTGTCGATCACCTCAACATGGGTGGTGGGTTAGGCATCAATTATACCGACCCGGAAAAGGAACTGATTCCTGATTTTGCCTCGTATTTTCAGGTATTTCACGATTTTCTGGCTGTCCGCCCCAAACAAACGGTTCATTTTGAACTGGGCAGGGCATTGGTAGCCCAATGCGGAAACCTAATTACCAAAGTGCTGTACATTAAAAAAGGGGTACAGACCAACTTTGCCATTGTGGACGCGGGAATGACTGAATTAATCAGGCCCGCGTTGTACCAGGCGGTGCATAAAATTGAAAACCTTACTTCTATCATGCCCGAGGCAAAGTATGATGTAGTTGGGCCTATCTGCGAATCGTCCGACTTTTTTGCCAAAGCACGGATGTTGCCTGAAACACAACGTGGCGATTTTTTAGCCATCCGCAGCGCGGGTGCTTACGGCCAGGTGATGTCGTCGGAATATAACCTGCGGACCAAGGCGGTGGCTTATTATTCAAAATGACAAATAGTATCAAGATGTGAGATTTGGAGATTTGAGATAATGGGACAATGTGCAAATTAGCCCATGATTTTCGGTATTCGTGTACTAAAGGATTTGAATAAAAAAGGCCCGNNCGGGCCTTTTTTATTCAAATCCTACTCAAATTATTGTTTTACAATGCGTTCAATTCTTGAGTTGTTATTGTTGTCGGTAATGGTAATGAAATATACCCCATTTTGAAGTTCTGATGTAGATAATTCAATACGGTTCGATATTTCAGAAACTTTTACCACAGCTTGTCCTAAAACATTGCTGATAACAATTTCGTTAACGTTACCTGCATTGTTAATTACCAATTCATCTTTGAATGGGTTTGGAGAGATAGTAATAGCATTCAACAAATCTTCACCAATACCTACTATCCATGTATCATTGGTAGTAATACCTTCGGTTCCAACTGTGATGATACGGTTTGGTTCACCTTCCCATTCACCACCGTTCCATCCAGCGTTTCTGAAGTATTTGTATTGTAATTCACCATAGTTGGTAGCAATTTCAACACTTACTGTATAGGTCTTGTCACCATCAGTATCTGTTAAAATCAGCGATTCACCAGTTCCTGGTTCGTCCCAACCATTAAAATTACCGGTAACATACAATACATCGGTGCCGACTGCAAATAAACCTGATTCAATTGGAGCAGTCATATCCACATTGAATGTTACAGTAACAGTTTCAGCAACTGGTGCAGTAATAGCAACTATTTCACTTTGAAGAACTTCTTTAGTAGCATCATCTTGAATAAAGACGACAGCAGATAAGTCATCCATTTCTTCTACAAAAGTAGTTGACATATCAAAACTTTCGGTGATGGTGAATGAACCATTGGCTGCAATAGTACCTAATTCGGTACCAGCAGAAGTTGGAAGCATTTGCATCATCACATTATGGAATTCGTCTTCACCATTGGTAGATGCATTGTCGTAAGTTACATTCTCAACAATAACAATATGAGCCGTTAAACCCACAGCCAATTCAGCGATTGGATTGATAGTGGCATTTACTGTTACATTGGTTCCTTCAAAGGTTCCTTCAACATCTAAATTAATAACGGTGGTTTGTTCTGCGTATGTATTAAACCCTTGTTGGGTAACATCCATATCGTAGGTGCCGTTTCTATATACACTTGGGACGCCAGTTACCCCATAATAATCAACGCGGTCTCCGGCTTGTTGAATGTAATAAGGATCACCTTCGCCTGGCCAGTTTACCTGGTACCTGATTAAAGAATAGTTTCCCTGGTTTTCGGCTAATAACGCATCGGCTGTTGGGGTATAGCTGGCACAAGGTCCGCACGTGGAGCTGGTGAAATGTTCAAACAACTGTTTTTTAAACATGATTCCAGTAACAATAGTAATTTTATCTTCCAATGTGTTGTTGTCTGGGTTTTCATCAGCAACCCCATTTGGATTTGATACGGTAACCACGATGGTATAATCACCATCCGTTGTAAAATTGTATTTGGTATCGTGTACAAAATCATAAGTTTCGCCAATGGCTAAATTAATACCAGATACTGAATACACTGGGCTAGTGTAATCACCTACGGTATAGGTTACATCAAATGAAGTTAAACTGGCTGAACCATTATTGAATATTTTACCTTTGATTTCAAGTTCACCTGGAGCTGCTTGACTAGGAATATCTAATGAATTCAAAACAATATCATTTTCAGGACAACCATTTCCAATTCCGAATACATAATATTCAAAACCGAAATCACCACCTGCAGGACAAGTAGCAATAACTTCACCATTATATGAAATGGTAAATGTACCTGCAGGTGAGTTGTAACCCATGATACCATCACCATACGCATCGTAAATAACCCAGGTATAGCAACTGGCTGCATTTACACAGACCTCAGTCACGGTTTGGGTCTCAGCTTCCAGTGTACCGTTCGATGCAACAACATCGCCATTAATATCCACTAAGTACCATTGAGTTTCACCTGGATAGGCATCCGTTGTTAAGTCAATCGTCACTTTGCTATCACCTGTACTTATTAATGTTTCAAACGTATTGTTGTTGGTAAAAACATCATCATAATCGAAGGTGGCAACTACATCATACACACCAAACGCGCTCATATCGAAGCTGGAAACCTCAATCACCATTTCGGTTTCAGGTTCAAAGTTGGTTGCGGAAACTTGTTGAACCACTGGTGTGTTATTTACTTCAACAGTTAAATCGAATTTTTCATTGATGGTGTTTTGACCGGCATTGTATAAAGTAACTTTCAATGTTTCGGTAGCGCTCAAACCGCAAGCTTGTGTTGTTTTATCAATGGCTGTAATTGTTAAATCAGACATTTCGCCAATTCCGTTACCATCAGTTAAAATAGCCTGTAAGTTCCAGTCGGCATCAATACCCACATCTGCTGTAAGTGTTCCATAATATGCTCCCATAAAGAATAGATGGCCGCTGTATTCCGGGGCAGAAGCTGCATCGGTATCAAAACACACGGTATAACCTCCGGCATTGGTGGTAACCATGATACCTACAAAAATATCTGTGGCAGATGGAATTTTATAACCTTCTGCAAGTGTGACCATGTTCCATCCGGATATTAGGCTGCCAACCGCAATATCTTGTGAAATAACAGGAGTACCATCCAAATCACCTTCGTAAATAACAACTTCAGCAGCAGTAATGATACTATTATTGTCAATACCATAACGCACCGCGTCAATGGTCTGTTCCACATAAGATGTTAAAGCAGAAGCAGGAATTTGGATAACAGCACCGATTGAATGTGCACTACTTGTTCCTAAACCTCCGGCAATCTCGTTGTTGTCGTAATTAAAAATCTTGGTTACCGCTTTTGAAGGGGTGGCAGCATCACCCGTGGCAATGTTTTTAATTTTCGGCCCTTTTTGTATTAGGCTCCTTGTGGCTTGTTTTTGTGCAGATAAGGTAAATACTACAAATAAACACGCCACTAAAAATGTAAATTTTCTCATCTTTTAGTAGTTTTTAATTAATTTATAGAAACAACGAATGTAAGGAAAATATTTAATGGATAATTTAACTTCATCAGCCTTTAGTAAGACATGAGACCAATAAAATGCAGATGAACACCCTAAAAGAATTCAAGACAAAAATGGGACATTCAGTTTTCTTAGATGGATTTTTCGTCAACCCAAATGATTTGATTCTCCTCAATCAGGATTTTCTTTTGTTTGTAAAGCAGGCCTATCGCCTTTTTAAAGTCTTTTTTCGACATCTGGAAAAACCCGTAGATTTCTTCCGGGGAACTTTTATCGCCGTAAGGTAGTGTCCCCTTGTGTTTAATAAGAAGTTTGCGGATATTTTCGGCCATTGTCCCGATTTTGTCATAGCCGGGTTTTTGTAAGGTGAGGTCAATTTTATCGTCGGGGCGGACTTTTTTAATAAAGCCTTTTAACTTTTGCCCCCGTTTTAATGGCTGAAAAACTTCGTTTTTGTAAAGCATCCCCGAGTGGGTATGGTTGATGATGGCTACATACCCAATTTCAGACTGGTTGCTGATAAGTAAATCAACTTCTTGATTTTCTTCATATTCAGGAGGAATATTGTCAAGGAATTTATCTAATTTGGACGAAGCTACTATCCGTTGCGATTCATGGTCAATATACACATACACAAGGTACTGCTTCCCGGCTTCCATATCCTGTTTCTGTTCGCGGAAAGGAACCAAAAGGTGCTTGTCCAATCCCCAATCCATCCAGGCGCCAACCTTATCAACCGTAACCACTCTTAAAACGGCAAATTGGTCAATGGTAGCAAAAGGTTCTTTGCTGGTGGCAATCAGCCGATCTTCGGAGTCGCGGTATAAAAAGACCTCCAACCCGTCGCCTACTTTTGTATTTGGTGGCACCTGGCTGGTGGGCAGCAGAATCTCGCCTAACTCCTGTCCGTCGAGGTAAACCCCGAAATCAAGGCATTTTACTACTTTTAATTCATTGTATTTCCCTAGCTGAGCCATAGATTATTGGATGAGTTTGGTTTGTTTTAATTCAATGCCCGTTTTTTCAATTTCATAGGCAAATGGATTCTCGGAATTAAAATCTCCTTCCCAAATGGGGTGTGGTTCAATTCTAAGGTCAATGGATCTACGCAATCTCATTAGTTGCATTTGCACTTCAAAAAAATCATCCATCTTGCCAATTACAATGGCAATATCAATATCACTATCAACTTGCTCGTTGCCCTTAGCATAGGAGCCAAATAAATAGGCTTTTTTGATTTCGACATTTTCAGATATTTTTTGGATATAGCGATTGGCCGTATCTATAACTGATTGATTAACCATTTTTTTAAGATTTCAATTTTGTTGTTCCATTCGTTGAAGAAGTCTTCGGTACAGATTTTTCGAAAACTTTGTTTGTAATCATCATACCTCGCGTTTAAATTAAAAGTGGTTATTTTATCGAGCCACTCATCATAGTTAGGTGGTAAAGCCATTTTATCGGCTAACCGGAGTAAATCGTGCGAAAATACAGGATGTTTACGTAGATTTTTAACATAAAGAGCTTTCAATAATTTTTCAATTACCAAATGCCCCATAAACAAAGCCCATGCGTATTCTTGGGTTTTTATTAAATTTTGCTCCGACGATTCACGCCAATAATTAATTATTGCCTCAATATTTTTGATTTCGTTATCCATAATTCACCCAAAAATACAAAAATTAATCATGGAAATCTATGCGCCTTTCTTTGTACTATAGGGCATTTATTTGGAAAAAATTATAAATTCCCGCAGATCCGATGTAAGAATCTTTTCTATTTCCCGAAAATTTTCATCACGGGTTTCAGTGAACAGAATGCCAAACAATGGAAATTGCTTCCATTCAGTGGGCCGTAATTCTATGGGTTTCTCAAACGAATCTGTCAGTTTTTGAAAGTTGAACGATTCTATTTGGCTGGTTGCATAACCTGTGGAATTGTCGAGCAGCACCATGCAATAGTTCTTTCCGGCTTTGTCGGCAAGCAGGTTTTTCCAATCCGGCTTTTGTTGATGGCAATAATAAAGATATGGGTTTAATCCAAACGCCAGCGTGGTTAAGTCGGCAGTGGTACACCAGCCCCCAAAGCGCATGGGGTTTACCTCAATCGGGTTTACCAGGCCATGTTCATTCACGCGGACTTCCACATGCATGGGAAAATTCTTAAGCTGGGCACGGGTTCCTACTTCGTTCAGGAATTGTGTAAATGATGGGAGCATTTCCTCAATAAGGGCTTTCGAGGTAAAATAAACCCTATCGCTTACATCGGTATCTGAAGAAAACAGATGTTTGAAAATGCCCACGATAACAGGTTCGCCTTGTGCACTAAAATAAGCATCTATGGCATATTCATCGCCCTCAATTACCTGCTCGATAATGAATTCCTGGGTATTGACTACTTCGGGCGGATATAGTTTTTGTGAGTTTTGAACTGATGATTTGATGGCTTCTTTTGCCAAATCCCATTCAGCAGCATTGGTCACTTTATGCACCGAGAGGCTAAAGAAACCGATATTGGGTTTGATGATAAATGACAGGGGAAGTTCCTCAAGCATGATTTCATCCAGGGCATTGTAAGCAACCTCTTTATAAAAAAATGTTGGATACAAGTCGGAAATCAGGGTGCGGAACCTGGCTTTATTTTTAAAAAGTTCAATCTTTTCAGGCAAATGTGTATGCTTCAGATGTGTCGCAATCCATTCAATGGCATTTTCCGAATTGCTGTAAAGCAAGGGATATTCTTTGGCATTCAATTCAATGATGGCCTGTTCCGGTTCAATGGTTTTAACCTGAGCAGGAAGATTCAGCCAATTGAATTCCTGATTTTTGATTAAGGGTAATTGGTGATTTGCAATAGTTTCTGTCAATAAATCAGACACATAAGGTTTGTCGAGGAGGATCATGTTGCCGTGCATTAATTTGCTGCAAAAGTAACAAATACTTTCACACTGCAGGATGAATTTTTGGGGATCTTCTTAAAGTGTCTTACTGTTGATTGGATGGGTGATTATATCGCAGTATCGGTTGGGGCTATGAGTAGTTGGGGACTACGTGGACGCTAACTTATTACATGTGCAGAAAGTCTGCAAGTAAGAGCGAAGTACACCAACCACTTAACCCCCCAATTACTTATGAGTCATTGTTGGCAACTGTCCATTCTTATTCAAATTTAAAAATTTACCAACAAGTCTTGGTATTTTAATTTTAAGTTCCTACATTTGCATACTATAATTAGCATAACATGTTCAACAAAATAAAAAATGTTTTGGGTAATCCTTTTTATGAAAACGAGGATTCTATTATTTACAATATGGACTGTCTTGAAGGTCTAAAAATATTAAGGGATAATAATATTAAAATTGATTCTACAATAACTAGTCCACCATATAATATTGGAAAGGAATACGAAAATATTAAACCAGTCAATGATTTCGTTAATTGGATTACGGAAATAAGCGACTTGATATATGATATTACTAAAAGTAATGGATGTTATTTGCTGAATGTTGGGTATATGGAAGTTCCAAATAAAGGTCGTGCTGTCCCAATAACATATCTTTTATGGGATAAGTTGAAATTTTATTTAAATCAGGAAATAATTTGGAATTATGGAGCCGGTGTTGCTGCAAAAAATTATTTATCACCAAGGAATGAAAAAATTTTATGGTATATTAAAAATTATGAAAACTATACTTTTAACTTAGATGATATACGAGACCCTGATGTAAAGTATCCAAATCAGAAAAAGAATGGAAAACTGAGATGTAATACTCTTGGAAAAAATCCATCTGATGTTTGGCAAATAGCAAAAGTTACTTCAGGCGCAAATAGGTCTTCAGAAGAAAGAACTGACCACCCAGCACAATTTCCAGTCGATTTAATAACAAGGATGGTTTTAGGTTTTACCAACCAAAATAATTTGGTCTTAGACCCTTTTATGGGGTCAGGAACAACTGCCGAAGTTTGTATGAAAAACAATCGTAAGTCAATCGGTTTTGAAATAAGAGAAGATTATTGTCAAACAATCAAAAACAGGCTTGAAAATGTAATTAAACAGGAAGAGATAAAAGCAATGTCACCTACTTTGTTTCAATTTTAGGATAAATCTGTTTTAGTTTAAAATTATAAACATCTGCCGACAATCTTGCCTGCTGTCCAGTTGCCGCAGTTTGAGCAATCCAATCGGTATGTTCTAAATAACCAAATCTAATAAGCAAGATTTTTGGAAGATTTGGTTTAACATCATCAAATTTTTCAAAGTTAATTGCAATGTAATAACCATTTTTGTCTTTTTGACCATTACCGGATTGTGGTTGTGCATAACTCCTATTTGCAAAAATTTGATTTGGATGCGATGAGCCTTTTATTTCAATGGATAGTGAAGTATCTGTTATACAATGAATGTCCTTTTCGCTTTTTTCAGTCCCTGCTTTATAAACACCTGGATGCTTTAAAGCCAAATAATGTGCAACTAATTCATGTAAAAGAAAACTCATTATTTGAGGATTGGGTTCAATTTCCTTACCTATTGAAAATGACCCAATTTTTGAGTTGAAAATATCGTCCCATGATTTGAGAACGGTTTCTACAATTTCATCTGTAGTCATTGGATGTATTGCAATTAATTTATCAGTAATTGCACTCCATTCGGAAACCTTTTTTCCCTTATATGGCGAATTTGGCATAAAGTTATTTTAGAAGTTCGATAATATCAACCTCTAATGCTTTTGCGATTTTTTCAATATTCATTAATGTAACATTTTTTTCGGCTCGTTCAATCATTCCGATATATGTCCTGTGTAAATCAGCTTTAAAAGATAATTGTTCTTGCGACAAATTTTTTTCTTTTCTAATCTTACGAACATTATCACCAAATTTTACTAATATTCTATTGTCTTTCATTGGCTTTAAAAGTATGCCAAAGCTATTTATAGTATGCAATTCATACAACATACCATAGTTAGCATTTTCAGTGTGCAAGTATCTTTTCAGGGGTTGTTGCCAACGTTGCTATATACTTTCAATGTATCTTGCAATATGGTATTATCGTATTTTATCGCTCTAAAGATATAATCCCGGACTGCTTTTGGTGTAAATCCTATGGTAGCTACACTGTCGGGCAATACATCGGGACATGTACAGCCGTTGTAATCGGCAACAATATGCACGCTGATGGTATCTCCCTCGCTGGGTTTATAAACATTATTTAGTTTGCTGCAATTGTTGTAAACCAGATAAACCACCTTGATAATGGCAACGGAATCTTTGGCCACCGAATCGGGCATCTCAAACCGTTTTACCGGAACCTCTAACTGGTTATAACAGGTTCCGTCGAGACTGCAGCTTTGTGCAAGAATTAGGAGGGTTAAAGGCAAAACGAACAATAAATACTTAACTAAAAACATGGTTTTTTATTTTTTTTGACACATTGTAATTTAATGACAATAATTCAAAAGTTAAGGTCAGTAACCGCAAAAATATTCTTTATTTTAAACTTTCAGCTTATAATTTTCAACTTTTTAATGGTGCAATGGTTTGGTAAATATCCGATACCTTTTATACACGTAACCACCCAGCCGTTCCAGCTCTGCCCGCATTTTTGTGTTGGTTTCTAATACCAAATGGCTGTCAATGTATTTTAGGTTTGTGGCGTGCGCCTCGTTTAAAAGTTTTACACCTAAAACGGCATCGAGCCCGGTATCGCGGAAATCGGAACGGATACCACCCAAAAGCAGGTTCAGTTGGTTGGTTTTCTTCTGGGCATTTAAAATATAGAAAATGCCAAAGGGTAGCAAATAACCCCTGCTTTTGATAATTCCGGGACTCAGGTCGGGCATGGTGATGATAAAAGCCACCAGTTCATTGTTTTGATTTTCAATTATTTTGATGAAACGCGGGTTTAAAAGGGACAAATACCTGTCGGCAAATTTTTCCATTTCAGGGCGTTCCATGGGGGCAAAAGCATAAATGTCTTTAAATGTTTCGTTCAATAATTCAAGTACAGGAATAATGTATGGTTTAATGGCCTTCCGGGTTTTGAACTCAATCACGTGAATGTTATTTGCCACCAACCTGCGTTCATAAATCTTTTGGTATAAATCGGGGATGACTTCCGGGATGTCAATTTTATATGTAACCAAATCCACTTTTTTGCCGAAACCCATATTTTCAAGGAGGTTGACCTGATAGGGGAAATTGCAATTGGTGGCAATCACCAGAGGTTGTTCAAATCCTTCCACCATCATACCTTGTGGGTCTTTATCGGAAAAACTTAAGGGGCCAACAAGGTTTTTCATACCTTTATCTTTTGCCCATTGATGCACCGCTTCAATCAATGCATTGGCCACCTCCTGGTCGTTGTAGGTTTCCATGAAGGAAAAACGGGCATCCTCTTCATTATGTGATTGGTTGTATTTGTGGTTGACCAGGCCCATTACCCGTCCTACTGCTTGTCCGTCCTTAAATGCCAGCAAACGGATGTAGTCGCAATGGCCAAACAACGGATTTTTTTTGGGATCGAAGAATACCCATTCATCCATGTAGATAGGAGGAATCCAATTGGAATGGTTTTGATGGATTTTGGCAGGTAAATGGATAAACTCTTTCAATTGCTTTTTCGTGGTTACTTCGATAATTTTGATTCCCATATCTATAGCATTTAATAATTTTTAATTTCAAGAATAGAGGTCATTTGAACTGGTTCTGCCAGTTTATAAATTGCAGGGAAATGGGCAAAAAGGATTTTCTGAATTGTATGAACCAATTTATAAATAACCGGGGCAATTAAAATAGCTGCCAAACAGTCAATGACATAATGCGCCCGGAGGTAAACTGTTGAAAAAATGAGCAAAATGCCAATGGGCATCAGGTAGTAAAACAGTTTGCGTTCACCGCGATACACCTGATATAACAGAATCAGGCACAAAGCCACGTGCGAGCTTGGGAAAGCCGCCGTGGGGGCTTCTCCAATTTGTTGGATACGTTTAATCAGAAAACCAAAAATATATCCATCGGGAACTTCGTGTTGCAGTTGTGAATACTGAAATTGAGGTCCGGCAACAGGGAGTACATCAAAAATCAGGTAGAATATCAGGAAGGATTGGATGATGATGAATACCAATTTTTCAGTCTGCGGTAACCCTTTTTGTTTGAGCCAGTATAATGGCACAAAAATAACGAGCAGGTAATAAGCAAAATAGCCAAAATACATGGTTTCAGCCAGAAGTTGCGAAGGAAAAGCCTTTGAAAACTCCAGCGCGGGTTGAAACCCGAAAATTGCCGATTCCCATTGGGCAAAGAGAGGATCGAGGTTTTCATGGACTAAAACGTTGTTTAAAAAGTCGGTTTCGCCATATAAGAAACCCAACAAGGCCAGAGGATACAGTATCCGGACAATGATTTGCCAGTTTTTAGGCTGTGTCAACCGTTGAAACAGGCAGGCTATACCTGCTATGCAAACCATTAACAGCAAATGAGCGGTTAAAGTGCCAACTCCTGAGGGATGGTTTTTGGTTTGCCAAAGCGCGGGAACCAACGTGATGGCCAGGTAACCCAATAAAACAATTTCAACCGGACGAAATATTTTCTTAACCATAAAGTAAATATGACCCTAGATTCCCATTTTTGACTGCACAATGTAGCAAAAAATTAACTTTTTGCTAATCTCAGGTATAAAAAAAGGCTATCACAGTTAAGTAAATAGCCTTACATTTTAAATGCTTTTCAATCCGTTAGTCCTCGCTGTTGTGGAAGCGTTTTTTGAGTTTCTCACCGGAAACTAATTCATCGTCATCTTCCAGGTCGTCGGCAAATTTTAACCTGATTGCCATCCAGTTTTCGTCAATGGGGACCTGAGTTACTCCTTCAAGATCAAACGAGTCGATGAGCTCATTCAGGGCTTCATAGTCAATGTCAGTATCTAATTCCGGAGAGGTTTCTTTGGGGAAACAGAACCAGAAATACCCCCCGGTTTCCAATGCACTGAGTGCATCTTGTATCAAATCCTGGGCTTCTTCGGTGTTATGAGCAAACACCTGCACATAATTGTAGTAATCCGCAATCTCCTCATGAATCTCAACATTCAATGGCTTTACCATCTCAAGGAACTCATCAGGTGCATTCATAATCAAAACAGGATCGATGCTGCCGATATGAAGCTTTTTAAGTATCGGGTTCATTCTGTCAATAAAAAATTTAAATTACTCTACTAAAAAAGGTTAAAATTTAATAAAAAGTTCAATTTGCTAAATCGGTTTAGCGTGATAAAAATAATGGAATAATTTTTTATTATACAAAATTTTTTTGGTACCAATTAATTTTTTGCATTTTAACTATTAAAACGTGGAATTTGTTCAAAAGTTTGCCAGGAAATTGAAGTTGCGGGTTGCAAGGTTAAAAGGTGGAATGGTTGCAGGGTTGGATGAATGGAAAAACAGGAAACCATAAAAAATCATAATCAATCGGTAAAATTCAGTGTACCATTATTGCATTGCGGTTCCGAGGTTTCAGGGTTGATAATGAGCTAATTTGCTAAAAAGCTAATTGTTTTTTGACTTACATCTTGATACCACTGACTGCTCAATTTAAATAAAATTCTTATCAATAAACGCCTGGAATTTGTCTTTGTATTGTTCACTGATGGGAACATAGGTTTTTCCATCAAAAATAATGCGTTGCCGTTCGATGGTAGTTACTTTATTCAGGTTTACAATAAACGATCGGTGCACCCTCATAAAATCAGAAGGTGGCAACATGGCTTCAATGGATTTCATACTCATGAGCGACATCACAGGTTTGTTGTTTTCGGTAAATATCCGGACATATTCGCGCATACCCTCAATATACTTGATGTCGCTGAAATTGATGCGCACAATTTTATATTCCGATTTGATAAACAGATATTCCTGATTCGATCGGATCTCTTCTTTCACATGGGTCTGTTCCAATTCAAAAAAGTGCTTGGCTTTATGGGCTGCTTTCACAAAATCAGCATAACCAATGGGTTTCAGTAAATAGTCGAGTGCATCTACTTTAAACCCTTCAATGGCATATTCGCTGTGGGCCGTTGTGAACACCACCAGTGGATGTTTTTCCAATAACTTTACAAAATCCAACCCGTTCAGATCGGGCATGTTTATGTCCACAAACATCAGGTCGATAACTTCTTTGTTCAACACATCGAGCGCTTCCAACGGACTTTCACAGGTTGTTACCAACTCAAGAAAAGGTGTTTTTTCAATATAATTGGCTATTTGTTTCAGGGCCAGGGGTTCATCGTCAATCGCCAGGCAACGTAGTAGGGAATCCATATCTTCTGTTTTAATTGGTTTTTAAGTAAATAGAGTAAGACTTACCGTATAAACGGTGTCTGTTTCTTCAATGTTCATGCGATACCTGTTGCTGTAAAGCAATTCCAACCGTTTGCGGGTATTTTCAACCCCAATGCCCGAGGCCTCTTCCTTTACGTTGTTCGGGTGTTTGCTGTTCGATATCTCAAAAAGAATGCTCGAAGGTGTAAACACCCATTCTATGTGGATAAACGATTCGTTTTTGTAGCTAATCCCATGTTTGAAGGCATTTTCAAGCAGCGAGATAAACAGCATGGGATGAACCCGCAGTGGTGGGATTTCTTGCGGTATCTTTACCTCAATTTTTACTTTATCTGAAAAGCGCAATTTCATCAGGTTGATGTAACTCTGGTTGAACTCCATCTCTTTGGAAATGGGAACCAGGTTTTCATTGGAATCGTACAATAGGTAACGCATCATTTTTGAAAGCTTGATGATGGCTTCCTTAGCCTCCTCGCTGTTGATGTCGATGAGTGAATGGATGTTGTTCAAGGTGTTCATGAAAAAGTGTGGGCTTACCTGATGTTTCAAAAAAGCCAACTGGTTTTTGATGTTCTCATTTTCAAGTTTGTTCTTTTCCTGTTCCGATTCCGACCATTTAAAAGCTACCCGGATACCAGTGTCGAAACCTACCATTAAAAGTGAGATAAGCGCCAGGTTCAAATACCTTGGGAATGAAAGTGGTTTCGGCGGCCCCGGCTCGAATGGTTCCCGGTCATCTCTATTCCGGGGTTCTTTTTCAGGCTTATGCATTTCGGTATCCGTGGGTTTAAATTTATCATCAGACTGCAATTGTTTTTTTTCAGAATCAGGATTATTCTCCCAGGGACGTTCCTTAAAATCAGGTTCTCTATTCCACGGTTTATCTTCAAATGCTAAGGTGTTTAAGTAGGCAACAGAAATGGAGGCAATCAGCATCAATGCTGAAAAAATGTAGAGTATCTGTCTATTCTTAAATAGTAAAAATGGGATGAGCACAAAATGGTTGACAACAAAAATGACAAAATAGGGGTAAACCCGCTCCCAGTATCGGAAAACCCCGCTCCAACTGACAGTATCATTTTCCTTGATGATAAACGTAGGAAATGAAAAAATGATGATCCAGATAACAACAATAGAGGCGATTTCCGCCAATTTCAGGGTATTGATTTTCCTCATTCAGTAGGTTTTATGGTTTGTAATCCTGCTTCATGTTTTTTATCCCCTTGGGTTTTGTTATTTCACAAATTTACGGAATGATTTTAATTAAATTTGAATTTATAGCTCAACTCAACCATATTCCGGTATTTTTCCTTCTTCAAATAATCCTGATAATGATAAGTGGCTCCCAACGCGTGTTTTTTGTTGAATCTATAATCAACGCCAACCGAATACCTAATTTTATTGATTTCGTGCTCGCTCAATTGATGGAACCACTCTACCGATGTCATTGGCCTAAATTTGCTGTTTGGCAAGTCATATTCCATCTTAAGCCGGTACCTCAGGTACGGGTTTTCGAGGTTTATAGGTTCACCAAATTCGTTGTAGTTGGTGAACCTGCCCCGGGCTTCAATTTTAAAACGTTGTATGGGATATTTAAACCTTACATCAGAGCTAAACGTGTGGCTGTTGGTTTTATCTCCATCCGGGTTATGTAAGGAATTAAACCGGTAGTTGATGCCCAATTCGAGAATCCGGAAGGGAAGGTAATCTATTCCAGCCTCTAACCGCCATTCTTTTTGGTCAAATTGCCCGGCAAAACGGAACTCCGGGTTTATCGAAACCTTAAAACGGTCGGTCATCTTTTTACTGAGGGCAGCACCGGTCCACAGTTCCCAAGTGTTATTTTGAGCAAATGAGTTTACCGGAACAATGAGATATATCAAAATTCCAACCCAGAATATCCGTGGTTTCGTTTTTTGCCTCATTTTGCGTTCAGTTATTTTGTTTGTAGATGGCCATTGGCATCGTAATAGATGGTAATTTTGGCGGTATCGCGCAGGAAATCAATTTTTTTAACCTCGAACCGCTTGATGGAAATGCCTGTTCGTGCTTTCAAATCTTCCATCAGTTCCGCTTCTTTATCCACATGGATATTGCCAATTTTTTCATAAACAATCTCCTTCGAATTTTCCTGTTTGAGCCGTAGCACCTTTTCCAGGGCATATAAACCAGCCACAATGGCTAAGTTGGTAACCAACAATTCGGTGTAACTGATTTTCTTGTTAGCCAATGCATTGATGACCGAAACCCCGATAACAACGAAAAGATAGGTCATTTCTTTAATGGGAATGGCATCGGTACGGTAACGGATGATACCAAACACCGCAAACAGACCAAGGGCAAAACCTAGTTCCAGCTTAACACTCTCCAAAAGGAAGCAGAGCAAAAACACGGTGATTCCAATGGCAAAATAGCTGAAAAAGAAATCTTTGCGGTTGCTGTGGCGGGCATACAGCACCTTGATGAGCATAAATAATACCAGAGTATTGAAAGCAAACCTGACGAACAATTCTGCTGAATCACTTAAGTTAATTAATTGAATGTCAAATAATTTAACCTCCTCAATAAATGAATGAACCTCTCCTAACGACATGTTGATGATTTTTAAGTTATGATTTAGACTTGTATGGTTTTTTCAATTTTCCTGATTTTTGGCTTAAAGGTGTTATACTTCAATTGATTATCATTATCGGTAAGTACCCTGCCGATGCAATATTTACTAAAACCCATGGAATGGATGTGCTTTTGGTTTAAGATTTCGACGAGTGGCGATTTTGCAGAATTGGCCTCTTGTTTTACTTCAATAATTGCAAGGTTTTCCATTGAGGTATCCAACCCATTATAGATAAAATTGAGATGAACATCAATGGTACAGCGTTCGTTCATATCCTTTTTCACTAAAGTGATGCGAAGGAACTGGTTCGAGATTTTGGGTTGCAGCATCACGGGATCTACTGGCAGGTCTTTTTTTAGAAAAGCCAAATCCGATTCGTTAAAACCAAACAGATCATTGGTCGTAAGAATCCGGCTTTTCTGGGTTTTTCCTTTGTTGTTTTTGAATTTGATTTCAAGAAAACAGGTTCCTGTGTCCAGATACATCCGTTTTCGTACTTTATACCGGTTGAGTTTCCCATTGTGGTGAGCCAAATAGAATTCATTGCCTGGCGTGTCGAAATACACCGAAAGGTAGTTCATCATCCGTTTTCCATCAATTTCCAGAATAAGGTAATATTCGATCACTTCGGCCAGAATATCGGAAATCATGTGTTGCGGAACCACGAATTTTCGGTCTATACGGTTCATGAGTTCGGCTTTTTTTATTCCTTTCAGGTCGATAGGTGCAAAACTTTTTATCAGTGCAAGATTCATATCTTAGAATTTTGTTTCAAAACTATTTCAATACTACCAGTTCCAAAAAACCAATCAACAGGCACCCTGTTTTTATCTACCAAAAGATGAGTTAATAGTTCCTGGCTGGGAGGTGGTAGGTGTAGCAATTGAAGAAAGACGATCCTTGCAAAAGTTTTATAAAAAAAGTAGATTTGTAAAAAAAAATATTGATATGCAAAAATTACTGACTGACAATATTGATAAAATCAAGGCATTATGTATGACTCATAATGTTAAATCACTATTTGCATTTGGTTCTGTTTGCACTGATAGATTTAATGACCAAAGTGATGTTGATTTACTTATCTCATTTAATCCTATGGATTATAGCGATTATGCCGATACATATTTTGTTTTAGCGGATAAGTTTGAAAACCTTTTTCATCGCCCGGTTGATTTAGTTACCGATAAATCATTATCTAACCCGTACTTTATAGATTCTGTAAATCAAACAAAAACATTGATTTATGGAGCTTGAGATTAAGAAATTCCTATTTGATATACGTGAATCCATAGATTCAATTGAAAATTATCTTGCCGATAAACGTGATTTTAAAGTTTATTTGTCAGATAAAATGTTGCGCAGAGCAGTTGAGCGTGAGTTTGAGATTATTGGAGAAGCAATGAGTAGAATTGAAAGGATTGATTCAACAATTGAAATATCAAGCAAAAAACAAATAATCAGCATGCGCAATCGTGTGATTCATGGTTATGATAAAATTGACGATGAGATTATTTGGGGGACAATTGCGAGGCACTTACCAACTTTGAAACTGGAGATTGAAGAATTATTAAAATAAAAAACCTACTGGTTACAATACAGGCTCATACGCCATAATAGATTCAGAGGTTTTGCAAGTTTCGTATCGGCAGATACAGACGCAACTATGCAGGTCATTACGGTGCATAGCCTAAAACAGTGGCTGGTAGTAGGTAAGATATAACCCCAACAACATTTCTTCCCCAATTTTTTGCCCGTTTGCCTGATAGTTTTGCACGGTGTATCTTTGGCATTGAATGATTTTAAAAATAACACGGCCAGTTGCCGCTAAAATCTGATGACTATGAAGTTCGACGATTACTATATTTCGGAAGAGTTAAAAAAAAACCTGAGCAAACTGGGATTTACCAAACCCACCGATATCCAGTTTAAGTCCATTCCACCCATTTTAAAGGGGGAAGATGTGCTGGCTATTGCTCAAACGGGGACAGGAAAAACGGCAGCTTTTGCCATCCCGGTCATCGATATTTTGCATAAGCGGCGAATCAAGCAACGGGCCGAGGGAATCCGCTGCCTCGTAATGGTACCCACCCGCGAACTAGCCCAACAAATTACCGAGGTTTTTGAAAAACTGAGCCGGCATACCAAGGTGAAAGCATTTGGAATTTACGGTGGAGTGGAACAGGAACAGCAAATTACCAAGCTCAACGACGGTTTCGATGTGCTCATTGCCACTCCCGGCCGTATGTTCGATCTCATCAGTCAGGGTCATTTGCGGGTGGACCGGATCGAGATTCTCATCCTCGATGAAGCCGACCACATGCTCGATTTGGGTTTTATAAAAGATATTCAGGATATTAAAAAGAAGCTGAAACAGAACCACCAAACGCTTTTCTTTTCAGCAACCATCAACGAAACCATCAAAAAGCTGGCCTATTCCCTGGTCCGGAATGCTATCCGTATCCAGGTTTCGCCAAAAGATCCGGTAGCCAAAAATGTGGAACATTCCGTGGTTTTTATCGAGATGGACGACAAACGGTTCTTTTTGGAACGGATGATCAAGGAAAACCCCGAAAGTAAAATTCTGGTATTTGTGCGTACTAAGGTGCGGGCCGAACGTGTGAAAACAGCCATGGAACGGGTGGGTATTGAATCTATTACCATCCATGGCGACAAAGATCAGCGCGATCGTTTTGGGGTGATGAACCGCTTTAAGAAAGGCGACGTGAAGATATTGATTGCCACCGACATCAGTTCGCGGGGCATTGACATTCCCAATGTGGACTACGTGATAAATTACGACCTGCCCGACAAATCGGAAAACTACGTGCACCGTGTGGGGCGTACCGGGCGGGGCCGCGAAAAAGGGTTGGCGATATCTTTTTGCAGCAAGGAGGAAAAACCTATCCTGGATGAGATTCAGGAATTTTTGGGTAGTAAAATTACCGTGATTGAAATGAGTAAAACCGAGTATAAAGAAATTCTGGAGGTGGCTCAGGAAAAGGAGGGAGACACCAATTGGAAATCGGTGATCCATGAAATTGAGCAAAACGAGGAATGGCTGAAGAAAAAAGGAAAGAAACCCAAGAGGTAAAATTATAAGGGAAAAGTTAAAGGACTGTTTCCTGTCTCTGATTTAGTTACAATGTCGCCACGACACCCAAAAAACATTATATTATTAATGTATTTAATTTCAGAAACTTAATTCCATATTTAACATCAGTTTACGATCATTCAGGGCATTTCTGTTTTCAAACTCCCGTTTCATTTCTTCGGTATAATTCCGCTCCGGTGTGTCTAACCCGAAATACGCTCTGCTGGAATCGAAGACCGCATATTCAATATGTTTTGTATTGAATACATTAAAACAGGCAACTGAAAACTGCATCCTTATTTTCGACAATTTTAGGTTGTACCCCAGGTTTATATCGAGGATGCTTGAAGCTGGCAGTTGCATAAAATAATATTGGGTGCTATTGTCAGGTAAGGTATAAATATATGAATATTGGGTCTCTTTTTTTCCGGTGTAATGAATAACGGCATTTGCAAACAACCCCTTTTGCAAGTTAAATTGAGCTCCGGCATTTCCTTTTATTTCGGGTACACTTATTTTTTGGCCAATAATTGAAGTTTCATATTTTATTGTTTGATACGAGACGTTGGCAAAAAATTCCAAATATTGAAAAGTTTTAGCTTTAAGTTCAAACTCTCCACCGTTAATGTTAATTTTCCCATGATTCTGATAAATGATGGCATAATTATATATTCCATAGGGTTGTACTTTTTTGGTATCAATCAAGTCCGTTACGTTGTTTTTGAATAAGCTCAATTTTGCGGTTATTTTTCCAAGGATGTTATAATAATCAAGGTTATAGGAGCTTATTTTTTCGGGTTTGCTATGGCCGCCGCTAGTAACCATCCCGAGAACTATAGAGTTTGTACCTGTTGTATGGTAATTATAATTTTCTAAAAAAGATGGTTTTCTAAAGGCTTGGCCAAAACCTAATCGGAAATAGTGGTTTTTTATTGGGGAGATATTCATGGTAATCCTTGGAGAATATTGCCAGTTGAGGCTGGTGTGTTTGTCGAATCGGACGCCCGCCGTAATCTTGAATATTGAATTGATTTTTAACTCATCCTGCACAAAAATCCCAAATAATTTGTCCACCTGATTTTTTTCCATGTAAGGCGACTTTGAACTTACATTTTCAGCACTCATGCCCGATACCAGCGTGTTTATTTCGCTGAAGTTATATCTGAAAGTCGCATTGCCATCATTCCTGAAGTATTTTGCTTTGTAATAACCACCCAAATCTTCTCCGTGAACCGATGATGCCTGAATGGTAAGTTGGGCATTTTCGGAAAAGTTGTTGGAGTATTCGAGCATGGAGCGAAAATTATGGGTGTCAAAATTATTGTCGGCAATTTTGAGTAACGAAGAACTCAAATCGGGATTTGAAACGGTTCCGAAGTTTACTCCACAGGAGACATTAATCTTCGATTGCGGATTTAAATGGTAGGTAATGTCGAACGTTGCTTTTGAAAGATTATACCAGTCTTTGATTTTACCGCTCAGGGTATCCCCTGTATTTGGATTAACATAAGGCATCACCTTTTCTTTGATTTTAGTTGAATCGCGGTTGCCCCATCCTTCAGTTTTGTTCATCCCCAGGTTAAACCGGAAATCGAAATTTTTGAAGTTGTTCCCATATCCGATTTGGTATTGCTGTGTTTCATTTTCTCCCATTCTCATCACAATATCTGTGCTCTTGAAGTCAGAGTCAGGTTTGGTGATGATGTTTATCAAAGCACTGAATGAATTGGCTCCATAAAGAGCAGATTGAGGAGAGGTTAAAATTTCAATCCGCTCTATTTCACTTAAAAAAACAGGAATCTCCGCCCACCTTACAGCACCCGTGAAATCATTATTAACCCGTTGGCCGTTTAGCAAAACCAGGGTTTTTGAATTTCCCAGCAGATTCAACCCCCTTCCGCCAACATCAATGGAGCTTGCCCAGCCACACATTATATCTAACCCAGCCACATTTCTTAAAAGATCGGGAATGTTTTCAGCCCCGCTGATTTCAATGTCACTGCGGGTAATAACTGATACATTGGCTGAAGTTTCAAAAAATTTTTGATCCGATTTGGAGGCCGAAACTACTTTAATATTCAAAAGATCCTCGAAGGGAATGTTGTAAATGTCGAAAACCAATTCAACCGTGCCCAAATCTAAAATTGTATTTTCATTGAATGAAACGCCCATCTCCTTACCGATAAAGCCCTTGGCATTGAACTCCAGGGTTGGGTTTTCCGTTGAGTCGATGTGTAAGGTGAAGTTTCCATGGGCATCGGTAACCGTGTTAACGGATGTACCTTTTACAGTTATCCGGGCACCTTTTAAAGGAGTATCAGACTCTGATACAACCAATTTCCCTTTTACTACCTGCTGGGCAAATATATATGAAAAATTCATAAATAGGCAGCCAAACAATAGGATTGTATAGGCTGATATTGGTTTGATCATATTCTTTAATAAGAAATTGTAATTGAAAATTAAACAAAAAAAATCAGAAAACAACGGATTCCACCAGCATCAGTTCGCGGGGTATTGACATCCCCCAATGTGGAATATACGGTTAATTACATCCTGACCAACAAACCGGAAAACTATGGAAGTATCTGGCCGAGCTGCGAAAGGTATCCTTTTGATTTTTGTGTTAGTAAATATTTTGGCACTTATAATTGAAAACCACAATTAAAAAAAATCTTCGTGGATTATAAAACTTCTAAATAATTCAAATTGTTATCATGGCCTGGATTTATATCAAAATAGGCGGAAAAATAAGGTTATAGTCACTACCGTTTTATTGAATAGCCAGATTCAATTATATTTGAAAATATTTAGAAACAGATATTGTAAGCTAATAGGAATAAAAGATTTTGACAATGGAAAATATGAAAAGGTTGACACCAGAACAACGTGAATATCTCATCAGGGTATTAAAAGGTCGTTTTGAGAAAAACATGAACCGGCATACAGGTCTTGAATGGACCAAAATACAAGCAAAGCTGGATGCGCCAGATGGCGGAGCAAAACTGTGGTCGCTCAATGAAATGGAACGGACTGGCGGTGAGCCGGATGTTGTTGGCCATGATTCAAAGACGGGCGAATACATTTTTTATGATTGTTCCGTGGAGAGCCCGAAAGGCCGCAGAAGCGTTTGTTACGACCGTGAAGCGCTGGAGTCAAGGAAAGAACATAAACCGGAAAATAGTGCCATAGATATGGCTTCTGCCATGGGCATGGAACTTTTGACGGAAGAACAATACCGGGAACTGCAGAAACTTGGTACCTTCGATACGAAAACTTCGAGTTGGGTGAAAACGCCTTCCGAAATTAGAAAACTCGGCGGCGCCCTTTTTTGCGATCGTCGGTACAACCATGTCTTTGTGTATCACAACGGTGCAGAATCATACTATGCTGTTAGGGGTTTCCGGGGGGTGCTAAAGGTTTAAATCCGTACCCATAGCTGATTTTGAATTTGAGAACGGATAACCTGGGAAAGGATTTGATGTAAGTATCTGAAGTTGTGACAAATAGTTACCAAAGCCAATTGCCAACATACATTTCAGCTAGAACCAATTTCACTATCGCCAATTATTTAAACAGAACTATAATTGTTTGAGGTTTTACGCCCTTTGGTCATGAAAACGCTTTGCTAAATTGTGTAGTTAACTACATGGGGGTCTCATAATATTGTCTAATGTTGAATTAAATCCTCCTGTGAGATTGTAATTCCAATATGACCTTTTTTCTGAACAAAAATAATGAAGAACACAATTAGGCTTTTCCATTCAATTGGAATGAATTTTATACCCTTTTTAATTTGAGGATATGTTAAATCTGGTAGCCGATTTAACGTTGACACGGTTATTTTTATTTCTTGATTAAATAACCTAAATGTAATCCAAATGTATTATTCCTTTCACCACCACCTAAACCTTCAGGAACTAAATCAACAACTCCAATCTGGTAATCTAAACCAATAGAAATCCTATTAAATTGATATGAAATATTTCCACTAAATCCTATGTCAAGTCTTTTATGGTCAGGTGTTCCGTCATAATCTCCGCCTGTATTTCCCCATTTAACAGCTTTTGTTTCGTTATCGCCCATAAACGCTGTTGTAATATTTCCCCATAATCCACAACCAATATAAGGCCCCAATCCAATTATAATATTTTGATTATCAGTTGTAATTGCATAGTTACATTTGATTGGTAAATCCAAATAAAATAGTCGAACCTTATAATCCATCGACTCCGTACCAATATTTGTTCTTAATCCATATCCTTTTTCATTTAGTAATAATCCGGATGATAAAAACAGATTGTTGTTTAAATATTTATTGTAAGCCAATCCAATAGAGCTGCCTAATAGAACCCGATTATTATTTGAAGGGGGTTCATAAACATTATTTAGTTTGATACCAACATTTATTTGTAATTGGTTGTCCTGTCCTTTCAAATTAGAAAAACAAAAAATAAATAATGTAATAGAAATAATTCGAATCATGTGCTATAAGTTTTAATTAATGCGAGTTTTATAATTTGTGCATAATGTTTGATAGTTATGCTATAAATAGTGCTGCGTGGATTCGTCTTTACCGAACCGATGAAAAACCTGTCAGTGGGTGCCAAATCCAGCTCCCCGGATACCAACTGTTTCATATTGTGTGTTGGCCTCATTTATTTATCAGCTTTTCTTCCCGAATTCTCTTTCAAATTTATAATATAATCCGAAGTACCATATTTTGAACCGTCATTTCCATCTTCCGAAACAACAAGAATCTCTTTGTCACTCATCCATTTTTTGAAATGAGTGTTCCTATATGCTCTAAAAATCTCGAAATCAGGAGTTAAAATAAAAACATGTTCACCTATAGATGCCACAATATATTTTTTGTCATCAGAATATTTCAATTTAGCTGTTTGAGTATAGGCCTCAATAGATACACTTTTATCATCCTTAGCACGCCTTGTTACTTTATCATATTCTAAGTGCCAAATTTTTGTTCCATCCAAATATGTTTCATGTAAGTACTTATAATTATGGGTCTTGGTAGTTTTATCATACTCTAATCCATAATCAATATAAAAGTAATAGTCTCCAGCAAAGAAACTAAATCCCCCATCAGCAAAACATAGCATTGTACTGAGGGAAAATAGAATAGTTAATATCAATTGTTTCATTTTATATAAGTTTAAATAATTCTAATGTGTTTTATTGCAACTTACAACCAAGGTAAACTTTATTTCTGTATCCTTTTTTATGCAGTCAACAGATTCAAATGCAAATGGTCTTTGTGAGCTATAATGTCAAAATATTCAAAAAGCGAATCAAAGTATTTGTCGGCTTGTGCAATCCCAAACTTGTCAACACCGTAATGATGAATGCGAATTAAATCCTCCGCAGCAGAATTACTTAATCTATATTCGGCCATTAAGCAAAGTCTTTGATTGCTTTAAAATTTGCTCTTTAGTTTAGTAGTAAAACCACTACTTTCTGATTTTTCTAATTTTGCCCTAATCCAGTCAATTTGAGCTTGCTGATTCCGAGCTTGTCTAATCAAGTCATTAACCAGTTCACTCTTGCTGGAATATTCCTCATTGTCTATTTGAGCTTTTAACCATTCATCATTTGGTTTCGAAAAAGATATACTTTGTCTTGGCATAATTTCTGTTTTTTTTTTGATGTAAGAATAAAAACGAATCGCTTGCAACTTTTGTATTGTTGGCAGCGGCTGACAATATGAAACGATTGGGTTTTCGGATCACGTTCGTATCCACCGTTGGAAAAGTTGGTTTGAAAACTAAACGTCCGCAAACCACTGATCCCCAACTGTTTTATATTGTGTGTTGCCAGTAGTTTTTATTAGTTTATCGTAATATTGTGCTCTTTAGCCTTCTTGTCAATTAAGTCCATTTTGTTTAATTCCTTAAGTTTTGAAAACATTAAACTCATTAATTGCTTACTATCTTTAACATAATTGGAATTAGTATTGACATAAATTCTATGAGCAATAAATATATTATCTAAAGCATTTTCATAATCACCTTTTATGAAATACATTTTCGCAAGTCCAAAATAGCCTTCAGGATTATCAGGGTATAAGAATTTTAGTTGAGAATAATTTTTTATTGAATTCTCATCATCCTCAAGGAAGGAGTATGAAACAGCAATATTCAAAAGTGCTACATCTCCTTCAGGAAATATATCAAGTGATTGCTTGTAATACTTAATAGCAGTTTTGTAATTTTCTAAATGACGATATGATATTGCAAGATGGTCAATTGCGTAAACAAAATTGTTATCAGATTTTACTGCTGATTTGAATTCTTTAATTGCATTTTTATAATCACCATTTTCCATAAAATCATTTCCCTTATCAAAATGTACATTTGCTTGCTGATTGTCAGACCTTTTGTAAAACCTACTTTTTTTATCCTCAATAACCAACCGTCTAACATTATAACAATAACTGGGGAGTATTTCAAATGATTCTTTTAGGGTTCCCCTGATACCCTCTACAGTTCCTATTAGTTTTCTTTCTTCTGGGGTACCTTCCATCATGACTTTTGCCATTGCTGCTGTGATGCTTGGTTGAATACTGTCTTGGAGAACTTGGAAATTATCGATTGAATCCAAATATTCACAGGCATTTTGTGCTATTTTTTCAGTCAAAGTTTGTCCTTGAGTGATTGTGGCCATTGCAAAATTAAAAATCAGAATAGTAAAATATTTCATCTTTATCTTTTTTGTCATTTCGTTGTATTTTATGGTTAGAAGTGTTTTTTCAAATTGGCTACAACGTTCCGCGGTATGAAATCGTTGGGGATTGCGGACTACTTTCCTGTCCAGTTACACCGAACTTGATGCGGGGCAGAACGCTTAAATCACTCACTATCACGGCTATTATTTTTATACATTTGTTGTAGCTAGTGCATCCTCCATTCATCTGTCAATTCGTAATTTGTGCTTCGTCCTCCTGATTCTTCCTGCTTGAAGATTCCTTTCTCAATCAAATCTTTTATGTCTCGTAATGCAGTATCTGCTGAACATTTAGTAATCTTCGCCCACTTTGATGATTTTAGCTTTCCTTCAAATCCATCAAACAGTTTGTTTAAAATAAGCCTTTGCCTACTATTCAAAATTGTTTCTTTGTTTTTATCCCAGAAGTCAGCTTTTTTAAGAACTCGTTTCAAGGTTTCTTCTGTATTCTCCAATGCTCGAAATAAGCAATTTAAAAACCAATCTAACCAGTCTGTGATATCACTTGAGCTATGCTGAACTTTTTGTAATATCTCATAATAATTGTTTTTATCTGTTAATATTTGGTTTGATAAGCTATAAAACCGTTGAGGACTCTCCTCTGAACGAGCAAGTAACATATCGGAAATTGCTCTTGCAATACGTCCATTACCATCATCAAAGGGATGTATTATTATAAACCAAAAATGTGCAATTGCAGCTTTTAAAACGCCATCAATGCCGTTTTCTTTGTTAAGCCAGTTTAAAAATGCATCCATTTCCTTTTTTACAACTGTCGCTGAAGGAGCTTGAAAATGTATTTTTTCTTTTCCCATTGGTACAGATACCACTTGCATTTCTCCATCGCGATAACAACCAGTTTTAATTCTATGCATTCCACTCCAACCTGAAGGAAATAGTGCTGCATGCCATCCAAAAATCCGTTCCTGGTCAAGGGTTTTATCATATCGTTGTGTTGCATCAAGCATCATTTCAACAACACCTTCTACGTTTCTATCAATATGAACAATCCCAGCATATTCTAGCCCTAGTCTTCTGGCTATTGAAGAACGAACTTGCTCATAGTTTAAAATTTCTCCTTCTATCTCTGATGATTTTAAAACATCGAGTGTTAATGTAGATAAAATTGTTTCTTCCTTTATTGAAAATCCAAGTGCTCCCATTTGTCCGTAAATTTTTCCCTGTAGATGTCGGACTTTTCCTAAAATCACACTAATTTTCTTGTCATCCCATGTGAATTCAGGCCACTTGTCATATTCATAAATGTATCTGGCCATAAACTATTTTATCAATTTGCGGTAAATATACGAATCAATCTCCGCATATTTAATGAATTTAAGCTCGTTTTTCTCCGCACGTCTATTTCTTGGCTTACAATGGTTGCGCTAAACGTAGTTGCGAGTTTAATTTCTTATTGTTGGTTTAAATTCATTCTACAGTTAATTTAAAAGCCGAATCTTCCAAAACCTTTGAAGCAATTACGTTTGAGCGCGGGTTGCCGCCTGTTTTTTATTTAATCATAATGATATCTACATTTTGCAATATGAATTTCATCTTCTTTCACTTTGTATATTAGTCTATGTTCTCCATCAATCCTCCTAGACCAAAATCCCTGATAATCATGCTTTAATGCTTCAGGATTTCCTATTCCAGTATATGGTTCGCGTGAAATTGCTTTAAGCAAATCATTTATTTTTTTTACATATTTCTTATTTGTCTGTTGCCAATACAAATAATCTTCCCAAGATTCATCTACGAAAATGTACTTCATTGGTCAAGAAGCTCTTTTTGAAATGAATTCCCACTTTGTAATTTTTCAATTGCAGAATCCAAACGTTTTTTGTTTGTTTTGGACGATAATTCATGCTGAGTTGCACAGAGTGAATTATATTCGGTTAATGACATAACAACTATTCCGCTGTCTTTTCCACGATTAATTATTAATGTCTCAAAGTTTTCAATCACATTGTCAATATAGTGCTTGATGTCTTTTCTAAAATCCGAAAGTGTTGTAGTTAACATGGCTAAAATTTTTAATGTACTTAATATTGTACAAATATAAATACAAATAATATAAAATCAAAACTGATTTAGAAATGTATTTTCGGAACTGCAACCAACGGTTGGCGGTATGAAACGGTTGGGTTTTCGGAGCGTGTTCGTATCCACCGTTGGAAAAGTTGGTTTGAAAAACAAATGTTCGCAAACCACTGAACCCCAACTGTTTTATATTGTGTGCTGCGCATTATTGTTTTCCTGTCTTAATTGTTACCCAATTTTTATCAATCATGTATTTTACAAACTCGGCTTCTCCTTTTTCCTTTATCATCTCAATACCTAATCTTCGATTTGTCCGTGTAATAAATTGTCCAAATCGTATCATGAATGGATTATATAATTTACAATCCTTAACTGAATCATATTTATCACAGTCCGCACATGAATTATATCCGTTCTCAATGCAGCATGGTCTTACCTGACAGGCTTTGTATCCGACTGCACATTTTAGTTTATCTCCTTTGCACCCTTCACATTGTCCTTTTGTGAACTTTGGACATGCGCCACAATAAAAGCCACAGTATGAAATTAATTCTGTTTGAGTTGTTGAGTTTTCCATTCTTATTTTGCTTTTGGTTGATTTATTATTTCTATTCCATTTAAATCTTCTAACTGTGAAATAAAACCCCATCCAAACTTCTTTTCCGAAATTTCTAAAATCAATTCATTCTCTCCTTTTTCTAATGGAAGTTCTATCATTTGATGTTTATCTAAAACATAGCCTCTATCTTCAAATTTTTCTGATTCATGAAAGCTATTATCTCCAGTAAAAATGCTTTCAGTATTTAGGTATATTCTTATTTTATCACTATAGCCAAAATATAATTTCTTTTTTTGTGGCTTTTTTGAATTTATAATCACTTTTGCCAATACAGTGTTTTTTGATTTTGAAAAAGTAAAATGCCTGTTAAGGTTCATTAAATAATTTTCTTCAGTATTTATATTCTGCCATTTACTTACAATGCTATCATTTAAGAACGGTTTTTCAATTGTGAAATCATAATTATCATATGGTTCAGAAGTCAACCAATTTGAAATGTACGTTTTTTTAGAAGCAGTTGCTGGTTCGGGTTTAAAAGATAAAACTGTATCAAGTTTTGTCACCTTAAGATTTGCAAAATAAGCAGGATGATAACTGCAAACACCAATAAAACCTGATGAATAATCATGCTTTAACTTTACGGACAATACCTGTTTTGGATTATTGTCAAGATAGACTTTTGCAGAATCACCAATAACCTGGATTTTTACATGAAACCATTCTCTTGTAGGAATATTCGCAATAGCTTGATATGCTGCCCCATTGTAAAGCTGCCATGTTGCTGACCTATTAAAAATGGGGTCGTATTGTACAGCATCCCATTTTCCGCTTGTATGAGGTTGGAAATAAATGTATTCTAAATTACTCAACGAAGTAATCCTGAAAACAATCCCCAAATATGCTTTGTCTGATGGTGAATATAAATCACACTCAATAGTTCCATTTTGAAAATACAAACTATCCAAATATCCAATTCCAGTGCCTTTGGGAATATATGTAGTCAGTTTTGAATCAAATTCTGTTATTTCTGAGCCAAAAGTTTTCCAGTCTTTAGATGTGAAATCGATACTTATCGTTTCCTTTTGTGCCAGACAAATACTTGAAACTATTGTAAAGAGTAAAATCAGTTTAGTTTTTTTCATCTTTCTGTTTTGTTTATCATGTTCAGTGTCGTTCTCCAGTGTTGCACACAACGTATGCCGTGTTTTATTTTTCATTTTTCAATTATTACTTCTTTTGCAGAATTAGAAAAAAATGAGCTAAGTTGATGTGTCTCATCGCCACATTTCCAAACTTGTAATACTTTATCTATATATTCATTATTTATTGAATCATTATGTTTAATAAAATATTTTGAAACATTTCCCTCTAATTTATCACGAATATCTAAAACCATAACAGAGGATTTTTTTGAAAATTCGAAATCCTTAAAATCTACATATCGAATTTGCCTTGCATTATTCGTATTAAAATACATTCTCATCCTTTTAACATCGTACACAATAGACCACTGATTATTATTACCATGTAATTGATTAAGTATTTTATAAGTATAATCAACCGAGTTTTTACTTTTATTAGTTTCATTGCTATCATTTAACATCTTTGCTGCTATTAGAAATCTTGTGTCATTACCCTCAATATTGAGACTTAACTCCTTATGGCCACCATAATTTGAATATTCTTTTAAGCGTTCAAGCTCCTTGTCATATTGTGTATTGAACAATGCCAAAACAGGCATTTCATCACTTTTATGAACGAGTAATTTCCCATCAATAAATTCGATTGTAGCCGCATTTCCATTTTTGTCAGAGACAAAATAATGCCATGGATTTGGACCATCAATCGTAACATGCGCCAAATCCAAAATTACTTGGTCAACGGTCTCAAAATTATCAAGAACATACTGGATCCATAAAAATCCATTAATTTTTAATAAGGCATTATCTTCTGTAAACTTAGTATCCATCATGGTCATTTCGCCAACGTACAAACCGGCTTCATTCATTCCTCCATTGATAAACTCTTTCCCAAGAGTACTATACACGATTGAACCATATTTTGATTTCCATTGAATCTTTGCTTTGCTTAATCCAGTAGGAGATTTATAATCAGACCATCTAACTTCTCTTTTTAATACGCCTCGTTTATTGACAATTATTAATCCTGTAGTTTGAGACATTTCATCAAGGTTGTGACCAACAAATACAGAATCTGCATGAATATAAAGGATGGTTGAACAAGAACTGGTATCAGTCATTTGTTTAATGCCCTTAGCGGCATATATATCCATATTTATGGTAAAGGATACAACAAGAAGCAGATATTTCATCGAATTCATTTTTAATATTATGAGTATCTATCGCATAGGTTGTTGCTTTGAAATCCGCATGATGTATACACTGCTTAGCGGTAGTTTTTCTTTTTCAATTTTTTTGCCAATTTAATTGAATGTTTTAACGAGTTTAAATTATTCCAGTCGCTATGTGAAACAATAATGTACTTTGGGTCAGGAAATTTTTCTTTTACTTTTTTTAAGGTTGTATAATACTCTTTTACATTGCCATCTCCTAAATAACCTAAATTTTCAGCGTCAGCACCTTTTATCAAACAACCGCCATAAAGGATTTTTTCTTTGTCAAACCAAATGACAATATTGTCTGCTGTATGCCCTTGTCCTGGATAATAAGTTTCAAAAGCATATTGTCCAACATTGAAAACAGTATCTTTTTCAATTAAGTATTCAGCTCTTTTTTTGTTATTCTTTTTACTCAATTCATCTGTCAATAAAGTTGTGTACGTTTTAATTCCCTTTTTCTTATAATATTCAAGTCCTTCGGTTCTGTCACTGTGCCAATGCGTAGCAATGCACATTGTCACATTTTTGCTGTGGCTTAATTTTATGCTGTCCAACAACGGTTGAAATTGTGTTGTGTCCCAAGGCGTATCAAATAAAACTACGCCATTGTTTGTAACAATATACATACCGTTTGCTGGTATTTTATTTCCTTCGTAAGTGTTGTAAGTTGTGTAAGTATAAAAGTCTCCTGTTAAATGAGAGATTTTAAGTTTAGGTTCTTCCGTCTGTCCAAATATTTTGGACAGTAAGAAAAGGAAAGTTATTGTCAAAATTATAGTTCTCATTCTATTGCTTGTCTGTCAGTTTGAATTGTGTCTGTTAAAATTACCGCTGTTATGCGTTCGTTGTTCTTTTGTCATTAGTGTTGCGATACTTCTTTCGGAAATTTGTCGGCAATGAGGTTAAGGTTTATCCCATGTTCCATAAATGCTTTTAGTCCGTCTAAAACGGTCGTAAAACCGCCAGTTGCGTCTTTAACTGTGTCTAATAGTTCGTTGCCTGTTTTGTCGTAACCAAATTCTTTAATGGTAACGTAAGTTGTGCCATCGCTTAACGATTTAAACTCAAAAATAACTGTCGTGAGAGGTTCGCCCCATTCAATCGTGATTTTTTCATTTTCAATAATGTCTTTTACCAAAACTTGAGCAGAATGATTATACATTTCCCAAGTCCAAGTGACGGTTTTGCCGACTACTAATTTGTCGCTACCTTTTGTAAACCAAAATTCTTTGGTCAAATTTGGGTCGATGAAAGCATTAAAAACCTGCAAAGCAGGTTTTCTAATTTGCATTTGTGTTTCTGCACAGTAAGATTTGCTATTTTCCATTGTCTATGTTATTTATGATTTATATTTTTCTGAAAGTCGTTTCGGAGCTACGTTGCAATAGGAAACAGTTAAAGCGTCTTGAAACATTTCTTTTCTAATCTTTTTCAAATCAACAATTGTCCAACCTTGTTTGCCCCAGGTCCCGCTTACTGGATAAATTATGGACTTGTCGAAAGAACAAAAAACAGATTGGTCAATTTCAGATAATTTTAAAGTAACGGTTTC
>DOTG01000031.1 GCA_003512955.1 Marinilabiliales bacterium
CACTGAAACCGGCATGTTTTATGACTGCGTGTTAGGCACTGGCGGTTTTTATTCTCAATCTGAATATCTAACAAGTTTGTACTATTTCTCATTCCAACGTTGGAGCGGGACAGGCGAAAAGGCTCTTTGGCAAAATTTGGATTTAGCATTGGCTCGTGGGGCTTTGGCAATGTGCTTGCAAATAGCGTGGACTATATAATTTCCTGACCATTAAATGCTAATTCAAATTCGTCTTTCAATATAGGCTGTGTCTTAGATGTTATGAATTCGTCTTTCAAAAAACAATGATTGATAAAATACATCCAATTGTCAAAGGTTGTAGGAAATGCCAATGTTGAATCAATATAAGTTTTTAGAATTTTATTTCTGTTTAACTTGAATATCTTTTTCCCGACTTCCTGGTTAGCATTAAGGTATTCTATAATTTCTGTATCAAGGCCTTTTAGCAGAAAACGTAAACGAAGTTTATTTCTTAACATCGCTTCCCATTTTTTTGATTTATAATGTTGATATGAAATGTCATCAAACAAAGCTTTCAAAGCTTGGTCATTTGTCTCAAGTGTAGCATAAATACCATTTAGCATTCGTCCTTCGGCAGTAAGTGGTTCCCAATCAGGTTTGCACTTGTATCGCATTAAATGGTCAACCTCGTGCCAGCCTTCTGAAAGAGTGGTTCTAAATTGTATTTCGAATGTATTATCTATGAGTTCGAATTGAGGATTATTCGGCTTCATTTCTTCAAAAATCCTTGTTTCGTATTCAGGCATTCTGCAAATCATATTTTTACGAAGTGGCCTAAATACTTCTGAGGAAGGCTCATCATAAACTAATTCGACTTTGTCAAAGATCTTTTCACAAAGGTCAACCACAATTTTTACATCATCGCTGAAATAGGTTGTTATGCGAAAACCAACAAGGTCTTGCATTAGTTCGGAATTTGGGGAGTAAGTTTTTCTTGTAAATTTTTCATCAATAGATAATTGTTCTTTCACTCTTGAAAAAAGACGAAATAACAAGCCTGTTCTAGTCAACTCATTAACAAGTTTCTCTTTTAAACGCTTTTCAACTATTTCTAAACCGTATTCTGACATTGCTTAACTATTTCTGTATTTATCATTATAATAAGATATGCCTTGACGAGTTAAAAAACTCAAGTCACCATTGAACTGAATTATGCCTTCCGTTTCTAGCTTATGTAAAGTTCTGCTTAAACTCTTAGAATTGAAATCAGAAAGTTCGTTCTTAATGTAAGAAAGTTGTCTGTGACGGGGTTTAAAGCTTCCTATTTTGAAATATAGTTCAAGTATTTCTTTTTCAATATTTATTTCCTCAATACTTGTTTTAACTTCTTCACAATCGAATAATTTTTGCACAAAACCATTATCACAAGTACAGCCAAAAATTGTGAAATAAGTATCGGAATATGCAACTCCTGTGTCAATTAAATGGCAGTTATAGAATCTACAATTTACAAACGAAGAGTTAATAAATGCTTCAAACAAAAATTCACAGTTCGAGAAAGTACAAGCCGTAAATATTGCAGATTCAAATTGCCCTTTTTTCGTGAAAGAATAAGTATTTAAAATGAAATCGTTTAAAATAGCGTGCTTGTAATTCCGTACAATTTCATTTTTGAAGTCAATGTCAATTTTGAAATAAAACTGAGGGTCATATGGGAAAGCATAATCATTAAATACTTCCCAAAGCTTTTCTTTGTTTTCCTTTGGTTGTACTTGATAAGCCTGAATAGCAAGCATAGCAAACATTTGAGAGAGTTTTTCATAGAATGTTTTGCTGTATTGTAAATACTTACCCATTATCAGGTTTTCGCCAATTAAAGTCCCAAGAACAAACTCATTTACAATTCCAATCATTCCTTTTTCCTTTCTATCTAGAAAGGCGTGATTTGAAAGTATATCAGCAAGTTGGTCTGTTCTTGGTCTTTTGTCTGGAGTATATTTTTTCTTAGTCTCTTCTAAAATTTTCTTATTGTAATCAAGAATTAAATCTCTGATAAACTCCTTCGATTCTGCTTTTACATCCCATTCTGTGAGGAAACGAACCAATTTTCTAAAAATTCTTAATTGTACTTCAGGTTCAATTAACAAACCTTGTCTTGTTTGCTCCCTTGTCAATAAGAAATCAAAATAACGGTCAACAATTGATTTGCCTTCAACCCCCATTTCTTTGAGTTCCTCTATATTGACATAACGCAAATAGGTAAGCAGGACGGGATTTGCTATTTGTTCAACTGGGAAATTGTTAGATTGAACAATTTCAATCCTTTCTTTCGTAAGCCAATTTTCAATTGAAGGTTCTGAAATTGTAACTTTTGACAGAGTATAGTCTATATTTCGGTCAATCATCCAATTGTGAAATTCTTCACTATTGAAAATTGCCGTTTTTCGCGATGTGATGATTACTTTGGCATTGTCGGTAAGTAAATCAACAATAGTTGAAAGCATACTTTCAACTTGCTCAAATTGATTTGATGAAAAGGAAAAATCCTTTGAAATTAGCTCGTCAAATCCATCAATGATTAATGGAATACGCCCTTTTTTAATTTGATGTATTACAACAGTTGAATCAACTCGGTTGGAGAATTGTTCTTCAATTTCAAAGGCTAAAATATGTTTGAAAATTGATGCTTTTCTATCTCTTGAAAGTTCTGTAAAAAATGGCAGCTTGTTTGATGGTACAGAGATAAATTCATTTAGTATTTCATACGCAGTACAAGTCTTCCCATAACCAGCAGCAGCTTCTAGGATTATTAATAGAGGGCCAAGGTGTTCGTTAATTTGTTTTGTTATTGTTGTTACTAAGGCGTTACTATTGTCATTTGCACCAATTGAGATTGTTTTTATGTCGTCTTGGTCAAGTTTGTAATTAGTATATTCGTATGAACTTCGAATGTATTCATATTTTGCATTTCCAGGCAAATTGTTCATCAATTTAACAACAAAGGTTTCATAGCGTCTTTTTAGATTTTGAATAACTCCATCTGCCTTAAAAAAATCTTTGAATAGAAAGTCTTCGGCTTCTTCAATATTCTTGAAGTCTCGAACTTTAACAGCATAACCTGAACCGGCAAATTGCTTTCTTAGTTCTTCTGCTTCTTCATCTGTGCCAGTTTTTACAATGTCGGCACCGTTGTAAATACTTTTTGTAAACAAATAAACACGAGTAGCCTTCTTTTTACGGGGTTCATAACCGTAACGTTCGTAAAGTTCGTCTAACTCTTTTATGAATGTGTCACTCATTGTTTCTTAATTTTATTTATGCTTCAATTGGTTCTTTCCGCAAAGCCTACCTTAACATCGGTATTCAGCCCGTTTTTTATTTCCTCTTGCTGTCAATTTACCACGAACATATATTTTACCATCCGTGAACGAAACTTTTTCTAATAGCTGTGTCAGCTTATTCCACCACGATTTTTCAACCGCTGGAGTAATAAACTTTATGCATATATCTCGTTCCGATAAACCTTTTTTTGTCCATTTAAAAATTCATTTAAAACTCAAATGTAACAATTTAGCAGAGGTGCGTAAGCAAAATTGCAGCTCTTTTGCAAACCTTTGGTTTGAGCGTCGGCTCGTGTGGGTTTATATTTCATTTTTTTGGTTAAAAAACGTTGTTAAATACGTTACCAATACTAACGAATAACCGGCTTATTTTCAAAAATATGTGATGAAGTAGGCAAAACGGGGGATTTCCTCCGGGATTTTTGGGATTGCTTATAGAAAATGTTATGTTAAGGATGAGCTATGCGACTGGCAAAATAGATTAATCTATTACTTTGTTTGCTGCCTGTTTTGCCACAAATAAGGTTATTTTATACATTCCCATTTACTACCAATTAAGCAACACAATCGAAATAATATCCCAAAAACTACAGATATATCCTGTGATTCTGCGATATCCGGATCGGTGGTCGTTTAACGGGGTTGTTTTGAATTTTTTATTAATGGGTAACAATCATGCGCCGGGTCATTTGCCCCTCTTGCGTGATAATGCTGATTAAATAGATTCCGGCAGCCAACTCACGATTGTCAAATAAAAGTTCCTTGATATTTGATCCGTTTGTTCCTTCTACCATTTGTGAATAAATCTCTCCCCCATACAGGGTATGTATTTTAATGGTTACCGGTTGTTTTGCGGACAACGAAAAATTCAATGTTATTTTTTCGTGTGTCGGGTTCGGAAAGACATGAAACATATCTGGTTGGGTTTCCTTGATTCCAATTAAAGGAATGCCGCCAATGTTTATGTTATCAACATAAAGACAATTTCCGCCGTTGCTTTCCACTTGAAATTTCAACCTCAGGTGGTTCTTTTCTTTATAGTTTTTAATATCAATTTTTTCAGTCCGCCATTCTGTAGCAGTGGGTTCATAGGTACTTGTTACATATACATCGCCATTGGTAACCAGTGATTTTCCGCCTTTAATATATTTTACAATCCACTTTTTGCCACAATCTGGCGAAACAAACACCTTCAGTTCATCGGCCGATGAACTGTTACGCTGGGCATAAGCGATATCAAAATAGATGTAATCGGGATTGGTCACTTCGTTAAAATTGATGTTGCTGGTTATAAATGAGTTTACAGTTCCTGCCCCATTTGATTGGTTTTTAATCCTTAGGGAGGTGTTGCCATTTGTATATTTCGCCCAATGTGCATTTCCGTTTTCAATAAAGGACCAGCTTTTAAAAATATCGTCCACATATTCAGGGAATCCGGCCTCTTCCATATCGCATAATTTTGGGGCAACAATCCCGGCTAAGGTATCGGGGACAAATACCAGCTTTTCGCGGGTAATGGAACTGGTACCGTTTTCGTTACTTACGGTAAGGCTTACAGGATACAACCCTGGTTGATGGTAGGTAATTTCAGGAGCGCTGATGATGGAGGAGGAGGGTTCACCGCCTTCAAATGCCCAATCCCAGTTAGTAATTTCGGAACCGTATGAAAAATCGGTAAACTGATATGAAGTTCCCGGGCAGATATCGTAAATATCCGATTCAATATCGGCAATGGGTGCGCATCCGGGATCTACATAACCTTCGTTGGTCCCTGTTTGCACCAGGTTTTCATCCGACCAAAGATATTTTCTTCCACTTACCAATGAATTCAAAGCTGCCCGCATCCGGTCCACTTGCCCTTCGGTAAACATGGACTCGCAGGTTGAGTAATCCATAAAATTCTGAACATTGGTTAGAAACCCACAGGAGACCATCCCTAAATTGCAATGTTGGTCAACTCCAATGGTGTTGGGTGTATCTTCCACATTATCGTCAATGTCGCAATTGCTTTGAAGCCCGGGTTCGTTGGTACTTCCCCAGGGATGGGCCAGGTTCAGATAATGCCCAATCTCATGCGACAGGGTGTGGCCATTGTCCACATAGGTGTATATGCTAACCACACCATCCAAAGCCGGATCAACGCCAGGATAGTGGGACCAGGCCGCTGCTGAGCCCTCGATAGAACTTACAGTCCAAATATTCAGATAACTTTGGGGATCCCAGTTGGTGATGGTATATTTTAAAGTATTTGAAGCCTGGTAGGTTAAATCGGTTTCGTAATACATTACACCGGAAGTACAGTTTCCATCGGGAGCAAGCTTGGCCAATTTGAAAACGATGCTGGCATTTCCAATAATTTCTTTGAAATCGTTCACTATATTGTTCAGCTCAACATTGTCCGCTCTAAAATCAATGTTTATTTGTTCCAGACCCCGCTCAATTTCTTCCATGGAGATGCGTTCGTTACCATATTTATGTAGCACATGAAAAACCACAGGGATAATTATGGTATCATAAGCGTTGTCCTTATTCTGGATAAACTGTTGGGTAAACTCTTCCAGCAACAAGCGGTTTTTTAGAATTTCAGGATTCCTGGCCACCTCAATGGAATCGAAATAAGGTGTGGCACATCTTTTTGTTTGCGCACTGGCACCCAAAAAAGCCAAGCACAATAGGCCTAAAAGTAGTTTCTGTTTCATCTTTTTTCGCTTGTAATAGTTTTTATATAAAGTTACCACCAATTTTAAGAGACACAAAATATACATTGACAGGTAGCATCAGTAAAATGACGGACTCCTACTATTTTACCATTTTTCCTGTCAAATCGACTTTGGATTCTATTTAATAAGTCGGATTCATTATTTTCAAAATAGCGTCTTAATGAATAACAACACAAATCAGTTATTTGTACAAGACTTGTTAGCTCTGAGTTTACAAAAAATGGAGTTTCAATAATATGGTCAATGCTTGTCCATAAAGTACCTTGATGATGAAATTTTTTCATTAAAGCAGTATGCTTTTTCGAAACCGTTTCATTATTATCATGGACAAGGGTTCCAAAAAGTTCCGAATCATTCTTACTCCTGCTAATAATTTTCATATACTGTTCAAAACGAGAAACTAATTGTTCTAAAGCTTGTTCATCAATAGTTTGTTTTGCTCTAACAGGGTCAAAATGGATTTTGTTTATACATTCGGCAAATAATCTAGCAAATTTCCAACTTCCAATTAAATCAGCCAGATCTTGAATAAATGCAACCCTTTCGTCGTGAGTCAAATGGATATAAGCTTCGGTTTGGCGATAATTCTTTCTGGTTTGTTTATAATGACTTTTATTTGGACTCTTTTGGAGTTTGAGAAGTTCAACTTTTCTTATTTTTTCGACTTCGTGTCGTCTTTGAGCATGATTCATTGTTTCAAATCCAACAACCCTACTTTGCTCAAGGTATTTCCGTAATATCCATCCAGTATGGATTTCAGATTCCTGTAAGTTGTATTTTTGCTTTAAAGTTGATATGCCTTTTTCACATTTCTTCCAGTAAGATATTGGAATTGATAATCCTGCTAAAACGTAATGGCTTGTATTGCCAGGAATTTCAGGTGTGCCAGATTCGTCTATATAACAAAAATATACCATTGGCGGCTAAAAATAAAAAAAGCGACTGGTTTCAGGGAATTATTCCCGTAATAGAGACGCTTGGCGACTCTTCCCAGACGCAGAATACAAAAATATGGTTTATATTTATAAATGACAAGAAAAAATAAAAAAACTGATGGCAGTGATATAGTACATGTGGGTTTAGCTTCGCTGAGCTCCCTTCAGTCGGTTGTGGTCTGTAAAAAAGTTAGGTGTAAACTGGTAGGGAATCGCCTCGTAATCCCGCACGAAATCATACCATAAAACAATAATAAGTAATATTATTTTGATTCCTTGACAGGAGGATAATCAATATTATAATGCAGACCCAGGCTCTCTTTCCGATTTTTTGCCGATTTAATAATCAGGTACCCCACGTTGATCAAGTTTCGGAGCTCACACAATTGCTGCGAGAGGGTTGATTTTTTGTAAAGGGTATCGGTTTCGTTAAAGATAATTTCCAAACGGTTCAGCGCACGTTCCAACCGCAGATTTGAACGGACAATACCCACATAGTTGCTCATGATCATTTGGGTTTCCTTGTAGTTTTGGGTAATGAGTACCATTTCCTCGGGGAGGGTCGTCCCTTCAAAGTTCCATTCAGGGATGCTGTTGCAAATGGGTTGTTCCTTAAAACAGGAAATAGCATGCAAAGCGGCCCTGTGCGAAAACACCACCGCTTCGCTAAGCGAGTTCGAGGCCAACCGGTTGGCTCCATGGAGCCCCGTTGAGGCTACTTCGCCCGAAGCATATAAATGGTGGATGTGTGTTTCTCCATTGAGGTCAACTTTTACGCCACCACATTGATAGTGCGCTGCAGGGACAACCGGAATCAAATCTTTGGCAATATCAATTCCCAGCGAAAGACATTTTGTGGCAATATTTGGGAAATGATCTTTTAGTGCAAACTCGTCCAGGTGGCGGCAATCGAGATAGACAAAATCATCGCCGGTCACCTTCAGCTCATGGTCAATGGCCCGGGCCACAATATCGCGCGGAGCCAGACAACCCCGGGGATCGTATTTGTTCATAAACTCCTCGCCCTGCTGGTTGCGCAAAATGGCACCAAAGCCACGCATGGCTTCAGTAATCAGGAACGAAGGACGTTCGGTGGGATTATACAGCGATGTGGGATGAAACTGCACAAACTCCATATTCTCTACAATTCCTTTTGCCCGATACACCATGGCCACTCCGTCACCTGTAGCAATCAACGGGTTTGTGGTTGTTTGGTACAAGTTACCGGAACCCCCTGTGGCAATCATGGTTTTTTTTGCCAAAAAAGTATCCACGGTGCTATTTTCGAGGTTCAGGATGTAGGCACCAAAACAGTCAATATCATTATCGCTGCGGCGTACTTCTTTCCCAAGGTGGTGCTGTGTGATGAGTTCTACTGCAAAATGTTTTTCAAAAATGGTGATGTTCGGATGTGTTTTTACCCGATCGATTAAGGTCCGTTGAATTTCCCAGCCGGTATTGTCTTTATGGTGCAGTATCCGTTTTTCGGAATGGCCGCCTTCCCGTGCCAGATCGTATTGTCCGGTTTGGTTTTTGTCAAATTGGGTCCCCCAGTTTATTAACTCCTGAATCCGCTCCGGGGCTTCTTCAACCACAATGCGTACCACCTCTTTTCGCGAAAATCGGTCGCCGGCAATGTAGGTATCTTCAATATGTTTTTCAAAATTATCAGGCTTATAAATAACAGCAGCAATGCCCCCTTGGGCCAATGCTGTATTGGTGTGTGCCAACTGTGATTTGGAAACAACTGCCACTTTCCCATGCCCGGCAACCTTAATGGCAAAGGTCAGCCCGGCTACCCCTGTTCCAATCACCAAAAAATCAAATTCTCGCTTCACAGGTTTTTTATTTTGATACGGTATTCAATGTTTGATAGCTTATCTTCAGTTGTAACGATGCTAATCGTAAAAACCGGGAACAAAATTAGAAAACCTATTTTGGAAACCACCCAATATGAATCTTATTTTATCTGATCGGGGTTCAATTTTTGACAGATGGCTATTTTTGGGAACAGGACAAATAAATTTTTTAAAAGCAAACAATTCTTCTATTTTTGGCAATTGTTTACAAAATAATAACATATGGCTCAAGAAGATATTTTAAAAAAGATTATTGCCCATTCAAAAGAGTATGGGTTTATTTTTCAGTCGAGTGAGATTTACGATGGGTTAAGTGCGGTGTATGATTATGGTCAGTATGGAGCCGAATTAAAAAATAACATCAAACGGTACTGGTGGGATTCCATGGTCCGGATTCATGAAAATATTGTGGGGATTGATTCAGCCATCTTTATGCACCCGACTGTATGGAAAGCCTCGGGCCATGTGGGGGCTTTTAACGATCCGTTGATTGATAACAAAGATTCAAAAAAAAGATACCGCGCCGATGTGTTGATTGAAGAACATTTGGCCAAAATTGAAGCTAAAATAGAGAAAGAGGTTGAGAAAGCCGCCGAAAAATACGGAGCCTCGTTTGATGAAGCACAGTTCCGGGCTACCAACCAACGGGTAATTGCCAATCAGGAAAAAATAGACCTAATTAAAAAGCGGTTTATTAAGGCTCTTGAAGCTGATAACCTGGCCGAGGTAAAAAATATTATCGAGGATTGCGAAATAGTATGCCCCATCTCGGGAACCAAAAACTGGACCGATGTGCGCCAGTTTAACCTGATGTTCGAGACCAAGTTAGGTTCGGTTAGCGATGAAGCCAACAGCATTTACCTGCGCCCCGAAACTGCTCAGGGTATTTTTGTGAATTACCTGAATGTGCAAAAAAGCGGCCGGATGAAAATCCCATTTGGTATTGCCCAGATTGGGAAAGCCTTCAGGAACGAGATTGTGGCCCGCCAATTCATTTTCCGTATGCGCGAATTTGAGCAAATGGAGATGCAGTTTTTTGTACGTCCCGGTGAAGAGATCAAATGGTTTGAACAATGGAAAGAGACCCGTTTGCGCTGGCACAAAGCCCTTGGTTTCAACCCCAAAAAATATCGGTACCACAACCACGATAAGCTGGCCCATTATGCCAATGCAGCTACCGATATCGAGTTTGAATTCCCCATGGGGTTCAAAGAGGTGGAAGGTATCCACTCGCGTACCGATTTCGATTTGAGCCAACATCAGCAATACAGCGGGAAGAAAATCACCTACTTTGATCCCGAGCTTAATGAAAGTTATGTCCCCTACGTTATTGAAACATCCATCGGGCTGGACCGCATGTTTCTGTTGATTCTTTCGAGTGCCTATACTGAAGAGGATTTGACCGGCGAAGATGGAAAAACCGAACAACGGGTGGTACTGCGCATCCCCCCGGAATTAGCCCCGGTAAAATTGGCCATTCTTCCACTGATGCGTAAAGATGGATTGGCTGAAAAAGCTACTGAAATATTGAATGAATTAAAGTACGAGGTCAACTGCATTTATGAGGAAAAAGATTCCATTGGGAAGCGTTACCGCCGGCAAGATGCCATTGGAACCCCCTATTGTATTACCGTAGATCATGAAACGCTGGAAAACAATACCGTAACCATCCGCAACCGCGATACCATGGAACAGGAACGTATCCCTGTTGACAAGGTGAAGCAGATTGTGGTTGAAAAGACCAGTATGACCAACCTGCTTAAAAAGGTAAACTAAATTAACATGCAATTAAGTCTTCAAAATTAGGGCTTAATTGCATTATTTTATATTTTTACTCCTCTTAGTAGCTAATTAACGAATGAAATATGAAGAGCATCCTCTTGTCCCTTAGCATTGTATTTTTTACTATTGGGACCTTGTTTTCGCAAAACCAGCCTATTAATAAACCCACCAAAGGATACCGTTTCCAATACCGGATAAAAGGGCCGGAGTTTAAAAAGAGCGAAGTGCTCGAATTAATGGTGGATGAATACGGGAACTATCTGGTAGCTACCTTCAGGGGTGAGAAATCATCGTATGTGTATCTCATTATTTACAACCTGTATTCCTGGGACGAGAAATACAAGATCAAACTGGACGATAACCGTTGTGAGCTTTATAACAGCACCTTTGACGAATCGGGAGACTTTTTTTATGTGAATTATGATATTTACCGCAACATGTTTAAGGAAATTAACCTTAAAACCGGGGAAATCCGAAAAGTGGATTGTTCAGCCACCCCCAAAGGATGCCGCAAAATCGAGTCCCAATTTTATAAGTTAGATGCTTACACCATTGGCGATAATTATTACATCTACCGTGATGAGAAATTTGAAAACTACATCAAGATTTTAGTTAAAAAGGAGATGTACATTCCAAAAGTGGACGAAGAAACGGTGAGTGCTAACTACGGGCTAAAAAACGCGCTGTATGTTGATCCTACGAACGGTGGGGTTATTCAGGTTACCCCCGAAGATTTACGTAATTTAAAAGCAGGTATTGAGGTAACCAAAAACGGGGTCCCTATTTTTTACGATGCCAATGCTGTGGATGCAGCAGGTAATATTGTTCCTTACGCACCCGCCGAAGGAGAGCCCTTTAAAATCCGTTTTACTACCAACGAAATCAAAAAATTGGATAAAAAAATCAGCTTTGTTTACCAAAACTTTGTCATCAAGTTGGATTTAGAAGCTCTTGAAGCAGAAAAACCGAAGCAATAAAACTAAAATATTTTCTTATTTTTGACGGATGCGCCGGACGTTTACCATAATTGCCTTTGTCTTCATCCTCTTGCAGATTCCCTTTGCTGCGTGGGCACAATGCGATCAGGCATTTATTGACAAGTGCGCCTCTAACAGTGAAGTAAAATACATCAAACATTTCCGCATCCGGTTTACCGAATCAAAAGCTGATGTTGGGCAATCGGAAGGCCAGTTTTCCATCATGCTCAACAAAGGGAACCATTACCGTTTTTTGGTATGCAACGACGACACCAAACCCGGTCATACCATTATTGAACTTTCGAATGATTTTTCAAACTTTGGAGGCAACTACAACGGGCAAGAGGACAAGGAATACAGTGCCTTCGATTTTTTGTGCACCAAAACCGGACCTTATTATCTGAAGATGAAATTTAAGGATGGGCGAGAAGGATGCGGGGTCTGTGTCGTTTCGTTGGTTATGCAATAACTTTTTGGAATCAATCCCGGCAATTTACTTTTTGTTTTTTGGTTAGTGAAAATTTCAAAATAACATCCTCAAATAGCTGGCTGAAACAAGATAATTCTGAAACACAATAGAAAATGTAGTTATTGTCAATCTGTTGTTGGTAAAAAAATGCGTTTGAATAAAAACATAATCAACCTATTTGTTTCTTTGAATCTATGATAGAAGAATTTACAGAAAAGGTCATTATGTTGATGCAATTGCATTACAGCCGATTATCAGAAAAAGACCGCAAGCAATATGCTGCATTGGAATCGCTGAAATTAGGCAGAGGCGGAACTATTTTTATATATAATTGAAATGCAATGGCTACTGTATTTTTTTGTTTGCACTTCTGTTAAAAAGGAAAACCAACCGGTAAAAATCCGGCTAAAATTCAGCATAGGAACATCGGTTTTATATGCAAAAAACTCCCGATGTTGTTTTTTTATTTTCACCCTCAATAATTTTATCTTTACCCAATAAAAATCAGAACTTGAAGCGACACTTTGTAAAAGCCGGGGCACTGACCTTTGCCGTTTTTTTAATGCTGGTTACCCTGATTGTCATCGGTACGTTGATTACCATTGCTTTTTACCACCACAATTATATCAATAAGCAATTGGCCCGGCAGAACCTGCTATCCTATTCCCAATCTGTATTGACGGCGGCTTTAACGGACAGCACCCTAACCTTTCCGTGGGACGGGAAAAGCCTGAATCTAACCGAAGATGAAAACTATACCTTTAAAGTGACCAAAGAACCGTGGGGAGCCTATTTGATTTTTCATGTTCTGGGGAGTTATGGGAATTTCAACGTTGAAAACCGTGTACTTTGTGGCACCAAAGGATTTATGGATGATGCCGCTACTTTATACCTTACCGACAATAACAATGCCTTATCTATATCGGGAACTACCCAACTGGTGGGCGACTGTTACCTGCCCAAAGCCGGCATAAAAGCCTCCTACATGGAAGGCGATTATTACCGTGGCAAACAACTGGTTTATGGTGAAATCAAGGTAAGCAGCAATACGTTACCTACCTTGGATGAATCCTATCAGGAAACTATCCGCCGATTAATTGCTGGTAAGCTCAATCCTAAGGACAGTGTACTTGATTTTTCAAAAATCACATCTAACGAAATTTCCCATTCGTTCCGCCAAAAGACGTTGTATTTAATTTCGAAGGAACCGCTTTATTTAACCCGATGCAAGTTTGAAGGAAACATCCTGATTATTTGTTCGCAACCCATTACTGTTTTTGAGGATGCCACGCTATCCGATGTGATACTCGCTGCACCAAAAATCACTTTTAAAGAGGGTTGGACCGGAAGTATTCAAGCTTATGCGCAAGATACCCTGCTTATTGAAGAAAATGTCCATTTTACCTTCCCAAGTACGCTGGGCATTCAAAGTCCGAAAAACGTTGGCCTTTTGCAGATTAGCGAAAACTCCCGGATAGATGGCAATCTGTGGATGACCAAAAACCCGAAAGAAAAAGAGAATAAAAATATGGCCGTTTTCGAAAAAGGGATCCTGTTCCAAGGGATTGCCTATGTGGAGGGAAAATTCTCGTTGCGGGGAAAAATAAATGGCTCGCTGTATGTGGAGAAATTTTTATACAAAACCCCATCATCGTATTACGAAAACCATTTGTATAATGTCGAAATCAACATCCACAACCTGTTGCCCTATTTTTCATCGGCGGTACTGAACCCCCGCAGAGGTTGCCGGGCCATTAAAGTATTGGAACCATGAAAAAACTGCAAGCATCAACCCTGACCGAAGTGATTGTGGCCCTGGTGATTATTTCACTGGTTACCTCTATGTTTTTTGCCATCATCATCAAAGTAGGGAATTATCACCGGAACCGAAAATTGATTCTTATCAACCAAAAAATCCTTGAATGTATTCAGGAGGCCAAACAACAGGGATTTCTGGAAGATGAGACCCTTGAATACGAAGGATATTTTCTCCAAAAACGGGTGAAGCCGTTTAAAAACATAGCCGGGGTCTTTGAAATTGAGGTTGAAGCTTTTTCGCTGACCAATAAAAGGCTGGGTTCACACAAAGCCATTGTTGAATATGTAACAACGGAGGAAGAATGAGTAGAAAGTTTTCCCATCCGATTACTTCTTGGTGTTGCCTGAAAACAGAGGGTCTCCAAAGAAAAGTAAAGGCCTTTACGCTGATTGAGGTGACCGTGGTTTTAATCATTTCAGGTACGGTCATGACTTTGGCGATGTGGTCGTACAGCAATGTGATGAAATACCTGAGAACCTATAATGAACAGGAGGCTGCCAATCAGGAACTGGTGCTGTTTTTATCGCATTTTACTGCCGATTTGGAGAAGGCCGCTGTGGTAACCGAAAAAAGGGGTTCGCTACAGTTGGAATTTCCTGAAAGTGTGGTATCGTATGATTTTTATAGCGACCTTATCCTGCGGACTGAATACCAATACCCGGATACTTTTTTTCTGAAGACCCTCCTTTTTGACTACGAGCCCCTTTCCTTGCAAAAGGACTGGGTGGAGCAGGTATATCTGACCCTGGAACTTTCCGGTACAGAATACCCCATGGCCTTTTATAAAAACTATTCCCATCAACAATTATTTCAAGCCTATGAGTATTGACATCCATAAATTAAAAATGAAAGATGCTGCAGGAGAAAAGCCCAAAGGATTTTCATTGACCGAACTCCTTACCCGTGATTTCAGCCTCCGAAAGGGGTTACCCGATAAAAAGAAGCAATGGTTTTTCAGCGAACTGGCTTTACTGCTAAGTTCCGGGGTGGATATTAAAAATTCGCTTGACCTGATTGTGGAGGAACAAAAAAAGGGAAAAGAGGCCCTGTTTTTTACCCAAATCCGTGAAGCGGTATTTGCCGGCGATAGTTTATCGCAGGTAATAATTACCTCGAAAAAGTTCGATACTTACGATAACTTTGCCATCCGGATGGGCGAAGAGAGCGGCAACCTGCCCATGGTACTGCAACAGTTGGCCGATTATTACGAAAAGCGGATGAAGCTCCGCCGACAACTGATGAGTGCCCTTTCGTATCCTACCCTGGTGATGGGTGCGGCTTTGGCGGCCATCCTGTTTTTGATCAACTTTTTGGTCCCCATGTTCGAGGATGTGTTTAAACGGTTCAGTGGCGATTTGCCCGCCATTACCCGTAAAATTATTGACCTGTCGCATGCCCTATCAGACAATGTCTGGATGATTGTGCTGGTTATCGGCAGTGTGGTGTTGCTGTTATGGAGCTTGCGTAAACAGCCTTTGTACCGGCAAATACAAAGCAGTTTGGTTCTACGCATCCCTGTTATGGGCGATATTATCCGAAAAAATAATTTGGCCCGGTTTTGTCAGGCCCTGAGTATGTTAATCCGTTCCCGGGTGCCGCTGACCGAAGCCCTGCGGCTGGTAAAAGATATGGTAACCTTTTATCCCATTGAGACCTCGCTGCCGGTTATTATCTCAGACATTGAAAAGGGAAACAGCCTGAACCAGAGCTTAAAGCAATTTACCGTTTATGACCACCGGATGGTGTATCTGGTAAAAGTGAGCGAAGAGGTAAACCAACTGGACCATATTTTTGAAAAGCTGCAACAGCAATATGCCGCCGATGTGGAGCACCGGGTATCGGTACTGAGTAGCCTGCTGGAACCCCTGTTGATAATTGTGGTAGGGCTGCTGGTGGGCATTATCCTGATTGCCATGTACCTGCCCCTGTTCCAGATCAGTAATTCGTTTATGTAGGTGAGAAGTGGATGGGTACTTTATTCCTTTAGATAGCCCGGCTTGCGCTCTTAGTATGAAAACTTTTTTGCCACCTATTCACCCTCAATAAGCGTGATTTTAGGTTTATTGGGGGGCTTATTCTATATAGGGATTAAGAAAAAACATTTACCTTATCTTCACTTGCAAACTCAGAGAGGGCGTTCTTTTTCCAACAAAACTCACTTAAAAAGTGCATTATTTCTGGCAATTCCTTTTTCTTAAACAATCTTTAACCACAGAGAGTCAAAAAGTTAAAGCAAAGAACCGCAAAGTTTAAATGAAATTGTTCTTGGCAAGTTCCGCTAGCAACCTCTATTGTTTGCTTAAACCGCTTTTACTTACTCTCAGTATTCCGCATTTCTAAGCGATTCGGATGTTGTTAAGTATTGAATACTGCATATACAACAACAACTTGTTGCTCTATTTCAAATACAATAAGATAGGGAAAACGCTTTAATGGACAGTATCGCCAGTTGTGTTTTCTTACTTGGAAGATTTGTGGATTCTGTTCCAGAACTTTCACATATTCTTCTATCTCATCAAGAAACTCATCTCCAAGGCCGATGCGGCGCGATTCATACCAATTACGGGAATCAAACACATCATAGCCTGCTTCTTCTTTAAATATTACAGTATAACTCATGAACCGGCTTTTGCCCTATTCTTAACATCGGACCAGGAATATGACTTGGATTCACCATTTTTATGGCGCATAACTCTTTTTTCAACTTCTTCTTCCTGAGCAAGTGTTAATGCAATATCCTTTTCAACTAATGTTTGGATTTTTTTAAACATGTCATCAATACTCTTATCGTCAACACGATAAAGGAAATTATGGATATAATCTCTCTTTTCAACTGTATTCATAATCTTTTGCGTTTAATGCACAAATTTAACCAATAATACCCACTTATGGTTTGATTTAACGGATGATATTTTTCTAATTTGCTTTGCAGGTGATTCAAACTGATCTCCCTTATTCGAAAGGGAGATGCCGACAGGCAGAGGGATACAATTGAAACAATAAACAAAACTTTATCCCATTGAGCCTGCTTTTTTCCTCTCTGCATGAACCACTTTTTGCCACCAACCCACCAAATCACCAAGTTTCACTAAGAATTGCACTTTTAATGGAAATTTCTTTTCTTAAAACAATTTTTAACCGTAGAGGGACCACAAAGTTCAAACAGAAAATAGCAAAGTAACAGAACTATAACCGCTAAGTTAATTATAACTCTATCTGCTTATTCTTAAAAACCATTGCTCGAAAAACAAAAGAGACAGTTTTCGTAATAACTGCCTCTTTTGATTTCATTTCACGATAAAATGTTAATTACCCCAATTGGCATCTATTTTTCTAGTTGTGCCAATTTCAACTCCAATACTTTCAACGATACTGGTTATTTCTATTTCGGCACTTTGAGAACCTGTTTGTGAATTTCCCCAGAGATTTGCCTGACATTTTATTATATCCCCCTTCTTAACATCAAATGAAAAATCTTTTGTGAATTCATGCGTGTTTGCATCTGGATCAAATGTTCTATGATATTTATTTCCAATAATAAATTCAGCACCTGCTAAATATTGACAAAACACATGAATTACAATGGTATTATCGTTTGTGCAAACTATATCAGCATAAACCCGCCCTGTTGTAATATCTTGGTAAATATTTGTAAATTCATAATTTCCTGTTTGAGTATTACAAAGCTGATTTAATGTTATATTGCTTACTACATGAGTTCTGCTGTTAGTAATAGTAATGCCACTTGTTCTACTGTTACTGTATGCATTCGTGGAAATATTAACTTCCATAAAGTTATCTCCTTTCGAAACTAATTGAACCCATGTAGGTAATGTATAAGTCCACGCATCGTGCTTTAAATTATTTATACTAAAAATCATTTTTCCTCCCAAATAATGAATATTTGTATTTGAAAAATAGAAACGTGAATCATAATTTCCACTACCTTCCACAATAGTAAATGCCTTAGAATAATTGTATTCATACCCGCTCACCCTTTCAAACCCCTTTTTGGTCTCCCGGAAAATGCCTGTTAACCGGCCACCGGCATCGTACTCGTATTTGGTGGCAAAATTATCGTTGTTGATAATGGCTGTTACCTGCCCGGCATGATCGTAGGTATAGGTGGTAAGGGCCGATTCGAAGGGAGCCACCCTGAAATCGTCAATATAAATGTCCGCAGTGGTAGCATCGGCCCAAACGGTAAAGCTGGTGGCTGTGGCGGGTACATTAAAATCGAGGTAAAACAAACGCCAATCGCCATACTGCCCGATATAGGTTTCGTTGGTAAATGTGGTACCATCCACGGTGGCATGTAGGTTCAGGGAACCCGGGCTGTTTTTATGCACCCATACGGCCGCCCGGTAATCACACCCCCTGATAAGTTCAGCCTGGGCAGATTGTGCCCCGGTATAGCGGCAGCCAACCACTCCCGGAGTAATGTAGCCGTATTTATCACCCGTATGAGCCACAATGCCTGTAATCATTTGGGTTTCAGTAGCTAATTCGTCATAACTTACTTTTACCGGAATTTCAGCATGTGAAATTACTTCACCCTCAAACAGGTAATAAATACCGTTGGTAAAATGGACTTTCGAATATTCAAAACTAGTTGCCCCAAAACTGGTATAACTGGCATTGGCCGCCGATGCGGTGGTATAAATATGATCGGGGTCCTTTTTACTGGCGGCAAAATCCCCATTGATATCTTTTACCTCCAAAGGCGACGAATAATGGTTGTAGCGTACCACTTCCGAGGTCATTTTCCAACCATTGGTATTGTCCCCGGTTCCTGAATGATCAGTGTTTGCCCAACCCGCGAAATTGGTTTGTAATTTCTCTGGTGTGTCGTAACTGGTAAAATCGGCATAGGTGCCATCCGACTCCAAATCTCCTTGCCAGGCAAAGGTTTTGTGTTTACGCCAAAGAGTTCTATCATAGTAGGAAATTATTGGATTACCTAACTCACCTGTTTCTGGATCCATCATATAACCTAATACACTGGTTCCTTCTCCATCAGTTCCATCGTAAATTAAATTTGAAGTATTATTATCCCATTCCACGTAATTATTCCAATCGCCTTTCCAGGTCTGGATGGAAGCCGAAAGCGGTTTCCATTCTTCATCTATCTTTTTATAGCTGATGGAAGCGGCTTCTTGGGTAAGCATGTTTTTATTATAAATATTGTCAACCTTGGAACCCATACCAATATTTGCAAAGTCGTCAGAAGACGCCCCTGCATAATTAGTAATTGTATAAGCTGGAATTGTTATTGTTTTTAATTCTTCCCCATTATTTGAATGGTTTATTACTTCAATAGGATTACCAGTTAAAATGTCAAATTTTTGAAAATATTGATAATTTATTCCACTTTTATTTTTTACAGTTAAATATTTTAAGATATTCGGATGTTGAACTATAGAAGTAGAATTGAAATGCCAAATGCTTTTGGAAGTAGTTTTTCCATCAAACCATTCAATATATCTTTTTAAACTTTGAAAGCATTCGGAATTTTTACCAATAGTAGAATTTAATGGCAAATAAGCATCATTTGGGCTATATATAAACTCTGTTGACTCAATAACTTCTTCATTTTTGTTTTTAAGTATCTTATTTTCAATTCTTCCTATAGTCGAAAGGTAATCATCAATTACAGTGGTTCGCGAAAAAATTTTTCCTTCATGATTACCCGTTATTTCTGAGATTGGCAAATCGGTATTAGAGTAATTATCATTTAAATTAACATCCTTTAAATCTGTAATAGTTAATATATCACCATGTTTATATTCTAATTCATTTTTATTCTCCGTGGACTGAGGTACTTTAAATGTATATTCTATTGTTTTAATTTTTTCTCCATTTAAATTGGTTTCATTTTCTACAACCGATTTATATATAACTTGGGGGCCTGGTTGAAAATTTAAATATGGAATAAAAAAATTATTAGCCCGACCAGGAGCATATGAAGTCACTCCTCCATAATATTCATATGTTTTACTTAATCCAGAATTATTTTCAAAAAGATTAATTTTGGTTGTTCTAACTCCTCCACCTTTAATTGAAGAATTGCTTGTTTCAATTTTAAGGCTATAACTATTAATATTAATGATATCATAACGATCCCATGTAGAGCCCCAATAATCTCCTGATTGCTTATCTGCGTTATAGGAAAAACTGAATGTAATTGTTCTTTCTGTTTTATTTAAGGTTTCTGGTGATAAATCATAATAAAAATTTTTAAATTCATACGTAGGATCTTCATCACACACCCAAGTACCCCACATGTTTTTAACATAATGATGCTTATCCATTTTAAATACCCCTTTAACTTCAAATGAAATGGCATTATCAAAAATTTCATCAATACTATAACAATCAGGTATCTTAATTGCAAATTTTGCTTCATATAGATTATTAGTTAAACTTGGAATTTTATAACCTGAAAAATAGTAATTTAATTCATTTACTGAAGTTTCTTTTGAATAGGTGTTAGGTTCATAATATATCTCCATTTTAGAACCTATAGGAGATAAAACTTCTTTTAAACTCCAATTTTCAGGGTTTATTGCATCAAAACCCCAATCATCTTTACGGTCTAAATCAAAGTCAGAGATATTATTTTGGCTGTAATTAAATAAAAATGGTGGAAGTACAGATTGGCCTCCAATTCCTTTAATATTTATTGATTTAAGTGTTAATTTACCGCCATTTGATGCGTCTGAATTTGGAGTTGAAGGACATAAACTATAATCATAATTAAATTCAACAATCTTTAAAGCCTTATTTACCATCTGTGAAGAAACATCGTTGATGTCAATAATTGAGTTATAATACATTGAGGAGCCAATAATGCGATTAGGTTCTTCTTTACATACAGAAAAAGGGAATTCATCGCTACCAGTAATATCAACGATATGATCCTTGTAATCGATATCATAATATCCTTGCTTATTAATAAAACCAAAAGTAATTTTATCTTCACTATCTAATGTTCCAATATTTATAGGTTCATAATTTTCATCTGAGGATTTATCTATTGTTGTTGGTTTTTTTAATAAAATTATTTTGTCTAATTTTAGTACCTGCGTTTTATTTGAGATGTTATATCTTAAAGTAATCCTTCTTTCGTCCTGATCTAATGAAGACATCAATGTCCAACAATATTGATTATTAGATTCAATGCATTCATTAAATTCCTCACAACTACAAAGGTTCATTTGGGTTATTATTTTAGTATTGTCATCACAATTGGTATAATTACATAAATGTTTGTCTCTTAAAATAAAACTATCCCCTCCTGTTATTACGGAATATTCATTACTTTTTATTTTACTTTTACCGTCTAATCTACCCGATTTTATAAAATAAGCTTTATGAGTCTTTGTTTCAACATAATCTAAATAATAAATTTGTTTGAAGCCATTATTAAAGAATTCTTCAGCCTTTTCATTAAAAGGTAATTGCCAGAAATAAGAATCAGCCCATTTCCCATAATTGAAATTTACCCAATATCCAAAATCATAATCATCAACTTGTCCGTTTTCATTTGAATCAATATAATCAGGCCCTGTAATTGCAGTTAATAACCATGAATAAGCATATTTATTTCTATTTTCAAAAATAAAAATATCGTTTTCATCCAAACCACCTTCTTTAATCAGATAACTTTCAAACTGGTAAACTGGAATTGAATAATGATAAGTTTTTCCATCAGAATCAGTAATCATAAATCCGCCAATACCATTCGGGTCAAAAAAGGTATTATCAAATGAACCATTAGAATCATTTTTCCTTCGCTCCTCGAATATGTCTTTTTCTTCAATAAATCCTTTTGATTTTGCTATATCATTTCTAATATCAGTATTAGTAAACCATTCAACCACTTTACCGGTTATTTTTCTTTTTTTAGTTTCATTATAGGTCTCATTAAAATAGTTCAACTGACCACCATCAAACAAATAATCACCCCAAATTGGATCAGGATTATCTCCTAAATACTCTGTTTTACTATTTTCTGTGAGTAAATATGAAGACAATTCATTAGTAAAATAAAAATAAATATCCTTGTAATTTTTATTTAATTGATTCAGACTAGTTGCAAAATTGTGATAATATACATCATATTTGTCTTTTTCCAATTCTTGGGATTCTCCAAGTAAAATACCATCAGTATAAAATTTTGGTGATATTGATCCATTTAAACCCTGCGCCGAAACACTGTATGAATCATATGCCGGTGTTACAATATTGTTTTTTGAGTTCGAATAATAATTATTATACTCATCTATTCCTAAATAATACATTTCATAATTTTCAGTTTTTGAATCCATTAAAAAATCAGGATCTTGCCAACCCGGATAATTAACCTCATCTTCATTTTTATAGGAGTTAGGAGCATAAAGAACCCCATTTACTGTTTTTTCAGTAATATTATTGTAGTTAAATGACGTTTTATTATGGCCAAATGTAATATCAACCCATGGTGTTGGTATAGTATATGCCCATGAAGATAATACATTATAAAGAATTTTATCATCTTTTGAACTTGAACTAAAAAACGATTGCCCCTGCACTGAAACACCAACGCTACTTTTCTCTGATGTTAACGAAAAATCTAAACTTAACATTGACTGCGAATTTGATATACTAGCATTAATATCGCCATCGGTATTGATACTTATCATAGCTTTACCGAACCTTTTATCACCAATCCCAGAGGAAAGCGATGCAGAACCAGTATTTATATCAAAACCACCATAAACAGATAATGGACTGTTATTTCCAACTCCAAATTGTACACTACCACCAAATCCTCTATTAGATCCCCATTGATAATGAACCCCTAAATTTGTAATTCCCGTTTTTGAAAATGGTGCTGATAAATCAATAAAGGAATTCGATATTGTTGCAATATTTGATTTTGAAACTGATTCAATTATATTTAAGTTTTTATAATCGTCAGCTTGTCCATTAATATTTCTGTTAATTGCTCCTACATTAAGTGACCAACCTAATCCCACCCATGAAGCTTCTTGATCGATAGTAATTCCTGAATGATAGGATATTGATAATGGGTAACCTCCACTCGGACCTGGTATGTTAATAATTGGAATATTATAGGTAAAATCACCCGTAAATAAATTCACCATATCTGTGGCATCTACCGGTTCAAAGGCCATGGCCTCAGGAGCATTAGGGCCAGTATTTTGGCCATGTGTGTAATTTAGCATTAAAAACGCTAAAATCAATGTTAGTATTTTTAATTCCATATGAATGATTTTATTTAAAAAAGTCTCTATCATAGTAAATTTTATAAGTACCCTATTATATTTATTCACTAGAAATATTTTGTTTTGGAAAAAGAATAGTAAATCCAAAGTTCATGTTAAAAAAAAGGTGTTTTTTCAAAGTCTCGGAATCATCAAAATAATAAGTTGACTTAGTTGAATGCACTGTAAGTAATGTATTTAGTCCTAAATATTTATTAAGCATAATAATTAAACCAACCCCAGCATTGATTTCTAAATATTTATTCTTTATTTCATAATCCCCCAATGTTCCATCATAATCATTATATTTCCTTTTAGAATAAATAGAAAATTCTGAACCGATATTCAAATAAGGATATAAAAATTTATTCAGTTCATAATAATAACTGATATTTGGTGCCAAACCATAAGTTATTGATTTGTTTGTTGGATATAATAAGCTTGACTCCAAATTTTTTGAACTATTATATTTAATGGAGGGATTAACATTAATTGAAAAATTATCAAATAGAAAATAACCCAAAATTGGTTCAAAGTCACATTCAAAATTTGAGATATTATCCTTAAGCTCATACTTAACATTAGATAAACCTCCGGAAATAAATGAACCTTTTCCAATTTGGGAGTAACCTTGTAATTCAATGAATAACAACACAATAAAAATTATTTTTTTCATTTATTTAGGTATTAAGTTTACGTATTTTAATTTATTCATCTCTCTATTTAATATAACAAACCTTGTTTCCCCGGTACGCAGGCCAAATTCATCTAGATAAAAGGTCAGGTATTCGGTTTTTGTTTTTTCGCGGGTAAAGGCAAACAATATATCGGTGCTGGGGGCCATGCCATACATGCGGGGATAGATAAAATCGAGCAGGGGCAGGGTATCCTGTTCAGCAGTGGTAAGGGTTACGGTTTGGCCCATGCCAAAGGCAAACTGGCTTACCATCTGGCTAAACCGTTGGCGGTCGGCGGCGTTGCTCAATATCTCTTTTCCGCCCTGTGAGATGCTTAACACAAAGTAATGCTGCTGGCTGTAGCGGCTCAAAATTTCTTTCTCTTTTTCGGGGGTTAAGGTGTCAACGGCTTGCATCTCCTGCCAGGCCAATAACTGGTAAGGCTTGTAGGTAAGCTTTAACCGGGTGCCGTTTATCTCTTTTTCCTGCACCAGCCCGTTTTTGGGGTTGTTTACGTACGCCATCAGCTCCTCTTTGGTAAAGGAACGGTGGCAGGCGGTAAGGGCGGCCAGGAGGATTAGTATGGGTATGAGTCTTTTGTTTTTCATTGTGTCATTGTCATCCCGCACCTGATGCGGGATCTTTTTGTTATTAACCTCGTCTTTTTCATTTAACAGTTCCCGGGTCTCCGCTTCGCTGCGCCCGGGATGACACCACTCTGTGGTTGTCATTCCTGCGAAAGCAGGAATCTGTTTTAATTTACTTCTGCTGTTACCCGAAGGGCTTCCCGCGTTCGCGGGAATGACAAGCCCGGGATGACAGTTCGCTGTAGTGTCCTTATAAGTCATTGTACAAGTCGTTCCATTCGCTATTCATGTTTTCAATCAGTTCTATTTTCCAGTCTCTTTTCCATTTTTTTAGTTGTTTTTCGCGGTGAATGGCTTGGTTAATATCGGTAAAGTGTTCAAAGTAAACCAGTTTGTTTACATTGTACCGCGAGGTGAACCCTTTTACCAATTTTTCTTTATGCTCATACATCCTGCGTTTTACATTGTTTGTTACTCCGGTGTACAGTACCGTGTTGTTTTTGTTGGTGGCTATGTACACGTAGTAGTTTTTCATAGTGTCATTCCTGCTTTCATTCCTTTTTTATTTTAAACCCAACGGGTTTGCGGTTTTGGGTGTTCTCCTGTTTTTCCATCAATTCATCTAAATAAGTAAATACCAGTTCAATATTTTTATCCTGATGAGTCAATTTGTTTTTAATCGCCTCAATATCGAGTTTTAACGAAAGGGTATCGGTAAGCAACTGCCTCATAGCCACAAACACTTCAATTATTTTTATGCTAACCTGTGTTGCCCGTCCGCTTTTTAATACATTGGCCAACTGCAATACCCCATGTTCGGTAAATGCGTATGGTAAAGTTCCTCCAAGATGTTGCTTTGAAGGTATCGCATTTTGCGATACCATAACATCCACCTCCAGTTGGGTGAGTTGAAACATAAAATGAGTGGGAAACTTTTCCAAATTCCTTTTAACCTGTTCACGCAACCGGATGGCCTTAACATCGAACAATTCAGCCAAATCGCGGGCGAGCATAACTTTCTCGCCCCTCAATAACCAAATTTTCTGGCTGATGGTTTCGTTAGGTATTACCAGGTTGTATGTTATGTGTTCTTTCATTGCTGCCGTTCCTGCGCAAGCAGGAATCTGTTTGTTATTAACCTCGTTTTTTTGTCAAGAGTTCCCGGGTCAAGCCCGGGATGACAGAGTTCCCGCATCTTCGCTTCGCTCCGTGCGGGATGACAGCACTCTGTGGTTGTCATTCCTGCGCAAGCACGGTTCCCGCGTTTGCGGGAATGACAGTTCGCTGTAGTATCATTTGTGCTCATTCGCATATTGCTTATTCAGCCCCTCGATGATGGCGGGGGTAATGTCGCGGCTTTCGGTGGCGTAGGCAATGTTGCCGCTGCCGTTGGCACCCAGTATAAAGGTGTAGCCTTTGCTTTTGCCGTACTCTTTAATGTAATCGTTAATGGCGTTTACCACGTTCTGGGTCAGGGCGCGGTCTTCGTCCTGCATTTTAAGCTTAATGGCCTCGTGGTACTGGTTAATTTGCTGCTGTTTGTTGCGCAACAGCTCCTCTTTCAGCTCCCGCTCTTTTTTGGTTAGGCTGTTGTGCTCCTTTTCGTAGGCTTTTAGCTCGTTTTGCCACTGGGCTACCAGGGTATCGGCGTTGGCCTGCCACTGGGCGGCTTTTTTCTCGTACTCCGCCCGGGCATCTTTCATGCCCTGGTACTCCTGCATCAGCTTGCCAATATCTACATATACCGTGTTTTCTTTTTTTAATAACTGGTATGCTCCTAATCCTAAAAAGGTTACAATTAAAATGATGTTAATTATGGTCTGTTTTTGCATTGGTTTTTATTATTTGTTTTTACTTTTTTAATTTTAATATCTATTCCTTCTTTTTACATACCACACGAAAGATTCGTGCGGCAGCGGGGGCGCCTTGATGTCATTTACTATATTCTATTTCCTTTAGATGCTCTAAAGCTCTGCTGGCATTTGGTTTCCCCTTTGATTGCTGCATAAATGCATCAACAACCTGATTTAAAGTATTTAAGTCTCCTTTTTTCTTTAAAAGTACAGTTAGATATTTAAATCTGCCTATTTCCGTAGTTCCCGCAAAATCCTCATTTAGCCAACAGTTTATTAAACCTTCATCGGACAAACGCTTATTTATTTCAGGCACTATAATACTTTGAACAGTCTCTATTACATTTGAAGCAATGCCGCTCAAGTTATCCGATATATTGACTTTCCACCAATAATCAGGGCTACCTGGCATAAAGCTCCCAACCCTTGATTGCCAATGACACTGTTCAACTTCTGGTTTTACTGAATCATTATACCCAAATTGTCCTAAAACACTGGAATATACCCCAAAATTGGCCGTAAATAAAACTACTTCTTTTGTGCTTTCTCTACTTTTTTGAAAGTTTACAATTCCATAATTTTCACCTAACTCTAAGTAGAAATTATTACCTTTTTTATTAAACCCCATTTGTTTCAACAATGGGGTTAATGTTTTAATAAGCTCTTTAAATATGTCCATTATATTTACCAATTTGCAGGTTTTCTCACTAATTGTACTGGATACCCATTTGCATCAAGCCAAGCATCTTTTAATCTTTGTAACGGGAGATAACGAGAGCCTCCTACTTTAGTTTCTATACCACCCAAATTTACGCCGTTATGCCACACATCAAGATCCATATAACGCTTACCAAATGGAGTCCACTTGTAAACTTCTGTATTAACTGTTCGTCCTTCTGCTCTTAATGCTGTGGCTAACTCATCTCTAAACAAATTCCCTGCCGTTCTATTTGCCTGAATTAGAGATTGTGTCCCCTCTGTAGCGGCTGTACTACTAGCTACTCCCAAATACATATTTCCTGATGGCACAGTTACATTTCGCCTAACTATATAACTACTAGTTGTAATCGTAGGTATACCTTCTTGCGCAGTGTAATTATTATGAAAAACGGTACAGCTATGATGTAATTGGTCGTAACTTATTGATTTTGCCGATGCAGGTATGACTGTTAAAACCATACAAGTGAGTATTAAAATAATGACGAACACTACTTCAATACTTTTCTTAATGAGTTTTAATACATCTTTCATTTTAATACAGTTTCTATTATATTTATATTTTAATCATTAAAATCAATACTATCTTTTGGCGGGGCTTCGATAGACTCTCCCATTTCTGTGAGAGCTTCCCGAGCCAATACTCTAACTTGTTCCCATGATTCATGAGTTTCAAATGCAGAATCTGTTGATCTTTCTTCAATGGATAAATTCAATTCTAACAATACATAACAATACAATATTTTATTAACCGCTTTATAAGAGAGTTTATTTTTCTCCATAAGCTGTGGAACAAGATAAAATGCATTTATAAATTCTGAAACAACATCATCTTTTATGTCAGCGTAGTCCGGAAGAAAGCTTACCTGTTCCTCATAAGAAATCCCTAAGAGCTTTAAACTATTTACTAAGAGTTTGTATTGATTAATCATATCATATATTATTATATTATTAGTTACCAGCAGGAAATCTAAATGTACTTGAACCATTTGAAACTTTCCAATATGGATTTCCTTCAAAATGTCTTACTGAACCAGGATGATATTGTATTAATTTTCCTGTGGGCTGACCACTAGCGTTTACTTGTCTATAAACCCAACCTTTATCAGCACCTCTTGTTTTAGTCATCACACTGTTAACCCAACCTTCGGATTCACTTAACACTCCTCGAACTTGAGCATATGATTTTCCATTAACAAGAGAAGGATTGAGCATTACATCATCAACACTTTCAAGAGCTGTTCCTACCTGCCTCAAAGCAGTGGTACCCGTATTAGCGGCTACTTCAGCTGCCGTAAAAGTCATTTTAGCTAATCCATAGCCTAATAGTAAAAGGTCAACATCAATATTGCAATTATCAATATTTCCAGTACTTTTAGCAAACCAATTTGATGTCTTATAATTTGTTCCATCAACCATAAACTCGTCCCAACCTAATTTTTGGGAAACAAAAGCATCTAATGTTCCTAGCCCTCCTTTATTAATACCTGGTATCCATCTATCTAAAGCTTGAAAACCGCCATCATAACCATCATATCCATAACCCATGAATTTGAATTGATCACCAAACCATTGAAATACAGCATTTGAGCCATCAGCAATATCATGATAATTTCCGTTTGCGTCAATTATTCTCGTTAATGTTTTCCTCCCATCCGGGTCCACTCCACTCACCGGGTTGTTACCCATACCCACATAGGGGCTCCAGAATTGCCCGGCAGGGTCTTTAGTTAACCATCTACCTATTCTTGCATCATACAACCTTGCCTCAAATTGGTTATACCCTGTCTCCTGGTCTTTTTCGGCAAACTGCCCCTGGTAGCCAAAGCGGTAGGCATTAGTGCTGCGGTAGGTACGGCCGGGTAGCTCCATGCCAAAGGGGAAGTAGTCGGTGGCGGTTAATAGCTGGGTGGTACCGTCGGAGGCATTTTTGCCCACGGTGGCCCGCACGTTGCCCAAATGGTCAGTTAGCTCGTAGGTGTAAGCGGTAATGGCGCCGGTGGCGTTGCAGGTGGCCATGCCCAGGCGGCCGCTGCCATACACGGGTACCTCGGTGCGTTGTAAAGCGGCTGTGTTTTCGCGGGTGTAGGTGGTTATCATGTTGCCGCTTACATCGCGCACGTACCAGGTGGTGGTGTTAGTGTTATAGTCGGTTTTCTTTACCCTAAAGCCACGGTCGTCGTATTCATAAGTAGCCAGCTCGGTACCGGCGGCAAAACTAATGTTGTTGTAAATGGTTTTTGTTTTGCCATATACATCGTAGGTAAAGTAGTGGCCGTCCTGCTTGTTCGCGGTCATCTGCCCAATATGGTTGTATAGGTAATTGGTATGGCCTTGTGCTTTCAGGTCAGTGGTACCCTCTAAAGTATAAACGCTGTTATCAATGATGTATTCCAACTGGTTTAACCCGGAATAATAGGTATAGGTAAAGGCATCTATCACCTCGCCATTGGCCCCTTTGCGGCTCAGGCTTTTAATGTTGCCGTTGGCATCGTAAACAATGTTTGAACCGGCAGTTGGGCCATATACAGAATATGAGCTACCTGAACCAAAGGCATCCACAGAGGCATTAAACAAACTATAATTGGCACGGGCCAGATAATTGCGCTCGTCGTAATAATAACTGTAAGCGTTCTGTAAATACCCGGGTTTGGTGTTGTCGAGTTCGCTGCTGTTGCGCCAGCGCTGGTTGGCAATGTTGCCGTCGTAGTTGTTGGTAAGGGCCTTGCTGGCAATGTTGGTCCCCGTTCGGGTGTAGTCGCCGCTATAATAGTCGAGGGTCATCCCAAACACATCGGTTCCCATCTCTGCATTTTTTCCGGTAAAGCCATCTTTTCCGGGATCGTTCGCACCGGGGTTCGGGTAGTTGATGCTCTTGAGCCACCCCTGGATGGTATAAACATAGTCGGTCCCTTGCAGGTTGTCGGCCAGTTCCACCCGTTTGAGCGGACCGTGGGGGTAATAATAGTACCGGGCCTGCAACTGTTTTTCGTCCTTCTTGCTTTGGGTATAAACCGCCTCCAACCGGTCGTTCAGGTCGTATTGGTAATAGTGGGTAAATTCGTAATCGCGGGCATATTGGTTTTCACCCTCCAAACCGGGTAACAGGCGTTCAATACCGGAACTGTAGGTAACCTCCGTAACATTACCGTTGTAATCGTAGGTGTAATCGAGGTAAGCCAGGTCGTCGGCATCTTCAATACCGTTGGTGGCTACCAGGTCGTTGGTAAGGCCGTCGTTATCCACATCCATACCTTTAATTTCCTGTATTACCCATTCCACCAGCCCGTCGTAGGTATAGCTGTACCAGGTGGCAGTATTGTTGTTCCAGGTTTTAGCTACTTTCCCCCTTAAAAACTTAGGGTTGCCCGGCCCGTTGGGGTCGGCTTTGTCATAAAGGGTAAAGGTTTGGTCGAGATAAGTTGATGCAGGAATGATGTTGGTATTCGGTTCCATCCCATATTCTCCAGCAGCATATACCTTTTCGATATATTCTGTCAAAGATTGTCCTCCGACAAAGCCGGATTGCAAAAAATAGGTTGTAGCAGTCTGGCTGTCATCAAATTCTCCAACTTCCACAATCCTTCCGTGTTTGTCGTAGTTGGTATAGGAGAACTTGTTATCGTTGCGCTGCTGTTCGTTTTGCGAGAAACGGATGTTACCATCGCGGCGGTAGATGTATTCGGTAAGCCCTTCGTCCTGCGAATAGGAGCTGAGCAGCCACCCCAGGGTGTTGTAGGTGTTACGGCTTACCCGGTCATTTAGTTGCTGGGTCAGGTCGGCACCGGCGTAAACCGAAAGTTCTTCCACATCTTTAGGCGACAGGCTTTTTGTCAACCGTCCGGCTTCGTCGTAGGCATTGAAACTATAGTATTTGTAGCCTGTGGTTACATCAAACTCAACCTCCGTGGGCGAGGTGGTAAAGATGCGGTAAAAACCAGGTACCAGTGTAATTGCCTGCGAGGTTCCGCTGGTTACGGGTTCATCTTCAATTAAATCAATTACTTCGTGATAAAAGGCGGTTGCTTTTTGAACCAGGTAGGAGTCTCTGTTTTTCGGTAAATGGATATCGATATAATTACCATCGGGATCCAACAAAGAGTTTATTTTATAGGTAACCGTAATGTCTTCCGCCCCGCTGTTACCGCTCATACAGGTAGCAATTACCTGTCCCTGGGCATCGGTATAGGTCACCGATTCTTTGCCCAACACATCGCGCGACACGGTTTTGGTCATCCCCAGAAACTCATTTCCTGAGTAAGCATCGGCCGTCTGTAAGGTAAGGGTGGTAAGGTTTACTCCCTTGGTTTTAGAAAGTTCTAACTCCAATAATTCATCGTGGGAGGCATTCACGGTAAAACCGGTGGTGTATTGTTCAAATGTAGCATCACCGGCCATATAGCTTTTGCGCACGGCACCGGGGATGGTGGTACTGTATTCCACCCGTGAGTAGGGGGTTTCATCGTGGGGCACGAAAGGTTCTTTGGTATTGGTGTTGCTGTAATAACTGAGTACCAAATCATCAGGCAAAGGCTGCCAGGTGGTAATCCCCTGTTGATAATCATAATCAGTTAATGGAGAGGCAAATCCGGATACTTCATCCAATGTTTGTTCCGCAACGGGGATGGGCATGGTGGAAGCTTCGGGGCGTCCAAAGGCATCGTACAGGGTCTGGCTTACAATGAGCCCCTCCTGGCTCATGTTCCGGGCTACCGATTGTACCGATTTGCCCAGATTATCAGAATAAGTGATAGATTGTCCCAGCACCCGACCGTTTTCGCCATAAGCAGTCGTCTGTACAAAATTACGATCATAAGTAGCTGTACTCCATGCCTGCACCGCTTTTTGTTCTACATTGAATTGCTGCATTACAATATCGCCGTATTTAAAAGTAAGGGTGCCGGTTCGCGGGTTAACATCGCGGTTGGTGGCATAATCGAGGTAGAGTTTGTTTTCAGTGGCCGATTTAACATATTTATACAACCAGTTTTCCCCGGAGGGATCGGTAATCTCCACCTGGTAATCGTTGGCAATATCGGTATTGATAGCAAATGCTAAGCTATTTGATGGCGGGCTGAGGCTGATGTCCACATCCGGTTCGCCGGTTTCAGTGGTGGCAAACTCCGATTCAACAAACGAGGCCGCAAAGGTTTTGGTGTTTTGTCTGAAAAACAGTTCCTTATCCCCGGTGGTTCCAGCGGTAAATTTAAGGTATCCTCCCCGTAGCGGGTTTTGGTTCACACTGGCTGGATAAGACATGGTGATAACATCGTTCCCGGTACCACTGGTCTTGTTAACGGTAATCCAATCGGGTTTGTACAGTAACTGCCAATTGGTGTTACAAGTCATCTGAATACTGTTTTGATTGGCTTCACCTCCCAGCATAAAGGGATCGGATATGGTTCCCTGGTTCGATAAGCCGGAGACCCCGATAGTAAATGAAAGAGGAACAACCGTAGCTGTAACGTGGGATCTTACACTTAAGCAATAACTATCGGAGGCTTCCATCTCATACACTGTAGTATTTGTAATGGTTGGGGAATAACTTCCGCCAGTAGCCAGAATTGTGCTACTACCATCAAGATACCAACGTACTTCATCTTCAGGGTTATATAAAGGTACAATGGTCACGCTCCCGGCATCCACCCTCGACACATCGGTTGCTGAAGGGGGGGTAGGTAAATCCCTTCCGGTAAATGAAACTGCTTTCGAGGCTGTGCAGGTTTCAATGGTAGCAATAACCTGAACGGTATTCGCCCCGGCTGGGATACCGCTGTAAGCTATAGTGGTCCCCGATTTTGAATTTCCTCCGTTCAATGTCCAATTTAAAGTACTCCCTGCAGTAACATTACTGGCCGTAAAAGAAATGGATTCCCTTCCACAGGCGTAGGCTTTATCAGGAGTGATAACAGGGGTATTGGGCTGAGTTTTTATTGTTGCCGTGACATTGGACGAAGAACCTGTACACCCGTCTTTGGTAGCTTTTACCGAGTAGGTTTTAGTTGCGGTTAACGAGGGTGTGGTGTAGCTTTCACCGGTACCCACCTGCGTGGCACCGTCGTACCAAACAAGGCTCGACCCTGTAATGGTAGAACCGGAGGTGAGGGTCAGGGTTCCTGCGCCGCACCGTTCGTCATCCACGGTGAGCGGCTGTGGCAAGGGTTTAACCGTAATATTTGAAGTTACAGGTGAAGATGCCGTGCAACCATTTGCATCGGTATAATTTACCGTAACAGCCTTGCTACCTTCTGTATCCCATGTAATTGTTGCTGTATTGCTGGTCGGTGTCCCACCCAAGGTCACCGTTCCCCCAGCCGGGATTACCCAGACATAACTGCTTTTGCTTGCCTGTGTGGTATAGACATTCCCGGTGGAGTTGTTACAAACTGAAGTTGCCTGTGCGGTAAATGTAGGTATGGGCAGGGCGTTGACGGTTACATTCGAGGTAGCCGGGGCGGCTGCGGTACAACCGTTGGCATCGGTATAGTTTACCGTCAGGGCTTTGCTGCCCGATGAGCCCCAGGTGATGGTGGCGGTGTTGCTGGTGGTGGTCCCTCCCGAGGTCACCGTTCCGCCTGCCGGGATGACCCAGACATAACTGCTTTTGCTGGCCTGTGTGGTATAAACATTCCCTGTGGAGTTGTTACAAACTGAAGT
>DOTG01000046.1 GCA_003512955.1 Marinilabiliales bacterium
CGCCTCGTAATCCCGCACGACACTATACCATCAAACGTTGGCGGTAATTATAAAAAACCTGCAATCTGATGAATGATTTTTTAATAAAAGGAACTATTGTTGGATATTCACATGAAAAATGGACTGAAGACAAAGAAGTGTTTTCTTCATATTTATTAACAGTATTGCAATCATGGATAATCAATACTTACGGATATGATGGAATTACAAAAAACAATTTAAATAGCAAATTAGCCCAAGAATATGGACTTATCAGAGAGTCTGTTCTGGGATTAGAGAATGATTTACATAATTTATCAATAATAATACACCAAATCAAATTTATAAATATTAATAAGGATATAGATTCTGCGTTAAAATCTTTATATATAGGGCAATTAGTAGAGAGTTATTTTATAAATATTAGAAGTATTTTGGATTACTCTTCTCTATCCCCTAAAATACTTCTAGATGAATGTAGTTTTGATTTTCTTTCATCGAAGCACAATGATTCATTGACTGATTTAATTGGGAAATGTAAAAAAGACTCAAAAAAGATTGCTTCAGCTATTTCATCAAAAATTGTTGATTATATTATGAATTCAGAGAGTTTATTGAAAGATGTTCAGCAGATTAGAGATTTAATTGTACATCATGGGAAAGAGCCAATAATTTCAATTGAAGGGGATAATATTTATTTCAATATTACAAATAGAAACAAATCTTTGTTGCCAAACTTGCTTGATATTGCAGGTAATGATTATCCGCTTTTTGACTACATTAGGATAATAACAATTAGAACTATAGATTACTTAGAGAATTTGGGAATTTTAATCGGAAATGAAATGATTAATCACTTTGACAATAATAGAATTAATTTGACTGCTTTAGGAGGTATTTGTATGCCAAGTTTTATCGAATTTTTGAATTATAAAAAATAACTACCGCAGTGTATACATCATGCGGGTTTCAGAGCAATTTGCAAGTTCAGTTCCCGCTGGCAAAGTTCGTAACGTTGGATAAGGAATCGTCCACGAAATCCCGCACGCTGCATACCCTCAACGTTAACAAACATTCCACACATCAGACGAGCCGATTAATTTCTCGTGCTAACGACAAATGTGGAAACTGAAAATGTGATGAAAATGATAGATTTGACAAAAATATAAACAACTGATTATCAACAATAAAATTTGACGTTAGTCAGAATTAAAAAGGTGTCTACACATATGAGAAAATTCTTAATAATTCTTTTAGCTGCAATAAGTACATTGACGTTTAGCCAAGAATTAGAAAAGTCAAATAAATATTTGACCGACTTTGAGTATCTCGTTGAAGAGTTGATTGAAACACATCCCGACCCTTACACTGGATTTGGTGGTCAAATTGAGTTCTACAGAAAAAAAATGGATGTCGAAAATTTGATTTCCGATTCATTGACAAATGATGAATTCGTGATACTAATAAATCAATTCCTTTCAAATCTTAAAGATGGACATACAAGTTTGTATTTTCCCAAAAATGAAAGCATCGGTTCAAAGGTTCTCCCATTACAGTTGAAAATTTCATCGGATAACATTTTTGTTGAGAATACGACCAAAGAATATGAAAACCTTATTGGAAGCTCAATCACTGAGATTAATGGAATTTCAGTAGAAAAGTGGTTACTAAAAGCCAAATCATTTCTGCCTTCGGAAAATGTATCAGGAGCGTATTATAATTTGGTTAAAATAATTACAGATTATCAACTTGCACAAAAATTCTTTGACTGTTCATCGGCTTTGGAAATAACTTTTAGCAATAACCCAAACGATAAGTTTTCTAAAATAATCCCATTTCAAGAACAAGCAAGTTTTCCTAACCGAAAGTCAAAAATTAAATCCGATAATGACAATGGATTGCTATACTTTTCAATGATTGGTAAAAATAAGGACATTGGTTATTTAGCCTGGAACAGCATTCTAAGCCGCGAAGTAGTCGAAAATACTTATAAAAACTCTCCAAATTTGATTCAAGGTAATTTAAATTGGGCTTATGGTTATTTAAATGAAAAACAAACAGGAAACATAGAAAAGGATATTTCAAGAGTTCCATCACTTTACGAACAGTTTTATGAACTATCGGAAAAAATGAGTGAAAAGAACTCAAAATATCTCATAATCGACTTGCGAGAAAATAGTGGCGGCATGACTCCAATAATAAACCCGTTATTGTATAAGCTTTACGGTGACAAGTATTTAAACTTTGATTTTGAAGCTGAAATGATTAGAAGAATTTCTCCGTTGTATCTGCAAAAAATAGGATTCAATAACATTGATGATTTTAATAAAGCATACAACCTGAATTTTAAAATAGGGGACTATACATTTGGTAGTTTCGGTAATGTATATCCAAACTTATCAATAGAACAGAAAAGAGAAATGCTTAGAAGGGGTTACAATGGATTTGGGGCTGATTATTTGAAAAAAACTGAACCAATGTCCAACGTTGAAATATTTGTGTTATGTTCCCCAAAGACTTTTAGTGCGGCATACCACTTTACATATTTTCTAAAAAGACTTGGCAGAACAAAGATTGTTGGCGTTGCACCAAGACAGGCAGGTAATGCATTTATGGAAACAACAAATTTAACTTTGCCCGAGACAAAAATTGAGGGAAGTATTTCAAATTCTAAACAAATATTATTCGAAGAAAATTCACAATCAGCTGAAATCCTAAAACCTGATTACGAAATGACTTGGCAGGATTTTAAAAAATATGGATTTGATAGAAATTCTGAATTAATAAAAACATTGGAATTAATTGATAATTAATAAATAACGCTTGCTAACAGAAAATAAAAATGAATAACAGAAATATTCCATTTCAAACAATTGATTGGACCACCATACCGAAAACTGAACATAAAGGGGAAACAGGCATTGCTTATTGGCAGACCATGCAATTTGAAGGACTAAGAATAAGATTAGTTGAATATTCAAAAGGCTATGTTGCTGACCACTGGTGCACAAAAGGACATATAGTACATTGTCTGGAAGGCGATTTTGTGAGTGAACTCAACGATGGTAAAAAATCTACATTAACAAAAGGGATGACCTATGTGGTTACAGATGATTTGAGTTCTCACCGTTCAACTACTGTTAATGGAGTAAAATTATTGATAATTGATGGGGATTTTTTAAAAAAGATAAATGATTAATAAAAATCTGCACACAACACAATATAAAACAGTTGGGGTTCAGTGGTTTGCGAGAGTTTGTAGCTCGTAAAAAAGGTCGGTGTCAACTGATAGGAAATCGCCTCGTTATCCCGTACGACACCGTACCATAAAACGTTAATGATCCTTTTATACGCTATTGGATGTAACTGAAACCGATCCCGGGCATCCTGCATATTCATATTTTCGGCATCGATCTGGCTTACCAACACCGCCGAAAACTGACTTCATAATCATTGTAATTGATTCCTTTTACTTGAAAACATTCCATACGGTTGGATAACATCACTTCTTTACCTTTTTCCATTTATTGACCTTTTTAGTGTCAAGCTATTTCAGAAAAAATCAACCGTTTCCAGATGGTTTACAAATATAAATCGTAATCCATCTGCATGTTTTAGATGAATTACGATTTAAATGAACCCAAAGTGAATATTATAAAAGGTTTAAAACTCTTATTCGTTGCGCTTTCCTGGCAAACCTCTGCGGATAGAGACCTTGCGGCTTTGTGTTTAAATCCTTAACCCTTTGGGCAGTTTTTTTAAAAAATCATTAGGGATGATTACTTGTTTTTAATCACAATTACATCCACAATATTTTTTGCTACTGAATCGGAAATGTTTAAAGCAGCTTTCAAATCATACAACATTTTTTCCTCGGCACCGGCTACATTACCATCGCTCAATAAAAAGTCAACAGCAGTAGCAAAAACAGTTTCTTTATAACCATCGGTTACTTTAGGGGCTGCTGCTTCAATAATACCTAATACCGAACCACTTTCTTTGTGGATTTTGTTGATTCTTTTAAAGGTGTCATTGATGTCGAGACCACGGAAAACCCTACGGTTAGCCAAGGTTACCACTAAAGCATTCATCTCCTCAGGCTCAACAACACCATCGGCAGCAATGGCAGAATAAATAATAGCTAAAAAAGCCTCTTTTTCGTCTTTGATCTCAGGTTTTGCACCTCCAAAATTGAACAATCCCATACGTTTAAAAATTAATTAGTACAATAATTATCAGTTAATTAAATAATGCCAAACGGATTTGGCGGCACAAAAATAATCGACTTATGTATGCAAATAACGAAAAGCATGAAAAAAATTTGTGCAAAGGTTTCCAATAAGGAAGGAAACTAAAAATCAGAAAGGATAACCGATGGCAAAATTCCAAACCACATCGTTGAATTTCAAAGGTTTATGAAACAACACCCAGCTTTCGGCACCATGGTATTTGGGGTTTCGGACGGGAATCCCCCAATCGAGCCTAAAGACCGCGAAATCTAAATCGAGCCTTAGCCCAAAGCCCGTGCCTAAAGCCAGTTGTTTGTAAAACTCACTCAATTTAAAAATAGCTCCCGTACGGGGATCATCTTTATTTATGGACCAGATATTTCCGGCATCTAAAAAGAATGCCCCTTTCATCGTTTTTGAATAGGAAAAACGGTATTCCAGATTCATCTCAAACTTTACATCGGCCATTTGATTCGGGTACTGGCTGGCAATACTGTCGGCATAGGTTCCCGGACCCAGATCCTTTGGCCTCCATGCCCTGATTCCCTGAGCACCTCCGCCAAAATACTGTTTCACAAAAGGAATAGCTGTCGCGTTCCCATACGGAAAAGCCAAACCCGCAAACACCCGCCCTATTAATTGGTTCTGGATATTTAAATGATAATAATAACGGTAATCCACATCAGTTAAGGCGTATTGGGCATATTGACGGTTAAAAACCAAATAATACCCACCTTTAACCGTATCAGCCGAACCTATGGCCGTATTGTACAAATGGAGAAGGTTCCCGGCCAACCCAAAATTCCACCGGAAGTATTGATAATCCCCCCCTTTTTCGTAAGTATTGTTTTGGTAAATAAAACTATAATTTCCCCCGGCAATAAAGTAGTTTTTATAATTATTGACCAGGTATGGATAATTTGCCTGGATGGAATCGAAAAACGAAGCATTGGTTCCACGCACATCAACAGAACTTAAATCGATGGGGCTAACCAGGTGCCTTACATTTTCAGAACCCTTCCATTGATAACCCATACTGGCATTGTTAATTACCCGCGTGTAATCGGGACGTTGCTGGAAATTGTGCGAAATACTGAAGTAAGTTTTCGGGTTTTTGGTTTTATAATACCGATCCAATTTTATGGGCAACAAAAAGGTGGGTGTTTCCAGTTTGGCCTCGGCTCCATATTCAATAATGTTAAACGCATCGTAGTTTTCGCTTTTGGCTTGCCGTTGGAAGGCTCCTGAGAATTTCAGGCTAAAAATTTCAGCCCCTTTAAAGATGTTTTTGTGCTGGTAATTGAAGTTTCCTCCGAGTCCAAAGTTCCCCTGGGTATTGGTGGTTTCAAAGTTAACAGAAAAGTTTTGGTACGTTGCAGGCGTTAACTGAATATTGCAGTTGATAAGAGTATCGTTATTGGGTTCTTTATAAAAGTTGATGCTGCTTAACCGGAATAATCTCAATGAGTTGAGGTAATTCAACGTGTTTTCAACCGTGGTACCGCTGTACAGCTTTCCTTGTTCGATGGAATTGGCCTTTAATAAAACCTTGGGTTTGACGTTGGGATCCGATGGGTAAATAAATCCAAAGCCCTGCTGATAAAGCGTATCGAAGATACTAAAATACACAGCCCGGTTGCGGATGGTTAATTGCGGGTCGAAATCAGGCAAAAAGAATATTTTATTAATCCAATATTTCTGGTGCGGTGCTTCGGTTATAGTCTTGTCCTCATTTTTGATAACTGCTTTGTTTACCACAACCTCCACATTCGCTTGATTGTTGCTGGTATCAACCTTTATCCTGATGTAGTCGTTATTGAACTCGTAATACCCGCTGTCGCGCATCTGGTGGACAATCCGGTCCCGTTCCCCTTCAATATTGCCGAGCGAAAAAAGATTCCCCGGTTTGAGTAACATATCCGAAGTATCCGAAAGGACGATGGATGCAATGGAAGAATCGAGAATGTTGAAGCTGGTTTTTTTAATTACAATAGGTTCGTTTAGTTTAATCTTATAAGTAACCCAGGCTTTTTTATCAAATAAAACGGTTTCATTACTCAGTTGAGCTTTGTAATACCCTTCGTTTTTTAAAAAGCGTTCAAACTGTTGGTTGGTCCGGTTTACATAAATGGAATCAAAAATGACCGGTGGCTCGCCAATCATCCGTTCCAGCCAATTCTTCCATTTCCGCTCATTGCCAAAATGCGAGAAGTTATACACGGCCAACCGGAACTTGATAAACATCAGAAACCTGGTATTGGGTTTCTGGCGGTAATAGCCCTCAAGTTCTTTGGTGTCAACGGCTCTCGAATCAAGGGTGAGCGTGTTTTTTTGAAGCAGATGCTGATCGCTGGTAAGGGTGCGTGTAGGTTTACACCCCATTCCAATTGAGGCAAATAATACAATGATTACGATGAAACGAATTGATACTTTTCCCGAATATACCACAATACTCAATTAATTATCGCAAATATAGCAATTCACCTATTACAAAGAGTGTGTTGTTGGTTATAAGTTAAGATGCGGGTTGCGGTTACTTTAAATACGGAAACCACGGTACACCTGTAATGAATATGAAGATTTAGATCATTCATTTTAAAGAAGTAGCGCCGCGGTTAAATACCTCATTTTTAATATTAAACCGTTGAGTCAGGAAATCGCGGTTAGTATTTAAAACCGCTGGGTAATACTAAAATAAATCCGCTCGTAGTTCCTGTTTTTTTCAAAAGTCCCTTCCACATTTAAGGAGCAGGAGAGTTTTTTCATGATGCGCCAGGTCATATTTAATTCGGCCATATTCTGAATCAGCGGCGTTTCCTCGTTTGTAAATTTGTAATCGACAAACCGATAATTCATTGCTGCATAAAGTTTCCCCGGGACCACATCGCGCGAAAGGCCAAAACTATAAATAGAACCATTGATGTAACTCGTCTGCATCCATGTTGAGGTGAGGGTTAGAACCGCGTTAATCCACGGCACATTGTTATAAGTAACATAGCCGTTTAAGTTTTTCGACGCCGTGTGATCCTGCCCGGTAGCACGATACCCTGCATTTACTCCTATCGAAACGGCATTCCAGGGATTGTATGTTACATGAACCGCGTACCCTTTCAACGAAGAGGCTTCCAGTAGCTGATCGATGATATTCTTGTAAGTTTCGTAGTAAACAATGTTTTCGCGGGCACTGTACGAAGCGGTTAACGATAACTGCTTCGTTACTTTATATCGCAGCGAAAGGTATAGGTTAGAAAGCTTTGGCGAATAGTCCTGCACAAGCGAACTGTCCTGAGTGTTCAGTGTTTTGTTAAACAAGTCGAATTCAGCCGAACCAAAGAAATACAATTTTTTAAGTAAAGAATTGGTATGCTGCATATACACAAAGCGGCGGTCGGTGTTACCACCGTTTTGCTGCTCAACAAAAGCCAAACTGCTTTGCATGTTTCCCCACGATGCTTTAAAATCGTGGCCAAAATATCCCCCATATTGAAAAAGTTGGGCATTAAAACCATAATCATACGTATCGGGGCGGCAACCGGCAAAAGCTCCCAAGGTAAACGCCTTAAATGTATTTTCGTATTGCATTCCATCAATGGCACCCACACTCGACAATCTGGGGTTAATTTTACGTCCAAACCACAGCGTGTTATTTTTATTGTGCTGATAATTAACAGCTAAACTGTATATTTTCAGGCCATTAAAAATATTATCCTGAATCTCGTTCCATTCCTTTGCTTTATGTGCAAAGGTGAGGTAGGTTTCGGTTGAAAACTTCGAATTTCCAATGTTTTGGGCATTTAACGATAAAGTATATCGCATCCGTTGCAAAGTTTCACTCTCATTGGAAAGATGCGTGTATGAAGCCAAGGAAACCCGTCCATGTATGGTCTGTTTCGGAGGATTTGAACCCTCTTTATTTGTTTTTAACGAATCAGAAGGTCCGGTTACCTGAATTGCTTTTTTTTCTGTAACCGGTTCAACTTCATTTGTTTGAGTTGTTGTTTTGGGTTTCCCAAATAACGTGCTTCCAACCAAAAAGGGTGTAGAAGTAATCGAAATACATACACATGAAATGGATGAAAGCTCTTTAATAATCAAGGCAGGTTGTAAAAGCGATTCCTGCATAATAAACAACGTATCTCCGGCGGCTAAGGATTCGGTGGTTCGAAATTTCACATACACGTTTTGCGATGTAATAAACGATACTACTCCTTCCGGCAAGGCGGATTGCTGTTGCGCCGTCAAGGCCAATCCTGAAAAGAAAAATAGAACGGCTAATAAAAACAGTTGCTTCATAGTTCGGAATTAATATTGCCGATAGGTTGGTTTTATACCCCCTTTTTTATCGGAACCATCCGGGTGGCAATTTAAACAGGCATTGCTTTCGTAAGTATAATCGTTTATTTCATCATGATCATTATCGGTTTCTGCTTTTGAGTGGCAACTGGTGGTGCAGGTAAAAACCGCAAAATTGGTTGGCTCCTTATGACAATCGGAGCATACGTTCCACTCTCCGTCGTGCTTGCCTGAATAAATGGGAAAATATTTTCCATCGTGGTTAAATGTTGAAGGTGTCCAAGCCGTCTGTGAATGGCACTCTTCGCAAGTGGTCGGGAATTGAGCCGCCGTATGCGATGGATTGGTTGATAGATTGAAATCCTGCGTATGACAGGTAAAACAGGATCGATCAGAATTGGTATAAACGCCATTGTGACAGGTAAAACAATCATTGGCAATGTTTCGATGGGCTCCCTGAAGCAAATAATAAGCATCGTGATTTGCAAAGGTTGCCGGTTTCCAATCTACACTCGTGGTATGACAAGCCGCACAATCGGTTGATATACCCAGCGACGTATGATTTGGATTGGTTGTTTGGTTATAATTTGGTGTATGGCAACCAGAGCAAGTGTTAGGTGTTCCGCTGTATCCGTTGGTGTGGCAATCGGAACAATCGGTGGTGGTATGTGCCCCGGTTAATGGGAAAGCCGATTTGCTGTGATTGAAACTACCCTCTTCGGAGCCTGTGGGGTGGCAACTATAGCAAGCATCGCTGCTGTAAATATACCCTCCTATTCCTCCATGTTCTTCATCCATGTCTCCCCTTTCGTGTTCATGACAGTTGATGCAAGAAAACTCCGCATAATTTGAAGGATTGGTATGGCAATCAGCACAACTATTCCATTCCCCACGGTGTTCCCCTGAATATATTGGGAAATAAGCAGCATCATGGCTCCGGTATTCGGCTGGCTTCCATCCGGGATTTGTGGTATGGCAATCGGTACATTGGGTAGTAAAATTAAGGGCTATGTGGCTGGGATTTGTTGTGCTTTCATAATCGGTTTGGTGGCACGAAACACATGCCGAAGGAATTTTTGAATAACTACCTGAAGTATGGCAAGCCCGACAATCATCAATGGCATGTCCTCCTGTTAAAGGAAAAAAGTTATGGTTAATTCCGGCCCCACTCCACGTAAACACATTCATATTGTGGCAATCGGTACATTGGGTAGAATAGTTACTTGCCACATGATTGGGCTGGGTGGCAGCCAGGTAATCGTCCTTGTGACAGTCGTAGCAGGCAATTCCCAAAGGATCAAACCTCAACACCGAAGTCAGGGGAACCGTCGAAAGCATATTTTTATGGCAATCGCGGCAATCGGCACTGGCATGTGGCCCTATCAAAGGAAAACGGCTTTGTTGGTGCAGTTGGGTAATATTTGCCACAATCCAGGAGTTTGGGGTATGGCAACGGGCACATTCTGTACCTACCGTTTGTTCGTGAACATCGGTATGACAATCGGCACATTGTGAGGGTGCTTTGTTAAATTCCAGCGTTTTGTGGCATTCCTTGCATGATACCTGCTGATGTTGACCCACCAAGGGGAAATTTGTGGAACGATGGCTAAATAACATCGTTTCTGAATTAACGTTCCATCCATCCGTTTTATGACAGTCGGTACAACTGATATCAAAAGCAGCCCCATGGGGCGATGTTTGGCCAAACAGACTTACTGAAAGTATTATTGACCCGATGATAGATGACAGTTTTCGCATTTGAATTCTTTTATTTTGTATAAAACAAATGTTGCCCCCTCTTGGGTGGTCTCTTTATGGCATTTATAACAAGCTACCTGAAGATGCTTTCCATCAAGTATAAATTGCGTTGTATTGTGGTCGAACTTTGTGGCCGGTTTGAACGATTCCTGATTGTGGCACCTGGTGCATTCGGTAACTCCATCTCTTTCAAATTGTTTCCAATGAATGTCCTTGTGGCAGTTCGTACAATCCATCGATAATCCGGCAAATTTTTGGTTGGCATGGCCTTGTTTTTCTTTATTGAAATGGCATTCGCGGCAATCCTGTCTGGAATGTGCCCCTTGAAGCCCGAACCGGGTTTTGGTATGATCAAAACGGACGGTTCTCCAATGGGTGGTACTATGGCAGGCTTCACAATTCTTTTCAGGATAATATTTCGCATCAATAAAATCCTTATGGATATTGTCATGACAATCAATGCAGTTCGTACCAATGGCTTTAAATTCCCATTTCTCGGTCTTTTTATGACACTCGAAACAAGGGGTTGCTATATGGGCTCCTTTCAGTGGAAATATCCCTTGATTGTGCTGTTCCAAGGTATAGGAGAATTCGTTAAATCCTTTAACCGTATGGCACCCGGAGCAGTCAGGCGATTTCCCGTTTTTAACAAACTGTTGGCGGTGATAGTCGGTATGGCAATCGGTACATTGGCTGTGTGGCAAAGGGGTGGTGAGTTTTTGTTTATGGCACGATTTGCAGGTCACCTGTTGATGTTTCCCCTCAAGCTTAAAATCGGTTTTATTGTGGTCGAAGCCGGATGAGCTTCCGGCTACTTTAAATGATTCATTCGTATGGCAATCGGTACATTTCTGCCCAAATTTATTGTTATGTACATCTTTGTGGCAATTGGTACAATGAGTGGCAACAACTCCGGCAAATTGCTGGAACTTTTGGCCATTCCTGGTTGATGTTTTATGGCAGCCAGTACAGGCAACCACTTGATGTTTTCCTAATAAAGGGTATTTGGTCTTTTGGTGATCAAATTTTGTGGCGGGTTTAAAACTTTCGGCATTGTGACAATTCTCGCAATCCGTCGGAAGTGTTTGCTGATGGTAGTCGGCATGGCAAGCCAAACATTCGGTTTTCAATCCCAAATAGGTGAAGCTTTTAGCTTTTATCTTCTCATCTGAAATATGGGCTGGTTTGTGGCAATCGGTACAATTCTTCTTACTATGGGCGCCAACCAAGGGGTAACCTGTTAACTGGTGATTAAACGTTGGGGTTTCGAACCGCACAATCTGAAAATTCAGTCCATTGTGTTCGCTATGACAAGTAATACATTCTTTCCCCGAAACTTCCGGTGAAGCGTGAAACCCTTTTTTTACCGTAATCCGGGCATTCAATTCGGTATGACAGGCCAAACATTTTTCATTGGAAACCTTCTCCCCCAAAACATGGCATTGGGTACAATTCGACATCCCCTCAAGATGAGCATGTACTTTTGTTAATGCCCCGGGCGAAATCTGTGCCATAGCAACTATGTTCACAAAGAGGCTTAACAAAGCCGATACTATGGCTGTTTTCAGGTTCAATACCGTCATCTTCATTCTTGTACAGTTAATTGTTGTGTTTTAGAAAAACATCCCCAAACTTTTTGGTAATATGGATACCTGCCTTTTGTAAGAACTCGGTGGGTAATTCACCACCCGCAAAAATATACACCAAATCATTTTTTAAGGTCTTTTCGTCCCCTTCGGGAGAGGATAGTATTACAGCATCTTTATGAATGGAAACCGGATTTGTTTTGAAAAGTACATTTATGGTTCCAGCAGCCACCGCTTCGTTTATTTTTTCGCTGTTTTTGGGTTTCAGCCGGTTGAATTGTTCGTTCCTGTACGAAAGCGAAACACGGTTGCCTCCGGCCAACAGCAGAGCCGACTCAATGGCGGAATCGCCGCCGCCTACAATCAAAATATCTTTGCCTTGAATATCTTCGGGTTCCAAAAGCCGGTATGCAACCTTTTCCTGTATCTCGCCCGGAATTCCTAACTTCCGGGGTGTACCTCTACGTCCTATTGCCAGCAACACATTTTTAGCCGTAAGTGTATCACCGGTTAAAGTAGCAATGGTAAAATGTCCATCACTAGGAGTTATAGATTCCACTTTGGTGTTTTCGCGAATAGAAATCTGATTTTTCTGCAACACATCTTTCCACAAGCCGAGCAATTCCGATTTGCTGGTTTCAAATAATTTTACCTTTCCATACAGGGGAATTTCCATGGGCGAGGTCATCACAATTTTTTGCCGGGGAAAAGTATAAACGGTTCCACCCAAAGTATCTTGATCTACAGTTAAGAAGTTGAGATGGTGTTTTTTAGCTGTTAACGAAGCAGAAATCCCCGCAGGTCCGGCACCAATTATAACCAGATCGTAGGTGGCCGAATGGTTCTTTTTCAATGTTTTTGCAAGATTTTCTACCGCCTGCTTGCCTTGTTCAACCGCGTTTTTTATCAAACCCATCCCTCCCAGTTCGCCCGCAATGAAAATCCCATCGACATTGGTTTCAAAATTCTGATTGATATGGGGTAGGTCCACACCCCTTTTCTCGGTGCCGATACATAAAGTGATGGCCTGTGTGGGGCAGGCATGAAAACAGGCTCCATGGCCGATACAAACCGAAGCATTGATGGTAGTAGCTTTCCCGTTGCGGATTCCAAGAATATCTTTTTCAGGGCATGCCGCTACACAGGCTCCGGTGGCAATACAACTATTTACATCAATTACCGGATGGAGCGATACGGGTTCGTACATCCCTTCTAGTTTTGCCTTAGCTATTTTTTTTTCTACCGCCAGTGAATTTCTTTTCTGCTTTCTTAAATAAAGGAAAACAATCAAAAAGCAGAAGAGAATGACAGCCGAATAAATAATCGTTTTTTCAATTAGTTGTTCCATAATTAAAATATCCATTTATAACCAAAAGCAAGGGTTACGCCCACATGAATAACCATGATAACTAACATAACTATAGCAAAAGGAAGATGGGCCACATGCCAGTATTTAAAGAGGTTTTGCATAGTTACCAACCTATCAATCCTCCGGTTTAGCGAAATATCGTTCTTTACCATGGTAAGCACTTGCCGGTATTGTTTTTTTGGGAGGTTGTTGTTTTTTAATACCTCTTTTACCCGGGCAATAGTTCTCCGATCTTCCTTGTATTTGCGGAGGGTACGTTTTATCCAATTGCTATCATAAATTTCTACTCTTTTTTTAGTGGCATCTATAATTATCTGGTAACTCTGTTCATCCATTTGAAATGATGCATGCAAAACGGCCCCCAGGTCCGATTTCAAATCGCGTACTTCACTCAGGCTAAGCTCCCGCCCTTCAATAGTCCGGGGTATCTGGATATAAATAAAACGCCCGATGATCCCGCTAAGGAAAACAGCTACCATGCTCCAGAAACTGATGGCTACCAAACCTCCAAATTTAAAAGCCGTATGAAAAAGCACCAAAATAGGGCCCAGCGTGCAAAGAAAAATATGGAATTCGAGCCAATGTTTAAGGATGCCCCATCTTGAGAATATCCGGTATCTTTTCCGGATCATATACAACGAAACCCCCAACAACATGGCAAAGGAACCGATGATTCCCAATCCATGTCCCATGCCTCCGCTAGGTTTAAGAACGGAATGTTCCGGATGAAAAACCCGTTCTTCTAAGGAAATTTTATAATAGGAAATGCCTTTATTTATAAGAAAAACCAATGTCAGCAAAACTATTAATGATAAAACTAAAAGATAGATACGATGGGCTGTTTGTGACATAATTATTTGCTTTTCAGTTCGTCGGGTTGAACGGGTAATTCAATCAAATCACTATTTTTTACAAAAATGGTCGAAAAATTGCATTTATGAACAATTATTTTTCACTACAATAATATAAACAATCATCCAGAAATAGTACGGTTAAACCTTATTTATATTGCCTTTTACCCCTGATTAGTCAAAAATCTAAACCAATTTCGATTTAAAAGTTATAGATTTTAAAACAAAAGTAATACCTAGTGTCATGCCAAATATAAAAAGACGGGTAATATTCACCCGGTGACTTTTCAATTTTAGCATTATGCTTAATATTCACACCCAAAGTCACCGGGTGAATTGATGCAAAATATATCTTTTAAGCATAGCCGCACTGCCTTTTATTGATTCGAGGGTTTTTATAAAAGCGGCTACCTCCGTATCCTCACATAATTGTGTTTGATGTGCGATTTCTCCACATCCCGTTCGTCGATTTCAAAATGGTCGCTTAATGATTTAATGAGTGGGGTCAGCTTTGAGAACCCGTAATTTCTTGGATCAAAATCAGGTTTCTTTTTAATAATAAATGCACCTACCTCGGCCAAAAAAGCCCAACCGTCATCATCGGCCAAATCCTCAACCGAGTTTTTCAGCAATTGGATAAACGCGTGGTCAATGGAATCAACTTTGGTAACCTCCGATGAAGCAGGAGCTGCTACGGTTGCAGGCTTCACCGTTTCTTTGGCTCCAATAATCTCGATATAAATAAACTTGTCGCAGGCTACAATAAACGGATTGGGAGTTTTTTTCTCACCAATACCAATAACCAACATGCCCGATTCACGCAAACGGATGGCCAGGCGCGTAAAATCGCTATCGCTGGAAACCAGGCAAAACCCATCTACCTTCTGGCTGTGCAGAATATCCATGGCATCAATAATCATGGCCGAATCGGTGGCATTTTTCCCGGTTGTGTAACTGTATTGTTGAATAGGTGTGATGGCATGTTCCAGCAATGCAGGCTTCCAACCAGAAACCGTGGGTTTGGTCCAATCGCCATAAATACGTTTGATGGAGGGCAAGCCAAGTTTGGCAATCTCATCGAGCATCCCTTTAATGTTGGAATAGGGGATGTTATCGGCGTCAATCAGTACGGCTAGTTTCAAATCACTTTTTTCGCTCATAATGGGTTTCTGTTTTTTTTGAAAGGCTGTTATACATGCCATCCATCGGGAACATTCGTTCCTTCAAATTTAGAAAACTTTAACGGACGATAAAAATCAATCTTTGGTTATAAAAATGATTATTCTTGGTTTTAGTGGCAAAAATCGCTTAACAGGCCAACTCAAAATCCAAGAACAAACTTACCAAATCGGCTTTGTTGTAAGTACAGTTGCAACAACTTCCCGTTATCGGGCAAAACAGTTTTTTTGTTTTTATCGGCTGTTTATTTTTTATTGATGCAGAAACTGTATCCTACGTTCCATATTGTGGAGGTAGTGGACAGGTAATCCAGCAGATGGTTGAAGTTGACATAAGGTTTCCTGTATTCAAACAAAGTGGTAACATAAACCGATGAATTTTCATCAATGTTATATTTGAGCCCAACCCCGGCATTGACAGCAATGTTGAATTTCCTGAAATCAGTATCTATCAGTCCCCCATCAACCTGAACAACTTCGCCATTGAGGGTAAAGGTGTTTATGTATCTGGCCTCGTGTTCCCGGTTCATTAAAAATACCGACGTAAAGCCCAATGAAATCACAGGCTGTATTTTCTTTGTAGGAAATGAATATTCCACGGATATGGGGATCCGGAGTGTTTGATAATCCAATTCGATCCGGCTCAACCATTCTGTTTCAACATATAATAAACTGGTGAACTCTTTACGGAAATGGTTTTTCGAGAAATTCACCCCAAAAAGGACGTTCCAGGAATCTTTGATTTTGTAAGGACGAAAACGGAGGTTAAGCCCAATGGCAGGTTGGTCGTCCTTACTCCTTTCCTTTGAGGTTTCTAATCCCAAACTTGAATGGATGTACCCGATGGTAGGCTCCAGATTTATTTTTAAGTAGGTCGATTTTGTATAATCAATACAAACTTCGTTGCCGCAGACCATCGCGTGATAATCTTTGGTAAGGTTAATCAGTGCTTTGTATTCAAACGGCGTACGGTTGATTTTGGTTGCTATTTCAGGGGCATCGTTAAAGATAAAAGTCAGCATCCCTTTGTATTGGTTTGAGTTTTGGCGGTAACGCACATCATCACGGATCAATTCCCGTTCTTCGTTAGTCAATGGGTACAATGCCCCTTCTTTTTCAACAAAATAGTATTCGTTTTGTAGGTCTTTGTAGTAATACAAATCAATCACGCCATCCACCAGAAACTCCATAAATAGGGTTTGGGTTTTATGGTCAAGTTCAACGGTTTTGGTTACATACATTTTGGTGTTCTCAACTCGGTACGAAAGTATTTGCCCGGGAAGGTAAAATGAGGATTCACCGATCAACACGGGCCGAAACTCACACTCCTTGCCGTTTAAATAATTGGAACGCAGATTAATGTATCCATGCACGGTATCGCCCGTAGTTTTTAAAATATACCCGGGTTTAAAATCGTTTTGGCCAAGCAGAGCCGTTGAAAGAATGAAACTCAAAAGTCCTAAAAGAATATACTGCTTCATGATTGAATGAACTGAGAACGGTTATTGGTTTATTAGGCGAATATACAAGAAATTTAATTAACACATATGCCTGGTCCTGTTTCCAATTTGGAAAAGAATAAAACCGTACAGGTCTTTGCAGGTTTGAAGAAATATTTATCTTTGCCGCACGGATCCGTAGCTCAGTTGGTAGAGCAGCAGACTCTTAATCTGCGGGCCGAGGGTTCGAGCCCCTCCGGGTTCACAAAAAACCACCTCGAATATCGGGGCGGTTTTTTTGTTTAGTGCTTAGCTAGGTTTCCGGAGCACATAAAAATAATATTGGTATTGATGGTTGGCAAACTGGTTATAGGTTTCGCTGTTTATGGCCCCGGCAAAGTTTAGCGCTGTTTTGTGGACAAACCGGGGAGCCAGCTTTTTTATCAACCTGCGTTTTCGGGCGTCATCGGCAGTAAGCGCTTCCACAACCCGGTCGGTAATCAGCTCTTCTTTTTCAATTTTCAGTCCCGATTGCGACAACTGTTCTTTGAGCAGGGGCATTTCATAACCGTACCTGAAATCAGTGTATAAAAAATACCCCCCCGGCCGCAATAAGCGGTAAACCTCGTTCAGGAACAATTCCATCTGAGGGTAGCGGTGCGATGATTCCACATTCAGGATCACATCAAACGAAGCATTGTTGATAAACGGTAAGTTTTGGGCATCGCCCTGCCTAAAAGTCAGCCCTTTATGTTGGTAATGCTGGTTGCAAAACCTTACAGCCCGTTCGTTTAAGTCGATGCCCAATGCTGTGGCAGGTGAAAAAGTGCGCACCACATACGATAATCCGCCGCCCCGTCCGCACCCTATTTCTGCAATATCTTTGCCTGAAAGGCCGGTATCGGCTCCAAGCAAATGATACAATTGGGCAGAATAACGGTTGGGTTCGTCGGCGGGCTCCAAATTCACAGAAAACTCACTGTTGGCATAGCCATAATTCATAAAAAGGACCTCGGCATTTTTATCGATATTGCTCACATACCAATACCAGAGCTGGAACATTTTTTCGCGAAAGGCTGTTTTCACAAGAATAAATTTTTAATTGAACATTTGAAAATCAGTATTTTTAAATTGCATTTTATTAGGTTATGAATGATATGCTCCACGGGTTTTTCGACTATTTTATTAAAAGGTAATTTCCTGTCCCGATTGCCCCATGCGGTAAACATGGTCACGGACTTTTTGAGCCCACTGGTAATGGTTCATCGAAGAGTCGAACCTCTGCCAGGGAATGGGTTTGCCAATCACTAGACGCACTGTTTTGTTCCGTTTGAGAAACATCTCACGGGGCAACAAAATCAATTCCAGGTTCAGCTTTATGCCCAGTCCCTTTCGAATCCTGTATAGTGTATAAAACAGGCGGGAGTTTTTTCCATAAAAGTAAAAGGGGACTACATCGCGTTTTGATGAGATGGCTTTGGTTATAAAACTTTTCTGCCACGGGGAATCCTGCACTTTTCCCTGGTAAACCCTCGAAACCTCACCTGCCGGGAAATGGGTGATCGCCACATCCGATTGGTACACCTGTTCAAGGGCAACTACCAGCTCCTTTGAATTAGGGCCATACACGTTTACAGCAGCTATCAAAGGGCGCAGGTTGGGCACCAAAAGAAAAGCATCGTTGCCAATGGCCCGTAAATCGCCATATTTCTGCCCCACGTAGTAGGTGAGCACCAGCCCATCGATAATGCCAAAGGGATGGTTGGCCACAAAAAAACACCTCGAATGTTCCGGAAGGTTCTCTATCCCCCGTACATCAAGCGTTAAATTAAATTCCCCGATAACTTTCGGATGGAATGTTACTCCTATATAATCGGAATATTTATTGATAATCTTGTTAATGGGCTCCTGGCAGACCATCTGCCCAATTATTTTTGCCAGCCAATGGGGAATCCTGCGGAGAAATCGTGAATCGCTGTTCTTGAGAATTTCGGCAACATTGATGTATTTTTTAACACTTCCGGACATGCTAACCTATTTTGATTAACAAACATAGCAGAATTATACCAACTTTATACATTTGTCAGCCGATAAGTAGGAAAAATTATCCTGTTTCAGGGGCTGTACATACACAAAGGGCCGATTCCCTTCACACGATGATCCACCTGTTTGTATTTTAGTTACCCGTTTGATTAAAGGTGCCGTTGCCCCATGTTTGCGGGTTATTTTTAATAGATACTCCAAGCGGGGTCGGTTGGCAAATCGAACCAACATTGTTCAACCATTTGGCTGTATTTGTCAAAAACCATATGGTTATTTATATTTTTCCCAAACAAATGTTCGCGGGTTTTTACACGCACGGTAATAAAACAATACCCCTCGTTGACATAATCCCAACCCTTTAACCGGGCTTTATTCTTAGTTGCGTAATGATTTACTTTGCAAAATGGCTAAAACCAGAATCTCATAATCAATGCTTTTTTCCGGTAGTCCGTTTTAAGCTAATTCTTCCTTATGCTCATCCAAATATTCCTGTATCGGAATCGCTAACTTTTCAGGATGATCTTTTATCCATTGCCCAACCGTTTCGTACTGTTTTTGTTGCCGGTTAAAATTCAGGATATTAAAGTTCCTTTTCATTTGCGGGATGCTCACATATATTTCGTTGGCCATGGGTTTCCCATTAAAACTCCAGTTGTTTAGCCGTTCGCAGAATTTCAAGAAAGTATTCAACGATATATTCCCAAGATGATCGTCGAGTTTGGCAAAATCAATGCCCCCTTTATGTTCCGCTTTCAGGAATGCTTTCATCAGGCGGCTTTCTTTATCGGCCTTTTCGCGCATGGGGCTAATGATATAGAGCTTATCGAACGGTCCATTGGCTGCCACATAAGTTCCCAAATAGTGTTCAAACTGTTTGAAGGTACCACCTGTGCCACCATCGGCAAATCTGCCGTCAGGAAAATTGCTGGTTTTACCCGGCTGGCAATGTATTTCCTGCGACGGGAACAATACCGGTATGGCCGTTGAGGCCATAAACATATCCACCAGGTTGATGGCTTTCTGGTTATCGTCGCGGCTACAGGCCCAGAGGGTCTCCATCTCCTTCCACGAGAAGGTCAGGATATACGAATGGAACGGCAAATCGCCCATCCATTGGCAGTTCATGTTTTTTACAAAGGTAGTAACCGTGTCGCGTAACGGATTGGTATCGAATGGCAACAGTTTTACTTTATACACCTGGCTATTACGCAAGGGGAACAGGACGCTTTGTTTATAATATTTGTCCCAACCGAGCTTGCTGCCTTTGCTAAAGCAGGCATTAATAGCTGCCAGGTTGAGCGATCCGGAACTAAATCCGGCCAGCAGGGTTTGATCCTGCGAAAGGGTTAACCCTTTTTGTGCCATCAGTTGGTCGAGCAGGGCAACTTCCTGCGAAATACGGGCAGCAGCTCCGGTGAGGAAGACAGCGGTTTTTAAAGATGGTGTAGGCATGATAATACGATTTAAGGTTAAAAATATTTATAAATTATGGTTGAATCAAGAAAAGTCAAGCAATCCTTTTCAATTTCAAAGTTAGCTCTCCCTTATTATTCCCGTAAAACCCTTTCACATCGTTGGCAAAGCAATAGAGCTTTCCTCCATTATCAAATGTAATTTCATTTCTTGAGCCTATTAAAAATGGTTTGCCCTTATCAAGCGATCCCATCAGGGCAAACCATCTGTTTTTGGGTGATCGGCGGAAAGGTTTAAAAGCTGCCATATACCATTTATCAAACCCATCGGCATTGGTATCAATATATGAATCGGTCCAGGTGCCAGAAGCTTCAAACTGGCAGGTTTGGCCGGGTTCAACAACTAACCCGGTATCGTTCCAGTATTCACTGGCAATTATTCGGAATTCTATGGTCTCGTTAACATTCATTATTACTTGAACAGTCATGCTAAAAAAAATCCAATCTCAGTTTGCACCTCTTTTTTATCAAGGCATTTGCCGTGAATCGCCGGGTAGGTATATTTAAGAAAGTCACCGGGATTGTAGGGCTGAATGGCACTATATGCCGCCGGTACAATAAACTGGTTGGGTGTTTGGACCACCCAGTCGTTATATTTTCCCATTATGGGGCGGATAAGCAGGTCAAACCCCATGGCAGCCAGTTTTGCAAACAGGTTATCATCTTTTACTACCTCTTTGGTAAAGTCGTCAATAATGGGCAAATATTTTGTTCCCGGGTCATCCGGGTGGTTATCCATAATATCGGTTAACCGCTGGCTGCCGGGTTTCATTAAATCTATCCCGGGCTGGCCGATAAAAAAGGCGATGGAATGTTGGGCCAGGCTGCATATTAATGCCAGTGCCGGTTTCGAATTTTTAAAAACAACTTTTAAAACCGACAGCATTTTGCTTAACCCGTAAGCAGTATTGACATAGGCAACCCCATTTGCCGATGCAACCAGTGCTACTTTGTCAACCACAAAAGGTTTCTGGCCGGCCGGCAAGTTGGCCAGATGCTGAGCCAGCAAGCCTCCCTGGCTGCTTCCCATTACATCAACCGGGTACAGGAATTGCATTCCGGCAAAAAAACTGATAAGGGTGTTGATATTGCCCACGGCATCTTCAAACACGGTAGGATGATCAAAACCTATAACCTGTCCGTAGCTTCCGGTGTCAATCATATTTTGCAACCATCCACTGTCGATCAGGGCCCCGTACGAACCAGCAGTGGTGCTAAATGTCCCATGGATCAGGAGCAGGGTTTTTAGATCGGTTTGTACATCGCTTCCCTGGCATTGGACAAACGATCCGTTTTTAAATATTACCAGTTTTGATTCTTTTTCAAAGATATGGGCAATGCTGCCGGTCTGGTTGAGCACCGCCTCTTTACTGTTAGCATAAGTCCCGCGCTTGTAGGTAAGCACTTTGATCAGGAATTTTACCGGGTTCCGCGAAACATTTGACAACAGGTAATGGCCATCCCCTTTCCCGGTGTTTTCAACAATCTGCATCGATGGCAATGCCTCAAACAGATAGGTCAGCCGGTCACGGTTGTCCACGTTATGGTTAGTCGTTTTTTCGGGCTGTATATAGCCGATGGAACCGTTTTCCCCGTCCCGATCGTTGGTATGTCCATATTGATAATACACCAATGCCCCTTCGTCGGCATCGAGCATCAGTGTCAAACGGAATTTGGGGATTTCGTCCAGGGTAAACTCCGATGGAAAGCCAAATTCCACATCTTCAAACGAAATAAACCGTTCGGTTACTTTCAGGTGTTTATTGTCTAGCTGAGGGTTGGCGGAATAAATAAGCTCAATTTCTTCGAGTGTTACCCCGCCGGACGAATCGTTACCGTACTCCGAGAATTTCAGGTTTCCTTGCCAATCTACCGGGGTATCGTTCATCATGCCCAATGTACCCCATAAGCCGGGTACTTTCCGCGCGGTGGTTTTGTTTATTTTGGGCATGACCACCTGGCTTAACATGGGTTCTTGTTCAATAGACGGATCGCCCAGTAAAATGAATTTTTTACTGCTGCCTGCTGCTGCAAAGGCGTTTTGGTTGAGATTGATTGCTTTCATTTTTAAAATATTGATTTTCTTTTCTTACAGAATGTGATCCATTTTTAAACCGTCAAATATTCAGGTGCCGGGGTGTTTCTGCTGTTACTTCCGTTTCCTGGTGAGTGGTGTATTCGTTAGGGAATTTAACCTGCAATAGGTCTTCAACCTCCTTTACCATTTGTTCAAGATTTTGGGGTTCAATTCCTGCTTTTTTTAAGGCAGTATTAGTTTTTGCCCCTATTTGGCCGTCGATGTTTCCAATATGGTAACCCAACCTGATTAAACCGCATTGAATAACGGCTTCGCTATTTTTCCCAGTAAACCTGTCCACTTGGATTCCGGCAGCCAGAATAGCACTGATTCCCATGGCCTGATAAGGTTTCATATTGGTTCCTTTCCCGTTCTGATAATAGTTGTACACTAAGGTGTGACTGCCACGGCATTCAAAGTGCCATGCCTCATTTAATTTTGTATCAGGGGAATTGATAATAGGAACCACTCCCTGTTTTGCTGCAAGAATCCAAAAGTCGTTCAATTTGATTTTCAGCTTTTTTAGGTCTATGTCCATCGCCCGTCCGGCTTCGTGAAGGCTTCCGCCAGGCGGCGGGCTGTATGCCTTTTTTTTACCCGATACATAATCGAGGTTTGCCTGAAACTGCATGTCGTAGCTGCGGAACAAGTCCGAAAGAACCAATTCGCCCCCGTGGGCTTTTACGTGGGCTGACAGTACCTGCAAGGCTCTGTACATATCTGGGGTACACTGCGCCATCCGTTTGGGAAGTGATATTGGATTACCTTCCTTACTCTTGTAAATGGAGGGAAAGGTAATGGGTATTAAAGGAGTTTTCATATTGTTGATTACAAATTAAGGGTTCAGGTGAGCTAAATAATTTACTTTTTGTTTACGGATATTTTTATATGTCTCCCAATCAAAAGCACGGAGAAAATCCTCGGCGGCCTTAGCTCCACGGTAAAAGAGATCGATCATATCGTCTTCAGACAAATTGAAATTAAGCCAGTTATGATTTCCGGTATCAATATAACCAATCAGATGCCCATAATCTTCGTGGCTCCGCAAAAAATCATCGTCTTGTGAATAACGGGCCGTATTGAACATAGAGCCTAACAATCCAAAAACTGTTTCATTTTTATTAAGGGTAGTTTTATCCTGACCTATTTTTATACCAAATGTAGGAGCCGTTGGCACTTTTGTGTTGTTGTGGAAGATGCTGATGGGGAAATTTGAAATGATACCCCCATCCATAAAAACCACTTCGGTAGGAATGTTGGTGTTCAGTCCCAGCATCTGGTTCCATTTGTACCACTGCTCGGGGTTATTGGGGATATGCTTGATGCGGAAAGGGTGAAAGAAAAATGGTACCGACATAGAAGCACGGACAAAATCGGAAGGGTTTGCTGCTTTGGGGTTTGAATAAAAAAGCTCCGCCATTTCGGGGAACACTATTTTACTTCCGGTAGTAATATCGGCGGTAATAATAGCTATTCTCTGGAAAGAATCGGGGCCAACCGGGGTCCCAATTCCACGGAGGGTTAACCGGTTTCCGTCTGATACCCCTTTATTCCGCAGTTCTTGTAAATCGCCCAGGTTTTTAATACCACATTGGTTTAACAGGTTTTTAACCCAATGCTGAAAATTATCGCCGGGGTTCAGCCCCATGTCATCGCGGAAGTTATCAATAACCTGAGCCCCTTTAAAAATTAGTTTTGCAACCGAGGCTCTGTTGAGCAGCGCATCAATAAAATCTTTGGCATCGCCGTCACCATCTACAAAATCATACAGGTTTTTGTTGCTTAACTTATCGAGAATCCACTCTGATTTTGGGTGGTCAATGGTTCCGGCGGCAGCCATTACCATGGTATTAATAGCACCAGCCGAGGTTCCAGCCAGTTGCAAAAAGCGGAGTCCCATTTTTTCGAGTACATAAACGTAGCCCAACAGGGCCACACCTAAGGTTCCGCCGCCTTCCTGAACTAAATCAACATATTGGTTTCCTTGGCCGTCAATAATATCAGAGAAAGTTTTACTTTCTATATGTGCGGAATCTAAATCCTTGAGGATTTTAAGAATCCGGGCATCTTGAGTGAATTGTGTTGTTTTCATTCTTGCTCATTTATAAAATTGTTATTTGCCTTTTGAATATTTATTAAAGTGTCTTTTACAATTTGGAACTGAAAGGAATCAAGTATAGAATTCAAATCAGGGGTTCTTGTAAAAATGATTTGGTAGTTATTTGGGGGTAGGTTGTCAATAAAAAATTTTCCATCATCCCCTGTTAATGATTTCCCTATAATACTATCTTTAAGAGTTATCATAACCCATTGTGATGATAAAGGGTTATTATTCTGATCCGTAATTTTACCTTTAATTTTATATGGTTGTTGTGCAAAAACACAAAAAAGACTCCCGAATAATAAAACGGTTACTATAATTAAGGCATTTCTTTTCATAGCTTTTGGCATTAATGATTAATATTATATTGAATATAGGCCCCTGATATATCTAAATAGCCAAAGTTTTCTTTTGTATCTATTAAAGATCGGCCACTTGATTTTTCTTCATTTAGAGGGTTCCTGGCAATTATCCACCAATCTTGATTTGGTACATTACTAAACGTAAACTTGCCTGCATCATCTGTTGTAGTAACTAATTCACTCCCTGATGCGGGTAATAAATAAATCTCTATATTACTTTGTGGCTGATTTTTGAGATTGTTCCTGAACGTTGTGCCAACAATTGTGATCGTGCCTTCTGGTTCTTTACCCGGGTTCATTTGAGCAATCTGTTGAGATAATTCTTCAATCCTCTTATTATTCTCCTCAATCAATAAAGCATCTTTTTTCCTTATTTGAGGCAGAATTCCTATTAGTGATACCAAAACTGTACCCACCATTGAAATCAATGCAGTAATGATCGTGGTTTTTAATGCTGAGTCTTTATTTGTAGGCATGATTTTAACCTCCTATAATTTTTCGGATATCCCCTACTCCCTTTCCGGCGTTTCGGGTTCCTCCGTATTTCTTTACTGGCTGTTGGCTTTTATGGTTGAGCAACCGGGGTCTGTTTTTCTTTGGTCAAAAACTGGTCTTCGGAGTTGGTCAATGCATTTTTCAGAAGGTACCCAATTACAGCAGCAATCGCCGATATAACCACCGGTTTAAGCGCTTCCCAGGTAAGCAGGGTTCCGACCTGCAACAATTGATAAATACCAGTTAATAAAGCGGTAATAAACGTAAGGATAAGGGCTTTGATAATATCCTTTGCACCTAAGGTTAAAAATTTCGATTTCATAAAATTTTCGATTAAATATTTCCTACTCCCTTTTCGGCGTTTCGGGTTCCTCCGTTGGACAGGTTTATCCCTCATGATTCGATAAAATATTTTGCCGATTAATCTTTAATACATCGTACTGAAAATCCATCCTTCTTAGTCCCGCCCGGGTAATAAAAGAATTCGGCGCTGGTACTCAAAAAGGCATAATACCAGGCATATTGCCCGTCGGTACTGGTCGAGGCCCAATAGCAGCCGCTGTATCCCATTGAGACAAACGGGTCGGCGTTTCCACGATATCCTCCTGGCAAAGCCGTAAAACCGGTTTCATTGGTAGCCCCGGTATTTGGAGAGTCCCAATGAGTAGTCCCGGCTTCTTTTAGTTTACCCCCGGCTCCAGTGGTGCCTCCCAGATAATCTGCCAGTACAGCCAATTCTTCCCGACTGGGGATGTGCCATCCAACCGGGCATATGTTGCGGCTGTCGTTTACAGCAAACCAGGTATATAATCTTCCATAGGGATTGATATAGGAAGGATCATCATTGTAGTTAAAATAATACTTTGGTTCACTTTCCCCGCTATAATTACCAATTCCGGTTCCATCCAATACGGCATCTCCATTCTGGTAATGGGTCGCTTTCAGGTTTTCTTTCATCCAAACCTGATTCCCTATTCTCACCGTATGATAAACATTCCCATCGTAATCAGTTGCGGTCAACTCTTTTTCAAGTTCAACGACCAGAGGCAAATTCCCCACGATATTTTCATGTAGCTTTAATGAACCGGTGGAGAAATTACCGACAAATATATTATAGCCGGAATGTGTAATTGTAAGGGTGTAGGTATCAAAACTGTCTTTGATGGTAACCATATTATTGGCAATACTGTCAAGGTTTTGGCTAAAAAAATATAAACCATTACTCACCGTTAAACTTGCTGGAATTAAAACACCTGTTTCTTTATCAACAATCCCAATCAGGAAACTGAAAGTGGCAACTTCGTCAATCGGGAAAGCTACAAAGCCAAAATCGGCCGGGGTCAGGCTTTCGGTGCTAAGTACCTCCACGTTTACCGATGTGGTTTCGTTTTCCGAAACGGTAAATTCAATCGGTAGTGGCTGGGTTACATTCTGGGCTTGCAGCGAACCTGCCAGAGGAGCTGCATAGACTGTATTCCCAATCGAATCAATTAAATAAAACTCAGTTAACTGATACGAACCCGTTTCGAGTATCAGGCTTTGGGTAAAATATATCCCGTTCATCCGGTATAGATTTACTTCAGCCTGCGTATATGGGGTTGAACTGCCATCGCTGTGCTGGATAGTAAGAACTATCTTTTCAACATTTTCGAGACTCTGGCTGCTCTTTAATGTTGAATTGTTTATAACCGAAAACTCAATTTTTCCTTGATTACTGGTATTCTCTTCTTTACAACTATTTAAAAAAAAGCACGAGAATAAAATAGCAGATAATAAAACTGAAACAATACTCTTTTTCATAACCACAATAATTAAATTCTCTCCCTACTCCCTTTCCGGCGTTTCGGGTTCCTCCGTTATATTTTATCTATGTTACAATCAGTTCGCAATACAGCAGGCAATGGTCTGAGACGGTACCGGCATATTCCTCTAATTTTGGTTGATTGCCGAGGTATTGCCGCCATCCATCGAGGCGGATTTCGTTTGCTGCGGTTTCATCATAATTTGCCTGGGGCTTAAATTCAAGGTGTTTTGATGCAATAATATGGTCAAGATCCGATATGCCTGTTGCTTTGCCATAGTGGCTCCCTTTGGGTTTTGAAAGAAAACGGACGTTCGGTTTTAACTTGTAGTAAGCCGATCCGATCTGGTCGGCGCGGCGGTTAGCATACTTGTTAATATAATCCACCTCCGATTCGGTTACCAGCAACTGATCTGTTTTGTTTTGCAGTGGGTATTTCAGGCCCATTGTGTTCAAATCGCCCAGCATGATAAAATTGATTTCACGGCCTGCACCGTAATCAAGCTTACGTTTCAGGTTCAGGGCATGGTCGAACATCTCGGTACGGTTGCCAAAACTGGCGGCATTGGTGCCGGAATCGGTATGCAGGAAAAGGAATGCATACCCCTGGTTATTGGCCGGGTGCTGAAAGGTTAAAAATACCCCGGGGCGCAGGCTTGGGTTCCCGCTTTTAAACTTATCGTTCTGTTGGAACTTAATTACATTATAATCCTTCTTAATAGCCACCAGTATCTCCTGTAACTGCTGGCCTTTGGTCAGGAACATAATGTATTGGGGAAAGTTTTTTACCATAAAATCATAAATAAGTTCACTTTCCACCTCATATAATCCGAATACATCAGGGTCATATCGTTTTATCATTTCAGCAACATCGCCGGCTTTATCTATACTCATGTGTTCTACATTCCATGAGAGGATTTTAATAGCTTCCATAATACTTTTGTTTATTTTCTTTTTTATTGGTTTTATGTATAAAGGGGTTTGTTAAAATATCCCGGGGGTTACCTAAAGTAGCCCTTAGGGTTAGTTTTAATACCCTGTAGGTTTTTTTTTCTCCCATTTTTGGGGGTTAAAGCAACCCCACGGGTCATTTTTAGTACCCTATGGGGTTTGTTTTCAACCCCCGTTAGGTTTCATTTTTATCCGTACAAGTGTTTTTAAGTATCCTGTAAGGTTTTAAAAAGTACCCTTTGGGTGTTGAAAAGTAACTTAGGTGGTTGGTGTATTACCCGATGTGGTTCCACTCCCCCCAGGGAAACGCTTCCGCAGGTCGTCATAGATAGCCTGTGCTCCTGCAATCCCGTTTTTAGCAGCAGCTTTTACCGAATTGTAGTAAACCAGTGCTACTGAAAGGGACTCGATACCTGTTTCGGTATAGGTATCCTCTAGTTTTTGTTGCAATTGTGACGACAATTTAATAAACTCACTTAGATCCTTTAGCAGTGCGTAATCTTTTCGAAATTCATTCATATCAAAATACGAAGGCATAAATTCAGGGTTTGACTGGGCATAAGAATTAAATTTCTCAAGAAAACCTACTGTTTTATCACCCAATCTTAACCCATCTTTCCGTTGACTTTCTGTCAAGCTGATTAAAAAATTCAGGCTTACGTTAATGTTTTGGAAAGCAGCTTTTACCGCGGTCCTTTGTTCATCGGTTAATGTTGCGGAAACTAAATTTTTCTGTGCCATTACAATAGAATTTAAATGTTTTGCCTACTCCCTTTCCGGCGTTTCGGGTTCCTCCGTTGGACAGTGGTTACTTTTTTTACGCCACCAGTTTTCGTAAATCAGCCTCAGCCGTGTCGGGGATGGCAAGCGCTTCCACCTTTTCGGCAGCTTCGGTAAACTTGAGGTTCTTGCGGGCGGCATTGATAATAGCGGCAATCACAAACCGGATGGCGATGTATTCAGCCGCCTCGGGCAGGTAGGGCAAATCAATCTTTTCGTTGGCCAGTTTCGAGAGCCTGATAATGAGCCGTTCGGCCTCACCGTCGTCAATCCCTTTGTCCACGCTGCGCACCAGGTCATAGAACTCGTTGGGAAGGTGGTCGTACAAAAAGGTGTCGATGGTTAAAATAATCTTTATCAGGATTTTTTCTTCGCCCGTTTCGGTAATAATGGGGACATTGATTTTTTGGTTCAGGCGGTGCGCCAATTCGGTAATCTCGTCGTGGGTCATTTTCTGGCGTTTCTCGGGGGTGGCAAAAAATTCACCCATCAGTGCGCGGAACTGATCCACGGTTAATTCATTTAAAGTAGGCATACAAAATTGATAAATGGTTATAAAAGCAAATTACAATTCAGCGTTTTTTGGCTGGCAGGAGTTTCACCTTGAGGTGGATTGGGTTAAGGTTTTTGTAATACATTGCCGGAATTCAGATCCTCAATTGGCAGGTTAAAGATTCCGGGCAGAATAGGGGCAGGCAATTCCGTTGGTTCTATAAACCCCTCCATAAATGAGACAGAACAAGTCCGGATCACCATGGAGGGTGCATTATTGCTTCCCCAATATGCTTAGGTACACTGATAAACCTGAAAAATATGAATCAGGTTGAGCGGAAAAAAGACATTTGTTTTAAATTAAAATCATCTTAAAGGGGGGTCTTTTTTCATAGGATCCTCGAAAATGGTTTAATTGGGTTTTATAATAGGTCTTTTATTTTATGGCTGTGGGTTGACGGTTTTAAAATAATCAATCACTCCCTGCTTGCCGCTGGCCACCAGTTCGGGGGCTTTTTGTTTTGCCTTTTCAAAATCGGTGGTTTTCACATCCAGGGTGTCAATCAGGATGGAACGTTTCCAGTCGTAAGTTTCCAGGTGGGCCATGTTGGCCATCTCCATCATGTAATCGACTAACGATGCGGAATATTCTTTAATGTTTTTAATCTCCTTGGGAGGTTTGGGCTTCCGGTTGCGCAGGTTATCAATACCGGCTTTGGTATCGAGCCATAACCCCAGGGTTTCAAGGTTCACATCGATGGGGCTGGAGCCCTGTTCCACAGTTATCATGCTTTCGTTTTTCTCGGCATATTGTTTTTTGTCGAACAGGTCGATGGGATAGTTGTAAGCCATGCCCCCATCCACCATCACGTTGCTGTTCCATGTAACCGACTGGAAAAACAGGGGAATACTCATCGACATGCGTACGGCATCTACAATGGTGGTACTGGCATTATCTTCCACAGAGAAAAGTTCGGGATATTGACGGTTCAGGTTGGTGGCTATCACGTAAAGCTCCCTGAATTGGCCAGGTTGTTCATCTACCATAGCTTTAAGATCGTTGAAATTTGTCAGTACGGAACCTGTTTTGGCTTTTACCCGTTCGCCCAGCCATTGTTTAAAGGCATCGCCCTTGTACCAGCCAAAACCTTTCAAAAACCGGTTGACGTTGCCGGGTAACCAACCTTTGTCCATAAACGAGGCAAAGTCCATCTGGTTGACCACGATATCCTCTATTTCGCTGGCGGTGTAGCCTAGGGCAAGCAGGGTGGCTGTGATGGCTCCGGCCGAAGTCCCTGCCACCCGTTTGATTTGTGTAAGTATCCCCATCTGGTTTAATTGAAAAAGGGCTCCGGCATAGGCGATTCCTTTTACGCCCCCGCCTTTGAAAACTAAATTGGTATAAGTGCTCATGGGTTGGTGAATTGATTAATTTATTAAGTTGTTAATTAACAAATGAATTCATTTAAAATTATTCTTCTTTCGTAATGCTTGATGTCTGTTGTGAATTGTATAACGGGTACCGAATCAATATTACAACTTTTTTTTAAAACAATTGCAATTGTTGATAAAAAAATATTTTATGCGGGACTGATACCATATTTCCGTAAGTCACGGGGTGACTAATTGAATAACAATTGTTTGCCTTCTTTGTGTCAAATTGAGTCACCCCGTGACTTTCATCGGGTTACCAGATGATTTGCGGATTTTCGGTGATAAATGGAACAATCAAAATAATATCCCAAAATTACGGATATAAGTAGCCCTACCCAATTTCAACGATTCCAATGCCGGATATTGTCTGCTGTCTTTCTCTGATGACCGATGTAATGCAATTGCATCAGCATAATGGCCATTGTTGTTAAATCCTTCTGACATACAATCCAAAGAAATTGTTTGGCCTCTTTTTCATCTGGGTATGTCATCTATTGGCAACAGGTTGATTATAACTATACGGACAGCCTCTAAATTATATTGGCTTCGATGGTTGTGTTATCTGACAAAGTGTTTTAAGGTTTTTTTAACTTTAGCAGCATTTCGTTTATTTATTTCAAACCTGTAGCTGATCAATTTTTCCAATCCACTGTAAAGAAATCCGCAATCAGTTGATCCCCCCCTTTTAATTTTATATTTTTGGCTCATCGAAATTTTGAAAAATGGGGAAAAAATTCGGCTTTTTAATTGTCATCATTTTATTTATCGGGGTAACTACCACGGTTTATTACATCCTCCGCAAACAGCAACAGCCAAATCTGGAGACATTTGCGGCTATCCCCATGAATGCTTCGGTGATTATTGAAGTAAAAAAAACCGACCTTTTTTTAAATCAAACCCAATCGAAAAATTTGTTCCTGAACCAGATCAGCCTACTCAAAGGACTTGATAAGGTTTTCAAGGGGTTACAAAAGATCGATTCCATCGCCGATGCCCAACCGTCACTAAAAGAACTCATCAACAAACAGTCGCTGCTTTTATCCATCCATAAAGAGGGAAAAGACCAATACAAATTACTGAGCTCCTTGCATACCACCAGCCATTTTAAGCTGAACCAGATTTTGAAGTTGCTCAATGCAGAACTGGAAAAAACCGGTTCGCTGAAAACTACGAAATACAATCAGGTTAAAATTCAGCATTTTCAGGGTGCCTATGGAAGTTTTTATTTTTGTGCTCACCGTGGATTTTTAATGGCCAGCAATTCAGAGATGCTTTTGCAGGATGCCATCCGGCAGGCGGAAACCGATAATGGGGTCTATTCCATGGGTGGATTTCAGGACTTGCGGAAAACCGCCGGGAACCATGTTGACGCCAACATTTATATCCATTTCAAAAATTCAACAGACATCCTCACGCAATTTTTTGCCAAAGAAGGGTTAGCCCAAAATGGGTTTTTAAAAATTGGCGATTGGGTAGAACTTGATTTAAACCTGAAAAGTGAAACCTTGCTTTTTAATGGCTTTGCCAACAAACCTGCCGAAGCATCGGCATTTTACAATTTACTGGATGGGCAGGAACCCCAAAACATTCTTTTTATCAACGCGTTGCCACCAACCTGTGAGAGTTTCTCGGGTTTTGGCATCAGCAATCTGGCACTATATTTTCAGAATCTGGAAAGATACATGGAAAAGAATGACCAAGGGGAGCGTTTCAAAACGAACCACCAGATTGTTTCAGGCACCTTTGGCGATCAGTACCGGAAAGAGTTGCAGCAGGTTTTCAGAAACGAAATCGGGCAAGCCGGATTATCGGGTGGCGAAACACTATTCTTCATCCGCACCTCTGGTTACCAGGGTTCCATGGAACTGATCCAGGAGTGGCTCAAACATGCCACGGTACAAAATCAAACCTCGTGGAACGACCTCCGGACTGATTATAAAGTGGATAATGAAACCATCTTCCCCATTTTTAAAATGCCGGTTGACTATTTGCCTACCCGCCTTTTTGGGCCGTGGTTCAAATCATGCAGGGCTAATTACGTGACTGCTTACAAGGACTATATCATTTTTGGCGATTCTTACAGTTCCCTTTGCGAGGCCATTTATACCAATGTGCTGCAAAAAAACCTGATGTACGACAAAGCATTCGTTCAGTTTTCCAACTTCTTAGCCAGCAAATCAAATTATTACGGGTATCTGTCACTCATTGGCTCCGGTGAAAAGCTCCAACAGACTTTGTCGGCAAAGGCTTACGATTATTACTACCAGAATCAACCGATAATACAGCCTTTCTATGCCCTTGCCTGGCAATTCTCAAACGAGAACCATCGGATTTATAACAATTTGCTTTTTACCTACTTACCCACCAACACCCAAAAGAAAAAAACAGTTTGGGAAACCCGTCTCGATACCGCCATTGCCCTAAAACCTGAGTTGGTCATCAACCATCAGACAAGGGAAAAAGAGATCCTGGTGCAAGATGCCAAATACCAGATATATTTAATCAACAAATCGGGACGGATTCTTTGGAAGAAAACCCTGAATGAGCCCATCCTTGGAGAGATAAAGCAGGTAGATTATTATAAAAACGGCAAACTCCAATATCTTTTCAACACTCCTTCGCAAATTCACCTTATCGACCGGAATGGCAATTATGTGGAACGCTACCCGGTTTCATTATCGGCTAAAGCTGTAAATGGCCTGTCGGTATTCGATTACGGGAATAACCGGAGCTACCGGATTTTTGTCCCATGCAATAACCAAAACGTTTATGGTTTCGATCTGGAAGGCAACATTGTTTCCGGATTTAAATTCTCCGGGACTGACGAAGCTATCACATCTCCCGTACAGTATTTTCGTGATCGGCAAAACGATTATCTGCTGGTTACCGATAGCTCGCGTATTTACATTCTCGACCGGAAAGGCAATACCCGGCTGAAATTAGAAAACCAGTTTTCAGCTTCGCCAAACAATACTTTTGTTTACAGTCCAGCCACCAATACGCAAAAATCCTGTCTGATCCGGACCAATAAAAAAGGTACCATCCATTATGTCTTCTTCGACGGCAAGACAGAAACCAAACACCTGCGCGATTTTTCACCTCAGCATTATTTTGCTTATGAAGATGTGACAGGTGATCAAAAGCCCGATTATGTATTTGTTGATGGCCCGCAGCTAGCCGTTTTTTCGGCAGAGGGTATAAAGGAGTTTGAAGTTGCCTTTCCGACTAATATCAACGTACAACCTTCGTTTTACAAGTTCTCATCGAACCAGACAGGCATTGGCATTACCGAACCAGCGCAACAAAAAATCCATCTGATCGATTCCAACGGAGCCGAGTTCAAAGGTTTTCCTCTCTATGGAATCAGCCGATTCAGTATCGGAATCCTGCAACCGGGTTCCGGTGAATACCAATTAATTGTTGGGGGCGATGAGCGGTATTTGTATAACTATAAATTAAATTAAGATGACAAATGGTCTTTTCATCGTAGCCACCGCCATTCTTTCTGTTGAATTGTTCTCTATTGGATTGGTTAGCAGGTTTCTTGAAAAAAGAAGCACATGGATTGGGTTTCTTAAAGTCTGCATCCCTTTTGTGAGTAGTTCAATAATTTTAATATTGGGGTTGCTGTTGGGGACAATAATGGGCGGACTGTTTTCTGCCACACGCCATTGGTACGCGGCCACATTGCTATTTATGCTCAGCATAAAACTATTTTACGATGCAAAAAAACTGACACAAGCCAAACGTTCCATCAATCCCCTTGATACAAAAGGTTTGCTCTTGTTAGCGGCTTTCGCGGGAATAAATACTTTTTTTGTGGGCATTAGTTTTGGATTGGCTAAACTTTCCTTCCCGATTTCTTTCTTTGGAATTTTGGTATTATTTTTGGGAACAATTTCGGGCTTTTTTTGGGGCATATTTGCTAAACGGCTATTCCTGAAACAGTTTGATTGGGTAGCCGCCTTTGTTTTTTTAGTGATAGCCCTCTTTTTAGTTTTTAAATTCTAATACCATGTTAAAGTTTATTTTAATTTTTATCGCGGTCATTTACCTGCTTGGTTTCTTAGGCAGATTGTTGATTATTTATTGGGTGAAAAAGATGGCCAAACAAGCCGGGTTCTATCAAAATGCACCTTCAAACCAAAAAGAGGGGCATGTAACCGTTGATTTTAATCAGAAAAAATCAAAAAAATTCGAAAAAAACGAAGGTGATTATGTTGATTTTGAGGAAATTAAAGATTAGTAACTGAATTGAGATAAAAAAATTTAAATAATTTGGCTGAGTTAAACAAAAGTTCTATATTCGCAGACCTAAATAAATGCCCAGGTGGCGGAATTGGTAGACGCGCTGGTCTCAAACACCAGTGGGGTAACACTCGTGCCGGTTCGATCCCGGCCCTGGGTACAAAAAACCTCTAATCAAATATGTTTAGAGGTTTTTTTTTATGAAAGATTTTCTGCTACTTTTTTAAAGAGCGGACATATTCGCTCGGAGCTATTTTGTACACATCGGTAAAGCAAGTAGTAAAGTACGACGGTGAGTTAAACCCGACCTCGTAACACACTTCGGAAATGTTCTTGCCTTCAACTGATAATAGGTCGTGAGCCTTTTTTAGCCGTAAGTTGCGAATGAATTCGCCTGTTGTTTGTCCGGTAAGAGCCTTGATTTTCCGGTGCAAGCCCATCCGGCTGATATTTAATTCGGCAGCCAGGGCGTCGCCGTTAAATTCCGATTCCATCATTCTTTCCATTATTGTGGAAATGGCCTTTTGCAGGAAAAGCTCCTCAGGTGAATCGGTTTCCGTTTGAGGGCTGTGCAGTTCGCCTAACAGAATTTTCCTGCTATAGCGCTCTTTCAGCAGTTCACGCAACTCGATAAGTTTGGCCACCCTAACTTTAAGGTGCTCCGGGTGAAATGGTTTGGTTATGTATGAATCGGCTCCCAGGCTCAGCCCTTCAATGCGGTTTTCGATATCGGATTTGGCGGTAAGCATTATGATTGGGATGTGATCGGTTTCAACAGAGGTTTTCATCCGTTTGCACATTTCAATGCCATCCATTTCAGGCATCATTAAGTCGCTTATCACTAAATCGAACTCGTGCAGGTTCATTAAATCCCATCCAATTAACCCATTTTCTGCCTCTTCAATTGCATATTTAGAGTCCAGGGTATTTTTTATGTAATTCCTGATATCGGCATTGTCTTCAACAATCAAAATCTTTTTCCGGTTGTCCCTTTTCTTTTTTTCATTTTGGTGAATCTCTTCATCTTCTGGGTCAAAAATAAACCCCGACACATCAAGTTTTTGTTTATAGGTTTCGTCGGAAATATTGTGGGTTTCTTGATCCAGGTAAGCGTTTTTGTCGATGGGTATGGTAATTTTAAACGTTGTGCGGATGTTGGGTGTGCTTTCCGCCTCAATGGTTCCGTGGTGCAGCTCTATCAGGCTTTTAACTAAATGCAGGCCTATGCCGGTGCCTTGTTGTTGGTTCCTTTTTTCATCGCCCTGGTAAAACCTGTCAAAAATATAGGGTAAATCTTTTTCTAAAATTCCTTTTCCGGTATCGGTAACTGAAATTGAGAGCATCTGGTTGCCAACAACATCGGTTGCAACAGTAACCAAAACCGTTATGGTGCCTCCTTGTGGGGTAAATTTAAATGCGTTTGAAATCAGGTTAATAAGCGATTTGCTGATGAACTCCGGATCGTACCAGGCCATAATTTTTTCTTCGTTTTGAGGGAACTCAATGTTGATGGCCATTTGTTTTTTCAGATCCTTAAAAGAAATAATTACATCATTAATTGTAGATACAATATTGGCATATTGAACTTTCAGCTTCATTTGGCCCCGTTCTGCCTTTCTGAAGTCGAGCAGCTGGTTTACCATGGCCAGCAATCGTTTTGCATTGTAGATTATTATTTTAATGTTCGCCTTTTTTTCTTCATCCATTTCTTCGGAGTACATGGTTTCAAGCGGCCCGAAAATTAAGGTAAGCGGTGTGCGCAGTTCATGCGATATATTGGTAAAAAACTGCAGTTTTTCCTGATGGAGTTCCTCATCCTTTTCGCGGCGGGCGCGTTCAATTTTCAGGTTGTTGGCAGTCCTAATCCGTATTACTATGAACATTCCAATAAAATAGATAAGGGTAAACAACAGCATATAATACAAAAGATAGGCCCAACCGGTTGCCCATATCGGGGCGTGAACAGTAATGGCTATGGTTGCCATATTGCTATCGCTCCAAACCACATCGGGGCTCGATGCTTTCACTTTGAAGACATATTCGCCAGCCCTCAGGTTTCGGAAGGTAACACTGTTTTGTGTTCCAATGTTTATCCACTCCTTATCGGAACCTTCAAGGATATAGGCATATTGGATTTTTGGGTTTGCATTGTAGTTCATGCCCATAAATTCAATGGTGAATACTGTTTGGTTGTATTTTAAATCAATATGGCTGGCAAGTGTAATGTTTTCGGTAATGGGTGAAATGCTGCGTTTGTCGGTAGATGGCGCCACAAGTTCGTTCGACACAAAAAGCCTTGTAAACACTACCGATGGGCATTTGTCGTCTTTTGTTACATTCAAAGGGTTGAAAATATTGATGCCGTCGAACCCTGCAAATACAATGGACCCATTAGGGAGTTTAAGTGCAGCATGTTCTGAAAATCCGCGGCTTTGAACGCCATCCACTGAATTAAAATTGACTACCTCATGGGTTCCGGGGGTAATCTTTGAAATTCCTTTGGTATGGCCTACCCAAATATTGCCGGCATCATCACTCAATAATGAATTAATATAATTACTGGCCAGGCCTTCCGCTTCATTAAAATAATGAACTGTTTTTGTATCGGTGTCCACGCTAACCAACCCCTCACCGTTGGTTGCCATCCATACTGTTTTGCCATTAATAAAAATATCATGAATAATATGAGAGGTATTGTTTATTGGTGAGGTATCTACCACGTTGTTTTCAGGGTTATAAATAATAGCTCCATCGCCATAAGTACCTAACCATAGCGCACCGTTGGAATCCTCTTTAATTGACCGTATTGCGATATTTCTATTATTAACAGGTTCAACCCTTGATAGCTGGTTTTTGGTTTTATCGTACCGGGCTAAACCATTTTGGGTTCCAATCCAAATTGTATGGTCCTTGCTTTCAAAAATTGACCGCACATCATTTCCCGGGAGAGAATTGGAATTGGAAGGGTTGTTCCTGAATTGCTCATACTCTGAACCATTCGGTTTGGTTTTTATCAAGCCCTGGTTATAGGTCCCAATCCAAAGGTTTTTGTCGGAATCGATAAAAATAGATTGATATACATAACCCGGCAACAGTTTATTTAATGGGTGCTCGGTTATTTTTCCTGTTTCCGGGTTCATGGAGCAAAGGCCAACTTTATCGGTACCAATGGTTGCAATATATATGTTATTGCTTTCGTTGCTGTATATTGCCGTAATGGGTGAGTTTGGCAAGGAATTCTCCTGGTCGGGATTGTGTTTGAAAAGGAGGAATTTTGCCGTGGTCCCTTTTAACATATTTACACCCCCCCACGCTGTTCCTATCCAGATGTTGTTTTCCTGGTCGGCAAAAAGGGAATTTACCGAAGGGCAGCTTAACCGGGTTATTGATTCGCCGTGGTCAATGGTTTGATAGCTAAATTCCTCATTTAATGAAAAGGCCCTTGCCGAAAAGTTCATTAAAAACAGTTCTGTACCCAGCCACAGCTTGCCATTCCTATCTTCCATAATTGCCCCAATTGAATTTGAAATGAGCTCTTTGGGGTATGTAATTTGTTCCAAACGGCTGGATGTTTCATTGTAAATGTAGCACCCTTTGGAAGTACCTATCCATATACGGCGGAAACTGTCCTGATATATTTTACGCACAAACCTGCCATTGTCGGGCAGTTGAAAATGTTCTATTTCCTTACTTTTTAAATCGTAAAGGTAAAGGCCATTGGCCTGGGTCCCTATCCAAAGCCGGTTGTTGTCGTCTTCAATTAAACTCATCACATTCATTGGTTGAGGAACGTTGGATAGGGATGGTAATGTTAGTGCCGAAAAGTCTTTTGTATCCCAACTAAAATAATTTACCCCATTTCCGTAAGTTCCCAACCATATTGTATTCTTATCGGCACTCAAAGCCAATATGGTAATGTCATTATAAACCAGTTTAAGTGGTTCCGAATTGGTGCGTACTTTTATAATACTGTCTGTCCGGTAATCGTAAATATTTAAACCATCCGATGTCCCAATCCAGATATTGCCGTCGGGAGCCAATAGCATGGTTTGTGTGCGGTTGTGCGTAAGCGAATAATGTTGGCTGTTAACGGCAAAATTGGTCAGGTTTTTTCCATCAAACTTATTTAAGCCTTGTTCGGTGGCTATCCAAATAAAACCGCTTCGGTCCTGTAATATTGAGTAGATAGTATTGTTCGACAGCCCTTCCTCTGTCGATAATTTTGAAATAAGCTGGGTTTCGTATTTCTGGGCAAAAAGCAATGGGTTTATCCCCAAAGCGAGGATAAATAATTGGACTGTAACTAGTAGGAACGGCCTTTTCATTTTATGGTTTTGTGGTATTTTGAACGAATAAAAGTAAGAAATATTTGATTTTGTTTTTAGTACAAGTAAATATAAACCATGGGCCATATTTCGTTTATTTTACCATAAGATTCAGAATATGAGCGCGATATATATTTGTTGGTAGAAAGAGATGTTACAATAGTGAAAGGGAATGAAAAAATAGAGACAGTGTTTTTTTGCTTTAATGAGCAAATTTGCCAATGCGGATCAAAAAGAGTTTACTGTTGATTTTTTTTGAAAGAAATATTATTTGAACAGAAGAACATTTTTTATGAGAAATTACTTCTTTAGAAAATACTTGCTATTTATCATTTTAACTTCTCTTCTCTTTGGGTGCAAAGGAAAAGAATTGGGGAATGATAAACATGCACCATCAAAGGCAAATGTGAACATGTTTGTGGTTGAAACAAATAAAAAGTATCAGCCCATTGATAATTTTGGTGCTTCCGATGCCTGGAGTATGCAGTATATTGGTTTGTGGCCCAACGAAAAGCAGAAACAGATGGCCGACTGGTTGTTCAGCACCGAAACCGATGCACAGGGGAATCCCCTGGGAATTGGGTTGTCGCTTTGGAGGTTTAATATTGGTGCCGGCAGTACTGAACAGGAAAAAGCCAGCGGAATTGACAATCATTGGCGCCGTGCAGAATGTTTTTTAATGCCTAACGGTACCTATAACTGGAATAAGCAAAAAGGTCAGCGCAACTTTATGCATCTGGCTCAACAACGTGGCGTTAACCAGTTTCTGGGCTTCATCCTTTCGGCTCCGGTTTACTGGACACAAAACGGACTGGCCACCAATACGGGCAGGGGAGGCACTTTCAACATTAAGGAAGACAAATACCACGATTTTGCCCGCTTTATGGCCAATGTTATTGAGGGCATTGAAAAACACGATAGCATTAAATTCGGTTATATCTGCCCATTCAATGAACCCGATGGCCACTGGAACTGGACAGGTTCGGGGCAGGAAGGGACCGCAGCCACAAAATACGAGGTGGCCAAAACCATCCGGTTGCTGGGAAAGGAACTCGAAGCGCGGAAAATAGATACCAAAATACTTGCGCCGGAGTCGTTCGACTACAACTGCATGTACCGCACCCATCAATACACCAAAGCCAACAGGGGTTACCAGATTCAATCGTATTTTTCGCCAGACAGCACTGAGTCATATATTGGCAATGTTCCCAATGTTCCCCGTTTAATGGCAGCCCACAGTTATTGGACCAATACGCCGCTAACCGATTTGCGTACCATCCGCAAGGAAATGGGCGATGTGCTGAAAAAACAGGAAATCCGTTACTGGCAAACGGAACTTTGCATTATGGGAAACGATGAAGAAATTGGCGGTGGCGGTGGCAAAGACCTTACCATGAAAACCGCACTATACGTGGCCCGTGTAATACATCACGATTTGGTGTATGCCAACGCCTCGGCATGGCAATGGTGGCTTGCTGTAACCAATGGTGACTATAAAGACGGGCTCATTTATGCTGAACCCGATGCAACCAATATCAACGGAACTTTTACCGATTCAAAACTGATGTGGGCTTTGGGCAATTACAGCCGTTTTATCCGCCCGGGAGCCATCCGTTTGGGTGTTGATGCCTTTAACGCAAATAATGATTCTGTTCCCGAGGGCGATACCGATCCTTATGGCCTCATGGTTTCAGCTTTTCAAAATAGTGATGGTACTCCAGTGGTTGTAGTTATTAATTATCAAGATAAAGCAAAAGGGTTTGATTTGGTTTGGAATGGAACAAGGGTTTTGTCTTGGAAACCCTATCTTACCTCCGATTTACCCAACAACAACCTGGCGTTACAACCGACAATATATTACGGACAGAAAATGAACATTCCTGCCCGGTCAATAATTACCTATGTTGGAAACCGGTAAAGTTAAAGTCAGAAGAATTATTCACAATGGAGAATATAGTCGTGGCGCGAATTTGATATTTGGTATCAATAAACACAAAATTTAGATGATGGGACAACAATTAAAACGTATTTTATCCATTCTTTCCCTGGCTGGTTGCACTTTGTTGCACGCTCAGGAAAATACCGATTCAACCCTGAAGGTATGGTTTAACTTCAATGGTTACGATGCAACTTCAACTTCGATAACCGATAACAGTGGAAACAATTTTGTGGCAACCCTGAAAAATGAAGCTACTATATCTGCCTCAGGAGGAATCGACGGGGTTTTGAATTTAGGTCTGAACAATGGGTTTCTCGATTTGGGAGCGGTGTTTGGCAACCAGGTAATTAATTCACTGGAAGATTTCACCGTTGCAACTTATGTTTGTATTTCTGATGATGCCGTAATTACCAACAACGGTAACTTTGTGTTTTCGTTCGGCAATTCGGAACAAATAGCCACCGATGCCAATGGCTGCATGTTTTTTTCGGCTAAGAATACCCGATATGCCATTAGCCTAACAAATTGGACCGGCGAACAGGCAGCAACCACCGGCCAGCCCATGGAAAAGGGAAAGTGGAAACATTTAGCCATCAGTTATAATTCAACCACAAAAACAGTAAAAATATACCTAAATGGTGCAACGGTTGCCACCTCCACCAACGTGACTTTAGCTCCGAAAGCTTTGGGTACACCGGCATACAACTTCATCGGTAAATCGTCGTACGCCTTAAATGGCGATGCCTATTTACAGAAAACCCTGATCGACGAATTCCGGGTTTACAATGTCACTCTGTCTGATAGCCAAATTGTTCAACTGGGAGCATCATTACCCGAAATGAATGCGGCGTGGTACCAAATACAAATCAATGACTTCCTGGGTTCGGTCGACCTTAAAGACGGGCAACTTATTAACGCAGACATCACCCTCCCAACCTCAGAATACGGAATTACCATTACTTGGAGTTCATCCGATACGGCAACCATTTCAAATGCCGGAGTGGTAGTACGCCCGGCAAGCGGCAACGAACCCAAGGAAGTTATCCTTACGGCAACCGCAGTTAAGCAAGGAATCATGGTAGTTAAAGCATTTAGGTTGATTGTTATCCCATCGTTATCGGATACGGAAGCAGTAACTTACGATACTGAAAATATTATAGTAGCAGGAAGTTTAGACAACCTGCGTTCAAGCCTGGTTTTGCCGGTATCCGGTTTCGAAGGTTCCACCATTGGCTGGAGTTCAAGCCTGCCTGACTTACTTTCAGATAATGGCAAACTGAATTACCTTTCCGAAAAAGGGACGGGTAAAACAAAAGTAGTTCTAACGGCAACCGTTGCTAAAGGTAGTTCAGTTCAAACACGCCCGTTCGAGATTTACGTGGCCGAAAAAGAAGGTTTTTCAGCGTACCTGTTTGCCTACTTCACGGGCAACTCGGGGAACGAAGAAGCGCTCCGGTTTGCCATAAGCAACGACGGATTTACTTACAAAGCCCTGAACAACAACAATCCGGTACTCAATTCTGCAGTTATAAGCTCAACGGGTGGAATCCGCGATCCGCATATTTTGAGGGGAACCGACGGGCAATCGTATTACATGGCGGCTACCGACATGGTTTCGGCAAATGGCTGGAACTCGAACCGGGCCATGATCCTGATGAAGTCAATCAACATGGTTGATTGGCAAACCCATGTGGTAAATATCCAAACCACTTACCCGGGTTACGATGAGCTTCATCGGGTTTGGGCTCCTCAAACCATTTACGACCAGACACAAGGAAAATACATGGTATATTGGTCGATGCAAATTGGCAGTGAGCCTGATAAGATTTACTACGCCTATGCCAACAGCGACTTTTCGGCCTTGGAAGGCGAACCAAAAATCCTTTTCCAGAACCCTAACGGAGGTTCTACCATTGATGCCGATATTGTTTATAAAGATGGAAAATACCACCTGTTCTTTAAAACCGAAGGCGAAGGCTTTGGAATAAAAAAGGCGGTTTCGGATAGCCTGACAGCTAATTATGTGATGAACGACAAATACCTGCAATCAACCACCAATCCTGTTGAAGGGGGTTGCGTATTCCGCTTGTACGATACCGATACCTGGATACTGATGTATGACATGTACACCAGCGGGGCCTACCAGTTTACCGAAAGCACCGATTTGGAAAACTTCAAGGTTGTTGACCAGAAAGTTAAGTTTAACTTCACCCCGCGCCATGGTACTATCATTTCAATTACCAATGTGGAAGCGGCGGCACTAATGAAAAAATGGGGAAGTGTTTCCGATGTCTATATCCAATCTTCCGCTTCAGGCGCAATCAAAAAAAACAATGTCAACTTCAATCAAACAGCAAAAACCATTTACCTGCCTGTACGGTACGGAACCGATATTACTAAATTCAATCCCCAGTTTGTAGCTAATGCCGGGTGCACGGTTACACCCTCGGGCGAGCAGGATTTCTCAATGGGTGCAGTAAATTACACGGCCACAATTGATGGGCTTGGTTCAAAAACATATTTGGTTACAGTTAAAATAGACAACAACCCGGTTTTGGAAGGTTACTTTGCCGACCCTGAAATACTATATTCCTATAAAACCAGAAAATTTTACTTGTACCCAACTACCGATGGCTTTGTAGGCTGGGCAGGCTATTACTTTAAAACGTTCTCGTCGCCCGATTTGGTGAACTGGACCGACGAAGGCACCATCCTCAACCTGCATACCGATGTAAGTTGGGGAACTTTCAACGCATGGGCACCAAGCATTACCGAAAAAAAGGTTGACGGAACCTACAAATATTACTACTATTTTGTTGCTGCCGGAAATGTAGGCGTGGCGGTAGCCGATAATCCTACCGGGCCATTTGTTGATTCGGGCAAAAAACTGGCTGATAACATTGACCCTGATGTTTATACCGATACCCTTACCGGGAAAAGCTATCTTTACTGGGGAAACACCACATTGTATGCAGCCGAGCTGAATGACGATATGGTTTCCATCAACATATCTACAAAACGCACCATTACCCCTTCGGGCGGCACATTCCGCGAAGGTGTTTATGTAATTGAACGTAATGGGACCTACTATTTCTTTTGGTCGGAGAATGATACCCGGAGCCCCGATTACCGTGTACGCTACGGAACTTCAAAATCACCATTGGGCCCTATTACCGTACCTGCAAACAATTTGATTCTGTCCAAAGATGCAACAGCAGGTATTTATGGCCCGGGACACAATTCGGTGGTTCAAAATCCCGGGTGCGACGAATGGTACATGGTTTATCACCGGTTCACCCGCCCAAAAGGAATCACCATGCATGGCGACTCAGCCGGATATTTCCGCGAAGTGTGCATTGATAAACTGGAATTTAATGCCGATGGTTCGGTTAAAAAGGTAATACCTACCGTTCAGGGAATTGCCCCGGTTAAGGTGGGCGAAATTACAATCGGAGTTCATGAGGAAATGAATCCCAACGAAAAAAAAAACGGGAAAGTGATTTCCACAGAATACTACCAGATTGATGGCAAGCAAGTAAAAAAAAACGATCGGTTGAATAGGGGAATCTATATCGAACGCACCTTATACGACAATGGCACGGCAAGTTCGCGGAAATTATTCATTAATTGAAAACAAAAACAACTAACTATAAAACAGAACCAAAACATGAAAATTAGAACCATTCTGGGTGCTTTGGCAATTATGCTGGCGGCAACCACCACTCAGGCTAAACCACAATTTGGTCAGGCCGAACTGTTCAACAAAAATTGGAAGTTTCAGCTTGCTGATGTAAAAGAGGCATCAGTCCCAACTTTCGACGACTCAATGTGGCAAACATTGAACCTGCCACACGACTGGACTGTGAAAGGAACCTACAGCCCTGACCGTGCAAGCTGTACCGGGTTTTTACCCGGCGGCATTGGCTGGTACCGTAAATCGTTTGTTGTTCCCGAAAACCGTAAAAGTGAAAAAGTATATATCTATTTCGAAGGCGTTTATAACCGTAGCGAGGTATTCATCAACGGAACATCGGTGGGCAAACGCCCCAACGGCTACATTTCGTTCATGTACGACCTTACTCCGTACATCCAATTCGGGAAAGAGAATGTAATTTCAGTAAAAGTTGACCACTCGCAAGAACGCGATTCGCGCTGGTATTCAGGTTCGGGAATTTACCGCGATGCGTATTTGGTTTATGCGCCTCCCGCTCACATCGGCTTGTGGGGAGTATTTTTCAAAGCTACCGGCATTACCGATACTAAAGCTGAAGTTTCAATTGAAACAACCATCAATAACGAGCAACCAAAAAGTGCCACTCTGCAAATAACCCATGAAATTATTGACCCATTTACAGGAAAGGTTGTGGCAACCACATCAAAAAAACAAACCGTTGAAGCAGGTAAAAATGCCACCTCAACCCAAGCTGTTGCAGTTAGTAACCCCAAACGGTGGTCGCTGGAACAACCGAACTTGTACACCGTGCGCACTATTATTAAACAAGATGGAAAAGTAACCGAGCAGAACGAACAGAAATTGGGTCTGCGCACGCTCACCTTCGACCCAAACAAAGGCTTTGCCCTGAACAACAACTGGACAAAGCTGAAAGGCGTTTGCCTACACCACGACGCCGGGACACTCGGTTCAGCCGTTCCGCGCCAAGTGTGGAAACGCAGGTTGCGTACCTTGAAAGAGATGGGCTGTAACGCTATACGCACCAGCCACAACCCACAAGCATCGGATGTTTATGAGCTTTGCGATGAAATTGGTTTACTGGTAATGGACGAAGCATTCGACGAATGGGAATTCCCCAAACGAAAATGGATTGAAGGCTGGAATGTTGGAACCCCAGGTTTTGAAGGCTCGTACGACTTTTTTGAGGAGTGGAGCAGCTGCGACCTTGCCGATATGATTTTGCGCGACCGCAACCATGCTTCCATTATCATGTGGAGCATTGCCAACGAAGTGGATTATCCGAACGACCCATACTCGCACCCTATTTTGGACGGGACAAAAATAAACCAGCCCATGCACGGCGGCTACAAACCCGATTCACCAAAGGCTGAACGGCTGGGCGGGATTGCAAAACGGCTAACAACCGTAGTCCGTAGCCTTGACACTTCGCGCCCGGTTACCGCAGCCTTGGCCGGGGTTGTAATGTCGAACGAAACCGATTATCCTTTTGCATTGGACATTTGCGGCTACAACTACACCGAAGACCGTTATGCCACGGACCATGCCAAATATCCTATGCGCGTGATTTTCGGGAGCGAAAACGGCCACAGCATGGATTCGTGGAAAGCAGTCCGCGACAACGATTATATTTTCGCCCAATTCCTCTGGACAGGTATTGACTATCTGGGGGAATCAAATCCGTGGCCATCGCGCGGATTCAACTCCGGTTTCCTCGATTTTGGCGGCTTCCTGAAACCCCGCGGCCATTTCCGCCAGGCAGTTTGGAGCGAAAAGCCGGTTACTTATATCGGAACATATCCGGTTCCTAACGACAAAAACTACCTTTCAACCGATGCCTGGCCAATATGGAATTACAATGCCGGCGAAATGATGCGGGTGGTGGGTTATACCAATGCTCCACAATCGAAATTGTTGCTGAACGGCAAACAAGTTGGCGAAGTTAAACCGCTCGACGACAAAACAGGTGTTATTTTCTGGGATATTCCATACGAGGCCGGAGCCCTTGAAATTGTTGGAATGGATGCCAGCACTAAAACAATTTGTAACTACACGCTCCAAACATCAGCAAGGCCTGTTGCATTAACTGCTAATGCCGATGCAAAAACCTTGAAAAAAGAGAATGGATTGGTGCATGTGGTTGTTCAGGTTGTTGATGAAAACGGGATTCCGGTAATGCTTTCCGACGATGAAATAACGTGTGTTGTTGAAGGCCCAGGCGAACTTTTAGGGCTTGAAGCTAGCAACAACTCCGACATGGGCAATTATTCCGATAACGTACAACGTTCGTTCCACGGACGTTTGTTGGCCTATATCCAAACAACTGGACAAGCCGGAACGGTAACTGTTAAGTTCTCGTCGCCTTGGTTGAAAGATGCCTCAGTAAAAGTTGAAGTAACCGAATGATAAGGAGATAAAAATTATGAAATATCTATTAATCGCTTGTTTATTAATTTCTGCGACGCATCTTATTGCGACAGAAACCATATTGCTCGATTTTGAATCGGCTACGGTACCGGCATCGGTAAGTTCATGGGTGAACTATTCAAAAACAGGAACCTCGGCCAGTACTTGGGCTGCTCCTAATCCAGGTCCCGATGCCATCAATGGAACTACGGGTTGTTATAAAATTGTAAAATCGGGCCAAGACCCTTACTGGACAGGCTTGGAGGTCACTTTGTCCAATTCTGTTTCAATTACATCGGCAAACCAGTATTTACACATATTGGTTTATAAAAATACCAATTCAAGAATAGCCATAACATACACCCCGGAATCGGGCAGCCAAAGCAGCGATGCCTGGCAAGCCAATTCCACTACCGGTGCCTGGATTGACTACATGTTGGCTATTCCTGTGGGAACCAGGCTCAAAACCTTTTCAATAAAAATAGCCGATGGTGCCGACGATTATTACTTCGACCAGATTTTGCTTTCCAGCGTGGCCACTACAGCTTCGCCCATTACCATTGCTATTGACCCTTTGATAAAAGGCCCGGTTGTTGAAGGTTGGGGAGCATCGCTCTGTTGGTGGGCCAACGTTATGGGTGGTTTTTCCGATGTAAAAGTGAAAACCATTTGCGATTGGATTACCGATCCGGCAAAAGGGCTTAATATGAACATCTTCCGTTTCAATATTGGCGGGGGCGATGCTCCCGATCACAACCACATGCGTAGTGATGGTGGCAATATGCCAGGGTATAAAGCATCGGCAGCAGCCGACTACGATTGGGCTCAGGATGCCAAACAACGGAAAATATTGCAGCAGTTAATTGCCTCACGTATTGAAAAAGCCGGGGTTAACGACATTCAGCTAATAGGTTTTTCCAATTCACCGCCCTACTGGATGACAGTTAGTGGCTGCTCGGCAGGAAGCGTGGAAGGGAACGTGTGTAACCTGAAGCCGGATATGTTTGACGATTTTGCCGATTACCTCACCGAAGTAACCCGGCATTATCACGATGATTTGGGGATAACCTTCAACTACATTGAACCCTTCAACGAGCCCGATGCAAATTGGTGGAAAGCCTTTGGTGGACAAGAAGGTTGTTATTTTTCAGATGTGCAACAAATGACCATGATCCGCGAATTGTATCAAAAACTGGAAGGGAAAAATATGCTTTCGTATTGCCAAATTAACGCCAACGATGCGAATAATTTAGACAACGGATTAAATGCGCTAAACGCATACAGCTCGGCTGGCGATATTGTATCGAGATTGGGGCTGGTTTCGGCTCACAGTTATGGAGGCAACAACCGGGTAGGGTTAGCCAACTGGGCAAAAAACAACAATAAAAAGCTATGGCAATCAGAATCGGGGCCGTTGTATGTGGGCACTACTTACGAATCGCAAGTAATGATTGTGGCCGACCGCATTATTACCGACCTGCGTGTTTTAAAATGTACCGGCTGGTGCGACTGGCAGCTCGGTGGTGGTGGCGACCTCTCCAATTCATGGGCACAAATAGTGAGCAATTATGACGATAATCTTAACCCGATTGCGCGCAACACAAACTATTACCTGCGTGCACAGTTCAGCCGGTTCATTAAGGCCGGGTACACCATTATTGAATCATCGGCCAATAATAGCCTGGCCGCAATTAGCCCCGATGAAAAAGAACTCGTGCTGGTAATTAGCAATAGTAAACTATACGTGCAAAATTATTCCGTTGATTTATCCAAATTTTCTGGTTTTGGGAAAGTGGTACAATTCCGTACTCGCGCTCAGGAGTCGCTGGGTGTCAAAAATTCGGAGGACCGTTTTAATATTACCGGTAACACCTTTAATTATGATGCCCAACCGGAATCGGTTGCCACTTTTATTATCCCTATCAACCAGGGAACATCGGCCAGTGAATTAAAAGATAATTCTGGTGATATGTATTTTTCGGGCAGTACGCTTTATACCAACTTTACCGAGGTTGGTTCCATTTCGGTTGCCATTTACAATGTAGCCGGACAATTGGTGGAAACAAAAAACCGCGTTCCGGGACAAGGTACCTGCCAATTCAGCCTCAAAGACGGCATCTATTTGATTCACACCAATGTTGGCGCAAAAAAAATAACAAAAAGAGCAGTGGTTTCAAACTGAAATTGCCTAAAAACAGGGGGTTGATACAATAGCGAAACAGTTTGTTACAATAGTGAAACAGCAAGTAAGGATTGTTTATGAAATTTGTAGTAATTAAAATTTTTGATAACTAAAATCTAAATTTATGAAAAAACTAATTTTACTCTCAATGTCGTTTTGTTACTTGTCGCTGTTTACAAATGCACAGGACACTTTATTTACCGGTGATATTACTACCAGCAAATTCTCCAGAATGGACATCATTGATTGGGCTATGGGCGAAACCTTAACCAACGGCTATTATGTGAATTTTGGTACGGCAGAAGCCCCTGCATTCACCGAAGTGGGCGCCAACCCGGTTAAAACAGGAATTAACACCTCTGATAAGGCCCTACACATGGCTACAACAAAAGGCCATAGCTGGTGGCCCGACTTTATGATTATGACACTGGCTGAACCTATTTCCATTACCGAAGCAACACGTTACCTTCATATTTATCATTATCGTGAAAACCTGAACAAAGGGTTCAGCATCTATATTGGTAATGTAACTCTACCCGAAGATGTTGATAAAGGAAACAAACGCTGGGACATGGATCTTAAAAAGCCCGGCGTATGGGAAGATTGTGTAGTTGATTTGCATTGGTACATTGAAAATGCAACACCCGTTGATGCCATTGGGATGTTGATGGACCGTAACTGGGGTGGCGATGCCGAAGACCCAACCAATTACTATATGGATGAGATTGTACTAAACAACAGCAATTTACCACGCGGCCTCAATATCTTTGCCGAAACTGAGTTAAGCATTGATTTGGGTAATGAAGCTTCCACCAATAAATGGGTAGGCACCACTGATTTGCAAAACCCTGAAAACACTTCAGCCATAGTTGCCAATCCTTTTACCAGTTATTCTGTTGAGGCACCCTATAATACAATTATGAAATTCAACAAAAGTGCAAATGCCGACTGGTGGGCAGGTGGGCCACGTTTTGTTTTAAATGGGTCGTTACATGTTGGAACAACGGGTAATTCTTATTTACATGTTTTTGTAAATATTGATTCAATGGAAACAGCCAAAGATTACTATGTGGTCCAGTTAAATGCAAAAGACTTTGCCGGCAACCAACTTGATAGCGGCGATGGGCTTAAATACTGGTCTGACGATGCTGGCCATTGGGTTGACATGGTGATGGATGTTACATCGTTGACTTATGTTTCTGAATTCCAGGTCCGTTTCGATGTACGTAAAGATGATGCCGATGCTTACATTAAGTCGCCTTATGGTAAATTTTATCTCGATGGTCTTGAAATAAATGGCAGCTCCGAACCACGCTTATTTGGACCGAATGCGGTAGATAATAAAGAACTGCCGAAAATTAGCGTGTATTCCGCAAATAAAAACATCGTAGTTGATGGTAATGTTTCTACTGTTGAGGTGTTTAGCGTTTTGGGAAGTAAAATTGGAAAATATACTACCCATGAATCAACTACCCGGATTCCGGTAAATAACGGTGGAGTTTACCTGGTACGGACAACCCAAACCGATAATACCATTTCAACAACAAAAGTTTTAGTTAAATAGATAAAGTGTTTTAATTGGGGAGGGTAAATTACCCTCCCCTTTATTCATACCTTACATTCGCAAGTGGCAGTACAATTATTCTGGGGATGGATTATTCTTCCATACGGTGTACCGAAGCCGCATCGCAATTAACTATCGCATTTTCCAAACTTGTTAACCATCATTTGCGGAAATTAGGTTTTATGCAATGTATATTACATGGTAGTATAAATTAATACCGAAAACGGCACCCTATGGAAGCTACTTTTAAATTAAGATTATTAAAAAAACCATTTCTTCTATATTCCTCAATAATAAGCCTTTTCGTTGCTTTCTCATGCAATGATGCTTCAGAGGATGATGTAACTGCGAAATTGATCGGAACCTGGCAACAAACATCAAGAACAGTAGATGGCACCCCTGCAACACTCGACAGTACCCGGTTGGTTGTGCAAATAAACAATAACAGTATTTGTGTACTTTATGATTCATCATATACTGCCATAAGTACTAACAAAGTACTTATCCGTTCAGGATGGAGTTACAATAATGGGTTGCTGAACATCGCAGTGGATTTGCCTGCTTCATGGGCTGTAAATGCTAACGATAACGGACTTGGTATGGACCGTGTTGACTTTAAACAGGACGGGACTATTGCTAAAACCAGCATCCATTTTGAAAGAATTGCAAATATTGAACAAGAATAATCGGAAATAGTAATGAACATTTATAAAATATTTCTCATCCTTTTTTTACCCTTGGTTATTCTTTCATCGTGTAAAAAAGAGGACACCAATGAGGGAATGGCCGTTGGCCTTTGGAAACAGGTTTCGGTTACCGAAGATGGTGCAAAAATGGCACTCACCCCTGAACAGGAAGCCTGCAAAATCCTGATTGAAGCCAACGGAATATGCCGCTATTACCACCAAGCATTCATGAGTTACAATAACGGCCAAGGCCCAACAACATTTTATGGCACCTGGAGTATGCTCGATGGCCAATGGCTTAACTTAACCACCGACAAGTGGCAATTTGTCCCTTCATTAAGAAGTGATAGCAGCAAAGTAGTGCTCACCTATACCGATGGTATTATTGATACAATAGCCAGCGTAAAAAAACAGTGGAACCAATACCACATCCAATCAAGGTTTACCATTCTGCAATTAACCGATGACGTATTGGAGATACGTTTAAAAACCTTTGTGGGCGAAAAAAAATATGCGCTTTTGTTTGCCCCTGATCCCGAAGATTTTATCGAAATAAAAACCGCTGCCTCAATTGATGGCTCTTACAGCCCTAAATTGGTTACCGATGATAACTATTGGACAATCCGGAAAGAATACCAAACATTGAAAACCTATGTTTTCACATTTGAGCGTGAAAATTATTGATAACCAAAAAAACTATTTGTGTCCAAACAGCAAATTATTTTATGGCGTATTCCCTGTCTCCACGCCCTACACCTAACTAAAGACAGGCAACAGAGTAGAAGAGAGACTGGCATGTGACCTTGATCTAATAAATAAAAATAAACACATGAATAAAATTATACTTCTTATACTGATTACTCATTTGGCATTGGGGTTGCAACTACACGCACAACAAAGCCTGCAAGTAAGTGGTAAAGTTACCGATGCTAATACAAAAGAAGCCTTTATCGGGGTAACCGTGGTGGTAAAGGGTACTACTATTGGTACCGTTACCGATTTTAACGGAAACTATATTTTGAAAATACCTGAAAAAGAGGGCCAGATACTTAAGTTTAGTTTTATGGGCTATAAAGAAAAGGAAGAAAAAATAGCGGGCCGTAAAATTATCGATGTAGAAATGGAAGAGGAAACCCAACTTTTAAGTGATGTAGTAGTGGTTGGGTATGGCGTACAAAAAAAGGAATCGGTAGTGGGCTCTATATCAACTATTGACAATAAAACACTGGTGTCGTCGCCCGTTACAAATATCTCGCAAGCCATGGCCGGGAAATTATCGGGGGTGCAGGTTGTGCAAAGCTCCGGTGAAGTTGGCGATGATGTAGCCGATGTGTATGTGCGCGGTTTAGCTACCTGGAACGATGGCTCCCCTATCTTTGTGGTTGATGGGATTGTACGGACCGAATATGCTAAAATTGATCCTAACGAAATTGCATCCATTAACATTTTAAAGGATGCTTCAGCTACAGCTGTTTATGGAGTAAAAGGTGCCAATGGGGTTATTATTGTTACAACCAAGCGCGGAACGCTAGGGAAACCAAAAATTTCAATCACAGTTCAAAATGCCATTACTCAACCTGTAAATATCCCTCAGCCATTAGCGGCTTATGACGCGATGGCACTACGGTATTTAGCCGATTGGGGACAATACAATAAACGTACCCCTAAAACAGGTTCAACAGCCAGTGATCTGGCATTGTGGAGAACGGGGGCTTCGCCCTGGACCCATCCCGATGTGGATTGGATGGATGCCGTTATGAAAAAGCACTCATCACAGCAGCAATATAACATGAATGTTTCCGGCGGAACCGAAGCAATAAAATATTTTGTTTCGGGAGGTTATTTAAACCAAAATGGTTTTTATAAAAACGATGACCTTACCAAATACTCCCGGTTTAACTTTAGGAGTAACCTCGATGCTGAAATCTCGAAAAACCTTTCTGCATCACTCAGTATCGGTGCCCGGGTAGAAAGATTGAATTCGCCCAACAGTACCATTTGGGGCAGTTGGGATATTTATCGCGCAGCATTTGCCAATTCCGGAAGAACGCACCCAATTTATAATCCCGATGGTTCGTATAGCGGAAATGGCGATAACATTGTAAAAAAACTTAACGAAGCCGCTATTTATAAAAACGTGAAAAGCACCTTAGAATCAAGTCTAAGCTTAAACCAGAAGCTCAATTTTATTACTGAAGGGCTTTCAGCCAAAGCGCAAATATCGTTCGATACCCAAGGGGAGGTAGGCCGTTCGTGGAACAGTGCAACGTCGGAGTATATGTACGATATGGCTACCGATACCTACCAAAAATATGGAGAAGACCGCCCGTTATCGTACGATGGCGTGAAGAAAAACTACAATTGGTATAAAGTTTATGGCGAAGCAGGCCTTAACTACAACCGCTCCTTCGGGCGGCACTCAATAACCGGGTTGTTTTTGGCAAACCGTAATGAGTTAATTAACAATGGGGATGTGGTTTTTGCCGATCAAGGGCTTGTGGGACGGGCAACCTACGATTTGGATAAAAAGTATTTTGCCGAAGTGAATGTGGGCTATAATGGTTCCGAAAATTTCCCTAAAAAATCGCGTTATGGGTTTTTCCCTGCATTTGCCGTAGGCTGGCTGCTCAGCGATGAGCCGTTTATGGAAGTACTTTCCCCCGTGGTTTCTAAATTTAAAGTAAGGGCTTCCTTAGGTTGGGTCGGGAATGATAAATTTAATAAAAACAACGATCCTAATACGCCGGAGCGTTTCCTTTACCTACAAGAACATAACCACGCCGGAGGATATACTTTTGGAACCGGCGATAACTACTACGGTGGGATACAACAAGGTGATATTGCCAATACAGATGTATCGTGGGAAGTAGCACGTAAACAAAACATAGGTGTTGAAACCGCTTTTTTTAACGGTTTATTTAGTTTGACCTTCGACTATTTTTATGAGTACCGGAATAAAATCCTGACCGATATTGAGAATGTAAAACCTGATTATGTGGGTGCTGTATTTAAACCTGCTAACATTGGCGAAACACAGAACCAGGGGGTTGAACTGGAACTGAGTCATACCAAAAAAATATCGGGTAGTTTCTCCTATTACATGAATGGTAACTTTACCTACAACAAAAACAAAATATTAAAGAGGGCCGATCGCCTGGGGGTGTTACCCTACCAAAAAGAGGAGGGTTATTCCATCGGCACACCAAATATGTGGAACTGTATTGGTTATTTCACCAGTTACGAGGAAATCCAAAACAGCCCTTCACAGATTGGGGTAAACAATGGCTTTCCTGGTAATGGTGAGGTTGTTCCGGGCGATCTTAAATTCGAGGATTTTAATCACGATGGGGTAATCAATCAGGCCGATGCATACCGGCAGGGCTATGGAACCATACCTGAGATACAGTATGGAGTAACCATTGGAGCTAACTGGAAAGCCTTCGATTTTTCAATGTTGGTTCAGGGCTCTACCCATGCCATGTTTATGAAACACTGGGAAATTATGTGGGCATTCTCAAACAATGACAACGTATTTGAGAAGCATAACAATTATTGGGCCCCTGAAATTGCCGACCAAGCCGAATTCACACGCTTTTACGGAAAAACATGGATCAATAACGAACGCTACTATTCAACCTACGAGGCAGGTTCGGGGACCTATGTCCGGATAAAAACCCTTGAACTGGGATACACCTTGCCTGAAACATTAATTAACCGGATTAAAATGACCAACGCCCGTATCTATTTATCTTCAAATAACCCGTATATGTGGTCGGTTGAAAAATACCTCGACCCCGATAACAGAGACATCCGTGGCGGTAAAATGCCAGCAACCCGTGCTTTCAACCTGGGTGTGAATGTAACCTTTTAAATGAAACTTTTATGAGAAATACAATCTATATCCTTCTGCTTTTATTGAGCTTCCTTTCCTGCGACGATTTCCTTGAACGTGCTCCCGATAACAACCTGGGTGAAGAGGAGGTATTTTCAAATTTTGTGAATGCACAGGCATTTCAGGCCGATATTTACAGTGGCCTTAAAAGTGGTTTCAACGCAGTTGGCAGTTATCAGCCGGTCCCTTTATCTTCTGCCTCCGATGAATCGGAATCGCATGAAGGTTATCACGGAACCCGTGGGTTTAATATGGGAGTATATGACGGAAACGACGCCAACATCAGCCATTACTATACGGCTATCCGCAAAGCCAACCTGTTTCTTAAAAATGCTGAAATAATTCCTTTCCCCGATACTGAAACAAAAGATCAAATGTTGGGCGAGGTGTATTTTCTGCGCGCATTTTATTATAGCGAAATCGTGAAACGTTTTGGCGGAATGCCCATCCTAACCGAAAATGATATTATGGTGCCTGGCGATGATTTGATGCGGCCGCGCAACACCTACCGCCAATGTTTTGCATTTATTATGGATGACCTTAAAAATGCCATTGAAATGCTCCCGGTAACACTCAACACCAACGAGTACGGGCGGGCCACCAAAGGTGCAGCAATGGCTTTGAAAGCTCGCGTGTTGCTCTATTCGGCCAGTCCGCTCTTTAGCCAAAAAGAAGGTTTGTGGGGAATGGGCGGAACCGTTGACGACTGGTACGAAAGTGATGGTAAAGCCTGGTGGCTTAAGGCTGCCGAAGCAGCAATGGCGGTGATTCAATTAACCGATAAGGATGGAGCTTTGGCCTATCAATTATACCAGACCGGTGCGGCAAATAAGGCCGATGATTATGAGAAACTGTTCTTCAACCGCCGCGAACACGGAAACAACGAGGTGATATTTTACCGACATGCCGCTCCTGCTGATTTTGGAAGCGACGAAATAAACGTCTGGAGCCCAACCGGCAACTTTGGTGGTGCCGGTGCGGTACAACCCACCCAAAATTTTGTTGATCTGTTCGAAATGTCAAACGGCAGATATATCAATGAGGCCGGTTCGGGATACAACGAAACCAATCCTTATACAAACCGCGACCCCCGTTTTTATAAAATCATTATTTACCAGGGAAGCGCCTGGCAGGGGGAAACAATGGATTTTTCATCAACTTCGGATCTGTTTGATGACGGAACTTTCCTGACCGGGTATTTCGTACGCAAATACTTACCCGAGGAGGTAAAAAAGGAGACCTCGACAACTGCTTACCATAATTGGATATACTTCCGATTAGCCGAAATGTATTTGAATTATGCCGAGGCCATGAACGAAACAGAAGGGCCGACGCAGCGTGTCCGCGATGCGGTGAATGCCGTCCGCTCCCGCTCCGGTGTGGTTGATCTTCCGGTTGATTTAACCTCTGATATGAATTCGATGCGTGGGCGCATCCACCGTGAACGCGCCATTGAACTTTGCTTTGAAGAACACCGTTGGTGGGATGCCCGTCGCTGGAGTACCGGCGAAGAGGGAGAACTTGCTACCAAATGGTTTGGGGGCCCTATGGAAAAGATGGTGATTGCCGTTGATGGAAACAATGTAACCTATAGCAAGGAAAACTATTATACGCGGATTTTCCAACCACGCAACAACTTGTACCAGATACCTCTTTCTGAAATGGACAAGAATCCTTTGCTCGTTCAAAACCCGGGTTATTAACTTATTCAGTTATCAGCGAAAAATGAAAAATATGATAAACAATACTATAAAGGCGATACTACTGATTCTGATTTTTTCTGTCATAGTCAGTGGGGCTGCAATGGCACAGTATAGTTATACTATAAATGGAAAAGTAACAGACAATTTGGGAAATCCAGTTGAGAATGTAATTGTATCGGTGCTGGATGAATTTACACAAGTGGTTACCGATAATAGTGGGGAGTTTGCCATAACTGCCGAACCCGAAAAAACACTTTTGTTTAGTAAAACAGGGTATATACAACAAACCTATAAACCAAAACAAAAAGAAACGGTAGTTATAATACTCGAAAAGGATACCGAATTGCAAACATTTCAGGTAGCTTATGGCACACGCACCAAATCGGAATTAACATCGGCCATTTCAACCATATCGGCCAACGATTTAACGAAAGTTCCTGTATCAACCTTGGGTAATGCTGTCCAGGGTTTTGGTTCAGGGTTAACTACTGTTCGTACCTTGGGTTCCGAACCGGGTTGGGATAACCCAATAATTTTCATCCGGGGGATTCAAACCTTCGGGGGCGGTTATCAGCCCCTGGTCCTTGTAGATAATGTCGAAAGGGATTTCACACAGCTCGATCCGGAAGAAATTGAATCGTTTACTATTTTAAAAGATGCTGCTGCCACCGCCATGTATGGAATGCGGGGAGGTAATGGCGTTATTTTGGTAACTACCAAAAAAGGACTCGTTGGCAAACCCGTCATTTCATTTAAAGCCCAATACGGGCTGCAATCGCCTACCCGCTTACCTGAATATGTAAATGCTCCCGATTACGTGAAATACAGGAACCTGGCACTCAGGAACGATTACCATGAATTATCCGATAATGAATTTAATTCGCTTTTCATGAGCGATCCTAAAAACAACCCGGAAAACTATAATGGAGGCGATCCTTATTTATATCCAAATACCAATTGGTACAATTCATTTCTAAAATCGGTTGCCCCTCAACAGTCCTATAAATTATCATTCCGCGGTGGAAATGAAATTGCCCAATACTATGTTTTGCTTGGAGTGATGAATCAGCAGGGATTGTACAAATATACTGATGAAAATCCCGGGTTTTCGACTCAAAACAAGTTTTCGCGCTACAATTTCCGTTCATCAGTTGATGTAAGTTTGACCGAAAATTTAAAGATCGGGGTAAACCTGGGCGGCCGGGTCGAAAACAGGCACGTACCCAGTACAGGGGCTGGAACAATTATATCATCTCTTTCAAAAAACCCACCTACAATGCCCATTTTTAATGCCGATGGTTCAATTGCCGGAACGGCCATATATAACAACCCTTATGGGTTGATTGCAAAAACCGGTTTCCAGGATCGTTTTTCACGGTATGTTGAGGGTACTACAACCCTCGATTGGAAATTAGATAAAATCCTTACCGGCCTCTCTGCAAATGCCCTTTTTGGCTTTGATGCTTCAAAAAATTACGGACGTTCAAAAGACCAAACATTTGCCCGGTACCAGCAAAATACCGATGCCAGCTATACCCAATTTGGCGAAACCACCAGCCTCGCTTTAAATTTTAGTGGTTGGGACGACAACTTTGGTTTGATGATGAATTACATGTATGGTTTTGCTTACGGCCGCAATTTTGGTACCAGCCACATTGCAGCCGATATAAAGTACATGCAATCGAACGAAACCGTGGTGGGCGATAATCCCGATTTCCGTAACCAAGGTGTTTTTGGCCGCGCAACTTATTCCTTCGACAAACGGTATACGGCCGAACTGGGTTTTGCCTATAACGGGTCCGAAGATTTTGCAAAAGGCAGCCGTTTCGGGTTTTTTCCAACCTTATCGGCAGCCTGGGTTGCATCAAACGAAGAATTTTTGACCGGAAACGAACTAATAAGCTATTTGAAAGTTCGTGGTTCAATTGGTAAAACCGGAAATTCAAACATTGGTATCGGATACCGGTTCCCCTACGAGCAAAAATTTAATAGCGGGGGCGGGTATTATTTTGGAACAGCCTGGACCGACGGTTCGTCCGAAGGGCGGATCCCTAATCCAAACATTACCTGGGAAGAGGCACTTTGTGCAAACATGGGCTTTGAAATAGAACTTATTAAAAAAGTAGAACTTGATGTAGATATTTTCCGGAACAACCGTCAACAAATAATTACCGGACGCTGGAATACCTTACCAACATTTATTGGGCAGGATCTACCCTACGAAAACAACGGTTCGGTATTGAGCCAAGGATTTGAAATTACGGCAACACATCATAATATGGCTGGCGGCTTTGTATATCAAGTGAAAGGTACAGTTTCGTATGCAAACAACAAGGTAACCTCCATGGACGAAGTTGCCGGCCTGAATGCCTGGGAATATCGCACCGGGCAGTCTGTTTCACAACAATGGGGGCTTGAGGTTAGTGCCGACAGATTTTTCAGTGATCAGGCTGCAATTGACAGCTGGGCCAAATCATCATACGGGACGGTACAACCCGGCGATGTAAAATACGTGGACCAAAACGGCGATAACATTATTGATGCCCAGGATTATATCCCTTTAAATAATCCCTGGATTCCGGAATGGAATTTCGGGCTCAATCTGAGTTGCGGATATAAAGGGTTCGATTTCAACATACTTCTCACCGGAGTAGCCAACCGGAGCCTGTTCATCAGTAACAACGTGTTCCTGGGGTTGCAGAATAATAACAACATTACTTACCAGGTAGCTGAAAATGCCTGGGGTGTGAATCCAAATCCATTGTATCCCCGCTTAACCACACAGGTCAATACGCATAATTATCAGCCTTCCTCACTTTGGCAAAAGAATGTAGGTTACCTGAGGGTACAAACCATTGAAATTGGTTACAGCCTGCCTAAAGACCTGACAAGCAGGGCTCGCTTAAACGAAGTCAGATTCTTTGCCAACGGGTACAACGTGTTTTCATCCGACAAATTAAGAAAACACAACCTCAGTGCCGAAGTACCTAATGCCGGTGTTACTATGTATCCCGAAATTAAGGTTACAAACATTGGTGTAAGCTTGAACTTTTAAATAAACTGAATATGAAGAATATAATCAACATAGCATTGCTGGCAACTGCAGTCCTACTTACGCAATCTTGCGAAGATTTCCTGGATAAAGATCCGGAAGTTGACACCCAATTAAGCTACCAGGAGATCTTTTCAGATGTACATTATGCCCCCGGTTTCCTGAATAACATTTATAACAATTTACCCGATGGTTATTCGCGTTTCGGTGGCGCCATGCTGGCTGCAGCTTGCGACGAAGCCGTGTGTTCCAATGCAGGAGCCGCAATCAACCTGTTCAATAATAATGCAATTAATGCAACCAATAATCCCGATGATGTTTGGAGCGCAATGTACAGCGGAATCCGCAAATGCAACATTTTTTTGAAAGAACTGGAGCCCAACGGAATCATTGCCAAAAGCAACAGCATTCCCGAGGAAGAAAAAGGTGTCAGTGTACGCAACTATTATAAAGGACAGGCCTTGTTTCTGCGTGGTTTTTTTCATTTTGAATTGTTGAAACGCTACGGGAATATTTTTTACATAACCAAGGTTATCGATCCGTTAAATAACGATGAAGTGTTTGCCGAAGAACAGATTCCTTTCGACCAGGCTGTTGAAAAAATTGTTGCCGATTTCGATTCTGCCGCAGCCTTAATGCCAAAAGCTTATCCTGATGTAAGTTACCAGGGGCGCCCTATAAAATGGACACCGCTAGCATTAAAATCAAGGGTATTGCTTTATGCTGCCAGCCCGCTCAACAACCCTGGCAACGATTTATCCAAGTGGTTGCGTGCTGCGGAAGCTGCTAAATTGACTATTGATTCGGCAGAATATAGCCTGGCATCTTTATCTTCCATATTCACTTCGGTTTACAATCCCGAAATTATTTTTGCCACAGCAGCATTTAGCCGTAACGATATTGAAAAATATAACTATCCTGTTAGTTATCAGGGAGCGGGATATTTAAACCCCACCGAAGATTTGGTACAGGCTTTTGGCATGGCATCCAAAACCTATTCGGGCCGTATGGTTGATTATGATCCAACAGATCCCTACTCCCTCAAAAATGTAAAAAAACGGGAAGACCGTTTAAAATATTCCGTTTACTATAACGGGAGCTCTTTAAAAGATACGCTGGTCGCAACATATATCGGGGGTAAAGATGGGTTGTTTTCGTCGTCAACAGCTACCAAAACAGGGTATTACCTGAGAAAATTTATTGATCCGGCACTGGATATTGTAAAAGGTGATGAAAGCCCCCGTGGCTGGATATTTATGCGGTATGCCGAAATTTTATTGAATTATGCCGAAGCACTCAACGAATACGATAATACTGCAAACTTTGCGCAAATTACCAGTACGTTGGATATACTTAGAAACCGTGCCAACCTTCGCCCTCTTAGTGCCGCCGATAAAACATTATTGCAAAACCAGGCTGAAATGCGCAAGTACATTAAATTGGAACGCCGTTTGGAATTAGCTTTCGAGGAGCACCGCTTTTGGGATTTGCGACGCTGGAAAGATGCTGAAGTGGTGCTGAACCAACCGGTAAAAGGGATGAAAATTACATACGTTAATGATAGTACCTATTCCTATTCCGAATTTGAAGCCGATTCGCGCGTGTTCGATCCTAAAATGTATTGGTACCCCATTCCCCGGAATGAGATTTTAAAATACCAAAGTACCGGGAAAACCATTGTACAAAACCCCGGTTGGGATTAATCTGGATTATTTCTGTTAAACAAATATAATAAATTGGAAATGAAGAATATATTAAATGTTGCAGGTTTGTTTTTAATGCTTGGGATATTTTCGTGCGAGTCATCTGAAGATGTAAGTAAAGCATTTGACCACGAGGTTCCCGCATGTACATCGCTTACCCTTACTGCAAATGGCCAAACCAAAGTAATTGACGATGCCATTGTTACTAAATTGCTGTGGGGTGCTGTTCCGCAAGTAAACCTGGAAACAATAAGTTTGCCTACCATAACCGCCACTGCCGGTTCCACAGTAGATATAAGTGTGGTAATTAGCGACAACGAGGCATTAAAAACTGCTGAACTTAGCTACTCGCCGTGGTTGTTTTCAAAGTACATTAACTTTGCCAACCCCGAAGGTGACACACCTTTAACTCCGCAAAGCTACACGTTCACCGCCCAAATTACCGTACCTGTTGATGCGGTTACAACCCCTTGGATTGAAACTTTTTATTACAACGACGGTTCATCAATTAAATACATTCAACCGTATCACAAATTGGTGCTTACATTGGGCGATGTGAACATGAATACCCGTTCAATCCCCATTTTTCTGAAAGTAGAATAATTGTTAGGTTTAGGATAGTAAAAAGCCAAAAGAGAGGATATCCGTTACCGGGTTTTCCTCTCTTTGTTTTTTCCAAAAGCCTTTTAGCAATAGTGCAGCGCGTTATCTCGACAAAATACCTCATAGCACTTCCGGTATTGTACAAACAAAGGGCCATATCCTGTTTCCCAGTGAATTAACAATAAAACTAATTCTACAGCACCGCCCCCCATGTCAACAACAATTTTCGTTTATTGTTTTTTTTTATTTACTTTGTTGCCCATCAAATCAAATGAAAATACGATCTTGTGATACTTTGTATCTGGGAATACAAAAAGCAAAAAAACAGGAACTGCCAATCAGGAAATAAAAGTAGGAAACAAACTGGTTTAATGGAATAAATACTTGATAATGATAACTTTTAATTTCTTGCCGTTGAAATATTTTGTGTGGTTCTTGATTACCAAAATCCTCAATCCGAGGTTTTTTTTTAATCCTTCTACGTATGTCCGCTAACGTTTCAAATAATCCCGATTCAAAACAGCATCAGCTCGACCTGCGTTACTTGCAAATGGCACGTATCTGGTCAGAGAATTCCTATTGCAAACGAAGGAAAGTAGGAGCTTTATTAGTGAAAGACCGGATGATTATTTCCGACGGCTACAATGGAACCCCTTCGGGATTTGAGAACAATTGCGAGGATGAAAACAACAAAACCAAACCTTACGTGTTACATGCCGAGGCAAATGCAATCACAAAAGTGGCCAAATCGTCGAACAGTAGTGATGGCGCCACCTTGTATGTAACATCGTCTCCCTGTTTGGAATGTGCCAAATTAATCATCCAGGCCGGAATCAAACGGGTGGTTTTCTCCGATGCCTACAGGACTCCTGAGGGAATTGAACTTTTAGAGAAAGCTGGAATAGAAATTAAACAGATTGAAAATAATTAATTATGAGTTGGTTGCAGAAGATGTCAAAATACGGGATGCCTTTGGTCATTGCCCTTTCTGTTATTTTAGGGATGGTTATTCAACAAAATATCGATACCCAAAAATTTAATGGGAAAAATTCCGGGTTCCAGGCAGGAAACAAACTCGATGCAGTAATTGATTATGTAAACCGGGAATATGTAGATACGGTGGATGTACCGTCCCTCGTCGAAAATACAATCCCAAAAATCCTTGAAGAGTTGGACCCCCACTCCGTTTATATTCCAGCCGTTGATTATGAGGCGGTAAATGAACCCCTGGAAGGTAATTTTGATGGAATCGGCGTCCAATTTAACATTCAAAAAGATACCGTTTCTGTTGTTAAAGTAATCTTAGGCGGCCCATCAGAAAAAGTGGGGCTCCGTGACGGCGACAGGATTGTGAAAGTAAACGACACCGTGATTGCAGGCGTAGGCATTACCAACGAGAAGGTAATGAAGCTGCTCCGTGGAAAAAAAGGGACCAAAGTAAAAGTGGGGATTTTACGGCGTGGAGAACCCGAATTGGTCAATTTTACCATTGCCCGCGACGAAATCCCATTGTATAGTATCGATGTTTCGTACATGATCGATGAAACTACTGGTTATATCAAACTATCGAAATTTGCCAAAACCACCTACAAAGAATTCCAGGAAGCTATTGCTAAACTGAAAGCCCTGGGGATGAAGAAACTGGTATTCGACCTGAGGGGAAACAGCGGCGGGTACCTGGATGCAGCCATTAACATTGCCGATGAATTTTTAGAAGCCGATAAGCTTATTGTCTATACCGAGGGGAAATCCAGACCACGTTCCAGCTATTATTCCACCCAACGGGCATCATGTGCCGATTTGGAACTGGTGGTTTTAATTGACGAATGGTCTGCCTCGGCCTCTGAAATTGTGGCAGGAGCCATTCAGGACAATGACCGTGGACAGATTATTGGACGCCGTTCGTTTGGGAAAGGATTGGTACAAGAACCTGTAATGTTCGCCGATGGTTCCTCGTTGCGTTTAACCATTGCCCGCTATTACACTCCTTCGGGCCGTTGCATCCAAAAGCCATATAATGAAGGCCAGGAAAAATATTTCGACGATATTCACGAACGGTATATGAACGGGGAATTTGAGCAAGCGGATAGCATCCACCCCATGGATTCGTTAAAATACTATACCGTACTTGGCCGGGTGGTTTATGGCGGCGGGGGTATCATGCCCGATGCCTTCATCCCTGCAGATACCACCGGAATTTCCGATTACTATACAAAAATTAACCGCAAAGGGTTGGAATACCAATTCTGCTTTGAATATACCGACAACCACCGGGCTGTGTTAACCAGGTTTAAGACAGCCCATGAAATTTCCGATTATTTGGACAAACAAAAGGTTTTGGAGCAATTTGTCGCATTTGCCGCCGATCATAATGTCCCCAGAGATGCCAAAGGCTTAAAAATAAGTGGCGAAACCATTGAGGTCCAACTGAAAGCACTCGTAGCAAGAAATGTTCTCGACAATGATGGGTTCTATCCCATCATTCAGGAGATTGACAAAACTTTACTAGAAGGAATACGTTTACTACAAAACAATAAATAAAATAAAATTATATGTCAGAAGTATTAAAAGCCACCCTCCCCTTTAAAGTTGCCAATATTCAATTGGCTGAATGGGGCCGCAAAGAGCTTGATTTAGCAGAGATTGAGATGCCCGGATTGATGGCCCTTAGGGAAGAATATAAAGGGAAAAAACCATTGGCCGGTGCCAGAATCATGGGTTCGCTGCACATGACTGTGCAAACAGCCATCCTTATTGAAACCCTCGTGGAACTGGGAGCTGACGTCCGTTGGGTTTCGTGCAACATTTTCTCTACGCAGGATCATGCGGCAGCAGCTGTGGTGGTAGGTAAAAATGGAACCATTGAAAACCCGAAAGGAACTCCGGTATATGCCTGGAAAGGCGAAACGCTGAAAGAATACTGGTGGTGTACCCAGCAAGCTTTGCAATGGCCCGATGGTGCAGGCCCAAATTTAATTTTGGACGATGGAGGCGATGCTACCATGTTGGTGGTAAAAGGATCTGAATTTGAGGCTGCCGGTAAAGTCCCCGATTTTAATCCTGCTACCGATTCTGAAGAATGGGGTGTGTTTTTGGAGTTATGCCGTAAGCAAATGTCCATCGACCCAAAATGCTGGACGAGAATGAGAAGCAACATCCATGGGGTTTCCGAAGAAACAACTACAGGTGTCCACCGCTTGTATCAAATGGCCGAGCAAGGCAAACTACCTTTCCCTGCTATTAACGTGAACGATTCGGTAACCAAATCGAAATTCGATAATTTATATGGCTGCCGCCATTCATTGACTGATGGGATTATGCGCGCCTCCGACGTAATGTTGGCCGGAAAAGTAGCCGTGGTCTGTGGTTATGGCGACGTGGGTAAAGGAAGTGCCCAATCGCTGCGTGGACAAGGTGCACGTGTGATTATCACTGAAATTGATCCCATCTGCGCGTTGCAAGCCGCCATGGAAGGATACGAAGTGAAAACGGTGGAAGATGTGGTAAGTTATGGAGATATTTTTGTAACAACCACCGGAAACCGCGACATTATTACCGTGGAACACATGAGCAAAATGAAAAACATGGCCATTGTAGGAAACATTGGTCACTTCGACAATGAAATCCAGATGGCTCCTTTGGCAAAGGTTCCAGGAATTGTAAAAACCAATATCAAACCGCAATACGACAAATGGACCTTCCCCGATGGGCACAGCGTGTTAATTCTGGCCGAAGGACGGTTGTTGAATCTAGGCTGTGCCACAGGTCATCCAAGTTTTGTGATGTCGGCTTCATTCACCAACCAGGTGTTGGCCCAGATTGAACTGCATACCAACCATGCCAAATATCAAAAACAGGTATATACCCTGCCAAAATATCTGGACGAAAAAGTAGCACGGTTACATTTGGACAAACTCGGGGTGAAACTTACCAAACTCACCACTTCACAAGCTGATTATCTGGGAGTTCCAGTAGAAGGCCCCTATAAAGCTGATCATTACAGATATTAAAATATAGCATGCCATGATTAAATGAAAAAGGTTGCCGTTGAGCAACCTTTTTTTATTAAATTCCTTAGCGGACACGCATAAATCCGAAGAATTTAAAAATATATTTTGGCAGGGGTTTCTCTCCCCGTTTCTTTAAGTCAAGATACCAGCCAACACTTTTCAGAATTGGTATTTTATGGGTTTCCACAAACTCTATCAAGGTTCCCTCAGGAGCTTGAATGTAAGCAAAATTTCCGGCAGCTTCGCCCATATCGAACGAATCCATGGCTGCGGCACTATCTACCGTGAAAGGAAATCCTTTTTCTTCCACCTCCTGACGGAGTTCATCCATCCCGTTAATATCGAAACACAAGTGGATAAAGCCCGGATCGCCCCAAATGCGGCCTTCGAAAATATCACGGGGTTCGCGGTCAATCACCTGAACCAATTCCATGCACGACGGGCCAAACATTGGGCTAAAAGTACCCTTGGGCTGTACCGATTTTTTTAACAGAACCCGGCGATAGATGTTTTCACAGCCTGGAACTCCTACCCAATCGGTAAACTTGTCCTGAACATCATATACTATCTGGTCGTATCCTAAAATATCCTGATACACCTTCAGGCTCTCTTCCATATCTTTTACCCCAATCACAGCACCATAAATGCCCCCATTCACCGATTTTTGATTCATAAACCTGAAAGGTTCAACACAAACTTCCCAGATATTGCCAAAAACATCGTTCAGATAAAAATGCTCGTTCCCGGCAGGATCTTTATCTATTTGGGTCAGCACCTCCAGGTTCCATTTGTTGAACTGTTCGTAGGTTTTGTGGATATTGGCCGATTTTAGTTTCCCAATGCTGATTCCCAAATCCCCAATCTGAATTTTGAACAATGGTTTCACCGGTTCTTTTCCGGTATGCTGCCAAATTTCAAAACCACCCCCGCCTTCAAGGTTCAGAGCCAAAATAGCATGCCGTTCGCGGGTTTTACCGGCGGTGTGGGGTAGCATCAATTCAGCAACCGCTGCCTCTTCAAACATTTTAATATCCATTCCAAAATAGGTGCGGAACCATTTAAACCCTTCGTGAACGTTGGTAACTCCAACTCCTAATTGCTGTATTCCATTTATTCGTTTTGCCATTTTTATTAATCCAATATTTCGTTATAATCCACTGAGATATTCATTTTTCTTGTAACAAATTTCCTTATTTCCATTGCGGTAATCATGGCACTCTCGACTTTTTCTTTTGAAAGAAAAATAGTCTCATTGGGATATCTAATTTCAACTGCATATCCTTGTAACTCTGAAACAGTATCATAAAAACTCTCGAAATCTAAGTCTTTTTGCGTTATCAAATCGAGCAGGTAAATCAAATCATGGTCTCCCTTAATTATCCATTGTCTTATTTCATCTGCTTCCCCGCTCATACAAAGTCTTTCCTGTATTTAGTACTTCATATACGAATCCAAATTTATTTTCCTTTGATTCATCTATCTCCTTTGGGGTATAAACAATCAAATCTATAGGAATCATCGAACCATATATCATTTTTCTAACTTGCACGGTTCTTTGTGGCCTGGGCAAATCAGTATCTTTAATTACAAATAAATCTAAGTCACTATCTTCATTGGGATTTCCAGATGCATAGGAACCAAAAAGAATAATCTTTTCTGGATTATACCCTAAAGCTATTTTATTAACTATTTCCGATATTTTATCCGGTCCAATCATTTCTTTTTTGTGCTAATATACAATTTTTTCAGTTCAACGCTGCAACTGTCTTTTGGCTTGGCTTAACATTAGTACCGATGAATTTGCAATTTTTTTTGACTTATACCTTAAATCCGCAACTATGATCCTAAATCATTGATAATACCGAAACTTCGTGAGATGGTTGCATTTCAACTGACTGCAAAATCCTTTGTAACTTGTTGTTTATTAACAAGTGATCCGAAAACTTGTGGATACAAGTTTATAGATAATTTACATCGGTTTTATTTTTCTGATAATTTTTGCATGTAACCCTGGTAAGAACCGCCTGATTTTCAAAATAATCAACTCACTCCCACCCACGGGTATTTCACGTTGATCGCGTTTTAACCCACGCAAAATCTGTTGGGCTGCCTTTTCGGGAGTGATTCCGTTCGCCTGACCCGGATCCATTTTTCCATGTTCCTGCCCCTCTTTATTGATGGCAAATTTTGAAATGTTGGTTTGGATGCGCCCGCCAATAAGCATGCTTACATGAATGTTGTGCTGGAAATTCTCAGCCTGAATGGTTTCAAAGAATCCATGCAAAGCGTGTTTCGATGCCGAATAAGCCGAGCGGTACGGAAACCCGAATTTACCTACCAGACTTGAGGCCGCCGCCAATTGCCCTCCACCGTTTTGTATCATGTGCGGCAGAAGTGCTTTGGTAAGTGCCACCACCCCAAAAAAATTGATTTCCATTATCTTGCGGTCGTTTTCCAACGGGGTTTCGGTAACCAGCGACCGCTGGCTGATGCCTGCAAAATGATAAAGTCCATCAATTTTGTAGCCTTCACTCAACACCAAAGCGGCACTTTCGGTAATAGCCCGTGAATCGGACATGTCTAAAATGACCACTTTGGCAGTACCTCCGGCAGCTTCAATGCTTTGGGCGGTATCGGTCAGTCCCTGCGCATCGCGGTCGGAAATAATAACCGTGGCTTTATATTTTGCCAATGCCACCGAAACAGCTTTGCCCATGCCCGATGCGGCTCCGGTAACCCAAAAGGTTTTATTGGTAAAGTTCATTTAAAAACATTTTAAGAAGTACGAAAGTAGTGAAATTGATGGTATAAAAAGGGTTTATTTTCTAAATCCTAAAAGGTTACTTAGATTTTTATATAAGACCTTGTTATTTAGTGCATACCACATACAGCATCCCTTTCCTTTGTTTGGCATCCGTATTTATTTGGCTGGCATTTTTTACCTCCAACACCTCAAAACCAATTTTTTCTAATTGCATGATTATTTCATCCCGCTTTACCCAGTAAGTGAGTGCCTGGTTTTTTGATAATAACTTCCTGTTAAAACGGTTGTTTATCTTTAGCCAGGGCAAATAGTTGTCAGGGATGGGTTCATTCCGTAACCATCTTAAAATATTCAATAGTATCCGTAGCGGTATGTTAATCGTCCGCGAATGGTAATCTAAAAATGAAAATAGGGTAATACTGTCTTTTTTTGCAATCCGGTAAGCTTCGTTTAGAGCTTTATAGAATAGTTGCTCGTCTTCGATAAAACACAAAACCTGTTGCAGATAAATTAAATAATCGTACGTATCGCTCCCAAAATCCGATAGGTTGGTTGCATCGGCTACAATGAATTTAATATTTAGGTTTTTATCTTTCAGGTTTTTGTTAGCGGATTCAATCATTTGGGGCACATAATCAAAAGCATCAATTTGGTTGAACCCCATTTGCCCGATACAAAATGCGATACGTCCGCCACCGGTGCCGGCTTCAATGACTTTACCTGTTTTTTGGGTCAAATATTTTTTGATAAAATAGGTTTCTGCAGGAATTATCTCTTCACGGGTTACCCAATCGTTAAGCAATTCGTCCGTATATAGCTTTTTGTTTAAATCCTTCATTGGTATTCTATCTAATATAAGAATTTCAAACGGTGGCGGGCAAAAATCACATTTGGTTTAAATCAACAACTCAAGTTGATTATTACGGTTCAAATATAATGATATTTGCTAAATAACAATAATTCCTTTGTGAAATTTTTAATAGATTAACGTGAGTTCGATGTAAGA
>DOTG01000008.1 GCA_003512955.1 Marinilabiliales bacterium
CTAAACTTTTTAGACAGCCTCATATAAGAATTGGAAAATCCTAATAACTAAAATTTAATATAATGAGAAAAATGTTACCAATTAAAATGCTCATAGGAGCGGGTATATGCCTAATGGCATCCTTCGGGAATTTATCGGCACAATGGACCCATGCTGCTATTGACGGCGGATACATCAGAACCATGATTAATTCCGGTGATACCCTTTATGCTGTGACCCAGCTATACGGCAATGGGTTGTTTTTTTCCACGGATGTCGGAACTACCTGGAATGAAATACTGAGCGAATCGTTGCCTACCTCGAAAAGAGTGATTGCCAAATTTGGAAGCAGTTTATTTTTGGGTTGCGGTTCAGTTCGTGAAGCCGAAGGTATTTACCGTTCCGATGACAACGGGGTAACCTGGGTGAAAAAAAACTCGAATCCAATGTGGGTGACTTGCTTTGCACAACATGGGTCCACCATTTTTGCAGGAACGGGTGAAGGGTTATTGCGTTCGACTGACAATGGAGAAACATGGAAATATATATATAATGGATTAGCTGAATCAAAGCCTCACATCTATTCCTTATTAGTAACAGAAAGTGGAATTTTTACCTGTATTGGAAATAATTATGGAATCTATCGTTCAACCGATAATGGAAATACCTGGGTGCAAACTTCTACGGGTATGCAGATTGACTATTATGAAGGCAGGTATTACTACCCTACTGTTACAGCCCTTTCATATATTGGCGATGCTATTTATGCCGGCTGTGATGAATCCGGCATATTTAAGTCAACAAATGGCGGTGATAATTGGTCGCTGACTAGTGAAGGAACTTATGATTATTATAGCATTCAATCTATTGTTGGTAAAGACTCGTTACTTTATGCTGCTACTATTTACAATGGGGTTATCCGCTCTACTGATGCCGGGAATAACTGGACCGAGGTAAATGGTAATGGAATAGATATTTGGCTTGAAAGCAATGCACTGGTCATGCACAATAACGATGTGCTTGTTGGTACAAAAGGGGGCATTTATAAGTCGGCCGATCATGGCATCAACTGGACGAAATCGGATTCCGGTATCCGTGGGTTTTGGTCATCGTACCCTCCGGTTATCACTTTGGATTCCGATTTATATGCCGGAACAATGACCGGTGGTATTTACAAATCGAGCGATAATGGAACCAGTTGGGCTCCGGCAAACGAGGGTTTTCCTGTGAACGACGTGAACATGTTACGATATTTATCGGCCAATGCAACCACCTTATTTGCAAAATCGATTAGTAGTTATTATAGTACCATTTCAACCGATGGGGGCAATAGCTGGCATGAAACTGTCCAAGACTCCATATTCCCCTGGATTGACCATAAAGGTAAATTATATACTTATGGCCCCAATAGCGGGGTTTACCGGTCAGACGACGATGGGATAACCTGGACGCTCATTGAAAATTCACAATATTTCTATTTGTCGTTACATTCCGATGGGGAGACCCTGTTTTTAGGTACCTATTTGGGGTATTTTTACTCCACGGATAATGGCACCACATGGCAACAGAGCAATGTTGAAGGAGTTACGGGTTATATTTGTGCCTACCAGTTTATTTCTACTCCAACAGCAAAAATTATGTCGCTCGAATATGCTGGACGCCGGGGAATATTCCGTTCAACAGATAATGGCGCCAACTGGGTACAGACCAGTAATGTTTTAGTTACTGAATTGGTGAATGATGGATCTAACCTGTATGCCAATGCTACCGAAAGGCAAATTGTAAATGGGCAGGAAGTAGAGGTCCGTTCCATCTATCAATCAAAAAACGATGGAGTTACCTGGAAAAATATTTCGGGTTCATTGGGCAATAATATTGCCTGGTGGGGTATTTGCGCTATTGATGGTAAAATATTTGTCCCTTTAAATTCATACCCCGATTATGGGCTTTATTGCTCGTCGGATAATGGTGCTACCTGGAAAGAAATAAGTTTAGGGATGATTCCAGGCAACCAGGTTTTCAATCTAAGTGCTGTGGACAATTACATTTATGCCGGAACAGGAAATGGGTTATATCGCCGGGACCTGGCTGAACTGTATCCGCCATCGCAAACCTCTACCATTGCTGGAAAAACTGATCCTTGTATAAAGTCCACCCAAACTTACACTGTTGAACCAGTCAATGGTATTAGCTATGAGTGGCAGATTCCGTCTGATTGGGCAATTTTATCTGGACAAACTACAAATACAATAACAGTAATGGTTGGCAGTGGTTCCGGGTACGTTTCAGTGATTCCATCGAACGAGTTTGGAACAGGGCCAACACAAATTGTTGCCGTGGCGCCCAATGGGAATGCCCCTGCAAAACCAGATGCCATAACAGGTTCAGTAACCCCTACGGCTAATACAACTGAGAATTACAGCGTTACCAGTGTAGCTGGGATAACCTACGAATGGTCTCTTCCCGGCGACTGGACAATGGTTTCGGGCAACGGTACCCATGAAATTACTGTAACGGTGGGCAATTTATCAGGCGATATTACCTGTACCCCATTAAGCGATTGCGGCCCGGGTGAGGCACAAACACTTGCTGTAGCAGTAAAACCTTTAGGAATAGGGCAGCAATCGTCACAAAAGGATATTACAATTTATCCAAACCCGGTTACCGATGAAGTAACTATCGACATTAAAAATTTGGGAAAAAATGTGGTTACCCAGATAATAGATATCCGTGGGAACCTGATCAGGCAGTCAAAAGGTCAAAGTTCGGATGGTCACTATTTCGAATCGTTTGATTTATCGAACTATGCAAGAGGTGTTTACTATATCCATGTGTGGAGTAACCAAAAATCATATATTGAAAAAATAGTAATTCAATAGTTAAGTTATAGGTGTAATGAGGTTGCCTGTTATGGGCAACTTCATTTATCGGGATTGAATTCTTTTTAAACTGATTTAATTCAAGACAAAGGTTCAACTTGAATATTGAATATATAACAATATCCATGAAAAAGAATAACAAAAACCTTATCCGGACTAACGAAGATGGAGATCAAGTAAGTTCTGAAAATATCAAATTTGCTAAAAAACTGGAATTGCAACGATTGGTGCTAAATAAGCTGCTGAACTCGAAGTTGGAAAATGAGAAATTAAATAACAAAACATAGCCTTTGTGCGCCGGTTTACACCATCGATGTGGGAATAGAATTGATAATAACAAACTGAAAGGATCATTAAAAATCGTTTAGCGATGGAAGTTCTCAAAAACAGACCAGAACCCAGTTATGAGTTACAGACTGTTTCATGCGTAAATGTGCTATGGTACATTTATTTATGTCTCTTATTTTAACATTTAATAGTTGAGATGATGAAAAAAACATTTACCAAATTTATTGTTGTACTGTTCATGCTCGTGTTTACTTCTTCCCGGGGTTTCTCAGAAGCCATTCCCACTGAAATAATAATTGCTGAGTCCGTTAACTCCGGCGATTGGAACAGCCCTGCTACCTGGTCAACAGCCAGAGTGCCTAACGATTCAGCTTTTGTAATTATTAATTCGGGACATACGGTCACCTTAAGTACCAATTCAACCTGCGAAAGTCTGGTTATTGAAAAAAATGCCACGCTCGATAACGGCGCTTTTGAGCTCCTGATCCAGTTTAATGGCTGGGCTCATGGTAGAGTAATGCCTGGTATTGATGATGGGGTAAACAGCATTGATTATCCTTATGCACCTATTGACAGTACCTGGGATATCACTAATGCCAATAATGCGAACTGGAATTTATATATCGTGAACGGCACCCATGCCGGCACCGGAAATATAATTTTTTCATTTTTAGATGGGCTTCTAAACAGAAATGATTATGGAGCTACAGCAAGCGGGTATGGAAGTGTTACCAATACGGGTTCAATTTATTATGAGAGTACACCCACTAGTGGCCGTGGATTTAAATTTAATTCGGCTTGCGATTTAAAATTCTATGGACATGTAAACCTTTTTAATTTCACAGGAGGAGGTAGTTCGATTACCAGTGAAAACTTTGGAAAGATAACCATGAAAGGGAATGCAAATTTTACTGCCGCCTGCGATTTTGGTACATTCAACAACTTTGCCGGTGCCTGTGTAACCCTTGAAAACGGTTCTTTTTATTCAAACGACCCGGCTTACACCTGGGGTTTAATCTATAACTACGGGACCTTTGACATTAAAAAAGGCAATTTGTACTTGCCTTTTGGATATTTCGATAATTATGGCACGGTTAAGGTTGGCGGGGATATGATAGGGCCCGATGCAGCCTATCAATGCTATTTTATGCAAGATGCTGCCAATTGTGTGTTTGAAATTGGCGGCGAACTGTTCCCTGCAACCAACAATGGCTTTTTTTTGAGTGTTGTTGAACCTAATTATGTGATCTATAACGGAACAGGCGCACAATCGGTTAATGAGCCAATAGATATGTATGATCCGGCGTTAACCACCCCTTTTTCTATTTTGAAACTTGCCAATAAGGGTATCAAAGAATTAGTGACTAATATTCGGGTGAACGATTCGCTACTAATAGCCGATAGTGCACAATTGAGTACAAGTACAAGTTCGTTTAGTATAATCATGAACAATGCTTCGGCATGGAAAAACATCGGCGTTTATCCGTTCAGTGCAAATTCAAGCGAGGTTATATTTTCAGGTACCACAGGTGGGCAGGAAATTATAAGCACTTCCGCTTCCGGCGAGTCGTTTTATAAGCTTACTATTAATAATGCTTCGGGGGTAACTATTTCAGCACAAAATGTAAGTGTTACCAATACATTAGACTTACAATCAGGGTTAGTTACACTTGGAAACAGTAACCTTATATTGGGAAGTGCTGCTTCAATATTGGGGACACCTTCTGCTTCAACTATGATAGTAGCCGATGGGAACGGCGAATTGCGTAAGGATTTTAGTGCAACAGGAAGTTTTACTTTTCCGGTAGGCGACAATACAGGAACAACCGAATATGCTCCGGTGACATTAAATTTTATTTCCGGAACTTTTACCAATGCTTATGTCGGGGTTAATTTGGTGAACCAGGCCTACCCGGGAGTTACGGGTAATTACCTAAACCGGTACTGGAATATCAGTTCAAGCGGAGTTAGCGGCATAAACTGCAATGCACTTTTTGGTTACCCAGTGGCTGATGTTGTTGGTACAGAAAGCCAATTGTTTGCAGCACAAATTACAAATGCATCAGTAAATTATTTTGATGCGGCCAATACAACACTTCATCAGTTAACAGCTAACAGCCTTGTAAACCTTGGGGCATTTACAGGAACCCAGGTTGTAGCCGACAAAGATTTAAACCTTTCCCTATTCCTCGAAGGATTATATAAAGGAGGGAACTTGATGAATCAGGCTAGGGATGTTTCAGGTCCAAAATATGGGACAGGTATTGCCGACTACATTACGGTTGAATTGCACAATGCAGCCAACTATAATGTGGTAGAATGTACCTATAGCAACATTGAATTAATGACAGATGGCACTGCTCACATTCCTGTATCCATTGGTCTGCACGATTCATATTATATTACCATTAAACACAGAAATAGTATTCAGACGGTAAGTTCAACTTCAGTTTCCTTTTCTGGCAGCATCATTAATTATGGTTTTGATGCTCCGGCAAAAGTTTTTGGAGGAAATCTTAATCAATATACTGATGGGGTTTATACCCTATATAGCGGCGATTTAAATCAGGATGGGATGATAAATTCAAGCGATAACATTCTGTTGGGCAACAATGCAGCTATCTTTAAAACAGGGTACCTGACAACTGATGTAAATGGCGATGGAACGGTTGATTCAGGCGACATGACTATTATTGACAATAATAGTCATGCCTCTGTTACTTCAGTGACCCCTTAAATTATTGCATCATTCACATCAGTGTAATTAACATAAAAATTTAAATTATGGAAAACTTATTGAATAGATTCAGAAATACATCGGTTTTGTTGCTCTTGCTTTGTGTCGCAGTTATTTCAACGGCACAGCAGCAGGTTTCGCCTACAGCTCCAAAAACCCAGTCCGGATATCAACTAGCCATTCAAAATGTAATCCAGGTTTCCGATAGTATCTTTGAATTTGATATTGATTTATTGGATACCGATGCTACTCAGGATTTTGAATTAGCAAGTGTTCAAGTGGGAGTTTTGTTAAATTCATCCATTTGTTCCGGAGGAACTTTAACTGCAAGCATTGTATCCGGAACATCTACATTGAATGCATCTCAAGTCCCTGCAAGTATAAGTATTATTAATACCTTGTCAGGATATCCCGGGCAATCTTTGATAAAAACAGCATCTAAGGTTCCTCCAGGCGCAAATAATGGAACAATAATAGCTAAAACTGGAAATGGAAATTGTATAACCCGTATCCGGGTAGTCGGTTCAGTTCCTTTTGATTCCGATTCAACTGCCAATATGGTTTTTATTGCAGATACCGTGCATAATCCATTGTATGCAACGCGTGTAGCCCAATATATTTCTGGAATAAATACCCAACATACCGTAACACCTGCTGTAAATGCACTGGTTCTTGAGAATCCACTTTTAAATCCTTTCATTCCTGCTGCCTATAATGTAACAGGCAATGGTTCTTATTGTCAAGGAGCAATTGGTATCGAAATTGGTCTTAATGGATCTGAAAGTAACGTTGTTTACACATTGTACAAAAATGGGATTGCTCAGGTTCCTACTGTTTCCGGGACCGGTTCCGCAATTTCATTTGGTCTGCAATTAAACGGCACATATACAGTGACTGGGATAAGTAATAGCGGAACCAATACATATATGATTGATACAGCTTCGGTCATAGAATTATCCATGACCACCCCATCAGTAAGCATAGCAACAGACAACACAAATGTATGTTCGGGGACGTCGATTACATTAACAGCAAGTCCTGTAAACGGAGGCACACCAAGTTACCAGTGGTACTTGAATGGAATTGCCACAGGCACTAATATCGATACGTTCAGTCACACCCCAACAAACGGTGATAGTGTCTATGTAGTAATGACCTCGGGATTAGTTTGTACCACAACCAACCCAGTTCAGTCCAATAGTGCCAAGTTCATTGTTAACCCGGTTTCAGTGGCTACAGTGTCTATAACCACCGACCAGACCTCGGTATGCTCTGGTGCCACAGTAACCTTTACGGCTACCCCAGTAAACGGGGGCATCCCGACTTATCAGTGGTACAAGAATGGAGCATCCATAGGTAGCAGTAACAGTACATTCAGCTACGTGCCCATGGACGGCGATAAAATATATGTAGAGATGACCTCTAGCATTGCCTGTACCTCGTTTAATCCGACAAGTTCAGATACCATAACCATGCAGGTAAACCCTATTCAGGAGCCATCAGTAACAATTACAGCCAGCAATAATTCAATATGTAGTGGAACCCCGGCATCACTCACTGCCATGCCAGGAAACGGGGGTGCTGCCAGTTACCAGTGGTATGTCAACGGGTTAATGGTAGGAGTTGATTCTTCCGTATATGCATTCAATCCAAATCACGGCGACAGCGTGTATGTGGTGATGACCTCGGACCTGTCCTGTACAACCACCAACCCGGTACAATCCAACAAAATCGGATTCAGTGTGGCCGATGTGGTGGCAGCATCAGTAACCATTTCCGCCGACAACACAGAGGTATGCAGCGGTACTGTTGTTAATTTTACGGCCACTCCTGTAAATGGAGGAATACAAACGTACCAATGGTATGTAAACGGGACGGCATCCGGAACCGGGATAGAAGTTTTTTCTTACACACCGACCAATGGCGATCAGGTTAAAGTTGTTATGGCATCCAGCCTGGCCTGCACCAGCAACAGCCCGGCGACCTCAAATACCCTGGCCATGCAGGTGACACAGATACCTTCACCCGCCGTGAGCGTGACCGCCAGCAGCAACCCGGTATGCAGCGGCACAGAGGTAACCCTGACGGCAACCCCGATTGACGGGGGTACCCCTGTTTACCAGTGGTACTTAAACGGAACTGCTGTAGGTACCGGCGCAGGAACTTATAGCTATACCCCGGCTGAGGCTGACGAAATATATGTTTCGATGACCACCAGTCTTGGCTGTAGCAATGGTTCTCCAGTACAGTCGAATGTAAACGTAATTGCTTTAACCAATTCTTATGTAGCATCGGTATCCATTACTGCTGACAATAATCCTTATTGTGCAGGAGGTCAGGTAAAACTGACTGCTACCCCCGGAAACGGTGGTGCAGCTTCCTATCAGTGGTTTTTGAACGGGTCACCTGTAGGTTTAGATACCAATATTTATGTTTATTCTCCAACAAATGGGGATGAGGTTTATGCAGAATCAGTTTCTGATTTAGTCTGTGCCATAGGTAATCCAGCAGTTTCAAGTATTCTTACTTTAATGGAAACTGCTGTACTTCCTGTATCTGTAAGCATAGCAGCCGATAACACTTCGGTTTGCAGCGGTACACAAGTCAATTTTACAGCTACACCGGTAAATGGTGGTAGCTCAAGTTACCAGTGGTTTGTGAATGGTTCGGCAGCAGGGACAGACAGCCCCGTATTCAACTATACTCCTATTGATGGTGATACGGTAGCTGTTGAAATGACTTCAAATATGCAGTGTACGAGTAACAATCCAGCACTATCTAACATCCAAGCGGTATCGGTAACGCAAACCCTTCCAGTTTATGTAAGCATGTCTGCAGATGACACATCTGTTTGTAGCGGTACACAGGTCAACTTTACAGCCACCACAGTAAACGGTGGAACCCCAATTTATCAGTGGTTTGTGAACGGTACGGCAGCAGGGACAGACAGCCCCACATTCAGTTATATTCCAGTTGACGGTGACAAAATAAACATTTCCGTATTATCGAATCTGACCTGTACCAGTGGTAACCCATCTCTTTCTGATACCATATCAGTGAATGTTGGTGGAGTGCTGCCGGTATCTGTAAGCATAGCCGCCGACGACACATCGGTATGCAGCGGGACGGGGGTGACATTTACGGCCACACCAATAAACGGGGGCAATGCAGGCTACCAGTGGTTTGTGAACGGTACCGCAGCAGGGGCAGACAGCCCGGTATTCAGCTATGCCCCAGCCAACGGCGACATAGTTTCAGTAGAAATGACCTCGGATATGGTGTGTGCCGCAGGGAACCCGGCGGTATCCAACGGGATCGGCATGGAGGTAACCGGGACGCTTCCGGTATCGGTGGCAATTGCAGCCGACCATACCGCAGTCTGTAACGGTGCCCAGGTAACCTTTACGGCCACCCCGACCAACGGAGGTGCCACTTCCTGCCAATGGTTTGTCAATAATACCGAAGCTGGGACCGACAGCCCCGAATTTGTTTACACGCCGGCCGACGGCGACATGGTCCACGTGGTGGCAACGAGCAGCCTTGCCTGTACCAGTGGCAACCCGGCACATTCTGATACCATACAGGTATCTGTAGGCGAAGTAATGCCGGTATCCGTAAGTATATCAGCAGACAACACGGCAGTATGTAGCGGTACGGAGGTAAACTTCACGGCAACGCCCGTAAATGGCGGGACGCCATCCTACCAGTGGTATGTGGACGGAGTGGCAGCAGGGACGGACAGCCCGGCCTTCAGCTATGCCCCACAGGACGGCGATAAGGTACATGTGAGGCTGACATCGGGGATTGCCTGCACAAGCGGCAACCCGGCACAATCGGATACTATACCGGTGAGTGTTGGCGAAGTGCTGCCGGTATCGGTAAACATAGCCGCCGATAACACCTCGGTTTGCAGCGGCACACCTGTTACCTTTACAGCAACACCTGTAAACGGGGGCAGCCCAAGTTACCAATGGTCAGTTAATGGTTCGGCAATTGGTTCAAGTTCACAAAATTTTATATATACACCAATAAACGGTGATGTTGTGAATGTGGAAATGACTTCCGACTTGAACTGTACGACAAATAATCCGGCCTTGTCAAATACAATTGTACCAGAAGTTATTGAACCGCTACCGGTATCGGTAACTATCGATGCCGATACCAATATGGTGTGCAGTGGTACAGAGGTTACCTTGGTTGCGACCCCAGTGAACGGGGGCGAACCGGCCTACCAGTGGAATGTGAACGGAAAGTTAGCAGGATACAATATGACTACATATACTTATGCCCCAGTAGATGGCGATGAGGTTTATGTACAGATGATATCGAGTTTGAGTTGTACCAGCAACAACCCGGCACAGTCGAACATTGAAACATTCACAGTATCTGCTCCTTTAAATGTCGCAATTACATTATTAGCGAACGATACATCGGTTTGCGATGGAACATCTGTTACATTAACAACTGAATCAATAAATGGGGGCAATGCAAAATATAAATGGTTCGTAAATGGAATTGCAACGGGTAGCAATCTGCCGGAATACACGTATGTTCCGGTTGACGGTGATGAAGTTGAAGTTGAATTGACCTCTGATTTAGAGTGTACCACACAAAATCCGGCGATGTCGAACATCGTGATGCTCACCGTAATAGAAAATCTGCCAGTATCAGTAAATATTGAAACTGACAGTACATCAATTTGCCAGGGTGCTTTAGCAACAGTTACAGCAACTGCTGTAAATGCAGGAAATCCTGTCTTTCAGTGGTATGTTAATAACTTTCCTGAAGGGACAGGTAATGAAGTTGTATCATACAATCCTTCCAACGGGGATCAGGTAAAAGTTAAAGTCACCTCCGATTTGGTATGTACGACAAACAATCCGGCAGAGTCGGGCATCATTGAATTCTATGTGGAAGATTATCCAAATGTAACATGGGAAGTTGGGAACGACACTGTTTTGTGTATCGGTGACAATGGTTTTGAAATAACAGGGGCACAGCCGGAGGGCGGGATTTATTCCGGTGCCGGCGTGGCGGGCGGAATATTTGACCCATTAGTAGCTGGTGTAGGCACCTACGAAATTGTTTACACCTACGCGACATCCCTGGGGTGCACCAATCAGGCATCTGCCACATTCACGGTCGATTCCTGTACCAGGGTATCATCGGTAAAACTTGAAAATAGGGTGGCTGTTTATCCGAACCCGGCCAGTGATGTGCTTTATGTTGCCATTAACGGCGGAGCTGCCGTCAAAGTAGTAAGGTTGGTATCGCTGCTTGGAAATACGGTGATGGAAGTTAAAACGGCCCCGGATGAAAAAATGGTGAAACTGCCCTTAAGCGGATTGAGCCAGGCCTTTTATTTTGTTGAAATTATGTTTGAAGAAGGCATGTTAATAAAACAGGTTGTTGTTAAATAGAAGGAAGAGTGATTGTTTTGCCTGAACGTTAAGATATGGATGTATAGGTAATCTTTTGGACAGGTAGTTTTTCACTCAGGGGGCACATTCTGTGCTCCCTTTTTTTACATGTTAATGCGATGACAGGATGAATTTACGTATATACTATTATTTTCAGATATTTTATTAAAACAATCCGAATTTTTGTGCAAGTGCCAAATTGATTGATGTTTATTGGGGTAAATCCAACTAACGGAACTGATTTGCTTTTAAGTGTAATGTTATTGTGCAATTTGGGTTGATGCGAATTACATTCCTGGTAACCGGGGGATTAATTTGAGTTTGCTCCACCGGGCATATTTTCCCCAGCCCAATTTCATCCAATGTCCAACAATAGGGAGGGGTATAATAATGGCTTTTGTGTAATTTCGCAGAATAAAAGCAGCTCCCTTTCCGGTATCCATCACACAAATAATGCTTAGGTGTTTTTGATACCCCTTTCTTTTGGATGAACCTTTTTCCGTTTCAATAATATTGAAGGCTGCAATTTTAGCCATTGCTTCAGCTAAATGCCCTTGTTTAGCCCTCCAATCAGGGCCTTCAATTGCGGCGGTATCACCAATGGCATATACATTTTTGGTTCCTTTTACCAAACAGGTATCATCAATCTGGATAAAATTGGCTTCCGAAAGCGGCAAATCCGAATCTTTCAGCGCAGCGTGTCCGGTAGCACCCGGAATGAACATAATTAAATCTGCATTTAAAGTTGATTGATCTTCAAATTGGATTTGGTTTGGGGCAAATCCAACAATCTTTTTTCCAATACGGGTTTGTATGTTGTACTGATTAAACATCTTGTCCAGCATTTTTAACGACGATGGTCCCATTTTGGCTCCGGGCTGTTCCATTGGAGCAAAAAAGGTTAGTTCAAAATTTTCCCTGAGTTTCTTTTCTTTCAAGTAATGATGCACATTGAAAATGAGTTCAAATGCTGGACCCCCTCTTACTGCTGATTTATCAGAAGGGTTTCCTCCAAAACCCATCGCAATTTTGCCATTTCCTTTGCTTAATAATTCATCCAATTGTTTGCCAATAGCCATAGAACCCTCTGGATTGCCACAGATTGAGAGGGTATGTTCATGTCCCTGTGGTTTCATCTTATGAGCTCCAAGGGCAACTATTAAATAATCATAGGAATAATTCTGATGGTCCCCAAAAACCATTTGCTTTTGGCTGTCAATCTTTTGTATTGTATCGATACTGAGATTGAAACGATGTTTTCTTTGAAGCTTTAGTAATGATATTTTTGCCTGCTCAAAAGTTTTTTTGTGAGTAGGTATCCAAATAGAGATTGGGTAAAGAAATAAATAGTCGCGGTCGGATACTACTGTTACTTCGAATTGCCTGTTTTTTTGTAGAGAAATGGCCGCCTCAATGCCAGCAAAACCACCACCCAGAATCAATATTTTTTTCATTGCTTAACAATTTATTTTACCGAAAAATTATTGAAATCAATATTCTTTTGAACTAAACCATTTTGGTTAAAACATAAAATTACCTATTACATTCCTGCATCGGTTGCACCCTGAGCGATAGTGGATAAACACTATGATTTTTATCGGTTAACAGTGGTTTTAAAAAAGCAGATACAGATAAATTAAAAAAGCCACCCGTTTATGAATGGCTTTTCAGGCGTTTATTTTTTCTTATCCAAAAGGAATTCATCAATAATCCCTTTGAACATTTTTTTGGTCTCCTCGGGAGTTTGTGCAATACCGGCACTCATTTGGGGTTGTCCAACCATTGGGCAATGTAAAAAAGCTGGAATGCTCTGTATTCCAAAAGCACCGGCCAGTTCCCGTTCTTGTTCGGTGTTTATTTTGTAAACATAAATCTGGCCTTTGTATTCACCGGCCAACTCTTCTAAGATAGGGCCGGCAATTTTACAGGGGCGGCACCAATCGGCATAAAAATCAATAATGCAAGGTTTGTCGCCTTTATAAACCCATTTGTCAGGGTTTTTTTCGTAATCCCATACTTTTTCCAGGAACTGGGCTTTGGTCAAATGGATGGCTTTTACTGCTTCATCGCCGCTTTTGTTCTCGGCGGGTTGTTTGGTCTCAGTTTTTTTGTTTGATTTATCATCGTTGCCGGCTTTCCCGTTGGTACACGCCATGCTCGAAAGTAATGCGGTAGAAAATAATACCAATAAAATATTTTTCATTTTTCTGATTTTTTATTTGAAACTAATTTGCGAAAACACTAGCTACTTTGTTCGGCCATTGAGAAAGCCCCGTAAGCACAATAGCGGGCACATTTGCCACAATGGGTACATTTTTCTTCATCAATAATAGGTGCATTAAACGGGGAGTCTTGCGAGATTGCTCCAACGGGGCAAACCCGCATAATCGGGCACCAATGGTTCTGGGGACAACGGTTTTGCTCAATAATTACTCTTTTCATTTCAATTCTTGCTTTTATTAATTTAAATAATGTTTCAATGTAGCTATTAGTTGCGATGCTTGCATTACCCCTGAAGTCTGCCAGGCTTTTTCGCCATTTTTAAAAAGCATCATGGTGGGGATACTTCTGATTTGAAGTTGGGCTGATAGGGCAGGATTCTTGTCGGTATCAATTTTAATAATCCGGATTTGATCGCCTAATTGATCTTTTACCTGTTTTAAAATAGGAGGCATCATCCTACATGGCGCACACCACTCGGCATAAAAGTCGATTAAAACAGGAACTTCGCTTTTAATCAGATTTTGAAATTCAGTCATACGCTGCAATTTTTTTTCACATATTAACAAATTTTATGCCACAAATAGACATATCTAAATAATTAAATATGTAAACGAAAATCCAAAGAAGCTTTTGGGTTGCAGGATGGAGAAATGGAAGGCAACTTGATGTTTCCATTTTCTACCATTCCCTATTGATTCTGAATGTGAAATTTGAAATCAAAATCCAAAATCTGGTATCATCCGATGGAGATTATTTTACCATCACAGATGCTGAAGGTCTTATTTTTTAAGGCAGACGGGTTCCCTTTGCAGCCCACCAGGGAATGGCTTCCAACCTTAGCCGACCGGATTTTACGGCAGGGTCCTCACTTGCAATTGTCATGGCTTCGGCAGTTGTTTCTACATCAAAAACTAATATTCCACGATAGTCGCCACCATCCTCAAATGGGCCGGCCACGACCAGTTTTCCGCTATCTGCCATTTTTTGAATGTGTTCCATGTGCCCTTTTTGGATGGCTGCCACAGTGGCAGAATCCTGGTTACGCTCTGGCCCAGCCATCAATAAGCAAAAGATGTAGCGTTTCATTATGTATGTTGTGTCACCTTCGGTCATGGCAAACTCACGGTTGGTTTGGCTAAAACTTTGTGAGGCAATTAAAATAAGCCCTAAAAATGCAAGGAATGATTTTTTCATAAACAGGAAGATTTAATGTACAGGGAATGAACATTTTGTTAAAGAAAATGTTCAAAAAAAAACCCGGATGTGTGATCCGGGAAACAATTAGTAAGGAAAGAAATTTTTATTCTTCATATACCGGACAGGCTACTTTGCCAATAAACAAAATACTTGCTGAGGGTTGATGGTAAATAGTAAAAATAAATGGATGGTTTGCCATAAATGTTGGTTTTTCTGGCCCAACTGAAGTCCATTCAAATTCAACAATGGTGGCCGCGGCAGCTTCACTGCCGGTTTCGTTTACTTCAATAAATGCCTTGTGCATCACACGACTGATAAAAATTTGCACATCGGTAATGTTCGAAAAATCAGCTTCATCAGCATTAAATGCTTTTAAAAGACCTAAAGCTTGCAGTTCATCGTTAATAAGCTTGGTGCCATATACGTATTTGAATTTTGGTAAGCTTAATTCAACTTCCTGATAGGTCATTTCATTGTTCCATTTTTTCCAGTTATCAAGGGTCAATTGTTCCAATAATCCATCGATACCTAAGGTATCATTGGGTAACAGACCAATCATGCAATAATTACTGTCGGCGTAGGGAAGCGAAATCATTTTGCCATATTCATTTGAAAGATAGCGGAAGGTGCTTTTTTGCCGCATGAAAGTAGTGGTAATATTCTCACTATTTTCTTTGGTGAAGGTCATTTCCTGGTTTTCTTCCTCATCGAACTGGTATTTCCAATCGGCTTTAAAATAAATAGCATTTATTAAATACATGATGGCATCGGGCGAAATGGCATCGAGCATATCCTGAATCCTGTCGTGGGTTTTTTCCTCAATCCAGTTATTGATAACATCTACCGATGCAGGATCAGTAAAATCAAGTGCACTTACCTGGGCATCAAAGTATTCAGCCACCAAATTTTTATAAGTTTCTTTTATGGGAGCACCTTCGCGTTGCCAAAGGGAATTGGCTACTTCAAGTGTGATGCCGTTGTTTGCCGGCGATATGTCGCTATACAACGATTTCATTGCTAAAAGGATGGCTGTATCTGCCTGATTTTGCCAGCCTAAAAGAGTGTTAAATTCATCACGTGTTTCATTGGCAGCCCCTGTTCCCGCCATTCCAAGAGCATAATACATGCTCATAGGTGAAATGAAAATGTTTTTATCAGTTTCTTCGTTCAATACAATTTCGCGGAAAATATCCATCGAAAAGCTGTTGTTCTGCTCTGCAATAGCCGACTTTAATACTGGATTGGCAGGAATCTCTTTTTTTGGGTTCACATCTTCGGTGGAACAACTAATTATAAAAAGAGGAGCAAGGAGGGTAAAAAATAGGTTTTTCATAACATACGGGTTTAATTCAACTTTAATAGATAGGATGAGTCCTAAAAAGGTTGCTTATCAAAACAAAAAAACTGCACGGATTTTCATTTTTGAGTTCTCCTTCTTAGGGATTCCTCCAGATGAGCATCCGTGCAGTTTTTAGAAATTACTACTGCCTAATTATTTATGTGCAATACTAAACCGGACCTGATGAATCTTCTGATTGTTTGACAGGATTATATAGTAGGTTCCTGGCATCAGATAGCATTCATTTTCCAGATTTATTGACAAATATCCATCGATAAGTTGGTATTCCTTTAAGAATAGGGTTTTACCCAACATGTCGATTATTTTTATTTCGATGTTGGAATTTTCCTGATCAATATACGAAATATTGATGTTTGAATTGGTTGATGGATTAGGGTATACCTTCAACGTAGATTCAAATAGGTATGATACTCCCACACTAACCGTAGAACTGAATGTATAGAGTCCATCGAAATCGGTTTGTTTTAACCGGTAATAATAAACCCCTCTCGGCAAATTGTTATCTGACGATTTGTATTGTCTTTCGACAACGCTATTTCCAGCACCCTTAATTTGAGCAATGGCTGTAAACGATTCTCCATCTGTTGAACGTTCGAGCGTAAAGTAATCATTGTTGGTTTCAGAAAGTGTAGCCCATGAAATAAGCACATCATTGTTGTATTGAACCGCATCGAAAGCAATTAATTCAATGGGAAGCGGATTGATACCTGACTCAGAAGCAGGAAGTACGGGACTGTAGGATGTAAATCCGGTACCAGTAACATGACACATGTTTGCCCCATCGCTTATCCCTGTATTTGTTCCCATTTGTACCCATTCACTACCATCGTAATGTGCAAAAATCAAATCATTTAAATCCACAATCTTACTGCGGTCCATATCCTTAAAGTAAAGGGTCACATTTGGTGTTGATGTCCCATTGCTACGGGTAATATCCCAATACTCAATCCGGCTTACCCCATTTACTGAAGGATTACAATTTGTACAAGGATAAGTTGCAAACGGGTTTTGTGCAAATACATATTCTACAGTAAAAGCATCGGTAACCAATGAAGGTGCGGTAATTTCCAATGGTGCCCAAAAGGTTGAATCTCCCAATGGGAAGCTAAATGCATCGTTCCCTACTTTCTTTGCCGGACCATTTATGAATGAAGAATTGCTACCTGAACTTGAAGTAGCATTATCATTAAATGTCAATAAATTTAGTGCAGATGTAAATAAGATTCCATCGGTTAAAGTGAGCGCAGTATTGATATTTGCCGGGCTTGAAAAGGTAAGGCCTGTTGCACCCGTGTTGTTGAGAACCAATGTCCCAAAATTATGTGTTGCTGAACCTGAAAGGGTTTGAGCTAAACTACCGTTAAAGGTGACTGTTCCTGTATAAGGGGCAAATGTTCCATTGTTGCTCCAATTTCCTGAAACTGTAATTGGATAATCCAGGTTTGTAACACTCAAACCTCCCGCAAGGATGGCTAAGTTATTATTTACCACCAGTGCACCACTCAAGTTAAAGGTAGCTGTTCCATTTATGGTAAGATTATAGAAAGCCTGGCTTCGAGGAGTAATGGATTTTGTACCCGTATTGTTGGTTAATATCACGGTACTGGTTCCAGCTGTGAAAGTCCCTGTTCCGGCAATTGACCAATTTTCTCCAACGCTGATGGTACTGTTTCGTCCCAGCAGTGAACCGCCAGTTAATGACAACCTGTTGTTAATAGTCAGGTTATGGTTTGTTGTACCTCCATCGGAAGAAAGATCGACAACTCCCGCACTTTGTGTATATTGGTTTGTGGCCTCAAGGTTGCTATTCAGCAAGGTAGTAGCATTTCCTGTGAAAGAAATGTTATAGAACGAACTGCCACCTGCATTAATGATATTGCTACCAGTCCCATTAAAGTAAACGGTCTTTGTACCCGGTGTAAAAGTCCCTCCGGTGTTTGACCAATCGCCACCTACATAAATGTCGAAACTATTTGAATTCAAATTACCGGAAGTTAGGGTGATGTTATTGTTCACTTGCAAGTTTGCCAACAAATTGTAGCCTCCACCACTATTAATCTCAACATTATTGAAATTCCCAGTTCCTTGTGTGACGGTGTATGTACCTGAAACTGCCATTAATTGGACGGTGGAATTATCCGCGTTAAATGTTCCTCCGGAATTGGTCCAGCTTCCGCCTGTTGAAATATTTGGTGAACCGGTAACTGTAAATGTTCCTTCGAACCATATATCTTCGTCCACTGAAAGGTTTTGGCCATTTACGGTTAATACTGCACCGTTTTCAATGGTTATCCTTTTGGCAGAAGCCGCAGCATCGGAAATAATTGGATTATAGGCATCCGGAGAAATTGTTACATTATTGGCGCTTCCGGGAATACAGTTACATAACCAGTTGGCGGGGTTGTGCCAGTTGTTGTCGGAGCCGTTGCCGGTCCAATAGGTTGAATTAATATTAGACCATGTCAATAGACCAGTTATGGGATCGGCTGGCATTACTGCATCATTTTCATAGTTGAACACTCCCAAAGTACCTGATGCATCTTTGAAGTTAGCAACTGTGGTACCTGTTAATCTAGTGACATTGTATGTTGGACCACTGTTAAAGGTCACATTGTCGATGATTTCATCGGCGGGTTCGCTTGGCAGGGTGTTTTCAAGGGTTAAATAAGTTCCTCCAGCTTTCCCGTTAGAGAAAATACCATTGGAAAGATTATTTCCGGCTTCAAGCGTTGCTCCGCTCTTTAAGTAAATCCCATAAGCATCCATGTATTCGAATTGATAATATTGAGCCGCAAAATTACCAAGGTTTTCCACAGTAAATGAATAAGTCCCGGAAGTTTGGCGTGTAATAATGGCCGGATTGAATTTATCGGTTCCGACTGCTTTAAAGGTACCGCCATCATAAATGGTTGCAATTGCATTGGCGCCCATTTTTAACGTCCCGTTTGGACCTATCAGGAAGTTACCTGTTCCTGTAACATACAGATAATCGGTTCCTGTACCATCGCCCATATTCAGGCTTAGTTGGTTCTGATTAAAGGTTCCGGCAGAAATTGTGAAGTTTCCATTTATTTTCATATTGTTATTTAAAATGGAATAATTCACAGCGGGTGCATTTATAGTTACATGGTGAAACGAGGAAGTGCTGTTGTCGATAGTACGGGGACCCGTTGTGGCATTAAATGTTACCAATCCGGCATTTGGGATGAATGAACCGGCATTGCCCCAGTTTCCGGCAATGGTTATGGAGTAATTGGCAGCCGAAGCATCAAGTGTTGAACCTAAAGCAATGTTCAAATCGTTACGGATGGTTGTGCTTCTTGCCAAAGTGTAAACCGTGGTTCCTTCAATATTTAAATTGTAAAAGGTTTTATTGCCATTATCAATGGTTTTTACGGAACCATCACCGTTAAAAGTAATGTGTCCGTTGTTGGTAAAAGTGGCAGTATTTGGAATCGTCCAATTGCCCTCAACCGACACATAATCGTTGATACTCTTGACTTCTAAAGTTCCTGAACCAACGATTTCAAGGTCGCCGGCAATTTCTAAGTCTGGATTGCCACTGTTATAGTCTGTTTCAAGGGTCAAACGGGCTCCTGTATTGATAGTCAGTTTTTTTGCCAATTGGCCAGAAACTGTTAGTTTGGGTTTATTTGTAACATTAGCAATAACTACATTTTCAGCTCCTGTGGGCACAATGTTAGGGCCAATATTGGCAGTCCAGTTGGCTGCATTGTTCCAATTGGTGCTGGCCGAACCATTCCATGTAAGAACTAATACTCCTGTCCAGTTAATCCGGTTATAATCGTCTTTCTCATACAATTGGCCGGAGAATGGGCCAGTGGCTTCCCAAAATTCCAATGTTCCACTGTTTTGAGTTTTTTCCACGTTATTTGATAAGGTTCCGCCGGGTACGGTTGGGAAACTCACATTATAGATGTAGTTGGGAGCTACAAAACTTTGGGAGTTCTCGATAACTAAAAATTTACCGTCATAAGAACCGTTGGTAAACGTACCATTACTAAAATTATGAGTTGCATCAATGACTCCGGTTGAAGTAACCCGGATACCATTGATATTCATATATTGGAATTGATAATATTCTGCATCAATCGTTCCATTACAGGTGAAACCATAACGGCCTCCATAGTACATATTGTTGGTAACAATAGCATTTTCCGACCCTGTTCCCACTACTTCAATAGATCCAGCAGAACCAATGACAACACTACAGCCGTCGCCGGGCATTAAAATACCGCCTGCCCCAAGTATGTAATGGCCATCGATGTTGATGTTATCGGTGGAGTAATTACCTAATGCTACCCTATACCCATTTCCGTTAAAAGTACCAGTGGTGAGGATGAAGTCGCCATAGGAGGCAAAATCACTTTCCAGCGTAAAAGTAGCTCCACTATTAATGGTAATACTGTTCAAATAGTTTGTGTTTGACGAATAGTTATAATTGGTACGGATGCGTGCACTTCCTGAGGTTTTGTTAAGCAGGAAAGTTCCGCTGTAGGCAAATGAACCATTTTCGGCATATAAATCGCCACCGATAGTTGAGGTGTGGCCGTTGGCAGAATAAATTCCATTTGTGACAATCAAATTTCCTCCAATGGTTTGATCTTTATTATTTGGAGCAGAAACTGTTCCTGAAAGTTTATCCAGCGTGATACTATAGAATGGGTTGGCGGAGTTGTCGGCCACATTGATTGTTTGGTTGCCATTTCGGTTGAAAACAACTTCACCTTGCCTTGGAATAAACAGTCCTCCCGTAGCATTGTTGTTGTTCCAGTTTCCTGTAATGCTAATGGAATAATTGTTTGTGGTAACATCAAAGGTTGCTGTATTAAAATTCAGATTACCCTGAATCTCAATATCGCCACCCAGAGTTTTGGTATTTGCATTGGTTAGGGTCAAATTTCCATACCTTACATTGGTGCCGCCCCCTACAATCTGGTTCCCGTCGCCACGGTAGTCCACAGTTGTGGATGTTCCCAGATTAGATGCTACAAACCCTGTAGGAAAATGGTTAGCACCCGTAATATAAACTGTTGCACTGTTTTCAACGGTAAAGGTACCCATGCCCGAGGTATTCGTAATTAGTTTATCCAGGATATCTAAACGGGTTACTCCAGCCGCTACCGTTAAATCGCCGGTGATATCAAGATTTCCTGTTAAAGTCAATACACGCCCAGTACAAGCAGCGGTTAAATTATGGAATGTTGAAGCTGTTACAGTTTGGTTTCCTACCGTGCGGTTGAAGGTCACGGTACCCGAGCCAGAATAATTCCCTGTACCTGTCCAGGTAGTTCCGCTGAAGGTATGGTTTTGGTTACCATCGTTAAAAGTTGCTCCCAGGGCAATGGTCACATCGCCAAGGAAAGCAATTGAACTTCCTGGATTAGCCTGTAACATTGAATTAATAGTTGTGGTTCCATTAATTGTACAAGTTCCGGAAATGTATTTAGTTCCGGTACCATTCACTGTTACATTATAAAAATCGCCATTCGTGATGGTTTGGTCAACACCCCCATTAAAATTTGTAGTACCTGTTCCGGGGGTATATGTTCCCTGATTATCGAAATTACCACCTAAATTGAGGGTATATGATGCTGTATTGGGAACCACAGTACCATTTGTGATTACTAAACTGCCCAAAATATTGATGGTACTTCCACTTAGGTAGAAGGTGGTTGCAGTATTGTTGAACTCGACATTATAAAAATTAGAAGTCAGGGGAACAATGGTGACATTGCCGCTACTTGAATTGAAGATGACCGTAGCATTTCCATTTATAAATGTGCCATTTGAACCCCGGGTCCAGGAACCACCGCAGATGACATTGCTTTCATTATGCGAAACAATCAATTTCCCGAGGGAGGTCCCTTCACCAATGGTAATATCCCCAAATGCGGTAATGTTAAATCCCCCATCCAGTTCCAAAACCCCGGATGTAATCCGTAGTTTTTTACATTCACCGTTTACATTCATAATTGGGTCATTGGGCACACTTCCCGGAATAATGGCATCAATTGTACTGCTTGGCACGCCATCGGACCAGTTGGCTGCATCATCCCAGTTGCTGTTTGAGGCTCCTGTCCAAACTGTTTCTAACACGCCGGGCCATTGTAATTTACCCTGTGTGGCATCGGCAAGAATTGCAGGTGGCCCTGCCGATAGTTCGTCTTTTTCATATTTATAACTTCCCAGATTTCCACTCAAAACACCACTAAATGTAATATTGGGCGAAGATACCTGACGTTTTACGTTGAAAACCCCGGTTACCGGAGCAGTGGAACAGTTGAATGTTACATCAATAATGTTTCCTCCGGCATAGGTTCCTGCTTCCAAATTCAGGTAACAGGCACCTGCAACGTTGTTGATGTTTGAAAATGTTCCGTAGGAGAAGTTATTTGTTGCATGTAGCGTGGCGTTTGATTGGATGTCGATTCCGGCATTGGCCAGATATTCAATTAAGTAGTATTTGGCCTCGATATTCCCACGGTTTATCGTAATTGCTTGCCCTCCGGTTGTGGAGCGTGTTATAGTAGCAACTTCGGTTTGGTTGTTTCCAACAATCCTTAAAATAGCTTTTGACGGATTGCTGGCATTATCAACCAGCATGGAACAAATCGAGGTCTGATTCTGGAATTGAAGTGAAGCATTGGCATCAATATCTAATATACCTTTGACGGTAAATATTTTTGGATTGGCAGTATTGTAGCCAAAAGTCAATACATTTCCGTTAAGTTTTACATGAGCATCTTCATACAAATTGATAGTCCTTCGGATGGTTGTGGATGCACCTATAAGGTTATAGATATTGGTTGAACCTGTATCGTCGCCAAAATTAACCACCCAGAAAGTTCCCGTTCCATTGTTGATAGAAACATCTGCCGGGGCATTAAAGGTTACCAAACTTTGGTCGTTATGTGTAAATGTACCTGTATTGGCATAATTCCCTCTTACCGTTAAGGCAAAATACGCCGAGATATTATCGTAGTTATTCAATGTTGAAGCAATGATGTTAAGATTATTTACATCCCAATTGCTATACATCCGTTTGGTGCCGGTACCGTTTATGGTTACGTTGTTGGCTGTAAACGAGGGTGTATTGATGTTCTGGTTGCCCCCATCAAAAGTAATATCAGCAGAGGCGGTGTTCCATGTACCGCCGGCAGTATTTGTTACTGAACCATATATGGTGTAGGGGAATGCTCCCATCGAAACACTGGCGGTGGAACTAATAGTGAGTGTTCCATTAAAATCGGCACCATTTGAGATGAATGATACGGCATTGGTTCCTGCAAAGTCGATATTTGTAAAGTAATTATCGGAGGCACTTGAGCCTGGGTTTATGGATTGAGCACCGCTTCCCGATACTGTTAAGGTTGCTGAGTGTCTGTATTTTCCGCTATTTGCCCAAGTTGCCCCATTGAAGGTGATATTCCTGCCAGAGGTTACGGTTATATTGGGGTTGATGGTCGCGTTGCCATTGATAAGTACCGTACTTGCCGATCCCAATATTTTGGTTCCAGTTCCTGAGAAAACAACATTTTCAAACCGTAATTGGTTGGTATTATTGATAGCCTGATCGACTCCATTAAACGTAAAGGTAACCCCGGGGGTTGGTGTATAGTCGTAGATGGCTGTAGTGGCTCCACCTGTAATGATGCTCTGGCCCGCATCGGTAAAAATACAAGTACCCATGTTTAAGTTTCCTGCAACCCGGAGAGTTGAGATTCCATCGGTAGTTACTGTTTTTGTATTTTGATAGGTAAGCATCCCATAGGTAATGTTATTGTCGGTATAGATGGTTTGATCGGTTCCGTTAGGAGCCCTTAAATAAACCGCGCTATTGCTATGGATGCTATAAGTTGTAAAGCCTTTAGGCATGGCAACATCGGTGGCAGAAGGGGTAGCATTGTACAACCGGGCATTGTTTTCCATTGTAAAGGTTTTGCCAACCCCTGTACATGTCATAGTTTTAGGAAGAGAGTAGTTCCAAGGATCCATTAAAAGATAAATACCATTTTTTACGGTAGCATTTCCTGAGATTGATAGATTATTGTTCATTACTTTCCAACTACCTACAGTTCCACCGAATTCGATGTTGTTGAATCCTGTAATATCGGTATCAATGCCCCAGTCACCACCAATATGGGTCAGTTTTGTGGTTCCTGTACCCCAGACTATTTGTTGGCCGCCGGTTGGGAATGTTATGTTTCCGGTTAAAATAAGGTTGGCACTGTTGGTTGCCATGTCTAAGACCACATCGGTATGGCTAATGATTAAACTTCCGGTCACTTTTAAATCACCGGCTTCGGGCACCTTGTTATAATTGGTGGTGCTGTTGTTTTGTAGATATAAATTTCCGTAGGACCAAGCGGTACTGTTTTTAACAACCTGGTCGCCCCCGGCATATCTGTAAAATACGTTGCTAGAGTTGGACATAGAAATTGTCTCAAAACCAGTAGGGAAGTTATCTACCCCACCCAGGTATATGGAACCATTGTTGGTAAAAATATTAGAAGGTACGCCACCGTCAATCACATAGGTGCTGAAATCGACCCCGCAACCGCTATTGACCACAACATCGCCCCAAATCTCGCTGGCTTTATAAAATGTTTTGGTTCCTGTGCCTGCAAAGGTAACTTTGTTAAAACGGGTAGTGGTGGCACCAGTATTGTCAATTTGTTGATTTCCACCATCAAAGATTACCATTCCATTTCCGGTTTGGGTAAATGAACCATTGTTGATCCAGTTCAGAGCCAAATAAAGTTCGTTTTCTAGCCCATTGAGTGTTGTTGCAGCGCCAATGGTCAAATTTCCATTTACCTCAATGTTTGTCAAAAGGGACAACGTGTCTGTCCCTGCTTTTGTAAGGTTATAGAAAGTTCCGCTTGAAACAGTTTGTTTAGCTCCGTCAAAGGTAACTGTACGGGTTTTTGGTACAAATACCGGAGCTGAGTCTGCCACCATCAGCCAATCGCCACCAATAGTAATATCGCGTGTTAATACATCAAAGGTTCCTTTTACAAAGGTCAAATCGTTGTTGATATCCAAATTTGAACCAAGAGAAAAAGTGGCTGCTTGCGAGGAGTAAAGTTGTAAATCGTAAAATGGATTGGTTGCCCCGGCTGTAATGGTTATGGGTTCGTTATTCGCCTCTAAATTTATTTTTCCATTACCGTGGGCAAATGTTCCAGAATTGGTCCAGTCGCCGTGAACAGTTATTTCGCTGCCAGCATTTAATACTGAAATAGAACCTCCGTTACTTACAACTACGGCTCCGAATACCTCTAAGTCGTAACCATTATCTAAGGCAATGCCAAGGCCGGCACCTCCATCATTGATTATTATACGGCCGCATATTTCATTAGCGTTTAATACTGTTGCTACTGGATTGGGACCCACATAGTTGCTTTGGTTCAAATATACATAGTGGCTGCTGTCGTAAGGTGATGTACCGCCTTCCCAGTTTAGGTCATTGTGCCAATCTGCAGAAACATCACCCTGCCAGAAGAACCCATTGGGGTAAGTCCAACGGACAAAGCCTGTTGATGGGCTTGCGTCATCTGTTTCGTAAATTGGTCCTGCCAATGATCCAATGCAGTCCTGACATTCCACATATCCATTGTTTGGGTCGGCAGGTGGCACATCTCTTTTGATATTTCTGTTGGTAGTACCTCCACTATTGAAAGTAACTTGATCCATGGTCAGATTCTCTACATTATCAATAGGTAGCCCGTTTAAATCAATATAAGCGGTAGATGTTGCCGTACTTGCTCCCGAAATAAAGATTCCGTTGCTAAAATTGTTGGTCGAATCTAAACTGCCTCCGTTAATTGTTATACATCCATTGGTTCCAGCACCTATTCCTTCGCACCGGTAATATCTGGCATGAAAAACACCACTCGATTGTGTAACATAAAAAGTACCTGCTGTTTTAGTCAGGGTTGCGGCATTCCCTGCAAGACCCACCAATTTAAAGGTTCCCCCTTGATTTCGGATGGATTGGTTGTTATTGGTAAAAATCACATTGGAACTTTCGTTTACAATAAATTCAGCTCCTGCGTTGATGACAATTTTTGTGTTGGCATCATAAACAGTGATGTCGTGGCTGTTTAAATTAAACGCCCCTTGATTGATGGTAAAATCATAGTTGCTATAAAGGGAAAAGTTATTTAGAAGCTCGTAAGTGGTACCCCCAGTGGCATTGATGGTTAGAGATCTGAAATTTACACCGGTCCCCGGATCAATTTGTTTGGCTCCACCAGTGGCATTGAATATGACCTGGGCGCTTGCATTGTTTGTTTGGGTAAAGGTACCCGAATTATAGAAACTTCCCCCGATAAATATTTTGTTGATACCGGTTGTAAATGTTCCACTGAGAATAGTAAAGTCGTTGTCAACATCTAAATCGCCAGATACTGTAAAATTGGCTGAAAACTCAATGTTGTAAAAGTTTTTGTTCGTGTTTTCATCGGCATGTCCAGTGGTAATAGTACCTCCACCATCAAACCGGACCAAACCCTGGCGTGCTTCGAAAACTGCTCCGGCGGCACTCATATCCCAGTTCAAACTGACTAAAATGTTGTTGTTTTCGACACTGTTCACATCTAAGGTTACCCCGTCGTTGATGGTCAGGTTACGTTTGACGGTCATTTGGCCATCGTGCAGGGTTTTTATACCTGTACCGGCAAATACCACATTCCAAAAATCGGATGCCCCGATGGATTGATCGGCACCATTAAAGGTTACAGTACCTGTATTCAAATGATAAAATGTCCCATTATTGACCCAATTTCCGGCTACTTCAAAATTTACATAGGTGTTTCCATCTCCAATAATATAAGCATACACATTTTGCCCATTATTGGTCCAGTTTCCGGTTACAATAACACTTCTGGTTGGTTCAATCACAGCAGGATTGTAAAGGCACCGGAACATTTTATTTGTAGTGGTACTAAATGTAATATTATGGAAGGTCAATGGGTACGCACTGTAATGCCGTATTTCCTGGATGTCGGTTCCGTCAAAAATTACGGTTCCGGTTCCCGGGATAAAAGCATTGTAGGCTGCGTAAGTGTTGCTGTTCACATAAAAGTTTCCTCCCACATTCAACTGGTGGTTATTCAAATCAAATATGGAGGCGTCGGTAGTTAATATCAGGTTCCTTTTTATAACAATATCGGTGTTTGCTGTTACGGTTTGGTTGCCTGCTCCTGTATTTTTAGTGATGGTGACATTGCCAAAATAACTATTGATATTTGATTGGATAGTTTGATCGGCTGTTGTGCCCGTAAATGAAACCGTGCCCCCAATATCCTGGGTAAAAACCCCACTGTTTTCAACCGTCCAATTTCCGTTCACGATCAAATTACGTCCTTTGGCAGCAAAAGTAGCTCCCGTTTTTACAGTAAAACCACCATATACAGAAAGGTTACCTACCGGGCCTGAAAGTGAATCAATACCCGTGTTGGCAATTTCAAGATGTTGGAAATTACTTGGGTAGATGGTTTGATCGATGCCATTAAACACAACCGTATCGGTTGCAGTAAGATCTGCTACCCTTGTATTTGCTGTGCCTAATTGCCAATTTCCTGCGATGTTGATCGTAAATCCTGCTGCCCTAAAGTAAGGGGTGGCAGTAACTACTAAAATATCACCATTGATATTTAGGTCCCCCGTAGCCTCTTTTATATACGTATTGCTTAAAGCAATATTTCCGTAGGTTACACCATGTGGAATGTATTGGGTGGCAGTGTTATTGGTAAAATGTACGGTTCCGTTCGTTAAGTCAACGGTTCCCAAAAAGTTATTTAAAACAGCCGTTCCAACGTTGGTTGCTGTGGTGCTTAACCGGCAATTTTGCCCTAAAGTTAAATTTTGAGGAGTACCGCCGATGCTGTTGTCGTTTAAAACAATATCCAACAAATAACTTCCGGTACTTCCACAAGTGGCCGTAAAATTCCCTAAAAGGTTCAGGGTTGCTCCCGAAGTAATCGTTTTTGTACGGGTAGCCGAAGGAGATGCCAAAGTAAAGGCCAGGTTGGTCAGGTTGTAAGTGGCTACTCCCATGGTTTGTATGGCATCATCGGCATCTAAGGTAAGGGTGCCGCCAGCAGTCATGTCAATAATGGCAGCCGTAGCATTGGTAATATTGCCGTTTATGGTAAAGTCATATCCGGCTAGGTTGAATGTAATTGGGTCCGTTTCAAAACGGATATTTCCTACTACATTAATAGTTCCATCTGCGGTTCTGTTATGGGCATTTGCATTTTGTGCATTTTCAAGATACAGGTTACCGTATGTTAATCCGGCACCACCACGAATGACTTGATCCATATCCCTGTCGTATAAAACTGAAGAATTGGTGGCCATGTTGTAAGCCGCGAACCCGCTAGGGAATCCATTATCATCGCGCACATATAAATTGAATCCTGCTCCAAGGGTAAAGGTTCCCGTACCTGAAAGGTTTGTGTTACTGTTAATAACCAGATAACCTGATTGAATAGTCACATTTCCATTAACCGATACATCTAATGAGGAAGCGGTAGTAATATAGATGTTCCCAGCAATGTTTAAATCCGGTAAAAGGGCAAAGCTAAGGGTTGGGTTGTTACTGGTAATATTTCCACCCTTCATGGTAATGCTACCTGAAAAATTACAGGTGCCGTCAATGGTTAAATTGCTTCCTATCTCGTGGTTGCCGGTTCCATCAGCAACGGCTCCGGTATTTATAGTCAGATACCGTGTAGTTGTTATATCACCAGTCACTGTTTTGGTGGAAGCCCCGTTAAATGCTAAATCGTAAAAGGTAACATCTCCCGCCAGGTTAACGGCTTGGTTACTTGTTCCATTAAGTGTAACTAAAGCGGTATTGCTGGTAAAACGTGCAGTAGTGGCAACACTAAAGTTTCCGGCAACATTAAAAGCATCATCTGTCAATTGTACCTCTTTGGTATCGGATACGGTGAAATCGCCGAGGATATTCGTTGAAAATGCCACTGTTGTAGAAGCAAAATCGACAGCCCCGGCACCAGAACAAGTTACATGGTAAAAATTAATAGCTGTTGCATCGGTGGGTGCAATGGTAGAAACTGTTCCATCGAATACGATGGTCCCTGAACCCGTACGCACTCCGGTACCTGTTTCGGTCCAGTCGCGGGCCACGGTATGTGACAAATCACCATCGTTGAACACGGCTCCATTTTCAATTATCACACTGCGGTTAACATCCATTGAAGTATGGGCAGTTGTGATAGTTCCCGTTTTAAAGGTAACGGTATTAAAAGCGACGATATTTCCACCATTTACTTTGGACGAAGGTCCATAAAAATTGACATTAGCAACATTCGATGACGAAGCCCTTAGGTTTGTTGAACCTGAATTGTTGAAGTTCCCATATATATTTATCTCATGAATGGCAGAAGAGCCCACCGTTATAGCACCTCCTGTTTGAACCGTAAGGTTTTCACGTGTTGTAAGGTTACGTATGGTGGCATCGTTTCCGATAATCAGGCTGCCTGAAACACCATTGCCAACAATCAGTTCCAAAACATCAATATCCCCATTCAAAGTTACATTATGGCTATCCATAATTTGGAAAACTGCTGATGCATCGGTAAAATGCCCTGTAGGGTCTGCATTCCAAATGGCCGGATTTAAAAAGTCCCCACTGGAAACCGTATAATAGGTAGAACCCGGATAAGTCCAGTTGATAAGTGTTCCGGGGTTTCCGTTGTCGTTATCGAAACTTTCCCCCGCGCGGGTTCCGGTAGCATCTACAAAATTGATGGTTCCGATTCCGCTGGCACGGTTTACGTTGTACCCTGACGGGTTGTTAAAAACAGTATTTGTAGCTGTTACGGGGTTGTTTGTCGAAAAGTTGGCTCCTGAAAGTTGCAGGCATTGCGAACTGTTGCAATTGGTTCCAAAGGTTCCATAGCTAAAGTTGTCGGCGGTTCCATCGGCAGTGCCTCCGGTAGCCACGGTAATTCCATTCCCGGTAAGGTAATCAACCGAGAAATATTTCATTACTAATGATGCCCCTGAGGCATTGTCGATATAAAAACGGTTTCCTGTTGCTGATGCGGTTAACGTTGCTAAGTTACCTGCTGTTCCAACAATAGAAAGAGTTCCCGAATTTTGAACCGATTTACTTGCGGCATAATAAGTTAAAACAGCATTTTCGTCAATTTGGAATTCTCCACCGGCAGCAATAGTAATATTCCCATACACATCAAGGTCTTTGGTATTCATGTCTAAAGTAGCCCCATTCCCAATGCTGATATCGTTACGTATATAATCGGTAGATGAAGTCAAAATATCGAAACCTAAAGTTGTTTTATTAGAGGTAGCACCCAGGTTTAGATTGTAAATATCAAAAATTGTTGGTGTACCATCGATGGAGTGGGCCACATTTCCTGTTATGGTAAGATTTGTATATCGGATGGTATTGATGTATAAATCGAGATTTCCATTTACCGTTAAATTGCCTCCTACGGAAAGAGCGTGGATAACATCTACATTATTGGTATAAAGCGACCCACTGTTAATAAATACACTTCCGGTAATTTGATGCGCACGCGGAGTTGTGTTGTTACCAATATATACTGTGGCATTGCTGATGTTTAAATCGCCACTTAAAGCCAGGTTCCCGGTAAAGGTTTTGGTTCCGGCAGTCGAAAAGGTAACATGATTAAAATTGGATTCTGCGCCAATATTTTGGGTGCCTCCGTCAAAGGTAAAGGTTCCTGTCGAGGCAAGGGTCCCCGCGTTTGTCCAGTCAACCAAAACGGTATGCACAAAAGCACCGGCATCAAAAGTAGAACCTGTTCCAATATTTACGGAGCCTTCCATGTCAAAAGCAAAACCGGCTGTAGTGGTATTGCTTGATGGATTAATGGTGAAGTTGTAAAGCTGGAATGCGGTTGGGGTTCCCGAAAAGGAATGGGCAACATTTCCATTCACTATTAGATTCGTCCGGCTATCCCCATCGTACCATAAATCGAAGGTGCCGTCAATTATTAGATTGCCTGTAACTGTTAAGCTATTTGTATAGTTTGAAGTTCCATTTGTAAAAGAAGAGCCTGATGCTACATTAATATCATTCCCAACATTATAGCTAAACAAGGAAGCACCGCCGGTATTTAATGTTAAAGTAGAGTTATTGCTTAAATTAATAGCTTGACTAAAACTGGCATTTGAATTCAGATAAAATGTATTACCCCCGTTTGCATTTAAGTTGGTGGCCGATAAAGTTCCCGTTGTTTGAGTCAGAGTGGCAGCAAATCCACTATTTGCGGCTACCAAATTTCCCGTAATTGCCACATTATTCGTGGTAGTGGTAAGTAATGCCGTTGCCAAAAGATTTTGATATGTTAAATTTCCATTGATAGTTAAGGCTCCACTTGCTGTTTTTGTATTACCTCCCTCAATATTCAAATGATGGTAAGTAGTTCCTGTGGTCCGGATGGTTTGTGCCCCATTTAAACCATAAATTACTGTATTTGGGTTTGCTGTGGCTGTTAAGGTACCATTGGTATTAAAAGGTTGCGTGGCATTTTTGTAATTAAGGGTGGTATTTACATCGTTTATCCATTCGGCTCCCGCACCTATACCATCAAGTGTACCCGTAATGCTTACTGTTGAAGTGTTCTTATTGGTAACAACATTTCCTGTCCCAATCCTTATGGCATTGGCAAAATTAATAGGTGAAGTACCTTCAATATCTTGTGTAGCGGTAAAATCTCCACTGCCTGCATTAAAAGTTCCGTTGTTTACCAAACCGCCTTGAAAAATCATTTCACCCGATGTGGTTTCATTTGTGGTTGTCCAGGTTCCACCAGCATATACTGTAACTTTTCCCTGAAACGTGTTTATACCCGTATTGCTTCCATCGGTTAGTTGGCCGTATAAATCGGTAGTTCCGGTTACGGTAATGGCAACTGTATTTAAATTTAAGCTTCCCGTTGAGCTGATAGTCAAATTACTTGGATTGACGGCAACATCACGGGTCACGGCATGTAAAATTTCAACTGAATTTCCATCCGAAGGAACGGTTCCATTATTCCAAGTGGCCCCTGTATTCCAATTTCCATTTGCAACAGTATATTTATCGGGTAACGAGGCATCAAAGCACCCTGTGTTTTCTCCTAAAGTCCAGGTACCAAAAATAGCTGAAGTTGCAGAAAATGTTAATTGATTGTTTCCGTGATCATAGCTGGTACCTGCCTGATTTTCAGTCCATCCGGAATATAAACGCCCTGTTTTTGTTAAATTCCCTTCGGTTATTGGGCTGGAAACATCATTGTCGGTATAGGTTAATGAGCCGGTTATCGAAGTGAATGTCAAGTTGGTGGAGCTAAAATCCCAATAACGTTTAATGGCATTATCTGCTCCGTTTAACAAAGGATGGCGCTCCCCAACCACTTTAATGTACATTGTTCCATTATAATCGCTACCTACTACTGTAGATAAAACTGCCGGCGAATAATCGGCACCTGTTCCGATGGGATAGGTACGTTGCCAATCGGCTGCAATGGTTCCTGTTTTAACCAATCGCCCACCATTGGTAAAGTTTATCATACTTGAGGCTGATGGGGTCCCGGCAAAAGTAGCGGTTGCGGTCACGGTTAGGTCAAATCCTGCAAGGTTCAATAACCCGTTATTTAGAGTTAATGTTCCTCCCGTATTAATGGTGGTGGCTGCTACCAGATATTTTGTGCCTCCATTGTCAAGTGTAAGATTGTAATAAGTCCCGTTATCAATCCTTTGATTGCCTGTGCCGTTAAAATTAATGGTACAGGTATTGGCTGTAAACACATTTACATCAAAGTTTCCTCCAATTGTAATAGTTGATGTTGCTCCTGTCAGGCGGCCATAATCACCGGTACCCAGATTCCCGGTAACATTTAAAATTCCGGCATCGGTAAAGGTTATGTAATTCTCGGTATTTGACCCGGCCATAACAATGTCCCCATTAACAGTTACGGTTCCCGTACTAATATTCAGGTTTAATTTTCGATTACCATTGCTTGTGTTCGTCATGGTTATTGCTCCGCAGACCAAGCTTCCGGTACCAATATCAATGGTTTGAGTTACATCAGCCGAAGGTGCTGAATAAGCCAAAGTACCGCTCATTGTAATAGAGTTTGCACCACTAATGGTAACCAATGTATTGGTACTATTGGCGGCAAAAGTTAGCGATTGACACTCGGCTGCTACATCAACGGTACATTGTGCACCATCAGCAATAGTAACATCGGTGGATGATGCCGGTATTCCATTGTCCCATCTTGCTCCATCACTCCAGTTTCCTGTTCCTGAAAATGTGGTTTGCGAAAAAGCAACGATGCTGTTTATGAATACTATTGATACAAGTAGCAATCTTTTCATATTTATAGTAATAAAATATTTATTAATCATTCTTTTGTAATGGGTTTCTTTGTTATAATTTCCCTTTAGGTTGCACCACTTTAATTTGTGGTTAAAAGTATAAATTTTTTAACTTATTTAACGAAAGTCAGCGATTTAGGTTTGAAAATTATGGCGAATGGCAGGGGTGTTTTGCTCAAAGGTAAAAAATGAGGTGCAAAATGAAATACCCAATTTTCTTTTGCACTTTAACAATGGAAGGAGATGGTTAACTTTTTATTATTCAATTATTGAGGGTATTCCTTAAAATGAAATTATCGGGATGAATCTTTTCATTTTTATCCATCTGATTTATTAATTTCTATGATAAATTTTCAGGCTCGGGATTTAAAAGATATAAACTGTCTTTTTAGGTTCCGAAGTTTTCCCGTTTTTTCAAACGACATTAATTGTTACTTTATCTTTTACAAACTGATTTTTTAGCCAATTTGCTCCCGCAGGCTTTCGGGAAACAATATGAATACTATAGACTTAGAATCCTTCCTGAATTTAATATAAGCTTAGGGGGTTAACTTATAAATTGGAGAGTTATACCGTGTAACTGTATCTGTTAATTAAAAAAATGGAACTTTTACTCCTTCATAAACTTTAGGCTTATCCTTTTTTTAGAATCCGATGGGATTAAAGTAACTATATAAATCCCATTTTTTAAATCAAGCAAATCGAGCCGATAGGTATCAGCAATGACTGACAACTCGTTTAATCGGATATTTCTAAGGTTTTTGCCAAGAATATCGGAAAGTACCACTTCGCCATTGATGTCAGTAGTTATATTAATAAACGATGACGCTGGATTCGGATAGATAGTGAAATTTAATAGCGGTGAATTTTCATTAATAGCATTGGTAACATTGGCAGTAAAACTACCCTTCATGCCCAATGATTCATGGGGAGTGCAAACATAATTATATGTCCCTTCAACAGTAACTTTGTATTCAAATGAAGTTGAGGTTGAGGTTAACGGTGAATCCCATGCTTCTGCACCATTAGGAATTACTTTTGATGTAGTGGTATGTGAACCGGCTGACCATTCCCAGCGTACAGTATCACCAACAATTACTGTTATATTTGAGGGTGAAAATGAGGTTCCCGATTGTTTAATCACGTGGATGGATGAGTACGATTTATTACAACCCAGCAATAGAATTGCAATGGAAAAGATTTTTATTGCTCTCATTTTTTATTTATATTGATTCTAAATTATAACATCGGAATTGGAATATTGTTTTGGAATCGAACGAAAAATTAAATACACCTTACCTGATTATATTTGTTTGTTGTTTTATCGTCAATTTTGACTTGTTTATTTAAAAAATATATCTGGTTAATTGAACAATAGACCCGATAATGGTTATTTTACTAACGCTACGAGGGTTTAAAACCCTCGTAGCGTTATCTCATCCAATAAATTTCCAGTTAAAATATTGGTTTCTTGATGCTTCAATCCAAAACTCACGTTATTTTAGTAAAAACATCCATCGGATGACTTTTCGGAGTGGACTCAATTCTAGGCAACAAAAAAGCCATCCAGATGAATCTTTCAATTCCCTTCCGGATGACTTTTTAAATTTTATGACAAAATCTCAGGTTTGAGATTCAAGTAAGCACCTCTGTTTTACTCTTTTTTAGGCTCCGGGGCTTTACCGTTTTTTAACCGATCAAATAACTGCATGGCCGCGTATTTGGCTGCGGCAATGGTTTCGCGGTTTACCTTTTCAATAATGCTCCCCCGGGTCAAATCTTCAGGTAAAATGTACCCGTTCATCAGTAGCAATTGAATTACCATGTTGTTGATGACGGTTTCTTTGTTGTAACCTTCAGCAATATAAAGCGAATCGGCAAATTCAGCAAACTCAACTGCGAATTCAGCAATGTTAGGTAAATTCATCAATTGCAGGTATGTCTCACTAAAGCTGCTTAATTCAATATTCAAGTTGGGGGTTACCAACAAAGGGCTGAATACCTTTTCTTTCTTTTCAGGCTGGAACCCTTTCAAGCGGGACAAATCAACATCTATCTTTGGATTGTCGATGCGTACAAATTTGGCTTTGCGCATCTGTTCCATTTGCCACAACCAGAAGTTGTAACGGTAAACCTCGGAATTTCCTTTGTGGCCGTTGAAAATGTGTTTGTATTTTTCGTGAATGTTTTTCTTCACCTGATTTTTGTTTTCGTTGATTTCAGGTCGGGCAATACGGACCTCGCGGATCAAGCGGCGCATATCTTCGGCAGCAGTTTGGGGGCCGGTAATTTCTTTGCCTTTCCGGCCAATATCGGTAGAAAGGATTCCCAATTGGATTTTTTTGCCTTCTCCCGTTTTAAGCACCTCAATCAGGTTTTTCTTGCCTTCCAAAGCTCCCATTTCGTCAATAAACGGTTGGCCTCCGGGTGTGCTTGCCAGCGCGTCGAACAATTGGTTGAACAGGCTCCGATCGATTTTAACAAGCATTTCCTCATCGGCATTTGTAGCTACAGCTACAAAACGGTTTTTAATGACATCGAAATTTACCTTTGAAATTCCATAAGTTTTTCCATTTTGGGTAAATTCTTTGCCTTTGAAAATTTTGTTCACCATGCCATCCAAATCAATCTTATCCATCATTTTATACGATGAACATAGGAAGAACTTGCCCGTAAATGAATCCAGTTCCCAATCCAACACGTCGTCGATGTAGCTTCCGTGGGTATCGAGCACCTCAACAATGTTTTTATCGCCGGTGTATCGCAACAACGTCCGTTGGAAGTGAGGATTGTCGCCGCTGGTAGCCTTCTCTTTACGTTCACCATGTGAGTCGCGGTAAAGGATAAAGTTTTCAGGATTCTGATAGCGGGTAATTCCGGCCTCCTCGCGGGCAAAATTACTAGCCGTGAGCATAATGTCTATTTTGAAAGGCATCCTCACATCGCAAAGTCCACTGATGGTACTACGCGAGTTCAAGTCTTCCACATTGGAATCGGCTGCACTTTCAAACAACGAATAGTAATATTTGATATATTCCGGATCGAAATCGGTGACGCGACTAAAATCACCCACTTCAGTTCCAATACCGTATAGATTTCCATTGGCATCAGGAAAGACATGGAACATATCGCCGGCAATGCTTTTCAACGAACGTATCCCGGTCAGGTTCTTTTTCATCCATTTGAGCATCATGGCCGCCAGCATCTCCGATTTTCCTACACCGCTATCACCGGCAATCTGGACAACAAACACGGCTCCGTCTTCTTCTTCTACGGCAAACATAGACCCGTGAACCGGGATTCCGCCCATCTCTTTCACTTTCTCGTTCATCACTGTCAAACGGGGTTTTTTAATGTTGCCATAATAATCGCCTTTTTGCGTAAGCGGTGTCACAATGGTTTTGATATTTCCTTTAGGCCCTTTAATATCGAAAAAGCCCACTTTTGGGAACGAAATTACCTTTGAAGGTGCACCATAAAAGCAGATGGTGTCGGGTACAAAATTCCGCACTTCGTCAATGGATGCGTCCTGAATGTCGAGCAACCGGAAATTATCTGCCATGTATTTCATGTAGCTCTTGTGGTAAATGAAGAGTTCATTCAACAATCCGCCATTGAAAATTTTACAACGGTAATCGCCCATGTCCATGTTAGCCACAAATTTTTGAAGCCTGTTTACAAAGAAATTGCCCAATGGGCGGGTATCCAAAATTTTAATGTATTCCCGTGAATTTACATCTGCTGCGGCAAGTGTTTTGGCCTTGAATTCTGCTGCTTTTTCGTTCTCCATCCGGTCGATGCGGTGGAATGCATACTCCCGTTTTTTTGCATCGGTAGCTATGCGGGTATGTGTTTGGACGTTAGTTTCGGTACCTATCACGCCGCATTCGCGCATCAATTCAGGGATCCATTTCAACCGGCCATTTTCAAATTTCTCCAGTGGATGGTTTTTTACATCAAAGTTTTTATGTAGCGTGATGCCATGCTGCACCATCTCGTTGATGGCTGAATTTTGCTGTGCAAACTCGGCTTCAGTCAATCGGATAACCGAATGGGTGTACCTGTCGTAGTGCTCGTTGCTTTTGGTCTGGTTCATCAGGTTGATGAGGAATAAAGTAAATAACCTGATTTCGCCGTGCAATCCACTGTTTTCAATGTTGTGTTTTCCTGTTTCCAAAACTTGTTGCCAGAGGTCTTCAATATCGGTAGGGAACGATTTGTAAAGGAATTCCCCAATCACTGCCTCGGCTTCCATGTTCCCGATGGATTCAATCTGCTGGTTGTATCTTGAAATTAAAGCAAGGACTTTCTCTTTGAAGAGGTCTTTCCGGCTTAATAAATATAGGCGGGTCAGTTTTTCAACCGCCGATATTTCCGGGTTCAGCACTTTGTCGTTGATGGTTTTCTCGATATACCCATAAAGTTTTTGTCCCAGTTTGTTGTTTTGAGCCGTAAATTGGTCATAAATACTGGCGGCCAGCCGTTTTAAAAATAAAGCGGTGTTGATGTCGGAAGCTTTTTTGCCAACTACTTTTTCAAATTTCTCAATGCCTTTTGCCACCAATTCGGCTAAGGATGGTTCCAACGGGTTGTTCTCGAACGGGAGGTTGAAATACAGCATCAATTCACGGATGTGCTTACGCATTACCATGTTCACGCCTTCGAGGCGGGCAATATCATCGGCATGTTTTCCGGTGCTGTTGATAGCCAATATTTTGGTTTTCCGTGGTGAGAACAAAATGTTCTCCATCTCCAGAAGAATTTCCGCCATAATTACATCATGTTCTGGTGCATCGAGCACATAATGGTTAGGCTGGTATTCCAGTTTATTGGTAATGTATTTAAGCAATGTAGCTTTGCCATAGCGGGCCAATACTTCCCCAAAATCGAGATGTTTGATCATCGGTATTTGCTTGTAAACCTGAGGCAGCAGGTTTTCATACACCGATGTGAACGCGATACTGCTGATAAACTGAGTCAGGTTGGTACATTTCCCCACTTCGTCGGAAAATTCAATGACCGCGTTTTTTGAATTGTCAATGGTATTGATGCTGATGCCGCTCATGCCAGGTGCCGCGTGGTAAAGTGTCCAGGCATTGTTAATGCGCAGTGCCTGGCTTTGAGTTTTGCTCAGGTCTTTTACAATATGAAAATCGCCGAGTACCTGCCGGATGAATTGGCGATCTGTTTTTGAGGCAAATATCTCATCCAGTATCTCATCAGAACTCATTTCGGCATAATCGGGGTTGTTTTTGAGGCTGTCGAATTTTACCCAATATTTAAGTACAATTTCCAGAGCATTTTTAAATTCCTTGCGGAAGATGTCATAACCTTTTGCCGTTCCGTCCAGATAATCGCCCATTGAAAAGCGCAGGAATCCGGTTTGATAAGGGATTACAGCAATTCCCCGGGTTTCGGCCAGTTTTTTTGTAAATTTTTCCAAATCCTGGTACGAGAAGAAATTGTTCAGTTGGATATTGAACAAATACGAACCGTCGGAAGCAATGATTTTGGCATATTCGGCCCACTCCCCCTGCAGTAATTCTGCGGCCGTTTCTTTGGCGATTTTTAACCGCAACAAAGCCTCATCTCTAAAGTTTTTGTTGATGCGGAAGGTGTTTAATTCCTTTACCAACTGCTTTTGGTAATAGGTAAAAAAGGGTTCATCCCTGTATTTGAAATCGTCGGGCAACTGCAACACATCTAACTTATCTAGGGCCACCAGTTCGTTCAATAAGAAAAGATGCAACGGACTACCTTCAAAAGGCGAAAACCGGAGCAACTCTTTGGGCGATTTGGTCCCCTGTTTTTTATGGTAACTTTCAATCTCGGCTATGATGTATTGCTCAATACGCATCTTAATTTTATTACGCGAAGCATTTTTGGGCAACCGTTCTTCCAGATTATCTTTGATAGATTTAGCCAGTTGGGCATTTTCCAGGATATTCACCAGCATAAACAACGAATTGGTGTTTCCTTTTTCGATGCTGTTTTGTTTGCGTGCAAAATCAATCACATCTTTTTTTGCTGGTGTGGCAATAATGGACCCCAGCCTGTCGCCGGTGGCACCTAAATTTTTGGTAGTAGAAATGGACGAAACCAGGTTGATGCGTGCATATTGCTGGTTTAGGTTATTCATTACATACCTTGAAATGGTGCGCCATTTTGGTTCTTCATCGTTTATAATCTTTACCGAATCGTTGTAAGCCTCATCGAGGAAGAGGGTTATTTTGCTGATGCTGACAAATTTCAGGAAACGCAGCAACGATTGGTTGTTAAAATCGGAGTAACCCGATGGGTTAGCTGGGTCATTAATCACAATGGTCAGGTTTTCGCAAAAACTATCCCACAGGTTCCCTGATTCGTCGAAGACCTGGAAGGTTTTTTTCATCCGCTCCAGGCGGGTTGTCAAACGGTCAAAATCAATGCGGCCTTCATCATTAATGCCAATTTCCAGGTCAAAGGGGTTGATATCGAACCGGTCGGTGGGGAACAAATCCATGTACTCCCACGACGAGTATTTGTTGAACAAAATATAAGGACGCAGCACCTTGTCTTCTTTGCCAAAGAGCACATCGCGGATAATCATCTGAACATCGTCAGAGATAGAAGTTTTGTTAAGGTTCGAAAGGTTACTAAGAAATTCTTTGATAATGTCCTGATCTTTTTCAGTAAGAGCTAGATATTTATCGTTAATTCCCAAATCGATCAAGAAATTACTGAACCTCCCTTTGTTGTCGGCCTCGTTTTCGGCTTTTACCAAATATTGTTTGTATTTTTCCAGAAACAGGTTGATGCCGAAATTTTTATGAAAATGGTTGCTCAAGGTACGTTGATACGTATCGGGGATAACGTTCAGAATAACCCGGCAGCGCTCAATAATAGCTTTGTCAACGGGTTTTAGTTTCCGATGGAGCAGATATTCTCCATAAGTTTTGATTTGGTTCCGGCCTCCGCCTTCAACAATGGTGGCTATCTGAACATTGTCGTTTTCGGAGTAGAAATATTTTTTAGTTCGTTCCTCGAATTCCTGAATCAACCGCTTGTTCTGTTTTCTCAGCTTTTCGGTTTCGGTACAATTCAAAATCATGTCAATGTAATCGCGGAGTTTTTCCAGCGAATACTTGTCTTTCAAAATCTGGCGGCTGAATTCGTCGAATTTGAATAGCACAATATCTTTTTCCAGGTTATCGGTTTGTCCCAGCTGTTCCTTTTTAAGCAGGCTGAGTTCCTGATTGTAGTCGGCAATTTTAGCCTCAATGAGCGACATAAAGTGCTCCAGGTTTTTATAGCTTACTTTTTCAAGGATCAACCGTAAATTCAATTGGCTGTTGGCCAACGCGCCCAGCTTTTTGGTGTGGACTTTATTTAATGTCTGGATAATTTTATTATGGAGGCAAAATACCAACGTGGTATTGGTACTCCGTGAAATTGAAGAATCATCGATAAAAATGATACGGGTCAGGAGCGGGAACCAACGGCTATGGTTGAACAGGTTTTTGCGCATGTGGGGGATGCGGATGACGAAAATAGAGGTTTTGTCGTCGCTGATGCTTTGGTAAAGCGATTCTTCATCGGTAAAAGCGACTTCTTTAACTGTTGCCGGATTAAACAATTCCTCCCTGATAAGTTTGATGGCTGTTTCGGTGCTCCCGCTGACTACTGTCTTTAAAAAACCGTTCAGCCCTTTGAAATTGACTGTTTGTTCGCTGCGGACCAAAAAATCGGTTTTTTCAGCAGCCGTGGTATAGTGCGAACTTTGTACCACCATTTGGTCAAACACGTCGAGCAGGTAGTTCCATTGGGCTTCTTCCACTTCATCTTTAATACCCAACACCTCGCGGAACCTCCGCAGTTCGGTTACCTGGTCGCCCAATAAAATGGTATATCTGAAATTCAGATTGGTTTGTGTTACCGGGGGTGTACCCACGGAGTAATCATGGCAATTGAGGATGTTTTTTGCCTGTTTTTGCTCTTCCTCGTTAATGGCTTCGGTATCAATTAATGAAACCAACCTTTCGCGGAAAACATTTTTCTTGGTACGGTATTGAAAAGCTTTTGATTCCTCATGTGGAAAAAGCATGAGCGATACATCGGTATAGCCCGGGATGGCCTCTTTCAGTTCATGTACCTGGCGGTCAATCTCGCGTTCCTGCAGCAAGGGATCATCAGGCTCATCGTAGCATAAACGGGTAAAAGCCTTTAGGTTGTCAATAATATGTCGGGGCAAAAAATTTTCGGCTCTTTGTCCAAGCGATAAATACAAGTCTATAAAGTCACGGGCATCTTCACGCAATTTCAATTTGGGTTTCCCAACTATTCTCATAAGTTCCGTTTTAAGATGTTATTGCTCTGTTATTTCAGTTTTTACTGGTTCAAATTTTAAATAAAAGTAAGGATTTAATTGAAAAGAATTTTCCAATTCAGGGAATGAAAAAATATGTAACCTTTGTACCCTCATCCGGGGATACAAAGTTATAATAATTTAAGACACTTGGTGAAAAATTGTAATCAAAATGAACAAAAAAACGACAATTGTTAATTTAACAGGTTGTTATTTTTTCTAATAGTGATTTATAGGTGAAGGAAAACGTTAGTGATTTGGTTCACACAGGGTATGCTTGCTTTTTAACCAGAGTTGTCCGACTTAGTGTTGATTTCGTTTGTTTTTGATGATTATATATCACATCAAAAATTATAATCTATTTTTCTTTACTTTTTATGGTCCGGTTTTTAATAAGAGGTTTGGCCCAAAAACTCAGGCTCAGGATGTATGCCAGGGTTATAAACAGGATAAACATACCGGCTTTTAACCCAACCCAGTCTTTCATCTGCCCAATTGCTAAGGAAACGATGGCTCCACCGGCAATGGCTGTACATAAGATACCTGAAAAAGTACCATGATATCCGGCAACACTGTTAAGCGCCAGTGAGAAGATTATGGACCACATTACCGAAAGGCAGAAACCGAGCGCCGGGAATCCCAATAGGGCCATTTGCGTGGTTCCGGTTAGTGTGAGGATTAATACCAGCATGGCCGCAATGGTAAAAACCCGTAATACTATTTTGCTGTCGATAATTTTTAATAAAAACAGGCCTAACAAACAACCAATGGTAAGCATGCCCCAGAACCAGGCTACGGTTTGGGCTCCCTCAATTTCGGGCGTTAACCCATGGTAGGTCCTGAGGAATTCTGAAATCCAGTTGGCAATGCCCTGCTCAGTACCCACATAGGCAAATATCCCAAAAAAGTAGTACCAAACAATAGGGATACCGAAGAGCTTGCGGTGGATACTCCAGGCACCTACCAATTCGTCATCTTTTCGTTCCACTTTTGGGAAACGCGACAGCAGGATGACTACGGCCATTAGCAGGGTAATAAACGCAAATAACCAATAGATGGAAACCCAGTTCAGGTTATCGGGCGTGACTTTATTGAAGATGGAAATAAAAAACCCTTGATTTGCCGCCGGTTGGTTGAGGTTTGTTACCAAATAGGAATAAACAAAGGGGCTAAGATAGGAGGCTCCGCCAAAAACAAGCTGGGCAAAAACAGAATAGAAAGCAAAATTACCTTCGCCACCGGTAACCCGTAAGAGCGGATTGATGGCTACTTGCAATAAGGCCATGCCAGTTCCGATTAGAAATAGGCTTACTAAGAAAACCAGAAATGTATGATTTAAAGCAAACAACAGGGCCCCTCCGGTAGCCAGTGCAAAAGCTGTGGACATACCCGATTTTTCGCCATATTTTTGTGCCAGCATCCCGGCAGGGATAGACATGAGTGCATAAGCAATGAAAAACGAAAAGGGGAGCATTCCTGTCATTAAGCCGCTTAGGTGAAAACTGTCGCTCGCATTGGGGTTGATGGGCCCTAGAATGTTAGTGAGAAACGAAATGACAAAGAATACGATAAAGATTAATGCCAATAGATAATAATTGCGGTTCATACGATACTGTGTTTTTGATGTTTTAAAATTTAGGTATTAATATTAGTTATCCACCCATTTTTACGGCCAGAAACAATGTTGCTAAAACCACAAACACAATCCCAATGGAGATAAAAAATCCAACGACATCCTGCCTGTTCCATTTGTAGATTTCAAATGAGGAGTTGGGAAATAGCAAAAAGCCCTTGGTGGCCTCCTGGTTTTTGATGGCGTTTTGAACATCTTGATGATCTACCTCATTGCCAAACCCACGAACCCGGGTGCGCATCTTTATAAAAAATTCCAGGGTTTGCTTGTCGTTCTGTGGTTTGGTTAGCAACGAAACCACAATTAGTAACAGGAATGGAAACAGTAGGCGGATAATCATACGGATGGTTTCGTTCAAGGCATAAGGTTGGTACTGCAACTGGAACCCCAGCTTTTGGATGAGGATAAGTTCAGGGAAGAAATAGCCCCGGGCAGTCATTACCCCATTTTCATTTATAGATGGGTCTTTTGACCAAAAAATGGATTTCTGTGGCAGGTTGAATGTTTTTGTGAATTTGTCACCCACTTTTAATGAATCGGGACGGTTGGAAACTGTTGCACCGGAAATATTTTGGGTGTTCCAATCCCCGATTTCTTTATTCCGTTCCGTAACATCCATCCCGCGGGCAACATACACCCGTTCAACTGGTTCGGGCTGGGTTTTGAGCAGCAGTTGTTTGTTGGTTCTCATGGCCGGGTTTATGTAAGGCATTATCACCGGAAGGAGGTAAAAAACAGCAAGTGTGACTAAAATAGAAGCCCACGCTCCTTGACGGTTTGCCCGTCTCCATTTTAACCCCAACCAAAAGGCTGCTGCAAAAATGACAAAAAACTCCCAAATAAACTTCAATATTTCGAGGATGCTGTCGAACTGGGTGGCAACAATAGCACCGCCAACAAGAAACGATGCGCCCAAAATACGGCTTGCCCAAACATAATGTTGCTCGCTTTTTTCAGCTACCAAAGGTTTATACACATTGTGCAGCAGCAACCCTGAAACCGTTAACATGAGGGTACTTGCCGTTGACATTAAAGCGGCCATCATTGAGGTTATCATTACCCCAACCAGCCCAATTTTTAAGGATCCCAACAAATCGTGGGTGGCATAGCCCCAAACCAAATCGGAGTTTTGTACTTTGCCACTGTATAGGAGAACGGCTGCTAACCCTAATACTCCCCAAAGAATGGTGCAGAAACGTTTCATAAAGCTGCCAGCCACAAACCCAAAGCGGGCAGAGTATTCATCTTTTGCCGCAGCATTGGTAACTAACTGGTTGGGTTGGGTTACCACGGTAATGCCGGCCACAACCGAAGCTACCAGAATAAAATACCAAGTGAAATCAATTAGGGTAGGGGCTCCGAAAATTTCAAAAAACGATTCGGGCAGTTTATCGTGCAAAATATTTAAGGCCGATTCGTTTTCGCTGGTTCCGTAAAGCAGTTTTATTTTCCACCACGCAAATGGAATTAAAATGATTGAAAGCATGATGATGAAAAACCCTTGCAGCATATCGGTATAAAAAGCAGCCTCCAGTCCGCCCAGGACCGAATAAATTAAAACAATGAGGCACACAATCCATACCAGCCAATACTCATTGATGTACGAAAAGACACTTTCAGGTTTAAGCTGGCGAAGTTCGGTAAGCCTTTCCTTTTGTTGGCTATCGAGTTGGTTGTAATCCTTGGATTCCAACTGGTTCAATTCCAGGGCTAAATTATATTCGTACCTCTCCTGCCGGGTAAAATCTTTTTCAACTTTTGGGGTAATGGCCATAATGGTTTTATTCATGGCCGTGTAACCAACCGATACCAGCCCCATCATTCCAATGGAGCCGATGATAGCGTAAACGGCTGCCATTTTTTTTGAACCATACCGTTCCTCATAAAAATCTCCCATGGTGGTGGTACGCATCCGGCGTAGCCAAGGCGATGTTATCCAAAACAATGGTGTAGAGAAAACCATTAATAGTGCGCTCCAGATTCCGGCTGCTCCATTTTTAAAAGTAGTAGTGGCTACTCCTACGGGACCATCGGCGGAAGTTGCCTGACCGAAGCTGGCAAAAGTTTGGATAAGCTTTCCGAATTTTCTGCCACCCAATAAATAATCTTCCTGGCTTTTTATTCTGCGGCTGGACCAAATACCAATTCCTATAATTGCTAAAAAGTATGTAAAAATGACGATTAAGTCAATGAAATTGAGACCATACATAATATTTCAGTTGTTTGTTTGTGAATAGTTTAACGCGTTATTTTATTTCGATGCCTAAACAATTTTTAAAAAGGGTAACATCATATTCAGGAAAAGCAGAGGTTCCTTGAAACCCATCAATTAGGATGTTTTCAGAATCGGATACAGCAATGGCATGTCCAAAATAGCTTTCTTTGGCTTGTCCCCAGTTAACCGAACAATCCTTGAGGGTGATATTTTTCGCCTCTTCGATATGAAACCCGGAGGTGAGGGTCCTCTTTAACCCAATGGTATCGGAGGGGCGCAAATCGTAGGTGCCGCCTTGGTATTTGGTTGTTTTTTCAATTTCCAGATGCACCTGGTTGAACCTGATTTGGCTGATTCTCCCTTTTTCGCCACCCACAAACACACCGTTCTCGCTTTTTGCCTGAATGTTTGTAAACGTAATATTCCGTACTGGGCCTACTTTCCCCGTAGTTTGGCCTTTGGCGAACCGCCAGTTGGCATCGCGGGCATTCCCGGGCTGGCGTTTGTAGGCCGTAACATAAATAGGTTCGGCCTTTCCCCACCATACATCGTCGAAAAGTCTTCCTTCAATAATTATATTTTCAAACATCACATTTTCAACAATTCCCTCATCGCGGTTCTGGATGCCAATAGCCCTGTTACTCGAACGGATAATACAATTTGAAAACAAAACATTGCGAATGGCATCCATGTTTTCGCTACCGAGTTTTATTGAACACGAAGTCGATTTCATAATACAGTTGGTTACTGTAATGTTTTCGGTAGGGCCGAACTCTTCGTATTCGCGGCGGGTTTTAGGACAAATACAGTCATCGCCCGACTCGATATAACAGTTACTAATGCGAACATTTTTGGAATGATCGGGATCGATTCCATCTGAATTCCTGATTTTTAAATTATTGTAAATTTTAATTCCATCGATAGTAACATCGTTGCACCCTACAAGATGGATACACCAGTATGCCGAGTCTTTAAAAGTAACATCGCGTATAACAAGGTTTTTAAAATTGACAGGAGTAAACAAGTGAGGACGCCTGTCGAAGGTATCAAATGTTTTGAGTGCATAAGCTGCTTTTTCTTCGGGCCCCATAAATGCCACACCATTCCCATCGAGTGTACCTGTGCCGCTTATTGTAACGTTTGTGGCATTTTCTCCTCCAATCCAGATGCTCCCTTCGCCATAATTTGCCTTAAAAGCGCTTTTTGTATATACCATTTCATCGGGATTGGCCAGAATTTTTGCATTGCCTTCGAGGTAAAGGTTTATATTCGATTTTAAATCGAAGGGGCCTGCCATAAATACTTTTCCCGATGGAACAAGGACTGTTCCCCCGCCATTTTCGGAGCAGGAATTTATTGTTTTTTGAATTGCCGGTGCATTATCGGTTAAACCATCTCCAATTGCACCAAAATCTGTTATATCGTATAATGCCATTAGCTTAATTATTTAAAATTAATATCCCCTATAACCGATTTTAAAATTGAACCGGTTAGTAAATCTTTCATATCGACCACAAAAAAAAGTTCGTTGTCCCTTGCTGCCCGCCGGTAATAATAATCATTCTCTGTATTTCGTATATTTTCGCGCAGTGTCTTCCAATATAATTTTCGGCTACCCCTGGTTGTATGCCATTCAGTATCGGGACGCAGCGGATTCATTGCTTCCAGAGCCAATGCTTTGTCCGATTGCATATTATCCGATAGTGTAAACGAACAAATCCGTTTAAAATAAACCGATTCTTCCGATGTAACAGGAGGTAACGCTACCAGACTTCTCACCTTGCCCTGAGGATACATTTCGTCATACACATAATGATTGGTATAAAGCCACAATTCAACATCCATATAATTCAGCTCTTTCAGGCCCTGAATTAAAGCAACAGTGGTAAGTTTATGATCGGGGTGAACATCAATGGCCGGATAAGGAGTGACTATAACCGATGGTTTTTCCTTCTCAACTATGTATTTAAGATCGTTGACCAAAGAACGCCAATTTGGTGCTGCGTAAACAGAATCTAAAAAAGAAGAAATATTTTGCTCCCGATAAATATTGATATTATCCAAACCGGTATACCTGGCTTTTGCTGTTTTGGAAGTATCGGAATACATTTGTTTGAGCGAAGCATCGAAATAACCTAGATTTATCATATTCTGAGGTTCCAAGCCTGCCAGCATAGGCACTGTAATGCTATTCCACAGGCGCAATCCGGCTTTTTTCAGATAATGTGTTGTATCATTGGAATAAAGTTCGTCATACATTTTTTTACCGGCATCGCCCACGGTAACAGTTGCAACAAAAGCATTTCTATTTGAGGCATACAATCCATAAGCAGCAATTTCCGCGTCATCGGGGTGGGGAGCCAGCACCAGCAGATTTTTGTTTTCAATTGCAGGATTTTTGAAAAGAATAAGCCTGACTTTTTTGTTGGTGATATGGCACCTGTCAAAATCAAACTCTATGAAGGAGTTTTTTTTCTGAATAAATTCGCTCAGATTGATATAACGCAACCCTTTCGCTCCAAATTCGAAATACTGGCAGGCATTAACCCCGTTTGAGTTTAGTTCAACTTTAGGCTGCGACAACCAGTTTCCAAAAGTGGCTCTGATATCGACTTCGAGGAATGCTGTTTGATAATTTTCTGTAAAAACAGGCAATTCCAGCGTGTTGTTTACAATTGTTACGCTAACAATTTTCGCATCGGTATTTTCGAAGTTGTAAACATAATCCGAACGTTTGTTATATTCCTGGGATAAAACCAATTTTCCTGGAAAAAACAAAGCAAGGGCTGTAAACAGTGTTACTATTCGAACTGTACCGAAACTAAACATGTTTAATTTATAGCGTTTGATATTAAATTTTGCTTCAGCAACTCAATTAAGGTTTATCATTTTACAATTTCACCGGCCGAATCAGGAATGAATATTCGTATTTCTTATCCATCAACCTGTATTTATCGAGCGGAAGGGCTCCCCAGCTATCGTTTCCGCCAACGCCCATTTGCTTAAAATCAATATTGACATATAGACTTTTTCGTTTGGGAACATCGACCGGATGTTGCTGTTTTTTGGTAAGGCCGGGATCAAAATCTTCATCGGAATTGTTGCGAGCATTGAAGCAAACAGGGGTATTAATTCCCTCAACAACTAATCCGAAACCTGTTGAATCGGTAAATGATACGGTTCGCACATCGGTGCGGTATCCATTTTCCTGGGGGCGTGAATAATCGAAGTTCAAATCAGAGACTTTACTTGTATAGTTTCCAATAAACGACGATGTATTCCTATCGCTGTAATTTTCCCAGGGCCCCCTTCCATAATACGACACATTTTCGAGTTCCAAGGGTAGCTGCATTTTCATCCCAAAACGGGGCAGTTCAGGGAGTTCAGTAGTTCCCAAATCGAAACTTGAGGCAATAATTACCGAGGCATCGTTGAGTATGGTGTATTTGATGGAATAAAAAACATCGAGGTTTAAAAACCGATAGCTAGCCACAACCACCACGCCTGTATCGTTTTGCTCGTCAACGGTAATGCCTTTCAGTACCATGTTGTTATCGGCAGCCCTCCAAATATTCAGGCGGCTGGGCATGTTGTTGCCAAAATCGTTATCAATGGGGGCACGCCAGAAGTTGGTGCGCAGGTTACCGGTAATTAATGAGGTTCCTTTGTATGAATAGTTGTACAATTTGCCCGATTTCAGGCTGATGGCCCCTTTTACCCCGCCACTTTCAAAATGCAAATCCCGATCGGTTTTGGCTATTTTTAAAACCTGATTGCTGATATTTGTTACAAAGTAATTGTTTTTCGGGAAAGCAAACTGTTCCGTAGCAATTACGTGACCTTTTTCAATCAAATCGGTTGCCAACCGCTGGCGGGCCTCAATTACCAAAAAGAATTCACTGCCCGTTTCTTGATTTATAATGGGCAGTTTTAAAGTAACCTCCTTTTCAGATAATGGTTTTCCTTCGGCTGCAAAAACGCTGGAATCCACAGGTTTTCCATTCTCGTAAAGTTTCCAAATATAATCGTAGGCGTTTAAATTGGTAAACAGGTTGTAATTGTGGAACAGGAATTTGCCCTTCTCCACATCCACCGCCTTGAACCAGATAGGCTGGTAAACCTTTTTAACTTCGTTCAATGCAGGGTGAATGGCGCGGTCGGCATTTATTAACCCGTTGTTGCAAAAATTCTCGTCGTGCGTCCATCTATAGCCGCCCAAATCGCCTCCGTAAAGCCAATATTTTTTGCCTTCAAAATTTTGGGCTTCCAAACCCTGATCCACCCAATCCCAAATAAATCCGCCTTGAAGGATGGGATATTTCATAATTATGTCCCAGTATTCCTGAAAATTGCCCGTGCTGTTTCCCATGGAATGGGCGTATTCGCACATAATAAACGGTTTATGGCTGTTGGAATCGGTTGCGTATTTTTCAATCCAGTCGGGCGATGGATACATAGGTACCATAATATCGGTAAATGCGTTTCCATCGGCACGTTCGCACTGAACCGGTCTTTTTGCTTTGTCGTTTTGTTTCAGCCAGTTATAAGTAGCTTCGTAGTTGGGCCCAAAATCGCTCTCATTGCCCAGCGACCAAATAATCACGCACGGATGGTTTTTGTCGCGCTCAAACATGCGGATGGTCCTATCCAGATGCTGGCCTTTCCAATCGTCGCGGAACGAGGGATGGTTTTCTTTTGCCATCCCGTCTAACCCATGCGCCTCAATGTTGGCCTCGTCAACCACATATATGCCATACTTGTCGCACAGTTCGTAAACCTCGGGGCTTTGCGGATAATGGCTGGTACGGATGGCATTTATATTATGCTTTTTCATTAGGGCAATGTCTTTCACCTTGGTGGCGTAGTCCACGTAATGGCCAAATTTTTCATGATGCTCGTGGATATTGGTTCCTCGGATGATGATGGGTTTGCCGTTAATAAGAACCTGGTTGTTTTTTATCTCCATTTTGCGGAACCCGGTGTTGCATTGTGCGGCTTCAAGGGTTTTCCCCGAATCATCTTTCAGTTCAATGGTAACTGTGTAAAGGTTAGGGAATTCGGCACTCCATTTTTCGGGATTGGAAACTTTTTCATCCAGCGAAACGGTTTGCATTTCCTTGGCATTGATAGCATTTACCGCCAATGATTTTGAGAAAACTTTCTTTTGCTGATTGTCGAGCATGGTTACCGTTACCGAATATTTACCGGTAATTTGCGTAGTGAAACTCCGCACTTTAATATCCATTTTCAATTGGCCATGCTGATAATTGGCATCTAAATCGGCCACCACACAAAAATCTTCAATAGAAACGGCAGGCCGCGAAATAAGGAACACATCGCGCTCAATGCCTGCCAAACGCCAAAAATCCTGATCTTCCAAATAGGAAGCATCGCTCCATTTGAACACTTGAACGGCCAATAAATTTTCGCCCTTTTGCAAATAGGGAGTAATGTTGAATTCGGCTGGGGTTTTTGATGCTTTGGAATAGCCTGCCTTTTTTTCGTTTACATAGATGGTGGCGGCTCCGGCGATGGATCCAAAATGCAGGATAATTTCTTTGTCCGATAGGTTTTCATTTACAGTAAAGACTTTTCGGTAGGTTCCAATGGGAAGATCTTCGTTATCAACAAAAGGAGGATTTTCGGGAAATATATAACTTATATTTGTGTAAACAGGAACTCCAAATCTTTGCATTTCCCAGCTTCCGGGCACCTGAATGTTTTTCCAGTTTGAATCGTCGAAACTGGTTTTATAAAATTCCACCGTACGGTCGGCCACTTTTTCCACAAAGTTGAATTTCCAGGTACCGTTCAGCATCTGAATGTTTTTCGATTCATGAAAGTTGTTGAAACCGGTTAGTTCCTGAACCTGGCTGGCAGGGATAAAAAACGTGCGGGCAGGTTCTTTGCCTTCGTCAACAAGGGCTGGGTTCTCCCAAAAGTTGTTTTGCGAAAATGCTGATTGGAACAGCAGGGTTGCAGAAAGTAAAATTATGTTTTTCATTGGTGCCGTTTTAGTTCATTAAATTATTATTCAATACCACACCTTCAATTTTAAAAACCAGAGAAGGTGAGTCTTTCTTGAATCCGTTTTTCCATTTTATGGTCAAGCCTTCATCAGTCTGCTTCCATTCCATTTTTTCGCTGGAGCCCAATAATGTTACCCCTGAGACGATATTTTCCCTGGTTAAGGGTGAACCTGTTGCCAGCGATTTAATGATGATGCTTTTATCCTCGGGATTGCCAAGCATAAAAGCATAAAGGGAAGTATCTTTGGTTGTAAATCGTACATCTGCTGGTGTGAAGCGTGTATTTCCCTCGTTAAACATGCCTGCCTGTACCTGAGTAGGGCCTTCGCCAAATATTTTCCAAGGGCGCGAACCAAAAATAGCTTCCCCGTTGGGTTCCATCCATTCAGCCATTTGGGCAAGGAATTTTACCTCCAGGGAGTCGATGGTTCCGTCACCTTTTATTGGGATGCTCAACAGGAGGTTCCCGTTTTTGCTTACAATGTCAATCAATTGATGAATAACCTGAGTGGCTGTTTTGTACCTGTTTTCTTCGAGTACTTTGCGGTTGTAATGCCAATCGCCAATACAGGTGCAGGTTTGCCACGGATAAGGTTTAATTGAATCGGTGAAACCCCGTTCAAAATCCTCAACAATTCCGGCCTCTTGTCCGGGTTTTAGTTGTTTGGCTGTTACTACCACATGGTTTTTTTGGTTGTTGCGGGCATAATCGGTGTTGTAAATGTGGGCAACTATATCAAGTCCGGTTTGCCCCAAGGGGAGGCCAAAATTATCGAAATAGATAATGTCGGGATGGTACGAATCGACTAAATCTTTGGCTCTGAGGTACCATTTTTTGGTAAAACCGGGATTGTTAGCCGGGGCTTCTTCCATCCAAGGACGTGTGTTGGCTTCGTGCCAGTCTTGAACTGCTTTTATGCCACTGATTCCATCAGGCATTTTAATGGTTGGTCCGGTGTAAAGTTCCTGTGGGTCGAGTCCTTCCCACCATTTTCCCTTTCCATCGGCTTTGGTAAGGGTAGCCGCATCGTACCGTACTCCAGTTTTTGGGCCTTCGCCGTCGTAACCATAAGCCGTTTGCAGCCAATGCCACGCATGTGATGAGTGGTTGCTTACCCCAAAATACAAACCATTTTCACGGGCTACTTTTTCCCAAATCCCCACGATGTCTTTTTTAGGGCCTACATTTACCGAGTTCCATTCATGGTATTTTGAGTTGTAGGCATCAAAATTATCATGATGGTTGGCCAAAGCCATAAAATATTTGGCTCCGGCTTTTTTGTAAAGCTTCATTAATTCCTCCGGTTCCCAGTTTTCAGCTTTCCAGAGGTTGTCTAATTCCATGAACCCAAATTCTGAAGGGTGACCGAAATGTCCGATATGAAAATTGTATTGTGATGTTCCCTGGATATACATGTGCCGGGCATACCAGTCGCCATCCTCGGGCACACATTGAGCCGACCAATGCGCCCAAATACCAAATTTGGCATCTTGAAACCACTCGGGGCACTGGTAATTCTGTTCGAACGATTCCCAGGTTGGTTGAAATGGGCCATCAGCAATTCTTTTTTTGCTCATATTTTTGCATGAAAAAGTGATGCAAATCATTGAGGAAACCAGTATCCATTGAAAAGGAACGGTAGTTTTTTGAAGAGGGTATTTTTTCATAAATTCCGTTTTTTTTATTATGTTGATTCAAGAAAACATGACACCCACTATTGTTTTTCGTGCCAGAAATTTTTCTCTGAAGGCACTTCTCTTTTTCCACTTTTTAATTCTTCCATCTCCAGGCGGAGCATATAGCCGCCACCAGCCTGAAAGAAACCTACCTTAATAGGATGGAAACCTTTGTGCAAAAATATCAGCCCTTCGCGTTCAATGACTGCATGACGGCCATCGTTTTCAATGATAGTTTTTCCATCAATAACCAGGTTTGAACCGTCGTCGGAAGAAAGGTAAAAGTTATACATGCCTGTGTGTTCGATTTTGATATAACCTTCGAAGTTCAAACCTACGTTCATTGTTTTCTTTCCAATAGGAAAATCAATTTGGCTGGTTAATCCGGTTTCACTTGGTTTCATGTTTATAAATTCGGTCAAATTGGTAAAAGAGCCATCAAACAGTTCGTAGTTAAGCCCTGGGACTGGATTTTTCAATTGGATGGAATTATCATAGGTTTCCAGCTCACCCTCTAACTCGATTGTTACAACTGAATGTGGCGGCATTTCAATCACCAATTGGCCGTTGTTTATTTTGAAGGCCGAAAATGGTTGAAGGCCTAAGGCATCGGGTTTTTCAAAACTGTTGTAAGCATTAAGGCTATTGGCAGTTACAATTTGGCCGCTCCCTTTTGACGGCTTGTACCCTTTGAGATGGCACGTGAGCATCTTTGTTTCGGTAGCATGTAGGTTACAAACCGAGATGTGCATTTTTCCTGTTTTGTCAATAGAACCCGAAAGGCTCAACGAGGGAACCGAATCGCCACCGTAGCTATACTTGTCGCACTCCAATGTTGATGGAACCAAATACGCATCTTGATGCACTTTATACATATCAAACACGTGGTAGGTGGGAGTGAGCAGCATTTTGTCGCCTTTGGTAAGAATCATTGATTGCAGCACGTTCACCACCTGTGCAATGGCCGCCATTTTCACCCGGTCGGCATGGTTTTGGAAAATATTCAGGTTTATGCCTGCCACCAACGCATCGCGCAGCGAATTCTGTTGAAACAGGAAGCCGGGGTTGGTTCCGGGCTCTACCTGGTACCACGTCCCCCATTCGTCAACTACCAAGGCTATGTTTTTTGCCGGATCGTACTTGTCCATAATTGCGGAATGTTTTGAAACAATCTCTTCCATCAGTGAGGTTTTTTTCATTACCTCAAACCAACCGTCTTCTTTAAAATCGGTTGCCGATGAACCGGTCATCCAGGTGTAGTAATGCAGCGAAAGGCCCCAAAAATTGGAACCTAATTCTTTCATCACCACATCGGTCCAGTTGTAATCGTCGCCATTGGGGCCTACTGCTATCATGTTCAAGCGGTTGCTGCCGTAGCTGCGCAAAAAATTGGAATAATGCAGGGCCTGGTCGGAATAGTATTGGGGTTTCATGCGGCCACCGCATCCCCACGATTCATTGCCCACGCCCCAATATTTTACCCCCCACGATTTTTCGCGGCCATTGGCTTTGCGCAAAGTGGTCATGGGGCTTTCGTTGTCGGAGTTCAGGTATTCAACCCACTGCGACATTTCCTGAACCGTGCCGCTGCCCAGGTTTCCGCTAATGTATGGTTCGCATCCAATCTGGCTGCAAAGTTCCATGAACTCATGCGTGCCAAAGCTGTTGTCCTCGGTAACACCGCCCCAGTTGGTGTTAATCATTTTCGGGCGGTCGGCTTTTGGGCCAATGCCATCCATCCAGTGGTACTCGTCGGCAAAGCAACCGCCCGGCCAGCGCATGGATGGGACCTGGATTTTTTTGAGGGCTTCCATTACATCGGTGCGGATGCCATTTTTATTGGGGATGGTTGAGTTTTCGCCCACCCACATACCATCGTAAATACAGTTTCCGAGGTGTTCTGAAAACTGGCTGTAGATTAACCGGTTTATCTTTTGGTCAATCTTTGTGGCATCAATAGTTGCAGTGTTTGTGATTTGTGCCCATAGTGTGCCCAATGATAAAAGAAGGGTTGCGGTTGTAATTAACAATAGTTTTTTCATCTTTTTAAAGTTTATGACTTACCTGAAAAAATTGGCACATTTTTACTCTATTCCTCATGTGTATCCATATTATTTCAGATAGGGGGTCTGTTTCGTTTCAATTTTAAGTTAAATTATTTATTAAAGCGAGTTGTATTGGGTTTGCTTCCCATTTTAAGCGAAATTAAAGCACCTTTGTTTATGTCGGAATGCTTGAACCAAACTGTTTTCAAGGGTTGCCCGTTTAAAGTTGCCTGTTGTATAAAAGGGGAATTGCTATTATTTCCATTGCAAGTTATGGTGAATGCAGGCGATTGATAAAATTCCGATTGCAGGTGGATGGTGACTTTATCAAACAAAGGGCTTCCCAGTTCATAGAGCGGATCTTCCCCGCAACCGCCGCTCATTTGGAAAATGCCCATTTTCATAAGAACAGCCAGCGAACCCATGAGCCCTTGGTCCTCGTCGCCTTGGTAGCCAAGGTAAGGCGATAAGCCCGAAAAAACACTGTCAACCACGGTGCGGCTCCAGTATTGCGTGAGCCACGGAGCACCGGCGTGGTTAAAAATAAAAGCGGCATGGCTGTTGGGCTGGTTCGAGTAATTTATCCACGTGCGGCGGTCGTTCACATATTTCAGTCCGGTAAATGCTTCCTTTTCGGGATGTTCGTTGCAGAAACCAAATTCCCTTGTCAGTTCAAACTCGCGGTTCAAACGGGAAATAGCGGAATCGGCACCGCCCAGCAACTCAAAAAGCGCAGGCAGGTTGTGTGGCACAAACCATGTATACTGTGCGCCATTTCCTTCAATAAACCCATTGTCGTATAGCAAAGGATCAAAGGGTGTTTTCCAGTTTCCTGATTTATCCTTCGGAATCATAAATCCCAATTCAGGATTAAACAGGTTTTTAAAATTATCGGACTGTTGAATGAATGTATTGTAATCGTCCATTTTACCCAACAATTTTGCCAATTGTGCCAAACACCAATCCTGATAAGAATTTTCGAGCGTAATGGCGGCCCCGTCCTGGTGGCTACCGTAAATGGTGTCGGAAAGCGGGTAGGGTACGTATCCGTTCTGGATGTACCATTCCAGACCACCGCCATTTGTGGTACTATGTTCGTAACCAACCTTACTCATCATCCCGCCGGGCAGGTGGTTTTTCTTCAATCCTGCATAAGCCAGGTTTATATCGAACCCACGGATTCCTTTTTGCCAGGTGCTTACAAAGAATGGGGTGCTTGAAGCCCCTGTCATCACGAACGTATAGTTGCCGCCCGATGGGCCGCGCGGAATGAGCCCCCCGTTTTTGTAATATTCCAGAAAAGAGTTGCAAAATTCCTGGGCAACTTCCGGATAAACCAACTGCCACAAAGTATTCAACGTCCACTGTGCGCCCCAAAAGGCATCGGAGTTGTACATGTTGAATTTTGGTTTGCCTTGTTCATTGAGCGGGAGCTGGCGGATTATTTTCTCAGGCCCGGTCAAATCGGCATATTTGCCATCGGCATCACTTATAATGCGGCGCCCCATAATGGCATGATACAAGTCGGAGTAAAAGCGCCGTTGCTGTTGCTCGGTTCCTCCTTCAATTTCGATGCGCGAAAGCATGTCGTTCCAATGGTTGTCGGCCTCTTGGGCTACCTGATTGAAATCCCAGCCGGGCATTTCGGTTTCCAGATTTTTTGCAGCCCCCGCTTCGTCGGTAAACGAAACGGCTACTTTCATCAATAAAGGTTCGTCCAAATTTTCATTGAATTCAACCAAAATGTTACCGTTTTCGCCTTTCCATTCGGTTGAAGGGGAAATTCCATGGGCCGTTGAAAGGTGGATTAATTTTATAGGTTGGCTGAAGCGGGCACAAAAATAGACGGTTGTGGGTTTTGGGCGGCGCATGGTTGGGCTGTTTACCATGAATCCGGTAATTTCATTTTCAGTGGTTTGTTTAAAACCTCCTTCAATTAATTCCGCCGGGCCTAATTGCTTCGAAAGCTGGAACACCACTCCGTTTTTTGTGTTTTCAGGAAATTTATACCGATGTGCGCCCACACGGTTTGTGGCGGTTAGTTCGGCTTTTATTTGGTAGCGTTCAAGCAAAACCGAATGATACCCGGGTTTTACGGTTTCTGTTTGGTGCGAAAACACTGACGACCAATCGGCAAATATAGAATCCCTGTTTTCATCCGTAAAGGTAACAGGCATTACGGCCACGCCCGAAAGCTGCCATTCGTGGATGTGGCTGAAATCGCGGATGGTATCCACTCCATACCGGTAGCCGCTTTTCCATTCGCCATCAATTTTTGTGTCGGGGAAAAGGCTCACCATACCAAAGGGCCTACATGCCGATGAAAAATAAAACCACCGCGACCACGCCGAACCCATTTGCGGATAAACCAAATCGACCGGACGGGATGTTTCATTTTTGTTACAGCTAAAAAGCATAACAAAAGTGGCTATATAAAGTAAGCCTTTCATTGGCTTGTTTATCAGTTCCATGTATAAATGCCTTTTGAATCAGGGTAAGGTAATCGTATGTTTTTAGATGAAAAACCGGTTACATTTTTAAGAATAAGGTTCGGCATTACACTGTCGTTCAACAAGGTAAGCCCTTCAATTAGTAAACTGTCAACCTGGTTGAAAGCCATTGCCGGACGGTAATCGCTGCCATTTTTTGATATTTTAACATTTTGCCATTTCAGGCCCTTTACATGGCGGACATAAAAACCCCAAACAGGCAGTTCGCCAAACATGGAAAATTCGGGATAACCCGCTTCGTTTTCGGTCGCTTCGTCCAGTTTCCGCCAATCGGTAAAAGCCGTTTCCAGGTTGCCGCCCCCTTGGTAAACCATTTCAATGTTTTCGAGGGTTACGTTTTCAACCAAATGCCCCGGAAGCCCGGTAATTGACGAAGGAAACACATTGTGCGGATATTTTTGGAGCGGGCCTTCAAGCGGATAGCCAATGTCGGGTTTTCCTGCGGGTATTTCAGCATAAAGATTGCCGATATAGACTTTCTTCAATGAACCAACCGCTCCGTCTTTATTGCGATGTCCCAATTTTATGAAAATGGCATTACCCGTGTTTTTTGCGGTGATGTTGCGCACATCAATGTTTTCAAGCACTCCACCATCGACACATTCAATAGCCACCGCCGATCGGTATGTATCGTAAATAAAAAGATTACGGACAGTAATGTTTTTGAATCCCCCGTGAGAACCTGTCCCAATTTTGAATCCACTGGCACTGCTACGGATGGTACAGTTTTCCACCGTTATATTTTCGCAAATGCCTTTTATTGGGCCTTCCGACTTGAGGCAGATGCCGTCATCGGCGCTATCAATGTGGCAACCCGAAATGAGGACACCGTTGCAGTTAACCACATCAATACCGTCGTTGTTCCAATACACGCTGCTTTCCACGGTTAGGCTGTCAACACTTATTTGCCGGGAATTCCGGAAGGTTAATACCCAACTTGTACTGTTTTTTAAGATAACTCCCGAAACCGAAATATTTGCACATTCCGAAAAAGCGACCAATTCAGGGCGCGAATGTTCCCGGGGGCGTTTAATGTTGTACTGATCATCATTTAAGCGGCCTGAGCGCAACTGTTTGTATAAATCTTTAACCACTTCGGCGCCTTGTCCGTCAATAATTCCCTGTCCGGTAATGGAAATGTGGTGCTGATGATCTGCCGAGATGAGCGCAAACGCCGTATCTTGGCCATAATGCAACCGGTTGGTACTTCCCAATAACCGGGCTCCTTTTTCGAGGTGCAATTCCACGTCGTTTTTAAGAAACAGGGCACCTGTTAAAAATTGCCCGCAAGGGATAATTACTGTTCCGCCTCCGTTTGCTGATGCTTTGTCGATGGCTTTTTGGATGAAGGTGGTATTCAGTGTTTCGGCATCGCCGATGGCTCCCAGTTTTTCAATATTGTAGAGGCTTGAATTGCACGATAAAAAAAGGAATACCAAAGAGTACAATAAAGCTATACCAGAAAGCTTACTTCTTATCATTATTGTTAAAAAACTATTCCTACTATTTTTCATCCGTCTTTTGTATCTCTGTTTATTCGGAGTGCGACTTAAAGTTGCGCCCCGAATAAACTATTGCTTTTTTATCTCCAATTTACACGACTTATTACTTGCCGGAAGTTCAATTTCCAGTAATCCAGGGTACCGGCTTTGGGCAATTATTTTTTTACCGTTAATCAATACATCATAAGTAAAATTTGGATTCAGGCACACCAACATGCTGCGTTTGCGGGCATGGGTAGCATCGTCAAACGAAAGGCTGGCTTGGTAGGCCGAATGGTCGCTGTTGAACGATTGGCTTTCAATCCAAACTTCGAAACCGGTGGTAACGGTGCCTGGTTTGAAGTAGGCGGCATACCAGTTGAGTACCGGGGCCGACAAAGCTCCAAACTGGTGCCAGCCTGCACCACGGGCAGTTTTTGCAAACCAGTGTTCGTAAGTAAAATAGGTTTCGTCGGTTTCACTTTTCCAAACATTCAACGCCCGTTCAGCAATTTTCCAGGCCAAATCGAGCCGACCCAAATCGAACATGGTTTTCCACATAAACCATTGGTGGGGCATCCACACGGCACCGTTCCAATACCCGTCGATGCGGTAATAGGGCGCTTGTTTGTCAACCACACAAATTCCGGCTTTGCTCCACATGTGTTCTTCAGAAAATATTTTACCGAGCAGTATTTCTTCCTGTTCAGGGGTGCAGATTCCTGAAAATATGGGATAGGCACCATCCAAGCCCATGTTGTAATTTGCTCCACTGTTTGGGTCAGTGTAAAAAGTTTTGGGGTTTCCGAGCGAATCGTGGACTAGGTAACTGAAATACCCGCTTTTTGCATCCCAAGCTACTGTTTGTAGGGCTTTGGTAAAGGTTTTAATATCGTTGTCGTAGGCTTTTACATCGGTTTGGTTGCCTGTTTCAGTGGCCGCTTTCCGTAATATTTTGGCAACACGGATTATATGTGACGTGGTTATTACCGGCGAAACGGTGGCTTCCAAATGGTTATCGCGCACGGCTTTTTGCGGGGGATAATCGTCCCAGCCTCCCGAATTGTAAAAGTAATCCCATGTTTTGAGTAAATCCGATTTGAATGGGTTGGTGGTAGAACTGCCCGAATGGCCCGCCATAAATTCATAGTATTGTTTCAGCCGCGGATAAAAATAAGTAAGCAATTCCTTCGACTGTGTTTTGTTCCAGAGGTCGTAAAAAGCGTACATCTGCACGGGTACCGGCGAGCCGTGGTGGATGAATGCCGATTGGCTTCCCACAGGTGTAGTATAGGTATTCAAAAACTGAATGGATTTATCGATATCAATTTCAGACAATCCTAAGGCAATGAAGCCAGCATCCCATGTGTATAGGCTGTTCCACCATTTTCCGGGGGCAAAGTGGCGGATATATTCTCCCTGGGTGTAAATGGGATACACAATGTTGTATTGCAATGCGGCCTTCATCATGTTCTGGCTGAACTGGAACGGCTGGCCTTGCGGTAAATCGCCCTCAAAACTGTTTTCGGCTTTTTTTTCTTTTAAAATAAAACTTTTTGGGTTTTGGTTGAATTGGGCCAGTTGGTTTTCGACCTGCGATTTAGTTCCGGTACAAATAATGCTGTAAACGGTGCGACTGCTCATTGGTTCCAGTTCTACCGGGCGCATAAACACATTTAGGTAATGGCCCTTTTCATCGCCCGGAAAAACAAGGTAGTTATGCTCGTGCACATATTTTTTGAAAATCACATCCAATTCCTCATCCAAAATTTCGCGTACAAACGATGATGGATAATCCCACGCCATTCCGTAATAAACATCCACATCGGGGTATTTTAGCAACAGGGTTCCAGCTTGCAGGTCTTTAACAAATTCAGGGATATATTTCTTCGCAAGGGGCACTATTTCAATGGATTTAGAATCGCTTACGGAACCCATAAAAAAACCATCGAGTTCAATTTCACAGCCTCCGGCGGCAATTAGTTTTAGTTCTGCTTTATTTTTATCGCATTTAAATGGGACTTGTATCAGTTCAAACTTGCCGGTTCCTTTCAGTTGAAGAGTTTCATTTGCCAATCCGGAAACTATCAAAGTGTTGGAATTGTTCTCTTTCATGCGGTACCGTAAAGTAAGAATCCCCTCTTTTTCATTTTCATGGAGCGGAATGTTGTATGCAACCCAATCGCCCTTATCGTTTCCAAATCCCTTACCAACGCCATTCCCATTTAAAAAATCGGCATTTCGGACCTCACCACGGAACCAACCATCGTAAACAAGATTGTCCGATGGGCGGGGATTGGCAAATTGCAGGTTAGAATATGAAACGGCGTTAATAAACGAAACATTGCCGGAATGAACGGCCTGAACATTGGCATAAGGTTCCGGATAGTTGATGAACCCGGCCAGATTCAATTGCAGTTCTTGGGGCAACAGGGTTTGGTTTACACATTGCATGCTTACCAATACCGTTGAAGTATCTAAAGTTGAATAAGTTACATCGACATATACTTTGTCTTTCCATTCCAATTCGTACCGGTAGGTAACTTTCGACAATTCTTTGTTAATGTCCCACGGGTAATAACCCGATTCAAACAGTACGTTGGGCACCATCACCCGGTTGCGGTAATATCCTGGCAGGGCGGCAACATCGAAGCGCATGCCTGTTGAAATTTCGGGAATGTGCGAAATGCCGGCATATTTTTTTGAATAAGGCCCCCAGTTGGGAAGCGCAATTACATCGTGGGTGTGTTCTAATTTACTGAACATGGATTGATACGGGCTTTCCTTCTGTGCCAAAACATCAGGTACCCAAAACATTCCTAAAATCAAACTGAAGAGAAAAATAAGGTACTTCATGGTATAAAAGCTAAACTACGGTTTTTTGAAAATTTCGGTAATAGGTTTCCCCGATGTGGCACTTGGGAACTTAATGTTCAAAAGTGTAGAAACCGTGGGAGCCACATCGGTAATGGTGTGGTATTCGTAGCTCACACCTTGGGCAACTCCTTTGCCGTAGAATATTACGGGTACGTGCGAATCGTACATATAGGCGGTGTTGTGGGTGGCTCCAACTCCCATGTTGGCGTACCATCCGGGTTGCATCAGGTAACGGACATCGCCGCTCAGTTTGAAATTAAAACCCATTTGGAGTTTTGCTGCCAGCGATTCGGTATATTCATTCTGCATAAGCTGCCATGCGGTATAGGTTTCGGCAATCCCGTTTTGGGTTAATAGGAAGGCCGCCAGCATATCCTGAATATTGTTAAGCACCAACTTGTTTTTTTCAATCAACTCGTGGTCAAAATAAAATTGGTCGTTGCGGTAGGCTACAATCCATTGGCTATTGCCCAGTTTTTGGTTCAGGTGCTGAACGGCTCCTTCGTAAATCAATTTTTCGTCAAGGCTTCCTGCCGGAACTTTATTATCGATAAGGTATTGAGGGTTTTCGCCTACACCGTGGTCAGCAGTAAGGAATAGTGTATAATTGTCTTTTCCAACGTATTCATCTAAGGCTTTAAGCACCCGTGCAATTTCCAAATCCAAGCGGAGGTAGGTATCGTTTATCTCCAGCGAAAGTGGTCCGTACGTATGTCCCACGGGGTCGGTAGCCGAAAAACAGATATTGAGCATGTCGGTAGTCTGGTCTTTGCCCATATCGGTGTTTTTTAGAATATGTACAGCCAAGTCAGCCAATAAGCTGTTGCTGAATGGCGAACGGTTGAGGACTTCAAAATAGGGGTTATTTAATGGGGTTAATTCTTTCAGGTTGTATGGGAAGGTCGGCCGTTGTTTTCCATTGAGTATTTCTTCGTAATTGTTATCGTCGTTTAAACAATTGGGATATGACTCAATGGGTTTTAACAAATTCCATTCTTTTTCCAGGTATTTAAAAGCCAGTTTTTGGTTGTTAAACTGAACCAGCCATTCCGGGAGTTTGTCCATATAAAAGGTGCTTGTTACATAGTTGCCGGTGGTTAAGTCGAGCCAAAAGGCACCATCGGCCATGTGCCCGGCAGTTAATACGGCTGCCCGGTCTTTTGTTGATAGGGAGATTACTTTTGATTTTTTGTTGGTAGCAATTTTCAATTCGTCTGAAATGTTGGTTGTTAACAGATTCCGGGGCGATACTCCCACGGAGATGTTTTCGTTTCCTACGATTTTTTCGGTGGAATCGGTCACGCAGTAAACAACTTTTTTTGAGTTCCGGTTGTACCAGGAATTGCCAATGATGCCATGGTATTTTGGGGTGGTTCCTGCATAAATACTGGCATGGCCAACTGCCGTGATGGTTGGGGTATAGTTGAATTGTACATTGCGGCACAGGGTTCCCTGGTTCACCAACCGTTTGAAGCCATCATTGCTGTATTGATCGTAATAGCGGAGCAGGAAATCCTCACGCATCTGGTCAACCACGATGCCAACAAGTAGCCTGGGAGGTTTATTGATCTGGGCATTTATGGAAAAGATAGCTGTGAAAAGTAAACCTGTAAAGAATGTAATCTTTTTCATCGGAGCGTTTTTTATAAATGGACAACAATCGTGATTTTGCCGAATGTACTGATTGATTTTTTGAAATTCTAGTTTGTTTCAATTAAAATTTGGAAACATGAATGAAAAACTTGTTTCTTTTATTGGATTTTTATGAAAAACCTTTCAGGTTATTACTACCTGAAAGGTTTAAACCCGATATCATTGAATGTTTTAATATAATTATTGATTAAATGGGAGCATAAATAACACCTAATTTGTCCACATTGGTGCCACAACGGCCATGGAACCCTACAATTTTCCATCCGTCAGGTGCGGTGTATGTTACAGTGGTGCTTGTAGTAGTTCCACCTGTAAGTGTACGTCCGCTACTGGTAGTATATTTGGCATAAAATATCCGGGTGGTATTGTTGTATTTGCCTGAGCAGAGTTTTACCGATTTTACATATTCCCCGGAATTGAGTGTCAGGCTTTTGGCTGTACCGCCTGTTCCACCATGAACAAAACTGGTTCCGTTGGAAAGGGTCAGGTTCACCTGATCAATTCTTGAGTCGGCACGCATTCCGATGGTTGTTACTACTGGACTTACAGGGATGGCATTTACATCGATAAAGCTGGTTCCGTGTGGACCACCAAATTGGTCGCTCAACCGGAGGTTGTTGGCTAAAGTATATTGGAATTTGGTATAAATCGGGCGGTGGTCCGAAAGCATGTTGCCATCTTCATCACGGAATTTGGCATCTTCGTAAGTAAAATCAACAGCCTGGAGGTTGATGAAATTATTACTGCGGTAAAATATTTTGTCCACCAATTCACAGGTAAAATCAGTAAGAATGGCTGATTCATGGCAAACCAACGGATCGGAACCCTGTACAGGCTCCAGACCATCCATGATAAGTTCAATCCAGGAATCGGTAGCCCCTAAATTGTCTGATACTAAACGGATGTTGTCCTCGGCGCGGGTATAGCGGCAATTGAAATCTCCGGTAATAATAAAGGCATTGTTTGCCGATTGGGTTTGTACATAATTCACGAACTGGGTTACATTTGCCCGGCGGGCTGCATAATCGGCAGTTTCTGAACCTGCATTGGTGTGCAGGTTGTACAAGTCAAGGTAAACCCCTTCATCAAGTCTTAAACGTAACCAGGTAAAACCTTTGGGAGTCAGGCAATCGGTGCCATTGCAATCGTTCCAATCTACCCGGACCAAATCGTCAGAAAAGGGGTAATCTGACATGGTGTTCAAGCCATCGCCAATGCCCATTCCCCCACTAGTTGGAGTGCAATAGGGATGCAGATCGCCTTCATATAGGGCGGCGTGGTAATTAAAATCTTCCTGAACCTGAACAATATCATAATCGTTCACCAAAACACCTATTTTGGGTGTATTTACCGAGGGGTCTCCGCTTGAAAACGGTTCAAGCAAACCCGCTACGTTATAATCCAGTATGGTAAATTCCCCAAACGGGGAGGCCGATTTAAGGGTCGAAACAGTGGATTTGGGTTGTATATTTTCTGATATTGAATTAATTGGCTCTTTATCTTGACATTGTGTTAAGAGCAATACAATACCCATCCATAAAAATATTTTTTTGGTAGTCATAGTTCCTAAATTTAGTGGTATGTTAGTTTTTGTTTAGCCGTGTCAATTGGTTCTATTGGAGAGGATAAAGAAAAGAGATGCAAAAATTCGCATCTCTTTTCAATGAGAAAATTTACCTACTACTTTTTAGTTATCTTTTGAACATACATTGAACCGTCGCATTTAACTGTTAAGAAATAAATGCCCGAATTCAAATTTAATGTTTCAATAACCAGCGAATTTTCATTTAAGTTGTTTTGCATCCAAACTGTTTGACCAGTAATGTCAATAATTGTAACTGATTCCATTGTTTCTTTGCTTTCAACTTTGATGTAGTTATCGCAAGGATTTGGATAGATATTGGCTACAATTGCGGCATCTTTAATTGAGTTGATCAGGTTGTTTGCCACGCTAGATGGGCCAAAGGCTTTCACGTTTCCACCAGTGGTTCCTTTTAAGGCACCGGGGGTGTAGGTTATAGTCAAAGCCGAGGACTCGCTCACGATTTTTGATTCAAGAGTCAAATCAATGGTTTTTGCATCAGTTCCATTTAGGCTAACCGCAGTAACAGGAATAGTAACATCGCCTTCTTTAAAGGTAAAGCTTGCTGTTTCTGCCGAAGGATCGGCCAATTCATAATCGAAAACCACAGAGATAACTGTACCAGCTTCGTTAGAGGCTCCCGATACAAATGCAGGAACGGCTACTACTTCGTCAATGGTAAATAGGGCACGGATTTCGAAGTTTTCTACCAAACTGCTTTGTACTCTAACAACGTATTCTCCGGTATCGGTACGTATTACCGATGAAATTGCATAAGCAGTATCGGTAGAAATCGGAATCTGCATATCGTTATAGAACCAAGCGTAAGCCTCGCCATCGGGAACATATAAATCAAATTTCACGGCATCGCCTTCAGTCAGGCTGAAGTTTTGAGCCTCTTGTGCATATTGATAATCATCGCTAAAGGTATAATTAGCTGCAGAGTCGTGATATTGTTTTACATCGGCAAAAGTGAAGAAGTTCCCGGTCAATTGAACTTTGGCGGCTGTGTTTTTAATGTCAACAAAAGTCAGAGGGCCTTCCAGTTTATTGCTTTGCAGATACAAACGTTCCAGTTGGGTAGCATTTGCAATTGTTGCAGGCACGGCACCGGTAAAGTTGCTTTCGTGTAAGTACGCTTTTTTAAGCGCGGGCAAGTTGAATACTTCCTCAGGAATGGTTCCGCCCAAATAGGTCTGTTGGAAGTTGATTTCGCTCAGATTTACCATGCTTTCGATTCCAGCAGGGATACCACCTGTGATATTGGTGAATTTAATCTGTAATTTTTTCAGATTGGTCAGATTCCATATTTCAGACGGAATTGAACCGCTTACTGGCGAAATGGTTACAGGATTTTCAAGACCCATTATTTTTAGTGAAGTTAATGCGGTAAGGTTACCAATTGATGGGGAAAGTGTGCCACCCATGTTCATGCCTTCAGTAGAAAGCTCGGTAACTCTACCACCAGAAACAACTACACCAGCCCAGGTGCTTACCTCTCCTGTGAGCCAGTTGGTGGCATTAGTCCAGTTGGCACCATCGCCTGCGTTATAAATATCAACTAAGGCCAAAGAGTCGCGTTGGAGATCGGTATAATTCAACGACAGTTCGTAAACGGAACGGATGTCGAAATTAGCTACCAATGATGATTGAGCCTTGCAAACATAAGTTCCTTCATCATCGAAACTGAAATCTGAAATAACAAGGGTTTCATCAGTTGAGATTGGTGCAGTAGCTTCGTCTTTAAACCAAGCATAAGCTTCACCACCAGTAGCTGTTCCGGTTAAGGTATATTCTGAACCTTCTGCAAGAATGGCTACTACTTTTTCTTTGGCATACTGGTAATCATCACTAAAGGTGTAATAAGCCGCAGAATCGTGGTATTGTTTTACATCGGCAAAAGTAAAGAAGTTACCGGTCAATTGAACTTTGGCGGCTGTATTCTTAATATCAACAAAAGTTAAAGGACCTACCAATTTATTGCTTTGCAGGTACAAACGCTCCAACTGTGTTGCATTTGCAATTGAAGCAGGTACGGTACCAGTAAAGTTACTTTCATGCAGGTATGCTTTTTTAAGTGCAGGTAAGTTGAATACTTCCTCAGGAATGGTTCCACCCAAATAGGTTTGCTGGAAGTTGATTTCATACATCGAGGTCATATTTGCAAGACCAGCAGATGGCAGTTGACCGGTCATTCCGGTGAACTTGATTTGTAACCTTCCGATTTTGGTACAGTTCCATAATTCGGCAGGAACAGGACCGGTAAGGTTTGGGGCATCCTGGATTTCAAAACGGGTAAGTTCTGTTAACTGACCGATGGCTGGAGAAAGAGTGCCTCCCATGTTGGCCTGGTTAATAGTTAGTTCAGTAACCCTGCCATTTGCAAATGTTACATATTGCCAGGTGTCAATTGGGCCTGTCAGCCAGTTTGTAGCCGATGTCCAGTTGGCTCCATCGCCGGCATTGTAAATAGCTACCAAAGCTAACGAGTCGCGTTGGCGATCGGTAATATCCAACGTAATTTTGTAGATAGAGCGGATATCGAAATTAGCAACCAGTGATGATTGCGCCTTACAAGTGTAAGTTCCTTCAGCATCCAAAGTAGTGGCCGAAACCTGGTAGGTAGGATCGGTTGACAAAACGGTACTCAAACCTTCTTTAAACCAGGCATAAGCTTCGGCGCCGGCTACTGTTCCATCGAGGGTTTCTTCGGAATTCAACCCAATTTCAATGGTTGTGATTTCTTTTGCAAACTGATAATCGTCGGTAAGGGCGTAGTTAGCAGCCGAGTCGTGGTACTGTTTTACATCGGCAAAGCTAAAGAAGTTACCCGTTAACTGGACTTTTGAAGCAGTATTTTTGATATTTACAAAAGTCAGAGGACCAACCAATTTATTGCTTTGCAGATACAAACGGGTGAGTTGGGTGGCATTGGCAACTGTTGCAGGTACGGTACCTGTAAAGTTGCTTTCGTGCAAATACGCTTTTGTCAGTGCAGGTAAGGTAAATACTTCCTCAGGGATGGTTCCACCCAAGTAGGTCTGCTGGAAGTTGATTTCACCCAAGGCGGTCATGTTAGCTAAACCTGCCGATGGCAGTTGGCCTGTCATTCCGGTGAATTTGATTTGCAACCTTGTAATTTTGGTACAGTTCCATAATTCGGCAGGAACAGGACCGGTAAGGTTTGGGGCATCCTGGATTTCGAAACGGGTAAGTTCTGTTAACTGACCGATTGAAGGTGAAAGGGTACCTCCCATGTTGGCTTGGTTGATGGTTAGTTCAGTAACCCTATCACCGGTTACAGTTACATGTTGCCAGGTGTTTACAGGCCCGGTTAGCCAATTGGTGGCACTGGTCCAATTAGACCCATCGCCGGCATTGTAAATATCGACCAAGGCCAGGGAGTCGGCAACCTGAACCTGAGCCTTCAACCGTGAAAATCCCGGTAAAAGGCAAATTGCAAGTAGAAGTAAAAAGGTTTTTTTCATACAAGTAGTTATTTATTAAACATTAGACAATTATTTTTTAATGAATCGGCTTTGGAAGTTCCGGTCGGAATGATCGGTTACCTCTAAAAAGTATATTCCGGGTTTCAGCGATGAAATTTCCATTGGTGAGGCCGTATTTTGGATAGTATTAATTTTTTGCCCCAAAACAGTATAGATGTTTACTTTTTTGATAGTTTCATGATTCGGTAAGCTGATCCAGAGGAAGCCACCAGCAACAGGGTTTGGATAAATGCTCATTTTTTCTGCGGCTGAGGAATTGCCTGGAATGTCAGTTAATTGTCCAAAAGTACACCATACGGTATCATTTGCAACAACGGTATGCGACCGCTTCATGGGCGAGTTATTTTCCCAGGTGTTGCCATTCCTGAAATTGAAAATGATAGTCTCACCGGGTAAATATCCTTTTGCAGTTGTAATGTAGCTGGAATCGGGGTGGTTTTCGTCCGTAGCTGTCATTAACATACCCGTGCTCCAATCGTTGTTAATTCCCATTAAATAGGGTTCAATAGCTTGTACTTCATTGGCAGCCAGATACTCTTTCATGTCCAGGATGAGGGTCACGGAATTTGTCCGGTAATTAAACACGGTATCGCCTGTAACCGAGCCTTGGGCGTACGAAACCGATAAATTAAGATTTGCGGTACCGCTTATTAACGAATCATTGTTGATTTGAACGGGAGTAATCGTATAGGTAATGACCCCGGTAATTGGATCAGTGTTAACAACAGTATCATAGGTAATGGTAACTATTTGGTTATATACTTCCCAATCGTAGCTGCCATCGTTTAATTGTAGGTTTATGGTCCAGGTATGATCCCCAGAAGTTTCATCGCCATTGGTGCCATCATCGAAAAGTGGGAAAGGTAAGTTTTTCATATCGCCTTTAACAACCACTTGGCCAATCAAACCGGTACCATCAACTACTTTTAAGTTCATTGAAACCTTGTTTTCGCTCACAATATTCTCCACCGGAAAATCAGAGAATGATTGAAGAGCCGCACCGTACAATGCTGTTAAATCACCTTTTTGGTATGTTACGGTAATAATGTCTGCATTGTTTAAGGAGCCATCGAGGTTGAGGGCAATCTTTTTGGAGATGTTCGTGTTAATATCTCCATTTAATAGGGTTATCCCGGTAGCATTGACCTCAGTGGTGGCAGAAATTGTAAAATTGTTTGCATTGAAGGTGGCAGGGTCCATAAAATGGTCAAACTCTAAAATTATACTTTCCCCATTGGCATTGGTAATGGCCGATACAATAGTTGGAGTTTCCCTGGCGATATTTGTTACTGCTTTGGCTGCGAATGAATCTAAAGCACCACCATTAACATCTGTCACGGTACCTTTAGTATAAGAAAGGGTTACCACATCATTTTTCAAGATGGATGCTGCCAATTCAAGAGTGATGATTTCATTCAGCCTGCCTGTACGGCTAATTCCGTTAACAGGAATAGATGCACCGTTTCGGGTCACCGTAAATTCAGTGGTTTGAGCAGATAATGGAGTAACCATGGGTTTGCTGAACGAAAGCGATATTGTGTTCCCGCTATAAGAGGTATAGGCTTTTTTAACCACAGGAACTGAAGGAACGAACGTTACATGAATCGGTTTGGTAAAAGTATTTACATAATCGGCATTGGCATCGTTTAGCCTAATGTATTCGTTAGCAATAACAACGGTATAATTACCTGTATCGCTGGCAGTAACATTGTTGTCGGTATAAGTAGTACCCGTCATGTAAGTGTTAAAGCCTTTTTTATACCAGGTACAGGTTCCCTGTGTTCCGGCATCGTTGCATGTTAATGTTATGCTGCTGCCCGGTGCAACCACAATTTCAGATGCCCGGCCTACATCATGCTGATCGCGGGCTTCATATTCATAGCCTTTGTCCACCATATAGGCTACTGTGGGTTCCAGAGTTGCCCATGAAATTTGGTTCCGGTAAACCCATAAAGAAGCCCAGGGATCGGTAATAAAATCAATTACGGGTATGCTGTCGAAATAATTGTCGCGGAAATTGGGATATTTCAAATTGGTGCAATTGCGTAAAGCGCTGCTGAGGATCCCTGAAAAAAAGGCCCCTTCAAAATCAAAAGCCAGTATGGTTGGTTGATATAATTCGTCGGGTAACTCAGTATTCTTTAAACCGGCGTTGCCATTTACTTTAAACCATTCCAAAGCGGTTAATAGGCCAACCTCCTTTGGAACATAACCTGCCAGTTTATTCTCACCTGCCGAACGCCTACTTAGTGTTGGATGCAAATGGATGACCCGCCAGGCGGAATCGGCAGTGTTACCAATTTGCCGCTTGGCTAGGGTTACACCAAACCAGTTTTTTACAGGTCCTTCGAGCCATTTACCTAAGCCTGCATTAGGATAATCAACGGTATAATAAATTAATACATCATCGGAGAGATATGCGGTTGAAAAATCTGAGGCCGAATTGGAAATCCAATCGGGGCCGCCCGTGGCATTATAGAAAGCAACCAAAGCCAAGGAATCTTGCTCGGCACAGCGGGTATAACCGGAATAATCTTGTGGTTTTACGGTTGTTAGCGTGGCAAGTATCGTGTAAAATAGTAAAATCCCTTTTTTCATCTGTTTAACTTTTATTTTTGAGTAACTACATCCATTTCAATCATATAGCTTACACCTTCATAGTATTCTACGTTGGTAGGATGAATGGCATTAATCCGGATCAATCCAAAGTGATAAGGATTGGTTGAAGCTAAGTCAGTCCGAAAACCAATGATATCGCCCACTTTTAAATCACCCATGCTGGTACCCCCTTTTTTTACTTCGTTTTCTTCCGTAATAATCGAAAGTGTGGCATTGGTGAGGTTGTCAAAATCGGTGGAGGTTACATTGGTAATCTTTTTAAACAAGGTTTTGTTTTTTATTGTCATGCCGGACCAAAATGTTCCATTATAGGGAGCCACCAGCATAGCCACGTCATTGTTGACAATAAACACCATGTCCAACGCTTCCTGAACGGCATTATTTACCACATTTACATCCTCGTATTCCGTTAGGTTGTGGTAAACTACGCCATCTACTGTTGATAATCCGTCGGTAAGCGATTGTGTTTTTGAATATAATACAAGGCTATCATAGGAGGCTATTGGAGGAATGGTAAAAAGTTCAAAAACTTTTTCTTTTTTACCCAACTCATCAATCATCATAAAATTGATGGTAGCATCCACGGTATCTTGTGACACCACGTATTTAAATTGAATGTTAAATGCTTTGGTGCCGGGTTGAATGGTCCCATACACATGGTCGATAAGTGGATCGGTTTCACCGGAAGGAATGGCATACCCGGTTCCTGATTCTCCTGAAATAGAGGTAGCCACTACCATCGATTTTATTTCAACCTCAGAAGCTGCCTGAATATCATAGATAATGGTATCTCCAATAGAGCCACGATCGGCAGTTAAAAGTTCTACGGTAAGTTGAGATGTCGATTCCCCGTAATCAATACGGTATCCATCGTCAACATTATCGCATGCCACCATTCCCAAAAAGAGAACCAGGGCTAGGATTATATAAAAGTTCCTCATTTTCATAGATATAAAAGGTTAATTGTCGTTATTTTTCCACCAAAACATAGAATTCCAGTTTTGGGTGTACCAGTTATTGAAATTGGTTCCAAAGTCAGCGTCGGTTTCCCTTGCAGGGTAATCGGCCTTGTAATTTGGTTCCTGAAATACCGGCATTTGCAACCAGTTTTGACCTTTGGGTTGCATCAGCCACATCAGCGCCAGATTCCGGGTTGCCTGATCCACTACGGGTATGTCAAAGGCATTGGCATTGGCATATTCAACATTAGCTTTGTTGGTTGATGTTTCCGAATTAGGATAAGCAGCCCGTGATGGCCATTTTGTTGCACTTCCGGTAGAACTATAGGCCTCAGAGCCTGATGATGCCCTAAGTTTTGGCAGCATTGTCCGTCGGTGGTCGAAATAGGGTTCAAACATCATTAAGAAACTGGCTATCCACTTTTGTTCAGCAATCATGGTAAGCTTGTCGCGGCCTCCGGTATATAATACATCGGGTTGGCTCACATATTCGGTTACCGAATTGAGGGCGCTGTTGCCAAAAGCTCTGCTATATTTATCGCTGGTAAATGAGGCATTGTATTGCTCAAAGGAAGCTTCAATAGCACTCTCGTAATAGTGTCTCGCGGTTTGTCCGGTTTCAATCATTCCTTTTTCGGTGGCTTCGGCTAAAAAGAACAACATCTCGGAATAGGTGGCTAAAGCTAAAGGCACTGTGGCGCAAGCTTCGGTGGCAGTTCCTTTGTCATCTTCGGTCCGGAAATAGTCGCCTAATTTTGATGCATAATTGGAACCATCGTTCCAAGCTGATGCATAAGCATTGTCGGTAGTTATTCCATAAATATGGCCCGCATATTTGTCGATACCTTCGTTGGAAGGAATTACATTTTTAGTTGGGTCATCATGTACCAATAACACAGGCTTAGCATAAATAGGCAAACGGGGATCTTTTAGGCTCACCAAACGTTCAATAAACACATTACTAAAGGGTGCCTCATCCATTTTTGCCGATTCCAAACTGTAATACCTCGATTTATACTGTACCCCATCGTAATGGAACATGGCATTGTCAGTATTCGATTCCATAATTGGATAAGTTACGGGATTCAGTAAAACCTCGTTCAACAGGGCTACCGCGGAGTCGGGGGCAGCATCTGCCATATACATGGCATAGCGGATTAGCAGCGTATTGGCGAACCGTTTCCATTTACTGACATCGCCATAAAAAATCAAATCGGTGTTTACATCCACCATCGAGGTGGGATCAAGGTTTTTGCTGGCCGTTTTAAGTTTTGATATAAGGGTGAAATAAATATCTTCCTGCTTGTCGTAAACGGGTGTCAGCGGGGCATCATCAATAATAGACTGGGAATAAGGGATGTCGCCATACAATAGGGTAAGGCTAAAAAAATTATAACATTCCCAGATGGTAGCAATAGCTTGATACTCTTTATCATCGTTAGCAATAGCAGCATTTCGCATATTTCTGATGTAACGTACAGCCTTATATCCCTGCACCCAAGGGCCACCATCGTTGGAATCGTCGAAAGCATGCCAGGCCTGGTGCCGGTTTCCCTGGCTCAGGCTGATGGTTTTCCCGTGGTATTCGCATACTGCCGATCCAACATTCCAATAAATGTAATCCCAACCATGAACCACGTTAAAAATCATATCCTGCATAAATTCGCTGGGTTCAAAATCGTAAGTGCTGGTAGATTCCCCACCGGTGGATGGGCTGTTGGGATTAATATTGATATCCTTTTCCCAGGTATCGCAGCCTGATACAAGCATGAGTGCAAGGAAAATATATACTAAACGGATGAACATAATCTTTTTCTTCATAACAACAGGTTTAGAATTTACAACTTAGTGAAAAACCGTAACTGCGTACCGAGGGCATGTTGGAAACAGCATACCCGGGTACTTTAGTGGTACGGCCGAAGTCGTTTTTTTCGGAGGCTTCGCCGTATGTTTCAGGGTCTATATGTTTTACTTTCGACCACACGGCCAGGTTACGTCCGATGAGTGCCACCGTTACCGATTTTACAAAAGATACCTTGATCCAGTCTTTAGGCATTTCAAAAGCCAACCGCATCTCGCGCAATTTTAAATAAGTATCGTCCACCAAAACGTTTTCCGGTGCCGTTTCTTCCATTTGCGTAGCCCAATATTCCTGTCCCGATTGCCCTCCAATTTTTCCATAGTTTTCCAAATCCTCAAGAGTTAGTTTCCGGTAGGTACCATTTTCCTGAACCATCCCATCGGGAACAATGCCTTCGCGGTTGTTCAGCAATGTAGCTTCCGACAAACCGTACATATTTAGTTTGCGTTCAATCTCGTTGTAAATCAGGCCACCGTACCGCAAATCAAATAAAAAGGAAAGGCTTAACCATTTGTAAGTGATGGTGTTGTTAAATGAGGCCATCCAATCGGGGTTGTAATTGCCCAGTTGGGTAATTTCCGTTAAGCGGGTATCGCCCGAAAGGCTGTACAACCGCTCTCCATTAGGGGCCCGTTCATAAGCTTTTCCATAGAAAGTCCCTCTGCGTTGTCCAACTCCGTCCTCAATGGCTAAAAAGCTGTTTACTTGTTGAGTTTTCTTATATTCAGGCATTGAATCAATTAATTCATCGATGTAGGTACGGTCCAACGACCAATTAATCTGCATCTCCCAAGTCCAATCCTTATTCTTGATGGGAACCATGTTCAAGGTGGCTTCTATCCCTTTACTGGTTATTTGCCCCGCATTGGTTGTAAATTTATTCTGGCCTCCGGAAGTAATAGTTTGGTTTGTAGTAAGAATTTGATTCTTGGTTACGGTATTATATACCGTAACATCGAACCCTAAACGGTTTTGATAAAAGCGGATATCTGATCCAAATTCAATGCCGGTTGATATTTCCGGTTTTAAATAAGGGTTAACATTAATCTCTGATGGAATTAAATAAGTTAACCCATTGCTATACGTTCCAAAAGAAAACTTGTTTTTTGCCGTGTAAAAAGGTTCGGGAATGCTGTTACCTACCTGGGCAACACTACCGCGTACTTTCCAGAACGAAACGGCCCCGGGTAAGGGAAACAGTTCATGCACCAAGGTGGAAAGCGCTACCGATGGATAGGTAAAATGGTTATTCACAGGAATTAACGTTGATGCCCAGTCATCGCGGCGGGTAATGTCCAAGAATATTTTCCCTTTGTAATCAAGGTTTAAGAATCCATACAAGCTGTTGGTCACTTGTGGTGTGGTATAGTCACCTACATAAATGTGTCCATCGCGGTTGTTTAGGTTGAAAATATCTACATAGGTAAGCTCATAGGCCGATCCTTCAATATTTTTATATTCCTGCCTGAAATGGGTTCCTCCAAAAGAAAGTTTTACTGTAAAATCATCAAATATTTTCCGGTCGTATGTTGCCAAAAATTCGGCAGTCCTATCCCAAAAATTATTCATCCCGGTTTTGTAATACCCTTTTAAATCCCGTTTTTCATACTTTGCAAAGGTACTATAGGCATGCTTATCGTAGAATTCGTTGTTGGTATAATTGGTACCGTATTTTCCAACGATATTAAAATTCTCGGTAAGTTTAAGGTTGGCACTTACGTTTACAATCAGCTTGTTGTCGATATAGGAATAGGGATTTTCATACAATTCAAAGTAAGGGTTGTTTCCACTTCGCCGGTAATTCATCTGTTGGTACCCTTCCATTCCTGGCACCCAATAATCTTTTAATGCACCAATGTCAATGCTACGGGGGGTAAACCTCACATCCACCTGCTTGTTGTTGTCGCAATCGGTACGGATGTAGTTCATGTTTGATGTGATAGTGAGATATTTGTTTACCACAAAAGTAGAATTTAACCCTAGATTGTTTTTAACCAATCCATTGTTTGGGAGTATCCCTTTCTGATCGGTATTGCTGTATGAAAAGCGATATGACCCATTTTCTGATGAACTGGACACAGATATATTATTCACATAAGTGTGGCCGGTCTGGTAAAAGTCCTTCACGTTGTCTTCAAAGGCCACCCAAGGTTTGTTCCCGGTAAACTGGGGTCTCAATTGCCCATCGAAAGCTGGGCCCCAGTTTAGGTGGGTATCGTCGAAAACGCCGCCTCCATTGCCGTCGTAATAGCTATATTCGCCACTTTCGCCCATTCCAAATTTGTTCTGGTATTCTGGCAATACCAAGGGGCTTTGAAAAGTGATGTTTGAATTGAATTCAACCAGCATCCCTTTGGTATTTTTCCCGCTTTTTGATGTAATCATAACTACCCCGGCACCGGCTTTTGACCCATACAAAGCAGCAGCAGCAGCGCCTTTAAGTACCGAAATGCTTTCAATATCGTCGGGAGCCACATCGTTGGCACTACCCGGAATGCCATTAATTATAAATAGGGGATCGGTATTTCCGGCCAGCGACGATTCACCCCGTATAACAATACGGGAACCTCCGCCACCAATAGAACCATCGGCTTGTATGATGTTTACACCCGCCACTTTTCCCGAGAGGGCATTTACCACATCGAGCTCTTTTACCCGGGCTACCTCTTCACCTTTCACTTTCTGAACCGAATAGCCCAATGCTTTCTCATCCCGTTTTATTCCAAGTGCAGTAATAACCACTTCATCTAGCGATTCCAGTAAGGGAAGTAAAACCATGTCAATAATTGCTCTCCCTTTTACAGGCAATTCTTCCGGGTTAAAACCTATGTATGAAAATGCGATGGTGCAAGTATCATTGGGTACATCTATGGTATAGATACCATCCATGTCGGTTATGGTTCCCAGAGTAGTCCCTTTTATAAAGACATTCACTCCGGGAATCCCCAATGGATCGTCGGGTGTAGTTACTTTTCCGGTTATTTTTTGTTGCGAAAACAAATAAACCGGACTCATCAGGAGTATTAATATTAGTATTGGTATTTGTCGTTGCATAAGTAATCTTTTTAATTTATTTAATTACTATCAATCTCAGGTTAAAAATCAGTTGTTTTTTTCAGCATTGCATTAATTAAAACTTAATAAAACGTTAGCTCTTGTATCCTGATAATGCGCATTTTATCAGTTAGCTAAAATTAATGAAAACGTTGTCATGCTGTTTTGAATTTTTAACCATTTGTGATGGTATTTTAGCCATTTTATTTTTTTTATCATTGATTAATGTAAAATTATCGTTAATACATTTTTTTTTGCTTAGCGAATTTCTTCACCAGAACAACAATATTTTTAACGAAAGTTCGGAGGTGTTAACTCTTTTCCCCATTCCAATGGCACCGGTGCCATTTCAAAAATAAGTGTGCCCCCTTCCATCATCTGCTCATGGGTTATCCAGGCCTGATTAAGGTTTTGGTTGTTTAATTTGGCCGATTTGATAAAACAATTTTTTGGGGAAAGGTTTTTGGCCTCAATGGTAAATGTCCGGTTGTTTTCAAGGTGAATTACCGTTTTCTTGAAGTAGGGCGTTGTAATTAAATAGTATGGAAACCCTGCATTGGGGTAAAATCCCATCATGTGAAATGCCAGCCGCGACGACATGGCCCCTGAATCGTCGTTACCAGGAATCCCATTGGAAGTAGCGCGATAATTCTTGTCAACAATTTCGTGAACCCTTTTTGTGCTTAAGTCGGGGCGACCAATCCAATGGTAAAGAACGGGTGTCAAAAATGAAGGTTCATTTGCAACATTATAATAGTTGGCATCAAAAAAAGTATCCAGGCGTTTACGGAAAGCTTCGTTCCCGCCCGATTTGGCAATAAGTGTAGGTACATCGTGGGGTACAAAGAAGGAATATTCCCAGGAATTTCCTTCGTAAAAAAAACCACACCACCAGCACACACAAATGGGCCACTCTTGAGCTACCGGGGAATAAGCCACATAAGACTTTCGTCCATTGCTCATATCACAGGCAACACTATCAATCCATTTGCCGGCTGCATCTTTGGGCATAATAAAACCCCGTGAACCATTGTGTTCCATGTCGCGCCACAGGTTTTGCCAATTGTCCGACTGGTTCATAAACCGGTGGTATTCGCCCAAACGACCCAACCCTTTGGCTACCTGTGCCAAACAATAGTCGTTAAACGCGTATTCTAGGGTGCGGTTTCCGGCACGTACAAAATTATCGGAAACATATCCCAACGAATTGTAATCGGTTAAACCGCCGCGGCCTTCAGCTTCTTCGTTTCCACCCGGCGGAACGGTGGCATCTTTGAGCATGGCCCGCAAACCGGCATGATAATTAACACCCGTTAATCCTTTTGCATACGCATCGGCAATAAGCACCTCGGCATTGGATCCACCTTGCGTACGTCCGTTGGAATTGCCGCTCCGGGCATCGGGCATGTAGCCATCGTATTTATAAATATCAATGAGTGCATTTACAATTTCAGTTTGTTTTGCTGGTGCAATAAGTGTTATCAATGGGTGCGAGGTCCGGTAGGTATCCCATATTGCATAAAAATCGTCGTAATACGGTTGTCCCGATACCCATAACGGATTCTCGCCTGTGCGGTCAACGGGCATAAGCATGGTGTGGTACAACGCTGTGTAAAACATGGTTTTTTGCGCCTGGGTAGCCGAGGCATCTACTTCAATCCGGCTGATCAACTTTTCCCATCGGGTTTCAGTTTCTGTTCGTACTTGTTCAAAACTCCAATGGGGAATTTCGTTATTAATGTTTTCAAGTGCTTTAAGCGAACTGATAAAGGAGATACCGATTTTTACGGCGATGGTATCCGCCGATGTTGGACCGAAGTAAATGTATGCTCCGGTTTTGTTTCCATCGTCGACTTGGTAGCTTGCCAGTGGGGCAATTTCGTTGTTTTTCCAAGTTCCGAAACTTAAAAATGGTTGACTGAAAACAGCGTAAAAATAGACGGTATAGGCCTTCCCGTTGTTCCACCCACCTCTGATGCGGGTATAGCCACGGATGGTGTTTTCAGAAATCACTTCAACTTCGGAACCTACAAACTGCTGGGCTTCGCGGGCATCGGGTATGGGTTCTTCGCCTAAAAAGCTTCCAACATCGAGTTTAACTCCTTTTTCGGAATTCTTAGGGAAAATATACCGATGAAAGGCTACCCTTGGAGCAGTGGTTATCTCCACCTTGATGTTCCATTTTTTTAATGTGGTGGAATAGTAACCAGCTTTTGCCAATTCATTTTCGCGTAACGATTCCTGAGCCACCTTTGTCAACGGACCGCAAAAAGGCATCACGGAAACGTTTCCGTATTTTGGGCCACCACCGGTACCGCTCACATGTACTTGGCTAAAACCATAAATAGCTTTGTCTAAGCTGGGTGAATATCCGCTATTTGACGATACATCGCAATCGGGACCGGGCTTAACCATCCCAAAAGGGCACGAGGGACCCACAAAAACATTCCCTTCGCCACTGGAACCAATAAACGGATCAATGTAAGTATGGTAGGACTGTGCCATTACCATACTTGCACTGGAAAAGAGAACTATGGATAGAAAGAATTTTATAGTTTTCACCTAATGCTTTGTTTAAAAATCATTATTTATAGATTTCGTCCAATTTGACGGGTCGTTTTTCCAAATACGATTTTTTTGCGGCCATGGCTATGGCTACTGACTTTAAACCGTCATCACCCGATACAATGGAGTCAACCTTTTTGTTCAGCGAATCGCAAAAAGCAATAATTTCATTGGCATACGATTGGGTGTATCTGTCCATAAAAAAGTTTAGGGGCAGCGAACCTGAAATTCCATGGCTCGAATAGTATTTGTGGTTCTCAGGGAAATTGTTGTCCACATTCACCATTCCTTTGGTTCCAAAAACCTCTAACCGTTGATCGTAACCATACACGGCCTTCCGGCTGTTATCAATTACTCCCAGTGCTCCGTTTGCAAAAGTGAGGGTAATAATGGCGGTATCTACGTCGCCGGCTTTCCCAATTTCCGGGTCAACCAAAACAGCGGCTTTGGTATAAACCTCAACCACTTCACTGCCCACAATATAGCGGGCCATGTCAAAATCGTGGATGGTCATGTCCAAAAACATTCCGCCTGAAACGGCACTGTATTCAGCGGGAGGTGGCGCCGGGTCTCTTGAGGTTATTTTTAGTAGATGCGTTTCACCTATTTTCCCTTCCACAACCATTTGTTTTACTTTCTGGAAATTCGGGTCGAACCGGCGGTTAAACCCAACCATGAATTTTACTCCTGCTTTTTTTACTGCCTCAAGTGCCGATTGAATAACCGGGATAGACAAATCGATGGGTTTTTCGCAGAAAATGTGCTTGCCTGCCTGGGCCGCTTCAATAATATATTTGGCGTGGGTGTCGGTAGGCGAACAAATAATAATAGCTTCCACCTCCGGATTTTGAATTACTTTTTCGTAATCGGTGGTCCATTTGGCAATACCGTATTTTTCGGCCAGTTGACGGGCACTTTTAATATCGGTATCGGCAATCATCAATACTTCGGCAGCTGGAACACTTTGTGCCAGGGCGGCCACGTGAACCTTGCCGATTCTGCCCGCTCCAATAACTCCAATTTTTATTTTTTTCATCGTATTTATTATTAGTTAATTAAGTGATGATTTCCAAGATATGTTTTGTTTCTGGTTTCTAGTCTCTCGTTGCTGGTTGCTGACTCCTAAATTCTAGTTTCTAACTTCTAATCTCTCTTCTTTGGTTTATAGTCCTAATGATTTAATATAATCTCTGTTGCGTTGGGCACAAACCTTGGGGTTGCCCATTCCGGGAAGCACATCCTGTTCTACCACAATCCAGCCGTTGTATTTTTGGCGGTGCAGCTCCTGAACAATGGCCTTAAAATCAACGGCTCCTTTGCCAAGTTCACAAAACACCCCATCGCGTACCGATTGGAAATAGTCCAGTTCTTTGGTTCTTGAATTTTGGGCAATAGCTGGGTCGCAATCCTTAAAATGGACGTGCCAAATGCGTTGGCTGTACTTTTTCAACGCTTCCAGAGGGTTTCCTCCTCCAAAATGGTAATGTCCCATGTCGAGTACCAAACCTAAAAGTTTAGGATCAGTCAGGGTCAATAACATTTCAATTTCGTCGGGTGTTTCCACATATCCGGCACAATGGTGATGAAACACGGTACGCAAACCGGTTTGTTTTTTTACCTCGGCTGCTATTTTGTTGGCACCTTCAGCAAAAATTTCCCATTCCTCTCGGGTAAGTTTCATTGCTTGAGTTACCCGTCCGGCATTGTTGGTACGGACAGGCACACTGCCGTTTTCATCGGCCAACACAATAAAGGCATCTTTAAACCCGGCATCTGCCATAAGTTTAGCCGTTTTAACTGCTGATTCTACCCCAGCTTGGTGTTTCGATTTGTCCTTTAAAAACACAGGAACAAAAGCCCCTAAAAGTTGGAAATCCCGTTGCTGAAGTTCTTTCTTTAGTTCATTGGCATTGGTCGGCATAAAGCCCCAATCGCCCAATTCGGTACCTTCATACCCGGTTTCTTTCATCTCGTTCAAAACTTGTTGGAATCCCGCGGCCTCACCTTGAAGGTCAAATTCCAGTACGCCCCAAGAACATGGGGCATTTGCTATTTTTATCATATCGTAAAAAGGTTAAAATTTCCGACTCCATTCATCGTGCCAGCGCTCAATAACCACCTTGGTTTGAGTGTAGAACTCCACTGCGTGGCGCGATTGTCCGTGCAAATCGCCAAAAAAACTTTCTTTCCATCCGCTGAAAGGGAAAAAAGCCATGGGTGCGGCAATACCAATGTTTACTCCAATGTTTCCGGCAATAGCATCGTGGCGGAATTTACGGGCGGAAGAACCGCTTTGCGTAAAAATACAAGCTGCATTTCCATACCGGCCTTGATTGACAATGCCAATGGCTTCGTCGAGACTTTCGGCATGGGTGATGCTCAGTACCGGGCCAAATATTTCGGTGGAATAGGTTTCGCTCCCGGGTTTTATGTCGCTTAGTATAGTTGGTTTTATGAAATGCCCCTTTTCATGGCCTTCAATTTGGGCGTTTCTTCCATCCAGCAAAAGGCTGCAACTTTCATCAATTCCCTTTTGGATTAGCGATTCAACCCTGATTTTGCTTTCAGCTGTAATTACCGGGCCCATATCGGCCCCTTTTAACCCGTTTCCAGTGGTTTTCAATTTGGCTGCTTCCACAATTTTTGAAACAAAAGCATCCTTAGCACTCCCTACCGTGATAACAATGGAAGCAGCCAAACACCTTTGTCCGGCACAACCAAAAGCACTGTCGGCAACAATTTTAACCGCAGTATCCATATCGGCATCGGGCATAATTACAATTGGGTTTTTGGCCCCACCTTGCGCCTGAACCCTTTTGCCATAAGCTGTTCCATGTTGGTACACATGTTTGGCCACCGCAGTGGAACCCACAAAACTGATGGCATCAATATACGGGTGTTCCAAAATGGCATCTACGGTTTCTCTGCCTCCATGTACCATATTGAGCACCCCTTTGGGCAGGTTCAGGGCTTCGAAAAGTTCGAAAATCTTGGCCATGGTTCCCGGTACTTTTTCCGAGGGTTTCACAATATAGGTATTGCCACAGGCCAAGGCATAAGGCATAAACCAAAAGGGAATCATCACCGGGAAATTGAAGGGTGAAATGCAGGCACCCAGCCCAAGGGGTTGCCTAATCATGTACTCGTCAATGCCAACGGCAATATCTTCTGAAAATTCGCTTTGCATCAACACCGGAATGCCACAGGCCACTTCAATGTTTTCAATGGCCCGAACAATTTCAGCTTTCGATTCGGCAAAAGTTTTTCCGCTCTCGTGGGTGCAAATGGTTGAAATTTCATCGGCATGAGCTTCGAGTAACTGTTTCATTTTAAACAGGTATTGGATGCGTTGGGTAGCCGGCGTATTCCGCCAAGCCGGAAAAGCCTGTTTCGCTTTTTCGGCTGCCAGAGCCACATCCTCCTTGCAGCCAGCCGGTACTTGATACATGATCTGTCCTGTGGCTGGATTTTCTACACCAATGGTGGCGGCTTTTTTGCTTTCAATCCAATTCCCGTCAATATAGTTTTTTAATGTCTCCATTTATTATTCTGTTTTATGTTCAGTTGTTTAATTATTTACCAATAGTATTTCTGATCCTTTTTATGCTCACGGTATTGTTTGTAGGCTTCGTTTACCGATTTTTCCTCCGATACTTCAGCAATGGCAACTTCCCACCAGGCGTACCCTGGAATGCCTTTTGTTAATTCGGTTTCGACCACAATAACGGTGGTGCGCACATTTTTTTTTGCTTGTACCAATGCCTCTTTCAACGAGGGCAGGTCTTTCGCCTCAATAACTTCGGCACCAAGGCTTCGGGCGTTTTCGGCATAGTTCACGGGCAACACGTCGCCGGTTAATTGCCCGGTTGTGGAATCACGGTACCGGTATTTGGTTCCAAACCGCTGCGAACCAATTGACTGTGATAGGTTCCCGATGCTACCAAAACCATTGTTGTTGATTAAAACAATGTTGTATTTTACCCCTTCCTGAATGGCGGTAATAATATCGCTGTTCATCATCAGGTAGTTGCCGTCGCCCACCATTACCCATATTTCACGCTCCGGACTGGCCAATTTGGCGCCAATTCCGGCGGCACATTCGTACCCCATGGTTGAATAGCCGTATTCCAGATGGAACGATTTGGGATGTGTTGCCCTCCACAATTTATGCAAATCGCCCGGAAGGCTTCCGGCGGCACACAACACAACATCGTTTGGATTGGCTATTTCATTTACCGCTCCAATAATTTCGGCTTGCGTAATAGAGTCAGATTGATGATTGGCGTACACACCAGTTACATACTTATCCCACGTTTGGTTCAAACCCTCAACGTGCAGTTGGTAAGTTTTTGAAGTGGCGTAACCCTCAAGCAATCCGGAAAGTTCGTCAATACACACTTTGGCATCTCCGGTAAGCGAAATGCCATGGTGTTTATAGGCATCGAACTCCGAAATATTGATGTTTACAAACCGTACATTTGGGTTTTGAAAAGCGGTTTTTGAAGCGGTGGTAAAATCACTGTAGCGGGTGCCAATGCCAATTACCACATCGGCTTTGGCGGTAAATTCATTGGCCCCGGGGGTTCCAGTAGCGCCAACGGCACCAAGGTTTAACGGGTGGTTGTACGCAAGGGCTCCTTTTCCGGCAAATGTTTCAGTCACCGGGATTCCGGTTTTTTCAGCAAAGATTTTCAGTGAATCGGTGGCCTGGCTGTATATAACGCCACCTCCACTCACAATTACGGGGTGTTGTGCTTTTTTAATCAAGGCAGCAGCCTCTTTTAATGCCAATATATCAGGCCGTGGGCGGCCAATGCGCCAAACCCTCTTTTTGAACATCGCTTCAGGAAAATCATAAGCTTCGGCCTGAACATCTTGTGGCAAACATAAAGTAACTGCGCCGGTTTCCGATGGCGAAGTCAATACCCGCATCACTTCGGGTAATGCGGTAATCAACTGTTCGGGGCGGTTAATACGATCCCAGTATTTCGATACGGGTTTAAAACAATCATTCACAGAAATATCTTGCGCTTGCGACGATTCCAGTTGCTGCAATACCGGAGCAACCTGCCGGGTGGCAAAAATATCGCCGGGGATAATCAACACCGGCAGCCGGTTTATGGTAGCACAGGCGGCTCCTGTTACCATGTTGGTGGCACCGGGCCCAATGGAAGAGGTACAAACAAAAGTTCCCATGCGGTCTTTCATCTTGGCATAAGCAATGGCAATGTGTACCGATGCTTGCTCGTTGCGGGTCATAATGTACTTAAAATCGGGATTCTGGCTCAACGCCTGACCAATTCCTGCAATGTTCCCATGGCCAAAAATGCCTAAGCATCCCGCAAAAAATTGATGCTCAACACCATCGCGTTCCACATATTGGTTTTTGAGATAACTGATGACCGCTTGAGCCACAGTCATTCGTATAGTTTTTAATGGTTTATCCATAACATCCTGGTTTTTAAAATCCTCCTTTACTTTCAATAAATGCCAATGCCTCATGGAGTGTGGGATTAAAATTGGAGCAGCCCGGTTTAGTTACCAAAATAGCACCACAGGCATTGCCCATGCGGCAGCATTTGTACCAGTCCCAACCATTGAGGTAGCCATACATAAAACCACTGGCAAAGGCATCGCCGGCACCTAATACATTCAAAACTTCTACCTGGAAACCAGGGACATCGATCACGCTGCCGTTTTTTAAAAATACCGACGAACCTTTGGCACCGCGTTTTACGATCAACGCTTCCACCCCAAGTTTCATAATCCCTTTAATGGCTTCGTTTACGTTTCCACGGATCTCAGGGGCCGAAATTTGCTGGTTAATAATTTTTATCTGGTTTGGGTCTTTGAGCATGGTGGCTAGTATTTCCTCCTCGGTGCCAAGGGCAAGGGTACTATATTTCAAATAGGCACGGGCTGTTACCCCAAACGAACGGGGGTCGTGCCATTGGTCGGCCCTAAAATCCAAGTCAATTAAAATGGGAACATTGTTTTGCACAGCTACTTCGGCCGCATAAAAAGCAGCTGATCGGGTAGGCTCCACATTCAATGCCGTGGCCGAAATCTCGAAAAGCTGGGTTGAGGAAATGTCGGCATGAATCACATCGTCGATGTTAACTTTTGAATCGGCACAGTTATCGCGGTAATAAACCAATGGAAAATTATCGGGAGGTTCAATCCCAAGCATCACAGCACTGGTGCGGCTTCCTGGCTTTCGTGGGATTAAGCTTGTTTCTACCCCTTCGTTATTTAAAAAATTGAGCAGGAAATTGGCAATCTGGTCATCGCCAACCGCCGTTAAAAGGGCCGATTTCAACCCTAACCTACGGGTTCCAACAGCCATATTCAGTGGCGATCCTCCCACATAAGCATTGAATGATTTTATATCAACAAAAGGGGCACCAATATTTGCGGAATATAAATCAATGGAAGATCTTCCGTAGGTGATTACATCATATTTTTTTTCCATTTCAGCATGGGATTATTAGTTATTCATTTCAAGTGTAACAATAGGTAGCCGTGGATCCATCCCTTTCCAGGTTCCATGTATCCACTTGTGTTTGGGGTCGTCGGTGTTTGCCAACGATTGATCGCTCCCGGCAAGGAAATTCAGGTAATATACATTGTACCCATGGCCAGCTACCACTGGATGATACCCGCGGGGTACCATCACCAAATCGTTGTTGGCAACTTCTACCAATTCGTTGATGCTTTTATCATCGGTATAAACTTTTTGTATGGCAAATCCTTGGGGTTTGTCAATTTTGTAAAAGTAAACCTCTTCAAGGCTTGCTTCAGTCACTTTTCCAGTTTCGGCATTTACCACCCGGTTGTCGTGTTTGTGGGCAGGGAACGAGCTCCAATTTCCTGACGGGGTATATACCTCAACACAAACTAAACGCTGACAATCGGACCCCGGGGGAAGGATGCTGTTAATCTGGCGGCTTGCATTGTCTCCGCCACGGAATTCAATACCCAACTTTTGCACACTTTCGGGGGTTATAAATTGCGCATTGTGCTTTTCATTGGCCGGGCACCAGCCGTAAGCCAAATCGAGCTGTTCGCTTTCTGCTTTTAGGGTGTAGGGTGTGTAAGGGGGCAAATACAGCGCATGGGGCAATCCACTGAAAACATCCCTCCGTCCATTTTTGGTTTCCCATTTTCCAAAGGAGGTATAAGCCGTAAAGTTCCCTCCCAACAACACGAATAAATATTCATGGGTGCCGGTATCGCCGCAAAGGGTCTCGCCTTTATTCATGTGGCGGGCCTGAAAATTCAGGAATTTCCAATCGGCCTGCTCACTGGTGAGTCTTTGGTATATTGGGTTATTAATAGATTTTACCAGCAGGTTGCTTTTTTTTGCATTCATATAATTTTATGTATTAAAGTTCATTGATGATAAGTCCGGTGCATTTTTCAACCACAAAAGATTCCAATTCGGACATGAATTTTTTGCCAGGAACAACCATATCAAACAGTTCCGGGGTCTCCTTAAAAAATTCCCGGTGCACACGGGTCCATAGCAACCGGATATCGGTAGCAATATTGATTTTGCACACACCCAGTTTGATGGCTTGTAGTAATTCCTTTTTTTGAATCCCTTTGGCACTCTCTTTTAACAGGCCTCCGGCTCGGTTGATGCGCTCTATTTCGGCATAAGGAACCGACGATGCCCCATGCAGTACCAAAGGAAAGCCCGGTAATTGCTGATGGATTTTCGTCAGGATTCCCAGTTGCAACCCTTGGGCGCCGATGAATTTATATGCCCCGTGGCTGGTTCCTACCGCGATGGCGAGGCTATCACATTGGGTTAATTTTACAAATTCTTTGGCCTGATCCGGATCGGTATATCGGGCACTACCAGAGTCTATGTCCAAGTGATCTTCAATTCCGCTCAGGATCCCCAATTCCGCTTCAACGGCTATCCCTTTTTGATGAGCCAGGTTTACAACTTCGCGGGTAATCCTCACATTTTCGGAAAATGTTTCGTGCGATGCATCGATCATTACCGATTTATAATGGCCCGAATGGATGGCATTGTAGCAATGTTCCAGGTTCCCGTGATCTAGATGGATGGAGTAATCAACCTTAGGAAATTTGGTTTCAGTTGCTTTTATGCATTGTATTAATACCTCTGAGGATAGATAATTACGGGCGGCGGGTGTTATTTGAATGATTACAGGCATATTGCATTTTGAGGCACCACTAAAAACCGCCCAGACCTGTTCCGCGTTAAACACGTTGAAGGCTGCAATCCCATAATGCTGGTATGCTTGTTTAAATATTTGATTTGTTGATAGTAACATATTTTACTTGAGAGTGTTTTTGTTATTATTGAAACAGTAGGTTAAAGTTAGACACAGTAAACCGACAATGAACCCTGTTTTTATCAACTTATGATGGGATATTATCCTTTTTCTGTTTCCTAAATAAAATATCGCTAAATTAGACCCATAATTTTCTGGGATGATATGAAACCATTTTTTCAAAAACTAGCGCCACTTCCTGAGGAGTCTATCATTTTTCTTGACGAAGAGATACCTCATTTCATGGTACCGTGGCATTTCCACCCCGAGATTGAAATTCTGTATGTGGTTAAAAGCACGGGCACACGGTATATTGGCGACAGTGTAAATAATTTTGGCGAGGGCGATTTGTGTATTATTGGCGAGAATGTGCCGCACTGGTGGAAAAGCGATCCCATTTATCTTGAAAATGCAAACAGCATAAATACCAAATCGCTGGTAATTCAATTCCGAAAAGAAATTTTCAACTCGAACTTCATCAACCTGCCTGAGATGCAACAGATTAAAGATCTGCTGGAACGTTCGCAACGGGGAATTCAATTTACAGGCAAAGCAAAAGTGGAATTTGGGAAACACATCCGTAAGATTTTTAAACTTTCAGGGATTCAGCGTATCACCGAGTTGATTTTATTGTTGGACCGTATGGCTGCATCTGCCGATTCAAAGGTACTTACCAGCGTGGGGTATTCCAAAATTGTGAATACTTACGACTTTCAACGGTTCAACAAGGTGCACGAATACATCATCCGCAATTTCCAGAACCAAATTACCCTCGATGAAATTTCGGACCATGTAAGCATGTCGTCCACTGCTTTCTGCCGGTATTTTAAAAAACGGACCGGTAAAACGTTCTTTGCTTTTTTAAATGAATTTAAGGTTGGCCATGCCTGTAAATTATTGTCTGAAAAAAATACTTCTGTTTCGCGGGCATGCTATGAGAGTGGTTTTAATAATATTTCCCATTTCAACGAGCAGTTTAAAAGGATAGTCCATCGTACTCCTTCCGAGTATCAGGCAGAACACTCCGGGAAAAATATTTTCATGTTGTAACTTTGCATAAATATTAATTTACCTTAAAGAAGCCTTTATTTTTATTGTTAATATGAATGAATTGTTTTTATATTCGTCAAAAAAATGTTATGACCGAATATAAATCCAGCCGGATAGAATCTGTTGATGTGTTACGCGGTTTTGCTATTGTGGCTATCATGTTGTTGCACAATATCGAGCACTTTGATTTTTATTTTTTTCCCGAAGATATTCCTCAATGGATGAAAACCGTTGACAGTTCCATTTGGAAATCGCTTTTCTTTTTATTTGGAGGAAAAGCCTATGCCATCTTTGCCCTGCTTTTTGGCTTTACTTTTTATATCCAGCTGACAAACCAACAAAACAAAGGGAATGATTTTGCAGGCAGATTCCTTTGGAGGTTGTTCCTTTTGCTTGGATTTGGAATCGTCAATTCCATGTTTTACGAAGGCGATATTTTAACTATTTATGCTTTAATCGGTTTTGTGTTAATCCCTGTCCGCAAAATGAAAACCGGATGGGTATTGGCCATAGCTCTGTTTTTATTGTTGCAGCCTTTTGAATGGGGCCGGTGGTTTTATTTTCAGTCACATCCCGAACTGCTGGTTTCAGAACCGGTTTCGAATCTGTATTTTGCCAAAGTGGGTAGTTATTTGTCGGGAGATTCTTTATTGGGAGCCATTAAAGGAAATATAACCAACGGAAAAATGGCAGTAATGCACTGGTCGTGGGAAAATGGGAGGTTTTTTCAAACGGCAGCCCTGTTTATGATGGGCATGCTGCTGGGACGGAAAGGCTGGTTTAAAAATACACAGGAACATCAAAAATTATGGAGAAATATATTTTTCATTGCAATTTCGGTTTTCCTGGTTTTATTTTATTCCAAAGATTCATTAGCTGCAATGCAACCTTCCGAAGCCTCAAAAGCCAAGTTAGCTATGATATTTACTACATACAGCAATTTTGCTTTCATGGGGGGTTTGGTGTCGTTGGTGGTGTGGTTATACTTTAAAAACATAGGACAAAAAATTCTTCGTTTTTTCGTTCCTTTTGGCCGGATGAGTTTAACCAATTATGTGATGCAATCCATCATGGGGACATTTGTTTATTATGGGTATGGATTAGGTCTTTATCAGTTTACAGGAGCAACATTTAGTATTCTGGTTGCATTAGTATTAATCACTATCCAGTGGCTATTTTGCAGGTGGTGGCTGAAAAATCATAGCCAGGGACCTTTGGAAAACCTCTGGCACAAAGCAACGTGGGTGTAGAGCATGAAAATGAATGTTGAATACATAAATTCAGATAACTCGACCAAAAGTTTGTTGTTTTATATAAACAATAGATTATTAATATGATACAAAATTTATTGATTCGAACATTAAACGCCTATTTTTAGTGAAATAGGTTTTGCCTAATTTCAAATTTCTAAACTCTACCGATCTATTGCTCCGACACCTCATTCAATTTAAATTTACAATAATTCAATTTTTCATTATCTTGTATGCACTTTGATTGCATTTACCAAGAACTGATTTGTTTTATGGCAAGAGCCTAAAAATCAGTGTTATGCATGGTTACATAATTTAATCTCAACAATAATGTATTGTTTAAAATTAAGTATTACCGCCATTATTTGTTTTACCTTCAATTTTAATATAACTGAGGCTTTCTGCCAGAATTCCACAAAACTCGATAGCTTGCTCTTCTCCTTGGAAAACGCTACGCATGATACCATGAGGATAGATTTGATGAATGAAATAAGTGAAAGTTACCGAAAAGAAAATTCACAAAAGGCTGAGGATTACGCTTTAAAAGCAATGCAATTATCGGAAAAAATAGGTTACCAACGGGGGTTGGCGGATTCTTACAAACTTATTGGCACTCAATTAATACATAAAAGCGATTATAGCAAAGCAACAGAGTATCTCGAAAAGTCGATTGGCATTTATAAAGAACTTGGCATCTATTTAGAAATTTCAGTTTGCTACCGGCGGATTGGATTAACCCACGTTTATCAAAGTAATTTTTCTACAGCCATAGAATATTATAATAAAGCTTTGATTATTGATGAGCAACTCGACAATATGAAAGGGGTTGCCGATTGTTTCAACGATATGGGTGTTATATATAATTACATGGGCGATCATACAAAATCCATTGAATACCAGCAGAAATCTTTAGAGGTTTGTAAGCAATTAAATGATAAACAAGCCATTTCATCACGTTTAATAAACCTGGGGGCATCGTACGACGACCAAAGCGATTACACCAGAGCCATTGAATGCTATATGGAAGCCTTGAACATTAAGGTGGAATTGAATGATAAGAGAGGAATATCGATGTGCTATAACAACATTGGCGAAGTATGTAACGATAAAGGCGACTATGCGCTAGCCATAGGCTATTATGAAAAGTCACTGAGTATTGACACCGAACTTGACGACAAAGAAGGGATATCAATAAGCTTAATCAATATAGGTAATATCCATTCAAAGCAACAATCGGTGAATACGGCATTGGAATATTATGAAAAATCGCTTAAAATTGCTGAACAGATTGGTAATAAGCGTATCGTGGCAAATAATTTAAACAATATCGGGGAGTCGTTAATTGCTTTAGGAGAGGTTCAAAAAGCAAAAGTTACATTCGGGCAATCTATAAAACTCAGTACCGAAATTGCTGAAAAAAGTGAGGTCACCCGTTCCATTGTTGGAATGGGCGAAGTATTTATGTCGCTTCATAACTATTTAGGAGCCATCGGGGAGTATAAAAAAGCGTCAGAGTTGCATAAAGAGTTAGGTGAGAAAGGAAAAATGGCAACCGATGCTATTAAAATCGGAAATGCCTGGATGGCACTTGGCAATTCTTCAAAAGCCATCGAATCTTGTTTGGAAGGACTTAAAATAGCCCAAGAAACCGGCTCGAAAGAGAATGTAAGAATGGCTTCTGAAATTCTATCAATAGCCTATGCACAACAAAACCAATTCCAAAAGGCTTATCAGTATTCAGTCATATTTAAGCAGGTGCACGATAGTATTTTTACTATCGAGAGTAAAAAGCAGATTAATCTTGTAGAGAATAGGTTTGAAATTGAAAGGAATAAACAAGAAATTGAGCTTCAAAATACAAAACTGGAAAAGCAGGAAGTGGAAATTAAGCAACAGCAAATAAAGCAAAATGCCTTGGTAGGTGTAGTTGTAGGGATGATATTGGTTGCAGTGCTTATTATTATTGGGTACCTCAGGATTAAGAAAGCAAAAAGCATCATTTCACATCAGATGATACAAATTGAAGAAACTAACGAAGAATTGAAACAAATCAATGAAGAACTGAAAGTTACACTTGAGGACAATACAATACAAAAAAGACAGATTGAAAAAAAGAATAAAGAAATTACCGATAGTATTAACTATGCCACTTACATACAAAAAGCCATCTTGCCTAATGAGGAAAAGTTGAAAAAGCTTTTGCCAAAGCATTTTGTATTCAGTAAACCTAAAAACATCATTAGTGGTGATTTTTATTGGACAACTGAAATAAAGCAACAAACTATTTTGGCGGTCGCCGATTGCACCGGGCACGGAGTTCCGGGTGCTTTCATGAGTATGTTGGGCATATCGCTATTGAATGAAATTATTAATAAAGAAGGCGTTTCCAGTGTCGATGAGGTATTAAAAAGGGTCCGGACAGAAGTTATAAAAGCACTTAATCAAGAAAGTAAAATAGGGGAACAACGTGAAGGAATGGACCTGGGTATTTGCTCACTGGATTTTAATGCCATGAAACTTCAGTTTGCTGGTGCAAATACACCACTTTATATTATACGGCATAATGACATAGAACCCATTGAAGGAACCGATAGAATCAATCTCCAGGACTATTCTTTATATGAAATCAAAGGCGATAAAATGCCTGTCGCGTTGTATGGAAAAATGGGCAATTTCCGGAAAACTGAAATAAAAATCTTCAAAGGAGACAGCCTGTACATGTTTTCAGATGGTTTTGCCGATCAATTTGGAGGCGTAGAAAAAAAGCGTTTACAATACAGGCCCTTTAAAGAACTACTCTTGGCTAATTGCGAAAAGCCGATGGAAAAACAAAAAGCTGTTTTGCAAGAAGCCTTTAAGTCGTGGCAGCAGGATTATGAGCAGATTGACGATGTACTTGTCATGGGGGCATTAATATAAAATGTTTGTCCACTATATTTCTTATCTATCTTCATAACAGGAACCTTCAACGGATGCAGCTACCGGTCAATCAAATAGCTATTTGCCAGAATTATTTCAATGAAAATGAGTTGGTAAATCAGCAGGCGGTCAAATAGTTTTATTTAAAATCGATCCAAATTGCATCTGTACCTTTCAGATTTTCAGCAAAAGGTGTGTTTTTTTTTGTATTTATTCTGTTCTTTGAATTAGAACTTAAAAAAACGATTTTATGGAACGTCGCGATTTCTTTAAAAAAGCTATTGGGACCGGATTAATTGCAGGCGCAGCTTTAAAATTAACGGGTTACAATGCACTTTTTGCTGCTGAAAACACTACGTCAACAGCCGCCCCGGGCGATAAAATTGATTTAGTTGCCGTTATGGGAGGTGAACCCGATGTGATGTTCGATAAAGGAATTGCCGAACTGGGCGGTATGCAAGCATTCGTAAAACCCGGACAAACTGTGGTTGTAAAGCCAAACATAGGCTGGGATCAACCCGTTGAGGTAGGGGCTAATACCAATCCGGTATTGGTAAAACGCATCATTCAACATTGTTTTAATGCAGGGGCCAAAGAGGTTTACGTTTTTGACAATACCTGCGACAAATGGATGAATTGTTACAAAAACAGCGGGATTGAGCAAGCTGTTAAAGATGCCGGTGGCAAATTGGTTCCTGCCGATAGTAAAAATTATTACCGTGAAGTTTCAATCCCTAATGGCGTAAATCTGAAAAAGGCCGAGGTTCACGAAAAAATCCTCGATTGCGATGTGTTTATCAATGTCCCTATTTTAAAGGATCACAAAGGAGGCCGGATTTCGGTGTGTATGAAAAACCTGATGGGGATTATCGAGAACCGGTACTGGTGGCATGGGCATAACCTCCATCAATGTATTGCCGATTTTGCAACTTATAGCAAACCTGCTTTAAACGTGGTAGATGCCTATCGTGTGATGCTGAAAAACGGCCCCAGGGGGATTTCATCTGAGGATTGCGTGATAAAAAAATCGCTGCTCATTTCTACCGATATGGTAGCCGCCGATGCCGCTGCTGCAAAAATCTATGGCATTGAACCCGATGAAGTAGAGTACATCAAATTGGCTCATGCCATGAAGGTCGGAAATAAAAACCTTACCGAATTAAATATTAAAAGAATCAAAGTATAGTTTCATTTCAAGATGAAGATATTAAAACCCCTAAGAGTGGTTGTGGCAGTAATTTTTATGCTGTTCACAACCCTTCTTTTTTTACATTTCAATAGTTTTTTAAAAATCCCTGACATTTCGGTAATCCTTGAATTACAATACATTCCATCGTTGCTTAAGTTTTTGCAAGGAGTAACCTGGATAGCCTTTGGATTCGTTGTTTTTACTTTACTGGCTTTGCTATTTGGACGGATCTATTGTTCATTTATCTGCCCATTGGGGATACTTCAGGATTTTTTTATCAGGGTTAACCGGCTGCTTTCCAAACGGAATAAAAACCGTTATAGTTATCACCAATCTCTAAAATGGTTGCGACACCTTATAACAGGTATTGCTCTGGTCTCCCTTATTTTAGGTTCAACAAGCCTTTTAATTTGGCTCGATCCTTATAGCCATTTTGGACGTATGGCTACCCATTTGCTGCAACCTATCTATTATTTCGGGAACAATGGATTGGCTCTGATAGTGAATCATCTGGGGTATTACGGTATTTACCGGATCGAAGTGCACACCTTTCATTGGGCTACGTTTTTGTTTGCCTCATTTATTTTGGTCTTGTTACTGGCGTTAACCCGGATCAAAGGGCGTTTTTTCTGCAATTCTCTTTGTCCGGTGGGCGGTTTTTTAAGTTGGATTTCGAAGGTTTCGATATTCCGGTTGGCTTTTGAACCTTCCAAATGTATTTCGTGCAGCCGGTGCGAAAAAGCCTGCAAAGCTGAAAGTATCGATTACAAAAACATGAAAATTGATTTTGATCGCTGCGTGGCATGTTACAATTGTGTAGATACTTGTAATGTAAATGCGATTACTTATCAGGTGAGGTTTCATAAAAAAGCAGCCTCAAATTCTAAAAATGAAACTATTGATTCAGGGAAACGGCAAACCTTAAAATCAATTTTATTTGCAGGAACCGCTTTGTCCGGGTTATCTTTTACCATAGATAAGGAGTCTTTTTCAAGTTTTGTATCGAAAAATCCGGCCAAAAGCAAGCTCCCGGTGCTTCCTCCGGGTGCCATAAGCATTACCCATTTTAAAGGAACCTGTACGGCTTGCCATCTGTGTATCAGTGCTTGCCCGTCGAATGTGCTGCAATCTACATTTATTGAATTTGGTATCGATGGGATGTTTATTCCCAAAATGAATTTCGATGTTAATTATTGTCAATACGAATGTAATTTATGTGGTGACATTTGCCCCACAGGAGCCATTAAACCATTAAAACTGGAAGATAAAAAAATCACACAGTTGGGTAAAGTTCAGTTTATTAAAGATAATTGCGTGGTTTCGCAATTGGAAAAAGACTGTGGCGCTTGCGCCGAACATTGCCCGACAAAAGCGGTGAAAATGGTTCCGTATCCGAATAAAAGTGGGAAAAACTTATTTATACCAGAGGTGAACACCGATTTGTGCATTGGCTGCGGCGCTTGCGAACACCCGTGTCCGGTGAGGCCTCACAAAGCTATTTATGTAGAAAGCAATCCCCACCATCTGCTGGCGCAAAAACCGGTGATTAAAAAGATAGAAACCCCAAAGTCAGAGCAGGAGGAATTTCCATTTTAATCTTTTGTGTTAGAATTTTCTTCGGAAACTTAAAAGTAAAAGTGGATAAATTGGCAGTGTTTCTGCAAGTCGGCTCTTATGAAATATTCTTTAATCCCAAGGATTAATTCTCAAAGTAAAATTCTTTGGGTTGTAAATCAGGGGAATCTATTCCTTGTCTGACAACTAAAAACTTTCGTAAATCATAACATAAATGGCATTTCGAAAGGTATTCAGGTTTGGCACTGAATCCATATTTTGTGGTAGCTAGCTTATATAAACTGTTGACTCCTCCATGAATCAATATACTTAGGAATGGATACTTTTTAGGATCGATGGGTTGGCCCACATCCTCAAGTTCTATCGAAACTCCATTAGTGTGCGAAAAAACAAAGTTGCCAAACATATCCACATGAAAGTGGTTTTGTGTCGGAAAACTATGCAAACAGCCTTTGTTTTGCAGCAGAAGATCGTTCAAACTATATTTTGTCAAATAATTCTCATAAGCCTCAAAGGTGCGTCCTGCAAAGGTTACATTAAAGCAACTAGCCACTTTTTTCATATAATCGGGGCCAAACTTTTTAATGTATTTATTAAGTGAGTGCGTTTTTGCCGGGTGGAATGACGCTACTTCCGGATACACTTCATTATCCCAGATCATCACATTGATGCCTAAAGAATCGGCTATTTGAGCTACATTGGTTACTTTTCGCAAGGGAATGTTTTCGTTTTGGAAAGGGCTAACCTTTACCAAAAGACGCCTCAATCCATATTGCTTTAACGCCTTAAGCAAATTTTTAGTCTCTTTTTGATTTTTGTACCAGGAACAATTGGTAACAATATGCTCCAGAAAAATTTGACTTTGGCCAATTTGTTTGACAGTCCGGATCAACTCATCGGGATATATAAAAGGTTCACCCCCTTCAATATGCACCGATCGGCACCCCAAAGCTTCCAGTTTCCGGATTATTTTAGAGACCAATTCCTCTGAAATGAAACCTTTTGTCCGGTTTGGAGATGCATTATGACGGCAATGTGCACAACGCACCGTGCATTCATAATTGGTCATAATACCCCCACTTGTTAATTGGTCAACTATAAATTCCATTGGAAATTTTTCTAGTGAAATCGTTCTTCAGCTTTATTAATTAATCATAGGATAAATTTTAAACCATTCGGAATCGTTATCACCTGTCGTTCTAAAACCTTCCCGTGTAAGTTACCCTCAGTAGGAACGGCTGATTTGGCAAACATTTCTCGCACCTTGCCTTTAATCAACGAATAATCGACGGGATTGTTTTTTTTGTTCAGCGAATAATTTTCAAAGCCTGAAAATACATGGGATAGGGTCATTGCCGCCTGAGCTAGGCTGAAAGATGGATCATCCGGTTTTAAAGGTATAGTAACCGCCAAATCGCAATGATTTAGTTCTCCATTGGTCAAACCGCTTTCTATGCGTCCATACACAAACCCTACACTCTGAATATCATTTTCTTTTTGGCGAATCATATGTAATTCTTCCTTAGTAGAACAATAATCGTACTTTACACTCTATGTTCTTGGCAGCCGCTCCAATATTTTCCGACATAAAAAGTTCTATTGGGATGCAGGCACCCTCCATAATTCTTATTTTTAAAATCCAAAAGAAAATATTTATTCTGACATCAACAAAAAAAGGAAGCTAAATACATCACATTATCATGATATTTAATTATTTAAGCAGAAAATGAATCGATTTTATTGAATATTGTTAACATCGAACTTTCAATTACTATGGGGAATATACATTGCTAAAATATTAATTTGGAATTATCTAAACATATTTCAAAGGATTAGGCTATGCATTACATTAAAAATAGTAGATCGAATTATTAATCGCACCGATTGCTGATAAAATCATTTGGATATTGAAAAACTCTCAAAAATGGATAAATTTTAAGATAAAGATAATCAAGTGTTTGTAATATATCTGTAAAATAATCAAAAAAAATGTGTCGGAATATTTGGATTGAATAGGCATAAAAAATACTTTTGCACCCGCTTTGAAGGAAAAACACCGGACGGGCGAAGTTCTAAACAAGGGTGTCAAGAGGGTCGAGCAGGGACTTAGG
>DOTG01000043.1 GCA_003512955.1 Marinilabiliales bacterium
TTTCTTAGCTTTTTAGGGCCTTCTGTTCCTAAGAGGTGTCCCTCCATTACTTTATCAATTTCTTTGCAAAAATCGTCCACAGAACAAAAAATTTTGATAATTTTATCTATCATTTTTAATAAGGTTTTTTGTGACTATATATTTAAATGTCAGATACTTAAATATAACAAAAAACCTTATTTCTTTATAATATTTTAAACACTTTCTTACATCGAACTCACGTTAATTTATATCCAGATGTGGATAAATTATTATGTTCGCAATATTTTGAACCTGTCTCCTTTCCTAATAATACTATTGTAGAGCGAGTCGGAAAAATTCCACTGTATCAATACTTCATCGTTACAGGTATTATGCGAAACTTTCATACTGACGATTTAGGGTACGAAATAACTACTGACATAAATAATGACTCTCGCTTTTTTACTTCATATAATCATTTTGTAAATCGAACAACCTCCAATGAAAATATTGAGTGTATAACTGAATGTAACTTATTAGCTTTTGAATTTCAGTATCGCTAATGTTTATTTGAAGCATATTATTAGGTTTTTGCAATACCCAATTTGATATGCTTCATCTTAAATTCACATACTGTTGCCAATAAATTATTAACAGCCCTTTGTTAATTAACAATGGGTTCCAGGGCATTCTTCATTTGTATAATTTTATCCCGTTCTGAGTATAAATCTTAATGAAACTCAATGCCCATTAATGAAATGTCATCAAAATAATCGTTGGTACCGCGGTAAACCTCAAGTTCTTCAATAATTTCATCAATGGAAAGGTTTATCCCTTGTTCCTTTACCACAGAGGTTTCCATGGGTTGGGTGCCAAATTGTTGTTTGTCGGGGTTTTCAAGCTCAGCAATACCATCGGTATAGCAAATAAGCTTAGATCCTTTGCTTATGGGCATTTTGGCTACAGTTATCTTTGGGATGGTATCAAACATGCCTATTCCCATGCAACCGGCCATGAGCAACTCAACCCGGTTCTTTTCTTTATCGAAAAATACCGGGGGATTGTGCCCGGCATTTACATACTCTAACTCGCGGGTAAGTGAATTATACCGGGCAATGAAAAGGGTGATAAATTTTTCGCCATTGGCATTTTCCATCACACGTTCATTCAGTTTTTCCACGGTCTGTTTCAGAGTCAAATTTGCCGAAAACAATGCCCGGATATTGGCCTGAAAATTCGACATCAGCAAAGCAGCCGAAATCCCTTTCCCTGAAACATCGGCAATACAAAATCCATACTCTGTATTGCTCAGGCGGATAAAATCATAATAATCGCCCCCAACCTCAAAGTGTGGTAAATAATAGGCCGACACATGTATGCGATCGTTGTTGGGTAAAGTCCTGGGGTTTGGAATCAGCATAGTCTGCATCCTTGAGGCAAGCTCCAGCTCCTTTTTCAAGGCTTCCTGCTTCACATTTTCATCAAATAGCCGTTTGTTTTCAATAGCCACAATAATAATGTTGGCCAGGGTTTGAATAAAATGCAGGTGTTTGATGGTGGGGCTCATCCCGGCTCTTTCTTCATCAATGTCGCCAATAATTACATAGGCTATGGGCGATTCGTGGTGATATACAGGAATAATGGCATCGAACAATTCAAGGTTTGGATTCAAAGCTACCGAAAGGTTGGTAATCTGTTTGTAGTACAAAAGGTCAGTTTCGACCCTGATGCCCGCAGCAATATTCCGGTGCACCCCTTCGGTAAGGATACATTCCCATTTCTCGTTGTGGCGGTACATAAGAATCTTACCTATATTCAAATCGTCTTTCAGGATTGAGATAAACTGTTCGAGCAGTTTCTTAACAGGGACATTTTCGTTAATCAACAGGGTAACATGCAGCAAAGCATCCAGCTTATAGTTGCTGAATTGTAACCGTTTAAGGGATGCTTTGGCCGACATTTGGTTCATATTTTTGTTTTACAATGTACAAAAAAAGCCGTTGTCATACAATAGGTTAAGGTATTGAAGCTGGAATATCTTCCATAAACCTGGGCGAATAAAAAAACCACCGGTATATCGGTGGCTGTTTTTATTTAGTTTTTAACCCGTTCAGAATATGATTTGTCGCGGGTATCCACCTTAATGCGATCGCCGGTATTAATAAACAACGGAACCATAATAATTGCTCCGGTTTCAATGGTAGCCTGTTTTAGGGTGTTTGTAGCGGTATCGCCTTTAATGCCAGGCTCCGAATAGGTAACTTCCATTTCCACAAATGGAGGAAGATCCACTTGAAGGGGAGTTTCTTTTTCAGCATGGAACACAATCTCTACATTCTGTCCTTCTTTCAATAAATCGTAGGCTTCAATCAAGCTTTCGGGAATTGAAATCTGTTCAAAAGTTTCGTTGTTCATAAAGTTGTAACCCACTTCATCTTTATATAAAAACTGGTAGGGCCTGCGCTCAATGCGTACAGTGGTTATTTTTACACCGGATGTGAAGGTGTTGTCAACCACTTTCCCTGTTTCGAGGTTTCTCAGTTTGGTCCGTACAAATGCCGGGCCTTTTCCTGGTTTTACATGCTGGAACGATACAATGGTGTAAAGCTTCCCGTTGTATTCAATACATAATCCGTTTCTGAAATCTGAAGTATCAGCCATACTATTTTGTTTTTTCTGTTTACAAATTTGCTGCAAAAATAATCGAAAACCTTAAAAATTCAAGTCAACTTCCAGTTCCTTTATAATCAGTACAATAATAAACACAAAATTTCCGCACTGTTTTGCCATCCCGCTTGATAAGAATGGGCTCAAGTTCGGTGTAGGAGTCGAAGTAATTAAGGAGTTTCGGGATTTTTTCCCCTGACTTTAAATCGTTGGGAAACCTTCGGTGCGAATCGATAAAAATCGCATTTTTTCCTTTTAGTAACGAAAGGTCGTCCCCGATATAGCTATAGTGTAAGGCATGTTCACCAAGAATATTTTTCCCGTAAATCTTTTGATCGGTAAAGAACATTAACTGAGCCGTGGTTTTATAGGTATCGGACGAAAAAATGAATGACTCAGGATATTGTTTTTGGACTTCCAGGGTTTGTTCCGATAGGCTTTCCCAGCCATACCATGTATCATCACTTTTTACCGGGAACACATACCAGATTATTTCCACCATCATTACCACATGCAGGGCAATGCTCCAGGCATAATGCCACTTCAGCCACTTTTCGTTAATAAAAATACCGAAAAGAATCAGTCCTGAAATGTAGGTAGGCATCAGCCAATTGAGTTTTACCCAAAGGAAAAACGACAGCATATAAAACCCAATAAACATGGGTACAAAAAAGGAGATAAGAAACCAAATCTCTGGGTTTACCTGGTTGGGTTTTTTAAAGATGCGGCCAAAATAGCGGAACATCACCCACCAAAGCCCAATAAAAACAATGGGTAAAAGCAAAAAGAACTGTGTCCCTACCAATCCCAAAAAATTCTCGATGGTAATGCCCGAAATAGTTTCGGCCCGTTCGGAGGATTGAAAAGCAAACGAAGCAAAATGATTGTCTATATTCCATCGAATCACCGGATAGGTAAACAAAATCATCAATATTGCAGCCAAATATGGGAAAATGGTAGCCAAATGGTACCGGTATCGTTTTGAAAAAATCAAGAACAAAAATAGCCCTCCGGGTAATGCTAAAGCTGTGTATTTACTATCGAAAGCTAATCCCATACAGATTCCTGCCCAAATCCAGAACCAGCGTTTTTTCTCAAAAATGGCTATGTACAAGGTCAGCAAACTCAATGCCCAGAAAAACAGCAACGGTACATCGGGCGTGGTAACCACCGACAGGCTGGAAATAAGCATGGTGGAGGAAAGCAACACCCAGGTGATGTATTTACGGTCGCTCCGGATGATTTTTGATGCCAAGGTAAAAAAGGCCAATTGGGTACCCAGGGTGATGATGAAATCGGCAAACTTAACTGCAAATACAGTTTTACCAAAAATCAGGCTGAAAAGGTAAAGCATGTAAGCCACCATGGGAGGGTGGTCAAAATAAGACAACGACAGGTGTTCGGAATAAAAATAGTAGTAAGCATCCTGTGGCATCATCCCCATAAATGGGAGAAAGGCCAGACGTACCAAATTGATTCCAACGATGATAATAAGTGCTTTTCTTAAGTTCATAAAATAAATTAAACCGCAAAAATATAGTTATTGAGCGGAAAGTCCTTAAAAATAAAGCCAGTAATTCGCTGGCTCTATACCAATACTTAAAAGTTATTTTATTATGTCTCCTCAACAATGACAATTTTTTCAATCTCATCGCCTTGGCGTATGGCATCCAACACATCAAGTCCTTCGTAAACTTTACCGAAGCAGGTGTGGTTGCGGTCGAGATGTGAGGTATTTTGCCTGTTGTGACAAACAAAAAACTGCGAACCTCCCGTGTTTCGGCCTGCATGAGCCATGGACAAAACGCCACGGTCGTGGTATTGGTTGCCGCCATCGAGTTCGCATTTGATGGTATATCCGGGCCCGCCCGAGCCGGTTCCGTTGGGGCATCCCCCCTGGATCACAAAATTGGGTATCACGCGATGAAATGTCAGCCCGTCGTAAAAACCACTTTCGGCCAACTTAATAAAATTTGCTACGGTATTTGGCGCGTCTTTTTCATAAAAAGTCACTTTCATCACGCCTTTTTCGGTATGGATTTCCGCTTTTTTCATAGTTTCAATTATTTTAATCAAACGTTTTGCAAATTTACTTAAAAAGAATAATATATATTTTGTATTTTTATCCGATTCGTAGTTGATCCAACAATTTGTATGAATAAAAAAATAGAAATAGATAGCCAAAAACTATTGGAATTAGAGCTTCTTGCCTCCGTTCCTCAATTGGCCGATAATTCTATTTTGATAATTGACAAAGAGGGAGCCATTCTTTGGACCAATCAAGGATTTGAGCGGCTCTACGGCTATTCCCTGAATGAATACAAAGTACACCAGGCCGACGACCATGCCAATTTTATCCGTGTGGTTGGCGAAACCGACCGGAATTTCTTTAAAAAAAACCCCTCGTTTTCATTTTCACGTTCCATTGTCAATAAAAAGGGCCTCCGTAAATGGATTCAATCTACGGTAACCCCCGTTAAAAACCTGAAAGGCGATATCGAACGTTATATTGTGATTGAAACCGACATCACCCAGCAAAAGGAGATGGAGGAAGATTTGATCCAGCGTTGGGAAAACACCCAGACCCTTACGGAACATCTTGAATCGGTAAAGAATTACGTGGAGGAGCAAATTGTTGAACTCAACCAACAAAAGAAGGCCCTGGAACTTGCCAAAGACCGTTCCGAGGAGGTCCTGAACAAAGTATTGCCTTATGAGGTTGCTATCCAGCTTAAAAAGAAGGGATATGCTACCCCGAGGCATTACAAAAAAGTGTCGGTGCTGAACCTGAACATCCGGAATTTTTTCCATTTGGCTGAAACCGTTCCCATTGAAGAACTGGTAGAACAATTACATGAAAGCCTGGTGAGGTTTGACAGCATTTTGGAGACCCATTTTGTTGAGAAAATAAAAATGGCCGGCGGAGTGTATTTAGGAGCCGGTGGTGTACCGCTCCGTAATAAAAGCAATCCTATTGATACCGTGCTTGCCGCTATGGAAATAAAACAAAATATTTTGGAAATAAACGAACACCGGAAACAACACGGGCAGCCGGTTTTTGAAACAGCCATTAGCATCCATTCCGGAAGAGTCATTGCCGGGGTGGTGGGCAAAAACAAATTGTCGTACGACATTTGGGGCGATACAGTGAACATTGCATGTACCATTGAAACCCATATCCCCGAAGGGAAACTTGTTATTTCGGAAAGTACCTTTGCAGATATTTCCGGATTTTTTGATTGTGAACCACGAGAAAAACTGATACTTGGGACCGCCGAAGAGCTCAAACTTTTTGAGGTAATCCGCATTAAAAAACCTTATGCCAAAGATGCGGCCGGCGTGTATCCCAACCTTGATTTTATGCACATCCTTTCAAAGCTTTAACAGGCATGTCTCAAAACAAAACCGCTATTTTATTTTTACTGAAACTGACCTTCTTTACAGGGGCAATGATAATCTCCGTGCACGGAACTGCTCAAGAATGTGAATATGAGAAAAATGAAATTGATGCCCTGACCGAGTTGGTGGTCAAACGCACGGTGCCCGAGATTCTTCTCCGGATTAACGGGCAACCGGTGTATATTAAAGGGCAATCTATTGGCACCAATAAATACCTGAAGGTACAATATTACAAGTACAGCAACTATGTTATTCAGGAAGACCGCGAAGTGGCGTTCGTGTTATCCAACGATGAGGAGGTAACCCTTTTCCCCAGGCCTATGCCGGTCGATTCTACTAAAATGAATGATTATTCCGATTTGTCCACCTTATTGATTTTTAAACTAAATGATGAGCAATTTCAAAAACTTAAATCCACCCCCATTGTTCTCTTTAAGTACCACCTGATTTCCGGATTCGTGGAAGAGCCCATCAAAGGGGCAAAACAACTGCGGTTGATGGAACTTTTGCACTGCCTTGAATAAAATCATGTGTTACTTCAAGCAAATTCGATATATTTGCTGCGAAATTTCAAATTATCACAAAATCAATATTTATAATTAATAATTAACGTTATGAGTGAAAAAATTTTTGACAAAGTGAAACCAGGAGTCGTTACTGGTAACGACTTGTCAGAAGTATTCCGTATTGCCAAAGCAAACAATTTTGCTTTACCTGCGGTAAATGTTGTGGGAAGCGACTCAATCAATGCAGTAATCGAAACTGCCAAAGCCGTGAATTCCCCCGTGATTATCCAATTTTCAAATGGCGGTGCCCAGTTTAATGCCGGAAAAGGATTGAAACTCGACGGACAGGCAGCCCCCATTTTAGGTGCCATAGCCGGAGCCAAACACGTGCACCTTTTGGCCGAAGCTTACGGAGTTCCGGTGGTTTTGCACACCGACCATGCCGCTAAAAAATTATTGCCCTGGATCGACGGTTTGCTGGATGCCGGTGAAAAACATTTCAAGGAAACCGGAAAACCTTTGTTCAGCTCGCACATGTTGGATCTTTCAGAAGAACCATTGAAAGAAAACATTGAAATCTGTCAGAAATACCTGACCCGCATGAGCAAAATGGGAATGACCCTCGAAATTGAACTGGGCATTACCGGCGGTGAGGAAGATGGCGTGGACAACAGTGATGTGGACAACACAAGATTGTACACTCAACCTGAAGACGTAGCTTTTGCTTACGAATCGTTGAAAAAGATTTCGCCCAACTTTACCATTGCCGCTTCGTTTGGTAATGTACACGGGGTTTACAAACCTGGAAACGTGGTGTTGACTCCAAAGATTTTGGATAACAGCCAGAAATACATCCAGGAGAAATTCAAGACCGGTCCAAAACCAGTAAACTTCGTGTTCCATGGCGGTTCGGGTTCTACCACTCAGGAAATCCGTGAAGCCATCAGCTACGGGGTTATTAAAATGAATATTGACACCGATACCCAATGGGCAACCTGGGAAGGTGTGATGAACTATTACAAAAAGAACGAAGGCTACTTACAGGGACAAATCGGGAATCCGGAAGGTGAAGAAAAACCCAACAAAAAATACTACGACCCCAGAGTATGGTTACGCGCCGGACAAACTTCGTTGGTTGACAGGCTTAAAAAGGCATTCGAGGATTTGAACTGCATCAACCGCAACTAAACCCCGGTTTTGTTAGATATTAAAAAGGCCGGACAGGTGTTCGGCCTTTTTTGATTTCGATGAAACCTATCGTGCTTAAGAAGTAATCTAAGTCGTTTTTCTTTCATCAAAGCCAAATGATCGTTTAGATGTTTCCTAAAATCCGCAAATCATCTGGAAAACCGTTGAAAGTCATGGGGTGACTCAATTTGACACAAAAAAGTAAACAATTGTATTCAATTAGTCACCCCGTGACTTGCGGAAATATGGTGTTTAATCAATACTGTTCTTTCCGTTTGTCAGTTTTTACTTTCACCTCTTTATCGTCTTTATACACGGCTTCGTAAAGAACCTCTCCCCTGATTTTAAGGTATTTCACCGAGCCATGTTTTTTCCCGTTCTTATACTCAATTTCACTATTCAAAGGGCCCTCTTTGTACCAGGTTTGCCAGATTCCATGTTCCCGCCCCTCTTTGTAAGTTTCAAGCCGGAGCATTTTATTATATTCGTTATAATACTTCCAAACGCCATCCTTCAGGCCATTGACATAATTTCCCTCGATGATTTTGGTGCCATTTTCGCGCCATGTAAAATATGGGCCGTGTGGCATCCCCAATTGGTAATTTTCTTCCATCCGTTTGTTTCCGCCCGGGTACCAATAGGTTGCTTTCCCATGTTTCAGGTTATTTTTGTAGGATAGCCGGTAACTCATTTCCCCGTTTTCGAACCACGCCTGCCAGACACTGTCCATCGCCCCGGCCTTAAAATAGCCGGTCAGTTCCAGTTGCCCGTTTTCGTACCAGCGTTGCCAGAATCCTCCCTCTTTTCCATCTACAAAATTACCCTCGTGGAACTTTTGTTTGTTCTCAAAGTTGATCACCCAATGTCCTGTTTTTATACCGTTCAGGTAATCGCCCTCTTTCCAGATTTCACCATTCTCGTACCAATACACCCAGTGGCCATCTAACTGGTTGTTTTTATAATTTCCCTCGTTCCCTTTGATACCGTTGATCCGCCAATAGGTCCAAAGTCCTTCCTGAATGTCGTTGACAAAGTGCCCTTCGATATCCAGCTTCCCATTTTCATGCCACCATGAGGCTTTCCCGTTTTTCTTATCCTTTTTGAATTCAATTTCGCTGGCTTTTTGGCCCGATGCGTACCAATTGGTTTGCAGCCCCTCCTTCATCCCCAGTTTATAATTTACCTGAATTTTGGGTTTTCCATCGTGGTACCAGTAATTCCAGTTGCCTTCTTTCTTCTCAAAAAGGATGATGCCTTCCATCTCCTTTTGGCCATTTTGGTAATACCGGGTATTCATGCCGCTTTCATAATTAATCTCGCTCAACAGGTTTCCCTCGCGGTAATACGAAATCCATTTTCCGGCCTCCAGTCCGTTTCGATAGTTTCCCGACGACATCAACTGTCCGTTGTTGTAATAACGTTTCCAGTAGCCATTGGGGAATCCGCCTTGGTAAGTTCCGGTTTCTTCCACTTGCCCATTTTGGTAATAGGTGGTGATGGTACCATTGCCACCGTCCAGGGTTTGCTTGCCCTCCTTATCCCAAAAGGCCATGATAAAAACCGAATCAGAACGGTATAATTCCTCTTTGTTTTTTTGCCCCTTCCCGTTAAAGTAACTCCAGATGCTGTCTTTCTTGCCCTCATGATAATAACCGCTCACACGTGGTACCCCGTTCAGATAGTTTTCCACAAAAAAACCATGCAAGATGCCGTTTTTAAACGCCCCCTGATTCTGGATGTTGCCGTTCCTAAAAAAATAGGTCAGCTTACCGTTTACCGCTCCTTTTCGAAATTCGGTTTCCTGCAATTTTACCCCAAGGCTGTCGTAATACACCCATAAGCCCTGTTCTTTACCATTTATAAGCACTCCGGTACTGGCCAACGTACCGTTGTTATGAAAATAATTGGTTTTTTGCTGGGCTACGCCAACAAGGGCAAACAGCATTAAGGCAGGAAGAAAGATTTGATACTTCATATCTTTTATCAATCAAAGGTTGTAATTCAATTCACAAATATAAACCGCTTTTTCAGGTAATTCAATTTCGATAGAACGAAAACCATGAAAAGCTATTTTAGTTAGCCTGGTATTTTTAACATAACCCTTCCGGATTTACAATTTCTGTTAGATAGATGCAATTTACCGACCCCTGAATGTGAAAATTTGAGTCAACCCCAACCTTTCAAAAGCCTGACAATTGTCATATTTCACTCAAACGTTTGCTGATGCCGCAAAGCGTTTATTAATAAGAACACTATATTTTCGAATCTTACATTTTTATTTGTTTTCATTCTAAATACTTTCAATCTATTACTATTTTCTCAAATAATGTTCTTATTTTGTGTTGAAAGAGCAAGATTTGCAAATTTTATTAATTAGGGTAAATCAATAGGAACATCTTACAATATTAAATGGACAAAGTGAGATGTCAGAAATAAGTTAAAGAGATTAGGTGTATGGATCAGAAAAATGGAACACAAGAACCGGGTGAGCAAGAGCAGAGAGGAATGTACACCCCGCAATATGAATCGGATGCCTGCGGGATTGGGTTTATTGCAAACATCAAAGGGGTCAAATCGCATCAATTGGTGCAGGATGCATTGACCATGCTCGAAAATATGGAACACCGTGGAGCCATTGGTAGTGACCCCGAAACCGGCGATGGCGCAGGTATTTTAATCCAGGTGCCCGACAAATTTTTCCGTTCGGAATGTGATAAAATCGGCATCGAACTGCCACCTTTTGGCTCGTATGGTGTGGGGATGGTCTATTTTCCGGGCGATGTGAAACTGCGTGAAGAATGCCGTAAATTGTTGAATGTACATGTAGCAGAACTAGGTTTTGAATTGTTAGGGTACCGCGATGTGCCTCATATTTCGCAGGTAGTGGGTGTTACCGCCCTTCAAAAAGAACCTAAAGTGGAACAGCTTTTTGTAAAACACCGCGACAACCTGACCCAAATGGATCTGGAACGTAAATTATTTGTGTTACGCCAATACAGTGCCCATACTATCAACCGGCAGGTGATGAACCATAGCATGGAGTTTTATTTTACTTCATTTTCATATAAAACGATTGTGTATAAGGGTCAATTCCGTACCCATCAGGTACGCGGGTATTATACCGATTTGACTGATAAGAGACTGAATTCGGCTATTGCGCTGATTCACTCCCGTTTTTCGACCAATACCTTTCCCAAATGGAGGCTAGCACAACCCTTCCGATACATTGCACACAACGGTGAAATAAATACCATCCGTGGAAACGTAAACTGGATGCGCTCGAACGAAACTTTGTTGGAATGCACCAAATTTACCCCGGATGAAATTCTCAAGCTCCGCCCAATTATGGACGAAACCAATTCCGATTCGGGGAACCTCGATTCGATGGTGGAAATGCTGGTGATGGGCGGCCGCTCGCTGCCACATGTGCTGATGATGTTAATTCCCGAGGCATGGCAGCACACCCTGAAAATGAATGCAGCCAAAAAGGCGTTTTACGAATACCATGCTTCTATTATGGAACCGTGGGATGGCCCCGCTTCCATCTGTTTTACCGACGGAAATATCGTGGGAGCCACCTTAGACCGTAATGGATTGCGCCCCTCAAGGATGGTGCTCACGAACGACGACCGTATTATTGTATCATCCGAAGCAGGGGCATTGCCCATTGAACCCGAAAAGATTGTGAAAAAATGGCGGGTACAGCCCGGTAAAATGATTTATGCCGATCTGGAACAGGGTCGTGTTCTTTATGATAAGGAGATTAAAGATGAAATTGCGAAACGCCGTCCTTATGGGAAGTGGCTGGAGATGAACGAAAAACACATTGATGCCATTCCTGAAAAGCCGTTGACGTTTTCTTACGATATGGATTCCCTGTTGACACGTCAACAAGCCTTTGGATTTAGCCAGGAAGATGTGAACTTTATCATCCAAAGCATGGCCGAAACAGGGAAAGAGCCTCTGGGTTCTATGGGGAGCGATGTTCCCATTGCTATCCTTTCGAACCAAAGCCGGCACCTTTCGAACTATTTCAAGCAGCAGTTTGCACAAGTAAGCAATCCTCCCATTGATCCAATCAGGGAGCGGATTGTGATGTCGTTGCGGTCGTCGGTCGGAAAAATTTACAACCTGCTATCGGAAACCCCTTTGCACTGTAAACAGCTTACTTTTGATCAACCGGTGCTGACCAACGAACAACTGGAAAAACTCCGGAATTATCACGACACCAACTTCCGCATAAAAGTGATTGATGCCATCTATCCTGCCACTGGATTGCCCGGTGAATTGGAAAAGGCCCTCGATAAAATTTGTGCCGAAGCTGATGTGGCAATCATGGAAGATGGGCATAATGCGATTTTAATTTCCGACCGGAAAATTGATAAAAACAATGCCCCAATACCGTCACTGTTGGCGGTTGGTGCCCTTCATCACCATTTGGTTGAAAACGGGTTACGGGTACGTACCGGTATTATTGTGGAAGCGGGCGATGTGCGCGAAACCCATCATTTTGCCACCCTAATTGGATATGGAGCCAATGCCATCAACCCTTACATGGCTTTTGAAACCATTGTATCGCTGGAAGCCAATAAAACCTCACCCAAAGGAATTGACAACCCTAAAGCTTATCAGAATTATACTAAAGCCATTGGCGGTGGATTGCTGAAAATATTCTCCAAAATGGGAATCTCCACGTTGCAATCATACCACGGGGCTCAGATTTTCGAAGTTATTGGACTGTCCGACAAGGTAATACATAAATGTTTCAAAGGTACGGTTTCCCGGCTGGGAGGCATCGACTTTGATGGAATTGCCCGTGAGGTCTGTGTCAGGCACCGCCTGGCTTTCCCAAAACAAGCCGGGTTAAAACCGAGGCTCGACGAGGGAGGGGTGTACCAATGGAAACAAAAAGGGGAACATCACCTTTTTAATCCAAAAACCATCACCTTGTTGCAACGTGCAGCCCGCAACAATGACCTGGAAGCTTATAAAGAATATACCCATGAAATAAACGACCAGGCGGATAAAGCAGTTACCATCCGTAGTCTGTTCGAATTTAAAAGACACAAATCGGTTCCTATTGATGAGGTGGAGCCTGTGGAAAGCATCTTTAAACGGTTTGCTACCGGTGCTATGTCGTTTGGTTCCATTTCGCACGAAGCGCACTCTACGTTAGCTATTGCCATGAACCGCATTGGTGGGAAAAGCAACAGTGGGGAAGGAGGCGAAGACGAAATGCGCTTTGAACCGTTGCCTAATGGCGACAGCATGCGTTCGGCCATTAAACAAGTGGCCTCAGGTAGGTTTGGCGTAACCAGTTATTACCTTTCCAATGCCGACGAATTGCAAATTAAGATGGCTCAAGGGGCCAAACCTGGTGAAGGTGGCCAATTGCCCGGTGATAAAGTAGATGAATGGATTGGCAGGGTTCGACATTCTACGCCTGGTGTCGGTCTGATTTCACCCCCACCTCACCACGATATTTATTCCATTGAGGATTTGGCCCAGTTGATTTATGATTTGAAAAATGCCAACCGACAGGCGCGCATCAACGTGAAACTTGTTTCTAAGGCAGGTGTGGGAACCATTGCCGCAGGTGTGGCTAAGGCTCATGCCGACGTTATCCTGATTGCTGGCCACGACGGCGGAACAGGGGCTTCCCCCGTAAGTTCGGTGCAATATGCCGGAACTCCGTGGGAACTTGGATTATCGGAAACACACCAAACCTTGGTAAAAAACAGGTTACGCGACCGCATTACCCTCCAGGTAGATGGGCAGATGCGTACTGGACGCGACTTAGCCATTGCCACCTTTTTAGGTGCCGAGGAATGGGGAATTGCCACGGCAGCTCTGGTGGCCAGTGGATGCATCATGATGCGTAAATGCCATTCCAACACATGTCCGGTAGGAGTGGCCACGCAAGACAAAGAACTACGAAAACTGTTTACAGGCGATCCACAGCATGTGATCAACTATTTTACCTTTTTAGCTCAGGATCTGCGCCAAATTATGGCCGAACTTGGGTTCCGTAAGGTGAACGAAATGGTAGGCCAGGTAGATATGTTGCGCGTAAGGGAAGACATTGATCATTGGAAAATAAAGACCCTCGATTTGAGCCCAATTTTGTATAAAGAACCCGCTGATAAATCTGTAGGCCTTTACAAAAAAATTGAACAGGACCATGGCGTTGAACATTTCTTCGACTGGAAATTGATGGATTTGGTAAAACCCGCGCTGGAAAAAGGCAAAAAAGTGACGGGTTCATTCAATGTACGAAATACCGACCGTGCCATTGGCACCCTGCTCTCTAACGAGATTTCAAAAATTTATAAAGGAAATGGGCTACCCGATGATACCATCCATGTGAAATTCCATGGCTCGGCAGGTCAAAGTTTTGGAGCTTTTGCATCCAAAGGCCTCACCTTTGAACTGGAAGGCGAAGCCAACGACTACTTTGGCAAAGGCCTTTCGGGAAGCAAATTGGTGGTGTATCCCGACCGGAAATCTATCTTTAAAGCCGAAGAAAATGTCATCATTGGCAATGTAGCCTTCTACGGAGCCACGTCGGGCGAAGCATACATCCGTGGAATTGCCGGCGAACGCTTTTGCGTACGTAATTCCGGAGCTATCGCGGTGGTTGAAGGTGTGGGCCGACATGGCTGCGAATACATGACCGGAGGTGTAGCCATTGTTTTAGGTAACGTGGGTTCCAACTTTGGCGCAGGTATGTCGGGAGGTGTGGCCTATATTTACGATGTGGAAGGAACCTTTGAAAAATACCGTAATTACGAACTGTCCGATTACGATACCATTGAATACGACGATGAAGAGGTATTGCGAAAGTATATTTCTAATCACTTCAATTACACTGGTAGCACACGCGCTAAAGAGATTCTTGAGGATTGGGACAATGCATTGTTGAAATTCATTAAAATATTCCCTAAAGAATACAAAGAAGCATTAAGAAAGCAAAAAGAGAAAAAAGTACAGCAGCCAGACAGTCAGACAATTGAAAAGAGGACTGAAAATGCGGTGTTGGCATAGGTTAAAAATTAAGATTATTAAAAGGAAAAACAATGGGAAAAGTCACTGGATTTTTAGAATATAAAAGGCAACTTCCGCCTAACAAACCGGTGGAACAACGGATACAGGATTTCAACGAATTCGTGCTGCCGGTAACAAAAATAAACGTAGAGAAGCAAGCGGCCCGTTGCATGGATTGTGGTGTTCCTTTTTGTCACCATGGATGTCCACTGGGCAACAACATCCCTGATTTTAACGATATGGTTTACAAAGAGAATTGGAAAGCTGCTTATAAAATACTTATTTCTACCAACAATTTTCCGGAATTTACCGGGCGGATATGTCCTGCCCCTTGCGAAACCTCATGCGTGCTCTCTATCAACAAAGAGGCTACTGCCATAGAGATGATTGAAAAAAACATTATTGAACGGGCTTTTAAAGAGGGTTGGGTTCGGCCAAACCTTCCTCTGTTACGCACCAATAAAAAGATAGCTGTAATTGGTTCAGGGCCATCCGGATTGGCTGCTGCCAGTCAATTGAATTCAGCCGGGCATCAGGTAACCGTGTTTGAACGGGCCGACCGTATCGGTGGATTGTTGAGGTATGGCATCCCTGATTTTAAACTAGAGAAGAGCGTGTTGGATCGTAGGATTGAACTGATGAAAGAAGAAGGCATTGAATTCAAAACCGGGGTGAATGTGGGTGTTGATTATGCTGCCAAGGAATTAATTGGCGATTTCAATGCCATCCTGTTAACAGGAGGTTCTACCATTCCGCGCGACCTAAAAGCTAACGGACGCGAAGCCAAAGGGGTGCATTTTGCCATGGATTTTCTTACTCAACAAAACAAACGGTTGGCCGGTGATTATATTTCCGAAGACCAAGCCATAATAGCTACCGGAAAACAGGTTCTGGTGATTGGCGGTGGCGATACCGGTTCTGACTGTGTGGGAACCTCCATTCGACAAGGAGCACTGAATGTCACCCAGATCGAGGTATTGCCCAAACCGGCCATTGGGAAAAACCCAAAAACCCCTTGGCCCGAATATCCGGCTATCTTGCGTACCAGTTCCTCGCAACAGGAAGGTTGCCAGCGGTTCTGGTCGGTGCAGACCAAACAGTTCATCGCCGATGAACGGGGTCAGTTAAAGGCTGTGAAACTGGTGGATGTCCGTTGGGTAAATGGCGGGTTTGAGGAAATAAAGGATACCGAACGGGAAATCCCCTGCGACTTGGCATTTCTGTCCATTGGATTTGTACATCCGCAGCACGAGGGGCTGCTAACCCAATTGGGCGTGCAAATCGATGAACGGGGAAACGTGAAAACCCGAAAATTCCATACCTCCAAAGAGGGTGTGTTTGCAGCCGGGGATATGCGTCGGGGACAATCACTGGTGGTGCATGCCATCAGCGAAGGCCGCGAAGCCGCCCGCGAAATCGACATTTATCTGACGGGCACCTCGGTGTTGGACTCAAAAAATCATTCCCTAATCAATATCCGGTAGGTTCTTTTGGTTTATCCTTCATAGTTGGTAAAAGCCCTGGTAGTATGCGTCGGGGCTTTTTTGTATGTTGGAAATAGTCTGTTAGGGTTGCAATATGGGTTAAATGTGTTGTTAAAACAGAATTTATTTGGATTAAAATTTCTTGTGAACTCCGTTTCCTTAGTCCCGGGTTACATCAAAAACCAATTTTCCATTGCTATAAGTTTGTTCTACCTTAATATTAGGAATCTCTTGAACAGGAACTGAAAGCAGATCTTGCGATAAAACTACAAAATCAGCCAGCTTTCCCTTTTCGATACTGCCTTTTTCCTTTTCCTCGAATTGACCTTTGGCTGCCCAAATAGTCATTGCTTTTAGAGCCTGCATCCGTGATAATTGTTGCTTTGGATAGAATCCGCCATTGGGGATTCCATTCAAATCCTGACGGGTAATGGCTGAATAATAGCCTAAAAGTGGATTTATGTCTTCAATCGGAAAATCGGAACCGTTAATGAGCCATTCATTTTGTTTTAATAAATCCTGCCAAATATAGGCATGTTGAATCCGTCCGGGGCCTAACCGTTCAGGGGCCCAACCCATGTCGGAGGTGCAATGGGTAGTTTGCACGCTCGGGATAACACTGAATTGTTTGTAATGTTTCAAATCGTTGGGATTCACCACCTGGGCATGTTCAATACGCCACCGGTAATCGTTTTTACCGTTTAAGACGGAGCCATAAATTTGTAACATCAACCGGTTGGCTGAATCTCCAACGCAATGCGTATTTACCTGGTAATTATATTCGTAGGCTAACTCACATAACGAGGTCAGGCTATCGGGGGATTCCAGCAATAACCCATAATTGGTTGGATCGTCGGTATAGGGTTCTAATAAACAAGCGCCTCGAGAACCCAGCGCACCATCGGCATATAACTTCAATGAACGGATGGTAAGGTTTGCCGTTTGATAAAACCCTTTTTTTAGATAGTTTTCAATGTTCTCTTTTGAAGGGGCAATCATTGCATAAATTCTCATAAGCAGTTGATTCTTCTTTTGTAAAGAATCAATCAGTTGGATTTCCTCATATTCCAGCCCCGCGTCGCCTACTGAGGTTAAACCTACTGCAAAACAATTTTGCTGAGCTTTTAACAATCCCGTGGTTTGAGTAGGCAGGTCTGCCTTAGGCATGAATTCCAATACTTTATCCACAGCTTTATCGGTAAGTAATCCTGTCGGTTTTCCGTTTTCCGCAAGTATCTTTCCGCCTTTAATTTTGGTTGTGGTGTTGATACCGGCAAGCATCAGGGCTTTTTGGTTGGCAATAGCTGCATGGCCATCAATACGGCGGAGTAACACGGGAACATCGGGAAATGCTTGATTTAACAGTTCATTGGTGGGAAAATCCCTGGTTCCCCACAGGTTCTGATCCCACCCCCGGCCGATGATCCACGCCATCGGAAATTCCTGATGGTGTTTTTTTGTCCGCTCTACCACTTCGGTAAACGACAGGGCTCCCCGCAGATCTACCTGAGTCAGGGTCAACCCATACCCATAAAAGTGGCAATGAGGATCGATAAACCCGGGATAAATATATTTCCCTTTCAGATCAAGAACCTGATCGCTATAATATTGCGCGTTGATGGTGGCATCGGGGCCTACAGCCACAAAACGGCCATCGAGCACTGCAATGCCCTGGACCACGGTAAAGTTTTTGTCAACCGTGTATATTTTTGCATTTTTAATAATCAAATCGGCTTTCTGTTTAAACTTACACGAGGTCATCGTTAACCCTCCCAGTATTAAAAGCCACGTAAAGATCCGGTTCATAGTCAAGTGTTAGATGCTTTCATAAAGCAGGCCATCAACCAACAAATGGTAAGCATTGAATTATTTTGAGCGCAAATATAAGAACTTTAGTTTCAACATAAAAGTGGCATAAATACCTACCTTTCTGACCCTTTGGGCAGGCAATTTAGAAAGGAGGAGGTGATGTTAAAAATCAGGCAGATGGCATTTAATCAAAAGATAGATGCATTATCTTTACAAAAAATACTGTAATGAATATTGAAGACATCCGGGCCTATTGCCTGCAAAAGAAAGGAACCGAAGAGACTTTTCCTTTCGATGAGGTAACCCTCGTGTTTAAAGTCATGGGGAAAATGTTTGCACTTACCAGCCTCGATGGGGATTTATCAATTAACTTAAAGTGCGATCCCACATTGATTCCTGAACTCCGCGAGACCTATCCAGCCGTATTGCCGGGCTACCACATGAACAAAAACCATTGGAATACCGTGCAAATTGATGGGAGCATCCCCCGGAAGTTGATTGAGGAATGGATTGACCATAGCTATGATTTAGTGGTGAAGTCGTTGACCAAAAAACTCAGGGCCGAGCTGGAAGACCGAAGTTAGAAATTAGAAACTAGAGACTAGAAACCAGCAACCAGTTACAGACAAAATACAATTCTTATCTTAAATCTCTAACTCTAACATCTATTTTCTAAACTCTAATTTCTATTCTCTAAATTCCGACTATCTTTGCGCAAAATTGAAAAAGCATGAGCGAGAGAAGAGTACGGGTAAGGTTTGCGCCAAGCCCCACAGGACCACTACATATGGGGGGTGTACGTACCGCCCTTTTCAATTACCTGTTTGCCAAAAAGCATGGAGGCGATTTTTTGCTCCGTATCGAAGATACCGACCAAACACGGTTTGTTCCGGGTGCTGAAGAGTATATTATGGAAAGCTTGGAATGGTGCGGGATAAAGGTAGATGAGGGCATCCGTGAAGGCGGGAACTATGGTCCTTATCGGCAGTCAGAACGGCGGGAGATATATAAAAAATATGCCGATCAGTTAATCGCCAGTGGTAATGCCTATTATGCCTTCGATTCACCTAAGGAGTTGGATGTACTCCGTAAAGAAGCCGAGGAGATAAAAGAGACTTTTACCTATAATGCAGCCACCCGTGGACAATTGAAAAATTCATTGACTTTATCTTCTACTGAGGTTGAAAAACACTTGCTGTCAGGTAACGCGTATGTCATACGGTTTAAAATGCCCATAAACCACGAGGTGGTTATGCAGGATATTATCCGTGGTGAAGTCCGCGTGAATACCGATACATTGGACGACAAAGTGCTGTTCAAATCGGATGGCCTGCCTACCTATCATTTAGCCAATATTGTAGATGACCATTTGATGGAAATTACGCACGTGATCCGTGGGGAAGAATGGTTACCTTCGCTTCCCTTGCATGTGTTGTTATATCAATCATTTGGATGGGAAACCACCATGCCCAAATTCTCGCACCTGCCCCTTTTGTTGAAACCTACGGGTAACGGAAAACTGAGCAAACGCGATGGCGACAAAATGGGATTCCCTGTTTTTCCACTCTTTTGGAAATCGGAAGAGGGCGAAACTGCCATGGGTTACCGCGAAGAGGGATACTTCCCCGATGCGTTTGTAAACCTGTTGGCACTTTTGGGATGGAACCCGGGCACCGAACAGGAGATTTTTACCATGGACGAACTGATTCAATTGTTTAGCTTGGAACGGGTCACCAAATCAGGATCCAAATTCGATCCCAAAAAGGCGGAATGGTTCAATCACCAATACATGCTGATGAAATCAAATGCCGAACTGGTGCAATTGTACCTCCCTATTTTAAAACAAAAGGGGATTGAGACCAGCCCTGCAAAAGTTGAACGGATTGTTGGATTGATTAAAGACCGGACCCGCTTTGTGAAAGAGTTTTGGGAACAGTCTTCCTTCTTTTTTGAAGCACCCACCAGCTACGATCCTGAGATTATTAAGAAACGCTGGAAAGAGGGAATCCCCGGGCAATTAACATCTGTTAAAGATGTAATGGCACATGTAACCGACTTTAACGGGATAAATGCAAAAGCAGCAGTTTCCGCTTGCATCGAAGGAAACGGCTGGAACTTTGGTTCTATTATAAATACACTGCGGTTGTGTTTGGTAGGAGCCAGCAAAGGACCCGACTTGTTCGAGATTATGGAGATTATTGGCAAAGAGGAAACCATTCAGCGTATTGACACGGCTGTAAGAACTATAAAATAGAATCAGATAGTAAACGATATTAAATGGCTAATGGCTTTACTTTATAAGGGGTTTGCCGTTTTTCACAAGATTATGGTTGATGTATGCAATAAAAAAGCATCATGGGATATTTTCACGACTAGTTCAACCCGCTAACAATAGGAACCAATGAACATAAATTATTCAAAACCAAACTCTTGTTTTCTGAGCCGGACAAAGGTACTTATTACATGCTGTATTATCGCCACAACTTCCTTTGCACAAGGAACCCCGGAAGTGGTACCGGACTATAAAGAACTGCCGGAAATAAAATGGGTGTTTCAAACAGGGCAACCCATCTATTCTTCTCCCATTGTAAGCGATAACCTTGTTTATTTTGGGGGCCTCGATAGCCTTTTACACGCGGTAGATATTACTTCAGGAGAGGAAGCCTGGCAGTTTCGCACCAACGGCGAAATACGGTCGGATGTGTGTATCGACCACGGCCAACTGTATTTGAATGGCGGCGATGGCTTCTTGTATGCCCTTGATAAAAAGGATGGAAGCTTCCTTTGGAAATTGGGTACCAATGGTGAACGGAAGTATGATTTTGCCGATTATTTTCATTCAACACCCATCGTGAACCAACACATCGTCTATTTTGGTTCCGGTGATGGAAACCTATATGCTGTTCACACAGGCACTGGTACTTTGACCTGGAAGTTTCAAACCGGAGATGTGGTTCATACTAAACCCGCCATCAGCCATAACAAAATATTTGTCGGTTCCTTTGATGGTTTTGTGTATGCCCTTGATATAACAAACGGAGCCCTGGTATGGAAATTTAAAACAGTCGGGCACCGGTATTTTCCAATAGGAGAAGTTCAGGGTTCTCCTTCGGTTTATAAGAATCTGGTCATTGTTGGGGCCCGCGATTACAACGTATATGCCCTTGACCAGGAAAAAGGTTTCTGCCACTGGAATAAAGCCTTTGCCAAGGGATGGGGATTAAACAACAACCTGCACGATTCTATTTTATATATTGGTTCGGCCGATGAACGGGTGCTTGTTGCTGCCGAACCTGAAACTGGTAAAGAATTCTGGCGAAAAGGCATGGAATTTCTCGTCTTTGGTAACAATGCCTATAGTGAAAACATGCTTTACCTTGGGACTACCATCGGGAAACTTCATGGCATCCAATTAATTTCAGGGGAAAAAAGCTGGAGTTTTGAAACAGGTACTTACCAGAAAAACCGGCTCATGTATTTCAACGATGACGATTCTTATCGGGCGGATATATATTCCATTATCCATTCGAACGAGGAATTTCTGGAGGTAGAAGTGAAACTCGGGGGAATCTTTTCAACCCCATACATTTCCAATGACGGTCTCCTTTTTACAAGTACCAATGGCAACTTGTATTGTTTTAAAAGATAACTTCACTAGAGATTAAACATTCATGCTGGATCCGGGGTTATTAATATCCGATATTTAAATATTTCCTAAATTCCGCAAGTAAAATAGTAATGGTTATGAAAATGAAGTATTTAACCGTGGCACAGCTTCACTAAAATAAATGGGAGAAAGATGATTAGAACTCTCATATTCAATACCGCCGCACCGCGTTTGCGTAGTTAAGGTATTCAAACAAATATTTAATATATACAGTATGGCTACAGACGAACGTCATTTATACAGGCAGGCCTACCTGCTCAGCCTGTTTACTATTTTCTATAACATCATCGAAGGGGTGGTGTCCATGACATTGGGCTATTCCGACGAGACCATTGCCCTGTTTGGATTTGGGGTGGATAGTTTTATTGAAGTTATGTCAGGAATCGGAATTGCAATAATGATATTGCGCATCCAACAAAACCCCGGCAGTTTCAAAAGCGGTTTCGAGATAAAAGCCCTTAAACTAACAGGAATAGCGTTTTACCTATTCTCGGTGGGCTTGCTGGCAGGTATCGCGGTAAACGTGCTTAACCACCACAAACCCGAAACTACCCTCTGGGGCATCGTTATATCATTGATTTCAATTACCGTAATGGTATGGCTGATGTCTGCCAAAAAGAAGATCGGAAAACAGCTACATTCCGAACCCATTGTCGCCGACGCGGACTGCACCCGGGTTTGTGTTTACATGTCGCTTGTTTTACTTGCCTCAAGCTTAATTTACGAACTCACCGGCTTCGCTTATGCCGATGTAATTGGCGCCGCAGGTCTGATCTATTTTTCAATCTCCGAAGGCCGTGAAGCCTTTGAGAAAGCAAAAGAGAAAGAATGCAGTTGTGGTTGTCATTGCGAAACCGACAAATAACCCCAAGGCAAAAGAAACAGTTGGCAGGACCGTCCGTTTCAGGTGCTCACTTTTCCGGATACCTTCTGTAGGCTTTTTTTGAGACTTGCAGATAGCTATTTGCTATGAGGAGATAATATTCAGGAGGCACAAGTAAATCTACGCTTCCTGTTTATTGATAATAAGATGTAATTCCATTGGGGCTTTAGTTTTATAGCCAAAAAGGAATGCAAAAGGTTGGGCATTAAATAACAGATTAAGAGCCGCAGGTAAATGCGGACGACCGTACCCGCAACAAAGAGAGAACCTATTTCTTCTATCTTTCTAGGGAAATTTCCCATGATTGGCAATTTTCGGTACTAACATACGTTTCTAAGCAATAAAACCTACAAAATGATCAGTGAAGTAAAGATTTTAAAGACCGAAGTTCTCTCCGACAACTGGTATGTATTAAGAAAAATAACCTATGAATATGTAAAAAAAGACGGGACGGCTCAGACCCAGACCCGTGAAGCCTACGACCGGGGGAATGGGGCAACCATCTTATTGTACAACAAGTTGCAGAAAACCGTAATTCTTACCCGGCAATTCAGGCTCCCGACTTATATAAACGGAAACAAATCAGGGATGCTGATTGAAGCCTGTGCCGGTTTGTTAGACAAAGAAAACGCGGAAGACTGCATCCGGCGGGAGACCGAAGAAGAAACAGGCTACAAAGTGTCATCGGTTCAAAAAATATTTGAAGCCTATATGTCGCCAGGTTCAGTTACTGAAATTCTGCATTTCTTTATTGCCGAATATTTCAATGAAATGAAAGTTGGGGAAGGGGGTGGCCTGGAACACGAAGAAGAAAATATCGAGGTGCTGGAAATTGATTTTGAACAGGCCCTACAAATGATTCACCGTGGCGAAATCAAAGACGGAAAAACAATCATGCTTCTCCAATACATCAAACTTCATGAAATTTTATAATGAAAACAGGCAAACCCTTATTAATCCTTATAACCGGACCTTACCGCTCAGGAACCAATGATAATCCGGTTTTGATTGAGGCAAACGTAAAAGCAATGACAGACACCGCGCTGGAAGTATATAACATGGGGCACATGCCCGTTTTGGGAGAATGGTTTGCTTTGCCGCTTATTGAAGCCGCCGGCTCGGAAAAAGTTGGAGACGGTATCTTTAACAGGATTTTTCACCCCGTTGCCGTGAAACTGATAGATTATTGCGACGCCGTTTTAAGAATTGGCGGGGCATCAACGGGTGCCGACAAAATGGTATCGGCAGCACAAGCAAAGGGCAAAATAATCTTCCGTAACAAAACGGAACTGCCAATCATGGAATAAAGAACGGAGTGCTGCTAATTAAGTCTTGACCCGCCCCAGCCAGTTGGACATTCCTTTTTGCCATGTGGGATTGCATTTGGGAAGTTGCCCATACCTTGCAATCGGTTTTCCATTTCATTTTATGCAACGTTTATTCTATTCAACCTGTTTACGTTTCTTGTTGACAGGTTTTTAACTTCTTATTGTTTATAGATGCCATTGGTTATTGTTTTTGTGGCAAATTGTTCTATTTTTGATAACAGTTATTGAAATAATTTAACTTGAACCGACCAAAAAAAGAAACGACACATGCCAACTAAACCCTTACGAACCTATTTATACAGCTAAAAATGGGGAGATAAAGTCAATTAACTGAGCTTATTTGGGAGTTCGGTGTTATATTAAGAGGGACAGCAATGAAAATAATGGACCCACTTATTTTGGCCTTGATAAAAAAACGTTTTTAGAATTTCTTGAAGTTGGAAAGAGAAAATATAATGAACAGAATGACAAATAAACACACACCTAACAGCGCCTATGCCCAAAGCGGGTTTACCTTCGGTGAGCTCCCTTTGGTCGGTTCGGAGGTTGGTGAGCGGTAGTTCCCGATGGAAAGGTTTGTAATCTGCCCGGTGGAAATCTCCGCAAACCACAACACTTCATTACATGCGGCTGTTGTAGCACATTTTAAAAACGGCACACCTTAAAAAAACAGAAAAATGGAAGATAAACTTTTTGATTATATTTCAAGGTACATGATAGTTTCTGAAGAAGAAAAGAAAGCAATTATTGACTTAGATATTTTCAGAAATTACAAAAAAGGAACAATATTACTGACAGAAGGACAGCAGTCGGATGATGGCTATTTTGTTATCAAAGGTTGTATAAGATGCTATTATATTATTGACGGTGAAGAGAAAACCACTGCTTTTTACCCCGAATCGGAAACGCTTGCCCCCCTTTGCAGTGTCAATAAAAAACCATCGGAATATTACGTATCCTGTGTTGAAGATTCCATTTTAATAGTCTCAAATCCTGAAATGGAAAAAACCATATTCGAAAGATTTCCCCGTTTCGAAACACTTTGCCGCATTTTATCCGAAGAACTATTGGCTAAGAACCAAGCATCATTTGACGGTTTCAAGACATCTACTCCCGAACAGCGCTATTTGAATCTGCTTAAAACAAGACCCGATTTATTGCAAAGGGTACCCCAGTACCAAATTGCCAGTTACCTTGGAATAGAACCACAGTCATTAAGCCGTATCCGAAAGAGATTGGTAAAATAACGCAACCTGTTTTTCATTTCTCAGAGCTTTGACATACTTTCCCCCCCTCCTTTCACCCCTCCTTTTTTAACTTAAGTGAACGAAATGAGAAATTGTTTGCCGCAATTTTGTAGCATAATTTAAAGCAATATATTATGATACGAAAAGTTGTTCAAACCGTCATTCTCGGGTTCCTAAGTGTAGGGACCTTATTCAGTCAGCAAAACACAAAAACTACAGATACTTATTATAGATGCTTTGCAGGAAGTTCGGCTTTTTTACTTGGAAATTTATCTTCGAATTCACCATCATTTTACCAGTTGAATTTTGGGTACAGAATTACCTCCAAAGATGTAGTTTCGCTAGAAGCAATTACCTGGAAATTTGACGCGCCCTTGGGCATCCCGTATGGCCCATCATACGGTGACGAAAGCGAAAACTACCCCGGCAGCATCAGAGAGTATGGCATTGGTGTTGTATATCAGCGCTTTTTATGGAAAGGTTTATACACCTCGTTACAGGCATTGCCCCTAAAAAGGGTCTATTTTGACGAAAACGATAAAAAGATTCAGAATGGTTTTCAGTTATTTTCGACTTTCCGGATTGGGTATCATATACCTCTGTATAAAAACAGATTTTTTATTGAACCATCTATTGCCGGGACTTTCTGGCCAATCAGTACAAATGTCCCACAAGCTTTTGCCGATAAAGATGAGAAATGGAATAAATACTTTCTATTTGAGCCGGGCTTACATTTCGGGGTCAATTTTTAAAAGTCGGTCTATTTGGAATATAAAGTAAGAAAAAGAATAAAAACCAGTCCATAATCGAGGCCACCCCTTCATAATACTGGCGGGGGAAGTCTCAACCCTACCCCAAATTATTAGTTATTTTACTCCATAAGACCTTCTTATTTTGGTTCTGCTTGTTGTTGATTTCATACCAAATTTTCTTCACTGTAAAATATTGGTATTTTTGATACATTGAAATACCTCAAAAAAACAGTTATGGAGTGGAGCAAAAAACAGCTATCTATCTTAGCCATCGTGGCCGTTACTTCATTTATAGGGACGTTTCTTATTTCGTCGGTAAATATAGCATTGCCTGCCATTGAAAAGAGTTTTTCGCTGGGAGCGGTAACCCTGAGCTGGGTGGTAACCTCCTTTCTGCTGGCTACGGCTATGTTTCTGCTCCCTTCAGGGCGTTGGGCCGATATATCGGGGGTTCGGCGGATGTTCAAATGGGGTGTGGTTATCTTCACCTTTTCGTCGTTGGCTTGCGGTTTGTCCCCTTCAGGGTTTTGGCTCATCCTTTTCCGCTTTTTGCAAGGCATAGGCGGCGCATTTTCCAGCACCACCGGGCCGGCTATCCTGGTTTCGGCCTTTTTGCCCCAATACCGGGGACGGGTTTTAGGTATCTCGGTTTCGGCGGTGTATCTGGGATTGGCCTTTGGCCCCTTTGCCGGTGGGTTGTTTACCCAATACCTGGGCTGGCGCTCCATCTTTTATGCATCCACGGTTTTGGGTATTGCCACCACAACCATTGCCTTTCTTTTCTTAGGAAACGACGAACAGCCCACCGCCAAAGGGAAACCGTTCGGTGCCAGGGGAATCTTCTTTTACATGCTGGGGTTGGTAGTTCTAGTGTACGGGTCGTCACAAATCCCATCTGTATTCGGTTGGTTATTGATGGGCGGGGGCTTGCTGGCCTTGGTTGTTTTCTGGATGATTGAACGGAAAACGGCCATGCCGGTGATTGAGACCAGACTGTTCACCCAAAACCGCCTGTTTGCCTATTCCAATATGGCCGCGTTAATTAACTACAGTGCCACCTTTGCCATCGTTTTTTTGCTGAGTCTGTATCTGCAAAAGATCAGAAGCCTGGCTCCCCGTGATGCCGGATTGATTCTGATAGCTCAACCTACTGTGATGGCTATCTTTTCGCCAATTGCCGGCCGCCTGTCCGACCGTGTTCAACCACGATACCTCACCACCCTTGGAATGACCATGTGCACCTTGGGTTTAGCAGCTTTTACCTTTCTGTCGATGGCAACCCCTCTTGGAATCATTATTGGCCTGCTGGTTTGGGTGGGATTGGGTTTTGCCTTTTTCTCGTCGCCCAATATGAATACCATCATGAGTTCGGTAGCCAAAAACCAATATGGCCTGGCTTCGGGTTCGGCAGCCACCATGCGTGTACTTGGCCAAATCATCAGCATGACCATTGTTACCCTATATTTTGCCGGATTTTTTGGCAAAAGTGCCATCGAATCGGTGCCATCTGATGTGTTCCTATCGGCCATGAAGTGGGGTTTTGGGAGTTTTACCCTCATCAGTGCCAGTGGTATCTATTTTTCATTTTACCGTGGAAAAATAGACCGCAATCACTGAATTCAGCAACGCACATCTTCTTCAGAACCTAATTATAGTTATTGTCGATAATAACATAAGCATTATTGATTTGATTGATATTGTTTAAGGCTGTACTTTTGGTGCATCATTTAAAAACAATTAAAAACTCTACACATATGAGAAACATAGGATTAGATACACAGAAAAGCCAGATGATTGCAGCATCGTTAAACGATTTGTTAGCCAACTATCAGGTATTTTACATGAATACCCGCGGGTTTCACTGGAACATTAAGGGGGAGAAGTTTTTTGAGTTGCACTTGAAATTCGAAGAACTGTATAACGACCTGTTGTTAAAGGTGGATGAACTGGCCGAACGGATTCTTACCCTCGGGTTTTCGCCCGTCCATAGTTATTCCGATTATTTGAAACAATCGGAAATTAATGAGCAAAAAGGGGTGAACCAGGCCAAAGCCACCGTGCAGTCGGTGGTTGATTCATACGAAGTTTTGATCCGCAAACAACGGGTTATTCTAACTTTGGCCAGCGAAGCCAACGATGAAGGTACCAATGCACTGATGAGCGATTATATCCGGGAACAGGAAAAACTGGTGTGGATGTATTCGGCTTTCCTTGGATAACAGGCATTCCATTCAAAAAGGGGTTATCAGGTTTTAACAAAACCGATAACCCCTTTTTTATTTTGAAGCGATGGCTTTTCATTATCCAATAAATGCCGCCCAAAAAGGCTTTTAAAAACTCATGCCAACTACCAGAAACACATCGCCAGCATCCGGATTGGTAATAAACGAGGCTGAAATGGGTAACGAAAAATCCCCGGTTATTTTGATTTCCTTTTCGGCTTTCACTCCCAGGTTTACCAAACCGAAACCATCGGAATAATACCCTTCGGCAAAAGTAAGCCCAGCAAAAGGCTGCAAGGAGACACCTTTGATATCGAACGGATAAGCTACTTCGGCATAGGTTGAATACTCATTATCGCCAGTAATTTCGTCGCGGTCGTTGCCATAGAAAAATAGCCCTGCGGTAACTATCAACGGAAAATTCTCAGTTCCCTCCCACGAGGCTGCTAATTCCAAGGCGTGGCCTGTTGTATCCTTTCCCCACTCGAAATATTTTATCTTTTCATCAGAATTCTCGACGGGGTTAAAATAATCATTCAGGGTTACCGAAAATGAATTCAGGGAATAGGTAACAAATAAATCCACCTCCTGCGATTCCTCCCGCGAGAAGGTAAACGAACCCCAAGTACCAACCGTTATGTTTCCAAAACTATAGGCAATAGTAGGTTGAATGGCTGGTGATGATGATAAGGCAAGCCCCCGCCAAACATAACGCGAGACCACATCAGCTCCCAATGTTAATGGGCTTGCTTCCGAATCCTTTTGAGCAACGGTTACCATGGGTGAGCCCATCAACAATGCTAAAGTTAGGAGTGTCCAAAAAAATTTCATAAAAGATAGTTTTAAATGATATTATTACTATTGTGATTTGTTCTTTCAATAACACAATTTTAAGAATAATTGCTTGAATTTTTATTCATGTCCGAAATATTCCAGTGTCAACCAACTATAAAAAGTTGGGCAATATTCACCTGGTGACTTTTTGATTATGGCATTGTGCCTTATATCCACGCCCGGAGTCACCGGGTGAATTGATGTAAAAGCATGCTTGACTTGACACTAGTCCTTTAGATGCTCTTATCATTCCAAAATATATTTTCTGACATCATGAAAAAATAAAAATTAAATATGTGAGCTTTATATCCATTAATGCCCTGTTAACAAAGCTTAAAGCTTGTTGGAAAAAATATTTAACCATCTGGTCAAACTTTTTGGTCAAATTATTTGGTTAATTTAAAAAGGCTCCTTATTTTTGTTGACCATTTGGTTAAACCAATTGTTTAATTCACGAATGCATTATGACAGAAAAAGAAAAGAACACCGAAGATAGAATTATAGAGGCCGCCAAAGAGATATTTGTTGCCAAAGGGATGGAGGGTGCACGCATGCAGGAAATTGCTGACAGGGCAGGCATCAATAAATCGCTGCTGCATTATTATTTCCGGAGCAAAGAAAAACTGTTTGACTATATTTTTATTCAGGCTGCCGGAAAAATTGGGGACATGGTAGGCGAAATAATGACAAAAGAGTACAGTGTGGAAGAAAAGATCCGTTTTTTTACTTTACACTACTCCGAACTTTTACAAAAAAATCCCTTTTTACCCAATTTTATCATTAGCGAACTGACCCGTAACCCCGAAATACTGCTTGAACGGTTTAGCCAGGCCAATATTGAACCAAGTAAGTTTTTTGAACCTTTGCGCATGCAACTTCTGAATGAGGGGTATCACATCTCGCCTCAGGACTTTATTGTCAACCTGCTATCGCTGGTTATTTTCCCTATAGTGGCAAAACCAATCCTTGAAAATAAAATATTTGGAGGCGACTCAAAAGCCTATCAGGAATTTATTGATCAACGAAAAGTTTCCATAGCCAATTTTTACCTACATGCGCTCGAAGCTTATAAAATAACGAATAATCAATAATATGCTCATTCAAATTATACTTATGATAAACCGTTTTGTGTTTCACCTGCTGAACCATTTACTTGCAGGTGTAAGAACCTTGATTCAGACAATAACCCTACTGCTCTTTGGTTTGATTGTTTTTTTAGGAATTAACCTCATCAATTCTGGCTTAGTTACTGCTCAAACATCAATCACCTTAAAAAACTGTTACGATAGTTTAGAGGCCAACTTCCCTTTGGTGAAGCAAAAAGAAAAACTGATGGAGATTACGGAACTTAAAATCAAAAACCTGCAAACCAATTACCTGCCCGATATTTATTTAAAGGGAAAAGTCACGTACCAATCAGAAGTAACGGCTATTCCAATACAAATGCCCACTGTTCCAGAGGTTCCAAAAGATCAATACAGTGCATTCATCGATGTTACTCAGGTGATTTATGATGGGGGAAACACCCAGGCAGCAAAAAAAGTGACCCAACAAAACCTGAAAGTTGAAATACAAAAGGTGGCGGTAGATATTTACAAACTGAAAGAACAAATCAACCAGTTGTACTTTACCTGCCTGATGATTCAGGAAAATGACCAGATATTGCAGTTAACCCACCAAACGTTAACAGAGCAAAGAAAAGTTGTTTCAGCAGCCGTTGAGCAAGGGATGATAAATAGCTCTGAATTAGACTACTTAGATGCCGAACGGCTGAAACTGGAACAACAAATGATAGAACTTGAAACTGGAAAAAGTCAGGCATTGATGGCTCTGTCGGAGCTTACCGGCTTCAATATCCCGCAGGATGCACTGATTGAAATCCCGGTTTTTGAACATTCCTTGCCCTCCGAAGTTTTCCGCCCCGAGCATCAGCTTTTTGATGACCAGGTGGCACTTTTGGATGCTACAGTCGAAGTGACATCGAAAAAACGGATGCCTACGCTGGGAGCGTTTGTAACCGCCGGATACGGAAGGCCCGGTTATGACATGTTCAGCGATAATTTTCACGGCTATTACATGGCCGGAGCCCAATTACAGTGGAACATCTGGGATTGGAAACAAACCCAGCGCGAGAAGAACCAGATTCATCTGCAAAAACAACTGATTACCGATAACAGGGAAGTTTTTAACAAAAACCTCAATATTGCCAAGTCGCAGAACCTCTTGCAGATTGAAAAACTCAACAAACTGATGGCAAAAGATGCAGAAATTGTAGAACTACAAAACAGAATCACTGAACGCTCGGCATCGCAACTGGCCAATGGAATTATCACTTCTGCGGAATACCTTCGGCAATTAAACGCCGATAAACAGGCTCGTGTAAACAAAAAAGTTCATGAAATTCAAAAAACACAAATGCAGGCCGATTACCTTTTCAATATTGGTAAATAACTAAATATCACAGGTTTAAAATATAAAACTACGATAAAAATTAGGAGTATGAGAACATTCATTTTATTCGCAACCCTTGCCCTTTTATGGGGCTGCCAAAACAGCAACCACACCACCGACGCTTTCGGAAATTTTGAAGCCGTCGAAATTTTAGTCTCCTCTGAAATGAACGGTAAATTATTATGGCTTCAAATTGAAGAAGGCCAAATGATTGATAAAAACCAGGAAGTAGGACTTGTAGATACCATAATACCCTCACTGCAATTGGAAGAAATAAAGGCACAGATTGCCAAAGTTCAGGCCAACTTGCAAAGTATCGATGCCCAGACTGAGATTCTCGGTCAGCAGGCAGAAAACCTGAATACCGATAAAAGCCGCATCGAAAACATGATAAAAACCGGCGCTGCTACCCAAAAACAATTTGACGACATATCAGGGGCCTTAAAGGTGATTGACAAACAGCGGGATGCCAACCAGTCGCAAAAGGTGGCTGTCTCCAAGGAGCTACAGGTGATAGCTGCCAAAAAACTCCTGTTGGATGAGCAATTACGGAAATGCCACATCCTAAATCCCATTTCAGGTTCCGTCCTTGAACGTTATGCCGAAGAAGGTGAAATGACCGCTACCGGAAAGCCGTTGTACAAAATTGCAAAATTAGATACAATCATCCTGCGGGCTTATGTTTCGGGTGGCCAACTGCATCAAGTTATCAAAGGAAACACCTGCAAGGTTTTGATTGACAAAGGCAAAAAAGAATATCTCGAATTTGAAGGAACGATTACCTGGATATCGTCACAGGCAGAATTTACGCCCAAAATTATCCAAACCAAAGAGGAGCGGGTAAACATGGTGTACGCAATTAAAATCGAGATCCCCAACAATGGGACTATCAAAATTGGCATGCCCGGTGAGGTGAAATTCCAGAACGATTAAATTACATCCATGATTAAAATTCACAACCTGTCGAAAAAGTATGCCGAGGTAGAGGCCATAAAATCCATCAACCTGCAGGTGAAACCCAACGAGCTTTTCGGGCTTATTGGCCCTGATGGTGCCGGAAAAACAACGCTCTTCAGGATTTTAACCACTTTACTGATAGCCGATTCGGGCAACGCTGCCCTCGATGGGCTGGATGTAGTTGCCGATTATAAGAAAATCCGGGAACTGATTGGCTACATGCCCGGTAGGTTCAGCCTTTATCAGGATTTGAGTGTGGAAGAAAACCTCAGCTTTTTTGCTACTGTTTTCGGTACCACCATTGAAGAAAACTACGATTTGATTGCCGACATCTACAAACAGATTGAGCCGTTTAAAAAACGCCTGGCCGGGAAACTCTCGGGCGGGATGAAACAAAAACTGGCGCTCTCCTGTGCGCTTATTCACAAGCCCAAAATACTGCTGCTCGATGAACCCACTACTGGAGTGGATGCCGTATCGCGGATGGAATTTTGGCAGATGCTGAAAAAACTTCAGCAAAAAGGCATCACCATTTTGGTAAGTACTCCTTATATGGACGAGGCCAGCCTTTGCGACCGCGTGGCTCTTATACAAAACGGCCAAATCCTGACTGTGGATACGCCCAACGGAATCTCAAAAAGCTTTTCAAAACCTCTTTTTGCAGTAAACGCGAGCAATAAATACCAATTGATAAACGATTTGCGGAACTATGATCTTGCGGCTACCGTGTATCCATTTGGCGAATTTGTACATGTAACTCTTAAAATCAAAAATCCCGATACCGAACCACTCAAGTCATATTTAATATCGAAAGGAAACAAGGAAATACAGGTAGGAGCCATTGAGGCCACCATCGAAGATTGCTTTATGGAACTGATGAAGAACGGAGAACGGAGAATGAATATTGAATGTTGATTAGTGAATTAAAAATTTCATTGCGGCATTGAGCCTTTGCGGTGAAAGAATACCTGAAACCGGATACCTATTTTCAAATTAACCCACTTGTTTATTTGAAAATGGTTACAAGGTGGGAAATCATAAAAAATCATAAGCGATCAGTTAAATCAGTGTACCAAATAAAAGATGAACATAAAAAAAGAAAATATTGAAATTTACGTCCGGAACCTGGTAAAAAAATTTGGCAGCTTTGTAGCCAACGACCACCTGAACTTTGAGGTTTATAAAGGTGAAATTTTTGGATTCCTGGGAGCCAATGGTGCCGGAAAAACTACGGCCATGCGCATTTTATGCGGCTTATCGCATCCCACCTCAGGGGAAATTACCGTGGCCGGATATGATGTTTACAAACAAACCGAACTTATTAAAAAGAACATCGGTTACATGAGCCAGAAATTCTCGCTTTACGAGGATTTAACTGTGATTGAAAACATGGAACTTTATGGAGGCATTTATGGGATGAGCCGGAAACATATCCGCGAGCGCGCCGGTGAATTGTTGTCGCGTTTACAAATGGAACATACCCGAAAAGTATTAATTGCCAGTTTACCATTGGGATGGAAGCAAAAACTGGCTTTTTCGGTGGCCATTCTGCATCAGCCCCGGATTGTTTTTTTAGATGAACCTACCGGAGGGGTTGACCCAATTACCCGCCGCCAGTTCTGGGATTTGATATACGAAGCAGCCCACGAAGGGATTACTGTTTTTGTAACTACCCATTATATGGACGAGGCCGAATATTGCGACCGCGTAACCATTATGGTCGATGGGCGCATTGATGCGTTAGACACTCCCGGACTACTCAAAGAAAGATACCAGGCAGCTAACATGAACGATGTTTTTATTAAAGTAGCCCGGCCCGATTTTCAATTAACAATTAATAATGAACAATGAGTAATTCTATATGAAAGAAAATGTGATTCAACTGAAAACTTTTGAATTTGCTGTCAGGATAGTAAAACTCTATCAATATTTGGTAGAAGAAAAAAAAGAAGGGGTACTTTCAAAACAAATACTTAGGTATGGTACTTCCATTGGTGCAAATACCGAAGAAGCATTGGGTGGATATTCAAAAAAAGAATTTGCATCGAAAATCGGGATTGCTTATAAAGAAGCCCGCGAAACAGATTACTGGCTGCGCTTATTAAAAGAAACCAAATTTATCAGCGGCACAGGATTTAAATCATTATAAACTGATTGCGAGGAAATTTTAAAAATTCTATATACAATTATTAAAACATCAAATCAAAATAACTAAAAAACTCGACTGTTAATTGTAAATTATTAATTGCTAATTGAATGAAAAGGTTTTTAAGTTTTGTAAAAAAGGAATTCCATCATATTTTCCGCGATGTCCGGAGCCTGATCATCATTTTTGGCATTCCCGTGGCCGAGATTCTCATTTTTGGGTTTGCTATCAACACCGATTTGAAAGATGCCCGAATCGCTATTCTCGATAAATCGAAAGATGTGACCACCCAGCAGATTACCAACAAGTTGTTGTCGTCGGGCTATTTCAAAATCGACCAATATTTAGATAACGACCAACAGATTGACGGTGTTTTTAAAAAAGGGACCATTCGCGGGGTGATAGTGTTTGAACCAGGTTTTGGCCAAAAGTTTGAGAAGGAAGGTTCGGCCCACATGCAACTTATTTTCGATGCCTCCGAACCCAATACAGCTAACATGCTCAATGGTTACACCCAAGGGATTATCAATAATTTTGTGATGATGGAAAATCAAGCCTCATCCAAAAACCTGACCATTGTTCCCACTGTCCGCATGTTTTACAACCCGAACCTGAAAAGTGTATTTATGTTTGTTCCCGGAACCATGGCCATTATCCTCATTCTTATTTCCGCCCTAATGACTTCCATTACCATTACCCGCGAAAAAGAGCTGGGAACCATGGAGATATTGTTGGGTTCACCCTTAAAACCCATTCAGATTATTTTGGGAAAAGTTACGCCATACCTGATTTTGTCCTTAGGAAACGTAGCAACCATTCTGACTCTGGCCTATTTTGTTTTTGGATTGCCTGTAGAAGGTAGCTTGATTTTGCTTGTGGCAGAATGTACCTTGTTCATTTTCTTATCGCTTTCCTTGGGAATCCTGATTTCGACCCTGAGCAAAACCATGCAGCAGGCCATGCTCATCTCCATGGTAGGATTGATGATGCCAAGTATGTTGCTGTCGGGCTTTATCTTTCCGGTAGAAAACATGCCAAAAGTATTGTATTATTTCAGTTTCATAATGCCTCCGAGGTGGTTTATCGAGATACTGAAAAGTATCATGATCAAAGGAAGCGGTTTTGCATTGATTTGGAAAGAAACCGTTATCATGGTTGGAATGACCGTGTTATTTATAACCATTAGTATTAAGAAATTTAAAATCCGCTTAGAATAATTAACAATTAGTAATGAGAACAATCATATTTCTGCTTCAAAAGGAATTCCGCCAAATACGGAGGAACAAGACTATATTACCCATTATCTTTGTTATGCCCATTATTCAATTGCTGATATTGGTACATGCAACTACCTTTGAAATAAAAAATGTAAAGCTCTGCGTTGTCGATCAGGACATGAGCAACACCTCGCAACGATTGGTTCACCGATTAGAGGGGTCATCGTTTTTTAAAATCACGGCTAATACTTTTTCGTTCGATGAGGCTCAACAGCAATTGGCAACCAATAAAGCCGACATGATTGTAAACATCCCTTCAGGATTTAGTAATGATTTGATTAAAGAAAATCATGCTACAGTGCAATTGATCCCCAATGCCATTAATGCCAATTTTGCCACGCTGGCATACAGTTATGCTTCAAATGTTATTTTCGATTTTAATAAAAGCATCCTAACTGAATGGGCAGGGAATATCAGCCCCCAACCCTTAAAAACAATTACCACACAAGCCCGCTTTTGGTATAATCCTGAAATGAACTACAAGTGGTTTATGTTTCCGGGGATTATGGTTATTTTAATTACCATGATTGGGATGTTTTTATCGGGCCTGAATTTAGTCCGCGAAAAAGAAATTGGCACCAGCGAACAGTTAAACGTCACCCCCATGCAAAAATACCAGTTTATTATCGGGAAACTGCTTCCTTTCTTAATCATAGGAATATTTGAACTCTTTTTGGCAACGCTTTTAGGAAAACTCATTTATGGTGTACCTCTGGTAGGCAGTATTTGGGTTTTAGTGGCATTTACCTTCATTTACTTGCTGGTGGTTTTAGGAATCGGGTTATTTATAAGCACCATGGCCGAAACCCAGCAACAAATGATGTTCATTGCCTTTTTTGTAGTCATCGTGTTTATTTTGCTCAGCGGCATTTTCACACCCATGGAAAGCATGCCTATTTGGGTTCAAAAATTCAATACCATCAATCCTTTGTCCTATTTTATGCGGGTCATCCGTATGGTAATGCTTAAAGGCTCCGGCTTTTCCGATTTGATTGCCGAATTTATATCATTGAGTATTTATGCCGCAGCTATTTTAAGTCTGGCTACATGGCGTTACCGGAAAACAGCATGATTATAAGACAGCCGGATACCCATGTCTTTGCTTTCACATGTATCTGTAAATAGCAATCTAAAAAGGAAATAACTTATATACAACCCTACCTGTTTATAAAAAGAGTAGGCATTTCCGCAACAAAATAATCTTTGTTCTTAAAATCCCCTTTTGTGAAATATTAATCTACGAGCAAAGCAACTATTTTGCTGTTCGGGTTCTCTAATGCAACATAGAAACCGTTATTAACGAAACAGTGTTTTTTATCTTTTCCTTTTAAAAAATAAATCGCTCAAAACAACAATACACTTGAAAATTAAGAGATAAAACAATAATTTTACAAACCTCAGAAAGCACGACTATGAAAAAGATTGTTTATGCCACCCTTTTCCTTTTTATGATGGGTAATACTTTTGCCCAGGAAAATCATGAGAAATTTAAGAATAAATTCGACGATGTGGTGGAGGAAGACGAATCGGGGAACCTCACCCTCAGGTTCTTTAATGCATTAACAGGCGACCCCGTTTCAGGAGCCACCGTAACCATTGAAACTGAGAACAGGTTCACTACCGACAAAGAGGGGAAAATCCGTTTTCCGGCACCTGAAGAAGATGGCTTTTTGCAAGTACATTTTGAATGCCCAAAATATATTACCAGCGACTTAAACGTGGAAGTGATTGCCGGCACCTTTTTCTTTAACCGGATCAGCATCTCTCCTGTTTTAGATTTGAAAGACGTAAGGATAATCCTGGATTGGGACCAAAACCCGGTGGATTTGGATGCCCACTTTATGAAAGAAAACAGTTACCACATTTCGTACCACCATACCCGCATACTGGCCGATGGAAAAGGCGAACTCGACCGCGACGACATGGATGGTTATGGCCCCGAAACAATCACCATTCATGATATTGACGATTTAGCCACCTATGATTTTTTTGTGCATGATTTTACCAACCGTGCAAACAAAAATGCAAATGACCTGTCCGATTCAAAGGCAACTGTAAAAGTATATGCCGAAGGAAAACTACTGTATGTGTTCCAAATCCCACAAGGAGAGCCCGGGACAAAATGGTCGGTGTTCCGCATCAGCGAAGGCCAATTTATCGAAACCAATCAAATATTCTAACACGATGAAAAAACAAGTGATTACCGCATGCCTGATTTTTTTATTTATTGCTATCCAAGGATTTAGCCAAAAGAAAACCGAAGAATTCCAGTTAATGGGCATTACAGGTGATGCCATTGGAGGCGAGCAACTGTCGCCGGAACAAGTGAAGCAAAAAGCCATTAACAATGCCAAGATTAACGCGTTAAAAAAGGCCGGTATTGAAGAAAATATTAATTCCTATACCGACTACTTCCGTAAAGAATCGGACAACACCTTTGAAGAACTTTTTACCTCCGATATCCTTTCGAACATTGAAGGAACCGTAAAAGATATTGAAGTTGTGGACACCCGCCCCAGCTTTACTGCCGAAAACCAAATAAAATACGTGGTTACTATTAATTGTACCGTCGTTAAATACAATGTAACCAAAGATTTAAGTTTTGATGCATGGATAGAAGGGGTTCAGCCTTTTTATCAATCAGGCAGTGGCCTCACCTTTTCCATAAAACCTACCATCCCTTGCTATGCCAGGGTTTTTGCTTTTACCGATGAGCCTTACCCAATCTACCCAAACGAGTGGGAAAAATCGAAATTGTTGCCCGCGCTTGAAATCACAAACTTCCCCGATCTTGACAAAATAAATTCCTATGAGGTTTCTGCTGAAAAGAAGGATAAAGAGACACACCGGTTGATCATTGTGCTATTAAAAAATGACCTTTACTATACCGGAAAAGTTGGGTATAAAGAAATTATCGATTGGATCATGACCATTCCTCCCGACGAACGCAAACTGGAAACTTTTACTTTTGAGGTCTTTAAAAAGAAATAATCTTTCTGACAATTACTGGATAAATGAGCAAATTGGTTGAACTCCAACCAATTTGCTCATTTGTTTAATTGTTCAATTACAAATCTCCTATTTTCTTATCTTTGCCCATATTTAAATCATGACAAACGCATGTTTAATTTAGGGAAAATAGGGATTGTAGGCGGTGGAAGTTGGGCAACAGCCAATGCTAAAATCATTCTTGAGAAAAAACAGCCCATCAATTGGTTTATACACGAGGCAGATGTGGTCGAGCATATCAAAGAATTCGGGAACAATCCAAAATACCTGAGCGATGTGGAATTCGATCCCGAGCTATTGAATCTTACCAGTGATATTAACCAACTGGTTTCAGAGTCGGATACAGTGATGTTCATCATCCCCTCGGCATATTTAAAATTTGCTTTGCAGGGTCTGACAGTTTCTTTGAAAGGTAAAACTGTGGTTTCAGCCATTAAGGGAATTGTGCCCGACGACAATCTTTTGGTTGGCGAATTTCTTCACGACAAATACAATGTCCCTTATGAATCACTTGGGATTATCTCAGGCCCATGCCATGCTGAGGAAGTAGCCTTGGAACGGTTGTCGTATCTAACCATTGCTTTTATTCACGAAGAAAAGGCAAAAGCCTTGACTGAACTGTATAACAACCACTACATCCGTACCAACTTGTCGGACGATATTCTGGGAACCGAATATGCTGCGGTATTAAAAAACATTTACGCATTAGGTTCGGGTATCTGCAATGGGTTGGGTTTTGGCGACAATTTTCAGGCTGTGCTTATCTCCAATGCCATCCGCGAAATGAAACGGTTTACCGATACCGTGTATCCCATCCATCGGGATATTAAAGACAGTGCCTACTTGGGAGACCTTTTGGTTACAGCCTATTCACAATTTAGCCGCAACCGCTATTTTGGAACCATGGTAGGTAAAGGTTATACCATTAAATACATCATGAGCGAAATGAACATGGTGGCCGAAGGGTATTTTGCCTCTAAAGGCATTTGGGAAATAAACAAAAAACACCGGGTGACCATGCCCATTGCCGATAGCATCTACCAAATCCTTTACGAGAAACAATCGCCGCGCAGGATTATTAACGAACTGACCGAAAAGCTTACCTAGACTCAATTTCAACAACAATATAAATTTTGCACAAAAATGACAAAAATTAAAATCGATTATTCAAAGACCTTGGGCTTTATCCGTAAAGAAGATATTTTCGGATTCCAGGGCGAGATAAATGCGCACATTGAGGCACTTTACAAAAAAACAGGTAAAGGGAATGACTTCCTGGGGTGGGTAAATCTACCCTCTTCCATTTCATTCGAAGCACTGAAAGACATCCAACTTACAGCCGACCAATTTAAAAAAGATTGTGAGATAGTGGTTGTAGTGGGTATCGGGGGATCCTATCTTGGTTCAAAAGCAGTTATTGATGCCCTTTCCGATAATTTTATCCAGCTCAAAGAACGCAGAAATCCCTTGGTAGTTTTTGCCGGCCAAAACATCAGCGAAGATTACATGACCGAACTCCGGAATATGCTTCATTCGCGTAGCTGGGGAATCGTGGTTATTTCAAAATCGGGAACTACCACCGAACCTGCCATTGCTTTCCGTATCTTAAAAACCGATTTGGAGAAGAAATACGGAAAAGAAAATGCTGCCAAACGTACGGTTGCCATCACCGATGAGAAAAAAGGGGCATTAAGGACCTTGGCCACTCAGGAGGGATACAAAACCTTTGTAATCCCCGATGATGTGGGCGGACGTTTCAGCGTGTTGACCCCAGTGGGTCTTTTGCCCATTGCCATTGCCGGATTCGATATTACTCAATTGGTTAAAGGTGCGGTTGATATGGAGAAACAAACCGGCGCCTCAACCAAATTTGAGGATAACCCTGCCGCTATTTATGCCGCTACACGCAATGCCCTGCTACGCAAAGGCAAAGGAATTGAAATTATGGTAAACTACAATCCGAAACTGCACTATGTGGCAGAATGGTGGAAACAGTTATATGGCGAAAGCGAAGGCAAAGAGGGTAAAGGAATTTTCCCGGCAAGTGTCGATTTTACTTCCGATTTGCATAGTATGGGTCAATATATCCAAGAGGGTCAGCGGAATTTATTCGAGACAGTGCTTTCCATTGCCCAACCGGATTCTAAAGTAGTGATTGAAAAAGATGCAACCAATTTGGATGGATTGAATTTCCTGGCCGGGAAACGGATGGATGAGGTGAATAAAATGGCTGAATTGGGAACCATTATCGCCCACGTTGATGGTAATGTTCCTAACATCCGGGTAGAATTGCCTTTGTTAAACGAATACTTTCTGGGGCAGTTGATTTATTTCTACGAAATTGCCTGTGGAATTTCAGGTTACATCTTAGGAGTGAATCCTTTCGATCAGCCAGGGGTGGAGGCTTACAAGAAAAACATGTTTGCCTTATTGGAAAAACCTGGCTTTGAAGCCGAAACTAAAGCAATTAAAGCAAGATTGTAAGAAAATTGAATGAAGATATGAAGCGCAAATGGAAAGAAAGTTCATTTGCGCTTTTTTATTTAAAAGCTATCAACTTGCTCTGCATTGGGATCCGGTTTGTTTTTTTCCTTTAAGTCATTCAGGTAGTTTCTAATCCTTTTTTTAGTAGGATCAGCAAATAAATTAATAAACCGCTTCACGGGATTGGCCACATAAACCTCTTCCGACATCCGGATAGCGGTTTTTCCTTTGTAATCGGCAAGTGTAATTACACGCATCAGTTGACGTCCATCGGGTTTATGAATAATCCGGATATAATCTGTCTCCGTAGTTTTTTGGGTAATCAACAAAACAGAATCACCATTGGTATAATATTCCATCCAGGCATCTTGTCCGTCAACTACATCCTTTTGAATCATGGTATCTAAGTCATGCCTCCAGACAGATTCTTCCCAATGGTTTGTAATATCTGCCAGAATAAAAAAATACATCTTATCAATTAAATCCATTTCGGTTACCAAACGTTCCTTGGGCTGAAAAAGTCCGATAATCAAAGGTGTAACTAAAACAGATGCCAGAATGATCCCAATTTTTACTCCTGCTTTCATCTTTCCTTAGATTTTTGTTAAAGATAGGATTTTTTCAATTCTGTAACCCAAATTCAGCAATGGAAATGCTGAATCGACTAAGGTTTTGTAAATCACATTATAAAAAACATGATAACAAAATATATTTTGGAGAACCCCCGATTAACGCAAATAGTTGCTACTATAAGCACTTTTATCGCTTAGCATGGGATAAAATAAAACCCATGTAAGATTCAACCTTTTGAAGTTGAAAATACACAGGTCGCAAAAAAATCAAATATTTTAAACCACGAAATGGAAATGCGGCCCAAAACGCTCAAATGCCGCTTTATCAAGAGATTCGCGGTGATCGGGATGAGCAATACTAATAATGAGTTTTGCCCTTTCTTGCAACGATTTTCCGTACAAATTCACCGCGCCAAATTCCGTGACCAGCCAATGCATGTTGGAACGTGTGGTTACCACACCAGCTCCCACATGTAAGGTAGGTGCAATCTTGCTCATCCCTTTTTGAGTTACCGATGGCATGGCAATGATAGGTTTCCCACCCGGGCTCATGGAGGCACCCCGGATAAAGTCAATTTGTCCGCCTACTCCCGAGTAGTGCTTGGTCCCAATGGAATCGGAACATACCTGCCCGGTTAAGTCCACCTGAATGGCCGAATTGATTGCTGTAACTTTTGGATTCCGACATATCACATTGATATCGTTGGTGTAACGCACATCTTTCATAATTACACCGGGGTTGTCATCCACAAAGTCATATAATTTTTTACTCCCCATTAAAAAGGTAGATGTCATTTTACCCACATCAATCCCTTTCATGGCCCCATTCACAACACCGTTTTCAACCAAAGGTAAAATACCGTCGGCAAACATTTCGGTATGAATGCCAATGTTTTTGTGGTTCCCCAGTTGCGAAAGAACCGCATTTGGAATAGCCCCGATACCCATCTGCAAAGTTGCACCATCGTCAATAAGTGCAGCTACATTGCGCCCTATGGCAGCCTCTATCGGATCAGGATCGGTAAAATGGGCTTCAATAAGCGGGCTGTTATCTTCACAGAAAATATCGATGCAATTGGCACGGATCATGGCATCGCCAAAAGCCCTCGGCATATTTGGATTAATTACCCCAATAACCGTATCGGCGGTTTGAACAGCAGCCAAAGTTGCATCCACCGAAGTTCCTAACGAAACATAACCATGCTTGTCGATGGGAGAAACCTGAACCATGGCCACATTTACTTTGGTGTATCCTTCGCGGATGAGGCGTTGGGTCTCGTGCAAAAACACTGGAATGTAATCGGCATAGCCCTCCTGTGTATCCTGCCGCACATTGTGCCCGACAAAAAAACTCTGTAACTGGAAAATGCCTTCAAATTCTTTCGATGCGTAAGGAGCAGGCCCCTCGGTGTGCAGATGCTGAATTTTCACATTCTTAAACTCCCGGTTCCGCCCACGCTCGCACATGGCCTCAATTAACTTCTGGGGTGCACAGGCTACACTGTGGATATGGATCCTATCGCCTGTTTTGATAACTTTCACAGCCTCTTGGGCCGAAACAAACTTAATATTTTGGTGCATAGTTGCTTGATTTTGAGTTTTCAAAAAACGATGCCAAAGTAATAATTTATTTTCGACCTGTTTTCTGCGATGGCTATGATAAAAGTCAGGGTTTTCGGGTTATTTACCACTGGCCTGAAAGATGGTCTTAATGGTGTAAATCATGATTTTTAAATCTACATAAAGGGACATATCCTCTAAATAAATGATGTCGTAATTCAGCCGTTTGATCATCTCCTCTACATTCTCGGCATATCCAAATTTCACCTGCCCCCAGGAAGTGATGCCTGGCCGCACTTTAAACAAAAGCAAGTAATGTGGGGCACGTTGTACTATCTGCTCCACATAATATTCACGTTCGGGTCGTGGTCCGACAATTGACATATCTCCCTTTAGAACATTGTAAAATTGAGGGATTTCATCAAACCTCATTTTCCGCATCATCCTCCCAAAGGGAGTCACCCTGGGATCCTCTTTACTGCTGAGAGCGGGTCCATTTTTTTCAGCATCAACATACATCGACCTGAACTTATAAATCCGGAACGGTTTCCCGTATCGTCCCATCCGCTTATGTGAATATAAAATAGGCCCTTTGGAGGACAGTTTTACCCCAATGGTTAAAAAAAGCAGAAATGGGCTCAGCAAAATGAGTGCAATGCTGGAAAACAATACATCAATAACCCTTTTCATATTCTCCTGCCATGCTGGCAGAAACTCGTGCGACAGTTCAATCAAAGGGACCCCAAACAGGGAGGACATCTTCACGGAGCCCGAAAGAATATCCAATAAATCGGGAATGGCTTTCGCCATCACTTTGGTGGCCTTGGTTTTTACCAATATCTGCTGAATCTTCTCCCTTTCGGATGGTTCAATCGCGATGATCACTTCTTCGATTTTTTGATTATTGATTGTATCTATCAAATTCTCTAACTTTCCTAAATGCGGGATGTAACCGCTCAATGGGGTTTTTGCCCCACCATTAATGGTAACAAATCCCATGATTTGATTTCCTGCCGATTTTGGTTCTGCTCTCATATCCAGATAGAGTTGTAGCGCCTGCTCATTGCTCCCAATAATCAGTGTAGGGAATCCAATTTTCTGATTTTGAATTTTAGAATTGGTGATGGTTGTGAAGGTGACCCTTGGTAAGTAGGTTAAAATAAAATGGATGCTCCACAAAAAGAAAAACGACTGGTAATAGTTTTTATAAGAGATAATGGTGTCGTCGAGAATGAGCAAGAAGAAGATCAGAATCACTCCAAGAGTGGTAATAAAAATAGTTCTACCCAATTCCTGAAGCCTCGATTTCCGGAAAATGTTATGATACTCACCCGACACATAATAAATCAACAGCCAAAACAAGGGTATCAGAACCAGCCCGGCGATCAGTTTTTTATCCAATAAATCATTGTTGGTAAAGGGGTGATAAGGTGTGGCTGTAATAATTTTTCGATAAACAAAAAACACAAACCATGAAATCATAGCAGCAAAGTAATCGGCTATCACATATTTAGCTACCTGAATCCTGGGTTTCTTTTGCTCCATACACCTCTTTATTGAACAATTCTCATGTCGTCAATTAAAATCGTGGCATGCTCTACATCCGTTTCCAGATAAGCCTCAATATAAATTCTGTAGGGATAACCTTCGGAAATAACTGAAAGTGCATTGTAAAGGTCTATGTAGATTTTCTTCCACTCGTTGGCATGATTCAGGATTATTAGTTGTTCCAGATCGCCATTGCTTGCTATATACCCAACTGCAAAATAATTATTGCACTTAAAGTTCATCTCTAAGTACATGCCACGGTTGGCATTTATTTTTGGTATGGTTAATTCAACAGATCTTGCCATAAAATAATTATTGGCGGTATCCATGTAAAAAACCCCACAACCTGTACCTGAAAAAGGTTTTAATGTTGATATGTAAAGCGATGTATCGGAATCGTCATCTGTAGCAAAATTATAGGTGTTCTCAAATCCCTCCTTCCAGGCTATGGTTGTATAATCAGCATCGCTCAATGTAGGATTGATAACTATGGTTTCCGATGGTTCCAATATCCTATCAGCTCGATAGGAGGTGTAAAATGGGTAATAGCTCCGGGAATTGGCAATTCCATTTACTTTAATGCCCGCCGAAATCATAATATCGGTTTCTCCCTCGGCCAGAACCGGGAATTTCGCAGGCAATTCAAAAACACCAATAAATTCAGTATTCACATATACCCAGGCATCGGTAATGCCGATAGCGTCTTCGTGGGTCAAGGAAATTTCATCAATTTGAATATACGATGGAACTTGTTCGTCAGGGTTAATGAATTCACAACCTGAAAAAACAATGAAAAAAAACAGGGGGGTAAATAGTGTACCAATGTTGTTTTGCATAAGCAAAATTTTAAAGTTGAAACGATGATTTTAAAAAAATATTGCAAAGAAAATAAAAAATGCCAACGTTTCTTAAATGTCAATGCATACCCGCAGCTTTTCTTTTACTTTCTCCATAATTTTATAGGAGATGCATTCATTTTCAATAGTGTTGCGGGGTTGTGTATGATTCACAACATTTTTATAGAAGATGTCAAACTGTTTTTTCAATAACTTATCATGGCTATATTCTTCGGAAGAACCAATTAAAACCGGGTTACTCTGATTGTTTGTGTATTGTAGTTCATTATTCCGCAGATCAATCTGAAAATTCGATTGGTATTCAAAAACCCTCAGGGTGTTGGTGTAACCCTTTTCCACCGAATTAACATGAATGTTGGCCATATTTCCATTGTTAAAATCAATCCGCAATTGAATAATATCCGGAACCTCGGATAACGATGAGAACGTGTTGGCTGTAACCCGCTTTATATTATTTCCCAAAAAGGGGATGATTCCGCTCACCTGTTTGCGGACTATGGGAAGCAGGTTTTTTTCTCCCTCCCACGACGAGTGACAATCGATATATAATGGTGATTTGCTCCGTTTTGCATATTCATCAATAACCCCCTGATATAAAAAAGGATGGTACAATTGGATGACAACCCCAGCTTCATCTTTCAATTTAACTAAATGCTGATGCTCTTCTAAGGAAAGATAATAAGTACTCTGTAAAAAAACAGGTTTTGAAAACTGAACAGCCCGCTCAATAAATGGAAAATAGGTGTTCTCGACCGATGAAAAAGCAATGGCTTGTGAATGCTTTAAAAGCTCGGCAAAACTATAATAAACAGGATACCCGCGAAGATTCTTAGGAACATCGAATTGAAAACTTGGATCAAAAATTCCCGATAATTTGAGCGAAGGGTTCCCTTCAATGGCTTTGATAAATTGTAAACTATTTGTACTACCTACAAGCGAAATATGCAACATGCCTTAGTTTTTTTACAAAACTATCTGTTTTCATGCATTGATACTGAGGTAGCCGCAAATTCTTATCAACGCAATATTGTTAATAAACCTGCAAATAAATTTGCCTCAGCAGAAAAGGTTTGTTAGCTACGCAATTATACAATTCCTTCTTTAAGAATATCATGAATGTGAATCATTCCCACATATTTCCCCTGGTTGACTACAATTAACTGGGTAATATTATTTTGCTCCATCATCTGAAAAGCTGTTACAGCCAATTCACTTTCCTCAATTGTCCGTGGATTTTTTCCCATAATATCAAACGCTTTTAATTGGTTTACAGGTCGTTTTGAAACCAACATCCTCCGCAAGTCACCATCGGTAATAATCCCCACCAGTTTCCCGTTTTCATCCAAAACCGAGGTTGCTCCCAACCGTTTAGTGGTCATTTCCATAATTACCTCATCTATCGACGAGTTTGATTGGATTTGTGGTTTTTCGTTGTTGTGATATAAATCGCTGACCCTTAAATAAAGTTTTTTACCTAGGGTGCCTCCTGGGTGGTATTTGGCAAAATCTGAAGATGAAAACTCGCGGTATTCGAGCAATGCAATTGCCAGAGCATCCCCCATAACCAATTGTGCCGTTGTACTCGATGTAGGGGCCAGATTGTTCGGGCAAGCCTCTTTCTCAATGTAGGCATTCAAGATATAATCTGCTTGTTGTGCTAAAACCGAATGAGTATTTGAAACCATGGCAATCAATTTATTTCCCATCGTTTTTAACAGGGGAATTAACACTTTAATTTCCGCAGTGTCACCACTTCTGGAAACACAGATTACCACATCGTTCTTTTGGACTATTCCCAAATCTCCATGAATGGCATCGGCTGCATGCATAAAAATGGCAGGAGTTCCGGTACTATTCAAGGTGGCTACAATTTTTTGTGATATGTTGGCACTTTTCCCAATACCGGTAATTACCACTCTTCCTTTGCTCTGATAAATCAATTCTACACAATGTGCAAAATCCTCATTAATATACCCTTCCAGGTTTTTTATTGCTTCAGCCTCGTGTAAAACTGCTCTTCTCCCTGAGGCAATTATTTCTTGAAAACTTTTCATCTTTAATAGTTTATTGAATTGAAAAACAAAAAACTTCTAAACAAAAATTCAACCGTTTGCATTTTTTTGCTAAAAAGTTAATTGTTGAAATATTATTGCAACAAATATAATATCAGGCAGTTAAATTTGTTTTTACAGATCATTATACTAATTGCCGCCAAAGTTACGTACTAATTTCGTTGAACAAAAAAAACTTACATGTTCAAAAGTGCATTTTTTTTCTTAACTTAGTTAGACAAACATAACCTTGTATTAATTTAGCGTTCCAATTTTTTTAGGACGGAAAGTGTGTTGAAGTATGGAATTGACCGGTTATTTAAAAAAGCATTTCGGTTTTGATACTTTTAAAGGGAATCAGGAAGAAATAATCAAAAATGTGTTGGCAGGGCGGGATACGTTTGTCCTCATGCCCACAGGAGGCGGCAAATCGCTCTGTTACCAGTTACCTGCCCTTATTAAAGAGGGCACTGCTATAATTATTTCCCCTCTCATTGCCCTGATGAAAAATCAGGTGGATGCCATGAGGGGTTTTAGCGATGAAGATGGAGTGGCTCATTTTCTCAATTCCTCTTTAACCAAAAATGAAATTCAGGTGGTTAAATCCGACATCCTGGCCGGTAAAACCAAGATGCTCTATGTAGCTCCTGAATCATTAACTAAAGAGGAAAACATCAAGTTTTTACAGCAGATTCAGGTTTCGTTCTATGCCATTGACGAGGCTCACTGTATCTCGGAATGGGGCCACGATTTTAGACCAGAATACCGCCGGATACGTCCGATTGTGGAAGAAATTGGAAAAGCGCCAATCATTGCCCTTACAGCAACGGCTACCCCAAAAGTACAGCACGATATTCAAAAAAATCTGGGGATGTTGCATGCCGACATTTTTAAATCATCGTTCAATCGGCCCAACCTGTATTACGAGGTGCGGCCAAAAACCGATGCAACAAAAGAAATTATCAAGATTCTTAAAAATAACCCGGGAAAATCTGGCATCATTTACTGCCTAAGCCGGAAAAAGGTCGAAGAATTGGCCGAAACCTTACAGGTGAATGGAATAAAGGCATTGGCATATCATGCCGGGATGGATTCCAATACCCGCTCGCAAAACCAGGACAAGTTCCTGATGGAAGAAGTGGAGATTATTGTGGCAACCATTGCTTTTGGAATGGGAATTGACAAGCCCGATGTCCGTTTGGTCATCCACTATGATATTCCCAAAAGCCTTGAAGGATATTATCAGGAAACCGGGCGCGCTGGCCGCGATGGCGGCGAGGGCCGATGCATTACCTTTTATTCGTACAAGGATATCCAGAAACTCGAAAAATTCATGCAGGGCAAACCAGTAGCTGAACAGGAGATTGGCCGCCATTTGTTGCTCGAAACCGTTTCCTATGCCGAATCGGCCCTCTGCCGACGCAAACACCTGCTTCATTATTTTGGTGAGGAATACACCCAACACAATTGCGAAACCTGCGACAACTGCCAGAATCCCAAAGAGCAGTTTGAAGGTCAGGAATATATTGAGATGTTACTGCAAGTGGTTGTAGCTGTTAAAGAATACTTTAAGGCCGATCATGTGGCCAGCATCCTTTGTGGAACTTCCAACTATGGGGTGAAATCGTATAAACACCATCACCTGCCCGAATTTGGGATTGGCAAAGAAAAAGACCTCAAGTTTTGGAATGCCGTTATCAGGCAGGCACTGATTGCCAAATTCCTTGCAAAAGATATCGAGAATTACGGATTACTTAAAATGACTGCCAAAGGTCATGCGTTCCTTGAACATCCTGAACCTTTCATGATGATGCATGACCACGACTATGACAAAGCCGAAGAGGAACTATCGGCCCCACAAGGTGGCGGTTCTGCCGATCCTATGCTGTTTGCCATGCTGAAAGATTTGAGGAAAAAGATCGCCAAAGAGAAAAACCTCCCTCCTTTTGTTATTTTTCAGGATCCGTCGCTTGAGGATATGGCCATACATTACCCCATTACTGCTGAAGAAATGCAGAACATGACAGGTGTGGGCGCAGGTAAAGCTTCCCGCTATGGGAAAGAGTTTTGCGAATTGATTGCTATTTATGTGAACGAAAATGAAATTGACCGCCCTGTAGATTTGGTTGTGAAATCCGTGGTCAACAAGTCGGGATTGAAGGTTCATATTATTCAAAGCATCGACCGCAAGGTTGCTTTAGATGATATTGCCCAATCGAAAGGAATTGAGATGAACGATTTACTCAAAGAAATTGAAGCCATTGTATTTTCAGGAACCAAACTCAATATCGATTATTACATCAACGAAGTGCTTGATGAGGAACATCAGGACGAAATATATGACTATTTCCGCGAAGAGGCTCAAAGTGAATCCATTGATGATGCACTCAAAGTCCTTGGCGAAGATGAATACACCGAAGAAGATATTCGCTTGATGCGGATTAAATTCCTCTGTAACGAAGGCAATTAAGCCCGAATAGACGCTTAACCACAACGACCACCTTGTTTACTAAGGATTTTATTTGGGTCCGTACTTAGCTGCTTTACCAGCAAGGAGTTTATTATAAACGATCCTTGCATCCTAAGTGGTACATAAAATACAGCATTGGTGATGCTAAAAAAACCGCTTCCGAAAACGGAGCGGTTTTTTTTACTCAAAAATCAACATTATGCACGTAAAATTACCTCATCGGTAATGTTTTAAATTCTATTGGCAGTGTAAGTAATTCTCAACCAATTGGGCAATCTCTTTATGCTTGCCATATAGTTTCTCGCTCAAATTCTGATCGTTATGGGCTTTTAACATATTTGCCACCCTATCAATCACTCCACTTGGAAAGATAAATTCTTCTTCAAATACCGACCTGCGTTTCAATAATTCTTCGGCAGAATCAAAACAACTGGTCGGCAGACTCTTCAGTTTCTCCTTGCGTTCCTTGTATTTCTGATCGAAAATATTCACATCCATGTACAAAGATTCGGCTAAAGCCAGACTATTTTTCATGGTGAGGCCATGTTTTGCCGCAAGTAAGATGCCCGCAAAATAATGGAAAATGTCAGCGCTGCCGTCTCCCGAGCGGAGCTCACAGGTCTGCTTGCTCTTTATCGGTTTTATTGAACCATTCTCCTTAGGGTTTTCATTTTTCACCATGTCCAGGTTTCCAAGCCAACCTAAAGGCACCCGGACCAGGACAGAACGGTTCCTATCGCCCCAGCAGATATTCGTTGGGGCCTCCTGGTGAGGGACCAACCTCAGGTATGAAGTAGGTATGGTGTTCCCAAACGCGGTTAATGCCCCGGCTAAATCGAGAATCCCGCCAATGGCCTTTTTTGCAGTCACACTCAGGTTTTGTTGGTCAACCATCATGTTTTCGCCATCTTTTTCCACCAGAAAATGCACATGCAACCCGCTGCCAGCTTTGCCTACCGTGATTTTTGGGGCAAAACTTATCAGGATGTTGTGTTTTTTTGCCAACATCCGCAGTATCCATTTGGCAATTACCAATTGCGTGGCGGCTTCCTCAACATCAACCGGAAGAAATTCAATTTCCTGTTGCTCGTAATAATTTGTCTCGTCATAAAAATTCCCGACCTCAGAATGGCCATATTTTATTTGACCCCCTGCCTGGGAAATCAGGCGCATGGCCTCCATCCTGAATTCCTGCCATTTGGTATAAGGTTCCGAAGCATGATACCCTTTTTGATCGGTGGCCGGATACAAATCGGTTTCAGGGATGGGCGTAATAATGTAATACTCCAATTCACCCATTGCTTTAAAGGTAAAACCTGTTGCATTTTTAAACGACTGATGGGCTTTATGCAAGATGTATTCCGGGGCGCTTTCCAGAGGTTTTCCATCACTGGTGTAAAACGAGCACAAAATATCAAGTGTTGGAACGGCTGCAAATGGATTGATAAAAGCAGTCCGATACCTTGGTATCACGTATAAATCGCTCGAACCTGCTTCGATAAAGGAAAATAAACTTGACCCGTCCACCCGCTCCCCGTAAGTTAGAATAGAATCGAGATGCTCAATGTTTAACACGATAAATGAAAGCGTTTTTAACCTCCCGTCTTCCGCCACATAACGAAAATTAATCATCTCAATCCCATTATCCTCAACAAACTGAATGATGTCACTTTTGGTAAATTCATAAGCAGGTTTTCGTAAATAACGGACTAACCTATTCGGATTTAACGTGATTTCGCTTTCGTTCATAATAAAACCTAAAAAAATATCCGTGGGCAAAATTAGGATTCTGCAAAAAGGATGTAAACGTTTGCGCTATGTTGTAGAATAGCAATTCAGGATGTTAAGAAGCACATCAAACAATAAGTTTGTTCTGGTTGTACCGGGTTTTTGAATGTTTTATTTATCGTAAGCTGTGCCTTTTAAAAGGGGGACGAACGAGAAAGCACCGTGATCTTCAATAATATCCTTACCCTGATCGGATTTAATGAGCCGGACCATCGTCTGCGACATTTCTCCTAAGGGAACTACAAGGAATCCGCCGGGTTTAAGTTGCCGAACTAATAATGGTGGGATTTCAGGCGCACCTGCGGTAATCAATATTTTGTCGTAGGGGCCATAGGTGGGTTTTCCGAGGTACCCATCGCCAAAAAAGAATTGTGGGTGGTAGCCAAGCTGTGGCAAAAACCGTTGGGCTTTCAGGAATAGGTTCCGTTGCCGTTCAATGGTAAAAACCTTGGCCCCCAGCTCAAGCAAAACGGCCGTTTGGTAGCCGGAACCTGTGCCGATTTCCAGCACCTTGTCTCCTTTGTTTATTTTAAGAAGTTCGGTTTGAAAGGCTACGGTATAAGGCTGCGAAATGGTTTGACCGCTTCCGATGGGAAAGGCTTTATCGATGTAGGCAAAATTCACAAAAGCACTATCCATGAAGAGGTGGCGGGGAATCTTTCCAATAGCCTCAATCACCCGCTTGTCTTTGATCCCCTTTTTGATAATCTCGCTAACTAATTGCTGTCGAAGACCTTGTTCTCTATATCCGTCGGAATACATCCTTATAAGTTATTACAGGCACAAGATAGAATAATTATTTAAAACCCATTCTGATAATTTTAAACAATGAGGTTGGCCCCCCTTCGCGTTGATTGGAACAATTATCTTGCATCTAAATTTAAGTTGTTGGAACTTTTTCTGAATTTCGTACTTTTGACTCCTTATCAAACATATTTTACGTTGAACGCAGAACTCTTTATAGCCCGGAAAATCACCTTTAGTACCGAAAATCAGAAACAGATTTCTGGACCGATTGTAAATATTGCTGTATTTGGAATTGCCCTTGGTTTGGCGGTTATGATTTTAAGTGTGGCCATTGTTACTGGGTTTAAAAACGAAATCAGGGATAAGGTGATTGGTTTTGGTTCACATATCCAGATTACCAATTTTGATTCGAACAATTCCTTTGAGACCGCCCCGGTTCAAAGAGACCAGGTGCCATTGCACATGATAAAAAAGATTTCGGGGGTAAAACATGTACAAGTTTATGTTACCAAATCGGGCATTATTAAAACAACCAATAACATCCAGGCAATTGTATTAAAAGGTGTGGATTCAAAACATGATTGGACGTTTTTGCAAAAGTGCCTCATAAAAGGTTCCGTTCCTACATTTCAAGATACGGTGAAATCGAACCTGATTTTAATTTCGGAATATATTGCCAACTTGCTGCAACTAAACGTGGATGATAACCTAACGGTCTATTTTGTGCAAGATCCGCCCCGTATGCGACAATTTGAGGTTTGTGGGATTTATAAAACCAGCATCGAGGATTTTGATAAGTCCTTTGCTTTGGTGGATATGAGGCATTTGCAAAAATTAAATAACTGGACCGATGACCAAATTAGCGGTTACGAGATACTGATTGATGATTTTAAAAACCTGGATATGCAAACCGATAGCATTTTTGAGATTGCTGGTTATCATTTTACGGAGGATGGTTCAAAATTGAAGATTACCAACATTAAACAACGTTATCCTCAAATATTCGACTGGTTGAATTTGCAGGACATCAACGTGTGGATTATTTTAACACTCATGCTTTTAGTTGCAGGGTTTAACATGATTTCGGGGTTGTTGATATTAATTTTGGAACGGACCAACATGATTGGTTTACTCAAAGGATTGGGCTATAATAACTGGAAAATCAGACGGATATTCCTGTATCAATCAGGATTTTTAATCTCAAAAGGCCTTATTTGGGGAAATGTTATCGGAATTGGTTTATGCCTGATTCAACAATACTTTGGAATTGTTCCACTTGATGCCACTGTTTATTATATCGATCAGGTTCCCATCAGCCTCCGTGTGATGCATCTGGTATATTTAAATATTGGAACTTTATTGGTAATTGTAGGGATGATGGTGATCCCATCTTACATAATTACCCGGATTAGCCCGGCAAAAGCTATTAAATTTAACTAATTCCCATTTTAACGGGAATCAATTTAAATCCTAGTGTCAAGTCAAGCATGTGTTTGCATCAATTCACCCGGTGACTCCAGTCGTAAATATAAGGCATAATGTTAACAAAAAGTCACCGGATGAATATTGACTTTTTATTTGACTTGATACTAGTCAACAGTGTTCCCTTTTTGTTGTTCCCCAGATTTATTCGATGGTTTGTGCCTCCGGTAATACTTCTTCTTAGGCTTGGGTTGTACCGGTTTATCATCTTGAGATTCTGATTCCGGTTTGCTTTGTATTGGCCTGTTTTTTAATTCCTGGTATGGTTGGGCTTTTTTAACAACCGGTTGAACCTTATCTGTGTGAGTTGGGTTCTGTAGCTTCATTAGTTCTTTGCGGTTGTGACGGATATCGCGGGTAAGTTCGGTCTTTATCCCCTCCATGGTTAAATTCAAATCCTCCTTTTGGTTAATTAAATCAACCCGGTGCACTAAACGGATACGGAGCATCCATAAAATATTGAAAACTCCTACCAGCAAGGCCACAATGGCAATAACTAAGGTATAAACACCTGTTTGAGAAGGTTCTGTGTTGCTTGCAAATAGGGAACCTGAGCAGCACATTACCAAAGCAAAAGCATAAATTATTTTTGACATACTATTTGTTTTTTTAAATCAATTTTCAAGTGAACAACAAATAAAAATAGCGGCCAATATAAAAGTAAATAAAAAGGCCGATAACGTCGTTAGTGGTAGTTATAAAAGGACCAGTGGCCACAGCCGGGTCAATCTTAAGCCGGTTCAATATCAATGGTATAAAGGTTCCAAAGAGTGAAGCAAAAATTATGACCGTTATTAAAGCAAAGCTTACCGAAAACGTGAGCGGTAACGAATGTTTGACCAACAAATTATAAATCAATAAAATTGAGCTTAAGATAACCCCATTCAATAAAGCAATTGACGTTTCTTTAATTAGCTGTTTCATTGTAGATTCCAGAGCCAATGATTTATTGGCTAATCCCTGAACAATTATGGATGATGATTGGATTCCCGCATTTCCGCCCATTGCCGTTATCAATGTTATAAAAATAGCCATTTCAGGATAAAGCCTCAATTCCTCGGAAAAGCCACCGATGACCAAAGCCCCAAACACCCCCCCGAGTAAACCGATCAACAACCAGGGGATTCTTGCCCTGGTAAGCCTGAAGATAGAGTCAGAAGCCTCTACATCACCACTGATACCCGAGATCATCTGGTAGTCTTTCTCAGCCTCTTCTTTAATAACGTCCACAATGTCGTCGATGGTGATACGCCCTTTAAGCCTCCCAATACTATCAACAACAGGAAGGGCCACCAAGTTGTACTTTTCCATGATATTTGCCACATCCTCTGAAGATGTTTCTGTTTTTACTGAAATGATGTTGTCATCACAGATGTTTTTAATGAGTGTTTTTCCGGGAGCTATAATCAGTTTTTTCAGGGGCAAAGTCCCTTTAAGGACATTGGAATCGTCAACCACATATACAAAATAAATTTCATCGACATCTTCGGCCTGTTTACGTATCTCATCCAGACAGGTAGTCACCGACCAGTTCTCATTTACCGAAATCAGCTCCGTGGCCATCAAACCACCCGCCGTATCTTCGTCGTAGCTCAACAAATCGACAATATCGCCGGCCTGCTCCACATCGGTAATGTGCGAAAGAACTTCGTCCTGCTTTTTCCCGGGCAATTCGGCAATAATGTCGGCAGCATCATCGGAATCCATATTGTCGATGAAGACCGTGGCTATTTCATGACTCGAAAGCTGATTCAGGAACTGCTCGCGGGTGTCTTCCTCCAGCTCCACCAAAACATCGGCAGCCAGTTCTTTATCTAAGTGTAAATAGATGTACTGGGCGTGTTCTTTATCAACCTGGTTTATAATTTCAGCAATATCAGCCGGGTGCAGCTCGTTGGTCAGGCTTTTGACCAGTTCAATATTTTGTTGCTGAATCCCTTCGATTAATTTATCGAGGTATTCTCTGGTTAATTCAAAATGCATGCTGAATTCTTTTGTTACAGGTTTTGTTTCAACAAGCCGTCCACCAGTTGAGTCAATTCAATAAACTCATGGACACTTAATTGTTCGGGACGTTTGCGGAAAATCTCCTGTTCAGGTTTTACATTCATTAAAATACTTTTTAAACTGTTCGATAAGGTTTTGCGCCGTTGATTGAACCCTGTTTTTACGATCCGGGTAAAAAGCTGTTCATTACAGGGCAGCTGCAAAACGCTGTTCCGCTTGATGCGGATAACCCCCGACTTGACTTTAGGCGGAGGGTCGAATACCTGCTCATGAACCGTAAACAGGTATTCAATCGAATAAAAAGATTGGAGTAAAACACTTAAAATTCCGTAGGTTTTTGAACCCGGCTTGGCGGCCACCCTTTCGGCTACCTCTTTTTGAAACATGCCAACCATTTCGGGCACCAAATGGCGGTGCTCAATTATTTTGAATAAAATCTGGCTCGATATATTGTAAGGGAAATTCCCGATAATGGCAAAAGGTTCCTGAAAGTGCTTATTTAAGGGTAGTTTCAAAAAATCGCCAACAATAATTTTCCCCTGTAGCTGAGGAAACTTTTTCTCAAGATATTCCACCGATTCGGTGTCAATTTCAATCACCCGGAGGTATATTTTCTCATTTTGGATTAAATACTGTGTAAGCACCCCCATGCCTGGGCCAATCTCAAGAACGTGTGTTGGGGCTTCTCCTGAAAAACTTTCAGTTATTTTACGGGCAATGTTTTGATCTTTTAGAAAATGCTGCCCTAAATGTTTTTTTGCCCTGACTCTCTCCATTAGCCGAAATTTGAATGGGTGCAAGATACGGTTTTTACGCCAAGAAACCGTTTCTCAAATCCCGATTCGTGAATTATTTCACGCAATGCGCGCTAATTCTTATTTTAAAAGCCTGGTTTATCATCTCGCTTTATTGTTTCATAGGGTACGAAATAAAAAAGTCCTTTATATTTGTTCCCATGAGATGGAAAAAAGCTCTTGTTGTTGGTTTTAAGGTTGCTGCAATCCTTGGGAGTACAGGATTTATAGCCCATAGGCTTTGGTATGAGTGGAATACCGGGCTGTTGAACCAGGGAATCCATAACCTGAACGGTTCGTGGGCAATTCTTTTGCTGGTTTCTTTCATATTGATGTTTGTAAATTGGGGGTTAGAAACTTTAAAATGGCGGCTGCTACTGCAACCTATTCAACCCATCAGCAGGAAACAATCGGTAAAATCGGTACTATCGGGCATCACGGTTTCAATATTTACACCCAACAGGGTGGGTGAATTTGCCGGACGGGTTTTTGTATTATCGGAAAATAACCGGATACAGGGAGTCGTTGCAACCATGATCGGAAATTTGACTCAGCTTCTGGTCACACTGAGTGTTGGTCTGGTGTTTTCCCCTTTTTTCCTCCAGAGGTTCCCCAATTCCATTAACATCAATACCCATTGGGTCTATCTTTTTTCGTTGCTTCAACTGGTATTGGGGTTCCTTGTCATTATTAAATGGAAAGCGATTATTCAAATGGTCCGCCATTGGCCTATCTTAAAAAAGTATCCAGCGTTTTTCAAAGGTTTTGAGAATTATGCAAAAAAGGATTTTTTCTGGATTTTAGGGTTGAGTTTGTTCCGATATTTGGTATTTGGCATGCAGTTTTACCTATTACTCACCCTCTTTAATGTTTCGGTAACAAAGTCCGAAGCCGTTTTAGGTATTACCCAGTTTTACTTTTTAATGACTCTTATCCCCACATTCGCCATGTCTGAATTAGGAATCCGGGGCTCCGTGGCGATGGTTATTTTCGGACTTTTCACACCGATTACGGTTGGTGTATTGGCTGCCAGTGTGGTACTTTGGTTTATGAACCTGGCTATTCCTGCCCTATTCGGAGCCATTTTTCTATATCAATATAAGATTTAACTGTTCGGAGAAAAATTGAAAATACATTTAATTTTTAATTTACTATTGACTTAGTTACTTAAAAGGTTTAACTTTAATAAAATTTTAACCCGGATTACGCATTTAAAGTAAAAAAAATCTTAAAAATTCATGTAAGCCTTATAAAACAATGGATACGCCGATTCTGTCTTATTTAAAGTGACTAATACCGTCCCTTTAAAAAACACACAGATAAAATAATCAGTATCAGTGATATGAATCTAAATATCTTACTGATGCACAGTTTGGTTTTTAAATATTATTCTTTGTTCTTTCTTATCTAGCATATTTCTCTTTTTAGTAGAACTGATCTTTGAGCAGTAACCATTAATCCGACTTGCATAGAGGTAAGCAAGAGAAAAACATGAGCGATAAAATTAATGAACACCAGATAATTGTTCTCTTCAACCTCGATGAACAACATTACGCGTTGAATTTATCGACTGTTGAGCGTGTTATCCCTATTGTTGAAATTACTTCGCTTCCAAAAACCCCTGAAATTGTTATGGGCGTTATCAATTTTCATGGCGAGGTTATACAAGTTGTTAATATCCGCGCACTTTTTAACCTGCCTGTCCACGAGATTGAATTAGACGAACAGTTAATTATTGCACGTGTATCAAAACAGCTTATAGCACTTGTAGTTGATTCGGTTTTGGGTATTCATAAGCTTGAATACTGTCAAATAGCAACAAATGAAAATACGTTATCACGTGCAGATTATCTGTCAGGTATTGCCAAGGTTAGAAATGATATTGTTATGGTTCTTGACGAACAAAAAATACTGGAAGAAACAATTAACACCGATTAAAGAATGAGGGTTACTCTTTCTGAAGATATTATGTCTCGGCTAAGCAGGTTTATTGCTTCTAATTTTGCGTTGCATTTCCCCAAAGAGCGGTGGGGCAACTTGGAACGTAACATGGTAACTACTGCAAAAGAGTTCGGTTATTCCGATACAGAAAAGTTTATCCAGCATGTTATTTCTGCTTCGCTTACCCGTGAGGATGTGGGAATTCTGACGGCTAATCTTACAACTACCGAGACCTATTTTTGGCGCGAACTTCAAACATTTGAAGCCCTGGAACAAATAATTATTCCTGAAATGGTCCGTTGTTGCCAAAAAGGTGAAAAAAGGATACGTGTCTGGAGTGCAGGATGTTCAACCGGCGAAGAGCCATATTCCATTGCAATTGCGCTCAAGAGGAAAATTCACGATATTAAAGATTGGGATATTTCCATTCTTGCTACTGATATTAATCCCAGAGCGTTACAAAAAGCGGAAACCGGCGAATACGGACAATGGTCCTTTCGTGGCACTCCCCGTTGGTTAAAAGAAAGGTATTTTTTCCAAAAACCAAATAATCGGTTTGAAATTATTCCGGAGATTAAGTGCATGGTGAACTTTGAATATCTGAATTTGGCCGAGGATGTTTATCCGTCATCGCTTAACAACACCAATGGAATGGATATAATATTTTGCCGGAACGTTCTGATGTATTTTACTCAGGAACATTTTAGGTTAGTTGAACAGAGATTGTATGACTCATTAAAACAAAGCGGTTATCTTATAGTTTCTGCAAGTGAACTTTCTATGCAAAATTTTCCGGAGTTTACCCCGATAAATATTCCGGGTACTGTATTCTATCAGAAAAACCCTGAAAGGATTAAAAGCCTGCCAATACCTGCCACTGAAAAGATTCCTTATGAGCAGGTTTTGTTCCAAAAGCAACCAACACCTGATTGTGCAAACAAAAAACTGAATTTTCATTTCCACGAAACCGAAAAGGAGATTTTTAAAAAAGAAGATGCTGCTACTCCAATCAATTCAATTTATAAAGAATCGTTAACACCGTTTTCGCAAAACAACTTTTCTGAAGTAATTGATAAACCTCAAGAAGACGAACAGACATTAGAGGAACAACTGGCCTTAATCCGTGCTTATACCAACCAGGGGAAGTTAATTGAGGCAATAAACACATGTGAAAAGGTAATTGAAACCAATAAAACCGACCCCCGCTCACATTATCTATACGCAACAATACTACAGGAAAACAACCGGTTAGACGATGCCATAGCATCACTGAAACGGGCCATATACCTGAATCCCGATTTTGTGCTTGCTTATTATCTCTTAGGGAATATTTGTAAGCAACAGGGTAATGTTATAACAGCAAAAAAGTATTTTGAGATTACCAGTTCTATATTAAATAAGTGCAACCAGGATGATATTCTATTTGAATCGGAAGGTCTGACCACCGGTAGGTTCAGGGAAATTATCAGCACGATTCTTCAAACAAGTTCAATATGATTAATAAAACCCGACAAATGCAAAAGGCAATGTTTGAAAGAAACGATATTAGAAGCAAGGGGAATTCACAACACGAATTACCTGATCAGAAGAATATACTTTCCCCGGAAGTAAAGCATTCTATTCTGAAAGCAAGGGCACAGGCTTTAGCCGTTGAAAAGAACGATGCAGCAGGTCAAAAAGAATTTATGGAGGTTATTGTATTCGGATTGGCAACTGAAACATACGGGATTGAGAGTAAGTTTATCCGCGAGGTTTATCCACTAAAAGATTATACAGCACTGCCCGGCATCCCCTCTTTTGTACTTGGCATTGTAAACGTGCGCGGACAGATTGTTTCGGTGATCGACTTTAAAAAATTCTTTAACCTGCCGGAAAAAGGTTTAGGGGAACTGAACAAAGTAATTATTATCCGCAACGAAAAAATGGAGTTTGGTATTCTCGCTGATAATATAAATGACGCGCGCTCTATTGCGATTGAAGAATTACAAACACCCCCTGTTTCAACAAACGGAATCGGAGCTGCCTATTTGAGGGGGATTACCGGCGATCAGATAATTATCCTTGATGCACAAAGGATTTTAGAGGACCGGGATATAATCATAAATCAGGAATCGACTTAAAAGCACTTTAATAATAAGGAGAAATAGACATGAAAAATTTTATCAACCTTTCAACCCGAGCCAAGCTATTATTAAGTTTTGGTTTGATTTGGATACTGTTTTTAACGGTAATTATTATTGCTTACCAGGGTTTACAAAATATCACGCAATCTGAAAAAAAGCTACACAACGTGAATTTTCAGATAGCACTTGAACTGCGCGAACTTAGGTCGCACCAGAATTTCAACCGGGCGGCTATCCTTGATATGATGCTAACAAAAAATAGGCCCGAACAGCAGGTTTTTGAAGGAATTATAAATGAAAGGGCGCAGGCCATTAATGATATTATCGGGGGGTTATCCAAACTCGACACGGATCCTCTGTTTCAGAACCAACTGAAAGAATTAAAGAATGAAATAGATGCGTACCGTCAATCGAGAAACGATGAGATTTTACTCATTCAAGACGGGAAATTAGAAGAAGCCCAAAAATTGGGGGCAACAATCCAGAAAGAACGGTTTGAAAAAATACGGTCTATTTCCACCGAAATGGGCAACACAGCAGCCAAGGATGCCGACAACCAGCTTGCACTTGATATGCAGCAGGCAAACTCAGCTATAATACTCTTTATTATATTTGGAGTAATTACCCTGTTTTTCAGCATAATAATGATATTGTTGTTGAACCGGACAATTGCCCAACCACTAAACGAAATTACAAAAATAGCGACACGTGTAGGTGAGGGTGATTTGAATGTTGAACTGCCTGCTGTTGAGCGAAAAGATGAGGTTGGTATCCTTTTGCAGAGTTTTAGCAGTATGATTGTAACGCTTAAAAGGATGGCAACAATGGCTCAAAAAATAGCATCGGGCGATCTTACAGGTACTGTTGTCCCGCAATCGGAAAAAGATATTCTGGGAAATGCCTTTTTACAGATGCTGGACAACCTGCGCCGGATTATGAAAGATATAACGGAAAGTGTCAATTTACTTGGCTCAACAGCCAGCGAGATACTGGCATCGACCACACAGGTAGCATCGGGTTCGGCTGAAACAGCAACTGCCATAAGCGAAACAACTACAACCGTTGAAGAAGTGCGCCAGGCAGCCCAGCTTTCGAGCCAAAAAGCAGGCCGTGTTTCAGAGAACGCCCAACAGGTAGCCCAGGTAACCCAGGCCGGCCAGAAGGCCGTTGACGAAACGATAAACGGTATGCGTGAAATTCAGAACCAGATGGAAGCCGTTGCAAACACGATTGTCCGTTTGAGCGAACAGAGCCAGCAGATAGGTGGTATTATAGCCTCGGTGACCGATGTGGCCGACCAATCGAACCTGTTGGCGGTAAATGCCTCCATTGAAGCAGCCAAAGCCGGGGAACAGGGAAAAGGATTTGCCGTTGTGGCACAAGAAATAAAGGACCTTGCGCAGCAGTCGAAACAAGCTACCATACAAGTGCGCAACATTTTAAACGATATACAAAAAGCTACAAGTGCCGCGGTAATGGCCACCGAGCAGACCAGCAAGGCCGTTGAAAATGGGGTTAGGCAATCGGCCCAAACGGGCGAATCGATAAAAAAACTGGCTGAAAGCAGCAGCAAAGCAGTGGAAGCGGCCACACAAATTGTAGCCTCAAGCCAGCAACAGGTTGTGGGAATGGACCAAATCGGGTTGGCCATGAATAACATCAACCAGGCCGGAACGGAGAATGCCGCGAGCATGGTGCAAGCCGAAAAAGCAGCGAAGGGCTTAAATGAGCTAGGCCAGAAATTGAAATTACTGGTTGAACAGTATAAAATATAGCCTATTATTTTAGGATGTAAGTGAATAAGCTAACAACATGACAATAAAAAGCACAAAAAATGGATAAGAAAGACGAAGAATTCTTTAAGCGGCTTCAGGCAACCTTTCGCGTTGAAGCAGAAGAACATATTCGCGAACTTACGTCAGGGCTAATTGAATTAGAGAAGGCTCCCAAGTTTGAAAAGGCTTCTGAACTGATTGAGGCTATTTTTCGCGAAGCACACAGCTTAAAAGGTGCTGCCCGATCTGTTAATATGAAAGAGATTGAGTCTATCTGCCAGGTTTTAGAAAACATATTCGGGAAAATAAAAAATGAACATATTTCCCTGTCAGCCGAACAATTTGACCTTATTTATAAAGCCGTTGACAGCATCTCTAAAATGGTATCGGATGGAGGAACAATTGCACCGAAGGACAACAGGGGCCTGATAAATCAATTACAATCCATCATACAGACTCATGCACAAAGAAAAATAGTTGATGAACAAACAGAGTCTTTAAAAAATCCTCTAAAAGAAGCTACAACAGGTGCTTCATTTGAAAATGAAATTCCCGTTGCAACAGAACGGTTCATCGGAGAAAAACCCATACAAGCAGGAACGGTAAGAATACCAATATCGAAGTTGGATCCTCTTTTTTTACAAGCGGAACAGATGATTCAATATAAAATCGCTGCCATTCAACGGTCATCCGAAATGAAGGATATTAATGGGTTAATAGGCTTATGGAAAACAGAACAAAAAAAATGGGATTCGCCCCGTTACTCAGAAAGTATAACCGGGTTAAAGAAGATAAATGATTGGAATAATGAAAGGTTAAAAGAACTCGAAACACATATAATAGCTGTTACTCATGCATTAGAAACCGATCAGCGTTCACTCGGACGGATGATTGACGACCATCTGGAATCGATGAAAAGTGTGCTGATGCTTCCGGTATCTACAATAACAGAAGGGTTTCCCAAATTTGTCCGGGATCTTGCACGTAGTCAGGGTAAGGAAGCAGAACTGGTTGTACAGGGAAAAGAGATTGAGGTTGACAAGCGGATACTTGAAGAATTAAAAGACCCATTAATCCATTTGATACGAAATTGTATTGACCATGGGATAAAAAAACCTGGTGAACGGGAATGCCTGAATAAACTGCCGCAGGGAAAAATAACGATGAGTTTTAATGCCACCGAAAGCCGCCATTTAGAGATTCGTATTTCCGATGATGGCGTCGGCATTGAACCTGAAAATGTCCGCAAAGCAGCTATAAAAACGGGTATTCTCGACAAAGGTTCTTTGGAAAAACTAAACCCTAATGAAACATTGATGCTGGTGTTTCAGTCAGGTTTTTCCACAAGCCAAATGATCACTGACATTTCAGGGCGTGGGCTGGGTTTGGCTATTGTTAAGGAAAAGGTAGAAAAACTTGGCGGTTCCGTGTCGGTAGAAAGCAGCCCGGGTGTTGGAACAACATTCCACCTTTTACTACCATTAACCTTAGCTACATTCCGGGGCATTCTAACGCGCATAGGTAACCATTGGGTGGTTATTCCTACAATAAATGTTGAGCGCGCGGTAAGAGTAAACCAGAAAGAAATAAAAACAGTGGAAAGCAGAGAAACAATATTGATTGATGGGAAGATACTTAAAACAGTCCGGCTCGGAAATGTATTAGGAATAACAACCGGGGGAAATGGTACGCCAACCAAAAAGAACCACTCCACAAAGCATGATACATTTATTCAGCTATTGATACTCGTTTACGCTGACAAACGGATTGCTTTTATTGTTGATGAGATTATAGAAGAATGCCAGATACTTGTTAAAGAGTTAGGCAAGCAATTAACCCGGGTGTGGAATATAAGCGGTGCCACGGTTCTTGGTTCCGGTAAAGTTGTACCGGTAATCAATGTTTCCGATTTAATGAAATCGGCAACTCAAACGGATCTTTCTATAAAAGAATCGAAAGAGAAGGAGATTGAAACTGTAATGAAATCCAAGATTTTAGTGATTGATGATTCAATCACCTCACGGACATTAATAAAGAATATCCTGGAATCAGCCGGTTATCTGATAGAAACTGCCGTTGACGGTGTAGATGCGTTTACCAAAACACTAATTGGCGGATTCGATTTGATAGTATCGGATATCGACATGCCGAGGATGAACGGTTTTGAACTTACCGCAAAAATACGTAAAGACAAAAAACTTTGTGATCTGCCTATTGTACTTGTAACGGCACTCGAATCGCGTGAAGACCGTGAACGGGGTATAGATGTTGGAGCAAACGCGTATATTGTAAAGAGTAGTTTTGATCAAAGTAATTTACTGGAAGTCATCAAGAAACTTTTATAAATAATTGGGGGATACCGACAATGATTAACGTACTTATTGTAGAAGATTCACCTGTAATGCAGCAGTTGCTTGCATACACGATTTCTTCCGATCCGTCTCTAAATATTGTTGGAATTGTTGATGATGGGGAAAAAGCCATTGAGGCGGTTAAAAAATATCGCCCCGATATAATAGCGATGGATTTGCATATGCCAAAGCTAGATGGGCGGCAAGCAACGCGGTTAATAATGGCGACAAATCCAACACCAATTGTTATTATTTCCGGTAGTTCAACTTCGCATGATGTGGCTTTCACATTCAAATTGATTGAAGATGGCGCTCTAGCCATAATTAAAAAGCCTCCAGGCATAGATGACCCTGAATTTAAAAAAGAGGCACAACAACTTGTAACGACATTAAAACTAATGTCTGAAGTTAAATTGGTCAAACGTATTCCCTATCCTTCAAAAAGCAAATCTTCGCATCAGCCCTTAATTGGAGGGAAGATTAGCAAACAATCAGAAATTCAGATTGTTGCTATTGGTGCTTCCACGGGTGGTCCCCTCGTATTACAAAAAATCCTTTCCGGGCTGCCTAACGGTATTCCTTTCCCCATATTAATCGTTCAGCACATTTCACCGGGTTTCACTGAGGGCTTTACCGAATGGCTTAGCAATACAACAAACTTTCCTTTACATATAGCTGCTCATGGCGAAGTTCCCGTCGCGGGACACGGTTATATAGCACCTGATAATTTTCATATGGGCGTTGAAGAAGGACCCAGGATTGTGCTTAGCAACCACGGACTGGAAAATGGGTTACGGCCATCGGTTGCATACCTTTTTCGGACTACCGCAAAAGTTTTCAGTTCCAACGCTGTTGGGATATTACTAACTGGAATGGGACACGATGGTGCTGAAGAGTTGAAAATAATGAAAGAATGCGGGGCAATAACCTTTGCGCAGGATAAAGAAAGCTCCGTTGTGCACGGTATGCCCGGCGAAGCAATAAAACTAAATGCGGCAACGCATATTCTAACTCCAGAAGGTATAATAAAAACATTAACTGCATTGATAAAAGTGAGGGAGGAATAATTATGAAGAACACTAAAAATTCAGGAAATGATGTGGATTATATCTTAATTGTTGAAGATAGCCCAACTCAAGCTGAACAGTTACAGCATCTCATTAATAATCATAATTATAAAACTGTAGTGGCAAAAAATGGGAAAACCGCCCTTTCTGTTATCCAGCAAAATAAACCATCTTTAGTTATCAGCGATATTATGATGCCTGAAATGAATGGTTATGAACTCTGCAAAGAAATCAAATCAGATGAAACCACTATGGACATCCCTGTCATACTGCTCACCTCCCTTACCCGCTCCGAGGATGTCCTTGAAGGTATTTCTTGCGGTGCCGATAATTTTATCACTAAACCTTATCGTAACGATTACTTGATCTCACATGTTGAGCAAATCCTTGTAAATAGAAACATCCAAAAAAGTGAGAGGATCAGAGTGGGGGTGGAAATTGTTTTTGGCGGTAAACGGCGTTTTATCACATCCACACAGCAGCAGATGCTTACCCTGCTCATTTCAACTTATGAGGCTGCTGTCCAGAGAAACAATGAGCTAATGCAGACACAAGATGAACTGCTAACGTTGAACGAGCACCTGGAAAGCATTGTAAACGAAAGAACCAAAGAGCTTTTAGATGAGATATCTGTTCGTAAACATGCTGAAGAAGAAATAAAAAAACTCAACGAATCATTGGAACAACGTGTTATTCAACGCACAGAACAACTTGAAGCAGTTAACAAGGAGCTGGAGGCTTTTTCATATTCAGTTTCACATGATTTGCGGACCCCCTTACGCCATATCAATGGGTATATTGGCCTTTTCCTTGAAAACAGATCGTCGCAGCTAACCGAAGAGGAACTTGGTTATCTTACTGTTGTATCAGATTCTGCGGTAGAGATGAGCCACCTGATTGATGCCCTGCTCTCTTTTTCAAGGCTGAACCATACGAACCTGCTGAAAACCCCGATTAATACCTCACGGTTAATTAACCAGGGGTTACAGCTTTTCGAGGATGAAATTAAGGAACGGGGCATTGCTATTAAGATTGAACCGCTCCCGGAAACTTTTGGCGACTACCAGCTCATGCACCAGGTCTGGACTAATTTTTTATCAAATGCTATTAAATACACCAGCAAGAAAACCCAACCCGTTATTGAAATAGGAAGCTATACCAAAAACAACGAAACGGTTTTCTTCATAAAGGACAATGGTGCCGGATTTGACATGCAATATGCTGACAAGCTGTTCGGTGTTTTTCAACGCTTGCACAGCCAAAACGAATTTGAAGGAATAGGTATAGGGTTGGCAAATGTAAACCGGATTATCAATCGCCACAATGGCCGTTGCTGGGCTCAAGGCGAAATTGACGGTGGGGCCACTTTTTATTTCAGCCTGCCTAGTGAGACAGTTGTTTCAAGTTCCTAAAATACAATGATTGCGGGCGAATCACCCATCAGTTCATTTCGATTTTTTTACAAGCCATTACCGACCGGAGGAAGCTCAGCGAAGCTAAACCCGCTTTGGGTATAACCATGTTAAGGGTATATACCTTTTTAATATTGATTATCAATTCCCATAATAGTCATTAATAAAAAACCGAGGCATTTTGAATAATCCGGGTATGGTTACAACGTTTGATGGCATCACCTGTCTATATCGGCAAAAAGGTTATTTAAAGATACCAAAGGATTTTATCGGGGGTAAAAAAATATGCTTTAGCGTGCCGTTGTGTCCGCCCGTTTAAGGCAATGCGTTGTTAGTGGTTGCCTTTATTTTCAGCAGGCTCCCATAGTTCAATCTTGTTGCCTTCCATGTCCATAATATGTACAAATTTTCCATAGTCGTAAGCCGTAATACTGTCAAGTATAGTTGCTCCGTTTTCTTTGAGTTTGTTTACAAGTCCTTCAATGTTCTGAACTTGGTAATTAATCATAAAATCTTTTTTGGACGGGGAAAAATATTCATCCCCTTTTTTGAAAGGAACCCATTGGAGAGAGTTTATCTCGTCAGGTCTGTTAATGTTTCTGGATTCAAAACTCGACGAACCCCATTCATTGATTTCAAGGCCTAAGTTTTTGGCATACCATTCTTTCGTTTCCTGCGGATTGTCTGAGAAAAAGAAAATGCCGCCAATTCCTGTCACCTTCGGTGTTGTGTCAACAGGCGAGGTTGAGTTGTCTGTTTGATTTTTTTGGTCTTCCATATTGTTTGTTTTTTTAGTTACCGCACCACAGCTTGCAAGAAGTGTTACTAGCAAAATTATTGTCAATAATCTTTTCATCTTGTTCTATTTTTTTATTTATATGTGTTCTTTAAATTGGTGTTAACGGTAAATTGTATGAGTAGTGGCAGAGTGCGTGGTACTTTCCTGTCAAACCGCTACGCAGTTCGAGCGGGCTACAAACCTTGATATTTACCACATCGCCTGCCATTACTTATACAAAATGTTAGTGGCTGGGCTTTCTCATTAGATCAGTTCAAATTTATATATTTCTAATTCCTGACCATTTATAATAATTGAAAGTTTATGAGTACCTCTATAATATCTTTTTGTTGTTATTACTTTAAAATTATGCTTTCTTAGTATCTGTCTTTTATCATTTTGACGGATTTGACTTTCACTTATTTTAAATACCTTTTTAGATAATTGACCATTTAGCTTCAAAAAATATACTGCGTATTCAAGCCTGACGGTTTGAGTATCATTAACCATGTTTTTTAATGAAAACTCAAATTCCAAATTATTTCCAATTTGCACTTTTGGTGTTAATAATTTTAAAATCTGTTAACTGAAATGTATCACTACAATCAAATCCGAAAAGTTCCAAAATATCAGGGTTTCCTTGTTTTAATAATGTCCTGCAACCATGTTTTACAACGGCATCAGTTTCCTTACTTATTCCTTTCCATTTCTTTGCTAATTTGATTACAATTTGCGGATTATCTTTTGCAATGTCGTTCAGATTGTTTGCCACACTGCGTCTTATATATTCAGATGTGTCGTTTTTCAGATTTTCCAGAATTGGCAATATGTAACTTGGATTTGTTTTGAACTCAGGCAGAGCAATAGCCCAGGGTAACCGGGGGCGTGATCCCTCACTGGCCAGTCGTCTTACATAATGATTTTTGTGTTTTGACCATATCAACATCTGTTTCATCATTTTTTCAGGGTATTTAATGATGAATGGACGGACGGCAAACTCGCAGCTTGTAAACGGAGTAATAAATTCAAACAGTGTTATGGCATTTTCAATATTGTCTAATCCATACAACTCAATATAATCAGGCAGGAACATATATTCCAAACTGACCTCGTTAATGTTATTTTTTGGAAGTTTTTCGACTATGGTTTTAATAATGACAGAAGCATGTTCGAAATTCTGAGGCATAAATTTATGCAGTGCCAGAGCTGTATGCCTCATCCGTTGTTTTAGTTCTTTACTTTCCCAAGTGGAATCAAAAATTAATTGTTTAAACTGTTTAGAGTCAAAAAAGGGGATAACTTCTCCGGCTATGACGAAGAAGTTATCGTAAAATTCCTTGGTATAAATATCTTTCAGTAAATTACTCACAGTATCTGGTTTTAGTTTTTCTTCTCTATGTAGTTTTCCAATACCCTTCCGCCAAATATTTTTATCAGATTTTGTGCAATGTCATGATTGAGTGATTGTTCAAAAACAGCTATGTTCATTTTTATTACATCATCATTTTCTGCATTGAAATGAATATCCCACGTTAATATGGTTCTATTTTCATGACTTTCAAGCGTAACCAAACCTAACGACTGCTGATATCCAAAAGCATTAGGTTCCTCTGCAGATGATGCATAACCAACATTAGGTTCATACCATTTCATTATTTCACGATGGGTTATTTCGGGGGCACCTACTTTTTCCGGAAAAAATAACAGGTATATTCAGTACAATTTCCGGAATTGACGTATTTTGCGTCCACCTTATGAAGCCCGATACTGTATTCGGGCATGTGTTCAAAACGACCGATGACTTTCCATACCTTATCAACAGAGGCATTCAACTCTAATTTAACTCGGTTTCTTAAAGGGCTCGACACGAATTGGTCCGCAGTGGGCAGGAGAGATTTTGTTTCTTTCTGTTTCATTTTACTTTCTGTTTTTAATTGTTCATGACCATTGTTGTTGCAACCCACACTCATCATAGCAAGGATGATTACAACTCCCGTTAATTTTACTTTTTGCATTTCTTATTCATTTAAAGTTTTGGCAAAAATAAGATGGGGTTGTGTCAAGGGTATGTCAGCATGGAGTAACTATTTTTCAGAAAGTTTTTTCAGGTAGTCTTCAAAGATAAAATCTCTATCTTTAAAGGTTTGGAGTAACCTGGTAAGTTCCAGTATCCTGTCAATCCGAAATTCCCTTAAATCATTTCGCAAATGACACCAGGCAATAAGAATCCAATTTTCTTTTGTAAAATAAATAGAGAGCGGCTCCACTATTCTTTCGGTTACGATATCAGAATGTTTGGAATAGTATTTTATTTTTAACAAGGAACATTGTAGTATAGCGGGTTGGATAGCTATAAGATGATTGGTGCCTTCGGATTTTTTGTCGGAAAATACTATGACCCGGTTTTCCAGCTTTTCGGTCATGTCTTTTTGATCTTGTTTCAAGATTGCTTTCACTTTGACGATAAGATTTCCCAAGCTTTCCTGAAGAGATTTATCTTTATTGTTTCTAATCAATTTTTGAACTGTAAGCAAAGCACTGATTTCCTGTTCTGTAAACATTGTTGGCGGTATTCTGTATCCTTCCATAAGGCAAAAGCCTGTACCTGCCTCACCAATTATTGGGACGCCTGCTTCTTCCAGTGCACTGATATCACGGTACACAGTTCGTTGGCTAATATTAAATCTGGCTGCAAGTTCCTTAGAAGTTACAAATCGCTTTGCCTGTATATATGTGATTTATATGAGTCGGAATTGAAATTCAAGTGCGAAAGGTTTTCGAACAATTGCAATCCTGAGTTTTCTGATCAAGAACTTATTACTGTTTATTTGTTTGTTATGCATGCTGAACAAAGATTCAAAATTAAGCAGATTCATCACTTAGCCAAAGATTACCTGCTTTCATGGTTTCCCAAGCTTCCTTCCTGTGTAGCTTTTAATACAAGATTAAACAGATTGGGTAATGCTCTTAACCATATTACTAATGATCTGTTGGTAACTTTAAAGCCTGCTGATTGCACTCCAGATATTAATCTATTGGACTCTATGCCTATAATAAAAGGCAGGGAAAAGTTGCCAG
>DOTG01000018.1 GCA_003512955.1 Marinilabiliales bacterium
CCAATAACGATGTGGTCAAAGTGCAGTTGACTTCTGACTTGCAATGTACAAGCGGAAACCCCGCCATTTCGAATGAAGTGATCATGGCAGTGACTGAAACCCTGCCTGTGTCGGTAGCGGTGGCTGCTGACAAGAACGGTGTATGCAGCGGGACCACGGTTACGTTTACGGCTACTCCGCTCAACGGAGGGGCTTCGGCTTACCAGTGGATGGTGAATGGAAAGGTGGCAGGAACAAATGCCGATACTTATTCCTATACTCCGGCCAATAATGATGTAGTCAAAGTGCAGTTGACTTCTGACTTGCAATGTGTCATCGGTAACCCCGCCCTGTCGAATGAAGTGGTTATGGCCGTAACTGAGACCCTGCCTGTGTCGGTAACAGTGGCTGCTGACAAAAATGATGTATGCAGTGGGTCTACGGTTACGTTTACGGCTACCCCGGTAAACGGTGGAACGCCTTTGTACCAGTGGATGGTGAATGGGAATGTAGCTGGAACGGATACTGATACATATTCTTATATTCCGAACAATAACGATGTGGTAAAAGTGCAGTTGACTTCTGATTTGCAATGTACAAGCGGTAACCCCGCCCTGTCGAATGAAGTGATTATGGTAGTGACAGAGACCCTTCCGGTATCGGTCAGCATTTCCGCAGATACCAACACGGTGTGTAGCGGTTCTGCTATAACCTATACTGCCACCCCTGTTAACGGAGGTGAACCGATGTATCTGTGGTTTGTAAATGGTAACATAGAAAGTTCGGGAACAGAATCATATTCCTATGTTCCGGCAAATGGGGATCAAGTGCAAGTTGAAATGCTATCGAGCCTTACATGCGTCAATAACAATCCGGCTCAATCGAATATACTTGACCCTATTGTTTTAAAAAACCAACCGGTACTTGTAAATATTTATGCCGACAATACTTCTGTGTGTCAGGGTGACCAGGTTACCTTGACAGCCAGCCCGATTAATGGTGGGGAGCCCAGTTATAGTTGGAGGGTGAATAATATTGCTACTGGAAACAGTTCCGATATATTTACTTATATTCCCGCCAATGGGGACAAGGTACAGGTTGAAATGACCTCAAGCTTGGCTTGTACCAGTGGAAATCCGGCATTGTCAAATACAGTTAGATTGAGCGTAACAGAAAACCTTCCGGTATCTGTAAGCATCGCAACCAGCGATGATAAATTATGCGAAGGAACCTCAGCATATGTGACAGCCACAACGGTAAATGGTGGAAGTGGAGCCAGTGATTTTTTATTTGAATGGTTTGTAAACGGCGAATATATATTGTATAATAACTACAGTTATTTATTTTACACTCCAAATGATGGGGACAAAGTAAGTGTTAAATTTAAATCAGGTTTGACTTGTACCTCCGGTGACCCGGCATTTTCAGACACTATTGTGATTAGGGTTGAAGCCAACCCTACGGTGACCTGGGTAGCCGCCAATGATACCACCTATTGTGCTGATGGTGGAACAGTTGTACTTGCCGGAGCACAGCCTGAGGGCGGGATTTATTCTGGTGCCGGTGTGGTGGACGGAATTTTTGATCCATCTGTAGCGGGTGTGGGCTCCCATGAGCTCGTTTACTACTATGAAACGGCATTTGGCTGCAATGGCGAAGCTATGGTTACCGTAAAAGTTGATTCCTGTACCAGTATATCGTCGGTAAGGTTTGAGGATATGGTGGCTGTTTATCCAAACCCGGCCAGTGATGTGCTCCATATTGCCCTTAATGGCGGAGCTGCCGTCAAAGCAGTAAGGTTGGTTTCGTTACTGGGGAACACGGTGATGGAAGTAAAAACGGCCCCAGCCGAAAGAATGGTGGAACTGCCGTTAAACGGGTTGAACCACACCCTTTATTTTATTGAGATTATTCTTGAAGACGGAATGTTAATAAAACAGGTTGTTGTTAAATAGAAGAGTGATTGTTTTGCCTGAACGTTAAGATATGGATGTATAGGTAATCTTTTGAACAGGTAGTTTTTTCACTCAGGGGGCACAGAACGTGCCCCCTTTTTTGTTTTTATGCGTGTCTATATTGATAGGTTTCTAAAATACCCGCCCGGTACGGCCTAGCAATAAGGAACCAAGATCGGGTTAATTAAAAACTGGTATTACATCCAAGCAGGGATGAACAAAGTTTTTTCTGAGCAAATGTGAAGAAATTATTACTATAAAAACAGAAGTACGGTATTAATCATACTATTTTATAAACACATCATATAAACCGGGTGTATCTATTGAAAAAATGAATCTAAGTTTTATATTTGGACTTTCCGAAAAAGGGGTGGTATAAATTTGATAAGCAACGCGAAATGAATTCAAAAGGGCGATGAAATTTAAATTAATTATATTTTTTACTTTTTATTGTCTGTTATGCCACCTTAAAGCATATCCACAGGCTAACATAAATAAAGATAGTTTAGATAATATTTTGAGCAAAATAGAAAACCCGAAAGAAAAGGTTGATTTTATAATAGATTTTTTGGACGAACCTGGGATACAGTATTCCGATAGTATTGTCAATTATGCAAATAGGGCTTTTCAAATTGCCCAACGCATTAATTACCATGAAGGAATAATAAATGCAATGATTAAGCTAGCAAATTATGATTTCAGGAGAAGCAACTATAAGAATGCGATGGCTTTGGCTCAACAAGCTAAAGAAATGTCTGAGGATCTTAATATGGATAAAGAGTTAGCTCAATCATTAAGTATTATAGGCACGATTTATACTGAATTGGATGAATACGATAAAAGTTCGCAATATTTTTTTAAAAGTTTAAAATTGTTTGAAAAAATTGATTATAAATCAGGAATAGCAAGTTCTCTTGGTGACATAGGTATGGACTTTTATTATCAAAACGAGTTAAATAAAGCATTAAAATACTTTAATAAATCGTTAGAGATTGCAAATGAAAACAACCTTCTAACTGAAGTAAAGAGGCAATACAATAATTTAGCGGTAGTTTATCAGGAAAAACAACAGTATGATTCTGCTATTGTATATTTAAGAAATGCTTTAGAGATAAATATTAAGTTAGGCGATAAATTGGCACAAGGTATTAATTTGTTCAATATTGGTTTTGGCCAAATGAACCAGGAGAATTTTGAACTGGCTTTGCAAAGCTTTCAACAATCGTTTAATTTGTTTATGGAATTGAACAATAGCATGCATATTGCTGAATGCTACGTAAATTTTGGCTTTTGCTATACTTTTAAAAATGACACAACTAAGAGCATCTATTATTTTAATAAGGCGATTGAAGAAAGCCAAAAACATAACTTTTACAGATTGATTAGTATTTCTGCAAAATCACTGGATCAAATTTACACCCAAAAAAAGGATACGTTAAGTGCTTACAAATATGTAGTAATTGAAAAAAACGCAAATGACAGTCTTGTTAACTTGCAAAAACAAAAACATGTATCAAAACTGGAATTGCAATATTTATTTGAAAAAGAAGAATTACAAAATAAATTGGCTCAGCAAACAAAAAATGCAGTTCAATTGATTATTATATTTAGCTTGATTTCAGGCTTGATAATATTAGGCTTACTATTTTCAAAACACCGGTTAAAATCGAAATATTTAGGTTTGGAAAAGGAAAAAATTGAGTCAGAATTAAACATAAAGAAACGGGAATTAACGGTTAATTTGCTCGCGTTGGTTAAAAAGAATGAAATCTTGACGGAGATTTCTGAGAAACTGATTCATTTGGAGCAGAATGCAAAAGAAATTGAAATAAAAAAGGCAATAATTCAAATTAGCCAGGAACTTAGACATAGTGCTGATGATAAAATGATGAGTGAGTTTTCAACTCGTTTTCAGGAGGTTCATGCAGGGTTTTACGAGAAATTGCTGAAAGACTACCCGGAACTTACTCAAAATGAATTGAAAATTTGTGCTTTCTTAAGGTTAAATATGTCAACCAAAGAAATATCTGAGCTTACCGGCCAGAGGGGACCCACCATTGATCATGCCAGATACCGGTTGCGGAAAAAACTAAACCTTTCATCCGATACAAATCTAGTTACGTTTCTCTCCCAAATTTGACACCGAATATTTTACAAAAATCAAGAATTACCCAAGTTTTATTTTTCTTTATAAGAGCGCGCAAATCCAAGTGTTGATTAATTACTAATCCCGTATAATTTATTCTCCGACATAATTCACACATATCTATTTTCAGTAAGGAATCAATAAATAATTGAAGACGGGAGCTGAAAGTAAAAATCTTTCGCACTATTATTATAAAGAGAGTGTCTCAAAAAGTATAGGGTCTTTTATTAGCAAATCATTAGCAAAATTTGTGAGGTTGGTTTATTTATGTTAATGATTCAGGCTTCAGAACACCTGTTTGAACGGCATCTTTCTCTAGGAATATTATCAGAAGGAAAGTAATCATTATATGAATTTATGTCACTCTTAAGTTCATTTTATAAGTAAATCAGAGTGGAAGCCTTTCATTACCATTTCTGTAAAATTGAACATTTAAAGACGGTGGTTCAATCAATATACTTATCATGTAATTAATTATCAATAAAACACAGTGTTATATAATAGTTTGGCGCATTTATCTTTATGAGATACAGAAAAAGTAAAGATCGTTTTTATTGGATTAGTGAATTTGTAGGGGGTGGTTTTTTCCTTGACTTCTATAAAAAAGGGAGCTTTACCCATTCAATAAATATTTACAAAATGTTAGCAGGGAAAACCAAAAAAGATGGATTGAATAGAGACTCTTTTAAATCAGATACAAATAATATTGGGGAGAACATAAAATTTATAAAGAAGCTAAAGCATCAACGTGAAATAATAAAAAAGTTAATAAATAGTGATCTGAATCTATCAGAAGCGATTGAAAAAATTGATTCAGAAAACATTAAAACCAAGTAATAAATTCACACTTACCTAAAAAGCAATGTAATATGAAAAGAATTCTACAGTTTTTGACTCTATTCAGTGTTGTTTGGACTTTGTTATTTAGCTTAAAAGTAGCTAATGGCCAAACCTGGGAAGAAACTAATGGCCCTTTTGGGGGACCCGTTAATTGTTTTGGCGAGAATAATTCTTACCTTTTTGCAGGAACATCGGGAGGTGTATTTGCTAAAGGAATTTTCCGATCTGCTGATCATGGGGCTACATGGTCAAATGCAAATACTGGATTAAGCAGTGCCAGTAATGGTAAAGATATTGTGGCATTTACATCAAGCGGCGGTAAGATGATAGTTTCTACCGCTCAAGGTATCTATTATTCGGTTAATAATGGGGATACTTGGTCGGTTAGTAGTTACGGTGGGCAATATTATCCTACCAACTTTTTAACGGTAGATACTATCTTGTATTGCGTGGGTTCTTCTGGACTTTATGTTTCATTGGACTATGGAATGACATGGACTCCACAAAACGATAGCTTTGAAGGAATTGTAGCTCCTGCATTACCTGAAATCCGTTCGATTGTTTTGAACGATACCATCATGTATGTGGGAACATATCATAAGGGAATTTTTCGCTCTTTTGATAAAGGATTAACCTGGACAACCGTAAATGGTGGTCTTGGTACAGCTCTGCAATTAAATTCAAGAAGTTTTAATCACTTAGGAATAAGTGGTACCGATATTTTTGTAGGAACTAGTGGACAAGGAGTCTTTCGGTTAATTAATAATGGTACAACTTGGACTCAAGAAGTTGTTGGATTACCAACAGGTTTTGCAAGATCACCTTCTTCAATGTTGGTTAAAAATGATTCGGTTTATATCAGTAGCAATGCGGGAATTTATGCTACTGTAAGTAGTGGTACCATTAGTTGGAATCTCATAAATACCAATCCGTCAGGCCTTGTTTTTACTAAACTTTTTGCGAGTGGATCGGATATTTTTGCTATTACCACTAAAGGGGTTTACAAATCAGGTGATAATACTGCTAATTGGGTACCTTCCCACGATGAAATGCGTGGATTAATTACAACAAAAATTTACTCGGCAGGCGGTACCGATTTGTTTGCCACCACACTTTGGGGAGTTGGTGATGGGTATTTCTATCGTTCTTCTGATTTTGGAAATACCTGGGTTATGGGTAATAAAATAGGTTCCCCTTATTTATTTAATAACTTTCTTTTTATTTACCAAAATGATGGCATTTACCGATCAGCAGACAATGGGGAAACCTGGCAATGGATTTATGATTTTGGTACCCTGTCCTATTTTTATTCAATGGGGAATACCCTTTTTGTAAGAATTACCTGCTGTGAAAGTATTTTTTACTCAACCGACAATGGTGATACATGGACACCTTGCACCTTGTTGGATTTAGGTGGATTCACAAGCAACAATATTACGATTCTTTCCCTTGCAAATGATGGAACAAATATATATGCTGGTACTTTAGCTCACGGGGTATTAAAATCAGTTGATAATGGAGTAAATTGGACTGCTTGCAATCTGGCAGGAAGTGTTCCAATCCGTGCTATGGCAACAAATGGGACTTATGTTTATGCAGGAACCAGTAATTATTATGATGATCCCAACATTCAACCGACAGGAATTTACCGTTCAGCAGATTTTGGAGCTACATGGGAACTCGTAAATTCAGGTTTAAACAATTTAGATGTGGGAGCCATTGAATTTAATGGTACCGATTTATATGCTGGTACAGAAGGAGGAGTATATAAATCATCAAATAATGGAAATAGCTGGACCGCATATAATGAAGGATTTTCTCCAATTCCTAATCCAACCTCATTAGCAGTTTCAGGGAATTATATATTTACAAATAATTTCACAACTTCGATAGGTAGTCCTGTATTCCGTCGTGCTTTGTCTGGCGATGTGCCTGTGCAACCTAGTGCAATTAGTGGATTGTCGGCACCCTGTTCGGCTACAACACAGTCTTATAGTGTTGACAGTATAGCTGGGGTGGCCTATGCATGGCAGTTCCCATCTGATTGGGCAATTACTTCAGGTGATGGAACCCATAGCGTTAGTGTTACAGCAGGAACCACCTCTGGACTGGTTTTAGTTACCCCGTCGAACGGCTGGGGAAATGGGCCATTCCAATTCCTGACAGTGAACCCCATCCCGAGCAACGTGGCCCAGCCGGGAGCTATCAGCGGCGAAACCGGCCCCATCGAGGGTGCAAGTTATGGTTACAGCGTGGCCAACCAGGCAGGGGTGACCTTTACCTGGACGTTCCCAGCCGGATGGACTCAGAC
>DOTG01000017.1 GCA_003512955.1 Marinilabiliales bacterium
TGGTCTTTTTAGACAGCCTCATTGCACTTTAACTATTAACTTAACTATTGAACAACTACTCTTTCGACAAGTGACTTTTGTTTGTTTATAATGTGGATGTAATAAATCCCTCTTGCATAGCCAGACAAATCAAACGACTTTGAACAACAGCTGCCCGAACTTTGTCCAACCGATTGAACCACCGTATTTCCACGGATATCAATGATCCGGATTACTGAACTTCTATCCATATCGTTTATTTCAATATTCACTTGGGTGGTAATCGGGTTTGGATAAATTTTTATATCATCATCCATTTGTTGGCCAATTCCGGACGGAAGCGGTGTAACAGCCAGGGTTTGGGCATCGCCTTGGCCACATCCGCTCGACGGTGTACAGATAATATCACCCGATAAATTGCCCACAGTTACAGTAATTGCATGGGTACCGTTACCTGAAATAAGTGTCCAGTCACTGGGAAGAGTCCAGTCATAGGTTACCCCGGCAATATTGGTGACGCTATAATTTTCGGTAGTATTAGCTATTGGAGTTACCGAACCGGCAATGTTATCAGGTTTTGCCGGGAAATCATCAACAGGCGTTACCGTGATAATCTGTGAAAGGCCTGTTCCAAATTCGTTCGATGGTATAACTGAAATGTAGCCTGGTTCACTTCCAACCAATACAGTAATAGAATTTGTTGATTGTCCCGTGATAATATTCCAATCGGATGGAACCTGCCAATTGAAATTTACACCAGATACATCCTCAACGGAATATGTTTGGACAGTGCTAATACAAGGAGTTATTTTTCCCGTAATCCCACTGGGTTGCGATGGAATATTCAGTTCATCAATACCTCTCCGATACAGCGAATTGAAAGTACCGGCATAAATGTACCTATCTGCCACACTTAAAGTGGAAACAAACGTACCAGGTACCAAACCTGTACTGATGTCTTTCCAGGTTGTACCATCATCAATAGAGCAATAAAGGCCGTATTGGGGATAGGTGTTTGTTGGGATAATTATTTTACCATCAACAACAGCCATGGCATACAACGATAAGTCGGAACCCAGTGCCCCAGAAATTATTTTCCAGTTTATCCCGTCATCCTCCGAAAGCAAAATTGTCGGGTATTCAACTTCTTCGCCATTAATATTTTTTAGTACTGTGCCGCCGGCATATATTTTATCCCCATCGGCAATCAGTTTGGTTCCTGCCATATTGTGAACCAGTTTCCAATTGGCCCCATTGTCAACCGACCGGTATATCCCACGGCGGCCTCCACCGGATATACTTACTATTTTTGCGGTTGGAGTTGATATAAAATTATTCACGCTTATATATCCTGTTGCCCCTTCAAAAATGCTTTGTTGCCAGTTATTTCCATTATCGGTTGAATAATAATATCCTTCGTAGGCACCTAAAAATAAAATGGCTCCGTCGGAATGTAACGATAAATATAAATAATGGCTAGATTCTATATTTTTCCAGGTTGTACCATTGTCGTTTGAAATGCTGACACCACTAGTAGGTCCATAAGTATATAAACTACCGTTATGCTCAACCCATGGAAAAACGCTGTCTTGTTCAGTGCTGTGCCACGAATCGCCTCCATCATCCGAAATAACTGATGCGGCAAACAATGTGGTTGAGTTTGAAGAAATGCTCCTCAAAAACTCTAAGTCATTAACCGGAAAGCCTTCATTAATTGCCGTCCAATTGTCCCCATTATCTTTTGAACGGAATATCCCACTGGTCATGGTGCCGGAATATAAATTAGAATTTAATGACAGTACGGGTGGGTTTGTCATCGAAAAGGCGTGCACCCCTGAATCTGATTCATTCCAGTTGTCACCATGGTCGGCCGATTTATAAATAGTTCCTTTTGTTCCAACTAAAACATTTTCATTACTCATGACCAAAGCATTGCTTTCAGCCCAAATGGATATACCGTTGCCGTTCATCCCGCTCCAGCTATTCCCTCCATCTACCGACCGTATTACCCCATTGTACACGCTGGCTGCAAATAGCAGCGAATCTTTCCCGACTATAGCTTTAATAGATGAATAATCAAATGAGGCTGTACTTGTCAATGCCCAAAAATCACCGCCATCTACCGATTTCCAAATACCATCGTTTCCGTCGGACCCGGCATATATTGCATCTCCAATATAAGCAAGCGAAGTAATATAGGGATAATAATAATTGCCTTCATTATATCCAATTTGCATCCCAATAGATGCCTGCACCCATGTATCCCCATTATTGGCCGACCGATAAATGCCAAAGTTTTCGCCAATACCCACGTATATTTCATTTTCAACCACCAATAGGGAATAAATATGCGGAGGCATTTGTTCTAATCCGTTATTTGCATATTCCCATGTTTCGCCATTGTTGTTTGACCGGAGCAGTCCTTCGCCCGTTCCTGCAAACAAGGTGTTTCCCTTTTGGGCAAAACAAGTTACCCACATGGGTTTGGTTGTTTTTTTCGTCCAGGTAGCCCCATTATCATCGGAGCGGTAGATACCTTCGGCTTCAAAAACAGAACCGCATCCTAAAAACAGGCTGTTCCCGAATCTGGCAATCACCTTTTTTGATGTTGGTAAAGAATTACTTATTACCTCACTCCAGCTATTGCCTTCATCAGTGGAAATAAATAACCCATCGCCATGTAACCCTGTTATTGCAAACAGGGTATCCCCCGCTTCAGCCAAATAACTGATATAACCTCCATTGATGTTTACTGGAGACCATTGTGCCGATAAACTTCCGAAGGTCATTGATAGAACGATCAATACGCCAATGAATCCTTTAATTTGTATATTTTTTCTCATTTTAAAAACTTTTAATAACTCAATGCATTCAAATAACATTCTATTAAAGTTGTACAATTTTAAATTTTGATAAACCCTCTAATAAAAAGTTTTACAATGCTCAAATATTATTATTAGCGATTAAAATTGAAAACAAAACCTATCTACAAAAAACCTTTTATTGAAAAAATCAACTCTACATTTTATCGACATTTAAACATAAGTAAAAGATAATATGCACCTTACGGAATTAAACGAAATAAGATAAATTTAATGTACTGTTAACTTTGTGCGGACTGGGGAAATATTGTGGGGCAGATTAGATAATCTAAAACTTAGAAAGAAAAGAGACCAGATTCGTTTCGGAGTTTGAAATATTCAATTTTTTCCGCAACCTATACCTTGCTTGATCTATGGAGGAAATTTGCTGTCCGGTTAGTTCTGAAATCTCTTTAGTTGACATATTTAAACGCAGGTACGCGCAAATATTTAGCTCATTTTTTGTTAAATCGGGATAACTACTTAACAAATTTTCATAAAACCCGACATGTACTTCTTGAAAGCGGATTGAGAACTCCTCTAACATTTTATCATCTGTACTGCCTCTAAACTCATGGCTAATTTGATTTACGATATCTTTTGCTTCGCTGCCTTTAGTCTTTTTCTCGAGTTCAATAAGTTTATTCGAAATACTTGATAATAATTCGTTCTTTTTAATCAATGCTATTAAATTAATAGTCAACTCTTTATTTTTAAGGCTCAATTCCGACTCAATTTTTTCTTTTTCGAGTTTTAAAAAATTGGATTTCAATTTGTGTTTTGAAAATACTAACCCTAAAATTATGATGCCAAAAACAAGACTAAATATAATGATGAACATTACCGTATTTTTGTTTTGCTGGGCTAATTTCCTCTGAAATTCCTTTTTATCATAATTGTATTGAAGATCAAGCTTAGTTAACACTTTTTGCTTCTGCATAGAATAAATACTATCGTTTGAAGCATTCACAATTATTAAATACTTGAAAGCATTTACAGTGTCCTTTTTGTTCAGATAAAGCTGATTTAAAGTTTTAGATGCCGCATTAATAACCTTATACTGCCCTATTATTTGGCCTTCACTTAGTGCATTTTTTAAATTTATAATGCATTTCTCGGTATCGTTCTGAATATAATAACAATATCCAATATTTAAAAGACATTCAGCCAACCTTGTATGGTTATCCAATTTTATAAAAAATGTGTAAGCTTTTTGTAAATTTTCTAATGCTTCCTCAGTTTTACCGCTATTTAATTGGTCGTATCCAATATTCATTAAGTTGGTGCCTTGCCCTAAAATATCTCCTAACTTAATGCTTATTGCCATTGATTTTCTTAAAAAATAAACAGCCGTATCATAATTCTGCATATAGGCGTAAGCTACAGCCATATTATTGTATTGTCTTTTAACTAAGATCGGAGAATTAATCTCGTTGGCAATATCCAAAGCCTTTTTATAATAATCAAGAGCTTTGTTATATTCTTGTTGATCAGTAAAAGCTATACCAATATCACCAAGCGATTGAGCTATACCTTCTTTATCTTTTAGCTTCTCATATATTTTAAGGCTTTTGAAAAAACATTGCGAACTGTTATCATAGTCGCCAAATTCGCTATAAAGTATGCCCAATAGGCTGTATGATTTGGCCAGTTCCAACTTAAAATCCAAATCTTCTGCAATTTCTTTTGATTTCTGGGCATATTCCATTGACTTTATATAATCGCTTACCCTGTAATAATATTTTCCTAAAAAAATCATTGCATTTATTCTACCTTTTGGATAGTCAATGTATGTAGATATATCTAAAGCTCTAATCGCAAGTTCATTATTATTCTCAGAAAACTGATTTTCTTCTCTTGAGATGAAGTCCAAAATTAAATCAACTTTATCTTTTGGGCTCTCCATTTTACTTAATGCAATAGTTAAACTATCAGTCGTTATAGTATCTTGTATCGAGGCATTTACGCTGTTCAACAAACAATAAAAAGTAAAAAATATAATTAATTTAAATTTCATCACCCTTTTGAATTCATTTCGCGCTGCTTATCAAATTTATACCACCCCTTTTTCGGAAAGCCCAAATATAAAACTTAGATTCATTTTTTCAATAGATACACCCGGTTTATGTGATGTGTTTACAAAATTGTATGATTAATTAAGCTCCTCAGGTTTTACAGTGGCAATATTTCACTTTTGTTCAAAAAATACATTTTTCATTCCTGATTGGATGCAATACCAGTTTTTAATTAACCCGATCTTGATTTCTTATTGTTAGGCCGTACCGGGCGGGTATCTTAGAAACTTCTCAATATAGCCAAGTATAAAAACAAAAAAAGGGGGCACGTTCTGTGCCCCCTGAGTGAAAAAACTACCTGTCCTAAAATATTTCTATATCTCAAAATTCAGGACAAAACAATCACTCTCCCTCCTATTTAACAACAACCTGTTTTATTAACATTCCGTCTTCAAAAATAATTTCGACAAAATAAAGGGTGTGGTTCAACCCGTTTAACGGCAGTTCCACCATTCTTTCGGCTGGGGCCGTTTTTACTTCCATCACCGTGTTCCCCAGTAACGAAACCAACCTTACTGCTTTAACGACATCTTCGCCGTTAATGGCAACATAAAGCACATCGCTGGCCGGGTTTGGATAAACGTCCACCATATCTTCAAGCCTTGCCGAGGGTATGCTGGTACAGGAATCGACACTTACAGTAACAATAGCCTCACCGTTGCAGCCAAATTCAGTTGAAAAGCTGTAAACCAATTCATGGGTACCAATCCCGGCAACTGATGGAGAGAAAGTACCTTCCGAAACCCCGGCCCCGGAATATATTCCCCCTTCGGGAAAGCCACCGTTTAGCAAAACTTCACCGCCGTTGATGCAGAATACAGTATCACCTGATGTTTCCCATGTAACCTCTGGATTATCAAACACTGTCAAAACCAAAGGCTCTGAAACTGCCGGATTTCCTGAGACACACGTTAAGCTTGAGGCCATTTTTACTTTTATCTGATCCCCATTTTTTGGGTAATAATAATAATGGTATAAATCTCCCATAATTAGCGAGTCATTAATATACCACTCAAATGCTGGAATACCACCGCCATTTACCGGGTCAGCGGTCAATATTGCAACTTCTCCCTCACATAAGGTGCTGTCATAAGCTATCACACTTACCGATACGGGTAAAATTTCATCTACTTTAAGCATTATGGTATTCGATAAGGCAGGGTTCCCAATGGTACATTCCAGGTCAGAGGTAAGTTCAACATTTACCTTGTCCTCATTGGCCGGGGTATATGTAAATGTCTGTGCATTGCTTCCCGATTCAACCCCATTGACCAGCCACTTGTAAATTGCATTACCACCGTTAACGGACTCGGCTGTAAATGTTACCGGAGTACCCTCACAGACCCAATTATGATCCACTGATTGGCTCACCGACACATGCACAGCACTTTTTACCGTAAAGGTTTCGGTATTCGACTGTGCCGGGTTGTTGCTGGTACAACTCAAACTCGATATCATCTGTACATAAACCTCATCGCCATCTACTGGGGCATAAGTATATGTAGTCATATTGTATCCTGCCAACTTTCCGTTCACATTCCACTGGTAGGCCGGTTCGCCCCCGTTCACTGGGGTAGCAACCAAGGTAACCTCTGTACCACTGCACACCATATTGGTATCGGCATCGATAGTTACCGATACCGGCAGCAGTTCAATAACTTCTGGTACAATTGTATTTGACAAGGCCGGATTATTTGTCGTACAGTTCAAGTCGGAAGTCATTTCCACATTCACAACATCACCGTTTATTGGTGTGTATATAAAATTTTGTGAACTTGAACCAATTGCCGAGCCATTAACTGACCATTGGTAACTTGGGCTGCCCCCGTTTACAGGTGTTGCTGTAAAGGTAACAGGTGTGCCGCTGCATACCGACGTGTTATCGGCGGCTATGCTTACCGATACCGGCAGCACTTCGCCAACACTCACCGGTATAGTATCCGATTGTGCCGGGTTACCGCTTGTGCAGGCAATCCCAGATGTCAGCCTCACATGTACCTTATCGCCGTCCTGTGGGGCATAACTGAAGGCCGGGCTGTCTGACCCTGCCACAACGCCGTTTACAAACCACTGGTAGGATGGCGTCCCGCCATTTATCGGCACGGCCGTGAAGTTTACCTCTGTACCGCTACATACTGCCGTGTTGTCAGCTGATATACTTACGGATACCGGCATTACTTCGCCAACAGATACCTGTATGGTATCAGAATGTGCCGGGTTGCCACTGGTACAGGCAAGGCTGCTCGTTGCCACCACGTGGACCATGTCGCCGTCGGCCGGCGTGTAAACAAATTCGGGGCTGTCTGCACCTGCTGCTACTCCGTTCACAAACCACTGGTAACTTGGGATGCCACCGTTCACAGGTGTTGCTGTAAAAGTTACCTGCGTGCCTATACATACCGAGGTGTTGTCGGCCGATATGCCCACCGATACGGG